>JAXGQR010000021.1:0-28270 GCA_040766325.1 Dehalobacterium sp. | reverse complement strand
AAACAGAATCACATCTCGAATTGAAGCCGAATCCGTTAAAAGCATGACTAAGCGATCAATGCCAATGCCGAGGCCTCCTGTAGGCGGCATGCCATATTCTAATGCGCGAATAAAGTCCTCATCCAACATCTGCGCTTCATCATCTCCGGCATCTCTCATTTTCATCTGTTCTTGAAAACGTCCCAGTTGATCCAGGGGATCATTTAGTTCGGAGAAAGCATTTGCAAGTTCTCGGGCATAGATAAACGCTTCAAAACGATAGGTTAAATTCGGATTATCACTTTTCCGTTTAGCCAAAGGAGATATTTCCACAGGAAAATCAATGATAAAAGTCGGCTGTATCAGATGGCCTTCTACCTTTTCTTCAAAAACAGCGTCAATGACCTTGCCTCTGTTATCATTTTTTTCTACGTGAATCCCCATTTTTTCCGCCGCTGCCCGGGCTTCTTCATCACTCTTAATCTCATTAAAATCGATATCGGCATACTTTAAAATTGCGTCCAGCATTGATAAGCGGGGCCAGGGCGGTGTTAAATCAATCTCTTCCCCTTGATAAGTTATTTTGGTAGTGCCTAAAACTTCCTGAGCGATATGAGCAATCATATTTTCGGTGATCTCCATCATATCATGATAATCGGCGTAAGCTTGATACAACTCCATTAGGGTAAACTCAGGATTGTGCCGAATAGAAATCCCTTCATTTCTAAACACACGACCGATTTCATATACTTTTTCCATGCCTCCGACAATCAGTCGTTTTAAATGCAGTTCTAAAGCAATTCTCATGTACAACTCAAGATCTAAAGCATTATGATGAGTAGTAAAAGGCCGAGCTGTCGCTCCACCAGGAATATTATGTAAGGTAGGCGTTTCCACTTCTAAAAAGCCCTTTTCATCCAGATAACGCCTCATAGAACGAATAATCTTACTGCGTAATTCAAAAACTCTTTTAACTTCCGGATTGACAATTAGGTCCACATAGCGTTGCCGATAACGAAGTTCCACATCCTTTAAACCATGCCATTTTTCCGGCAGCGGACGCAAGCTTTTACTTAAAAAAGTTATTTTCTGAAGAGCAACAGAAATTTCGCCCCGTTTAGTGCGAAAAACCTTCCCTTCCACTCCAATGATATCTCCGATATCAACCTTTTGGAAAGTCTGGAAATGTTCTTCTTCCACATCATCCCGGCGAATATAAATTTGAATTTTGCCGTCTTTATCATTCAGTTCGGCAAAACTCACCTTACCGTGACCGCGAATGGCCATAATACGGCCTGCAATCCGCACTTGTTGGTTTTCCATTTTTTCAAAGTTAGTTATAATTTCATTGGAGGTATGAGTACGTTCGAATCTTGCGCCGAAAGGATCGACTCCTAATTCCTTCAAGTCATTCATTTTTTTTAGACGTACCCGCATCTGATCGTTTAATTCTAAATCCAATTCATTCACTCCCCATAACAAAAAGACAGATTAAGCCGTTCTATTTGCTGATATTTAAAACCCGATATTTAATCACTCCAATAGGAACGTTGATCTCAACAATGTCACCGACACCATGACCCAGCAATGCCTTACCTACCGGAGATTCATTAGATATCTTATTTTTAACCGGGTCCGCTTCCACGGAACCAACAATGGTATATTCCAGTTTTTCTCCGGAATCCACCTCTTCAAGCTGCACAGTAACACCTACGGAAACAGTAGCCACATCCACATCATTGGCATCGATCACCCGGGCATTACGTAATTTCTTTTCCAAGTTCATGATCGTGCCTTCAATGAAGGCTTGTTCGTTTTTGGCATCTTCGTATTCCGAATTCTCGCTGATATCGCCGAACTCAATCGCCTGCTTAATGCGATCGGCCACCTCGCGGCGGCGCACCGATATTAATTGTTCCAGTTCATCCTCTAATTTTTTTAAGCCTTCAACGGTTAAAATGACTTCTTTATCAGACATAATTTCTCTCCTCTTGTGTAAGGTTAGGTTTTATTTTGATTATCAATATGAATAGCTGTCATAATTTATGCGCGGAAATTAAAAAGGTTCAAACTACTACAACAAGCACTACCAGCGAAAAAGTGTGGCAGTGCTTGAAGATAATCAATTTCAAGGCATTTATCATTAAAGGATATTATATTCTCGGTGCTAAAAAATGTCAAGGAAAAGGTGTCTGTAAACGTTGGTTCTTTTTACTAAATGGCTCGGGCATTGATATCATTCATGCGGCACGCCCGGACACGAAATATGGTCTCTTCTTCTACCAATTTTTCAAAGCTGCGCAAACCGGCAAGTTTAAAACCATGTTTTTGAGCCAATTTTCCGATCCTATTCACCTGATCAATTGTTAATTCCCGGCCCAAAGTATATGATTCAAACATGTTCTCCAATGATAGCAAAATCGTTTCCGCCATACAAGCCAAAGCAAGCTTTGGGGGATAACCAAAATTAAAATGAAAGTCTACATCCCCGGGAAGTTCAATTAGTCCTCCTTCAATTACCAATACATCCTTTCTTTCCTGGGCCACAGTTTTAGAAACACTTCTGGGACGAGCTACATCACAAATTAAGGCACCGGTTTTGAGTTTTTGCGGGTTTATGATCTCTGTCACCGCGGAAGATACTGCAATAACAATATCTGCTTGACCGAGCACTTGATCGATCTGGGTGGATGTACGCACAGCGAGACCCTCTTCATAATAGATTCTACCGGCCAATCGTTCTAATTTTGCCTCATCCCTGGCCACCAAGGTCAGATATTTACATTCCTTGGAAAGCATGCGTGAGCATACGCTGCCAATTGATCCTGTGGCCCCGATGATGACAATTTCCGCTTGCTGCCACTTGATACCTATTAATTTTGCCGCCATTTTCATCCCTTCCAAAGCGGTGAAAACCGTGTAGCTGTTACCGGTTGTCACCGGAATATTGAGATTTTGGGCAATGGTGATCCCTGCATCACTGACCACCGAAGTCATAGCACCCAAACCTAATACCTTAACACCCATCTTTTCCGCATATTTTCCCGTCTGGATTATTTTATTAATTACTATCTGTTCCGGCATTTCCACCATTTGCCGGGCGGTTAAAGGGCAGGCAACAAAGATGCCTTCCGTTTCCTTATAGGGTGATTTAATCCCGGTGATACTCGAAATATATAAAGGGGGACAAAGGTATATGGCCTTTTCCAATAGTTTGTCCGGCATGATCCTGGCCTTGGGAAATTTCCGATAAATATCGCTAACATCCAGAGGGTGGATCATAAAAGCAAACTCGTTCAAAGTGCTACACTCCTTTCCAAATCTATCAGCTACTTAACCTGTTTTCCTCCTGCAGATCAATGATGCGCGGTTCAAAATGAATCCGATTCAATAAATCATCAAAATCTTCCTGGGTTAGTTCTCTTCCTTCTTTAGAAGCAAGAGAAACTAAAATCCCTTCTATGACATTAGTACCAAAGGAACGTCCATTAAATTCCGGCGTGGTGGTGACCAGCATGCTTGCTTTCCTGTGACGAAGTTCCCCTATATCATCCATGGTCACCGTATTTGTGATAATTACTTTACCAGACAAGTTTTCCGGCATATATCTTCTGATAAAATGAAAGTCCCCGGCAATGATATCCGCTTCATGATAATACTTTGCATACTTAGGTGATGAAACATCTTGTTTATTACCTGTAGGATAGATAAAACGAATAGGTAATTGAACGACCATGGGAGCAAGCACCCGCGCCGCTCTGCTTAAAGATGTGAGAGAATGTAAAGGCAGGGGAATTCCCAAGCCAAAAATCAAATCTCCTAAGATCAATTCCGCTCCGGCTTCACGTAAGGCTTCGGCCATGCCAAAGCGATCCACCGCTGAAACTAAAAGTACCTTTTTACCGGTAAAATCCCAGCCTTTTTCCCCAGATAAATTCTCAATTACTCTTCGCTCCAAGGTGTTTTTTAAACTACTACCATCCACAACCAAGGTATGAGGAGCGCAATTTTTTAGTTTTAAAGACTCCCGAAAAGCATATCTTTTTCCTCCGGCAAATATATAAAGGTCTGTCCCACCTAGTCCAATGGCATTGACCTTGCCATCTAAAGCGGCAATCATTTCCATGGCTTTATTAACATCACCGTCGGTACCTACCCGTTCAACAATGAATTCTTCACCTAAAACCTCGATTTGAACCTTGTGATTACGTTTCGATGACCCTAAGGAAATACTAACAACACGTTTCATGACTTAGCCTCCTGCTTTCCGCTCTTTTTCAGGGTTTGGATGATTTCTTGTACCTGTCTAACATCTACGACCCTATCTTCTGCAATGGGCGAGCGACCGATCTCGATCCCAACAACCTCAAAATTAAAAATCCCCTGAAACAATTTAATTCTTTTATTGGAAGCAAGCACAATCAAATAGTCATAGTCCTGCAACTCGGTGATGACATCCATGACCTTATTAAATAAGTCAATGCCTTTCTCCTCTCCGACAAAGGCCCAACGTTCTTCTTCCGAAAGAATCAAGGTGAATTCCACACCTTCCTCTCCCAACATCTGCTTCAACTCTGCTTTGTTTTTGATGGGAAAACCTATGACAGCAATCCGATGACCCTTGTGTACTTCGCCCAACCCCTCCAGGTGGGAAATGAAGGCTCGGTCTAAAGACATGCGGCGAGCAGCCTCTAGCTGGGACAGTCCTTTAACTCTTAACTCCAGTATCTTTTCAATTTGGACCCAGAGTTTATTTTTACTGATAACCTTATCACCAATGCGGATAAAATCCATACGCCTCACCCTTATATAATATACGATCTAAGATTGGGATTTATGTGCACAGTTTTGTGCACTCTATAATAATTCTACCAAATCATTTTTTTAAATTCAATGATTTTGCCAGTATTTGTTAAACATGGTCTAATTATTCTTTTAACCTAAAAATTTTAAACAAACAAAAAAGTCCCCTAAGGGACTTAACAAGACAAGGTTCTGATAATTATTTATTTACAGTTCAAGGGAGAGCAACAGACGATCCAAGTCAGCCATTTTGGTGATCCGGTTAATCTCCGTCCGAATCCTGGATGCATCCCGGATACCCCGTATATACCAGGCCAGGTACTTTCTCATTTGTTTGATACCCTGTACCTCTCCTTTCAATTCCACGACCCGGGCTAAATGTCTCCGGGCCAAAGCCATGCGAGTTTTAAGATCCGGGGATCCGGTTTCCATATGTTGCTGCAAGAGACGCACCGTATTTTGCACAAGCCACGGATTACCTAACATACCCCGGGCAATCATGACGCCGTCACAACCGGTCTCTTCGATCATGCGAACTGCATCTTCAGCCGACCAAATGTCACCATTACCAATCACAGGTATGGCCACGGCTTCTTTAACCTCACCAATAACGGACCAATCAGCTTGACCGGCATAAAACTGATCCCGGGTACGTCCATGAACAGTGAGGGCGGCAGCACCCATTTTTTCCGCAATTTTTGCCAGATCTACTACATTGACAGAACTATCATCCCACCCCTTGCGCATTTTAACCGTTACCGGCACCGCTACGGCCTCTACTACGGCTTGAATGATTTCTCCCGCTAATATCGGATGGCGCATTAAAGCACTGCCTTCGCCATTACGCACAATCTTCGGTGCCGGGCAGCCCATATTAATATCAATCACATGAGCTCCGATCTCTGCTACAATCCTTGCCGCTTGAGCCATCACATCAGGTTCCGACCCGAAAATCTGCACACAAATCGGAGCTGGTTCTCCCTGGATATCCAGTAACTCCAAGGTATTGCGGTTGCCATAAGTCAGTGCTTTATCACTGACCATCTCTGAACAGACCATGCCGGCACCCATGGATTTTAATATTTCTCTGAAAGCTTTGTCCGTAATTCCCGCCATGGGTGCTGTGATAACAGGATTTTTCAGGGTTATTTTCTCGCCAATTTTCAACAGATTAATCACCATACCTGATTTTACTTCTCCGGGGGGACATTTCTTAAGTAAATGATGCGTAAACCTTCCAAGGTCAACCAGGGGTCAACCTTCTGAATCGTTTCCGACTCCGAATGCATCAGTTCTGCCAAGCCCCCTGTAGCCACCACTAAAGCATCTTCCCCCAGTTCTTTCTTCATCCGCTTGACAATTCCGTCCACTTGACCGGCAAAGCCAAAAATAATCCCGGCCTGAATCCCGTTGACAGTATTTTTTGTAATTACCGAATTGGGCTTAACCAATTCTACCCGGGGCAACTTCGCTGCCCGCATAAATAAGGCTTCGGTAGAAATGCCGATACCGGGGGCAATGGCCCCACCAATATACACTCCTTGCCTTGTCACCACATCAAAGGTGGTCGCCGTGCCAAAGTCTACAATAATCAAGGGGCCGCCATATTTTTCATAAGCCGCTACGGCGTTAACAATGCGGTCTGCACCAATTTCTTTGGGATTATCAAACTTAATCATCATGCCCGTTTTTACCCCGGGCCCAATCACCAAAGGCGTAATGTGAAAATAGTTATTAGACATTTCCTCCAGGGCGGTCATCAAAGGTGGTACCACAGAAGAGATCGCCACTGCATTAATATCTGAAAAAGCATGACCACGACAATCAAAAAGGTTCCTGAGCATAATCCCGTATTCATCTGCCGTTCTGAGACGGACGGTAGAAACGCGCCAATTGGCCACCAAGGTATCTTCTTGATATAGTCCGATCACAATATTGGTATTCCCGGCATCAATCGCTAAAAGCATTTTGGTGTACCCTCTTTCATAAAAAATCAAATTTTTATCTTAGGAAAAAATTATTTAATAGTGCCATGGTGCCAATTCCCACACCTAAAGTATACCCCAAATTTTTTGTTTTCGCCGCCACCAAAATCGTTGGCAAGGCACTAAGAAGATTAAAATTATTTGGGGAAAAATAAATCACCTGACCATTACCTCGAAAAATTTCCGGTACAACGAGAGCGGCCATGGTAGCCACAGGTACATAAGAAAGCCAGTCTTCCACCACCTTAGGCAGAGTAATCTTATTTAAAAAAGCTGCCGGCAAAAACCGCATTAAAAAATTGGTAGTTCCTAAAGCCAAGATAAGTATTAAGACCCCGGATTCCATTTATTGATCACCACTCCTATCGTAGCAGCTATAATTGTCGCCAAGATCACATTCACATCAGAATAACCCAGAAAAAGCAGGGTCAGGGAAATAATTCCGGCAACAATGCCGGCAAAAACGCTTTTTAAATTTGATGCGGTCATAAAAAACAGGGCAATAAACATCGCCGGTAAGGCAAAGTTTAATCCGAAACGTTCCATATCAGGGATAAAATTGCCGACCACAGATCCCAACACGGTACTGGAAATCCATACCAGGTGAGAGGTGAGGTGCAGGGAGAGCCAAAAATCGACACGCACCGGATTATCTTGAAAATGGGTCGTAGCGACGACAAAATTCTCATCCGTTACACCCAGAGAAATAAGCCCTGTACACCATAAAGGTAGCTTTTTAACATAACGGGAAAGGGTGGCGCTAAATAAAAAATACCTGGAATTAACCAAAAGCACAGTCAGAACAATGACTTTTAAACTCGCCCCGGCAACCATTAAGGCCGCGGCAATAAATTGGCCGGAACCGGAAAAAAGTAACAAAGACAAAAGACCTACCTGAAAAGGTGCCAGCCCGGCATTATGTGCAATAACGCCAAAGGCCAAGCCCAAGGGCAAATAGCCCATACCGATAGGCAGTGCCTTTTTAATACCTAGTTTGACCTGATCAATCTCTATCTGCATTTATTCCTCCCAAAACCTAGAACACTTTTACTAGAACACTTTTATTCGTGGACAATTATACCACATCATACCGAAGTCGGTAAGGCCTTAAAAAGTGCTTTACGTACCGCACACCCTAAATATACTGCCATGATCACCTTAATAAACTCCAAAACTAAATAAGGCAGCACACCTAAAACAAAAGCTTCCGTAATGCTAAGATTCAGGAGAACCTTTAGCTGAATTGTCCCCAGGAAATAAATAACCGTAACCCCACAAAAAAGGGCAAGGAAGCTTCGCATAAAGGAAAGCCGGTCCGTTCTTTCGATGATCTTGCCAATGATCCAAGCAGCCACAATAAAGCCCAAAATATATCCTCCTGTAGGTCCCATTAATACAGGCAGGCCGGCTTTTCCTTGGGAAAAAACAGGAAGTCCCGCCCCTCCGATAAAGGTGTAAAGGATCAGGGCCAAGGCCCCCTTTCTGCTTCCTAATACCAGGGCCGTAAAAAAAACGCCAAAGGTCTGCAGTGTCATGGGCACGGGAGAAATAGGCAAGGGAAAGGATATTTGCGACAATACAGCGATCAAAGCAGCAAACATAGCAATCTGGGACATTTCATTAATTTTCATCTTTTAGTTTCCTCCACTCCTCAAAATCTAACTAACTTCTAGTGGCAAATGATTGTTAACCTATATTATCACTGGGTTAACAATCAAAAAACAAAAATACTCCCTCAGAACATAAACCTATGTCCTGAGGGTGACATCACCGGCTATAATCCTGTGTATTTGATGATTTTCATCCTGCACCAGGAGCAGGCCTTCTTCGTCAATATCCACGGCCCGCCCGAAAATCCTATTGTTTATGGTACGAACACTAACGTCTTTGCCCAGGGTAACGGCATGCTTTTTCCATTGATCCCGTAGGGCAGAGAATCCCTGGGTCAAAAAGGTCTGATAAATCTTTTCCCAATGATTTAAAACAGCTGCTACAATCTGCACCCGGGACACTATATGTCCCGTTTCCAGATACAGGGAGGTAGCCGTCTCCTGCAGTTCTTCAGGAAAGGCAGGCTCATTGACATTAATCCCGATGCCAACGATCAAATAGTGAATTTGATCCATATCCGCCTTAATTTCCGTGAGAATCCCGGACACCTTTTTTCCTTGAATCAAAAGATCATTAGGCCATTTGATGCCGGTTTTCAATCCGGTGATCTCTTCCAGACCCCTAGCCACAGCGACCCCGGTTAACAAGGTGATCTTCGGAGCATCCACCACCGGTATTGCCGGTCGCACAAGAAGAGAAAGGCTGATCCCGGTGCCAAAAGGCGCATGCCATGATCGTCCTAATCTGCCTTTACCGGCCACCTGCTCTTCGGCCACAATCACCGTGCCGTCAACAAAACCGGACTCTCCTGTTTGCCGGGCCAGATTATTCGTGGAATCAACCGATCCCCGATAAATTATATTTCTCCCAACTAGCTTTGTCCTCAGGTAATCCTGAATCTCCGCAGGATAGAGACGATCCGGCAGGTGGATAAGGCGATAACCTAAGCGGGTTTGGGATGCAATCTCATAACCTTCCTTTTTCAGGGTATTAATCTGTTTCCATACTGCTGTACGGGAAATCCCCAAACGCCGACTAATTTCCTCACCGGATAAATAATCCTCCTGCTCTTTTAAAAACTGTAAAACCTGATTTTTCATCTTAATCGTTAACCTCAACTATAATTTGGTTAACATTGTAGCAAAGCTCGGTTCATTAATCAAGGAAAATTTGCCTCAATTATGCGGGGGAGAAGCCCTGTTCAGCCCACCATTCTTCCCGGGCTACTTCATAAGCCCTTTCCAAGCGCTCTAAATGAGCCTGTTCCCATTGGGCCAGTTTTTCAAATAGATCTTGGGCAGCGGAAACCTGCGTGTTTTTAGCTGCTAGGCGATAATAATCCATGGATTCCTTCTCCATTAAAATCCCAATGTGTAAGGCAGAAACCTCTAAAGCACCGAATTTCTCCATTTTATCCGGAGTAAAAATACCGGGAGACTCGGTATCTGCAACCGTTAAGACAACCTCCTCCGAGGATTTTTGATCCTGCAGCTCTTGATACAGACTACGCAGCCAGGATTCATGCTTTTTCTCGTCTTCGGCCAGGGCAAGAAAGATTAGCTTAACGTCCGGATCCTTGATTTGTTCTGCCGCTAACTGATAAAACTGATAGCCCTCATTCTCGTTTAAGATCGCCTTTTGGAGAATTTCTCGTTCTTTTTGATCCATGTTCATACTCCTTTCATCATCAATCGGTCTTATCCCTCTTTAGATAAAGGTCAAGAATGTTGATATCTTAAAGGGCCACCTCCTTTATTTCCTGTGAGCTTACCTTGTTCCAAAACCATCTGACCGTTAACAAAAACATATTTTATACCCATAGACAACTGATTAGGGTTGTCCCGTGTGGCCAGATCCCGGATCCCTTCTAAATTAAATACGGCTAAATCCGCCTTCATGTCCACTGCTATGGTGCCGCGGTCCCTAAGGTTTAAACGTTTGGCCGGCTTGCCGGTCATTTTGTGCACAGCCTGCTCTAAGGTTAAGGCCTGCCCCGGTCCGGTATACATAGCGAGCACCCGCGGGTAATTGCCATAGGCTCGAGGATGAATGGCCACCCCTTCTTTGGATAACCCCGAATCACTGCTAATCATAATTAAAGGATCCTTAAGGGCTAAAAGCATGTCCTCTTCACTCATAGATTCAGTAAAATCATCATTACCTACATCGATGCTGGAAAAGGTATACGGGTAAACATCTCCTGTAATATCCAAACCCACAGAGGCCGCATCCTTCATCATGGACAGCAATTGGGGCATCTTTCCCCAGTTTTCCCGGCGGGATGACTTCACATGGGAATACTGCACCGGCACCCCAGCGGTTAAACCAATTGCAATAGCCTCTTTGAGGGCTGGAATAACATGATGGTTTTCATTTCTGATATGAGTGGAATAAAATCCGCCCCGCTCCCGGAGCACCTGGCAGAGGGCAATCATCTCTTCCTTCGTTCCCCGGTGCTGAGGATAATACTCTAGCCCCACAGATAAGCCGAAAGCCCCTTCCGCCATCCCCCGAGCCAGATTTTCCTGCATTATTTCCAGTGCCGACTCATCCACCAGTTCCTCCGGAGTTACCCCCACCTGATTACGCAAATTTTTATAACCGACAAACAAACCAACGTTAATCGGCGTGGGCGGAAGAGACTGAAAATAGTTTTCTATCGAGGGTACTGAGGTACCACAATTGCCCCCTATTTGGGTCGTGACCCCTTGCTTGAGTACCATTTCTCCCGATCCTCCGGCCAACCAATAGCTCTCCGTATGGGTATGAAGATCAATAAAACCCGGTGTGATGATTAATCCCTGGGCATTAATGATCTGGGCCCCTTCCGGGAAAGTAAACTCCCCTAAGGCAACAATGCGATCCCCTTTTATGCCCACATGTCCAAGATAACACTTTTTTCCTGTACCGTCTACAATCAAGCCGTTAGCTAAGACATAATCGCAAGAAATTAATTCTTCCTCGGTATTGTTATTTTCTCCGGAAGAAGTAATATTAGTTACAGTTCCATATACATAATCCCAATTTAAAAAACCTAAAAGGCCCAAGGACCCTAGTCCTAATCCCGCGATAAATTCTCTTCTTTTCAGGAGCTTCATCTTATCATCTCTTTTCTAGCTTCAGCATATTAAGCGTATAAAAAGAGAAAATTCGACACAAAGCACCTGATATCCTGCTTAAGGATCTTCATCCCAAGGAGGATCCATTTTGCCCTCCCCCTTTATTTTCCACATCTCCCGGGAAACGAGGAGAAGAAAAAAGCCGCCTCCCCAGGCAACAAGGGATTTCAAGGCGGCAATTGCAGTTCCTATGGTCATGATGACCACTCCTTAGAAAGGGCACTCCTATTAAGATGTATGTCGAGCGGCTTGACAAAAAGACCACATTTTTGCAAAAGCAGATAAAAGAGCAAAACCACCGAAGAGGGCAAAAGCACCACCCATACCGGTAAAACCGCTAATCCAGCCAAAAACAAAAGAAGCGATACTGATGCTGATATCAATGGTACTTTCCTGTAGGGCCACGGCAGTGCCCCGATGCTCCTGAGGAACCGACTCCACCAGCCAGGCTGCCAGAGCCGCCATGCTTCCGGAATAACCGATACCTGATAGTAGAGAACTGATCCAAAGAATGGACGGTATCTGAGGGGCAAAGTACAAGATGCCTACTCCGGCACCCAGAATAATAATTGACGGCCAGGCAATTGCTGCACGCCCCCATCGGTCGGAAAGGATACCTGATAAAAAGGTACCACCCAAGCTGACAATTCCAATGTAGGTAAAATAAAGTCCGGGATTGGCAATCTGTATATCCTGAGCAATAAACAAAACAACAAAAGTCAAAAGCAGCCCATAGGACAAGGAAACAAGACTAATACCGAATAAGATTTGATGGGAGGATTTTTCTCTGAGCACTAAGACAAATTTCTTAAAGAATCCGAATTGTTCCTCTTCCTGCTCCTGCTCTTCATATACCAAAGGAGGCACTTTGACCATGGCAATGAGCAAGAAAGATATAAGACCGACGAGTGCGCTTAAGATAAAATAGGCATCATAAGAATGGGCATGCACGACCATTAAGGCAGCGGCCGGACCGGTTAATAGAGCCGTAACCGAACTCATGCGGAACAAGCTTACATACAACCCCATACGTTTTAGCGGGGCCAGATCAGCAATCAAAGAGCCCCCACTGGAGAAAAACGCCGCCAACCCTAGCGCCTGAAAGAGTCGGGCTAAGGTCACCTGGAAAATGGTATTACAAAACATAAATAAAAGAGAGGAAGCGCCAAAGGCGAAAGCCCCGATCATCAGGGGCAATTTCCGTCCTTTGCGGTCGCTTAAGGGGCCAAAATAAAAACGCAAAATCACTGAAGCGATATAATACAAAGTAATCTGCAGCCCCACATCAAATTCGTTGCCGCCTAAGGCAGCGACATACAAAGGAAGCACGCCCATGGAAGAATAAAAAATAGTAAAGGTAAAAAATGCGCCTAATAAAAAAAGGACTAAATTTAGCATCCGATGATTCCTTTCTCTACATACATTAAAAACAAAGCCGGGTTACGGCTTTGTTTACCATTCACTTGCTTGATAAACGCGAGAGACTCTGCCCTGATCTGCACAAGACGCCACAATTTGCTCCACCTGTCCCACACCGGGAATGAAAATCTTAGGATCCAATTCGGCTAAAGGTACCAGGACAAAGCGTCTCAGATGCATTTGCGCATGTGGTATTACTAAATCTGGAGTAGAGATGATTTGATCATTAAAGAGCAAGAGATCAATATCGATGGTCCTGGGGCCCCAACGAATAGTTCTTTTCCGGTTCAACTTATTTTCAATTTCTTGAGTAGTTTTTAAAAGTGTTTCCGGTTCCAGGCTTGTTTCCAGTTCCAAAACAGCATTTAAAAAATAATCTTGTTCCACATAACCCACAGGATCGGTTTGATAAAGGGAAGATTTTCTCGTGATCCTGATGGTGGGTACTTCTTTAAGATACTTTAGCGCTTGACTCAAATATTCCTTTTTATTACCCATGTTGCTGCCTAAGCTTAAATAGACCAAATTAGTTTTCACGGTTTTTCTCCCGTTTAATTTCCACCCGGGCCCCATGACTACCTGCGGGTAGTGGTGCCAATGGCTTGTCTACGATAACCTTTACCTTGCTGATCTCGAATTTTTCTAAAAGCATCTGGGCAATATTATGGGCCAAGGCTTCTATTAAATCAAAGTTTTTTTCCTCCACGATCTCCTTGATGGCCAGAAAAGCGTCTAGATAGTTTACCGTTTGATGCAAATCATCGGAAACCCCTGCCGGAAGCAGATCCAGATACATTTCCACACTGATGATAAAGGGTTGTCCCACTTTTTTTTCTTCTTTTAAAACCCCGTGATAACCGTAAAACTCCATCCCCGGTAAAACAATTTTATCCATGATAATTTCTCCTTATGATGGCATCTGTCATTTTTACCACACGGGCCATTTCTTTGACATCATGTACCCGAACAATATCCATGCCCTTCGTGATCCCGATAACAACTGTAGCAGCGGTTCCTTCCACCCGTTCTGTCACCGGCAAATCCAGAACACTGCCGATCATTCTTTTACGAGATGTTCCTAAAAGAACAGGTTTGCCTAAGGATTGAAATTCTTCCAGGCGGCTCATCACCTCCAGATTCTGATCCAAATCTTTACCAAAGCCGATGCCGGGATCAAGAATGATTTTATCCGGCTTTACCCCTGCCTTTTCTGCAATCTCAATACTTTTACGCAGGAAAAGAAGCACCTCGTCCATTAAGTTGTTATATTCCGTACCATTTTGATTATGCATTAAAATCACCGGGCAATCATACTCTGCCGCAACCCGTGCCATTTCCGGGATTTCCGACTGATCCTGCTCAAATTGAAAACCCCAAATATCATTGATGATCCCGGCACCCGCATCCAGAGCAGCTCTGGCCACCTTCGCTTTATAGGTATCAACGGAAAGGGGTACCTTAACTTTTTGAGCCAGGGCTTCAATAATAGGAACGATACGCTTAATCTCCTCCTCAGCATCAATCATTTCATATCCGGGGCGGGTGGATTCGCCACCTACATCAATAATATCCGCCCCTTCTTCTACCATTTGATAAGCATGTTCCAAAGCCAAATCTAATTGATTGAACTTTCCTCCGTCAGAAAATGAATTTGGGGTGACATTTAAAATCCCCATCACCAAAGTACGTGCTCCAAAGGTCAAAGGACCGTTCTTACAGCTCATCTCCCAGGAACCTGCCCGGGCACTATGATTAAACTCCATATCGCTCCACCTCTTAATTAATATTTCACAAGTAATTCCCATTAATAAAGTACCTTATCTCGCGTTTCCATACGGTTAAATTTATAGCACTTATGCTGTGCCTGACAATGATGACAATTGCGGGATAGCTTGTCCGCCCGATACAAGATACTACCCAGTCCGGAGGCACTGTGCTTGCGATGATCAGCAATCGCCGATAAGGCCAGATTTATTGTCTCCTCCGAGAACCCCACATCCTGCAGGATCGGTTTTGCTAATATCGCACCTTCCCGGGCATGATCCAAACTTGGATCCAGGTATTGTTTCCAGCGGCCGATATCATGGAGGAGGGCAATGACATAAACCAACTCTTTTATCTCCGGCCCCGACAAATGCTTTAATTCCGGTAAGCGTTCTCCTTCCAGACATAGGATATAAAAAATACGCGCTACATCCAAAGCGTGTTCCAACTGATGGCAGCAAAATTCTCGATTTAATTCCTGCTGCTTATTCAGAAACAAATAGGCTTCAAAATCCGGATGGGACATCACCTTTTGCACCCGCTCCATAAAAAGGCCTCCTCATTATTGCTGATAAAATTATATGTTACTTTAGAGAAGAATTCAAGAGAAAGACAGCCGACACCTTGGGCAAGGTGTCGGCTGTCCGACTCATCAAAAACATTAGCTTACGGTATTAAATACTTAAAAGGTTATATTTTTTCCAATAAACGGCTGATCATGGCAGAAGATTCTGCTCGGGTAGCATTTTGCGCCGGACGGAAGGTATTGTCTTCACTATAACCGCCCACTAAGCCGTCCTGAACCGCTGCCACAACAAAGCCTCGGGCCCATGTGGCAATCGAGCTGTCATCAGAAAAAGTAGTGGCCAGATTGGCATTGGTTGTGCCCGCATCACCTTTACCCATAGCTCGAACCAAAATAGCAGCCATTTCCTGACGGGTAATATTATCATTGGGTCGGAAGGTACCTGTAGTATCACCGGTAACCAGTCCTGCTTTTGCTGCAGCTTCAATATAACCGAAACTCCAAAGGGTAGTAGGAACATCGCTGAATCTTGCCATAGCGGGATTTTCCACAGTGAGACCTACAGCAGCAACCAGCATCTTAGTAAATTCGGCCCGGGTCACATTCTTCGCCGGTTGGAAGGTACCGTCTTCATATCCGCCCACAATCCCACTTTGGGCTAAAAAGGTAATATTTCCATGAGCCCAATGATATTCCGGAACATCGGTGAAAGAGGTGGGTCCGGGAGGATTGGTGCCAGGAGTGGTACCTGGTGTTGTGCCGGGGATACTGCCGCTGCCACCGCCGCTGCCGCCGATCTCAGTTACCGTTACTTTTACAGATTCTTCACCGTCTTCATAACCATCTTTCTTGGCTGTGATGGTGATGGTAGCATTCCCGGGAGCAATCGCGGTGATTCTTCCGGAAGAACTAACCGTCGCAACACTGGTTTTATTGGATTTATATGTTTTCGTTGTCCCGGAGGGATCCGTAGTTACGCTCAATTGCTGCGTTTTTCCTACCTCTAATTTAACGGAATCGGGGTCTACTGTGATTTCGATGGGATTTTCACTGACGCGCACCCGCACCGTCTCTTTTCCGTCATCCATACCGGGGCTGGAGGCAGTAACGGTAATGATCGCCGTACCTTGTCCTTTGGCGGTGACCACACCGCTGGAACTTACGGTAGCCACGCTGGTTTTATCGCTTTTATAGCTAAGAGTTGCATTAGCAGGAGTGGTTGTCACTCGAATCTGTTTCGTTTTGCCGATCTTTAGGGTAAAGTTGTCATTAGATGCTTCAATGGTAACCTTTCCCGACACGTCAGGAAACTTCGATGTGTCAACGGTCAGTTTGATTAAGGGAATATCCATGCCGCTGATTTTACCCGACTGCCATTTCACCTCCTGAGAAGGTGTGGCATCTACTTCCACGCCATTGACTTCAATGGTAAAAACAACAACGGCGTTATTAGCACTCGTTTCTCCGTTCACTAAAAACCTACTGTACTCTCCATCTTCAAAATCGATACTACCCCGTAACTTATCCTTGGTATAAGCATGGATTGTGCCGGAGGGAACCGCTTTGCCCTCCAGATCCACAACGGTACCTTTATAAATTGCGGGGATTGGAGGCATCTCTTGTGCAATAGCCGTCATGGGAAAGATTAAGGCCAGGATCAAGGTTAATACGATTAGAGTTCTTCGCTTCATTAAATCTTACCACCTTTCAAGTTTTGGGCAATATCTTCAGCAAGAAGATACTACCAGCTTATTACTAATTGTACTCTACCCTTCTTCAGATTCCATCCCCATTCAGGTTGAGATAAATATGATCTTCAAGAATCCTATGGTTTTATTCTCCCTATCAAGAAGGATTTTTCTCATCCTTTAGGTGGAGTTTTAAAGAATCGTTTAGGTATAATGGATTATGGAATAAAGACACCCTCCCGGACTAATCTGGGAAGAGTGTCTTTTGTTTCAAATGTTTCATATCCATTTCAATGGTTTTACTGGTTGCGATACCGATTGAGCATGGCAGAAGCTTCTGCTCTGGTTGCGGTATTTTTCGCTTTGAATGTGGGCGGATTCCCGGGATAACCGTTGATCAAACCTTGCTCAACGGCTACCACCACATGACCTCTGGCCCATGGGGAGATTTGAGAGTCATCACCAAAGGTGGTGACTTCCTGGGCTTTAGCTATGGCTTCATTTTGTAAGCCCATGGCTCGCACCAAGATAATAGCGATTTCCTGACGGGAAATCCGGTCATTGGGGCGGAAATAGCCTTTGCCGTCACCCATAACCAAACCGGCCTGGGTTGCGGTCTCAACATACTGGTAATGCCAATTGTTTCTTGCTACATCCTGGTAGGTTGCCTGAGCAGGATTCACCAAAGCCGTTCCTTGAACACCGACAATAATCTTGGCAAACTCAGCACGGGTAATGCTTATTTCCGGGCCAAAGGTGCCATCGGGATAACCGTCAATAATGCCTGCTTCACAAAGCGCAATGATATCTTTGTAAGCCCAGTGGCTGGTAGTTAGGTCGATGAAGGAACAATCCGGTTGGGATGGGGTTGGGGTTTCATCTTTATCCTCATCCTTATCCTTGGAGCCGCCACCACCACCGCCGCCGCCACCTGAGGTCGCGACTGTGAACTCACCATCATTCAATTGATCTGCCATTAAGGGTTCTCCTTGATCATCAGAGAAAATAACATTGTTCAGTTCAAGATCACAGGATTGTCCGGGTCTGGCATTGGAAGCAACGTTAAAGTTAAGCTTAGCAACAATGCCTTGGCCTTCTTTAATAAAAGTCCCTGGGGTATTTGCCAAAACAAGCACGATCACTCCGCCATCCGATGATTCAGCTACCACTGTAAATGCCCCGCTCTGATCAGTAAAAGCACCTTTAGTAATGTCCTTGAAGGTCAGCAACTGGTCATCATAATCCAGGGTAAACTGAATACCAGCCACATTTCCTTCGCTCAAAAGGGTAATGGGTAGAGAAACATTAGTTCCCGCTCTGCCGGATACATTTCCTGCCGTTAAAATCAGTTTATCGGAAACAGATCCCGCTGCTACAATGAACTTTCCTTGATTCAGTTGATTCTCAATTAAAGGATCTCCTTCATCATCGGAGAGAACAACATTGTCAAACTCAAGGTCACAGAATTGTCCGGATTTAGCTCCGGAAGCAACGGTAAAGTTAAGCTGGGCAACAGTATCCTCTTCACCATCAATAAATGTTCCCTGGGTGTTTGCCAACACCAGCACAATTACGCCGCCGTCCGTTAATTCAGCCTCCACCGTAAAAGCCCCGCTCTGATCCGTTAGAGCACCTTTGTCGATGCCCTCAAAGGTCAGCAGCTGGTCATCATAATCTAGAGTAAACTGAAGACCGGCCACATTCCCTTCGCTCTGCAAGGTAATGGGAACGGAAACACTGTCCCCAGCTTTCCCGGTAACATTTCCGGCTGTTAAGACGATTCCAACTGGTTCCGAGCTCGATGTTACAGTAAAGACTCCGCTGTTGTTCTCGGACATCAGCGAATCTGTATCCACATCAGTGATCTTAACACCGCTTAAGACTAAATCGCTTTCCTGTGCAGGTTGAGCATCACTCTTCACACGGAATTTCAAATTGATAAGGGTATAGTCTCCCTCCGGAATACTATTACCTGATGCATTGTAAACCACAGTTCTAATCTTATTATTTTGAATCTTGCTAGCTACAATGGCAAATCCGTCCGGTAAATCACCGGCAGAATAGCCCAGTAACAAATTTTCCGGTGTTCCCTGATAAGTCAACAAATCGGGATCATAACTAAGATCAAACTGCATCCCGCTTGCTGCACCATCACTGGTAAATGTAACAGGGATAGAAACCAATGCACCCAGATCGCCCGTCGTATCTACAACATTTAGAGTTATGCCGTTCTCTTCATCTGCCGCTAAGGCGCCTAAAGAAAATGCCCCGAAGCTTAGCAGTAAAATCAGAGAGAAGGTCAGCAAACGTGCCAATCTCATGTGATTGTTTTTATAACCCTTCATGTAGCTCCTCCCTCCTGATTGCTCAAAGTAAAATGTCAGTCATGATTAATGGATACTCCCCCTGGCTCATCCAAGGGGAGTACTGCCATCATTTGCAGAATGTTGTAACTATTGTCCCGCACCTGCATTTCCATGCAGATAGATTTATTTATTCAACTTCCAAGATGAAATTTCTGATGATCACAACATCTGAGATGTTTACAACGCCGTCTTTATTCGCATCTGCCGCTTCTATCTGCAGTGCAGAATAATTGTCTGTTCTTCCCAGTGCAATATTAATAGCGGCTTGGAGATCATAGATGTCCCAATCTCCATCTAAATCAACATCGCCGAGGATAACAGGAGCTACAGTTACTTGCACAGCTTTTTCTGCATCTTCGAAGCCGTCCTTGGAAGCGGTAACGGTAATGGTGGCTTCTCCTGCTGCTACGGCAGTAAGAGTGCCATCCTCACTTACGGTCACAAATGCTTCATTAGTAGACGCGAAGGTAAGTTCTGCATCTTCAGGATCAACAGTGGTGGTTAATTTAAAGGTTTGACCGGTTGCGCCTACATAGAGGGTTAATGCAGCAGGTTCAACGGTTAATTCAATTTCTTCTCCCGGTTCTGTTGTTGCTGCCGTTACGTTTACGGCTACTTCTACTTCTTTGGTTGCTTCGCCTAATGTTGCCGTGACGGTAATCGTTGTTTCGCCTTCACCTACGGCAGTGATTAATCCTGCAGCTGATACCGTTGCAACATCTTCATCGTCGCTACTATAACTAACCACAGCACCTTCAGTAGCATCGGCTGTCAGAGTTTCAGTTTCTCCTACTTCCAAGTCTACTTCAGCAGGTGTAACGCTTAATTCCAATTGTTCAGGTTCTGCTTCGCTTCCCGTGGTGAAGGAAAGAGTAATGGGTTGAGTGTTAGAAATAGACATGCCAGGAAAAGCACTACTAGTATAGCCTACAGAACCTCCCTTTACTGTTAGAGAGTATTTGGAATTTGCCTTAAATCCCTCGTCAGGCGTAATGACAAATTCCTTCCCATTACGCATTTCCATTGTAAAATCGATAGTCCTACCATCTTCAGTTAATTTTGTAAATCCAGCTTGACCGGGCAAGACATCTAATATATTTACATCCACGTTAAAAGTCAATACAATTTCACTTATAGTAGGATCAACGCCAGTTGTTTTATCAGGACTTGTTGAAATTAATGTTACTGGAGTTGGAGCTGCCGCCAATACACTCCCAGCTAGACACAAACTTAAGACCATCACCAAAGCTGTCATTAAAGCAATCTTTTTTGATAATTTGGGCTGCAAGTTCATCATCTCCCTCCTTACAGCATGTAAGTAATTTTCATATTTTCGTTGCATCTTGTATCATTTGGTCCGAAAATCAGTAATGGGGAAGGGTTAAGGTTAACCCTTCCCCATTTACCTTAATACATCAAAGCTATTCGTTTCATGGGTTGATTTATGCTTCACGATACTTATTCATATCAAGCACATATCATTTTTTTAGTGTATAAAATCTTAATATCCTTCATTGCCATGTGGAAAATCATCATAGTTTGCAGGTCTATAGTTTCCGCCAACCCATTCGATCATATCAAGACCAACATTTGCTGCCAAATATTGATTGGAGCAATATCCGTAGGTCCAATACACGTCCCCATTATAGAGAGGTGTGAAGGGATTCAGGGTTGTGTTGGAGTATGCGGTTCCACCTAAAGCATTAGTCGTAAAAGCGGAATTTACATTGGCTAATTTCGCGCCAGGATTCCAAATTGAGAAGGAAGCGTTCCCTCTTAACAAGGTTACTAAAGCCTGGGCAGAATCATCGGATTGTCTCGTTAAGGTATTTTCCAGTTCAGGAGAAACACCAACGCCGATGGAGTTCCATTCCATATAATCTAAAGATCCAACGTTATCATCATTAGTATCATAATAGTAATGATACGGTACGCTCAGATCCGGGGTAGTAGCACGGGCAAATACATATTCAAGTTTGAAAGGAACATTTCTCATATTCCAATCGCCTTTTTCCCGTTGGGGGGTTCTTACATAATAACCAGCTAATGGTTCAACAAAATCGCATGCTTCCATCGCATACCACTCACCATCATCATAACCTAAAACAAACAATTCTGCTTCATCAGCACTGAAAGGACCTTCAGCCATTTCTTCATAAATCGGAGCAAGAAGTTCAGCGAAGGTGCCATATTCAGGGGTTTCAGCACCGGTAGCAGCTAAGAGCTTCGGTGTAGAGAAGGTCTGCCAAGCATCAGGGGATAAATATCTTTCTAATTCCACAGGAGTGACAAAGTTTAAATCGATTTCTTCGCTTACTCCCTCTCTGTGTTTGGTGAAGAAATCAGCAGAAGCTTCACCTATGCCATCAATTACTACTTTAATCTCGAAATCGCCTCTTAATTCTTTGCAAGGATAAAGCATGAAATACCATTTATCGGTGCAATAAGGGAAGATGGCATCTTCAGATGCACATGCATCCTGCCCTTGATGCAATAGATTCACCACATACATTAAATGCAGCTACAAACTCATCATCTTTCATCGGAGCAATGTAGTCCACACCAGGTGTACCTAATTGATCGCTCACAAGCACTTCTTCACCGTTGATAAAAGAAGTTTTTATTATAGTTGGCACCGGCAGTTCTGTCTAAAGCAACAACGGCAACAATGGGCCAACCGGCTCTGACATTATCTGCGTCATCGGTAACCAAGGGAAAGTCCATTACTTCAGCAGGAGAAAAAGAATCTACAACTTTAGTTGTGACAATTTCAGTAATACCGCCAATAGTAATTCTAGCTGTAATGGTGATTTCACCTTCCACTAAGGGAACCATTTTTACGGTATAGCAAGACTTAGCATCAATAACGATGGAATTGATTTGTTCATAATCACGATCCCCAGGATTGCAATCACATTGTTCGGGATAGTGCATTTCACATATTTCAGGGCATTCTAGATAGAAGTGGCCGGCTACGATGGGATCTTTGCCCGGTCTTTCCTGAGTAGCAGTGAAATAAATTGTGGTTTCATTTCCTTCGAGAGCACCTGCTTGTGCAAACTCACCACATTCATCTAAGAGACAAAATTCTACAGTGTTACATTTGTTGTAACGAACTTCGTCTTCTACACCATCGGCACTGGTAACATTAATTTCAAGATCAGAAGCCTGTCTTTATTAACCTTCAGAGCGATATCATCAAAAGAAACATCACCACAGCAAGCCGCTGATACCTGAACAGTGCTTGATCGCCTGGTGCTGGTGCTCTGCGAAGTTAATCGTGAAAAATCCGTTGGAATTTGTTTTCGCATTCGCCACATCAACGTCTGCACCTGGGATAGTAAGAGTTACGTCCTGATTAGGAACGCCTTTGCCGCCGCAATCATAAACCCAACCTTTTACAGTAAACAGATTTGCAATCGCCGGATTGTACTGTATCAGGAGCAATGCTGGTAATTACAACTTCTGCAGGAGCGGATTTAATTTCGACCACCTGATCAGTTACTTTAAAATCGCCGCATTTCGAACTAATCGTCATATCAATACAGTAAGTACCGGCTTCACAAGTATTGATAACTCTTAAATCTTGATTTTCATCCCCTACAACCACTTTTGTAATATCTTCGTATTCTGTGGGAATCATTAAATCTTCAACTTCAATGGTTACAACACCGTTTAGCTCGTCCACATCGAATTACTGTGGGTTGAGCAGTAAACCAGTCACCTGCACTACCGCCTGGAGTTTGCGCCCAAACCTTTACAGGTAAAGAATAATCAAAGTCGAATTCAAAAGCATTCTCTGCATCGCCTTCATAGTTAAAGTCCATTATAATTTTAAATCCATCATTATGATTTAAACAACCTGTATCAAAATAGGTAATGTCATAAGCATTAAAGATATATGAGGATTCACAACCGGTATAACCATAATCAACATACGGACCATTGTTGGTGTTCATGGTAACGTTTAACTTACCGGTCATTCTTGTATCCGCAAAAGCTGATCCGGCAAAACTAATCCCAAATCGCCACAATCGTCAAAACTAGCGCTAATTTTGATCTTTGCATACTTTATTCCTCCTTAAATTCTAAAATAAATTCCTTCTTGACCTGCTCCTGCTGATTATATCAACCAGGTTCATCATCTTCCTGTCCAAATCCACCCCCTTAGTCTAAATTATCGTTGCCTCTTCGCAACCCCTCCCTTCGAAAGCTTATCATTATCTTTCATGCTTATTTATAGCAAGGGTTTGCACCCAGGCCGTCAGAGTGAAATCCGTCAATTACAACCGTATGATGTGAACAGCTAGAATATGTATGCTTTTTCTTTCCCGCTACCCGAGGGGAAATTAACTCCCTCAGGTCTTACACTCAACCTTTTCCCCACCGCTGTTTTCCATGGGTGCTTTAATGGCTCGATCCGCCGATTTGGTACCCCGCCACGCAATGTCAAAACCGTACATCAGATTCTTCACCGGCAACCCCTGGGCTCCCAGGACACCTGCCACGAATCCCGATTGATTCCCGGTGTAGCAGTAGATCACGATTTCATTTTTGCCTCCCTTGGCCACATGATCATTTAAAAGCTTTTTCAGTTTATTAATGCTTTCCTGATCTGCCATCTGGGTGGCAGGTGCGATCCACACAGCGCTGGGGATATGAGTATCAAGATATTCAGCCTCGCCACGCACGTCCACCACCAGGGGATCGTTGGCAATGCTGTCGCCGCCGTTATGATTGGGGCGATAATCGGCAATATCATCATCTTGATCATCATCCAGCAGATTTTTAAGATCTCGCGCTGAAATCATATTATTGCCAATGCCCTTGTCACCCTGGGAGAAGTTTTTTCCCTTTAAATAGGAACTTCCACCATCACTTTGGCTTCCCTTGCCCTCCTCGGTAACAATGACCGCATTCTTCTTTTGATCCCACTGTACATCGGCACCTAGGCCCTCGGAAATGACCCGGATAGGAACCAGAGTACGTCCCTCCTTGAGGAGAGGTGCTACATCGCTGGGAGTTACCGATCCATTGATAATAATTTTGATCACATTATCAGCCAAAGAAGGATAAGACGGGGCGGATAGAAACACAGCCCCGGCTACTAGAATTCCTGCTAAAAAACAGCTTGTCTTTTTCATCATTTTTTTTCGTCTCCAATCTTGAGCAAGTTTCACAATACCGAATCCTTATGGGTGACGTAAAAGATACTTTATTTAACTAAAACAACTATAACACGAATCCTGTGGTAAAACTTCCACCCCTAGTAGGAGTAAGGGATGATTTTTGATGTTCTAAACCGGCAAAGTATAGTGCTTATTTCCCTACAAGTCATTGGTTAAACCCACCAGATCCTTGGGTGAACCTAAATAGAAAAACCGTCCTGAATAACAAGCCAGTTCAATTGCTTTTTGGAGAAATCCCGGCATTAAGGGACCCTGGATATACCCATCGCATAATTCGGAGAATTTGTTGATTTTTTGGATGTGCAAATGGTTCGAACTATAGAGGATAATTTTGGTCCAACTGCAGCTGTTACGCAGTTGATGCAGGGTTTCTTCATGAGCTTCCATATCATTTTCAGTCCCATTTAACTCAAAAAGGATAAAATCCGGCTGTATTTCAAAAGCATCCTTTAATATATCAGATCCGTCCTGGCCAACAATTTCAAAATTTTTAATCCCGTTCAGAATTAAGGCAACACCTTCCCGGGTAACATTTCCTTTAGAGGAAACCATCCCTCTAATTTTTTGCATTGTTTTTTCCCCTCCCGTTCGAACAGATCTGATGAACTGAGAAATGAATAAAAAGAAAGGAGAACTTATCATCAAAGATATGTTCTCCTTAAGATTATGATATCAGGCAGATCTTTTCAATCAGCCTAAAGTATGATATTTCATCAGACAATTCACAAAGTATGAACTTATAATGATATCTTCTTATGGCAAAGTAAAAAAAGAATGACTAATAATCATGAAATAATTCCTGTCTGATAAGAAAAAACTACGGCTTGTGCTCTGTTGTTTTGTTTCAATTTGCGCAAAATATTACTTACATGGGTTTTCACAGTTGCTTCTCCAATAAATAAGGCTTCGGAAATTTCTCGGTTGGATAAGTTTTGCGCCATCAATTGAAGCACTTCATACTCGCGTTTGGTAAGAGCTTCATTCCCATCCAGCATGAGTTTCTTCGTGATATTACCGGAAGCAGATAATCCGTTTGTAGGTAATGCCACCTTGCTTTTTACAGATCCGGGAAGACAAAGAACTCCGCAGCGGCAGACCAATTCGATGGTCTTCACCATGCTGCCCCTCATCATGCCGCGAGGGATACATCCGTCGATGCCATGAGCCAGAAGAGAAGAAATGATATCATTATGTTCCTCGGCCACAATAGCTAAAATCATGCTACAGGGACAGTCTTCATTCAATTTATCCAATCGCTCCAACTGCAAGGAAGTGACATGATCCTCAATATCCATCAAAACCACATCCGGCTGAATGGAAATAGCACGGCGCAATCCCTCCTCAATAGCATAAGTTCCTGCCATCTCAAAAGCATTCTCCGATGCAAAAATGGCGGTTAACCCCTGTCTGGAAGAAGAATTCTCACTTAAAATCATAAGCCTGATTTCTTCCATATCATCATCCCCCATTAGTTGTAGATTTGGAATTTTTTTATTTCAAGTGTAGGGAAAATTTCCCTATATATATCATACCTTCTCCATATTTTTCAAAAATCCTGCTAATCATAATCGAGAAAGTTTAATTTTTTTTCACAATAGAACCTGCATAAAATTTTCTCATCATCTAATACTTTACATTTAATACTTTTATCGCTAGGGAAAAAAGGAGGAGTAACATAATGAGGGGCAAGGGCGGACTGAGGCATAAAAAAAGATGGAACGAAGAGTGATTCGTTCCATCCGGCTTATTTATTCATAAATCCACTGATCAATATTCTTTTCGTAGGCAACTATTTCTTCCGGTTGGAAGTAAATAGCTATTTCTCGCCGGGCACTTTCCGCTGAGTCGGCCCCATGGATAATGTTGCGCCCCACATCCATACCATACTTGCCCCGAATGGAGGCCGGCTCCGCTTCCGCCGGATTTGTCGACCCCATAAGTTTACGCGCAATAGATACCGCGTTCTTGCCTTCCCAGACCATAGCCACCACCGGCCCCGAAGTAATAAAGGAGATGAGACCGTCATGAAACTTTTTGCCGACATGTTCCTGGTAGTGGGCCTGTGCCTGTTCTTGAGATAAACGCAAAAATTTCATCGCTACCAGCGTCAAGCCCTTTTTTTCAAAACAACTGATAATCTCTCCTATAAGATTACGCTGTACGGCGTCAGGTTTGATCATCACGTAAGTTTTTTCCATTCCGTCACTCCTTGCCTTTGTAAGATAAATTTAATTTAAACATCACCGGAAGAGGTTCCCCCAGCGTGCTGTCTCCTTTTTTCTCAGGTGGTTCCTGAGCATCATCAAAGGATTTCATCAATTCGGCAAATTCCTCCGCCTCCAGCGTTTCCTTTTCCATTAGGGCATGTGCTACTGCTTGTAAACGATCCATATTATCCGTAAGCATTTTTTTTGCTTTATTATAGGCTTCATCAATCATGCGCCGAGCTTCCTTATCGATGGAATAGGCCACAGCTTCAGAGTAATCCCGGTCCTGAGAAATATCCCGTCCCAGAAATACCTGATCTTGGCGATGACCAAAGGTTAAGGGTCCCAACTCTTCGGACATGCCGTAACGGGTAATCATTTTACGTACGGTTTCCGTGGCTCTTTCCAGGTCATTTTGCGCCCCGGTGCTCACTTCCTTTAAGACTAATGCTTCCGCCATGCGCCCCCCTAAGAGCATGACCACCTGATCCTTCATCTGGGATTTGGTCATATAATTGCGATCTTCCTTGGGTAGAAGCAGGGTATAGCCACCGGCGCCGCCGCGAGGAATAATGGAAACTTTATGCAGTGGATCCGCGTTAGGTAATAAATAAGCGATGACGGCATGACCGGCTTCGTGATATGCCACCAGCTTTCTTTCATAATCACTGATCACACGGGATTTTTTCTCCGGACCGGCAATCACTCTCTCTACGGAATCTTCTAATTCCTTCATGCTAATCTCGGTTTTATTGCGCCGGGCAGCAAGCAAAGCCGCCTCATTTAAAAGGTTGGCCAGATCAGCCCCGGAAAAGCCCGGTGTACGCCGCGCCAATACCCCCAGATCCACATCATCACTTAGAGGTTTTCCCTTGGCGTGGACCTGAAGAATCTCTTTTCGACCCATAATATCGGGAATGTTCACTGTAATCTGGCGGTCAAAACGCCCCGGTCGGAGTAGAGCAGGGTCGAGGATATCCGGTCTGTTAGTGGCGGCAACTACAATGATCCCTTCATTGGCAGCAAATCCGTCCATCTCTACCAAAAGCTGGTTCAGGGTTTGCTCCCTTTCATCATGGCCGCCCCCTAAACCTGCGCCACGCTGCCGCCCTACGGCATCAATTTCATCAATAAAAACAATACATGGGGCATTCTTTTTCGCTTGTTCAAATAAATCCCGTACTCGGGAAGCCCCGACACCTACAAACATTTCAACAAAATCAGAACCACTGATGCTATAAAAAGGCACCCCTGCTTCTCCGGCCACAGCCCGAGCGAGAAGAGTCTTCCCTGTGCCGGGAGGTCCAAAAAGCAGTACCCCTTTAGGGATTTTCGCTCCCAACTGGCTGAATTTGCGGGGAGCTTTCAAAAACTCCACGATTTCCTCCAGCTCTTCCTTCACCTCATCTACCCCGGCCACATCAGCAAAGGTAACTTTCTTTTTTTCATCGGTATGTAATTTTGCACGGCTTTTGCCAAATTGCATCACCCGATTACCGCCGCCCTGGGTTTGCTGCATCATAAAAAAGAATAAACCGACCAAAAGAAGAATAGGGAGCAGCGCGGAAAGGATCCCTGTCCACCAGGGAGGACCCGGTTCTTCGTCAAACTTCA
>JAXGQR010000020.1:27500-35337 GCA_040766325.1 Dehalobacterium sp. | reverse complement strand
CACTAGGGGAATTTTCTGACCGGGTTTGGACTCTTGATAACCGCATGCTTTATCGGTCGTGTTTTGGCAGGGAAGAAGAAGCAATGAGGGATCCTATAGAGAACGAATAAAGAGGAGGCAATTATCATTGAAAGTATGTTCATGGAATGTTAACGGTATTCGTGCCGTATTTAAAAACGGCTTTTTAGATTGGATCGCTGATGAACAGCCGGATATTCTATGTCTTCAGGAAACAAAAATTCAGGAAGAGCAACTTACAGAGGAACTTAGGGAAATTCCTGGTTATCGATCTTATTTTTCTTTTGCCGAACGCAAAGGGTACAGTGGGGTGGCTACCTATACGAAAATAGCACCTTCCTCAGTCCGCATCGACATCGGGGAATTATGGTTTGATGATGAGGGAAGAATCTTGATCACAGAGTATCCTGAATTCACCTTGCTTAATATCTATTTTCCCAACGGCCAAAAGGACGACCAGCGACTTCAGTATAAAATGAGGTTTTATGATGCTTTGCTGGAATACTGTAATCAGTTGGTAAGTCAGGGGAAAAAGCTGCTTATTTGCGGCGATTTTAATACGGCACATCGGGAAATTGACCTCAAAAACCCTAAATCAAATGAGAAAAGGTCCGGGTTTTTGCCCATAGAAAGAGCTTGGATAGATAAGCTGATTGCTTGCGGCTATGTAGACACTTTCCGTTGGTTTCATCCGGATTTGGTAAAGTATTCTTGGTGGAGCTATCGTTTTAAAGCCCGGGAAAAAGGAGTAGGATGGCGCATTGATTACCATTTTGTTTCACAAAACCTATTGGAGAGGGTTGCCCGGGCCGATATTTTAGATGAGGTGATGGGATCAGACCATTGCCCGGTGCTGATAGAATTTCGGTAAGACATCACAAAACCAATAAAAAAGGGAAAAGGCACCCTCATTACACCATTTAATTAGAATTGGTGCAATGAGGGTGCCTTGCGATGTACAATAAGTTATATTACGCGCCGTGCTGTCACGTATCTTTTGTCATAATAACTTTCGCTTAAGGATGATATTTCCACATTTCGTTTACTGGTGCTGGCGTGGATGAATTCTCCCCCGCCAATATAAATGCCAACATGGGAAATCCCTTTGGATGAAGTATTAAAGAAAACTAAATCTCCTTCTTGAAGATCACTTTTCTTGACATATTCCCCTTCTTTTGCTTGACTGGCAGAACTGTGGGGCAAACTAATACCAAAATGTTTATAAACGTGCATGGTTAGGCCGGAACAGTCAAATGATCTGGGACCCGAGGCACCATAAGAATAGGAACAGCCTAAGAATTTTTTGGCATAGTCCACGATTTCCGCTGCTTGATCTTTGTCTTCTCTAGACTCTCTTCTGCTTTCCCTGTGATCGCTTCGGGAAGCTACCGTTTGGAGCTGGGTTACGCCTGGGAGAGTAAGGACTTGTCCAATTTTTAAAACGTTGGGATTTTCAATATTGTTGGTAGCCGCTACTTGATCGACTGTTAATCCATGTGCTACAGCGATGCTATGTAAGGTATCCCGGGGTTTAACGATGTAGTTTACTTTTGGTGCACTTGTCGGGGGTGTTGCTGATTGGGGGGCAACAGCAGTGGTGGTTTGATTTGCCGTTGTTTTGGCAGCATTATTTTCGGGAATAAATAAGGTTTGTCCAATTAATATTTGATTGGGATTGGTAATGCTGTTAAATTTAACAATCTGTTCTAAGGAAATACCATATGTAGTGGCGATGCCGGATAGAGTTTCTTTTGATTGCACAACATGCAGTTTTGCATTAGTGTCAGCTGCGCTTTGAACAGGGCTGGTAGCAAAGACTGAACATGAGAGTGACAGTGTCAAACAGAAGGCTGAAATCGTTACTAGTTTTCGCACGTAAGCTCCTCCAAACATTCAATTTGTGAAATACTACATTAAAAGAGGTCCTAACGTCGGATCAAAATTATGACTTTATCCGCTCTTATAGACCAATTAAACTAAAACTTAATATAACACGATAATACTGATTCGACGTAAAACAGAAAAATCCTGCCATGTCATGAAATTTATGTAGAAATTACAGATCAAAAAAAGGTACATTCATATGAGATCCCTTGTCCTTTGCCAAAGGCCTTGGTATACTTATTTTATTGGTTTTTGTGTAATTAATAACTTTCTTGATGTTAGACTAGTTAAAGTGTGACCAATGAAAGCAAAGACGTAGTTCATCTTAGTTTGATAAAGGATGGTGAAAAATGACAATTTCAATGAAAGATATTGAGGGGACAGCGGCTTTGGCTCGGCTGGAATTGTCGGAAGATGAGAAGGATTTATTTTTAAAACAAATCTCAGTGATCCTGGATGAAGCAGGCAGGCTTCAGGAAGTGGGAAAAAAGGATGTTGTACCCACGATCAATATCTTACCCCTAAGAAATGTGATGCGGGAAGATATTATTCAACCTTCTTTAAATAAGGAGGAGGTTTTCCAAAATGCTAACAATGAAGAAAACGGGATGTTTAGAGTACCGAAGATCGTATAAATCTTGAAGGAGGCTAGTTCTTTGAGTATCTGCCAAAAAACAGCCCATGAACTCCATGAGCTATTGTCTAAAAAAGAAATCAGTGTTGTTGAACTGCTGCAAGATGTTTTATTAAGAATTGACCAAGTTGAAGGCAAGGTGGGGGCATTTGTTCTAAAGCCTGAGGAAGGTCAAGCTTTGAAAAAAGCCCAGGCCTTTGATGAAACCATAAACAAAGGTGAAAATATTTTCCCTTTGGTAGGCATGCCTACGGCTATCCAGGATAATATATGCACCAAAGGAATTCGGACCACTGCAGCTTCCAAAATGCTGGAAAATTTTGTTCCCCCTTATAATGCAACTGTGATGGAAAAACTAGAACAAGCAGGTGCGATATTAATCGGCAAAACGAACCAAGATGAGTTTGGATTGGGTGTCTCAACGGAAAGTTCTTTTTTTGGTCCCACCCGGAATCCGTGGAACCTGAATTATCTACCGGGTGGATCAGGTGGTGGAACAGCTGCAGCTGTTGCCGCTGACGAGGCAATTTTTGCCTTGGGCTCCGATATCTTGAAACCTGCGGCTTCGTGTGGGGTGGTTGGTTTTAAACCTACCTACGGCTGGATATCCCGTTACGGCTTGGTAGGAACCTCTTCTTCTCTTGACCAGATCGGACCTGTGACGAAAGATGTCACGGACTGCACCTTGGTGCTCGATGAAATTATCGGCTATGACCCCAAGGATTCTGTTTCTGCACAGACGGAAAAACCGAATTTCCGTGGATTTTTAACAGGGGAAGTGCAAGGTTTAAAAATCGGTCTGCCTCGGGAATACTTTGACGGGGATCTAGATGAAGAAATTAAAACTCTGGTGTTGGAGGCAGTTAAGAAAATGGAATCATTGGGTGCTGTGGTTGAGGAGATTTCCCTGCCCCACACAGCCTATGCCCAGCCTGCCTACCGGATTATTTCTGCGGGGGAAGCCGGTTCTGTCATGGGATGCTATGAAGGGGTGCGTTTTGGCTACCGCAGAGAAGACGCCCCAGATATTGAATCTCATTATCGCCGGGCTCGCAGTGAGGGTTTTGGCCCAGCGGTGAAAAGACAGATCGTTTTGGGCACCTATGTGCTGAGCAAAGGAAATATTGATACCTATTATATGAACGCACTTAAAACTCGCACTTTGATTAGACAAGATTTTGATCAAGTATTCAATAAAGTTGATCTTGTGGTGAGTCCCACCTGTTTTAACCCGGTCTTTAAATTGAGTAGGGAAAAGGAGGAACTTTTGAATACAACTCCTGAACTGGCGACAATGGCAGCAAACCTGGCCGGAATTCCTGCCATTACCTTGCCTTGTGGTTTCAGACAGGGACTGCCGGTGGGCATGCAGCTCATGGGACAGACCTTTAACGAAGGAAAGCTTTTACAAGCGGCTTTTGCTTATGAGCAAGAAACGAAGTGGATGGAAAATAAACCGAACCTATCAGGGGAGGGTCGATAAAGATGATAGATCCGGAATATGAAGTAGTCATTGGTTTGGAAGTACATACGGAACTTAAAACCAAAACGAAAATTTTTTGCGGTTGCTCTACAGAATTTGGACAAGAGCCAAATTCCCATGTGTGTCCCGGCTGCCTGGGAATGCCTGGAGCTTTGCCTGTTTTAAACAAGAAAGTGGTTGAATATGCCATTAAAGCCGGTTTGGCTCTGAACTGCAACATTCAGGAATTTTCCAAGTTTGATCGTAAGCATTATTTCTATCCCGATTTACCTACCAGTTATCAAATATCTCAGTTGGATCAGCCTATTTGCCTAAACGGGTATCTTGAGATTGATGGAGACGACGGTCCTAAACGGATTGGAATCAACAGAATCCATATGGAGGAAGATGCCAGTAAGCTCATTCATGGTGGTACGACTATTTCTACCTCCTCTTATTCTTTGGTGGATTATAATCGCGGTGGTTCTCCTTTGTTGGAAATCGTTTCTGAGCCTGACATTCGTTCTCCTAAAGAAGCAAGAGATTACATGGAGAAGTTAAAAGCCATTCTGGAATATACGGAGGTATCCGATTGTAAGATGGAGGAAGGTTCACTACGCTGTGATGCCAATGTGTCCATCATGCCCAAGGGAAGTACAGTATTTGGTACCAGAGTTGAAATTAAAAACTTAAATTCTTTCCGGGCTATGGAAAGGGCTTTGGAGTATGAAATTCAGCGTCAGATTGAGGCCGTGGAAGATGGGGAACCCTTATACCAGGAGACCCGTACTTGGGATGAGACCAAAGGGATCACTCTAGCTATGAGAAGTAAGGAAGAAGCTAGTGATTATCGCTATTTCCCTGATCCGGATCTGGTTCCTGTTATTGTCAGTCGCGAATGGGTGGAAGAGGTGCGCCGGGGTCTGCCGGAACTGCCCCAAGCCCGCAAAGAGCGTTTGATCAATGAATACGATCTGCCTCAATATGATGCCTCAGTGATTACCGCATCTAAAGGGTTGGCTGACTATTTTGATGAGTGTGTAAAATTATATCCGGAAGCGAAAACTGTAAGCAACTGGTTAATGGGAGATCTGATTCGTCTGCTAAATGCGGAAGAACAGGATATCAAGGATTGTGCAGTGACAGCGGAAATGCTGGTGGAAATGCTTAATTTAATCGACAAGGGTACGATCAGCGGCAAGATTGCGAAAACGGTTTTTGAAGAAATGTTTAAAACAGGGAAAAGACCGGAAAAAATAGTTGAAGAAAAAGGTCTGGTGCAAATTTCCGATGAGTCCGCAATTGATGCGATGGTAGATCAGGTTTTGGCCGCTAATCCCAAGTCTGTTGAGGATTTTAAGGCCGGGAAAGAAAAGGTGATTGGTTTCCTAGTGGGACAGGTTATGAAGATGTCGAAAGGGAAGGCTAATCCAGGTATGGTAAATGATTTGCTCAAAGAAAAGTTAAAATAAACCATGCTAATACTCAATCAATAAAAATATGGGTAACCGGATGTAAATCCGGTTCCTTTCTTTCTTTTTTCAGCTGATGGGGAATATCATAAAAACTTTCTCCTATTCAAATAGATATCCGAAAAGCATTATTGACATCGGGAAAGTAAGCTGGTAAACTAATCAAGGTTTGAAAAACAATTATGATAAACACCAGAAAAATTGGTATTGACAGAAAGAAATTAGTTTGATAAACTGATCAAGCGCTCGAGAGAGAGCAAGGAAAGAAAAAAAGTGTTTGACAAATCAGCAAAGATTTGATAAACTACTAAACGCTGGTCTTTGAAAACTAAACAGTAACAAAGCCTGATGTTGAGCAGGAATCTTACAAGAGGACCTGCAAACATTAATAAATGCGAAACCTGAAATACAAGAGGCAAGAAGCAAGACTTCATGCCTGGCTTTAGAGCTAATTGAAAACAGGTAATTGAATCGAGCCAATTAAACCTCGATAAAGTAAGTAGCAGTTGAGAGACTGATACGATAAATTTTATTGGAGAGTTTGATCCTGGCTCAGGACGAACGCTGGCGGCGTGCTTAACACATGCAAGTCGAACGGAAATTAAAGAATCAGTTTACTGAATTTTTAATTTTAGTGGCGGACGGGTGAGTAACGCGTGGGTAACCTACCTAAATCCCGGGACAACAGTTGGAAACGACTGCTAATACCGGATAAGCTCGATGGAGGCATCTCCAGATGAGGAAAGGTGGCCTCTATATATAAGCTACCGATAAAGGATGAGCCCGCGTCTGATTAGATAGTTGGTGGGGTAACGGCTTACCAAGGCAACGATCAGTAGCCGGCCTGAGAGGGTGGCCGGTCACACTGGGACTGAGACACGGCCCAGACTCCTACGGGAGGCAGCAGTGGGGAATCTTCCGCAATGGGCGCAAGCCTGACGGAGCAACGCCGCGTGAATGAAGAAGGCCTTCGGGTCGTAAAGTTCTGTCGTAAGGGAAGAAGTCTCTTTATGTGAATAATGTAAAGAGTTGACGGTACCTTTCGAGGAAGCTCCGGCTAACTACGTGCCAGCAGCCGCGGTAATACGTAGGGAGCAAGCGTTGTCCGGAATTACTGGGCGTAAAGGGCGCGTAGGCGGGGTTATAAGTTAGGTGTGAAAACGTAGGGCTTAACTTTACGATTGCACTTAAAACTGTAATTCTTGAGTACAGGAGAGGAAAGTGGAATTCCTAGTGTAGCGGTGAAATGCGTAGATATTAGGAGGAACACCAGTGGCGAAGGCGACTTTCTGGACTGTAACTGACGCTGAGGCGCGAAAGCGTGGGGAGTGAACGGGATTAGATACCCCGGTAATCCACGCTGTAAACGATGGGTACTAGGTGTAGGAGGTATCGACCCCTTCTGTGCCGGAGTTAACGCAATAAGTACCCCGCCTGGGGAGTACGGCCGCAAGGCTGAAACTCAAAGGAATTGACGGGGACCCGCACAAGCGGTGGAGCATGTGGTTTAATTCGACGCAACGCGAAGAACCTTACCAGGGCTTGACATCCCTTGACGTCTGTAGAGATACAGAGTTTTTCTTTCGGGATAAGACAAGGAGACGGGTGGTGCATGGTTGTCGTCAGCTCGTGTCGTGAGATGTTGGGTTAAGTCCCGCAGGAGCGCAACCTACTTTTAAGTTGCCATCATTAAGTTGGGCACTCTAAAGGAACTGCCGGTGACAAACCGGAGGAAGGTGGGGATGACGTCAAATCATCATGCCCTTTATGTCCTGGGCTACACACGTGCTACAATGGTCGGTACAGAGGGCGGCGAAGGAGCGATCTGGAGCGAATCAAAAAACCGATCCCAGTTCGGATTGCAGGCTGCAACTCGCCTGCATGAAGTCGGAATCGCTGGTAATCGCGAGTCAGCATATCGCGGTGAATACGTTCCCGGGTCTTGTACACACCGCCCGTCACACCACGAAAGTTGGCAACACCCGAAGTCGATGAGCTAACCGCAAGGAAGCAGTCGCCGAAGGTGGGGCTGATGATTGGGGTGAAGTCGTAACAAGGTAGCCGTATCGGAAGGTGCGGCTGGATCACCTCCTTTCTAAGGAGTAACACTTAAAAGTGTATCCTATGGTCGATACATCAGGCAAAGTTACTGTTTGGTTTTCAGGGACCAGAGTCTCTGAAAAGCGATGAGGGCCTGTAGCTCAGCTGGTTAGAGCGCACGCCTGATAAGCGTGAGGTCGGTGGTTCGAGTCCACCCAGGCCCACCATAGTGGGGGTGTAGCTCAGCTGGGAGAGCACCTGCCTTGCAAGCAGGGGGTCAGCGGTTCGATTCCGCTCATCTCCACCATTTTAATTGTTCTTTGAAAA
>JAXGQR010000020.1:0-22500 GCA_040766325.1 Dehalobacterium sp. | reverse complement strand
GATATCCGTAACGGTCTATATAAAAATGCCCATGTTGCCGTATTTCCCAGTTTGTATGAACCTTTTGGTATTGTTGCACTGGAGGCTATGGCAGCAGGGGCTTCAGTGGTGGTTACAGATACAGGAGGATTTAACGAAGTGGTGACGCATGGTATTGACGGGTTAAAAGCATATTCAGGAGATCCTGATTCTTTAGCAGATAATATTATTTTAATGTTAAAAAACCGTTATGCAGCCCAAATCATGAAAAAGAATGCTTTTAATAAGGTGGTAAATTATTTTACCTGGCCGCAAATTGCTGCACAAACAATAAAAATCTATCAAATGATTCAGGAGGAAGCAGGAAAGGTAAAAATCAGGAATCAAAGGCAAATGGAAGAGCGTTTTCTTCATTCTTAAAGTCACATTAATGGAGGAGATCATATGAAAGCCATTATTATGGCCGGTGGTGAGGGTTCCCGTTTAAGACCTCTTACCTGTGACAGGCCTAAACCTATGGTACCTGTCATGGATCGGCCAATAATGCAGCATATTGTCGAATTATTATGGCATCATAATTTTCGCGATATTGGTGCTACTTTGATGTATCTACCGGAGGACATTAAAGACTATTTTGGTGACGGATCTGATTATGGGGTCAGGATGCAGTATTTTGTTGAAGAAAGTCCTTTAGGGACGGCCGGAAGCGTAAAAAATGCTCAAAAGTTTTTGGATGAAACCTTCTTAGTAATCAGCGGTGATGCTTTAACGGACTTTGATCTCGGTTATTTGATGTCATATCATCAGGAGAAAAAGGCTGCTGTGACCATTGCTCTTACACGAGTGCCCACACCTCTGGAATATGGAGTAATTATTACAGATGAGGCGGGGTGTGTTAAACAGTTTTTGGAGAAACCTAGCTGGGGTGAAGTTTTTAGCGATACTGTTAACACGGGTATTTATGTAATTGAGCCGGAAATTATGAACTTTATTCCTCAGGATACAATATTTGATTTTAGTAAGGATCTTTTTCCCTTACTCCTAAGTAAGGGCATTCCTATCTATGGATGCGTGTTGCCGGGTTATTGGTGTGATATCGGAAACTTAGACCAATACCGGCAAGCTCATTATCATATTTTAGCCGGGAATACCAAAATTAGCTGGACCGGGTCAGAGATCAGCGAAGGGATTTGGGTGGGATCAGGAACAGAGATTCATCCCGATGCTTATTTAGAGGCGCCGGTTTTTATCGGTCAGGATGTGAAAATCGGTAAAGATGCCAGGGTTAAGGGATTTTCTGTCATTGGCTCCAACAGCATTTTAGAAGCAGGATCATCTGTTAAAAAGGGTATCATTTGGAACAATGTCTATTTAGGCCCCAAAAGCTCTCTTTGCGCAGGTGTCATTGCCAATCGTGTGAAAATAAAATCTCATGTTTCTATTTATGAGGAAGGGGTCATTGGCGATGACACGATTTTGAACAGTTATGTCACCATTAAACCTAGGGTAAAAATATGGCCTCATAAAAATGTGGAAAAGGGCACTCTGATCCAGGAAAGTTTGATTTGGGCTGATTATGCGCGTAAACATCTTTTTGGTGCCAATGGTGTAACTTCCACTGTGAACATTGAATTGACCCCGGAAATGGCGGTGCGGTTAGGAGCAGCTTTTGGTTCCTGCAATAAGAAAGAAGGTCAGATTGTGTTGGGAGCCGACGGGTATTCGTGTTCTCAAATGATCAAAAATGCTTTAGCTGTGGGATTAATGGCTACCGGATGTAATGTTCTTGATTTTAAACATGTGGTGACACCCATCACTCGTTATGGAGTGCGCACCCTGGGAACTAATGGAGGAATTCAAGTTCAGGCCTTAGAGGAAGGGGAAAGGGTATGCATAACTTTCTTGAACCGACACGGCATTAATATTGCTAAAAGCGAAGAAAGAAAAATTGAAAATGCTTTTTATCGGGAAGATTTTCGCCGGGTTTCCGGTAGTCAGGTATCTGAATGTAATGAATATCCGGATATTCTTAGCAGTTATTATGAGGAATTGGAAAAAACCGTTGCTGTCGATCAGATCAAAAGGGCACGCTTAAAGATCTATCTCGATTATGATTTTGTGAATTATGATGAAAATTTACCTAGGATGCTGGAAAATATCGGATGTGAAATCATTATTTCTGCGGGCGCAGAAAAAAAGCATCGCTTTAAGCAGGATTTAAGATATTATCAGGAACAAGTGGTAGATTTAAAATGTGATTTAGGAGCAATCTTTCAGTCTGACGGGGAAAAGATGATCCTGATTGATCATATGGGCCATGTGATTCAAGATGATTTATATCAGGTTTTGGTTTCTCTCTTGGTGCTGAAAACAAATCATGATGCAGTCGATTCGACCATTGTGGTTCCGGTTACAGCTTCCCGGGCGATTGAAGAGATGGCGCAAAAATACCGGGGAAATGTGATCCGGACCAAGACGGGTAAACCATTTTTTATGCAGCAAATGATGGCGGAGGATATTGTCAATAGTCAAAAAGGATATAAACAATATATTTTACAATTTGACGCAATTCATGCTTTGGTTAACATTTTAGAATTTATTGCCGAGGAAAAAATGTCCTTGGCGGAAATTATATCCTTGGCGCCGAAACTATATCGGCAGCAAAGGGAAATTGAATGCCCCTGGAATGCCAAAGGCACTGTGATGCGACGGTTGATTGAAGAAACAGGCAAAGAACGGGAGCTTTTGGATGGGGTTAAGGTATATCATGAAAAAGGATGGGCTTTGGTGCTGCCGGATTCTGATGAACCTATCTGCCGTGTTTTTAGTGAAGGTGCCAGCATGGAAGCGGCGGAGGAGCTGACGGCCATGTATGCGGATAAAATAAACAATTTTAAAAAGGAAAATTAATAAAGCCACAAATCCCCCTTTTATAGGGGGATTATTTTTCACCATTAATATTATTTAAATACCCGGTAATCAATGTTAGGGAAAATATGATGTTGATTTTCCAGCTGCTTAAGGAGTTTGGTATTGATTTTTTGATGCATTAATTGTGCGTAAAGAAGGTTAAAGTTATGCAAATGATTGTTGGTGCGTTCTACGGCATATGAAACCATAGTCCCGGTTTTGATGATAAAAGCCCAATCACTGGACTGGGCCAGCATCAGTTCACGTGCCGCCTGCTGCAGGGTTCTTTTGATGGTTTTGTTCAAGAGGGGATAGGGAAAACGCTGGACTAATTCTCTCATACGATTTGCTGCCTGATGGAGTTGAGGGTAAATCCAGGCGTTGGATTCGTCCAGCCATACATCATGATATCCTTGATCACCCCAGCTGGACATACAGGGTTGGGTAATTTGATTTTTGGGATGGCGGGAGAGATAATCCATAGGTGTGATCAGCTCCAGATTTTGCGGGTACCGCCCAATAATGCGTAAAATGTTTTCTAAAAAGAGCGGCCCTTCAAACCACCAATGACCGAAGAGTTCTGCATCGTAGGGAGCTACAATAATCGGCGGCCGGTCCATGGCATTGCATAAAGCTGAAACTTGTTGCTGTCGCTTAAAGATAAAATCCAGAGCATGTTCCCGAGCCTTTTGGGCGGCTATTTCCGGATGATAGACTTCTTTTTCGCCATTTTTTCCAGTAATGCGGTAGTATTTAAAGCCTGTATTTACTCGTATTCCATCGGGATGGATATAAGGAAAAAGGTAATCATCATCTAAATCGAACCCAATATCCCGGTAGTATTCCCGGTAATCGGCATCGCCGGGATAGCCTTCCCACATACTCCACACTTGGTTGGCCGATTCCCGATCTCTGGAAAATGCAGCTACTCCTGAAGGACAAAAAATAGGGGCAAAACAGGCATATTTTGGTCGATGTGAGGCATAAAGTATGCCATGAGTATCTAGAAAAAAGTATTTTAAACCATATTTTTTTAAGATCTTGTCATCTTCGGGATAGTAGCCGCATTCCGGCAGCCAAATACCTTGGGGATGACATCCTAGAAAATATTGATGTGTGGAGATGGCTGCTGCCACTTGGGCGTGTACCGATTTGCGGGAAGGTTCGGCTAACGGGAAATATGCGTGGGTGGCTCCGGAAGTGATGATATCCAGATGACCTAAGGTCATATGTTTTTTAAACCCGTTAATTAGTTGTCGTTGGTATTGATCGATAAAAATTTTTTGGGCGCGTAGGTACTTGTTGCGGTAAAGATGGGCCAGCGCAAGAAAGTCAGGCTGCCGGCTTAATCGTAAGATTTCCTTATCCGCTAGTTCAAGGAGGCGGTTAAGATGTTTTTCGTAACGGTCTTGCATAAGGGGATCCCCCAACATGGTCAGAAGGGTTGGCGTTAAAGACATGGTCAGACGAAAGGGGATTTTTTCTTCTGCTAGACGGTCCATCATATCAATCAAGGGAATATAGCAGTCGCTCACCGCTTCGTAGAACCATCTTTCTTCCAGAAAATGTTCGTGCTCCACGTGGCGCACATAAGGCAGATGCGCATGGAGCACGAGAGCCAGATATCCCTTGGACATTAGTGATCCGTCCTTTCCGATTTTTGAAGCATAGTAGAGCTGACGCCTGCGCAAATATCCCCTAAGTCACGGTAGACATCACAAGGGATCCAGGATGCATCAAGGGCTGCGGAAAGAGAAGCACGCGGCGTTTCAACCATATTCGAGCGCAAAAGTTCATGAAAAGTACCGTCTTCGTTTCTTGCACCTAAGACAACGTAGTAAAGAGAATTATCGTACGGCACATTAATAAACCAGCAATTTCTGTCCGGTTCAATCTCAAGATCAAATAGGAATTGGCCTTCATCCGGGGCAAGGTTGTTTGTGATTTGATAAACTTTTAATAGAGTCCTTCCTGATCCCCACTTATGTGAAGGTGGACAAAAAGCATAGAGGCATGTGGGATTTTTGGCAAGCAAAACCATCTGAACCCTTTGATCTCCATCTCTCATAATCTCCGGTGAGCTTATTGAAGTTTGATCTTTCTGAGGAGCAAGCTCCTGGGAGAACTCGTTATCTGTGGAAAGAGACGGTTTGCGTTGTTCCTGATGGGAGAATAAAGGAAGTACTTTTAACAGCAACATTATAATAAAGGAAAAAACTAACGCTATGATGAGAAAATAAGATATAATTAACATAATTAGCCTCCTTAATACTTTTATCGTCACTATTATTCCCGAATTTATCATTCCTATTGAAGATGTTTGTAAGTGCCATCAGGTAATGTTTGCCGTTGAATTAAAGCTATGGAATGATGAGGAGGTCAAAGGAGTTAAAATGAGCTACAAAGGAGGAAGATTTTTTGAATGATAAAGTAATTCAACCGAGCTGGAAAACATGGGAAGGCGTTTTAGGTATCATAAGTATCTTTTTTCTTATGACGGCGATCGGTCTTGTATTGGATATCTTTGTAGAATTAGATGAAATAGAGCCACTAAAATTTGCTTTTATATCCAGTTTGACACAGACATTTTTAATGATCAGTTTGCCCATTGCTATTGTAGCGGCAAAGTATGGTCAATCCTGGAGGGATCTGGGTTTTGTCAAAGACGGCTTTTTGGCGGCTGTGCCTCAAGGTATCAAGTGGGGCGGCGGTCTTTTTGTAGCGGTAATGGTTTTGGGCATTTTTAGCTCTGTCTTTTATCCCAGAGAACCGGAGCTTCAGGATTTTGCTAAAATTTTATTATTGGCAGATTCTAGCGGCGAATTTTTTTTAGCCTTTATCATGGGCGTGGTTCTTGCTCCCTTAGGAGAGGAAATCTATTTTCGTGGCTTCCTTTATCCTGCTTTGCGTCAACGCTTTGGGGTGAAAATAGGAATCATTTTAACCGCTGTGCTTTTTTCTTTCTTGCATTTCGATTTTTACCGTTTTATCCCTATTGGCGTGGGCGGGCTAGGTTTGACCTATCTATATGAAAAGTCGGGCAATATTTGGACGACGATTATTGCCCACGGTGTTTGGAATGGGATCATGATTATCTTGATTTTTATCTCCCCCACGGGAATCAGTTAATCAATATAAGGTTTTTGCTCCATCACTTCCTCTTGTCCATCCTGTTCCCAAAACTTACGTCGCCCTTGGGCCGGGATGTTCTCTGGGAGGTACTTTGTCCATTCCTCCGTTGCTTCAATGGTAAGGAGGCGTAAAATATCTTTTTCGCAGACATGGTAGGTGATAAAATGGTTAGTGGAAACCTCCGGCGTTGTGGGAGCAAAGTATACGGTATCGATGCGCTCCAAGGTATAGGTAAAGATCAGAGGATGTTTTTCCCCTTTGGGGAAAACCAAAAAATAGGCCTTTGGCTGGACAAGCTGCAGGTCTTTTGTTATTTTTCCCAGAGGAATATTTAAATTACGTGCTGTGGGACGGGGTTTTCCGGTAATAGGATCATGATCTAATTCGATAAGTACATGGCCGTAGGCATAAAAGGAAATACCCATCTGATCCACCAAAACAAAAAAATAGTGGTAATCGTCAATAGGAAGCTCTTCTTTTAGGAGAACCTCCCAAGACTCCGGCGCTTTATGCCGCAATACAGGGGGTGGGGCGGGACTGCTGCATAATGATTTTGACGGAAACGTTAACATATCCGGACAAATAGGCGATGCTCCTAAGATACCGGGGGGAGGAATAAAGGCATTGAACAAACGGTTATCTACCGGATTAATGGTGCATTTGATCAAGTGCCGATAAAACAGCATCACAAACAGCATTGCAAATAAAGGCCATAAATAGATGAGGCTGTCCCAACTAAGGGGACCCTTAAAGATTAAATAAAGGAGCCAGATCCAAAAAATCAATTGGAAAGCGATATTGATATTAATGTAATGAATCACGGTCTTAATGGGTTTGGCCGGTAAGATGTACTGCATTTGATATTTGTAAATCAGGTTTTGTATTTTTACCGTGGTATTGGCACTGTCCTCGTAGGATAAATCCAGTATTTCCTCAATAATATCTTGCAGCCGGCTAACCCGCCTTTGAATTATCAAGGAAATAAATATCCCCACGGCACCTAGAAGGGATAATAGTCCGGAAGTGATATTGAGCAAAATGAAAAAATAGCTGGATAATTCAAACATAATGAATCCTTTAGTTCTCCAAGTTTTGTCTTAAGTTCTGAATCAGAGCGCATTCTTCTTGACCACCATAATTCCGGCAGGATAATTCGGAAATACGAAAGCCATGCTGCAACGCGCCGGTACTTAAGCCTTTCCGGGAAGCTTGCTTACCCAGGAGAGCGACACTTTCAAAAAAGATGGGGATGGCCGTAATAAACTTTTCTTTGATGAGAAAAAGTCCTGTGGGCTTGATCATGGCGCTGATGACTTCCCACATTTTTTCCGTATAAGGAAAACAGTTTTCCGTCAGGAAAATGAAAAAAAGATGAAGAAATTCAAGAAAACGCCGGGTGATGATCTCCTGGTTTTCCAAAGTAATATTTTTTAAATAGGATTTAAAAACTTCGTTTAAGCCTAAAACAATATTTTCAACACGATAATATTGACCTTCTTCAACGAGAAGATGCAATGATTCCATTAAAGGATCCTTTGTCGGTGTACCGATATCATTGATTAAATCCTGTCTTGTGACTGCACTAATTTGGTCTAGGCGCAGGTAGTTTTGGGAGCTAGAAAAATCCCATGGCGCCTCGAGAGTTTGCCGCAGGTTGTGGGTAAATTCCGCTAAAGTGTTTTTGGTCAGGGAAATCAACTCCATCCTATTTATAATAGTTTGGTGTCCCGATGGTTTTATTATTCATGAAGGGAGCCATAAGTTTATGGGCTTGGCATCAGGATGCATTGATTGACGATGAAGATTGCATTGGGTAAAATTAGTTATTAGTTAAAGTTATTTTTGTAACATTATGGCAATTAAGTGATAATGAGGTGAAATGTGCGTGAAAGTAAAACCGGTAAAGGATGGAGATATTTTAGAAATAGAAATTACAGGTCTATCTCATCAAGGATGGGGCATTGGCCGATATGAAGGATTTACTGTATTTGTACCGGGCACCTTGCCGGGAGAAATTGTGCAGGCAGAGATAAACCAGGTGAAAAAGAATTTTGCCACGGCAAAATTAATTAAGGTTATCCATGAATCACCTCAGCGCATGGCTCCCCCATGTCATGTTTATGATCACTGTGGGGGATGTCAGCTCCAGCATGCCCGATATAGCTATCAATTGGAGATGAAGAAAAAAATTGTAGAGGATGCCCTGAGGAAAATCGCACAATTGCCTGAAGTGCCGGTGCGACCGGTGTTGGGGATGTCGCATCCCTGGCAATACCGTAATCGAATTCAACTTCATGTAGATATTTGCCACGATCAGATGGAACTGGGTTTTTTTAAGCCTGGAACCCGTGAGTTGGTTTCTTTTCGGGAATGCCTCTTGGTGCCGGAGATTTTTAATCAAATTCGCGCTTATCTTTGCAAGACACTACCCGAATATGTGGGGGAAGAAGATCTTTCTTTATTAAAGCATATTGTATTGAAGAGCAGTTCTGATACCAAAGAAATTGCCGTGATTTTTATTACAACAAAAGAGAATTTTCCTTTGCTTTTTGAGCTGGCCCGATCTTTGGCCGGCAGATTTCCCCAGGTCGTATCCGTTGTACAAAATATCCAGAAAAAAGATACCGGTGTTTTATTCGGCAATAAATGGCACCATATTTGGGGCCGGGAAAGGTTGGTTGAAAAAATCGGCAATGTGCTTTATTCGATCAGCCCCGGATCTTTTGTTCAGGTAAATCCGGAACAAACCCGGGTTTTGTATGACCAGATCATGGATTGCGCAGATTTACAGGGCGGCGAAACAGTACTGGATGTGTATTGCGGTATGGGGAGCATTTCTCTTCAATTAGCAGAAAAAGCGGGGCAGGTAATTGGGATTGAAGAATTTCCTGAGGCGGTCAAGGATGCTGATTATAATGCTTGGTTAAACGGATTTACCAATGTAAAATTTTTGGTGGGAAAGGCAGAGAGATTGCTGCCGGAAATGGCTGCAGAGGGTATTCAGCCTCAGCTGTTAATCGTAGATCCGCCGCGTAAGGGGTGCGACCCGGAAGTTTTATCAGCCATCGCTAAAATGAATCCCCCAAAACTGATCTATGTTTCCTGCGATCCGGCGACTCTAGCCCGGGATTTAAGGATTCTGTCAGAAAAGGGATATAGGGTGTTGGAAGTGCAGCCGGTGGATATGTTTCCTCAAACGGCACATGTTGAGAGCGTGGTATTGATGTCAAGGCTGTAAGCCTTTATTTTACTAGGTTTCCGGAAGTACATCCAAGTTGTCTACTCAACCTAAAGGTCCAAAATACGTACATGGGAACATATCGAGGGGGTATTTTTTGAGTGAAATTTAACTCAAAAATAGATAGGGTTGAGTTGACAGAATAGATAACGAGTATTTTTCATAGGGTTGAGGAGACAGGATGGATGTAAAGTATATAAATATTTTTTCTCTTGTCTAGCATGTTTCATATGTTTTTAAAGCTTCAAATTACCAATATTAAATTTTAGTATTGACATATTAAAATTTAATTGATACACTACTATTAGTGGAAGGTTTTCACATATTGATAGAAAGGAGGAAAAACGTGAATACATCAATAGATTACTTTATTAATTTGTTTACCATTCGCGGTATAACCTCCAGAGAGCAATTATTAAACGAAATGCTGCGTGTTAAACTTACAGCGAAAGCAATGAAATCTCAGAAAAAATCCAATCAGGGTGAAGATCAGCTTTTTGAATTAATGAAGCAGTCTACAGAAAATACAATACTGGGATACTTTCCGGGAGACAGGGATTTTTTCTCTACTGTTTATAAAGTTGCTCATAATATAGATCTTATTGAGTTCACTCTTAAACTTTATCAAAATGACCGCTTTGGCCAGATATTCTCTCCTGCCTATTTGACGGAATATATTTGTAGCATGGCAGAGGAAGTAAATGCTCGGACGATTCTTATTACCGAAGCAGAGAAAAGCCTTTCAGGTCTTAAAAACTTTGTGGATAAACATAAGTCAAGCAACATAGTATTTACCACCTCAAATGCACTAATGTTTATGTTGCTTAAGATGGGATTTGAAGAATACAAGAATGTCAGCATACTTAATCAATCTATATACCAGGAGCTTCTCATTGACACATGTTTTGACTTTATTTATTCCCTGCCTGATTTTGGTGGGAAAATTGAATCTTTAAACAACAATTTCATGTCTTCAAGACCAGATATTATTGCAACACAAAATTTACTTAGACAATTATCGGAAAAAGGTACACTCGTGACTGTGCTACCAGCAAAGATAACATTTTCAAGTGGTTCAGAAGCTAAGCTGCGCGAGCATATTATGACCAATTATCAATTGGAGGGCATTTACAGTCTTCCTGAAGGTACTTTCAGACCATATACCAGTATAAAGACCTGTATGCTCAGAATAGGTGTTGCGAAAAAAGAAAGTGTGAACGTAGGTTATTTAGGTTATGATAACGGCCTATATATCGATAAAGTGAAAGTGGTGGGGAGCAAAGAATTTTCCAATCATGAGGATTGGCGTATTGAACTCATACTTGAAGATGATGACGAGAATATCAAAAAGTATAAGTCATCAAAACTTGAAAGAGTAAAACTACATGAAGTTGCTGAGGTCTTCAGGGGAAAATCAATCTTAAAAAAAGATGTGAAGCCCGGGGATATTAAGGTACTGAACATTTCAAACATTACCGATACCGGCATTGATTATTCCGATATGGACAGTATTGAAGAAGAAGAGCGAAAAATCAAACGCTATGAATTGATGGACGGAGATATAGTCCTATCTTGCAGGGGGACAGCTATTAAAACAGGTGTATTTCGCAAACAGAAAGGTATTGTTATTGCTTCAGCTAATGTTATTGTTATAAGACCAAATCATAGAATTTTAAGTGATTATCTCAGGATATTCTTTGAAAGTCCAGTGGGAATAGCGCTCATAAAAAGCTTTCAACGGGGGACAACCGTTGTAAATATAAATCATATGGACATCGCTGAAATGGAAATACCGCTTCTTAGTATGGAAGAGCAAAAAGAGTTAGTAACCCATTATGAAAAGGAAAGTTCACTGTATAGGGAGACTGTTAGTAGAGCGGAAGAGCGTTTCACCGCTGAAAAGCAAAAAATATATGAAAAATTATTATAAGAAAGACTAACTATTAAAAGTCAAGCCCTAAAATGAATTATTTTGAATGGACTGCAGAAGTGTATTTCAGATAAAATTGAACCTTGATAATTGCATGACAAATAGAGCACCCCAAGGAGCTGCTCAAAAAATCATTATGAAGTCTGATTAAATCCTATCTGGAAAAAGACTGATTAGTTTTGACCAGATGAAAGATTACTCGTGTTAGCTTCTTGGCCACATGAGAAACAGCTATGTTGTATGGTTTACCCTCAGCACGTTTTTTAGCTAGATACTGACGAAAGCCATCGTCCCAATGGCAGACATACTTTGCAGCATTAAATAGCGCGTAGCGTAGGTATTTTGAGCCGCGCTTAACCATTTTTGCATGTGTGGAGGTCAGCTGCCCTGACTGGTATACAGAAGGCTCTAGCCCTGCAAAGGCAAGTACTTTTTCGGCTTTATCAAAATTAGCGAAATTACCCGTTTCTGCAATTATGATGGCAGCCATACGGTAGCCAATGCCGGGTATGGTCACAATGGGGCTATGAAGACTATCCACAATCGGATTGATTCTTGCTTCAGCCTGTGCAATCTGCTCCTCCATCATTTGAATGAGTTGAATGGTTTGCTGTAATTCAAGGGATTTCACTTCGCTGTATGAGCCGATGGAGGCCTTGGCTGCATTACGAATCTCGATGGCCTTATCCTTGCTGTAGCGGCCTTTAGAAGCTTCAGAAAGCAGATTTGTCAGCCTGGTTAGGTGACTTTCGGATATGGCCTTTGCATTTGGGAATTCAGCCAATAGGGCGTATACAGAAGCCATGTGCAGCGATGGAACCAACTTCTCTAACTCAGGGAAGAGAATGACACAGAGCCTTGCAAAAGAGGATTTAAGTCTTGCACAGTCCTGTACCAAAGAAAAACGGTATCTCGTTAGTGACTTAAGCTCACGGACATGGTAAGATGACTGTGAGTAGGGCTTTAAGTCTTCTGTCCTAAGCATAGTCACAATAGAGTGAGCATCGACCTTATCCGTTTTCGTCTTTCTAAGGCTTAGACCTTTTCTGTAAAGATTAGTATGCAACGGATTGATCACCGTCGTGGGTAAATCATTGGCGATCAAGAACTCTAAAAGATTATCGCTATAGTGACCGGTGGCTTCCAGCCCTACTTTTAATTCTGATAAGTCTTTTGAGTGAGTTCTAAGATTCGTGAACAATTCATCAAAACCCTGCTTGTTATTGGTGATTGTGAATACTTTGGTAAGAACCTTCCCATTGGAATCAACAATAAGACAATCATGCTTGTCCTTTGCAACATCAATTCCTGCGTAAATCATAATCGGGGCTCCTTTGTGTTATATTTGACACTGTTTTATTCCACAGGCCGGTTTGTCGAATGTAACCTCGTGCTAAATGAAACGTCATGCGTTATCAAACTAATTACCAATTAAACAAACGGCTGTGGTTATTGCCTTTCTGAAAACGTCAAGCGTTAGGAGAATTGTACTAATCCACAGCGTCTGTGAAAATTATAGCATTAAGTCCTTGGAGAGGGACTATAAACACTACTACTTTATAATACGAGGAGTAGAAGCTATGGCAATCAAAGAATTCGAGTTTATGCATGGTGGAGTTATAACAAGATTGCTAAGAAAAGACATTCCTTTGCAGATGACATTGGTAGAGACAAGTTCGAACGACAGCAAAGCCGTTTATAAAATTTTATCGCAGAACAATAGGGAGTTGACATTATACATAAAATATCGATCCCGCCCAGAACCGAGAAAAAAAGAAGGCAATACATGGTTTTTTAATTTTACACAAAAAAATCTTAATGAATTAAGCTTGTATAAAGATGGTAACTTTATGATCGCACTAGTATGTGGCAATGATGATAAATTAAATGACAGCGAAGTATGTCTGTTAGATAAACAGCAGGTCATAAGCTGTATTAACATAGATTCTGAGAGTAACCAAACTATAACTGTTAAACTTATGGGCAATAAAAGCTTTAGGGCTTATGGTACTATGACAACAGGAGATCCCTTAATCATACCAAGAAACAGGATAAACACAATTTCGATATAAAACGGAGGATCAAATATGTCTACTGTGAACTTAGGTTTTGAAAATAACCTATGGGAAATGGCAGATAAGTTGCGCGGCAACATTGAAGCATCGGAATATAAGCATGTGGTACTGGGACTTATTTTTCTTAAATACATCTCCGATGCGTTTGAAGAGAGATATAATGAACTGGTTGCAGAAGGAGAAGGCTTTGAGGAAGATATAGATGCTTATACTGAGGTAAATGTTTTTTACGTACCGAAAGAGGCCCGTTGGGATTATATAAAAGCAAATGCAAAACAGCCAACGATTGGACAAATTATTGATGAAGCCATGATAGCCATTGAGAAGGAGAACGCCTCTCTTAAAGGCGTGCTTCCTAAAAACTATGCCCGCCCGGAGATAGACAAAACCAAGCTTGGCGAGCTTATCGACCTGTTTTCTTTCAAAGTTGGGGATAAAGAAGCAAGGGCACAAGATGTTCTTGGCAGGGTATACGAATACTTCCTTGGAAAATTTGGTTCATCGGAAGGTGAATTCTATACTCCGCCCTCAATTGTAAAATTGCTTGTTGAAATGATAGAGCCATATAAAGGCAGGGTGTATGATCCCTGTTGCGGATCCGGCGGCATGTTCGTGCAGAGCCAGAGATTTGTAGAAGAGCATAGCGGAAGAAAAGATGATATCCACATATTTGGTCAGGAATATACCGCTACCACATGGCGTCTATGCAAGATGAACCTTGCTATTCGAGGAATTGACGGAAATCTCGGAGAAAGGGATGCAGATACTTTTTCCAATGACCTTCATAAGACGCTGAAGGCGGATTATATACTTGCAAATCCACCTTTTAACATCAAAGACTGGGGAGCTAACAGGCTTGTCGATGATGTCCGCTGGAAATATGGCATGCCACCGGCAGGAAATGCTAACTATGCCTGGATACAGCATATTATATCTAAGCTCTCACCGAACGGGATAGCAGGCTTTGTTATGGCGAACGGTGCCATGTCCACCAATACAACCAGTGAGGCTGAAATAAGAAAGAACATTATCGAAGACAAGCTGGTGGACTGTATAATCACTTTGCCACCAAATCTTTTTTATAATGTCACAATCCCTGCTTGCCTGTGGTTCCTGACAAGGAACAAAAAATCCGATGGCCGGGATCGCAGCAACGAAATTCTTTTTATTGATGCCCGCAAGATGGGAACGATGATTGACCGCAAGCACAGGGAACTTGACTATGAAACTGAGATAAAATATATAGCCGACACCTACCATAGGTGGAAAAAAGGTGAAGGGTACGAGGATATCAAGGGATTTTGCAAATCTGCCACTCTGGATGAAGTTCGCTCCCATGAATATATTCTTACTCCCGGCAGGTATGTGGGTATTGAAAATAAAGCTGATGACGGGGAGCCTTTTGATGAAAAAATGACCAGGCTTACCGGTGAACTTGCCGAAATGTTTGCAAAGCGCAAATCTTTAGAAGACGAAATCCGCAAAAGACTGGGGGCAATCGGATATGACTTTTAACAATAATACTGAACTATTAATGTACCAGACTGAAGATGGGAAAACGAAAATTGAAGTAAGAATGGAAGATGAAACAGTTTGGCTTTCATTGAATCAGATGGCGGAGCTATTTCAACGATGAGTCTGTTATTTCACGTCACATCAAGAATATTTTTTCTGAAGGTGAGTTGGACGAAAAACAGTTGTTGCAAATTTTGCAACAACTGCTGTAGACGGAAAAATGCTTATTAAACACCAACAAGCCGCTCCGATTGCAATAGCAATACATGAGAAATGTAAAGAACGAAACAAAAACGAGCTTTCAGCGGTGGAAAGGCACTTTTTGGAGAGCATAGATAAGACTGCGAAGATGCTGACAGGAAAGAAAAAGGACAACGGAGGTGATGGTGTGTGAATGTTAGTGGTTGGAGAGATGTAAGGCTCGGAGATGTATGTACTTATTCAACATCCAAAGTGAGTGTAACAGAAATTAATGAAGATAATTATATATCAACTGAAAATATGCTTCCTAATAAGAGCGGTATTGTGAAGTCTAGTGGTTTGCCAACCGTTGCATCGGTTACCAGATACTTTGCTGGTAATGTATTAGTATCAAATATTCGACCTTATTTTAAAAAAATATGGTATGCGGATAGAGATGGAGGATGTTCAAATGATGTTTTGGTGTTTGACATAAAGGATAAAGGAATTTTATCCAGCAGATTTCTTTTTATTGCTTGAGCAATGATGATTTTTTCAATTACGTTATGGCTGAGCAAAAGGGACAAAGATGCCCCGAGGGGATAAAGGCACAATATTAAAATATCCTGTACGTCTTCCACCTATTCCCGAACAAAAGCCATCGCCGCCACACTATCGGCACTTGATGACATGATTGAGCTTAACAACCAAATCAACAAAACTCTTGAAGAAATGGCACAGGCAATCTTCAAGTCCTGGTTTGTGGATTTTGAGCCGTTGATGTGGAGCTTGGTGGAAAAGCGAACTGGGGCTGATACCGAAGGGGTGGAAGGTAGGTATGTTTGGGGATTTTGTTGAAGTTGTAGACAATCGAGGTGAAACACCGCCATTGATGTTAAGACCGAATATCCCATAATCGATGCAAGGGCATTATCAGTCAAGTCCAAAAGTGTGTAATTTGAAATTTGGTAAATTAAGCCATATTAGTATTTAAATCTGCCTGTCATAGATTCTGAGCCAGAGAGGGGTTTCCAGCCACCCGATGTTTGGCATTGACATTAGGCCTTGTAAAAAATGCTATACTGACATATACGAAGGCAACCTTGTTGGTGCTTGTCATGAGTTCTTCGCCTTCGGGCTTACGAAAGAGCATTTTTAGCTAATGTCAATGCTGGCGGTATAAGCAAATTTCTCCTTCTATGCCACATCTGCATTCTTATCATTTTTATGATGTGGCTTTCAAGGATTGAAAGTACTGATCCATTTCCAGATATTTTCGCCCAGATGACCACTTTTCATCATGTTCCATCAAGAGAGCACCTATGAGGCGAATGAGAGATGCTTCATTCGAAAGATTCGAATGACCCGTTCTCTTCTTCGAATTCTTGATTCAATCTTTCAATGCTATTGCTCGTTCTGAGGCGCTTGCGGTATTTGAGGGGAAGATTTAAAAACACTGATGATGTCATCAAATCCTTCTTCAAGATTTTCATAGCCTTTGAGGCTTTATCGTTATAGTCTTCAAACATGGTGGACAGTTGTTCTCTGGCTATTGTCTCATTTGCAGCATCGTACAGAAGGCGAAGTCTTTCCTTGATTTCCGGCTCGTATACTCTTTGACAATATCCAGAATGTTTCTGAAAAGTGTGTTTGACACCTTTGGCGCAGCTCCCTGAATTGCCTCTTAATCGCCTTCATAAGACCTTTATGAGTCGGAAACGACAATGTCTACATTGGTTAGCCGTTCTCCTTGAGACTTTGAAAAAATTATTCCAGCTTGTTTCCGATTCGAATCTGCTGCAGCAAAGCCGATGACTTCTCGATAGCCCTCATGATTTACGCTATGGCAATGAGAAGACCTTCGATCAACTTTTTATTTTCGCGAACCTTTACATAGATGGCATCGACGATGACAAAAAGGATAGTGCTTTTCCAGTGGCCTTTTTCGGTCTTCATCAATTGGATCCAGGCTTTCGCATAGCTTGGAGACCGTCGATTTTGAGAAGCTTGTTCCACAAAGCTCTTCCGTAATGTTTTCAACCTTTCTAGTAGACACACCGTTTATAACCATCTCCATCATGGCAAGTACGAGAGCCTGTTCACTTCTTTGATAACGATGAAATAGATCTGTAGAAAACTGGCCATTTCGAAGCCTTGGAATGAGAATTCAACGTACCCACCTTGTTTTCATCTGCCGCATGCGATGCCCATTACGGTAGGCACACCGTTCATCGGTTCTTTCATAAGGATCCGCACCGACTCGGTTAATTGAGCATCTAGTACCTGATTTAAAACTGCTTCCATCACTTTAGCCATTGCTCGATCTCGTCCTTCGAGTGTAAATAGTCCTTTAAAATTTCTGTATCTAAGGTAAAATTAGTTGAGCCATTTTTTATTCCTCCCGGTATTTTTAGTTGTGGTGACTTAATTATACCAAAGGATAGAAATTTGGCTCGTTCCTTTTTACACCATTATACGGACTTTATCGCATTATCTGGAGAATCAAGAGTAATTGATTATAATAATTGTACGAAATATGTTGAAAAAGAAATTTATGATAGTTGGTTTAGAAACGGACACCCAAAACAACTTGATATCTTGATTTCTACAGTAGGAAGTATATCTGAAATGAAGATGTTTTGGAAATAAAGGTTGTATAGCTCAAAATGTAGTGTTTCGAAGTAACGGTTTCACCCTTTTACTTATATCAATACTTACAGTACAGTAAAGGGGATTTATTATCGTATAATATAGGATCAGTTCAACCGAGCATAAAGGTAACACATGTTATTAAATATAAAATTATAGTTCCTGATGAAAAAACCATGTCATCATTCGATATGCTTATAGAAAGCATTTCAGACCAAATATATAGAAATGCAAACGAGAGTCAGATCTTGATTGCTATTCGTGACACCCTACTCCCCAAACTAATGAGCGGTGAAATAAGAGTACCAGTGGAAGAGGTTGTATGAACTGATTGTGATAGAAAGGGGGAAACCTTATGCCTAGCCATAACGTATATGAAGATGAATTGGAACAGGCTGCATTGGAATGGTTTGAAGAACTTGGTTATGAAACCGCTTTTGCACCTGATATTTCGCCTGGTGGGGATTATCCTGAACGTTCCGATTATTCAGATATTATTCTGGAAGAACGCCTTAAGGATGCCTTAAAGCGGATAAATCCTGATTTACCCCAGGAAGCTCTTGATGATGCTATGCATCAAATCCTTGTGCCTCTCAATCCTGCCCTGATAGATAATAATCGTCTTTTTCAGAAGATGGTTACCGATGGAGTGAATGCTACTTTTAGAGCTAATGATGGCAGGATAGTCAGCAAGCAGGTCAGGGTTTTTGACTTTAATGAAGTTAAAAATAATGATTTTCTGGCTGTTAACCAGTTCACTGTGATTGAAAACAGAGTTGAAAAGCGTCCTGATGTGGTGGTATTTGTCAACGGTATTCCCCTTGTAGTTATCGAGCTTAAAAACCTGGCGAATGAAGATGTGGAAATATCTGATGCATATAATCAAATCCAGAATTATATAAGTACCATTCCATCCCTATTTACTTATAATGCTTTTGCAGTTATATCCGATGGAGTTAATGCAAGAGCAGGCACAATCACTGCTGATGAAGACAGGTTCATGATGTGGCGTACAATTGATGGGGACGAAATAGCACCATTAAGCCGCCCACAGCTTGAAGTCCTGATCAAAGGCATGTTTGAAAAGGAACGCCTGCTTGATATCATTAAGAGCTTTATACTGTTCCAGACTGACGGAAAGGACACATATAAAATTCTTGCCGGCTATCATCAATATCATGCAGTTAACAAGGCGGTCGAAAGCACTATAAGAGCTGCCATCACTGAAGGGGATCGTAAAATCGGTGTTGTTTGGCATACTCAGGGCAGTGGCAAAAGCCTTTCCATGGTCTTCTATGTTGGCAAGCTTGTTTTGTCAAAAGAACTTAACAACCCTACAATCGTAGTGATTACCGACCGTAACGACCTTGACGATCAACTGTTTTCCACCTTTGCAAAATCAAAAGATTTATTACGTCAGGAACCGGTTCAGGCTCAGGACAGGGCGGATCTTCGCAAACTCCTGACAAGGGAATCGGGAGGTATTATCTTTACAACCATACACAAGTTTGCTCCTGAAGAAAAAGGAGACAGCGTACCGGTTTTAACAGACCGGGAAAATGTAATTGTTATCGCTGATGAAGCGCATCGAAGCCAATACGGGTTCAGGGCGGAAATTGTTAAGGATGATACAGAAGCTGATGTTAAATACGGTTATGCAAAATATATGCGTGATGCCCTTCCAAATGCGTCTTACATTGGATTTACCGGTACACCCATATCTCTTGCTGACAAGGATACCAGAGCGGTATTTGGCGATTATATCGATATTTACGATATGACCAGGGCAGTAGAGGATGGAACAACGGTACGCATATTCTATGAAAGCCGGATTGCAAAACTGGAATTGCCAGATGAGCTCAAGCCTGTTATTGATGATGAATATGAAGAAATAACTGAATATCAGGAATATACACAGAAGGAGAAGCTCAAGAGCAAATGGTCAAGACTTGAAGCCATCGTTGGCGCCGAGCAACGGGTTAAAGCCATTGCCAAAGACATTGTGGAGCACTTTGAAAAGCGTCTTGCCGCTCAGGAAACTGAAGTGGGCAAGGGTATGATCGTGGTTATGTCACGCCGGATTGCAATTGACTTATATAAAGCCATTGTTGAACTGCGTCCCGAATGGCACTCAGACGACATTGACAAAGGTGTTATCAAGGTAGTCATGACAGGCAGTTCCTCCGATCCAAAGGAATGGCAGCCTTTCATTGGTACAAAAGCTACAAGGGAGCGTATTGCCAAACGAATGAAGGACAACAAGGATGAATTGAAGCTGGTCATTGTGCGTGACATGTGGCTGACCGGCTTTGATGTGCCCAGCATGCACACTATGTATATTGACAAGCCCATGCAAGGACATAACCTTATGCAGGCCATCGCCCGCGTTAACCGTGTATTCAGGGAGAAGCAGGGCGGATTGATTGTAGACTATATCGGCATTGCCGAAAATCTTAAGAATGCACTTAATGATTATACCGAAAGCGACAGAGAAAAGACTGGTGTTGACACTGAAGTGGCAGCGGCAGTCCTTGTTGAAAAGTATGAGCTGATTAAGGAACTACTTCATGGTCATGATTATCAGAAGTTCTTTACAGGATCTGCTTCTGACAGGATGTCTGCCATTGTTGAAACAATTGACTACATCATCGGATTGCGTGAGGAACGCAAAAACGATTATCTTAAGCTGGTCAGTGAGCTGTCAAAAGCATACTCCCTTTGCGCAACTACTGATATTGCCGAGAAATTGAATCTTGAGGTAGGTTTCCATAAAGCAGTAAAATCCGGTATTATCAAGCTTATACCTGAAAATTCCAAGAAGAAAACTGCTGCGGAAATTGAAGCACAACTTAACCAACTTGTTTCCAAATCAATATCCAGTAATGAGGTTATTGATGTTTTGGATGCTGTTGGGCTAAACAAGCCGAATATTGCCATACTCTCAGATGAGTTCCTGGAAGAAGTGTGCAATATGAAACAGCGTAACCTTGCAGTTGAACTTCTCAATAGATTATTAAAAGGCAAGATAAAAACATTCTCAAAACGGAACCTCGTTCAGTCCAGAAAATTTTCAGAACTATTGGAGAATGCCATCAGAAAGTACCAGAATCGCACAATAGAAACCACTCAGGTTATTCTGGAGCTTATACAGCTTGCAAAGGAAATTAATAAAGCACATAAGCGAGGAGAAAACACAGGCCTTACTGAAGATGAGCTGGCATTTTACGATGCCCTCGCTGAAAATGAATCTGCAAAAGAGGTTCTGGGTGATGATATCCTTAAGCAAATAGCCAGGGACTTGACTGAAGCAATACGCAAGAACTTAAGCATTGACTGGTCTATACGTGCCAGTGTGCAAGCCAAAATGAAAATGATTATAAAGAGGCTGCTTAAGCGCTATGGTTATCCTCCGGACAAAACACCAAAGGCTGTGGAAATCGTAATGGAACAAGCCAAACTCATGTGCCAAAACGAGAGTTCCGGGGTTAGGTATCAGTACCAGCTTGAAAAAGAAGATCTGCCGAAAGTAGCGGAGGATAGTTATGGGATATAGTAATGATAAATATTATAGTTTTTCTGGTGAATAGAAATTAATGTTCATGGTTTATTAAGAGGGGATGGTGTAAAATGTCACAGGACGATATAATCCGAATAATAGAAATTATTAAACGGTATTTTCCAAAGGATGCAACTGAAATTTCTGATGCGTTGGATTTGCTAAACCTTGCTCTGGATGGACTGATGAGCAGCACAAATAAGTCAATTGCAGAATTCCATAAGAATAAGGAATTTGACAAAGGAATGGAATTATGGGAGTTTTCTAAAACAGTGTCAACAATTCAGGAGACAATCAATGAGTATACATCTTTGCTCAACATAGATGCAGAGGCCGATGATGACGAAATTGATGAAGAACTCGACGAAATAGATGAACAGAAAACTATACCAAATTATTCGGATTATATCGTTGATTCTTCCATTCCTCATACCCTTTATGAAGATTTTACCCATAAAAAGGTGGTCGCTTTTTCATTTAATAATAATCGATATACAGCTAAAGATTGGAAGGATTTGCTGCTGCAAACATGTGATTTGTTGGCAGAGATAGATGCCACTAAGTTTAGTGAGTTTATTGATGATCCCGTTATGAAAGGAAGAAAGGTTTCTTACTTTAGCAGAAAATATGTCGATAGAAAAAATGAAAAAATGAAGAACATAGACATATATGTCTGGACTAACTTAAGTGCCAACAGTATAAGAAATCTTATCAGAAAACTTCTAAGGAAATTCGATATAAAATTAACCGATTATTACGTATATCTACGAGCAGATTACACCCCTTTACATAAAAGTGATAAAGCAAATGATGAATACAATCCAGACCAAAGAGAAAACCATGACGAAACGAGAATTGGAAAATATGTTCGTCAAACCCTTAGGGAGCTATCAAACCATCAATATCGTTTTACTGATAAAGAAATAAGTGAAATGCAGTCAAAGCAATGGTCGAAAGAAGTATTGGGAATAGATTACCCGCTTCTTAAAAAGTATAAAGACAATGAAGATATTTCAGCTCAAATTAAGGATGGAATTTATGGTCGGTACTGGAAAGAAATTTTTGAGTTCAACGGGATGAAGTTTTTAGCTACGAGCCAGTGGTATGAACGACATAGAGAACCCTTTGCACGATGGATATCAAGATTGCAAAATGAAAAATAAAATTATCATTTTTTAGATTTTTTACAAGAACACCCGATGGGTGTTTTTTGTTTATATAATTAAGTCTGGTTTATAGACTCCTAACAAGGAGGTGATGCCTATGCTTGTACTGATAAAAATATTCTGGCTTTAATAACAACCAAAGGAGGAAATCAAAATGATCGGCATTGAAC
>JAXGQR010000002.1:0-340895 GCA_040766325.1 Dehalobacterium sp. | reverse complement strand
TAAAGGATATCATCGATAATTTACTCAAGCCGGGGCGGGATCCCCGGGAAGATTTGACACCGCCTATTTTTCGCACAGATGTCTTAAAGATTGAAGACTTAGAGCCGGGTATGGTCTTAAAGGGTACGGTCCATAATTTGACTGACTTTGGTGCCTTTATTGATATAGGGGTCAAGCAGGATGGTTTGGTCCATGTCTCGGAAATTGCAGATCGTTATATTAAACACCCTTTAGAAGTGCTCTCCATAGGAGATGTGGTTACAGTAAGTGTTTTGTCTGTTGATGTCGGGCGTAATCGTATCTCCTTGACCATGAAGGGGATCTCCTCTTCGTGAAATCGAGAGGCAAAATATTAAACAAAAATTGATCATAAATACCTTGTGAAATTAATAATTTTCCTGTATACTGATATTAATTAGGATGTCATGAAGGCATCCGGTCATTGATCCTAAATCACATTTGTTTTTTCTCTTTTATCTTGAATAGATAATAGCTAGATATTAACCATGAAGGTTAGTTATTGGGGTGGGAATCCCAGTGCTTCTTCGTGGTTTTTTTATTGGTTACATTTTCCGGGTTCTTTGGTAGGACCGGATTTAACTTCCTTCTTCTAATCCCGGCAGGAGTTGGCATACCTCCTGCCGGGAAACTGAAACTATTTCATAATAAAAATAATAAAAATAAAAAAATAATGAAAGGATGAAGATCATGTGTGAAGCAAATGCATTTTTAAAAACAGGGGACAAGGTAGAACTATTCTTGGAGAGTGTGGACAAGGTATCTCCTTTGGATGGTCAGTTGATTTTGGAAAATATTTTTGGACAGAAAAAAATAATTAGGGGAGTGATCAAAGAGTTATCCCTGGTAGACCACAAAATCATCATTGAAAAGAGCGAAGAAAAAGGGTGGGGATAAAATGAGATTAAAAAAAATACTAGCATTGTCCCTCATTCTTACTATGACAGCTACATATCTGACAGCATGCGGAGAAAACAGCAATCAGGAATCTGCCCGGGCTCTAAGAAAGGCAAATAGTGAAATCATCGTAAATATCGGCTCAGAGCCGGAAACGGGTTTTGATTCCACTTCAGGGGGACACGGCTCCATCACAAGGATCCTTTTTTCCACATTATTTAAGCGGGACAAAGAGCTGGGATGGGAAAATGATTTGGCTACAGGTTACCAAGTATCGGATGATAAATTGACTTGGACAGTTACAATAAGGAAAGATGTGTTGTTTACCGATGGTACTCCTCTAAAAGCGGAGGATGTGGTATATACCTATGAATCGGCTAAAGAAGCCGGGGCGGATATTGATTTAACCATGATTGAGAGCATTAAAGCGATTGACGAGTCAACTGTGGCATTTAAGTTAACCAGACCTTATTCTCCTTTTGTGGAAAGGCTTGCTTATCTGGGGATCGTGCCGAAGCATGCTCATAATGCAAGCTTCAAAGACAATCCCATCGGGTCCGGACCATACAAGTTTGTGCAGTGGGATAAAGGACAGCAGATTATTGTAGAAGCTAATGAAAATTATTACGGAGAAGCCCCGAAAATTAAAAAGCTGACCTTGGTATTTATGGATATGGATACGGCTTTTGCCGCAGTTAAGAATGGTGATGTTGATGTGGCGCAAATAAATGGCCATTTGGCTACCCAAAAAGTTGCAGGTACAGAAGTAATGGATATACCAAGTATTGAATGTTATGGGGTTTCTTTCCCCATGGTTCCAAATGAAGGAGAACTTGCACAAGATGGGGCTGTAATGGGTAATGACGTAACATCTGATATTGCGATCAGAAAGGCTTTGAATAAAGCGGTAGATAGAGAAAAAATCGTCAATGGTATTTTGAACGGTTACGGAAGTGTCTCCACCACCGGGCTAGAAAATATGCCTTGGCTAAATGAGGATACAGTATTATTTGCTGATGAATATGCGGATGTTGAAGGTGCAAAAGAAATATTAGCTGCAGGCGGATGGGTTGATCGCGATAATGACGGTATTGTAGAAAAAAACGGGCTTAAGGCGGCATTTAAGCTGCTTTATACCGATGGCGTATACAGACAGGAAATGGCCCTGGAATTTGTTAACGTTGCGAAAGAAATTGGCATAGAAATTACCCTGAAAAAGGTTACTTGGGATACCATTTTACCTGAAATTCATCAGGAGGCAGTTCTCTACGGATTTGGGTCAGGAGATCCTTCTGAATTATACAACCTGTATTACGGAGGCATCGCCGGGGGTGTTGTGCCTTGGGATAATTCCGGGATTTATAACAATGCCGATGTGAATGAGTATATTGACAAAGCATTATTATCTGTTGATGAGGCAGAAGCTATTACTTACTGGCGGGCACTTCAGAAATATTCATCGGCAAAGGGCGACGCTCCTTATTGTTGGCTGGCAAATGCCAATCATGTATATTTGGCGGCAGAGGGCTTTGATTTTGGCAATCCTTCAGTACAGCCTCATGGTGGAAGAATTTTTGACAATATAGCTGAGTGGTCGTGGCAGTAAATTTATCAAATAGCCGGACAAGGGAGAAAAAAGTGAGAAAAAATAATGGTATGGGCAGATTCCTGACAAAAATTCTAATAAAATATATTACTCTACTAGTGGCAGTGTGTCTGGTCACCTTCACACTTTTGGAATTATCGCCGATAGATCCGGTTACAGCTTATGTAGGAGCAGATACCAAGATCGGCCTGGAACAAAGGATTTTAATTGCGGAGCATTGGGGGCTGGACAAGCCGCCGCTAGAGCGCTTTATGGCGTGGTCAACCTCAATGCTTCAAGGGGATTGGGGCACGTCCATGATTTATCGACGTCCGGTGCTTAACGTTATAGGTGAGAAATTTTTATCGTCATTGGCACTGATGAGCATATCCTGGGTTTTATCGGGGGTTATAGGTTTTGTTTTAGGAATAATCTCAGGGTCAAACGAAGGTAAGGCCATTGATAAGGTTATTCATACGTATTGTTATATTTTAATTTCCACACCAACATTTTGGCTAGGCATACTGTTTATCATGATCTTCGCGGTTACCTTAGGCTGGTTTCCGGTAGCCCTAAGTGTCCCCATCGGAGTTCTTGCCGAGGATGTAAGTTTTCTGGATAAAGTAGGTCATGTTATTTTGCCTGCTCTTACTCTTAGCTTAATCGGTATAGCCAACATATGCATGCATGTGAGGCAAAAGGTGATCGAGGTACTGGCCACGGATTATGTATTATTCGCCAAAGCTCGTGGCGAAAGCAAAAAAAGTATCATTTTTAATCATGTTTTAAAAAATGTTTCACTTCCCGCAATTACGCTGCAATTCTTATCTTTTAGTGAATTGTTTGGTGGGGCAATATTTGTGGAACAGGTATTTTCTTACCCTGGTCTTGGGTCGGCTACGGTTCAGGCCGGATTAAAGGGGGATTTTCCCTTGCTCATGGGGATTGTGATCATAAGCTTGACCTTTGTATATATTGGTAATACCCTGGCAGATTTATTATATAGAGTAGTAGATCCCAGGATTAGGAAGGCGGGGGTGGCTTAATGGGCAAAGTAGAGAACATCGGGATAGGGGCTAGACGGCGTCTTTTTAATCTGGGAATAAGAGAAAAAGCCATTATCTCAACTGCCGCCTTTGGTACCTTTTTTATAGCCGTATTAGTAGCCGGAAGTCTCATAGATATGGATTTAATAAGAGTAGATTTGGCCAACATATTTGTCTTCCCGTCCCTTACCCATCCTTTTGGAACGGACTGGGTGGGTAGAGACATGTTACTTAGAACCATAAAGGGACTGAGTATCAGCATGCAAATCGGCATACTTTGCTCTCTGAGCTCCGGGTTAATCGCGGTAATTTTGGGCGTAGCAGGGCCGATGTTCGGTGGTAAGGCCGACGATTTAGTTTCATGGCTAATTGATTTAGTATTATCGGTACCCCATACCTTAGTGATTATTCTGATTTCCATAGCTGTGGGCGGCGGCCTTAAAGGTATTGTGTTAGGAGTTACTCTTACGCACTGGACCTCACTAACGCGAGTAATCAGAGCAGAAGTAATGCAAATAAAGGAAATGGAATACACTAAGATCTCAAAAAAATTTGGCAAAAGCAATTTTTATATTGCTAAGGAACATGTTTTACCTCATATAATTCCCCAGCTTGTGGTGGGCATAGTATTAGTTTTCCCCCATGCTATTTTACATGAAGCGTCGGTAACATTTTTGGGATTTGGATTACCGCCACACGAACCGGCCATTGGTGTGATTCTTTCGGAATCCATGAAATATTTAACAAGCGGCAAATGGTGGCTGGCCTTTTTCCCCGGGTTGAGCCTAGTCTTAATATCCATGATGGTAGACAATATCGGAAAAAATATGGAAAAGCTCATAAATCCAAAGACCGCGTATAAACAGAGTTCTTAGTGTCAGATGGCGTTTTGACACCACCTGACGGTTAGAAATCCTAATCCAGAAGCTGTACAGTTTTTCTCTCCTTTTTAATAGAAGAGTTTTAGAACTGTTAGCTATCGGACAAGTAGGAGGGAAATATGGCACAAAAAGAGATTCTCACTGTAAGGGACTTAGGGGTGTCTTTTTCTCAATATACAAAGGGGCTAAGAAGACAGAACTTACAGGTGATAACAAATTTGGATATCGACTTGTTCCCAGGTAAAATTTTAGCCGTTGTTGGCTCCAGCGGTTCGGGTAAGAGCTTGCTCGCCCATGCCATACTGGATATTTTACCAGATAACGCGGTGACACAAGGGATAATCACATATAAAGGTAATGTGCTAACTAGGAAAGACCAAGAAAAGCTAAGGGGAAAAGAAATTGTTTTAATACCACAATCAGTGAACTATCTAGATCCATTGCAGCAGGTAGGAAAACAGGTGGGGATTTCCGTAAAGGATCAAAAAAAGAAAAAGAGTATTGTCAGTGATTTGTTTGACAAATATGGCCTGGGTAAAAAGGCTAAAAGCTATTATCCCTTTCAATTGTCCGGTGGCATGGCCAGAAAGGTTTTGTTGTCCACGGCGCTGGCCTCGGAAGCAAAAATAATCATTGCCGATGAACCGACCCCCGGGTTGGATGAGGAAGCATTAAGGGAGGTCCTCAAGGATTTTAGAGATCTTGCCGATAAGGGGTGTGCTATCCTTATGATTACCCACGACATCCAAGCGGCACTTAAAATTGCCGATAATATCGCCATTTTTTATGCAGGAACAACATTAGAGGTGGCAAATGTGTCAGATTTTGAGAGAGACGGAGAAAGGCTGAGACATCCTTATACCAAAGCATTGTATAAAGCCTTACCCGATAATGAGTTTGTGCCTTTAGAAGGGACACAACCTATGCCTCAGGAGCTACCACAGGGGTGTTTATTCTCCGATAGATGCGGGAAGAAAACAAAAAAATGCCTGGAAAACAGACCGGAGTTTCGGGAAATACGCGAAGGAAAGGTAAGATGTTTTTATGCGACTTAAGGCAGAAAAGATTAGTTTTAAATATAATGAGGAGAGATATATTCTTAAAGATGTGGACTTTTCTGTTGAAAGTGGCGAAATTGTCGGTCTTATGGCACCTAGTGGTTTTGGGAAAACTACTTTGGCAAAAATCCTCGCAGGATACGAAAAACCTCATAGCGGTCAGATTATACTAGAGGGTTGCCCATACAGTAAAAAGGGTTATAATCCGGTGCAATTGATTTTTCAACACCCGGAGCAAGCTGTAAATCCCTTATGGAAAATGAGCAAAATAGTTAGCGAGGCCGGTCCGCCTTCTCGGAAACTAATGGATGCCATGGGCATAAAAGAGAGTTGGCTGAACCGGTGGCCTACAGAGTTGTCGGGGGGGGAATTGCAAAGATTTTGCGTGCTGCGGGTATTGACGGAAAAAACAAAATTTATTATTGCTGATGAGATGACGACCATGTTAGATCCGATTACCCAGGCGCAAATCTGGGAAGTTGTGATAAATTTTGCCCAAGAGCATCATATTGGGATTGTTGTCATCAGCCATGAATTAAGTCTCGTTCGCAAAATCTGTCACAGAATTGTTGACCTGGAAAAGATTTAACATCATAAGACATCGAGATAATCTGCTCTACCACCAATAAAAACCATCAATTAGGGAAAGACTGAAAAGGATGATTTCACTTTGAGGGGTGCTTGCATGTTAAATGAAAAAGATATCATTTTGAAACTGAATTGGTTCTACAGTTTAGAACTGAACCAGGTGGATCTCTATGCTGCACAAAGCAAAAGACTCCGGGATATTTATATCAAAAGAACCTTGGAAAGAGTAGCGGTCATCGAAGAGCAGCATGTTCATAATATTTCGGACATGATTAAACAGTACGGGGGTCAGCCCACAGTGTTGGGTGAATTTGTTGCCCCACTCACTGGGAAACTGGCGGGAAACTTATCCGGTGTTTCAGGTGTTGCCAATTTATTAAAAGCAGATATCCTTTTAGAGCAAAAGGCCATGGCGGATTATAAGGACTTTATTGTGAAAGCAGGCGGGCATCAGGAATTATTTGATTTATTATGGGGCAATTTGATTGACGAGGACCTGCATACCGCCTGGTTTAGCAATAAGCTCACAGAGCTTCAGTAATCAATTAGATGTCCCACCTCGGGGTGTGCGGTAAATTTTCCTGCTTGCATGTCTCATTTAAAAAGAATTTTCCACGATACCGTTCTGGATCAAAATATGCTCATCACCAAACATTTCGCTTTCTTTTTTGTCATGAGTGATCAAAATTGTCGGGATCCTAAAGAGGTCTTTAAACGAAGCAAATTCTTGATAGACAATTGCTTTCGTTTTTTGATCCAAGGCGGAAAAAGGCTCATCTAATAGGAGCAGTTTAGGCTTTGTTACAATGGCTCTACTTAAGGCCACCCTTTGCTTTTCTCCCCAGAAATATTATTGGTCAATTTCTTTTTCAAGTGGTGGATACCAAAGGTATTCATGATGGATTCAGCGTAGGAGAGGAGTTCGCTTCTATTTTTTTTGTCTTTGTATTCGGGACTATTTTTAATCCCATAAATAATATTCTCATATACGGTCATATGGGGAAACAGGGCATAATTTTGAAACACATAGCCCACATTCCTTAAGCGGGTAGGGGTGTTGATGTTGAGTGTGTGGTCAAAGACTACCTGATCCCCGAAGCTAATCCTGCCCTTGTCCGGATCCTTCAGGCCGGAGATACAATTGAGCAGGGTGGTTTTGCCTGCTCCCGATTCTCCTTGGATAACTAGCACTCCATTATTAAAGGCATATTCCACATTAACAGTAAAATCATCCAACTTTTTTATAATTTTAAAATAAATGTGCATGGTGCTCCCTACTTTTGATTTAGATAATTCTTGCTTTTTAGCCATGTATTTAATCCAATAATTAAGACAAAGCTAAAGATGGTCATGATCAAGACTAATGTATTGGCCAATTCCCGGTTGCCTGATTCTACGGCAAAATATATGGCCGTGGGCATGGTTTGGGTTTTTCCGGGAATATTTCCGGCAACCATTAAAGTGGCGCCGAATTCACCGATCGCTCGGGCGAAGGCAAGGACGATGCCACTGATAATACCCGGCCAAGCTAAGGGAAGTGTGATGGTTCTGAATATCTTACCTTCGCTACTGCCTAAGGTTTGTGCCGCCTGTTCATAAATAGGGTCGATGGAGACAAAAGCTGCCTTGACGTTCTGATACATAAGGGGCAGTGAGACAATACACGCAGCGATAACGGCACCCACCCAGGTAAAGACAATTTGTAGTTCGAAATTTTCTAATAAAAAGCGCCCGATCAACCCTCTCTTGCCAAAAGTGATTAAAAGCAGATAACCTGTTACTGAGGGAGGTAAGACCATGGGCAGGATCAGAAATGTCTCCCAAATATTTTTCCCCGGAATATTTTTTTTGTTAAGCAAATAGGCAAAAAATACCCCTAAAATTAAGGAAAAAAAGGTAGCGATAGTAGCAATCCTTAGGGAGAGCATGATCGGGAATAGCATTTAGTATAACTCCTTTTAAGAACGGTTTTGGTTAAAGTATTTGGAAACCGTATTTTTTGAAGATACCTTTGGCCTCATCGGTCTGCAGGTATTCATAAAAAGCTTGTGTTGCCTCCGGCTCTGCAGAATCCTTTAGTAAAGCTGCCGGATACACAATGGGATCATGACTATTCTCTAGCATCTCTTTAATCACTTTTCCTGTTTCCAGCAACAAAGCATCGGACTTGTAAACAAAACCACAGTCGGCATTGCCGGAATCCACATATTGTAACACCTGACGCACGTCTTTGGTGTAGATAATTTTATCTTGAATTTGCTCCCATAGCCCCAGGTTTTCCAAGGTTTGCCGGGCATATTTCCCCGCCGGTACCGATTCCGGCTCTCCGATGGCGATGCTCTTTATATCAGCACCGGTTAAGGCTTCTGTTCCGGAAATTAGATCCGCTTTTTCAGCAGTGGCAATTAGGGTCAGGGTATTAATTAACAAGTCTTTGCGGGAGGCGGTAACGATTAGTCCTTCCTCTTCTAAAGTATCCATATGTCCTTTAGAGGCCGAAATAAACAAATCGCCGGGGGCTCCTTCCTGGAGTTGTTTCACCAGAGTTCCCGAACTGGCAAAGTTGAAGTGCAAAGTATTATTGCTTTTAGCGGCGTATGCGGTCTGAATCTCCGTTAGGGCATCTGTTAAGCTTGCTGCTGCGGCAATGTTGATTTCCGCCGCTTCATCAATTGTTCCCTCGGCGGCTGGTGATTCATGATCATTACCACAGCCGATAAGGACTAGAGCAAAGATCATCAAGAGAACGAAGAGTAAACTCATTTTTCTCATATCTTTTTTCACTCCCTTTACGCCTTTTTATAATGTTTTAAGAAAACAAAATACAACCAACAGAAACTAACTAAAACTAATTATAATGAGCTTAAATATACTTGTCAATTGATTTTGCTGCTAATTGTAGTATAATTAATTCAATGAGTTTATCACCTGGGACTTGGAAGAATTAATTTTAAATGGGAGGGCACGACAAATGAAGGAAGAAATCTTATACACTCCGGAAGAAGTAGCCAAGAAGCTCAAGCTTTCCAAATATACGATCTATGAAATGATTAAACGCGGTGATTTGAAGGCCCACCATATCGGAAGAAGTATCCGGGTTTCCCAATATCAACTTGACCTGTATCTGATGGAAACGGGCAAGACAGAAAATGTCTTTGAGGCTGAGATCATAATTGAAGGGGATGGTAAATTCGCCTTGACCAACGGGGTAAAAATAGCTGTTTCCACCGAGTTGGAAGGGCGTGTTAAGATATCTATCGGCCCTGAGGATATTATTCTCAGTGCAGGGACTTTTGTTAGTAGTGCGCGAAATATGCTTAAAGGAGTAGTTACCGGTCTGGAGATCGAGGAGAGGAGTGTTCAGGTTCTATTGGATATCGGAATTCCTTTGGTGGTTTTAGTTACCAAACAATCCATGCTGGATATGGGGATTCAGAAGGGTGATGAGCTTTACGCAGTTTTTAAGGCCATGGCGGTAAAAGTGATTAAGCAGTAACCGTGCCCAATTTCATATTATCAGTTAAAAAAAGAGGATGTTCAGAAACATTATTGTTTCCGCGCAACCTCTTTTCTTACTTTCAAAAAGGATAGGTTTTAAAAGTTTGTTTTCTTTATATCCGTCGATAAGATAATAAGAGGGGATCCGTCTATCTATTAAAAGCGTGGCGTAACGCCATCAGGGGATGACAATATACCATCCTGGGACCGGAAAAGCGCATGACACACCTGACTTTCTCCCGCATTTCTTTTTGGTAACAGTGGACGGTACATTTGGTACAGGTGGATTTTTGATTACCAAAGGGACATCGATCCAAGCGCTGATGAGCATAATCCAGGAGCTTTTGACAATCGACGCACAAATTTTTTTTCGTATGATGGTTTTTGGTGCAAAACAAACGGATCATCACTTCAATAACTTTTTTCTCTTGTTCTATTTTTCTTGTTTCCGAAGACAATGGCATCACCCTTTTCATTATAACAGTTTTTCCTATGGGGGTAAAATTATGAATTTTTTCGGGTATGAAAAATTAAAAGCTGTTGACATTAACGTTACGTAAAGGTGTGTATTGATTCTAGGAGGAGGTACGCCTGTGGAATATACAATTCAAAAATTGGCCGGTTTATCCGGAGTCAGCACTAGAACCCTTAGATATTATGATGAAATCGGTATTCTGAAGCCGGCTAGAATCAATGCATCGGGATATCGGATTTACGGACAAAAAGAAGTTGATCGGTTGCAGCAAATCTTGTTTTACCGGGAACTGGGTGTAAGTTTGGCAAAAATAAAAGAGATTCTAACTTCACCTGACTTTGATGGAGTAAGAGCCTTGAAAGAACACTGGCTAAGACTTTTGGAAGAACGCGACCGATTGGATTTATTAATCGCCAATGTAGGTAAATCAATCGCGTTAGTAGAAGGAGGTATCACAATGACTGATCAAGAAAAATTTGCAGGATTCAAGCAAAAAATGATTGATGAAAACGAGCAAAAGTACGGGGCGGAAATTCGTCGCAAATACGGAAATGAAACTGTGGACCGCTCATATCAAAAGATGCAAAGCATGAGTGCGAAACAATATCAGGAAATGGAGAAGCTGGGTGCTGCTGTAATGGAAACTTTGAAAGAAGCTTTTGCCACTGGAGATCCGGCCGGGGAAGCAGCTCAAAAGGCGGCAGATCTGCACCGGCAGTGGCTGAGTTTTTTCTGGCATACGTATACCAAGGAAGCTCATGCCGGTTTGGCTCAAATGTATGTAGATGATGAAAGATTCACTGCTTATTATGATCGAGAACAACCAGGTTTAGCCGCTTTTCTGAGGGATGCTATCTTTATCTATACAGGAACTGAAAGTTGACGTTTCGCTAAAAGGAAATGGAGTTCAGATAGGCATAATTACTTTCCGCGTATAAATTACGGTAAATTAATGAAGTAAAAGGAATTGCCGGTGCTATTGCCTAACAATCTTTATTGTGCTTATAATAAACTAATAAAGGTTTTGTCGTATGTTAATAATTTGCTTCTAATTATGAAGAAGATGAAAAAAGGAGTGTCGAGATGAACAGTAAGATCGCTGCAGCAATAAGGCTTAAAAACCATCCGGTGGCCGTATTGTATGCCGACCAAAAACCGGCGGGTGCCTTGGAATTCCAGGAAGGAAAGTGGGGCTGCGTAATCTCAATGTTGAATGCCGTTGCCACCAAAGGAAAAAGTGCCGTATTCGATGAAAAAACCACCGGTTGCAACGGTGGGGCGGTTGGTCTAGGCTTTAAACAATTTGAATTAGGTTTCATCGAGTATTTCCTATCGACCGGTGGGGTTGGTGGCAAGGAGGGGGAATTTTATAAGAAAAATCCGGATCTAGCAGCAAAATTTGTCCAGGGTTTGCCTGTTGTTCCTGCCCCCAAGAAATATCTGGTATTTAAACCTTTAGAAAAAGTAGAAGAAGGGGAAACACCGGAGACGATTATTTTTCTTGCTAATGCGGATCAATTATCGGCACTGATGTGGCTGGCCAATTATGATAAACCCACCCAAGATAATGTTAAAGTGGATTTTGGCGCCGGTTGTCATCAGTCGATCCTTTATGGACTTGATCAAAGGGATACTGAGAACCCTAAGTGTTTTATCGGACTCACGGATCCCTCGGCTCGAAAATTTATTGATAAAAATATCCTATCTTTTACCATACCCTATCAACGTTTCTTAGAATTAGAGGAGCAAGTAGAAGAGAGCTTTTTAACCAAAGAAACCTGGTTGCATCTCGCCGAGAGAATTTGGTAAAATCAATAGTAATTTCGAAGGAGGTATAATTATGAAAACTATTCTTATGTTTATGATAGAATCCTGCCCTCATTGCCAAAATGCTTTTAGATGGATGGAAGAATTAAAGAATGAAAACCCTGCATATGGTGATATTCCTCTCAAGGTTGTTGATGAAAATATTGAGGCAGACCTTGCCCGGCAATATGACTATTATTATGTTCCGACTTATTTTGTTGATGATATTAAAGTGCATGAAGGCGTTCCCAGCAAGGAGCTTGTTCGCAATGTGTTCGAAACAGCTTTAAAAGACATCTAAGGAAAAGAGGGTGTCCGATGAGGTTATTTATTGCCATTCAATTTCCTGAAGCGATAAAAAATATCTTGACCGATAGTATTGCCCAATTAAGGAAAGCGGCCATAAAGGGGAATTTCACCAGAAGGGAAAATTTGCACCTGACGGTAGTGTTTATTGGCGAAACAGATCAGGAGGCAAGGATTCAAGAGGTTATGAAGCGGATAGAAAATGCTTCCTTTCGCCTCACCATGGGTGGTTTTGGCCACTTCCCACGCCGGGGAGGCGATATCTATTGGGTGGGGGTAGATTCCAATCTTGAACTGACGAATCTCTACCAGGAATTGTATGGGAGGCTGAGTTCCCAAGGTTTGAGCTTGGAAAACAGGCCTTATCGACCCCACCTTACCCTGGGACGGCGCATTGTGGTGCCCGAAAATTTTGACCACCGGGATTTTAGTGAAAGGATACCCCCAATGAGTATGAAGGTGGAGGCCATCAGTCTAATGAATTCCCTGCGCATTAATAATCAGCTCACCTATAAGGAGATTTATCGGAAAGAGTTGAGGGATTGAAAGAAAGAGGAGAGTATAATCACCCTCCTCTTTTTTTGATTCAGTTTTGTCAACCCAATTAACTGCCGATAATTCTAAATCCTTCAGGCAGCGGGTCCTTAGGATCAAGAACCAGTTGATTAAAGCCGGTGATTTGGGCAGTTCCCGACACTTCTGTGATCACTGCATCATAATCTCCCACCCTTGTTTCTTGCACAATTTTCCCCTCAAAAGGAGTGCTTATGATGCTGTAATTAACTAGAATGTCCTCCTTTTGTAATTCTCCCTTATGATAATGTAAGGCTACTCTTCCCCCGGTGCCGGTCCCGGTTGGGGATCTATCCACTTGCCCCTCGGCAAAGATACAAACATTCTTTGTCAGCACACGATTTCCTTCCCGTACGGGGGTTTCGAAAAGTATCGTACCATAAAGCCAATTAACGTCGGAGGTAGGATGATTAAACTCCATAAATGACATGACCTTATTTTTAATTTCCATGCCTACTTGAACTAATTTTTCTGTATACTCCGGACTGACTCTTAAGCCAACTTTATTAACATCTAAATAAACATAAAAGGCACCGCAATAAGCTACGTCGGCAATGACATCCCCAACTCCATCTACCGGTACGGTGATATTTTCTTTATATACAAAGCAGGGTACATTCTGGAAACGGACTCTTTCTACCTCTTCATTTTTCACATCGGCGAAGGCTGTTACCCTTCCTGCCGGGGTATCAATCCTTACAATATTTTCCCCTTCCTTGATTGGCAACATGCCGGTCTCTAAGGCAACTTTGGTAATACCGATAATTCCATGGCCGCACATGGAACTTAGCCCCTCGTTATGGGTAAATAAAACGCCTAAATCACCGTCTTTCGTAACTGGATCCACCAGGATACATCCATACATACCGCTATGGCCGCGAGGCTCAAACATGAGCAGCTTGCGTAAATGGTCATAGTTTTCTAACATATATTGTCTTTTCTCCAAAATCGTCTTGCCATGAATGGGAGGCAGACCGGTGGTAATAATTCTCAAAGGTTCACCGGCGGTATGGGCATCAATGCACTGGATATAATGTTTAAATTTCATCATGATGGTTGATTCCTCCACTTTTTTTAATATAAAAATATTTGTTCATTAAGGCAAGGATACTATTTCACAGGCAGTTGGGGAAAAATATTTAGAATTGTTTGAGCAGCCATGGTTTTCGCCAGCTTTCGGGTTGGAAAGCGGGGTGTTTTTTGGTTTTCCCGATCGGGGGGGATTTTTCTGATCTCCGTGAGAAATTGATCTAAAGTATAAATTTTATATTTTTCTACCTCCTCGTTTTCCGCTAATTCTTCGAAAAGGCTGATGATGATATCCTGATAGGAAGCGGAGGAATTTAATCCTAAATTCCTAGCGACAAAGGGGATCATTTTTTCAAAGAGCATACGTTTAGGAGGTGCTTCTCTCAGACCGAACAATGTACCTAAGTGTTTAATTTCTTCATCCGGAATCTTATATAGAGCATGAAAGAAGAAGTCTTCATCAACAGGTTGAATATAATATTTTTTTCCCTTTAAACCTTTCATGACCCGTTGGGCATCAAAGTAGCCCATGAGTAAATTTCGTTGAATCAAGCTACTATCAAAATTAAGAATGCCGCCTAAATCCTCAGAAGGCTTAACAGTAGTCAATTTCACATCAGGATATTTAATATCCTGGGTAATACCGAAACTAAAGGTTCTGATCGCGATAATTTCTTTATATCCTTTTCCTGCTAAGAGATTAATAGGGCAATTATCATAAAAAGCACCATCTAAAAAATACTTACCTTCTATACGCTCCATTTTAAAACCGGGTAAACTTGCACTGGACATAAGATATTCCATCATTTGTCCTTGAGGGATATCTTCCTTAAAAAGTTCCAAAGGCTTCATATCAGAAAGGGAAACGGTCACCAGACCAAAATCAATAGGGGAATTTCTTAATTTTTCTTCATCAATAATGCATTCGATGACTCCTTTTATTTTACTGGTGTCGATTCCTTTATTACCGATAAACTCTTTAATTTTGGTGGTCAGGTAAAAAATAGTTTCTTTATCAATCCGGCGTTGGGTGATTTTATCTAAAAAAGACTTTTCCAGGCCGAACAAAAGGGAATTATCGATATTTTCCCATATTTGATAACCTGTTTCAAAATCCCCCTGGGCGATGATTGCGCCATTTAAAGCTCCGATTGAAGTTCCGGTAATGCCGGAAAATTGATACCCTTCTTCAAAAAATGCCTTGACCGCCCCCATATGAAAGGCGCCTTTTGCTCCTCCTCCTTCTAAGGCCAGACCTAACATCTTACCCCCTCCCTGCTAAAGACAAATATTACATATCATTTCTTTCTTAAGAAAAAATATCCTGCCATTAGTCTCGATTTAACTAAAAGAAAAAATAAAAAGAGATACATATTTGCATATTTTCATAGAATATGTGAAAATAAAGCCAAGAAAAGGACAAATATTCATGGGAGGGATAAAAATGAGTACACAGAAACAAAAACAATGGCAATGTCAAATGCCCAATTGCGGATATATTTATGACCCGGGAAGAGGCTGTAAAAAAAACAAAATTGAAAAGGGATGCTCCTTCGAGGATCTGCCGGAAAATTACAGGTGTCCTTTATGCGGCGCCAGCAAGAAGCAATTTAAGGAGTGCAATTGGGACTAACGATATAAAAGCTGATTCTAGGGTACAGAGCTTAATTTACCCGGGGATCGGCTTTTGTATTACAAGATAAAATTATCAAACTTTAAAATGTCATGGTGGGAACTAAAAATCATATAAATAGATCAAGACTGGAAACTTTTATCAAGGTTTTACCGTCAATATAATAATTAAATAAATAAGGGGGGGAACCATCGTGAAAAGATTTCGATCAATATTAATTGTTTTGTTGTTGTTTGTCCTTATTTTTCCGGCACATATTTTTGCTGCTTCCGAAACCGACGGTCAATTGCTCACCGTTGAACAGGCCATTAAAATTGCTAAGGATTTATTTCCATTAACCCAAGACCTGGATCAGTTTGATTCTACCTTTGAGCAAAATGAGTATGACAACATTTGGTCTTTACGCTGGTATAAGGAACAAGGAGGAGGAGGGGAACTGAATGTGCGGGTCAATGCCGCATCCGGTGAAATAGCAGGATTTTCTTATTATCATCCCAATGATTATTCCGGTAAATTCAGCAACATCCCTAAAGTTTCCCGTCAGGAAGGAGAAAAGATCGCCCTTGATTTCATCAAAAAGGTGGCACCTTCCAAATCTGGTGAGATTGTTCTAAAACCCAATGAGGGGTCTTATTACGGCGGTCCAGTTTTTCACTACTATAATTTTGTGCGCACCATCAAGGGTATCGAATATCCGCTGAATAACATCAGTGTGGAAGTAAACGGACAGACAGGGGATGTACGAAGTTTTTATGTGAATTGGGAAAGCATTGATATTCCTGCTCAAACTGCCAAGTTAAGTTCCTTAGATGCGGGGAAAATCTTTACGGAAAAGCAGGGCTTTGAATTAAAATACTTTAAACCCAGATCTAAACCTATTAAGGTAATTTATGAAATCAATAACCCTTATCAGGTAGCCATTGATGCCTTAACGGGGGAAATTATTGCCGATAATTACTATTATGGCCCTTATTATGATGGGAAGGGCATGGGGGGCATGGCAGAAAATAGTGGGGCTACTCCTTCCCTTGAACCCTATGAACAGCAAGAGGCAGATCAATTAAAAGGGTTAATCTCTCGGGAACGTGCTTTTGAAATTGCCACCAAAGTGCTGACAATTCCGGAAAATTATAAACTGAATTATTCTACTTTGAATAAGGATTGGGATTTTCCCGAGTTGCGCATCTGGTCTTTCCAATGGAGCCTGGAGGCTAAAGATCGCTACGGCTGGGCTAGTATAGAAATCGATGCCAAGACAGGAAAAGTATTGGCCTTTGACAGGAACGAGGAGCAATATCCTTATGGGAGCAATCAAGGAGATCAAAAATCTTTTAAAGTAAAGACAAAAGCCGATGCCGAAAAAATCGTCCAGGATTATTTAAAGACCAACTACCCTGAAGTGGTGGGAAATCTGCGACTGCAAACAGAAAATTACATGCGTCCTTTAGGAGCGGAAGGGGAAAAAAATCAACCGAGTTATTATTTCTATTTTGAAAGGTTGGTAAATGAGATTCCCTTTACACAAAATCTAGTGTATGCCCAAGTCAACAGTTATACAGGTGAGATCAACAGTTTCCGGGTGCGCTTTTTAGATCTGGAGTTCCCGGCTGTCGATAATGTGCTAGATAAGGGTACCTTTACTGCTGAACACATGGCACAAAATCCTATGAACCTTGTTTATTCCAAGGATCAGGATAATAATCTGCGTTTAGTCTATAAGTTGGCGCCTCTGGACAGTTATCGCTATGATGCCATCACCGGTCAAATGCTGGATTATAACGGAGAACCTCTCCAAGCCAGAAAAGCTGGGGAGATTACGGATATCAAAGGCCATTGGGCGGAAAATGAGATTAACATTCTAAACCAAATGAGTTTATTGCATTACGAAAACGGTCTTTTCCAACCTGATACCCCGATGACTCAGGCAGAATTGATCAAGGCTTTGGTAAAAGCCTCATATAGTTATATTTCTGATGCTCCCTCCGGAAACTGGTATGATAATTATTATCAACAGGCGAAACAATTAGAATTGATTACCGAAGAGGAGATAAATCCCGAAGCATCCTTGACCAGAGAAGAGGTGGCAAAGTTTATCACCCGCACAATTGTTGGGGATAAAATTGCCCGGTTAAGTATCTATCAAATCCCCTTTCAGGATAAATCCAGTATTTCTCAAGGATATCTGGGCTATATAGCCATTGTGGACGGACTGGGCATTATGAAGGGGCAAGGTACGGTATTTCAACCTCAAAGAGAGATGAAAAAAGGTGAAGTTTGCGTTGCTCTGGTAAGATATCTAAAACTAGAAAAATAGTAATCGAGTGTTAAAAGGGTGCTGGTCCTTTGAGGCAAGCACCCTTTTTTCCTGTTTGGGAAAGGATACTTCTCCATCGTTCCTTGGCACTTAACTTAAAACTCAAAGCCGATGGTACGATCTTCTTTGATCACGAGAGCGGCAGAAAATGGTTTTCCTGCCCTTGATGTGAATCCAGTCATTTTTTCTGTTTTTCCGGTTGCAATCAGCTTTTCAACAGCTTCTTCCGGAATCTGTTTTCCGGCAATTTTTTTCCAGATGGTAAATTTGCAGCCGTTTCTCCAATTGGAGCAACCAAAGGCTTTAGGAGATCCTACTACAGGATGGCCGCAAAAAGGGCAGGTGCCATAAGTTTTTTCGGTCTGCTTTGTCGCACTTTTGCCGGAGTCTTTGATCAATCGTACCGGCGTAGCTTTAAGGGTTGCGATCATTTCATGAATATATTGGCTGAGCTCCGTCATAAAGGCTGTATCACTTAGCTTACCGGCCTCAATTTCTGTTAATTTCATTTCCCATTCTGCAGTGAGCATCGGGCTTTTCAGCCTTTCATCACAAATCGCATTAATCGCATTGATACCGAAGGGGGTAGCCACTAAGTTTTTTATTTTGCCGCGGCCTTTCCGTTCGATCATTTTGATTTTAATTAATTTTTCAATAATCGCTGCCCGGGTAGCCTCTGTACCGAGTTCTAGGCTTTTAAGCTGTTTTTTGAGGTCATCTTCTAATTCCTGGGAGACATTTTGCATGGCCTTTATTATGGTACCGTCATCATAGAGAGGCCGGGGTTTCGTTTGCTTTTCTTCCATCTCTGCCTTAGTCACAGGACGGATTTCCCCTTCGGCCAAAGGGGGAAGAACAGCGCTCTTCTCTTCAGCATTTTCATCAGGTTGGCCAGCGCCGTAAACCACTTTCCAACCGGTTTTCACCATCTGACGTCCGGTGGTGCGAAAGATACATTCCGGTGCATCTAGGATTTCTGTTAAAATTGTTTTTTTGTCATATTCCGCTGCGGGAAAGAAAATTGCCAGGAAACGCTTCACCACCAATAAAAAGAGGGCTTTTTCATCAGGGGACAATTTCCCCCAATTAGCCGGTGAGGATGTGGGCAGAAGACAATGATGATCTGTGACCTTGGTGCTGTCCACATAATTCTTGTTCAGTCGGGGCAGGGGTTTAGCTAAAATATTTTGAGCAATGGAAGCGACTTGCTCCAGGTGACTGACGGCACGGATCAGTTGAGGCAGTTCCCCCACCATGGTTTCATCAATATGCCGGGAATTGGTTCGGGGATAAGAAAGACATTTATGTGTTTCATAGAGCTTTTGAGCCAAATCCAGAGTTTTTTGCGCAGTAAAGCCCAGTGCCTTGGATGCCGCCACCTGCAGGTCCCCCAGGTTAAAGAGTTTGGGGGGAGATTCTTTTTGCCGTTCTCTTTTTATTTTAATAATTTTCCCCTGGGAATTTTTAACCCGACTTATAATTTTTTGTGCTTCCTGGATGTTTTTCGTTGTATAAAAAACATCCCCATGCTCAATTAAAAGGGTGCCCTGATATTGCCGGTCGAATTCCGCGATAATCTGATAATAAGTTTCCGGGACAAAATTTTCGTTTTCTTTGGTGCGATCGACAATTAGCTTTAGGGTAGGTGTCATGACCCGTCCCACATTAATCGTAGGTCCCGCCGCAAGACTTACTGCCGGAGAGGCATTCATTCCTACATACCAGTCAGCATAGCTTCTAAGCTTCGCAGCACAGCTTAATCCTTGATATTGATCTATGTCCTTCATATTGGACCAGGCCCTTTTGATGCTTTCTTCGGTAAAAGCAGACAGCCAAAGTCTTTTTACCGGGAGCTTGCTCTTAGCATGCTGATAGATCAGGTCGAAAATATACTGACCCTCTCGCCCCGCATCTGTAGCACACACGACATAGTTAAATTTGTTATTGTCTTTTAGCATTTTCTTCAGCAAAGCGAATTCTTTGCTGCAACCCTCCCGGATGGTCACAGGTATCGTCGTAGGCAGGAGAGGAAGATGGTCATAAGACCAACGTTTATATTTGGTATCTATTTGAGCAGGGGTTTTAAAGCGCATAAATGGCCCCGGGCATGGGCAAAAACGATACCGTTACCTTCCCAAAAGCCCTCGTCTGTTTTTTCTGGCGGCAGGGGCGATCACTTTGGCCAATTCCCGTGCGACGCTTGGTTTTTCCGCAATACACAGTATCATCTTATCTCTCCTTATATTTAAAGTCTTACCTCTTAGCTGTTAACATTATATCAGAACTATGTAGGAGAAAGAGGAAAATATTGACATCTATAGGGAGAAAAGAAGGAAAGTTGAATTCAAAAGAGAATTATACGGTATAATTAAGAACTTTGTTGATCAGAAGGAGGGCATAGGAGATAATGAAAAAAATAGGAATAACTCTAGGAATTTTTGTCGTAGGTTTTGGATTGATCTTGATGACAAAGCTACCCGTTTTGGGACTTGATGAACCGGAGTTTTGTGGTTCCTGTCACGTTATGGATGAACAAGTGGAAACATACATGCATTCTGCCCACCGTGAGGTGGCCAATTGCGGGAATTGCCATATTCCTCATAGCCTGGTACCCGGTGCAACCTATAAGGCCTATACGGGAACGAAAGATCTGATCGGTGTCGTCCTCGATAAAGATCCTTATCATATCCAGGCGTCTCCCATGGCTAAGGGTATTATTCAAGATAACTGTCTGCGTTGTCATGGAGATTTTCTTGGGGACATTGGTGATACCAGCGAAAGCGGCGGCAAATACTGTTTTGATTGTCACCGCAGTACTCCTCATAAGAAATGATAAAGGGGGTAAGTGTTTTTGGCTAATAAATATTTATCAGGAAAATATTCGGGTCTTATAATCTTTGTCGGAGCGATTCTTTTAATACTGATCACTTTTGGGATATCTTCTTTTTTCTTTAACAATAAGGAGCTGCAAAGGGAGATTGTGGGGGAGATTGGAGCCAAGGAAGCAGATCCGGCAATCTGGGGTCAATATTATCCTCTTACTTACCAAACTTATTTGGAAAATCATGAAAATGTAGAAAAACCTTCCCATTTTGAGACCAAACCCTACATGGAAAAGATTTATGCTGGGCTGGGTTTTGCTGAAGAATTCAATGAACCTCGAGGACATGTTTACACTTTGGAAGATATTCGAGAGATTCATCCCAAGAGATATTCGAGCGGGGCAGCCTGCAATACCTGTAAGTCTTCTCAGATACCGGAAATGATCGACAAGTATGGGGATGAGTATTATCTGATGGGTTTTGAGGAAATCAATGATCAGCTGGAGCATCCCATCGCCTGTTTAGATTGTCATGATCCTAAAACTATGGAATTAACCATTACCCGGCCGGCTTTGATTGAAGCCTTTGCCCGCCAGGGAAAAGATATTAAAGAAGCAAGTCAAGAAGAGATGCGCAGTTTGGTCTGTGCCCAATGTCATGTGACTTATTATTTTGAAGAGGAGACCAAGAAGGTTACCTTCCCTTGGGATAAAGGGGTCAAGGCTGATGAGATTCTTGCCTATTATGATGAGGATGGATTTGTCGAATGGAGCCATCCCGATTCCGGTACTCCCTTGATCAAGGCACGTCATGCCGAATATGAAACCTTCATGGGCAGTACTCATCAGACGGCAGGGCTGGCCTGTGCCGACTGCCATATGCCTTATCGCAAGATGGGCAATAACAAGGTTGTTTCCCATAATTGGACCAGCCCCCTCAATAATATCGAGGAAAGCTGCATGGTCTGTCACCGGGAAAGCAGTGATTGGTTAAAGTCACGAGTTGAGGATACCCAGCAAAAGACGAAAGAAATTCAAGATCGGGCGGGAAATACTATCGTGCAAGCTATTGATGCAATTAAAATTGCCCGGGGCACCCCCGGAGCCAATGCTGAATTACTGCAACAAGCTGACGAGACACTGCGTAAAGGGTTTTGGTATTTGGATTACGTGATGGTAACCAATGGTTACGGTTTTCATAATCCCATGGATACTATGAATAATTTGGGTAAAGCCATGGACTACGCCCATCAGGCCCGTCAATTAGCCAAGGATGCAATATAATATGCTCATTTTATAAGTTTGAATAAGAGAGATTTACTTTTAGGTCAAAAAAAGCGGTGTACACCGCTTTTTTTATTGACCTTACTTTTATAGTTCGCTACTTAATTTCCTCATAGCTTCCAGAAAAAAGGTGATTTCTTCCCGGCTATTAAAATAACTGAGACTCACCCGACAGGTGCCCTGCTGCAATGTACCAATCGTCTGATGAGCAAGGGGAGCACAATGGAGTCCGGAACGGGTGATGATGCCAAATCTCTCATCTAGGGCGAAGCTCAGTTCACCACATTCCAAGCCTTTTAGATTTAGGGAAAGAACAGATGTTCTTCTAAGATTATCCTCAGGTCCATAAAGGGTGACGCCGGTAATATCTTTCAGGCCATCAGTAAGCTGGGCCATCAGTTGCAGCTCATGGTGCCGGATAGCTTCTAAGCTGGTATCCAAGACAAAACGAACACCGGCTGCTAAACCGGCAATGCCAGGTGTATTAGGGGTGCCGCTTTCGAATTTATCCGGCAGAAACTCCGGTTGGATGATCGCCTCAGATAAGGAACCTGTTCCTCCTTCGATCAAGGAGCGAAGTTCCAAACCGGGACGAAGATAAAACCCTCCCGTTCCTTGCGGGCCGTAGAGGCCCTTATGTCCGGTAAAGGTCAAAATATCGATCTTTTGCTCCTCTACATCGATGGGAAGAATGCCGGCTCCTTGGGCGGAATCAAGGAGAAATAGGCCTCCTCTTTCCCGGCAGATGTAACCTATCTCTTTAATGGGCATGATGGTGCCGGTTACATTGGACGCAGAGGTGAGAGCGACCATCTTGGTGTTATTTTGCCAGGCTTTTTCCACATCCGGCGGATATAAACTCCCATCCGAGGCACAAGGCACAATAGTTACCTCAACACCGATGTTTTTTAAGACGCTTAAAGGTCGGGCCACGGCATTATGCTCCATGGAACTGGTTATCATATGATCACCAGGGTTGAGATATCCTTTTAGCGCTATGTTCAGAGCTTCCGTAATATTTTTTGTAAAAACGATGCGGGAAATATCCGTAATATGAAAGAGCTGAGCCAGTATCTCCCGGGTATCCAAAAGGACACCTCCCGCGGCTAATGTCTGGCTACTGCTTCCGCGACCGGGATTAGCACCGATATGGCGATTATAATTGTCTATGGTTTGATAAACTACCTCCGGTTTCGGCCATGATGTAGCTGCATTATCTAGATAAACGGTTGATTTCATTGTGCCCTCCGGTCTTAAAGGATTAAAATTCTTGCTTTAATCATCACCAGATTTATGCCAAATCGTGGTCTTAGGTTTCAGTTTCACAATACCTTCAATGTTAATCTTATGTTCCTGAATCAGTTGCTCTACCCGGTCTACATTCTCCGGGGGGATCAATAGAGACATACCGCAAAAACTGCTGGCCTCCCGGGGTGTCGGAGAGATGGAACCTTTGACTCCGGCTTCTTTTAAAATACCATAAAGGCGCAGACCCTCATGGTGATTGGGGAAGAGCACATAATAATTATAAAGTTCTTTTGTCACAGTTTAACCCTATTTTTTTAAAATTTCAAGGAAAGCCTGGACTCTGGTGCGCAGTTGTTCCATATCCTGCTCACTGTAGTCAGTTTCCAGATGCATATACGGTACTCCAGCTTCTTTTAACACCTGCTGCACCAGGTGACTTTCAGTGGAATATAAACCGCAAAACTGCAGGTTGCAGTCAATGACACCGTCTACCTGATATTCTTTCGCTAGGCGCAGGATATCATCGATCCGGCCGGTGTTTGGCGTAAAACAAGCACAATTGGTTTTCATATAGCGGTCTGCAAGGGCTTTTACTTGTTCGTCGATAGTTTCTCCGCTTTCATCGACCAGATTCTCAAAATAGCGGGTTCCGGTGCACAGTTCTTCCACCACAACGACAGCACCACTGGTTTCGATAATATGATGGAGCTTCCAATTGGGAATTGCCATCGGAGTGCCGGTAATGAGAATGCGCGGGGTATCAGCGGGGAAGACTCCTTCTCCGGCTGCGATTCTTTGTTCTAATTCATCACAGAGCCGATTGACCTGGGTGGCATTACGAATTGGATCGTCATAAAAGGCGATTTGAGTCACCAAAAGTGCATCCTTACCACTGATGGGGACGGGAGAGCTTTTGCGCGCATTATAAAGGCGGGATAAGGCTTTTCGTTTTTCGTTGATCATTTTAATTTTATCTGCTAAAGTTTCCGGGGTGATTTTGTTTCCCGTAAACTCCTCAACTTTTTTTATCAGCAGTTTGATCTCATCTTCCCAGGCGAGAATATCCTTTTCCCGTTTCATTTGCGGAATATCCATGACATAGACGGGAACCTCCTGGTTTAAGATTTCCCATGCCTTTTTCTTGCCGTCACAGGTAGTTTCACCTATGTACATATCGGCAATTTTAGTTGAAAGGACAGGTGCCGTCAAGACGTGCTCCTACAGACGCTTTAATTAAAGGACATGTATTAGCGGAAGCACCTTTCGCCGAACCCAGAATTGAGAACTCCTCCGCATAAACTCCAGCAATACCTCCGGCAGCAAAGATCACTTCCTTATCCGGCACATGTAAACACAGAAGGTACCGAAGACCTTGCCTCCGTTTTTTTGGTGCTCCACTAGTTCGGAGGGCCGTACGCCATGGATTTCCGCAACCACAAAGTCAAAAAAATCCATGCCCTCCGGGCGGTTTTCCTGGGACAGGTATATAGCGCCAAAAGCATCCGGCAGTGCTTCACAGAGTAAATCGTGTTTTTCTAAATCCATTCCTAAATCGGTCCACATTTTACGATAATCAGCCACAAAATAACCTCCTTTATTATTATATTTGATCTAGAGTCTTATACTACTTAAATTATACAAGTGGTTATTCCTTAGTACCAATAAAGTTTATCTATGTAAAACAATGCGGCATAAAATAAGTCTATGATTATCAAGGCATTGAAATGATCTCTCTTGATTGAATTCATGGTAGAATAATAATTGAAATCTATATTTAAGGAGAAATTAAAATGGCAATTACAATTGGCATAGATGTAGGTTCTACCTCCACAAAAATTGTTCTTTTAAATGAGGATCAGCTCCATTACCTGATCCGACCCACCGGATGGAGCCCCCGGGATGCGGCTCAAGAAATTTTGGAGGAACTTTTGCAGGGACAAGCTTTAACCCGGGCAGATATTGACTATATCGTGGCTACCGGTTACGGAAGAATTGCGATTACTTATGCCGATAAAGAGGTCACAGAAATTACCTGCCACGGCCGAGGAGCTGCTTTTTTGGTACCGGAGGGTGATACAATTATCGATATTGGCGGTCAGGATAGCAAAGTAATTAAAATTACTTCCCAAGGAAAAGTATTAGATTTTATGATGAATGATAAATGTGCTGCCGGAACAGGACGTTTTCTGGGCGTGATGGCTGTGGCGCTGGGTTTGGATGTGGATGAGTTAGGTAAATTCCAGGATGTAAAACCTGCTCCCATTACCAATATGTGTACAGTCTTTGCCGAATCGGAAGTGATCGGACTTTTGGCTCAGGGTACGCCTAAAGATGCTATTGTTTCCGGACTGCATCAAGCTCTTGCCCGCAGGGTAGCAGCTATGGTGAAAAAGATGGGATCCTATGAAAAGGTCGTCTTTACAGGAGGAGTAGCCTTAAATCAGGGCGTATGCCGAAGCTTGGAAAAAGAATTAGGCACTAAAATAATCGTGCCTGAGTATTGTCAAATTGCAGGAGCAATTGGGGCAGCCCTTATCGGTCAGGAGTCTTGTCGTTCTCCTCGGACTTAAGATGTAAGAAGTGCAAGGTCCCACGGTGGATTTTTTCCATGCCATGTTTCGCGCGAATTTTATCCATAACCTGATCAATGCGCTCATTGTGCTTATCGGTGAGGGGCATAGGGACTAAATCAAAAAGGGACAGTTGTTCCGGACTCTCTTCCGGATCAAATCCGCTGATGCTGATACCCAGGAGACGAATGGGCTTTTGGCGCTGCCAGTTTTCTTCTAAAAGAGTACAACCGGCATGGTAGATTTCTATAGTTGCATTGGTGTGGGGGATTGTCATTTGTCTGGTGACGATTTTAAAGTCACTATATTTTAGGGTGATTTGGACTGTATTCCCCTTTTTGTGATATTTTCGTGCGGTGATACCTACTCTCTCGGTGAGTTCCAAGAGGATAATCTTGGCTTGATCCAGGTCCCAGAGGTCTTGGGGCAAAGTTTTCGAGCGACCAATGGATTTCATATCTCCCGCAGACCGAGGTGTTAACGGGGAAAAATCCACACCCTGGGGTATTGGTGGTGCTCCCGTCCTACCCTTGCCCAAGTTTTTTACCAAAAGATCTCGATCAACTTTAGCCAGATCACCAATAGTTTGAATCCCCATATGATTTAATTTTTCAGCTGTTTTTTTCCCCACTCCGTACATGGAACGCACCGGTAGGGGCCAAAGCTTGCGGGCAATTTCATCTGGCCATAAGGTAGTAATACCAAGAGGTTTTTTCATTTCTGAAGCCATTTTAGCCAGAAACTTGTTTGGCGCAATTCCTATGGAGCACCACAATCCCAGTCGGTCTTTAATCTCTAATAAAATTTTTTGTGCAGCATCCTCCGGACTGCCAAACAAGCTTTCTGTTCCTGTCATGTCCAACCAGGCTTCATCGATACTGTTTTGCTCGATCAGAGGTGAGTATTGAGCGAGCAGGTCCATTACTTGCTGAGACTTTTCCTCATAGAAATCATGATCGGGGGGCACCAAAAGCATACCCGGGCAAAGTCTTAATGCTTCATGGAGTACCATGGCGGTTTTTACGCCTTGAGCACGAGCTTGATAATTTGCAGCTAGGATGATGCCGGTACGTTTTTGAGGATTTCCGGCTACGGCAGCCGGTTTTCCTCTAAGCCCCGGATGTCTAGTCATTTCACAACTGATAAAAAAGGCATTCATATCGACAAGAAAAATAACAGGGGGCACGGGTCACAGTCCTTTCTTCCAGATTCAGGGTTCCTTAAATTTTGACACTTCTTACTTCTCATTATAGCAGATGATGAGGCCTAGTGGCTTGAAATCTGCAGAAAACTAGCATATACTGGTAAATAGGGAAATCTTGATTTTCTTCATCAGGGAAATGCACAAGAATGAGCAGTAAAAGTTTAATGTTAAAAATGAGAGCAGAGGAGGAGAAAATATGAGGAAGCCAATAAAAATCATTTGTTTCGTGCTTTGTTTATCCTTGGGTATGGTTCTTATATTCGGATGTGGACAATCTTCAGCGCCGGAAGAATCGAATGCAGGATCTGATGCAAAAACACCGGTGCGTATCGCAGTTTTGAAAGGTCCCACCGGCATGGGAATGGCTTGGCTGATGGAACAAATGGAACAGGGGCAAACGTCCAACGAATATACTTTTACCATAGAAGGTGCGCCTGACGCGGTCACATCCAAGCTGGTTACCGGAGAACTGGATATGGCAGGAATCCCTACCAATATGGCTGCTCTTTTATATCAAAAAACCTCAGGAGAGATACAGGTTCTGGTCGTAAACACCTTAGGTGTTTTATACATTGTGGAAAAGGGTAATGAAGTAACGGACCTTTCCCAGTTGGAGGGGAAAACCTTAGTAAGTGCCGGTCAGGGTACCACGGCAGAATACGTTCTTTCCTATGTGCTGGAGCAAAATGGACTGACTCCGGGGAAAAATCTCACTGTGGACTACGTGACGGAGCATTCCGAGGCGGTAACTTTGACTAAAACAGGAAAATATGATTATGCTGTCCTGCCGGAGCCTTTTGTTACCTCCCTTTTAAGTGCAGAAGATTCTTTTCGCATTGTCGCGGATTTAACAGAGGAGTGGAATCAAACGGGAGCAGGTCTTTTATCAATGGGTGCGATCGCTGTGCGGAAGGATTTTGCTGAAAATCATCCGGAAGCCATTGCCAATTTTCTCAAAGAATATGAGCAGTCGGTGTCCTTTACCAATGAGAACATAGAGGAAAGCGCCCGGCTCATTGAAAAGTACGATATCATGCCCATGAATATCGCCTTAAAGGCAATCCCCAATGCCCATATTGTTTTTGCTACCGGGGAGGAGATGAAAACATCTCTGAACAATTTCTACCAAATTCTTTTTGCGGCTAATCCCAAAAGTATTGGCGGTCAGATTCCAGATGACAATTTTTATCTGATGCCGTAACAGGGAAGGAGAAGCTTTATGAAAAAACCGCTACAATATACGATCATCGGTTTGATTTGGCTTGTCATTTGGCAAGCCTTATCTGTCTTCATCGGTTATGAAATCCTCCTGCCCGGTCCCTGGCAGGTACTAAAAACCTTGGGTGTATTAACGAGAGATCCCCTTTTTTGGCAGTCGGTCATATCTTCCATGATGCGTATCATCTTGGGTTTTTTATTGGGACTTGTTTTAGGGTGTTTTTTAGCTGTTCTTACCACTGTCTCTTCCTGGTGCAAAGCTTTCTTTACCCCTTTAATGGGTGTGATTAAAGCCACCCCGGTGGCCTCATTTATCATTTTGGCCTTAGTATGGCTTGCCACGGGGCATATTTCTGTATTTACTGCCTTTTTAATTGTTCTGCCTGTGGTATGGAGTAATGTTTTCACCGGTATTGCAGAGACGGACGAGAAACTGTTGGAGATGGCTCATGCCTTTCAGGTAACACGAAAAAATCTTTTCTTCAAACTCTATCTCCCTTCTGTGCAGCCTTTTTTTGTTGCTGCAATTACCGCCAGCATGGGTATGGCCTGGAAGGCGGGGATTGCCGCTGAAGTCATCTGCAACCCTCCTAACTCCATTGGAGGTGCTCTTTATGATGCGAAAATTTATCTGGATACGCCGGAACTTTTTGCCTGGACCGGGGTTGTGATTTTATTAAGTGTCATTTTGGAAAAAATTTTGATCAGCTTCATTAGTTCCCATAAAGGAGGGGCAGGGTTATGATTTGTTTTCGCGGTGTAAGCAAATCATTTGGGGAAAAAATGGTCCTGAATCAGCTGGATCTGAGCTTTCCTGACCAACAAACCACCTGTATTTTGGGACCTTCCGGATGCGGGAAAACGACGCTTCTTCATTTGGCTGCCGGTTTGCTTAAACCGGATCGAGGTACAATTACTGGTTTTGAGAATCGGAGAAAGACATTTATTTTTCAGGAAAACAGACTTCTGGCGTCGCTGAACGGGGAAGAAAATATTACCTTTTTAGGGGTCAAAAAAGAAAGGGCGCGCGCTTATCTGGAAAAGGTTGGACTTAAAGAAGATGCTCAAAGACGCCCCGGGGAATTAAGCGGTGGGATGCAAAGGAGATTGGTCATTGCCCGAGCTTTGGCTTTTGGCGGGGATTATTATTTTTTTGACGAACCCTTACAGGGGTTGGATCCTAGAACTGCAGGACAGATTCTTACCCTCTTGAAAGAAGAGCTCCAGGGGAAAACTGCCCTGATCATCACTCACAACCCGGAGGAGGCGCAAGCTTTGGGTCATCATTTTATGTATGTAGACGGTTTACCTTTTCGGGTGCTCAGCAAAACGTGGGAGGATTTTCCTTAGAGGATAATTAATTTAATCACGGACTTTATTTTCCAAAGTTTCTAGTTTTTCATCGATACGATCCAGACGGTTATTAATTTTTTTCATTTTTTGGACAAAAAATATTATTGCTAAGACAGGTACCAGAAATATTCCTAATGCAACAACTAGGTTGAAAATTGCCCAAAAGGTGTCGAATATATCAATACTCATAAAAAATCCTCCTTCGACAACGAAATAAGGCAAATTGGATTTACTATGTGGCTTTTGTTCTTTTGTGATTATTTTTTGAATATCGTCTGCCGATATTCCCAGGAATAGTGGGTTCCTTTTGATGGAGATTTAGTTTAGGGTTTATCTCTAATGAACCCCTTGGATAGTGTCTTTTCTTCAATGGTAATCCTATATTTTCTTTCTAGTTTCTTCAGCAGATAGCGTTCTTTTTCGGTGACAATGGACAAAGCCATGCCGGCTTTTCCACTCCGTCCGGTTCTTCCCACTCGGTTCAAATACTCTTTTGTATCCAGAGGTAAATCAAAATTAAAAATATGAGTTAGGCCTTGAATATCCAACCCACGGGCGGCAATATCCGAAGCTACCAGGAGTTGGATATCTCCTTTGCGAAAGCCCTCTAAAGCTAATTTCCGTTCTTCCTTGTCCGCCTTGCCAAAAAGGCCATATGCTTTATAATTGTGAAACTGCAGCTTGGTCGTGGTGACCTGCACGTCTTCATTGCGGTTTAAAAAGATAATGGCCTTGGCCGGTTGGATGGCTGCTACCAGTTTTCTTAATAATTCCAGCTTATCTCTGCGCTCCGCGGTAAAATACCAATGTGTAATCTGCGGATTGATTAATTGTTGCTGATTGATGGTAATGACTTGGGGCTCTTTCATTAACTCCCGGGCGGCATCACGTGCTTTTGCATCAATATTGGCGGAAAAGACCATTAATTGGCGATCTCGCATGGTGCTCTTGACGAGTCCTTTGACCGAGGCTAAATTATCATCATCAAGTAAACGATCTCCCTCATCAATAACAATGGTTTTGATGGTAGCAACGTTAATCTTTCTCTTTTTAATCAATTCTAATATTCTGCCTGTGGAACCGACGATGATATGAGGTTTATCCCGTAGCTTTTCAATTTGTCGCGTAATGTTAACGTTGCCAATGAGAGCAATAGAAGTGACCGGTACCCCGGAATTTTCCCCTAGGGCTTTAATTTCCTTATCGATCTGCATCACCAGCTCATAGGTGGGCGCCAAAATAATAGCCTGCATTTCTCTTTTGTTCGGATCAATTTTTTGAAACAGAGGTAGCAAATAGGCCAGTGTTTTCCCACTTCCTGTATGGGACTGGCCAATGATATCCTGATTTTTTAGAGCATAGGGAATCGCCGTTTGTTGAATCTCTGTGGGCTTGGTAATTCCAGCTTTCCTTAATCCTTCAATCAGGGGGGGATTTAATCCTAAAGTTTCGAATGTTTCTGCCATGTTTTCTCCTGTTCGGCTTAATTTTTTTCAGCATAGCACAAAAAAGTTATCAAGTCCATTGATTACCATGCCCAATGCCATATTAATGCTAATGGCAGAAAAGGCCAAAGGGGCTTAACGTCTAAAACCCCTTCGGCCTTTTGAATTATGATCTTTATAATCTATTTTTCATTTCAAAATCTTTCATAAAATCGACTAATTTCCGTACCCCTTCTATGGGCATAGCATTATAAATACTGGCTCTCATGCCACCTACCAAACGGTGTCCTTTCAGAGTGACTAAACCTTGCCGGGCGGCCTCACTGATGAATTGCTCATTTAGTGCGTCACTAGGTGTGGCAAAGGGGATATTCATCAAAGAACGAAATTCGGGCATAACGGGAGAGGTAAAAAGCTCTGATTGATCCAGAAAATCATAAACAAGCTTTGCCTTATCCCGGTTAATGGCTTCTATTGCTTTTACCCCCCCTAATTGCTCTAACCAGTCAAAGACCAGTCCGGCCATATAAATGCTATAGCAGGGTGGGGTATTATACATGGACTTATTTTCAAAATGAGTTTCATAACGCAGGATGATGGGGGTATCTTCTTGATGATACCCGATAAGATCATTGCGTATGATCACCACGGTGACTCCGGCAGGACCAATATTTTTTTGAGCTCCCGCATAGATGAGGCCAAATCGAGTCACATCAATTTCCTCCGAGAGGATATTGCTGGACATATCGGCAATTAAAGGAATTTCACCGGTATCGGGAAATTGCTTAAAGACGGTACCCTCGATAGTATTGTTGGTGGTAATATGAACGTAATCCGCATCGGGAGATAATACGTAATCTTCGGGAATATAAGTAAAATTCTGATCCCCCGAAGAGGCGGCCACATGGACTTCCCCCAATAACTTTGCTTCCGCCATGGCTTTTTTCGACCAAGTGCCGGTATGGATAAAATCTGCTTTCTTATTCCGCGTCATGATATTCATGGGAATCATGGCAAATTGCTGAGAAGCTCCTCCTTGCAAAAACAAGACGGAATAATTATCGGGAATATGCATCAGCCTACGTAATCCTTCCTCCGCCTTTTCAATTATGGAGAGATAGGTTTTGGAGCGGTGGCTCATTTCCATTACAGACATGCCGCTCCCTTGATAATTTAGCATTTCAGATGCGGCTTTTTCTAATACAGATTCCGGAAGCATTGAAGGCCCCGCAGAAAAATTATATACTCTGTTCCAGGTCATTGCATTTATTCTCCTTTTATGAACTTTAGGCAGCCAACATATATTTTTCATCTGATAACGTGGCGCAAGACATTTAAACGTGCATCAAAGAGCCAGCTTGAACTTTTTTGCAATCCCGGGAATTTTATGTGTTGGTGTGGCGCAAATAGCAATGCGAATTCCCTGGCCGGTGCCGGTAGCAAAAATATAATCATTAGTTAATTTTTTCAGGCTCTCTGTAGGGTTAGCCGCCGGAAGTGTAATAAAGAAACCGCTGTGGTAGGGAAAGGTTTCTAATCCTACCTCTTGAGCTTCCTTAATAAAGATTGCCGCTCTATTAGCCAATAATTCCTGGAAAGCATCTCTTTCTGCGTCAATGGCGGCTTTTAGATCCGGCTGGGTCATGACATCTGCCAGCAGTCTTTGGGCACATCGGGTGCCGTTAGACCAGACACCCCGATTGGAACCGGTGTTGACTTGAGCTAGTTCGTTCACTACTGCTTCCGAGGAACTAAGGCCAATCAATGCCCCGGAACGCAACCCATAAACTAAAAATGATTTAGACATGCTGTACGCAATGGTCACCAAAAGATTTTGAGGCAGGTGGTGGAACAAACGGAAAAATTTCCTTGTTTTCTCAGCCGGGCCTGCATAATCAATATAGGCGATATCTAATAGCAAGACGATCTTTTTACTTTTATCCTCAGCACATTCCTTCAATAAATCTATCACTTGCATCCAATCTGCTTCCGTTAAACTATAGCCGGTGGGATTATGACCGGGGGAATTAAACAGCAGGACCAAATTATCTTGTTCTTGCAACGTTGCTTTGACCTTTTCCCGGATACTGGAAACATTCAAATGGTTGTTTTCATCAAATAGCGAATAGGTATCGAAATTTCTTCCATGTTCTGATGCGATGTTTCTGTAATTTCCCCAATGCCAGTCGGGAATCAAGACCTTTTGACCAGGTTCCAAATAGTTATAGAAGACATGACGTAAGGCTCCCGTTCCTCCAGGGGTAGCTACCGCTCGAGCGAAAGTGCCTTCAGGCATGTTACCTTGAAAAGTAATATCAATGGCCGCCTGTAAAAATTCAGGGATACCGGCGATCGGAGCATAATTCATTAATTCCTCCGGTTTAATTTGTTTTAAATAATTTTCTACAGTTTTAAAAGTTGCAAATTGTTCTTGATCGTCATATATGGCGCCGATGGAAGCATTAACAACCTTCTCCCTTCCTACCTGTTGTGTTGCTTCGTTTGCAGCTTTAACAACGGCAAAAATTGGGTCAGGTGTGGCTCCCTTATTTGCAGCATGAGAAGCCACCATAAAAGTTGACATAGTATACCCCTTTCTAGTTCAATTATTGATTTCTTTTTGCTACGCTATCTGGCACGAAACTTTAAGAAACTTTTAATCTATTATACTCATATTTTAAGCAACTGTAATAAAAACTACAAACTTTTTTTCTTTTTTTCGTCCCTCTTCTATAATATTTGATAAAATGGCCTAGAGGAGCAAAATATTATATGCAAATAGGTTGATGAATAAGGGTCGGTTGCGAAAGAACTTGTTTTAAGGAGGGTTAAAATGACGCAGAAAGAAGCAATTTATCGGTTGCTGGCAAAGAGGGCTTTTGATCAATTGCTGGAATTATTCGATGAGAAACCGAATGTGGTGCGTAAATATGTTACCATGGCATCCCAGCATCGGGATGAAGTTTTTCGTCGGCAGGCAATTGATTTTTTTGGCTTTTTGGCTGAGCAAAGGGCAGCTGATCAGCCGGAATACTTTCGAGAGATTATGCGTCGGCATTTATGGGGTATGAATGAGGAAAGCGGCAATATTGACTGGTCGGCTCCGGAAATTATTGGGGCAATCATTGCCGCCCAGCCGGCTCTATTTAAGGAATTTGCCCCTATCATGATAGAGGCTGCTCTTTGTGAACCTGTCTTTCATCCGGGACTGCTAAAAGCCGTGAAAAGAATGGCGGCCCAAGATGAGGAGCTGATTGAATATCATCTGCCCCGGTTGAAAGAAATGATGTAACGAAAAATACCTACATTGCTAACCGGGATGACATATTCCTCATATTATTGGCAAGAATATCTTTAGTTTGGAAAAATGATAATAGGAGGAATACGATGAAATTCAGCATTAAATCTCTAGTAGGGGTTTTCGTGTTTATCGTCATGCTTGGTATGTTTACGGGTTTTTTTCTGCCGGAAACCAGCACGGCTTTAGCACCGTGGAAAACATGGTTTAATTTTTCGACTCCTCAAAAAGCGCAACCCTCATCGGAATTGGGAAAGGACATGGAAGCGAAAATCCAGGAAGGTCAAAGAATATTCCGTTTCGACACCTTTGGCGATGAAGAATTTTGGGGAGCTACCTTAAAGTTGCATCAATCAATTTTAGGAGAAAAGCTTGGTGGGGTAGGCGCTGGGGTAAGTCCTAAGACAGCCTTGTCCGTAGGTTTAAAGGTGGATGCTGAGGCTCTGCCTCCAGATTTGGCCCAAGCACTAAAAGAGGGAAAGGTTGACCTGGATGATCCCGCCAGTACCCTGGTTCTGTTAAAGAATAATGCCGTTGTGGGCCTTACAGGCTTCTTTGATCAGCAAGGTCAGCTAATATCCCTGGGTACGCAATGTGCTTTATGCCATTCTACAGTAGATGATTCTTTGGCTCCGGGCATTGGAGCCAGATTAGATGGGTGGCCTAATCGAGATCTGAACGTAGGAGCCATAATTGACCTTTCGCCTAATCTGCAAGCTATTGCCGATCGACTGGGAGTTGATGTGCCCACGGTAGAAAAGGTTTTAGCCGCTTGGGGGCCGGGCAAATATGATGCCCAATTGTCCGTAGATGGAAAAGGCTTTCGGCCGGATGGAAAAACCGGAGCAACTCTATTGCCGCCCGCCTTTGGCCTGGCAGGGCTTAATCTCCACACCTGGACCGGGTGGGGCTCTGTGCCTTATTGGAACGCATATGTGGCGATTACCCAAATGGGAGGCAAGGGCACCTTTTATGATCCTAGATTGAATAATCCGGATAAATTTCCCGTTGCTGTCAATAATGGAGACTGGAACATTAGGAAGACACCTGATTTAGTGACATCTAAGCTAGCAAATTTGCATCTTTATCAGTTAGCTTTAGCGGCCCCTAAGCCTCCTGAAGGCAGCTTCAATCAGGAAGCGGCGCATAGGGGGGAAGAATTATTTAATGGAAAAGCCACTTGCAGTCGTTGTCATGTACCGCCACTATATAATGAACCTGGTTGGTCCATGCATACCCCCGAAGAAATGGGGATTGACTCTTTTCAGGCTGAACGATCGCCAACGGATCGGTATCGCACGGCACCATTAGCCGGCTTATGGACCCATCTAAAAGGCGGTTTTTATCATGATGGGCGTTTTGCCACTTTACTGGAGGTAGTCAACCACTACGACACTTTATTTGCATTAAAACTATCTACACAAGAGAAAAATGATTTAATAGAATTTCTTAAATCAATCTAAAATAAGTAAGCAGCAAACAAAAAAGTCCCGGACAAGGGGACTTTTTTATTAATCACTGCACACTAGGGGCAAGATCATGGGCTACGCCCAGGGCGCCAGGTTAATTGTGATCAGGGTATTGGAATGGGACATTTACAAGTTTAATCTACAACCGAGGTACAATGGGGACATCTAGATGCCTTTAGCGGGATTTCACTAAGGCAAAAAGGACATTGTTTTGTGGTAATTTCTGCCGGAGCCTCTTCCTTTCTCTTAATTTGGTTGATTTGCCGAATGACAATGAAAATGGAGAAAGCAATAATTAGAAAGTTGATAATATTATTAATAAAAAGACCATAATTTAAGGTAGCCACACCGGCTTCCTTGGCTGCCTGAATGGTAGTGAATTCCCCATCCCCCAAAATGATAAATAAATTGGAGAAGTCAACATTACCTAGGACCATACCCACTAAAGGCATGATAATGTCTTCAACCAAAGAGGAGACAATTGTACCAAAGGCTCCCCCAATGATGACACCGATCGCTAAATCGATAACGCTCCCTTTCATGGCAAATTCTTTAAATTCTTTCCACATGACACTTTCCTCCTTTTTTCATTATATTTGCTTCTACTGGCGCACTCGGTCGTGATGATTATATTCTACCATGCCCTAACCGTATGTAAAACCTTGAATTTTATTAATCGGGTCAACACTCAAACATCAATGTTGTGATATAATAAGCAAAAAATTTAATAATTCCTAATCAATGAAAGGATTAAATGTGCATGTACACTTTCCGAATTGGATAAGAAAACCACTACTACGTTAGAACTTGCGCGAAAATAATAAATGGCTGGAGCAGTGATATGAATTTATTAACTATGGAAAATATAGTGAAAGGTTATGGGGAACGTGTCTTATTTGATATTCCCACTTTTGTTATCGAAAGTCAGGAAAAGATCGGATTAATCGGAGTCAATGGCACTGGGAAGTCTACTTTCTTAAAAGTTATTGCCGGGAAGGAAACACCGGATCAAGGCAAGATGATTAAAAGCCATCGTATGGTCGTGGAGTATTTACCTCAAAACCCCTCTTTTCAGGAGGAAGCTACCGTGCTCCAACAGATTTTTCAAGGAGACGCTGCGGTGATGCAATTGATTCGAGATTATGAAAGCATTCTGGAAAAGGTGAATCTTCAAGGGGGCAGAGACTATGAACAAAAGCTGGTGACCCTTAGTCAACAGATGGATCAGATGCATGCGTGGGATATGGAAAGCGAAGCCAAGAATATCCTGAATAAGTTAGGCATTGAGGATTTTTCCGCTCAGATGAAATCCCTTTCAGGTGGACAAAGAAAGAGAATTGCTTTGGCTGCTGCTTTAATTCAACCGGCGGATTTATTGATTTTGGATGAGCCCACGAATCATCTGGACAGCCAAGGAGTAGATTGGCTGGAGGAATATTTGAACAAACGGAAAGGTGCTCTGCTCATGGTCACCCATGATCGTTATTTTCTGGATCGGGTGGCTAATCGGATCATTGAACTTGATCAGGGCCGTCTCTACAGCTATATGGGAAATTATAGTTTATTTTTAGATAAAAAAGCAGAACGGGAAGATTTGGAGATGGCAACCCGGAGAGCGAAAAAAAATCTATATCGTAAGGAACTGGCCTGGATGCTTAAAGGTGCAAAAGCGCGAACAACAAAGCAAAAGGCTCGCATCGAACGCTTTGAGAAGCTTACAGGTGAAATGGGTGAACAGAAAAACGAAAAATTGCAAATACAGGCAGGTGCAACTCGTTTAGGGAAAAAAGTTTTTCTAATCGAGCATCTGACAAAGAGCTTTAATGGAAAAACCCTGATTCGAGACTTTAACTATATCTTTACCCGTAGGGACCGTGTTGGGATTATCGGGCCTAATGGTATTGGAAAGTCCACCCTCTTAAACATCATTGCTGGAAAAATCCCGCCTGATCAAGGTCGAGTGGAAACAGGCGCAACGGTAAAAATTGGGTTCTTCACACAGGAAAATCAGGAGATGGATCCTAATCAAAAGGTCATAGATTATATTAAAGAAGGGGCAGAAATGATCACCACGGAGAGTGGAGGTACCATCAGTGCTTCGCAAATGCTGGAACGCTTCCTTTTTCCCCCACAGGTACAATGGACACCCATTGCCAAGTTGTCCGGAGGAGAAAAAAGAAGGCTTCATTTGTTACGCATTCTTATGGAGGCGCCCAATGTGCTCCTTTTAGATGAGCCCACCAATGATTTAGATATTGCTACCCTGACGATTTTGGAAGATTACCTGGATGATTTCCCCGGGGTGGTCATAACCGTCTCCCATGACCGATATTTTTTGGATCGAGTAGTAGAAAAAATTTTCGCCTTTCAAGCTGGGGGAGCGATTCTTTCTTATGTGGGCAATTACTCGGAATACTATAATTATATTATAAATGTCCCGGAGGATAATTTAAAAGAACAGAAAGAGAAAAAGGAGTTAAAAGAACAAACAAACAGACATGATCCCAAGGTCAAGCAGACTTTAAAATTCACCTTTAAGGAACAGAAAGAATATGAAACTATTGATGATGAAATTGAAGTCCTCGAAGATTCCCTGAATAAGCTTCATCATAAGATCAACGAAGCGGGAGGAGATTATCTATTACTCCAAGAGTTACTTAAACAAGCGGAGGTTCTAGAAGGCGAGTTAGAGGCCAAAATAGAAAGATGGACCTATTTAAATGAATTGGCGGAAAAAATCCAACAGTCTAAAAGTTAATTTTATCAATTTTAAAAGCCCTCCATAAGAGGAAAATTCTCTTTGGGGGGCTTTTAAAATATGGGAAAAGTTAATATAAGCCGTAGGTTTTATTTACATCCAAAATGAAGAGGATCCCTTTACCTGGTTGATCAATATGCAAGTTTTGATTAATGGAGGTAACAATATCTTCCGTTAGCTTGTTTTCTGCAAGGATTAGGACAATTTCTTTTTCCGGTTCAATGGGCATGGCAAATAAGGTGTGGGTTTCGTGAATTCCGGAGCCGCGGGCATTCATGATGGTTCCGCCGCGGGATCCTGCTTTCTGTGCCGCTTCGATGACTTCTTCCGCCATCCCCTTATCCACAACAACAAAAATTGCTTTATACATGGTATTTGCACCACCTTTGTCTTCATTTATATCATCCGAAAAACTGCATGGTTTGCTGCTGAGAATCGCGGCTACAGGCAAGGTAAAAGCGATCCCGTGGTTGGGTTTACTGAAATGAAACTCTTTATTTAGCTTTTCCAATGTTTGAGCACTAATAGATTTTTCTGCGATCATCATCACAACTTCTTTGCGGATATCATTTAAGTCCAAAAATTCTAAGATTCGGTTTTTCACAGTGCCTTTGCCTAAAAGAATGGTTCCTCCTGTAATACCATTTTTCTTAGCAATTTTTAAGACCTTACTGCCAATGCCGAAATTCACAATAACATAAATTAATTCAATTTCTTTATGCTCCAAGTTGTCGATCATCATTTTCCAAACCTCCCTTGCCGGACTTTACTTTAAAAATCAGACCCAATATTTGTAAAGCGATTAACGGCGTTAAAGCAACCATGGAAATCACACCAAATCCCTCTCTTAAAACATCAGCTCCCTCGATTGCCTCTGCTGCACCTTGGGCAAACGCCAGGATGAAAGTCGCTGTCATAGGGCCGGAGGCTACTCCCCCGGAATCAAAGGCAATCCCGACAAATAATTTGGGGGTAAAATAGGTCATGATAATTGCGAGCAGGTATCCTGGGAGGAGGTAATGCCATAGTTGCACACTGGGTACAATGATTCTGATCATGGATAGAGCTACGGCAAAACCTACTCCGACAGATAAAGCAAATAAAACTACCTTGGTTTTCACATAGCCGCTGGTGACATCTTCAATTTGATGGGTTAAGACATGAACGGCCGGTTCTGCTAGGATGGTGACTAGTCCCAAAATAAATCCGACCATGATCACATAAAAACTATTTTCTAAGGAGGCCAATCTGTATCCGACCACACTGCCCACGTCCATAAAACCGGCATTGACACCGTCTAAAAAAATGACCAGTCCTAGAAAGGCATAAAAGATCCCTTTAAGGATTTTGCTAAGGCTTTTTGCATTGAGATGAAAAGAAAGCTTTTGGAAGATAAGGAACAAAATAAAAATAGGCAGCAAAGCCAAGGCGATTTCTTGGGCGATCACAGGTATCTTTTGCATAAAAGGGTAGAGGATAGAGGTTGATTCAGAAATATTGTATTCAAGGCTGCCTGAGAGTTCTTCTGTTTTAAAGAAAATGTTCATGATCATCACGGCGATGATGGCACCAGTAGAGGTTATGGCGACTAAACCGAAGCTATCTTTTTCAGAAGCTTTACTATCCTTTTTTAAGGTGGAAACTCCAAAAGCCAAAGCTAAGATAAAGGGCACGGTTAAGGCCCCGGTGGTAGCCCCGGAAGCGTCAAAGGAGATGGCTAAAAACTCATGGGAAGTAAAAAGGGATAAAACAAAAATAATGCCATAAAGAACGGTCAATAACTTATATAAAGGGATATTATAGGCAATTCTGATTAAACCTAAAGAATGCATCAGGGCAATACCTATAGATACAACGACAATGATACTCAATTTGGAAATGACACCTGCGGTTACAAAACCAACTTGACCGGCCAGAATATGCAAATCCGGCTCGGCAATGGAGATAAAAAAACCCAACAAGATGCCTGCTACGCCGACGATCCAAAGTTTGTTAGTTTTCATGATGGTTGAACCCATTAAGTGGCCAATGGGACTAATTCCGATATCGACACCTACTAAAAAGATAGATAATCCAATAATAATTAACACGGCCCCTAATATAAATCTAATGAGTTGGGGTGTTTCCAAGGGGGCAAGGGTAAAATGCAAAATGAGGACGATGATGGTGATGGGAAGGACGGAAAAAAGAATTTCTTTCAATTTTTCGACCAGTATATTCAAATAAAACCACTTCCCTCCAAATTGGATCTATACTTTCTATAGAAAACTTTGATAAGTAAAACCAATGCTTTATTATAACATAATGCTTTAAATCATGAAAAGTACAATCGTCTTGATAAAGAAGGAATTATCATGCGATTCTCAACCCCTTGCATTCATAGTAGAATAAAGTTAAAATTTAAGATATTCTGTTCTCGAGGAGGACGAAACATATGCGAAGAGGAAATCAAGAAAAAGATCTTCGCCCGGTGCTGGAGATCCCGCGCACCTATGAGGATTGGTTTTTGGACGTGATATCAATTATTGGCCTGATTCTAATGGCCAGCTGCCTGATTTATTATTGGCCGATTTTACCGAGTACAATACCCACTCATTTTAATGCGTCAGGGGTACCGGATAGTTGGGGGGGTAAATCGACCCTGCTCCTTTTACCCGTAGGTGCCTTGGTGATGTATGTTCTTTTTTTTGTAATAAATTTTTTCCCCCATATTTACAATTATCCCTGGCCCATTACGGAAAAAAATGCCCGGGCTCAATATCGATTGGCCCGGTCATTGTTGGGATGGATGAAGGCAGAAATTATTTGGTTATTTTTATATATCACCTGGGTAACGGTTTTAGTGGCCTTAGGCCGGCAGGACGGAATGGGACCGGCCTTTATCTTTGTCTCTCTAGGTGTAATTTTTGGTACCGTAGGCGTGTATTTCTTTCGTGCCGCCAGAGCCAGATAGCTTTACAATCGGTCGTCAAGATAGATTCTGACATAAGTCCGTCCATCAACAGGATCTAAGACTTCCATGCGAACTAAAGTATCCTTATTTTCTCCTTGTTCCACTAGCCGATTCAATTCTCCCATGTTAATATCCCTTAAGTGGATTCCGCTATTTGCCAATCCTTCCATAACTTCTTGGGGAATTAGGTTCAGAGCCAATGGGGGAAACCTTGCTGCTGTCTTTAGGAGCCTAAGGGGGATATTGATATCGGCTTTGATCTCGGAATCTGTATGAATTTTGATATGCAGGAAACGTTTACTCGTCATTTTTACCTCCTGAAAATGGATTCTATCTTATAAGATATGAATGTGGGGAGGATAAACTGCTCTTTTTAGAAAAAACAGGATTGGACCGAGGGATATTAATTGTGTAAAGGAGCTGAAAGCTATGTGGACACCAGATCCTATCGCATTTCAGATTGGTCCCTTCATCGTTCGTTGGTATGGGATTTTAATCAGTATCGGAATGGCTTTGGGTACCTATTTAGCCTATCGCGAGGCAGAAAAACAAAAACTGGATCCGGACCATATCATCAATGTGGTTATAGTGGCGATCCCCTTAGCATTGCTGTGTGCTCGTGGGTATTATGTGGTTTTTTATAATTTGGGATATTATTTAGCCCATCCCGGTGAAATTCTTGCCTTCTGGCATGGGGGTTTGGCAATTCACGGTGGTCTCATGGGCGGTATTCTTGGTGGTTACCTGGTGGTACGCCATTATCGGCTTAATTTTTGGCAGCTGGCGGATATTGTTGCCCCCAGCATTATTTTAGGTCAGGCCATCGGGCGCTGGGGCAATTTTTTTAATCAAGAAGCCTATGGCTTTGAAACAGATTTGCCATGGGCCATGTATATCGATGGGGCGTATCGTCACCCAACCTTTCTCTATGAATCGATTTGGAATCTGATCGTATTTTGTGTTTTAATATTGATGAGAAGAAAGAAATATCTCAAAAAGGGCGACATATTTGCCGGTTACGTTCTCCTCTATTCGATGGGGCGGATCTTTATTGAAGCTTTTAGGACGGACAGTTTAATGTTCGGTCCCTTCCGAGTGGCTCAGTTAGCAAGTATTCTGGGCATGGCAGCAGGAGTAACTTTAATTCTTTACAATCACAGAAAAAGAGCGTCTAGAAATAAATAGAGAAATTGCAAATCATAGTAACTTAAAGAGGTTTTGATTTTAAACTGACAGCCATAAGCAAACTTATGTATTGACTAAGGGTTATATCAATTATATAGTCTATATATAGATGGGATCAAAAACAATAAGGAGGAGAGACTTAATGATTAAGCTATGGAAATGTTCTGTGTGCGGTATGATCAATAAGGGGGATGAAATTCCCGATTTCTGTCCAAAGTGTGGAGCTCCTAAAGAAAAAATTGCTTTTATGTCAGAAGAGGATGCCCAAAAGGTGATTGACTCAGATCGAACAAATGACATCCATATGGAAATTACCAAATTGGCGATGAGAATCGTAGCCTTAGCAAAAGAAGGTATTGAAATTAATCTTGATCCTCCGTGTGTTGCTCTTTTTAAACAGGCGAAAGATGAGGCGTGGATTATTAAACAACGTAGCAAAGCTGAAATCGCAGGCCATGTTGGCAGAGGAAAATGGTAAAATAGGCTTTACAAGCCCTCAACTCCTTAATCAAGGAGCAGAGGGCTTTTTCGCATGACATGAAGGGATGCGGGGGGAATAATCCTTTTGGGCGCTTGTTAACTTGAAATCAAAGATATGATATAATGTAAAAAGTACTGTTGGAGTAAAGAAAACTTTGAATCATCTGCCAGGAGCAGACTACTCCCAAAAGGATGTGCAAATCGTGGAGGAACCGAAAGTGCCGGGGCTACAGTTGGAGATTATTACGGGAATGTCCGGAGCAGGGAAAACTCAGGTTATTCATTCACTGGAGGATATGGGGTTCTATTGTGTGGATAACTTACCTCCGGCCTTAATTCCCAAATTTACGGATCTGATTACCCGCTCCGCCAGTAAACTGAAAAAAGTAGCTTTGGTGATTGACATTCGGGGAGGAGAATTTTTCCCCGACTTGTTTGAAGCCTTATCCAAGTTGAAATCTCAGCAAATTCCTTATGAAATTCTATTTCTAGAGGCTTCCGATGAGACTTTGGTGAGACGATTTAAAGAAACGAGAAGACGTCATCCTCTAGCACCTACGGGCAGAGTGTTAGACGGTATCATAGAAGAACGGTTGCGCCTGCAGGAATTAAGAGGCATGGCGGATAAGGTGATTGACACCTCCGATCTTTCTAATCAACAGTTGAAAGAACAGGTAAGAATACATTTTTCAGATGACCAACGAGGTCGCCTTTCCATCACCATCATGTCTTTTGGTTATAAATATGGCTTACCCTTAGATGTAGATTTAGCCATTGATGTGCGTTTTTTACCTAATCCTTTTTATATTGAGTCTTTACGTTCCTATACAGGCGAAAATGAAGAGGTAAAAGAGTATGTCTTGTCTAATCCGGTGGCAAAAACCTTTTTAAAAAAACATATGGATTTATTGAATTTCTTAATTCCCCATTATTGTGAGGAGGGTAAAATGCATCTGGTGATCGCCATTGGGTGTACCGGAGGGCAGCATCGATCCGTAGCATTAGCTAATTGGATTGCTGATTCTTTAATAAATAGTGGGTATCAAGTTGTTGTTAATCATCGGGATATTTTGAAATCGAGAGTGAAGCGTAAATGACGATATTAGATGGGTTTTATCCTGGCCTGAAGCTTAAACTGCGGCACCAGTATCTAAAAAGAGGACCACGCATAGTTGCCATTGGAGGGGGCACAGGTTTATCCACTTTGCTTCGCGGATTAAAAGAACTCACTTCTAATATTACGGCCATCGTTACAGTCACGGATGACGGTGGTAGTTCCGGTCGCTTAAGGGGAGAGCTGGGTATGCCCCCACCGGGAGATATTCGTAATTGTTTATTAGCATTGGCAGACAAAGAAAATATGATGGAAGATGTATTTAATTATCGTTTTTCCCACGGCAAGGAGCTGTCCGGACACAATCTGGGCAATTTACTTTTGGCCGGTCTCACGGAGATGACAGGCAGCTTCGCAGGGGCGATCCAGGAGCTGAGCCGGATCCTGGCTGTTCGGGGTCAGGTGTTGCCGGTAACAGAAGAAAATGTGGTTTTGGTGGGGGAAATGCATGATGGTCGGATTATCGAAGGCCAGACCAGTATGGTACGTGATCCCGGCCGCATAAAAAGGGTTTTTCTAGAGCCTGCCGAATGTACTCCCCCAGGGGCAGCTATTGAGGCCATTTTATCTGCTGATGCGATCATTATAGGACCAGGCAGCCTTTATACCAGTGTAATTCCTAATTTGTTGGTTCCCGGGATTTGTGAAGCGATTCAAAAGTCCCAGGCTAAAACGCATTATATTTGTAATATTATGACTCAACCGGGGGAAACTGACAATTACCATGCTTCACACCATCTTAAAGCCATTTTTGATCATACCAATGCGGGCTTGATTCAAAAAATTATCGTCAACAATAAAATTATTTCTCAGGAGCTTAGGATGAAGTATCAGGCCCAAGGAGCACATCCGGTGTTGGTAGATATGCAGAATCTTAGTAAGCTTGGGGTGGAAGTTATGGGATACCCCCTTTGTGCCCAAGAAAATTTGGCTAGACATGATCCCTTCAAAATCCAAGTGGTGATGACCAAGGAACTTAGATCTCATTATCGGGCCATCTCTTTGCCCAACATCGATAAGAATTCTCGGCAATGAGCATTTAACTAGGATGTGATGGAATTGTCGTTTTCTGCAAAAACGAAAAATGAGCTTGCGCAAATTATTTCACATAAAAAATGCTGTCAACTGGCAGAATTGGCGGCTTTGTTTCGTATGGATGGTACGATACAAATCAGTGCTTATCAAAAAATTTCTTTAACGATCATTTCGGAAAATGCGGCGGTTGCCCGTAAAATATTTAAGCTGATCAAAGAACGATTCGGTATTCAAACAGAAATTATTGTGCATAAGAAGAATCGTTTAAAAAAAAATAATGTTTATTCTATTCGTATTCCACCACAGCCTCAAGTGGCTAAAGTGTTGCAGCTCTTAGGTTTTGCTGATGAGAAAAATAATTGGTTGATGGATTATCACAAGTCATTTCCTCAGGAGCTTGTGTATAGTGTCTGTTGCAAGAAAGCTTATTTGAGAGGTGCCTTCCTGGGGGGAGGCTCTGTAAATAATCCTGAAGGAACTTATCATCTGGAGATTATCAGCAACAACAGGGATCATGCGGAAATCATTGCCCAGCTAATGCACGATTTCCAATTATCAGCGAAGATCAGTAAACGGAAAAATTGGTATGTTGTCTATTTAAAAGAAGGTGAGCAGATTGTAAACTTTTTGAATGTCATCGGCGCTCACCAGGCTCTTTTAGACTTTGAAAATACGCGTATCATGAAAGAAATGAGAAATCAGGTAAATCGCTTGGTAAATTGTGAAACTGCTAATTTAAATAAAACAGTAGATGCGGCGATGCGACAGACTGAAGCTATTCATCTCATCAAGTCCACCATCGGTTTGCATAAACTGTCTCCGGCTTTGAGACAGGTAGCGGAACTGCGTTTGACTTATCCTGATTTTAGCTTGAAGGAGTTGGGAGAAGCGGCGACACCCAAGATCGGTAAATCGGGAATCAGTCACAGGATGCGAAAATTAGAACTGATTGCGGAACAATTGAAAGAGCAACATAGTTAGGGGAGGTTGTTTTTTGAGAAATTTAGTCCATCATCCCGTTGGGAAAAAAAACTCTCTCCATTATTGGACACAAGCGGTTCATCCTCTCAAGGTAGTACGAAACTTTTTAATCATTCAGTTTTGTCGTTATGCCCCTTCCATGAGGTTGAAAAACCCTCTTTATCGTATCTTGGGGATGAAGGTAGGCAAGAATGTCTCCTTTGGATTGATGGCGATGGTGGATATCTTTTTCCCTCAAATGATTACCATTGGAGAGAATAGTATCCTAGGGTACAATTGTACCCTGCTCTGTCATGAATTTCTCATCCATGAGTATCGTACCGGACCAATTGTTATTGGTAAGGATGTGATGATCGGCGCCAATGCAACAATCCTGCCAGGTGTAACCATTGGGGATCGGGCTGTAATTGGGGCGGGAGCAGTGGTTGTCACCAATGTGCCTGCCGATACTAAGGTTTTTGGAATACCGGCGAAACCTAAGGAAACGACCAAGGATTAAGAAGGAGAACGATGCTGAAAGCCATGATTCAATGGGTGCGTGATTTATTGCGAAATACCTGGTTCTTAATGGGGTTATTCGTTGTCAATGTGATCGGATCTGTTTATGGGTATTATTGGTACTGGGATCAATTGTCTTCCACGCCAAGATATCTCTGGATTTTTGTTCCAGACAGCCCCTTATCTACCTCCCTCTTTGCCGCAGTGCTGCTATTGGTTTATCTGGGAAAGAGACCCAGACTACTTCCGTTTTTATCCTGCGCATTTCTTGTAAAATACGGGTTCTGGGCAATGCTGATTAACTTACAGCTCTTGTGGGGCGGGGAAAACTTTACCTTTATGAATTTAATGTTGGCATTATCCCATTTGGGCATGGCGGTGGAAGGGATTATTTATTATCCCGGGCAAAAAATAGCTTTATGGGAAGCCGTATTTCTTACTGTGATTTTGATAGTTCAAGATTTTATGGATTATGGAGTAGGGCTACATCCTTATTTGTTCAATTTGAGACAACTCGTCTTTGCCCGTAATGGAGCAGTGGTTCTCACAGGAATAATTATCGGGATGATCTGGTATCACCGTTTTTACATCAACAAAAGCTCATGCAAAAATAAATGATTTTTTTTGATCTGACATTGACAAAAGGAATTTTGACAAAAAAAAAGAATATGATATAGATATGCATAATGAAGGGATGTCAGGGTGAATATATATGGAACCAAGACTGATTCTGGAACAAAGTCAAAAATTAATCATGACACCGGAATTGAGACAGGCAATCACTGTCTTGACTCTGCCTGCTCTAGAGCTGACTAATTATATCCAAAAGCAAATGGAAGAAAACCCTGTTCTGGAAATGCCTGATGATTTGGGTGAGCCCGATTTGCCTCAAAGCGATGATGGAACAAGAGATTTAAAAGAGTTATTTGCCGATAGCAGCGATTTAGGGATAGGTTCAGGAGTGCGTCCGGAAAGAAAGGAAACCGTATTCGAGCCTGTTGTGGTTCAGCATTCCTCCTTGCAGGATTATTTACTGTTTCAATTACACATCATAAAATTGACATCGCAGCAAAGCCGTATTGGGGAATATATTATCGAAAATATTAATCAAGAAGGTTATCTGATGGTGGAACTGGCAGAAATGGCAGAAATGCTCCAAGTATCTGTCTCAGAAGTTGAAGAACTTTTATCCATCATTAAGAGCTTTGATCCTGCCGGAGTGGGTGCGTCTAATCTGTCTGAATGTCTTAAAATGCAATTAGATCCCAGTAATCCCAGATACGAGATTCTATTGGAAATGGTGGAGCATCATTTAGATGATATTGCCAACAATCGATTGACGGTAGTGTCCAAAGCGCTAAAATTGAACATTAAGGAAATCCAGGAGCTGGTCTCGGAGATTAAAACCTTAGACCCGAAACCCGGTCTGGAATATGCGGAAGAAAATTCTCCGGAATACATCATGCCTGATGTGGTTATTGAGCGAGTGGGCACAGAATATGTGGTATTGGTAAATGATACCACCGTCCCACGTTTAAACATTAATTCCTATTACCGTAAAATTGTTCAAGGTGACGTGCATTCGGATGAAGGTGTGCGCAAGTTCGTAGAAGGTAAGCTTAATTCTGCCCTTTGGCTCATTAAAAGTATCGAACAAAGGCGTTTCACTTTATATAAGGTGGCATCTGTAGTCGTAGAATATCAAAAAGAATTTTTGGACAAGGGCATTGCCTATCTGGTACCTCTTACTTTGAAGGATGTAGCAGAAAAGGTGGGTGTTCATGAATCTACCGTAAGCCGGGCAATTAATAATAAATATGTCCAGACGCCCCGGGGCACTTTTTCCTGGAAATTCTTTTTTGCCAGCAGTATTGGGACCAATAAAGGGGAGACGACCTCTGACTGGGTGAAGAAAATGATACAGGATCTCATCTCTGAGGAAGATGAGGCCAAGCCCCTAAGCGATCAGAAGTTGACTGATCTCTTAACAGAAAAAGGCATGCAAATTTCGCGCCGTACTGTCGCAAAATACCGGGAGGAACTAGGGATACCCAGTTCCAGTCGCAGGAAACGATATTAATCCCTTGGGCAACAAAGTTTACATTTCGCAATATCTTAGCCTTGTACCGGGCAACGACTAAAGGTAGAATATATCCTAGGGGGATTTAAATCTCATTTAAGAAGTGAAAATAATAATTGGCCGTAAGAGAAGAACCCTCTGCGGCCTTTATGTTTTTTGCCATAATTATGAGAGTGACATAACAACCTGATTCAGAGTTTGAATAGTTAATTTTTCGATCCCGCCTGAAAGGATGAGAGATATGTCTGACCCCATTAAGAAAATCATTGATGAAGTGTTGAGCGGCAATGCATTAGCTGTACGAAATCAAGTAAAAAAAGCTTTAGCTATGGGGGAAGAGCCGGATAACATCATCTCCCAAGGATTGGTAGCAGCAATGGATATTGTCGGTAAAAGATTTCAAAATAATGAAATATATGTCACAGAGCTGATTGTCACCTCTCGTGCCATGAATGCCGGGATGGATGAAATTGCCCCACATATGCTGATTGCTGACGGCGCCACCGCCAGTCGGGTAGTATTGGGCACAGTGGCCGGAGACTTGCATGATTTGGGAAAAAACTTGTTAAAGCTACTATTGGAGGCGTCCGGCTTTCGCGTTTTTGATTTAGGCGTAGATGTTTCACCCGGTGCCTTTGTTGAGGCTGTTGCTAAACATAAACCTCAGGTTTTATGTTTGTCTGCCCTCCTTAGTACCACTGTGCATGCCATGCAAGAAACGGTACAGGCCTTAACGGAGGCGGGATTGAAGGACCAAGTGAAAGTTATTGTGGGTGGGGCGGCTTTAAATGCAAAATTAGCTGAAGAAGTAGGCTCCGATGCCTATGCTTCTGATGCCTTTGGAGGCGTCCAGAAGATTAAAGAATTGATTAGTGCTTCTCAATCTGTTACTGCTCCTTTAAATTTGAAGAGTATCTTGCCCCGACCTTCCTGGGAGGAATTTCAAAAATCCTTTTCATATTTAACAGGTTTGGATATAATGGTGGTAGATACCGGCGGCAATCCTGTCCATTCCCCGGATAAATTCTTGGATTGCTCTTGTTGCTGCGCGGAGGCAAAGAGTTTTTTGGGTGAAATTAGATATCAAGCAATCCCTCTTTGGGAAGGACTAAAAGATGCCTTTGCTTATCGTTGTCATGTCGGTCTCATTGAAATTACCTATCCCTTAATTAGCAGTACCGGCAGAATCGGTGCCATTCTTTGCGGTCACTTTCTGATGGAAGGAGATTATACCGGGGAGTGTTTAAAGGATATTCCCGTATTAAGCCAGGAAGAGCTGGATCATATTTGCCGTTTGTTATCCTTTATTGGAGGACGAATTACTGATTTGAGTGAGGCTTTAGCAGAGAAACATCAGTTTGAGGAAAAGAGGGACAGCTTTATTCATTTCATGAAGAGGCAGCATCGTTTGGAAGAAGCTTTAAAAGATGCAGAAATGAATGCTCTGCAATCCCAGGTCAACCCTCACTTCCTCTTTAATGCTTTAAATACCATTTCCCGTATGACCTTATTGAAAGGCGATTCTTCCACTGAAAGGGTGGTAGGTGCTCTAGCCCGCTTAATGCGCTATAGTTTGTATCAGGTAAGATCATTAGTCACAGTACGTGATGAGGTACGCTCCATTCGGGATTTTTTGCTCATTCAGCAAGCCCGCTTTCAGGATCGTATTACCAGCTCTATTGAGGTAGATGAGGAGATCATGGAGGGGGAAATGCCCTGCATGATTTTACAGCCTTTAGTTGAGAATGCTTGCCTTCATGGATTAGAGCCCTTGAAGGAGGGCGGTATGATCACAGTAAAAGGGTGGCGGGAAAAGGAGCAAATCTGTTTTTCCATTGAGGATAATGGGGTGGGTATGACAGAAAAAGTTAAGGTGGATATATTCCAAATGCGGGATCAGGAAATAAATCGGGGGCAGGTTAGTGGATTAGGCCTCCCCAATGTGCTGCGCCGACTTCAATATCAATTCGGCAATGATTGTGCTTTAAATATTGAGAGTGAGTTGGGACAAGGAACCAGGTTGCAGCTATCCTTTCCTTTTGTAAAACGTGAAGGGAGTTAATTATATATGTTAAGAATTCTGATTGTCGACGATGAACCTTTGGAACGTCAGGGGGTCAGGTTAATTTTAGAAAAATACCGACCGGGAGATCAAGTGGTGGGAGAAGCGGGTGATGGTGAGGAAGCGGTGCAAATTGCCACCCGCTTAAAGCCGGATGTAATCCTCCTGGATATTCGGATGCCGGGCTTGGACGGGATCGAGGTTACAAAAATCTTAAAACCCCTTCTTCCTGATACCCGAATTGTAGTTATTACTGCTTACGGGGAGTTTAATTATGCCAAAAAAGCAGTCTCATTAGGAGTTGCCGATTATTTACTGAAACCGGTGGACACCCAGGAACTGTTAGTCTTATTGGAACGTTTGGAGGGAGAGGTATTATCTGAACGGAAATCCAAGGATGAAATGAAACGCCTTCGAGAAACTTTGAATGATGCTTTGCCTTTAATTCGCGTGGGTTTTGTTATGGACCTTATTAACGGCAGCCTCACAAATCCCGAAGAACTTTTTAACAGAGCCGAGTTTCTGGAGATTCATCAACCCCTGCGTCTGGCGATGCATGTTTGGATTGATGAGCAAAACAGTAATTCTGCCTATCGTTCCGAGTTGGAGTATCAAATCCTGCAAAAGCAAGTGGGGGATATTATTCAAAAGACTTTCCATAATTGGAACGGCGTTCTAACAGTTCCTGTTGGCAGCGGTCAGTTTGTAATTTTGCTTCCCTTTAATGGCGAAGAAGAACCCCAAATGATTCGTGAAATCAGTCAGAAGATAGGGGATGAGATCTGTTCTCAGGTAAGGATCAAGACCGACGCTACCGTGACCATCGGGATAGGACGAGCAGTCAATAATGCTGTGGGTATTGTCCGTTCTCATCAAGAAGCCTTAACGGCAGGTGAATTTCGCCTCATCTATGGCGGTGATCAGGTAATTCATGCCGACGATGTCACTACTCCTCATGATTCCGGAGTACTTTTGGAACAGGGCAATGAAAAAGGGATTGCCATGGCGATTCGCATGGGTGACTGGGAAAAAACAAAGCAGCATTTCCAATTTCTCTGGGCAGATGTGCCGCCGGAAAACCGCTATAATGCAGGTGATATCCGTATGAAGCTTTTGGAGGTTTCGGCATTGGCTTCTCGGGCAGCTGTAGAAGGCGGCGTTAAGGCTGAGGATATCCCTGCATTAAATATGCCCGCCGACCAAGATTCGGTTACTGCCCAATCCTTATTAAAAATTTATGATCACGTTATAGATTGGTTAGGGGAATTGGTCTCACGGGTGCGCTCTTCCCGGGATTTTCGTAATACAAGCTTGATAGAAAAAGCAGTGCGATATATGGAAGAAAATCACCCCCATGAGTTGAGTTTAGAGGACGTGGCACGTCAAGTATATTTAAGCCCCTGCTATTTCAGTCGTCTGTTTAAACAAGTAAAGGGATGGAGTTTTTCCGAGTATCTAACTCAGATTCGCATAGAAGAAGCCAGGAGATTATTGGTGAATACGGATTTTCAAATTTCGGAAATCGCCTCGCGGGTGGGCTATCGTGATGCCCGATATTTTAGTCAGGTTTTTAAACGGAATGAAGGATGTACTCCCATCACTTATCGACGCGAAAATATGAGATATAATTAAATACAAAAAAGGGGTTTGCTCCGAGCTTAATTCAGGCAAACCCTTTTATTATTAATGCATATGAAAAGTCTGATGGAATAATAATAAACTTTGTGGAAGGATTTTTTTATTATATGTTGAATGATTAAATAAGTTATGTGGGAAAATTATCCTGTTATTTGGTTGATGTAGATGGGATAATGATCAATAAAATCATAAGAGGAGGATTTATCATGACAGTCAAAATAGGTATCAATGGATTTGGTAGGATTGGTAGATTAGTATTTCGCGCTGCTTTGAATAAACCTGAATTAGAAATCGTGGCAATTAACGATTTAACCAGTGCGGAGACTAATGCTCATTTGTTGAAATACGATTCCATCCATGGTACTTTCCAGGGAGAGATCAAAGCTGAAGAGAACAACATTATCGTGAATGGTAAAAAGGTAAAGGTTTTAGCGGAAAGAGACCCTCAGAATTTACCTTGGGGGGATTTGGGTGTGGATATTGTGGTGGAATCCACCGGTTTATTTACAGAGGGAAGCAAAGCTGCTGCCCATCTTAAAGCCGGGGCGAAAAAAGTCATTATATCGGCCCCTGGCAAAAACGAGGATATTACGATCGTTTTAGGCGTGAATGAAGAAAAGTATGATCCCAGTGTACATCATATTATTTCCAATGCCTCCTGCACCACCAACTGCTTGGCTCCCGTGGCAAAAGTACTTCATGAGAAGTTTACCATCAAGAGAGGTTTAATGACCACTGTTCACTCCTATACCAATGATCAACGCATTCTTGATCAGGCACATAAGGATTTACGTCGCGCACGCACGGCAGGGATGTCTATTATTCCTACTACTACAGGAGCGGCTAGAGCCGTGGCCCTGGTTTTACCTGACCTGAAGGGTAAATTAAATGGTTTTGCCATGCGGGTTCCTACCGCGAATGTCTCCGTGGTGGACTTAGTGGCTGAACTGGAACAAAATGCAACGGTGGATGAAATTAACGGAGCTTTAAAAATGGCCGCTGAAAATGAATTAAAAGGTATATTAGGATATTCGGAAGAACCATTGGTCTCAAGAGACTATAATGGGGATGAACGTTCTTCGATCGTAGATGCTTTTTCTACAATGGTCATCGGAGATAACTTAGTTAAGGTCATCTCCTGGTATGATAATGAATGGGCTTATTCCTGCCGAGTTGCCGATTTAGCGGAAATGGTCGGTAAAAAGCTTTAACCGGGAGGAAGAGCATGAATAAGAAAACAATTCAGGATGTGGACGTTAAAGGAAAAAAGGTCATCGTGCGGGTTGATTTTAATGTGCCTCTTGATCAGGAGGGCAATATCACCAATGACACCCGGATTAAGGCGGCTCTGCCCACGATCAGCTTTTTAAGAGAAAAGGGTGCTCTTGTGATCCTGATGTCCCATTTGGGTCGACCCAAAGGTCAGGTGAAGGATGAGCTTCGTTTAGGCGTTGTGGCGGAGCGATTAGGGCAATTAATCGATCAGAGGGTGCTCTATGCCAAGGATTGCATCGGACCGGAAACGGAAGCTCTTATCGTCGGGATGAAATCGGGAGATGTACTCCTTTTGGAAAACCTGCGATTTTATCCCGAAGAGGAAAAAAACGATCCGGAATTCGCCCGAAAGCTGGCATCCCTTGCAGATATTTATGTTAACGATGCTTTTGGCACAGCCCATCGCGCCCATGCTTCCACAGCAGGAATTGCCCGGTATCTACCTGCTGTAGCCGGTCTTTTGATGCAAAATGAAATCGGCATTATGGGCAAAGCTTTGAAAAACCCGGAACGTCCTTTTGTTGCCATACTGGGGGGGGCCAAAGTTTCCGATAAGATCGGAGTTATTGAAAACCTAATAGACAAGGTAGACGCTTTGATTATTGGGGGCGGGATGGCCAATACTTTTTTGGCCGCCCAGGGTAAGGATATGGCCAATTCCTTGGTAGAATCGGATAAAATTGATTTAGCTCGTTCTTTGATGAAACAAGGAGCAATAAAGGGGAAGGAGTTTCTTCTACCTAGTGACATGGTGGTAGCGGAAGCTTTCGCTGCAGATGCCAAGCATAAGACGGTAGCATCAGACCAAATACCTTCCGGTTGGATGGCCATGGATATTGGCCCCACAAGCATTGAATCTTTTGGAAGGGTCATTAAAAATGCCAAAACGATAATTTGGAACGGCCCGATGGGTGTTTTTGAAATGGTTTCCTTCGCCGCGGGTACCAATGAAATAGCCCGGATGGTGACCGAAGCGCAGGCTGTAAGCATCGTAGGCGGAGGGGATTCTGTGGCTGCGATACAAAATACCGGTCTGTCCCATAAAATTACCCATATATCAACGGGAGGCGGAGCAACGCTGGAATTTTTAGAAGGAAAGGAATTGCCGGGAGTGGCAGTGCTACTAAATAGAGGTGAGTAAAATGCGAAAACCGATTATCGCCGGTAATTGGAAGATGTTTAAAACGCCTGATCAGGCTGAAAATCTAGTGAACGAATTAAAAAAATTGGTTCAAGAAGACCGGGTAGAAGCTGTGGTTTGTCCTCCCTTTGTCAATTTACCCGGGGTGCTTAAGGCATTGGAGAACACGGTTATCAAGGTCGGGGCTCAGAATATGCATTGGGAAGAAGAAGGCGCTTTTACAGGGGAAATATCTCCTGTGATGCTTACCGCTTTAGGTTGTGAGTACGTAATTATCGGCCATTCAGAAAGACGCCAATATTTTGCCGAAACAGATGAAACCGTAAATTTAAAGGTGAAGGCGGCTTTGCGTCATGGTTTAAAACCGATACTTTGTGTGGGTGAGACTTTAGAGCAAAGAGAAGCAGGGATTGCTGAAACCTGGGTCGAAGGACAGGTAAGAGCAGCTTTGGCCGATGTTGAGTCTCCGGATGGGGAGCAGTTGGTCTTAGCCTATGAACCCATTTGGGCCATTGGAACGGGGAAAACAGCATCGGCAGAAGATGCGGAAAAAATGCTGGCGCATATTCGTGGGGTTATTAAGGAACTATTTGGTAAGGAAAAGTCGGAGCAAATGCGTCTTCAATATGGAGGCAGTGTCAAGCCGGAGAATATCAAAGAATTGATGGCCAAACCTAATATTGATGGAGCCTTGGTGGGAGGAGCCAGCTTAAAAGCCGATTCTTTCAGCCGTATTCTGTATTTTTGAATGGGGGAAACTGTGTGTTCACGAAAAAAAAACCATTAACCCTAATAATTCTGGACGGTTGGGGGAACTGTGATCAAGTAGAGGGAAATGCCATTATGTGTGCCTGGCTGCCCAATTATCGCCACCTTTTGAACACCTATCCCCATACGGTTCTTAAGTCTTCCGGGGAGGCAGTAGGATTACCTGAAGGACAAATGGGTAATTCAGAAGTCGGTCATTTAACCATTGGTGCCGGACGGGTCGTTTTTCAGGAATTAACCAGAATCCACCTTGCTATTCAAAATAAAAGCTTCCAGGAGAATCCTGCACTCTTGGAGGCCTTTCGTATTGCACAGGAAAAGGGATCAAAGGTACATTTAATGGGACTTCTTTCCGACGGCGGTGTACATAGTCATATTGAACATCTTATCGCGATTTTGGAAATGGCAGCAAAAATGGGGGTATCAGAAGTATATCTCCATTGTTTCTTAGATGGTCGAGATGTGCCTCCGGCAAATGGTCAAGAATATCTTGATAAGATCCAAGTAAAAATGAATACACTGGGTATTGGCACCATTGCAACTGTAATGGGCCGCTTTTATGCCATGGATCGGGATCAGAGATGGGATCGGGTAGCTAAGGCTTATCACGCCATGGTGCATGGAGAAGGAATAAAGGCTTTTTCTCCTCGGGCTGCTTTGGAGCGATCTTATGAGGAAGGGGTAACAGACGAATTTGTTGTGCCAGTGGTACTTGTAGATGAGCAAGGTCGGCCCAAAGGTAAGATCCAATCAGAGGACACGGTGATTTTTTATAATTTCCGGGCAGATCGAGCCCGGGAAATTACCCGGGCTTTTATTGAAACGGAATTCAGCGCCTTTGATCGGGGGACCTGCCCCCCGCGGGTGCATTATGTATGCATGACCCAGTACCATCGTGACTTTCAGGTGCCGGTGGCTTTTCCGCCGCAAAATTTAGATAATACCTTGGGGCAGGTTTTGTCTCGGAACGAATCGAAGCAATTGCGTATAGCAGAAACAGAAAAATATGCCCATGTAACCTTCTTTTTTAACGGAGGAATCGAAGAAGCCTATCCGGGGGAAGACCGAATTTTAATTCCCTCGCCCCAAGTAGCCACTTATGATTTAAAACCCGAAATGAGTGCTTTCGAAGTTACGGAAGTTGTTCTGGAGAAAATTGAGAGCGAGAGTTATGATGTTATTGTAATTAATTATGCCAATCCTGATATGGTAGGACATACGGGGATCATGGATGCAACTATAAGGGCTGTAGAAGCGGTGGATGTTTGTTTGGGCAAAGTGGTGGAAAAAGTACGTTCCCAAGGGGGCATTACGTTAATTACCGCAGATCATGGTAATGCAGAGGCCATGATTGATGCAGAAACCGGTGAACCTCAAACATCCCATAGTTCAATGCTGGTGCCTTTTATTCTCGTTGACGATGATCTAATAAATCGAAAATTAAGAAACAAGGGTACTTTATCTGATGTGGCACCTACCATGCTGGAGTTGTTAGGAATACCTAAGCCACAAGAAATGACAGGGAAAAGTTTATTGGAATAATGGAGGGAATAATATGTCAATATTAATTACAGATGTTAATGCCAGGGAAATTCTGGATTCGCGGGGCAATCCCACTGTTGAGGCAGAAGTTTTTTTGGAAGACGGTACCATAGGGCGAGCAGCCGTCCCGTCAGGTGCTTCCACAGGAGCTTATGAAGCGGTAGAATTAAGAGATGGTGACCAAACACGGTATTTAGGCAAGGGCGTATTAGAGGCGGTGACTAATATCCATACGATTATTGCTCCGGAAATTATTGGTTTAGACGTTTTTAATCAAGCTCAAATTGACCAAGTGCTATTAAAATTAGATGGTACGCCCAATAAAGAAAAATTAGGGGCCAATGCCATATTAGGGGTATCTCTGGCGTGTGCTCGAGCTGCTGCTAATTTTTTAGAGCTTCCCTTGTATCGTTATCTTGGTGGAGTGAATGCCAAAGTACTGCCTGTGCCTATGATGAATATTTTAAATGGAGGACAACATGCCGACAATAACGTGGACATCCAGGAATTTATGGTGATGCCGGTAGGCGCAGCAAGTTTTTCTTCTGCTTTGCGTATGGGGGCAGAAATTTTTCATCACTTAAAGAAGGTACTGAAAGGAAAAGGATATAATACAGCTGTTGGAGATGAAGGCGGGTTTGCACCCAGTTTAAAATCAAATGAGGAAGCCCTGGCGGTGATTGTGGAAGCGATCGAAGCTGCCGGCTATGAACCGGGACAAGATGTCATGCTGGCTCTTGATGTGGCGGCAACAGAACTTTATCAGGATGGTAAGTATCATCTCCAGGGAGAAGGATTGGTAAAAACTTCGGAGGAAATGATTGAGTTTTTGGGTCAATTGGTAGAAAAATACCCTATAATCTCCATTGAAGATGGATTGGCGGAAGATGATTGGGAAGGGTGGGCTAAATTAACCCAAACCATCGGGGGCAAAGTGCAAATTGTTGGTGATGATCTTTATGTGACCAACACGGAGAGATTGGTGCGAGGAATTCAGACCAAAGCCTCGAATTCTGTATTAATCAAGGTCAATCAAATCGGAACCTTAACGGAAACCCTGGATTGTATTGAAATGGCCAAAAGAGCCGGTTTTACCGCGGTGGTATCCCATCGCTCCGGGGAAACGGAAGATACCACCATTGCGGATCTGGTGGTGGGAACTAATGCCGGACAGATAAAAACAGGGGCCCCATCACGTACAGATCGGGTGGCAAAATACAACCAATTGATTAGAATAGAAGAAGAATTAGATGAAGCAGCGTCCTATGCCGGACGAGAGGCCTTTTATAATTTAGATTATTAATCACTAAAAGCCTCTTTGGCACGATGTTTTTCCGCCGGATGAATTTTTATGATAAGCATAAAAAAGCATTTTGTTGTAACAAAATTATATTTATGTTACAATAAGTTGATATTTTTGAGATGGGGGTGAAAGATGTTGAAAGCGTTCTTGATGATCATACAGGTATTGGTTTCCCTAGGGTTAATTGCAACTGTTCTTTTGCAATCGGGAAGAAGTGCTGGTATGTCCGGAGCGATCGCCGGGGGGGCAGAAACCTTTTTTGGCAAGAAGAAGGGGATGGATGAGTTTTTATCGAAAATTTCCGCTATTCTAGCCATAGGTTTCCTGGTAATTACACTTTTGATCTCAATAATTTTTTAGGAATCTGGAGGTATTTATTTGTAATGGAAACTCTTTATTTTGCAGCTCCCATCATGGGGGTTATTGCGCTATTATTTGCCTACTATCTTACAAGCAAGATCAACAAGATGGAGCCGGGCAATGCTCGCATGCAAGAAATAGCTAATGCTATTCATGAAGGAGCAATGGCTTTTCTTAACAGAGAGTATAAGGTTTTAGTTGTTTTTATCATTGCTTTAGCGGCAATTATTGCCATTGTTGGCTTTGCGACCAGTGGTCCGGAAAGCATGGATCCACGCACAGCCATCGCCTTTTTGGTCGGGGCAGTTTGCTCAATTTTAGCCGGTAATTTTGGGATGCGTGTAGCTACCAAAGCTAATGTGCGCACAGCTAATGCTGCTATGACCAAAGGGATGAACAAAGCTTTAGACATTGCTTTTTCCGGTGGTAGCGTCATGGGGATGTCTGTTGTTGGTTTGGGTCTTATTGGATTAGGTATTGTCATATTTTTATTCCCCGGACAATCTGCCATCATTAATGGTTTTGCTTTAGGTGCTTCTTCCGTTGCCTTATTCGGACGTGTCGGCGGCGGGATTTATACCAAAGCAGCCGATGTAGGGGCTGACTTAGTTGGTAAGGTAGAAGCCGGGATTCCGGAAGACGATCCGCGTAACCCTGCCGTTATTGCCGATAACGTGGGAGATAATGTAGGGGACGTTGCTGGGATGGGTTCCGACCTTTTTGAATCTTATGTAGGTTCTATTATTGCAGCCCTTGCTTTAGGTGCGGCCTTAAACATCGGCAGCAGTGGAGAAGGGGTATTGGCTCCAATATTGATAGCTGCCGTGGGAATCATTGCCTCGATTATCGGTATGTTGTTTGTACGCACCGGTGAAGGGAAAAACCCGCAAAAAGCCTTAAATACCGGGACTCTTACCGCAACTCTTTTGGCTATTGCAGGTACATATTTAGTTTGCACCATGGTTCTTCCGAGTTCCTTTACCGTTGTATCCTTTGGTATTGAAGCCACCTATACCAACATGGGTGTATTTTTGGCTAGTATTGCCGGTTTGATCGCAGGTACCTTAATCGGTAAAATTACAGAGTATTATACTTCAGCAGACTATCAGCCTGTTAAGGATATTGCTAAAGCCAGTGAAACAGGAGCGGCAACCAATATTATTTCCGGGATAGCTACCGGGATGATGAGCACCATGCTGCCTATTATTGTTATAGTTTTTGCGATTCTTGTAGCCTATCAATTTGCCGGTCTCTATGGGATTGCCATGTCGGCTGTGGGGATGTTGTCTACTACAGGGATTATTGTGGCTGTTGATGCCTATGGTCCTGTTTCTGATAATGCCGGGGGAATTGCCGAAATGTCTCATTTAGATCCCAGGGTAAGAGAAATTACGGACAAGCTGGATTCAGTGGGTAATACTACTGCAGCCATTGGAAAAGGTTTTGCCATTGGTTCTGCCGCTTTAACAGCCTTGTCCCTCTTCACTGCTTATTCTCAGGCTGTACAATTACAAATGATTAATATATTAAATCCCAAGGTTGTTGTCGGATTATTTATCGGTGGAATGTTACCTTTCCTTTTCTGTGCTTTAACGATGAATGCTGTAGGAAGGGCCGCCAGTCATATGATTGAAGAGGTGCGTCGTCAATTTAAAGAAATCCCCGGATTGATGGAAGGCACGGGTAAACCTGATTATACCCGTTGTGTAGATATTTCTACCGGCGCCGCCTTACGGGAAATGATTATTCCCAGCTTAATTGCCGTTGTTGTGCCGGTTGCTGTAGGCTTAATGCCCGGATTGGGTAAAGAAGCTCTCGGCGGGGTTTTAGCCGGTACCCTAGTCACCGGGTTCTTGCTGGCCATTTATATGGCTAATGCCGGAGGTGCGTGGGATAATGCGAAGAAATATATTGAAGAAGGACATCATGGCGGAAAAGGCTCTGAGGCCCATGCCGCTGGAGTCACCGGGGATACTGTGGGCGATCCCTTTAAGGATACTTCCGGACCGTCCTTGAACATTCTGATCAAATTAATGACGATTATTTCCTTGGTGTTTGCACCGATGTTCCTCTAAAAATCCAGTCAGAAAAAGTGTTGGGATCGAACCCAACACTTTTTTGTACTTTGTGCAAGTTCAAGGGCAACCAAGGCTTCTACCGGCGTCAGAGGCTTGGTGTAAGCCGGTTTTCTTCAAATTAAGGGAGTTGTTGGCTAATGGATCAATTGGATCATATGTGTTTTGCCTGTGGCAAGAAAAACCCCATTGGTTTAAAACTGGATTTTTTTGACGATCAGGGAGTTTATACCACAGTTTTTACACCTAAGGAAGAACATCAAGGATATCCGGGCATTGTTCATGGTGGAATTACAGCAACGATATTGGATGAGGTGACGGCGCGTTACGTTTTATCCCAAGGAATTGTTGCCTTTACTGCCTCATTGAATGTGCGTTATCGGAAGGGGATTCCTATCGGTCGTCCCGTGACTTTTAAGAGCCGTATGGTGCAAAAGAAAGGACGGTTATACGAGATGGAGGCCCAGGCAATACTGGAAGATGGTACCGTGGCAGCGGAGGCGGTGGCAAAAGTAATGGAAGCAAAAAATCCCAAATAAAACAAGAAAAAATTATAACTAATGGTTCGGTGTATACGTCCCTGAATGAATGGGGCAGAATAATATTAATGAAATCGACAGATGGAGTGTATGTGATGGAGCAAGAAATTTATTTTGATAATAGTGCTACTACTCCGATTGATCCGACGGTGGCAGATTTGATGTATGAAACCATGATGAATAATTTCGGCAACCCTTCTTCTTTACATAAAAAAGGGATTGAGGCGGAACAAGTTGTGAATCGTGCCCGAAAAATTGTGGCTGATGCTTTGGAAGTTTCGCCTCAAGAAATTTATTTTACGTCTGGTGGTACAGAAAGCAACAATATGGCTATTAAAGGCATTTGTCATGCCAATAAAAACAGAGGCAATCATATAATTACCTCAAATGTAGAGCATCCCTCTGTGTTAAATGTCTATGACCACATGGAAGAACTGGGTTTTCGGGTCAGTTTTCTGCATGTACGGGAAAATGGAGTTATTGATACCGCGGAGTTAAAGGAGCTGCTTTCCAACGATACTTTGTTGGTTAGTTTAATGCATGTTAATAATGAAACAGGTGCAGTACAACCCATCCAAGAAGTAGGGGAAATTTTAAAAAACTATCATAAAAAAGTCTATTATCATGTTGATACGGTACAATCCTTTGGCAAATTACCGGTATTACCCAATAAATGGGGTATCGATATGATGTCTGTTAGTGGACATAAGCTTCATGGACCCAAAGGAAGCGGCATCTTGTATCTCCGTAAAGGGACTCGAATAAAACCCTTGGTTGAGGGCGGCGGTCAAGAAAAAAGGCTAAGATCGGGCACGGAAAATGTTCCGGGGATCGTAGGCATGGGTAAAGCGGTGGAACTTGCCATGAAGAATCGGGAAGAACACGCTCAACAAATGGCAGCCATACGGGATACTCTGGCGACAAGAATCAAGACGCAGATTCCCGATTGCAAAATCAATAGTAATTTTGATGAAACAGGTTCACCCCATATTCTAAACATCTCCTTTCCCGGGATAAAAAGCGAGGTTCTCCTCCATTATCTAGAGCAGGATAGGATCTATGTTTCATCCGGTTCGGCCTGTTCTGCCCGCAAAGGGAAACTGAGCCATGTGCTCACCGCAATGCACCTGACGGATGAAGAGATGGAAGGCTCGATCCGTTTTAGTTTTTCATATAAAAATGTGCTGGAAGAAATTGAGCCTGTTGTGACGAGTGTAGAAAAAGCAGTTCGAGAGTTGCGCCAGCTCACAGGCAGATAGTTACAGAAAAGTGTAGGCCATCAGAGCTGTATGAGTTAAAGTGAGCAGAAAAATAGGGGGGGCAATCAATGTATGAATTGATTTTAGTGCGATATGGGGAACTAGGTTTGAAGGGAAAAAATAAATCTCAGTTTATAAATCGGTTGGTGCTTAACATTAAAAAAGGCATGAGAGGATTGGCACCTCGAGATGTGATTTCTACCTGGGGCAGGATCTGGGTACCGGTACGGGATGACTTGGAGCAAACGATCGAGCGCTTACAACAGGTATTTGGGATTTACTCTGTGAGTCCGGTGCTCAAAGTGGAAAAAGATCTGGCCGCGATTCAAGAAGCTGCTTTAAAAGTTCTCCATGATGCTCTGCCTGTGGGTGGAACATTCAAGGTGGAAACCAGGAGGTCGGATAAGACTTTTCCCATGCAATCACCGGAAATCAGTAAGGAGGTGGGGTCTTATCTTTTTGCGCATAGCCCGGACATTTATCAAGCGGACATGCACCATCCGCAGCAAACCATCCAAGTAGAGATTCGGAAGGAAGGGACCTTCGTTTACGGTCAGGTGATTCCCTGTGCTAAAGGGCTGCCCGTTGGTACCAGCGGTCGAGCGATGCTGATGCTTTCAGGAGGGATCGACAGCCCGGTGGCCGGTTGGTTGGCGATGAAAAGGGGCGTGACCATCGAAGCAATACATTTTCATAGTTTTCCTTTTACCACCGAGCGAGCAAAACAAAAGGTGATCGACCTTTGTCAGGTATTAGCCCTCTGGGGAGGCAAAATTCGTCTTCATGTGGTTCATTTTACAGAGATTCAAAAGGCAATTCGCCAGCACTGTCGTGAGGAATATGGTATTACCATCATGCGCCGGATGATGTTTCGCCTGGCAGAACGGATAGCTTCTGAGAATAAAGCCTGTGCCATTTATACTGGTGAAAGTGTGGGGCAGGTTGCAAGCCAAACCCTGGAGAGCATGTTTACTATTAATCAAGTTACCAATATGCCGGTGCTTCGGCCATTGGTAGGGATGGATAAGGAGGAAATTATCGAAATTTCTCAACGTATCAAGACCTTTGACATCTCGATTCGTCCCTATGAAGATTGCTGCACAATTTTTTTGCCTGATCATCCCAAAATTCGTCCTCGCCTGGAAGAGGCGCAAAAGATGGAAGAAAATCTGGATGTGGAAGGATTGATCCGGGAAGCCTTAGTAAAAACAGAGGTTTTGGAGATCGTCCAGGAGGAGACTAATTATGAATGATATGGAACTACTGTCCTATATGCGGGAAAGCACCTATAAGCCCCTGAATGCTGAGGAATTAATCGCGGCACTTCAGGTAGAGAATGTGGGAGAGTTTTTTCAGCTGCTGCGTGAAATGGAAAGCAAAGGCTTAATCGTCTTAACTCGAAAAAACAAATATGGACTGCCGGAGAGAATGGGCCTGGCAGCGGGTCGTTTTCAAGCTCATGCCAAAGGCTATGGTTTTTTGATTCCCGATGATCGGTCATTAAGTGATATTTTTATTGGTGCTGATAATACTAACGGAGCTATGCACAACGACCGGATTATGGTACGAAAGTTGAAGCAGCAGGGAGAGGGTGCTCGGCAGGAAGGCGAGGTTATTCGCAATTTACAGCGAGCTAATGAGTGGGTCGTGGGGCGGTTTGAGGATGTGGGACGCTATGCCTTTGTCCTTCCCGATGAGCAACGCATTACCCAGGATATTTTCATTGCGAAGGATTGTTTCAACGGGGCTAAGAATGGGGACAAGGTAATCGTAAAGATTACAAAGTGGCCGGCGGCAAGAAGAAATCCCGAAGGAACAGTAGTAGAGATTTTCGGAAAAGCCGGCGATCCGGGAATAGACGTCTTGTCAATTATTAAGAAATTCCAGCTGCCGGAAGAGTTTCCGGACAATGTTTTACAACAAGCAGAAAAAATTGCTGTGATTCGGGAAGAGGATTATCAGGGACGGCGGGATTTACGCTTATTACCTATGGTTACCATCGACGGGGAGGATGCTAAAGACCTGGATGATGCTGTTTCCCTGGAAAAGATGGAAAATGGCCATTGGTATCTGGGGGTTCATATTGCTGATGTAGCTCATTATGTACCGGAAAACAGCTCGTTGGATCGGGAAGCTTTTGCCCGAGGCACCAGTGTCTATATGGTCGATAGGGTGATACCGATGCTGCCCAGACAGCTTTCCAATGATATCTGCAGCTTAAATAAAGGTATGGATCGTTTGACCATTAGCTGCTTTATGGAGATCAATAATCAGGGAGATGTTTTGTCTCACGAAATCACTCCTTCGGTGATCAATGTGAATGAACGTATGACTTATACAGAGGTGAATAGGATTCTCAAGGAAAATGACCCGGATTTGTTAGAACGGTATCAGGATTTTGTTCCCATGTTTAAAGACATGTCTCTTCTGATGTACACCTTGCAGCAAAAACGGCTGATTCGAGGGGCAATTAACTTTGAATTTCCTGAAGCTAAGGTGATTTTGGATGAAGAAGGAAAGCCGGCCGCTATTGTGAAAAGAACTGCCGACGTGGCAGAAAAAATCATTGAAGAGTTTATGATCGTTGCCAATGAAACTGTGGCAGAAGAATACTATTGGCGTAAGGCCCCCTTTCTTTATCGGGTGCACGAATCCCCTGATCCGGATAAATTGGAGGAAGTGAATGAATTCCTCCATCGATTTGGCTATCATATTAAAGGTTCTGTCCATGATGTCCATCCCAAAGCTTACCAGGATATCATTGAAAAGGTGGAGGGGCGTCCGGAGGAGCGTTTAATTAGTATGGTGCTGTTGCGCTCTATGCGTCATGCCCGCTATGCCGCCGAGGCTTTGGGCCATTTTGGCTTGTCGGCAAAATACTATTCTCATTTTACTGCACCGATCAGACGTTATCCTGATGTGGTCATTCATAGGGTGATTAAAGAGTATCTCCTGAAGGGGGAATTATCTGATCAACGCAGGGATCAGTTACGTAAACGTATGGATGAATATGCCGAGCAATCATCATTCCGCGAAAAGATTGCTGAGGATGCGGAGAGAGAATCCCTGGAAATGAAGAAGGTTGAATATATGGAACGTCATGTGGGAGAAACTTTTGACGGCTTCATTTCAGGAGTAACTGCCTTCGGTATGTTTGTGGAATTGGATAACACGGTGGAAGGCTTAATTCATGTTTCCACGATGACAGATGATTACTACGAATTCAATGAAAAAACCTTGGCACTTCTCGGTCGGCATACGAGAAAAATCTATAAGCTGGGGGACCCGATAAGCATCAAGGTTACCAGAGTTAATGTGGAGGAACGGCTCATCGATTTTGAACTGGCTACTGATCAGTATTCTTGACATTAACTGGGCATATGTTATAATAAAACAAGCAAAAACCCTTTCGACAGGTTGAAAGAATGTTTCAGCTGTGCGTAAGGGTTTGTTTTTCGGGGTGCCACATGAAAGAAAAGCAAGGAATCAAAGTAGTTACAGACAATAGAAAAGCGCGTCATGATTATCACATTCTGGAAACCTTTGAGGCCGGGATATCTCTTCAAGGTACAGAAGTGAAATCCTTGCGTGGTGGCAAGGCTAATTTAAACGATGCCTTTGCTCGGATTGAAGATGGGGAAATTTTTCTTTACAATATGCATATCAGTCCTTATGAACAGGGAAATCGTTTTAATCATGACCCCAAACGTCCTCGAAAACTGCTGATGCATAAGTACGAGATTAACAAGCTCTTTGGTACAGTTAAGGAAAAAGGACTTACCCTGATTCCTCTAAGGGTTTATTTTTCTAAAGGAAAGGCTAAGGTTGAACTGGCTCTGGCTCAAGGTAAAAAACTGTATGATAAGCGTCAGGATTTGGCGGCTAAGGACGCCCGAAAAGATATGGATCGAGCCTTAAAGGAAAGGCAAAGATACTAACTGCTAAGAAGGCTTGTTAACCGAAAAAAATCAAAGGTTGACAACATGAGTAATTTCCTGTAAAATTATATCGTGAGGAGAAGAATATTATCCTTACCCCTCTATCTCATGGGGGTGTACTGGATTTCGACGGGGGATGAATTGGCAGGAGTAGCGAGCCGGGGTTCCATCAGCCCGTAAAACGTTGGGAATTTAATTTAAACGCTAACGATAATTACGCTTTAGCAGCTTAATTGCTGCTAACATCCTATCCTCTGTTCCCGCGGTGAGGAATTAGGGTGTCATATTAGTGGGATACTCTGATACCAATTCTCGGAGGTATTAGGGGAATTTTATCGAGATAGCAACCAAGCAGGCTGTTTGTGGCCGTCTTGGGCGCGAAAATTAAAGCACAAACTGCGCTCGGAGAAGCTTTTGTGGATTTTCTTTCGGACAGGGGTTCGACTCCCCTCACCTCCACCAAATTTAAACTTAATAATTGAAACAAGAAAAGTCCCTGATACGAGGGACTTTTGATTTTTAAGGTGAATGGGCACTGCTTAAAAGCGGTGCTTTTTTGATTTTTGCATCCTAACGTTGAAAGATGCATCTCCTTAGGATAAAAATCATATCTTCTGGAGTGCTACAATAAAAGTGCAGTCCAAAATCACAAAGAAATGATATACTAAAATTACGAAGGAACGATTTCGGATGACAAAATTATACACAAAAGAAGAACGACAAATAAGTCTTTCCCTTGTGGAAGTGTATCCGAATTATTTTTTACCGTCAAGGATGCTTCGCACCGCTAAACGGCATGTCCCTGAGAGCAAAAAATAATCCGGATATGGAATGTGTGTACCGCGCAGTGAGAAAATTATGAGGTGCAGGTATGAAAAAATTAAGAATTCTTAGAGGTCACAGGATGTGGATATGGTTTAGCCTTACATCCATAATAATTAGCTTGCTCGTCATGCTGTTTTCCGGCAGTCTGCAAATCAAGCGGAATATGCGAGCCGATGTGCCGCTTGATGAATTTAAGGCACATATGGATGAACGCATTCCCATCCTGATGGAGCTGTATGGAATTCCAGGCTGCAACATCGCACTTGTGAAGGACAGCGAAATCGCATGGACTGAGGGCTATGGTTATGCGGATGTGGAAAGCGACAGGGTGTTGACAACCGATACGCCTATGAGTGTTCAATCCATTACAAAATCTATTACAGCTTGGGGAGTTATGCGGCTTAGGGAGAAGGGTCTTATCGATTTGGATGCGTCCGTGTCGCAGTATCTAAAAAGCTGGCAATTTCCGTTTACTGACTATCCGACAGACAAAATTACGGTACGGCAGCTTTTAAGTCACACAGCAGGGATGCCTCTGGGCGATTTCACTAATGTCTATGCTCCCGATGATACGATGCCCTCTAATCGTGATGTAATGACTGCGGAAGCGGTGTTAATGCGTGCGCCGGGGACGAGATTTTCGTACTCTAACACAGGCTATAATCTATTGGAAATATTAATAGAGGATATTACGGGGCAAGGCTTTGCGGAATATATACATACGGAGATTCTACTTCCGCTGGGAATGGAAAATACCTTCTTTGACATAGACACAGCAGCGAATCCTTATCCGCCCACGGGGTATAACCTCAGAGGGGAGCCGGTTCCAGTCTATCTCTATCCCTCAAAGGCTTCAGGCGGTCTGTTTTCCACAGCTCACGATATTGCCCGCTTTGCGGTAGCGGGCTTGAAGGAAAACCCAGTTCTAAGAGTCGATAGCGTTGAACGGTTGTATCAGCCTGAGAGCCATAAAATCGGTATTTACGGATTTATATTTGAGGCGTATGGATTTGGTCACTATATCGAAAAGCTGCCAAACGGTGCGCTCTCAGTTTCTCACGGCGGTCAGGGTAACGGCATCATGACGCATTTGCAAGCTGTGCCGGAGACAGGCGACGCCATCGTTATTCTCACAAACAGCCAACGAAGCTGGCCGTTCATCGCCTATGTTTTAAGTGACTGGGCGCAGTGGCGTAGCTTTCCTTCTGTCGGCATGGGAAGGATTATCTGGGGACATTATGGACTTTGCGTCGTGATCGGTATGCTGATTTCGGCAAGCCTACTGGTGATGTTGAGGCTGGTCTTGGCCTGTTATCAGCAAAAGCGAACCGGTTTCAGACTGCTTCGAGTTAGTGCAGCATTTATTCTGCTCGGAGTTCTAATCTGGTGCGCTTTTCAAAAATACTTATTTATAACTTCGGTTTTTCCGGTTCTGTCTGTGTGGCTTGGGGGGGCGGCATTAGTGTTCTCTATAATACTGCTGTTGTCCGGGGCGTTACCTGCATGCCCAAGGAAGAAAGAAAAACCCTAATGATAAATTTAGCATCGGAGATCCGGAAATAGCCCTGCACATGCTTGCGTTTTCTTAGCTATTTTGCCGTTGGCATGGGAAAAAGACAAGAAAAGTCCCTGATACAAGGTACTTTTGGTTTTTAAGGTAAATTGGCCCTGCTTCTTAGCAGTGCTTTTAAGTATGGGACGGATCTGAGGTGTTGTTATTTCTGATACCTAATTTACGCAGACGATAATTGAAATTTTGTCGGGACAAGCCAATATTTTTGGCCGCGGTTGAGGGAATGCCTTTGCTTTTTGCCAGTGCTGCTTCAATAAACATTTTTTCACATACCGTGAGAAAATCCTTCAGCCTTGGATTTTGTTCGATCAAGGGTGTAATATTCTGATTTGTTGATGGTTCTTGCTCACTGATCTTTGAACGTAAAATTGCAGGGATATGTTCCAGACTGAGCGTAGTATCGGCCGATTGAGCGAAAGTCATGGCGCTTTCAATAGTATGCCTTAGCTCTCTGATATTACCTGGCCAGTGATACTCTGAAAACAGATCGATGACGGCCGGATCAATGCGGGAGATATTTAAGGATAATTCGGTATTCATTTCAGTAATAAATCTATCAAGAAATAAAGGAATATCCTCTTTATGATCCCGGAGGGGCGGGACATAGAGGAGCTGACTTGTCAGCCGATAAAAAAGATCATCGCGAAATTGGCCTTTTTTAATAGTTTCAAACAAGTCCTCGTTGGAGGCGCAAATAATACGGCATTTAATGGGGCGATCGCGGTTGTCGCCTAGCCGTTTTACAGTTTTCTCCTGGATCAGCCGTAAAAGTTTTGGCTGCAGATGTAAGCTCAGTGAATTTATCTCATCTAGAAAGAGTGTACCTCCTTCAGCCTGCTCAAAAAATCCCGGTGCATCAATGGCTCCGGAATAAGCGCCCTTTACAGTCCCCATCATTAAGGCTTCCATTAATGTATCCGGAATAGCTGCGCAATTGATAGCGACAAAAGGTTTATTGGCAAAAGGACTGGCGTTATGAATTCCCTGGGCAAAAAGCTCTTTACCCACTCCGGTTTCACCGATAATTGTGACGATAGATTTTGTTTGGGCTATGCGCTTTGCTTGATAGATGACTTTAGTCATAATTGGACTTGCACCAATGATATCATGCAGGCTGTAGCGAGTACCATTATTCCGTGCCTTGGGGTGATGTCTGTCAAAATTATACACAAGATGCTGCATCAGTTCGTAAGCGGAAGAGAGGTCCCGGCCAATTTCATAGACCGCTACAATTTCGCCGTTTTCAAAATAGGGATATGAATTTAGAAGCAAATCTGCCTTTTTTCCTGCCGGCGAAAGGTAGGATATGAACTGGTCGAGAAGGGGCTTTTTGCCTTTTAGGACAGCAGAACGCTGATAATCATTGACAGGCAGTGTTTCGGAGGGATAGATGTCACTGTCTTTACAACCCAGCATTTTTACCTGTTCGGTCCCCTCGATTTTCTCAAAGGCCTTGTTATAAACCAGGATATTGCCTTCTTTGTCGACGGCATACACCCCATCTGAAACATGGTCGATGATAGCACGCAAGAGCCGGTTTTCTCTGCGTAAGGATGCCAATTCTTCTTCCCGTAGATCCGACATCAAGATAACCTCCTCATTTACAGCCAACAAATTGTAAAAAAATTTATTATATTATGTTTAATTATATTGCTGATCCTTTTGATATTCAAGATGAACGAAAGAATATTTTTACAAATTCGCAGATGTTAATATTATCAACACCTTTTGATGTTGCATATTTGTAAAAATATTTTGTAATTGTAAAAAGAGATTTTACATCTAGTGGCCTAAGAATGTTTTTGCCTTTTGATAACCAAATTTGCGATTTGCCTATTTTTTTACTCAGGCAACAGCTGCAGGGGCTCATGGCCTTTTAATCATGAATGGCCTTTTTGCTTCTCCCGAAAAGAGAACTAATAATTGGCATCAATATTGCTATTTGATGTGTATCAACAATTACTTTTGGATATATGATCTTTTTTAGCGAGCAGGCAGGAGGAAGTTTAATGATCAGAAGCAATAAAACCGTTAATGAAAGGGTATGTTTTGGTCTGCTCTCCCATGACCAGATGCAGGATATCCATAACTCAGTTTTGGATATCCTGGAAAATATCGGGATGCATGTGCAATCCAAAAAAGCAATCAAGATTTTAAAGCAGGCCGGTGCCCGCGTGGAGGGATCCTTGGTTAAGCTGCCTGCCTATATGGTGGAAAACTGTCTTCTCGCTGTACCATCAAGAATCGTGCTGTGGGATCGCGCAGGAAATCGGAAAATTAATCTCAGTGGATACAATTCATATTTTGGACCTGGTTCCTCCAATGTCTACATCATGGATCCATACACCGGAGAACGACGGATTCCCAGCAGCACAGATACAATTAACGCTATGGGTGTTATTGATGCGCTGCCAAACATCGATTTTGCCACGGATTTTGGTACCATCAGTGATGCCCCTGTAGAAACAAATGATCTGCACCTTCTTAAAATTATGATGAACAATACCCGTAAGCCCATTTTACATTGGGCAAAAAACCTAAAGAATTTGATGGCGATGACAGAAATGGTTGCTGCTGTATCAGGAAGTCTTGAGTCTTTCGTGGAGCGTCCCTCGGTTTGCTGGTTTACTACAGCCGTTTCACCGTTGATTCAGACGGAAGAGGCGCTGGAATGCTTGATGTATTGCGCGGAAAATATGATCCCAAACTGTCATGTCAGTGAACCCATGTCAGGGGGGACAGCACCGGTGACTGGTGCCGGGACGATTGCACTCTCTCTTGCGGAATCCATGTTTGGGGTTGTTCTCAGCCAATTGGTGAGAAAAGGTGCGCCCTGCTTTATGGGGTGTGTTGACGGCCCAATTGACATGAAAACCATGATTATGAGCTACGGGAATCCTGAGTTCCAATTAATGAATGCCGCTTTTGCGGAAATGGGTCATTATTATAATATCCCCACTTGGGGTGCTTCCGGCTGTACCGACGCTAAGGTCATCGACCAACAGGCGGCAATTGAGGCTGTATTCTCCATTATTGATCAGAGCTTTGTAGGGGCTAACCTTATTATCGATAATGGCTTTCTGGAGGGTGGGACGCTTGGATCCTTGGAACAGCTGGCGATGTGTGATGAGATCATTGGATACGCCAGGAGGATCCTTATGGGCCTGGCCATAACTGATGAGTCACTTGCCACTGATGTCATCGGCCAAGCCGGACCTGGTGGCAACTATTTTGACAAAGATCATACATTTAAACATTTCCGGGAACTCTGGCGTCCAACGCTTCTCGATAGAAACAAGTATGAGGTTTGGGTAAAGGATGGAAAGACCACTATGGGTGAGCGGGTCAAGGCCAAGGTCAAATACTTGATTGAGAACCATAGCAACAAAGGGATATTATCTGAGAAAATAAATATGAAATTGGCGAGAATTATTGCAGCAGCGGAATTATAAATTTTGTAGATGTAAACTGTTGATCACTCTACACAGTCGCCAAAAAAAAAATAATATTTTTTGCATTAAGCGAAGCGCTACTTTGATTGGGGAAGGGGGGAGAAATGATTCTGAAATAAAATATTTTTAGTTAGAGCAATTGGTAAAAATAAACTTAAATCAGGAGGGATCTAATGTGAATAAAGAAATTACAGAATTAATTATGGAATATGTTAAGAATTATAAAGAGTTAAAGCATACTGAAACTGATTGGCGAGATCCTATCGTTGGATTTGCCGATGCCAAGGACGAGCTATTTCTCAAATTAAAGGAAATAATTGGCCCCAATCATGCCCTTCCTGCGGATATTGTCTCCAATGCCGAGTCAGTTATAACTTTTTTTGTCCCTTTTACAAAGGAGACTATTGAAAGTAATATTGCCGGAGAGGAAAGTTCACGGGAATGGGACTATGCCTACATCGAAACAAATAATTTAATTAACGATCTCAGCACATATTTATACGAAAAGATAACTGCTAAAGGTTTCCAAGCATCGTTACTTCCTGCGACGTATAATTATGATGCGGAAAAATTAATCAGTGACTGGTCCCATAGAAGTGTGGCATATATTTCGGGAATTGGCAAGTTTGGCATTAATAATATGTTCATTACGAAGAGCGGGTGTTGTGGCAGGTTAGGGAGTGTTATAACAGATATGGAGTTAACCCCGACGACGAGAACGGATGAGGAGTATTGTCTTTATAAATATAATGGCACATGCAAAAAATGCATAGAAAGATGTGTTAATAATGTCTTCCAAATACAAAATAATGAAGTTTTTTTTGATAATAAAAAGTGTAATGAACAAATTTATGACAAGATTGTTCCTGAATATCCGATTGGTATTGGAGATACATGTGGTAAATGCATGGTAGGGGTACCTTGTTCGATGACAATTCCGAGAAAAATTGAATAAAAATTTTCAAAGTATTGAACTATGTTACATTACAGGAATTTATGTTCCAAAAGACTATTAAGAAGTCTCGGGAGGTAGCATGAGTAATTCAAAGATTTTTGCTTGTCGAACCTTGGAGGATGAGATACTTGAAATACTGCCCAAAGATTTGGATTATGAATTTTTAGAATATAGGTTGCACCGTACCCCAGATAAACTGCGCCAGGAACTTAAGAAAAGAATTGAGGAAGCGGCAGAATACGATACGCTTCTGTTTGGGTATGGATTATGTTCTAACGGGGTGGCGGGATTGAACTCCGAAAAGCATCGGATGGTTGTGCCTAGGGTTCATGATTGCATCAGTCTGCTGTTAGGTTCAAGAAACGAGTATGATGCCCAGTTTGAACAGTATTCGGCATCATATTACTTAAGCAAAGGCTGGATTAAGCAAAAAGGTGACCCTATGTCCGAATACAATGAGTTCTGTGATAATTATGGGGAAGAAAATGCCCGATGGCTAATTGAAGCAGAATATAAAAATTATCAGAGGGTAGTGTTTATTCATACTGTGGGAGACTGTGATGACTTTGTGAAATACAGTAAGGAAGTGGCAAATTTTCTTAAGATTAAGTTTTGTGAAGTACAAGGATCTTTACGTTATTTTGAGAGGTTAGTTAACGGGGAGTGGGACACAGAATTCCTCGTTATTCCACCCGGTAAAACAATCTTATTAAGCCAATTTATGTAAAAGCTATGGGAATCAAGATTTTCATAATCGTACTATATTTTTTTGCGGCTAGTAAGTTTAGAAGAGTTGACAATTAACAAAAACTAGAAGTATTATATGGGCTATAAACAAGAATTAGGCCGATAATTAGGAGGGTCTATTTTCATGAAAATCATTGCCCGTATTCATACAGACTTCCCCACCAAATTTGGAGTCCCTCGCCAAAGTGGTCTCGTTGAGGTCCTAAAGGGACAAATCATTTTTGAAGAAGAGTACCGTAATCCTGACGCTTTGCGAGGCTTGGAGGGATTCTCGCATCTTTGGCTTATTTGGTCCTTTTCTGAAATAAAGCGGGATACATGGTCTCCTACAGTACGGCCCCCACGTCTTGGAGGCAATAAACGGATCGGGGTTTTTGCCAGTCGTTCTCCTTTTCGGCCTAATGCCCTGGGACTTTCCTCTGTCAAACTTGAAGGCATTGAATTTGATTCTGATCTGGGTCCGGTTTTACATGTCTCAGGTGTGGATATGATGAATAACACCCCGATTTTCGACATCAAACCCTATCTTCCTTATACAGACTGCCATCCCGAGGCTGTGGCGGGTTATATTGATGAACTGGAGGAGAAGACACTGACAGTAGAATTTCCTGATAAATGGCTGCACATGATCCCTGTTGAGTTACGAGAGCCGCTTCTGAGTGTACTTACCCAAGATCCCAGGCCTTCCTATCAGGACAACCCGAAACGTATTTATGGCCTTGCATTTGGTGACTTTGACATCAGGTTTATCGTGCGAGGTACTTTGCTGACCGTCTGCGAGGTCATCATCAAGGAGCCTTCGGAGCAATCAGGGATGAAAAAATAGCATTTTGATAAAGGCATTATAAACTACCCGTTAGGACCAGATCTTAACGGTTTTTTTATGCTTAAAAAGCAAACATTATATAAGTTAAAAAAAGAGTCTATATCCTAAAACGTAAAAAATATATCGATAAACGATAAATAAACATTGCAATTCAATAAATAATATGCTATACTTCAGCCAACATTAGAGTATTTTCTACCCCGACAGGAGGATGATTTTATGTGGAATGGAGAGAAATCTATTAGTCTCAGCAAAATGTGTATCTTTCTTTTTATCGGTGTGCTGATCGTAGTCGCGGTTTTTGCCCCCTGGCTGGTCCGCTGGTTCCTGAGTTTTTCCCGGGCAGATCTTATGGGCAGGGAGACGTTTTTTCTTACTACTATCTATACAGGATTTGTTCCTGCAGCTTATCTTCTTTATTGCCTTTTGCGTCTACTGAACCGGATTGAAGCAGAAGAAGTGTTTATCCCCATTAATGTAGAACGATTGAGGAGAATTTCTTGGAGCTGTTTTTTGGGGGCTGCAGTTGCTTTTTTATCTGCATTTTACTATTTGCCGTGGATTTTTGTGGCTATTTCTGCTGCTTTTATGGGATTAATCGTGCGTGTAGTGAAAAATGTGGTGGCAAAAGCCGTGGACCTTCAGCATGAAGTAGATTTCACTGTATAAGGGAGGGATGGATTATGCCAATCATCGTAAATTTAGATGTTGTGATGGCAAAGAGGAAAATATCATCCGGTGAACTGGCCGAGAAGATTGGTATTAGTCAGGCCAATCTTTCCATCCTGAAAACGGGAAAGGCAAAAGCGATTCGCTTCTCTACTATGGAGGCCATCTGCAAGGCACTGGACTGTCAGCCCGGAGATATCCTGGAATATCGTGAAGGAGACTAAACACAAGGAGGCAAGTCCTATGCAAGAGAATTTTATTTGGGAAGATGTACCACATAAAACTGAACCTTTTTTGGCTGACCATAAAGATGTTATTTTTGCTCTGGCTGTGTTTGTACTGGGATTTTTTTTCGCTCGCTGGGTGCTCTTTTCCTGGCAGGGTTGGGGTGTAACATTATTTACCCTGGGCTACACCAGTTCAGTTACCTTGTATTTCATGAAAAAGGGCATACAGATATCAAAGGCCGGGTGGTTCTGGCTAGCCGTGGTAGTGCTTACGGGAATTAGCTTTTCTCTTTGGAGCAGTAATGGTTTGGAGCCATGGCGCAGCTTGTTGTTATTCTCCAGCGCCGTATACTGGGTAATCTCTGCCACAGGTATCCTTCTTCTAGGGAAAACCAGTAACTGGTTTCCGTTGGACGGCTTGAACGGTGTGTTTTTCATCCCTTTCAGAAATTTCGGTTGTCAGTATAAAAGCCTTGCTTCTTTAAGCAGTACCAAAAGAGCTGGGGAAAGACACGTTTTTTCTATCGGACTGGGTCTCATTCTGGCGCTCATGGTGGGCATCATGGTCGTACCTCTGTTGATGGAGGCCGACAGCGGTGGTTTTTATAGAATCATCAAGGGAATGTATACTTATGTCCAGGGTATAAGTGAGGACTTAATGAAGTTGATCCTTCAAGGTTTGCTGGCTATTCCTATCGCAGCCTATATCTTCGGACTGGTTGCCGGGAGTGTCCATAAGAGAGGCTATGATAGTATCAAAGAAGAGGGTGTCCTACAGACCTTTGCTACCTGGCGCATATTGCCTATGACTACTATTTACACATTATTAGGATTTTTATGTACACTCTATGTGGTTTTTATTGGGAGCCAGCTGCCATATTTCTTCTCTGCTTTTGCCGGAGAACGTCCTGAGGGTTGGCTAGTATATGCCGAATATGCCCGAAGCGGATTTTTTGAATTGTGCCGCATTGCTGCTATTAACCTGTCTGTGCTGATCGCCGTGAATCTCTTGCATAAAAAGCAGAGCTTAAAGCCCAACAGTCCGGTTCTTAAGGTGCTGAATTCTTTGCTGGCTCTTTTAACCTTGGTACTGATTGCCACAGCCTTAAGCAAGATGGCGATGTATATTGGTGTATATGGACTGTCTATCCGTCGGTTGTTGCCATGTATGTTTATGATCTTTCTGGCGATGATATGCGGCGGAGTAATCGCGCTGCAAAAATGGCAGTTCTCCATTGCTCGATTGGCTTTAGGTATAGGCGTCGTAATGCTCTGCACTCTTTGCTTGATGGATCCGGACAGGATTGTTGTTAGTTACAATGCAGATCGCTATCTTTCCGGCACACTTAATGATTTCGATACGGCGATTTTATATCAGTCCGGACCTGCTGGCGTTGATCCTGCTTTGGAGGTATATAGAAAAACTAATGATCCAGTTTTACAAATTAAACTGAAGAAATATCTGCTTAACCAAAAGGAACTGGCAGCACCATTTCTGAATCAGCCCGGGGATAATCTGCAGAAAGCTCGTGCCCGGCAAAAAATCACTGAGTTTTTTAGTTGAAATTGGATTAAAAGTGAGATTTAAATTTAAAGAGATTCGTTCAAACCAGCTATTAATAAACGGGGAATTGGCACCCGTTTATTTTTATTTTCAGAAATAAATGTGAGGCGCTCAAGCTATTTGAAAAGTATGAAAAATGCTTACTTCTTATTCCTGTTAATCCTCCAAGGTTTGATTCATGCTGCCCATTCGGTATCCGGTGAGATCCAGGGTTACATAGGTGAAACCAAGTTTTTTTAATTTTTCTACCATTTGCGCCATCACGCCGGGCTCTACAAGAAGAGGAATTGAGGAAGTTTCCACTTCTATGCGCGCCAAACTGCCATGATGACGTACCCGAATTTGTCCTGGGACGAATTGACGCACAACTTCTTCTGCCAGTTCAACCTGTCTTAAGTTTTCTGTGGTGATAGGCAGTCCATAAGCCAAGCGGGACACCAGACAGGCTGCCGCCGGTTTATCCCAAACCGGTAACCCCCAATTCTTGGCTCCTGCTCGAATTTCTTCTTTGGAAAACCCCATTTCCAGAAGGGGGCTTTTTACTCCCTCCACTTCTGCCAGACCCTTCATGCCGGGACGGTAATCTTTTAAATCATCAATATTGCTGCCTTCAAGAATCCAGTGATAGCCATGTTCTTTTGCCCAGTCACGCATTATGGTAAATCGATCCTTTTTACAATAGTAGCAGCGATCAGAAGGACCGGTGGCAAATTTACTATTATTTAATTCGTCGGTTACGATAAACTGGTGCTTGATGCCGATTTGAGCCGCCGTTAAAGCGGCATCCTCTTTTTCCCTCTGGGAAAAGGCTGGGGAATCAGCTGTAACCGCAAGGCTGTTTTCTCCAAGAGCCCGGTAGGCGGCAGCGGCTAAAAAGGCGCTATCTACTCCGCCGGAAAAAGCAACGGCTACTTTCCTTAACTGCTTTAGGTAATCCTCCAGTTGGGTAATTTTTTGAGGGTTAACTTCCACAAGATCCCATCCTTTCTGGAATAAAACTCGATTAAACTATCTTCTAATTCTACTCAGCTCTATCTCAGATTCTTTCCCAGAAGCTGATATCCTTGCGTTTGTGCTTCCAAGTAAATATCTTTTAACGGGATCCCTGTTTTTTCTGCCAGAGACGACAAGCCCTCAGAGATCATAGAAAAGGTTTGGCAGATCCGCTTGCAACTGTTTTCTCCTGCTTTTACCCGAACAGCTCCTAATCTTTGTTTCTACAGTATGAAAGGTAATGGTGAGTACATATCTTTCCACAGGATGGGGCCCTGATGCCGAGGGTTGTAGATTCGGCAAAGAGGACATCCAGGATTGGTTGGTGATTGACAAGAGGGCTGGTAATGGTGACCAAGATGCCCGGCCGATTCTTTTTCATCTGAATCGGTGTGAGGAAAACGTCCGCTGCCCCCGCCTGGAAAAGCTTGTCCATGAGAAAAGGATAAAACTCAGGATTCATGTCATCAATGGTTGCTTCCAGGATTGTCGCCTGCTCCTTTTTTAGGACAGATCCTGTTTCTTGGCCAAGGTACAGGCGTACTAGATTAGGAATAGGCAAATCCCAGGTACCGGCTCCATAACCGATAATATCCGGTGCTAAAAGAGGAAGGGAGCCAAATTTGTCGGTAAGGCTTGTGAGGATTGCAGCTCCGGTGGGGGTGACCAGCTCCCCTTTAACCTCTGTACTATATATGGGGACTCCTTTTAACAGTAGCGCAGTAGCCGGTGCTGGAACAGGCATCATTCCATGGGCGCATTTAACCATGCCGCAGCCTACGTGAAGAGGAGAAGCAAACACTTGATCAATGTTTAGGTAGTGGTAACATATGGCGGCACCCACAATATCAATGATAGCATCCACGCCGCCTACCTCATGAAAATGAACCTCGTTCAAGGAACAACCATGCACCGTTGCTTCGGCAAGCCCCAAACGTTGAAAAATTTTTAGGGATAGTTTTTTTACCTCACCGTCTAAGGTGCTTTGTTCGATTAATTCTTGGATATCGTGGAGATGACGCGAATGAGGACTATGGTTAGCACATAACGTAACGTCAAAAAAACAAGCGCCAATACCTTGCTTCGTGACGCTTTTTGTAACGAGCTCGTATTCATTATCTATGGGTAACTTAGATAATTCTCTTTTTAGATAATCAAACGGCACACCGGCCGATAAGAAAGCACCAATGATCATATTGCCGCTGATACCGGAAAAACAATCAAAATAAGCTGTTTTCATTTTCTCTTCACCTCGGATCCTCATTGATAATTGCCGCCAGTCGCCCTGCCCCGAAACCATTATCAATATTAACTACTCCAACGCCGGCGGCACAGCTGTTTAACATACATAAAAGCGCGGAAAGACCTTGAAAATTAGCTCCGTAACCGACGCTGGTAGGTACGGCAATCACCGGACGAGAAACGAGACCACCGACGACGCTGGCCAAGGCTCCTTCCATTCCGGCAACGGCAATCAAGACATTGGCTGCGCGCAGCTTATCAGTATGGGCCAAAAGGCGATGGATGCCTGCTACGCCCACATCATAAAGGCATTCTACCTGATTACCCATAACTTCTGCTGTGAGAGCAGCTTCTTCCGCAACCGGCAGATCGGCGGTTCCAGCACTTACCACTAAAATCAAACCCTTATTTTTTTTGACAGGTATGCGATTGACGATTACCATCCGGGACAAAGGATGATATTCGGCTTGGGGGCAAACCTCTTTAACTGCCCGAAAAGCTTCTTCATCGGCGCGGGTACCCAGGATATTCATGTGGTGTTGCGCCAGATGATTAAAAATGCCTTGAATTTGTTTGGGGGTTTTTCCTTGGCAAAAGACGGTCTCCGGGTGATTTTGACGCAGTTCCCGATGCTGATCAATTTTTGCAAAACCTAAATCCTTAAAAGGAAGAATTTTTAATTCCTCTATTCCTTCTTCAACACTTATTTCATTATTTTGTATAGCCTGCAATAGTTTTTTCAGTTGCTGTTCCTGGTGTTTCATGGCCCGAATCGACCTCCCGACTTTCATGACCTCTTCATTGATCAAAGAATACTTTTCTCATTATATCAGGATTTTTTTAAGATCACTATCTTTTATCAAACAAAGTCAATTAATACAGGCTGTAGACATTGATATTAATTGTCTACAGCCTTTTTGTGTATTTGATCAATTTATATTAGGGGATAAGTATTCTTTCTCCCGGAGCGATATCATCCGGATCCGCGATATTATTTAATTCCACGATCGCCTCCACGGTGGTGCCGAAGCGCCGTGCAATAGCAAAGAGAGTATCCCCCGGCTGCACCACATAAGTTCTGGGCGGGCGCGGCGTAGGGGTAGGTGATGGAGTGGGTGTAGGCCGGGGAATAAGTAAACGTTGTCCCGGAGCGATATCATCCGGATCCGCGATATTATTTAATTCCACGATCGCCTCCACGGTGGTGCCGAAGCGCCGTGCAATAGCAAAGAGAGTATCCCCCGGCTGTACCACATAAGTTCTGGGCGGACGCGGTGTAGGGGTAGGTGTAGGTGATGGAGTGGGTGTAGGCTGGGGAATAAGTAAACGTTGTCCCGGAGCGATATCATCCGGATCCGCGATATTATTTAATTCCACGATCGCCTCCACGGTGGTGCCGAAGCGCCGTGCAATAGCAAAGAGAGTATCCCCCGGCTGTACCACATAAGTTCTGGGCGGACGCGGGGTAGGGGTAGGTGTAGGTGATGGAGTGGGTGTAGGCTGGGGAATAAGTAACGCTTGTCCCGGAGCGATATCATCCGGATCCGCGATATTATTTAATTCCACGATCGCCTCCACGGTAGTGCCGAAGCGCCGTGCAATAGCAAAGAGAGTATCCCCCGGCTGCACCACATAAGTTCTGGGCGGGCGCGGCGTAGGGGTAGGTGCAGGCGTAGGCGCCGGAGTGGGACCTGGTGTAAATATTAACAGCCGCTGCCCGGGAGTAATCTGGTCAGGGTTTTGGATATTATTCAAGGTCACAATTGCATTTACAGTGGTGCCAAAACGCTGAGCGATAGCAAAGAGAGTATCTCCAGGCTGTACAATATAGACTCGTATAGGACTGCGGGTGTTTTCCCAATCTGAATCTTGGGAGAAACCATACTCCGGTTGAGGCAGCTGTGGGTTGTCATAGTCCTTGATGACTTCTTCCGGTGCTGCTTTACGAGTAGTCGCATATTGAGGGACCATGATCGGCTGATACGTTAAAATATGATCAAGATCCAGGTTTCTATTAATGGTCAGTAACTCTTCTACCGTGGTATGGAAACGCTGGGCAATTTTATACAGGGTGTCACCGGGTTTAAAGAAATAGATTTTCACGGCATAACCTCCTTATATTAAAGGCTCTAAAACTAAAAAGAAAACTAAAAACTTACGAAATAACCAATCATCATCAAATTGACGTTTAGATAAATTATTTTGCCGCTGGAGATAGACATCACTCAGCATCATGTCGGAAATAATGTCCTCTGCTTTGGGGAAAGTCCATGATCAGACGTAAGAGTTTTTTGATGCGTTGAGGATTGAGGTGACAAAAAGAGCAATACGTAAATAATTGTAATAAACATTTTTCATCTCAATCGCATAGGGATGTTGCTCTCGAAAAATATGTTGGATAGTTACCTCAGGAGTAACGAGAACTTGATGTCCCAAAAGCCAGTATCTTAAAGACAGCTCCACATCCTCGTGCCCCCATACCTGTAAACCCTGATCAAAACCTCCGGCTTCTCGGAATATTTTTGGGGGATCAAGGCGCAGGCACCGGGAGCAATTAATACCGGAGCCGCTTGTAATGGAGCAGGAAGCCATTCCACGCCAAAGGATTCATTTAGAGTAAAGCCATAGCCTATTGCAGAGGGATTTTGACAAGATGAAATCCCCGGAGCAACAATGCCGATGCCCGGTTCATTAAAACAAACTAAAAGTTTTTCTAACCAGAAAGGCTGGACAAAAATATGTGCATCACAAAAAAGAAGATATTCGCCCCGAGCATGGAGGGCACCAATGTTACGTGCAAAACAGGCACCTTGGCCATGAGAATTGAGCAAAGTGATTTTTTGATGAGGAAAATTACTGGTCAGGTTGCGACAACAATGGTCTGTGGAGCCGTCATCAACAACAATGATTTCATATTTCAATATAGTCTTATTCTTAATTATGGAATCAATGGTAAGGGTAATGTTTTTTCCTTCGTTACGACAGGGAATGATGATGGATATTTCGGGCAGGGTCATAGTACACCTCCTTCCAATACTAATGTCCTTTTTATGATATGTAAAAAAAAAATGAATGTGAGATGATGGCGTGTCCTTATTTGGGCATAAAAGCATCTTCTTTTGGTAAACTAAACATTAAAAGTAGTAAAAGGTGAATGGAATGAGGATTTTAACAGATAAGATATTTGCAGGTGTTATAATCGGAGTTTTAGCCGATATTGTCAAGTTAACATTCAATTACCTAGGCTATCTTTTGGGGTGGTCTAATGTTGTTTTTTGGCAGATTGTGGCAACGAGATTTTTACCTAAGGAGGATTTATTTACTCCTTATGCTTATTTAATTGGCGGGATAGCAGACTTGGTGATGACTGCCTCCATCGCAATCGTCTTTCTTTATGCGCTGGATTTTTTAGGCAAGGAAAACTTATGGCTAAAAGGGCCTGGTTTAGGTCTCTTTTTATGGGTTGTTGTCTTTGGCACCTTACTGGGACAATCTGTGGAAAATAAACTGCATCAGGATTCCTTAGGCATTTTGGTTACCCTGGTGGCGCACTTAATATATGGGGTAGCTATTGCTTTATTTACGGAACTATATTACAAAATTTTGGAGAAACAAGGAGAAGCAGCTGAGCATCCTCTTTCCTTTGTTCCTCAACCGGCTAGAAAAGTTCGGATTTTTCGTATCAAAAAAGAAGAGTCCCTTATCACCAAGCAGAAGAAAAAATTTATCACACCGAGGAAAATTTAAAAGACAGACCTTTGATGGGTCTGTCTTTAATTTCTTTCTCGATAAAATAATAGGACTTATATTATATACATTCCTAAACTTTCAATTTTCTTTTGGTGCGAAAATAAGGTATAATTTTGTTGTTGGCAATACGATAAACAAAAATTACCTTTCGTTTTATCTGCCCATGATAGATATCGTTGTGTACAATGGTATCAACGGCATAGAAAAGACAGAATTAAAGAAAGAGGAAATGATATGACAGTGCAAAAAAAAATCCTTATCAGCTCGGTTATTGTAATCGGAGCAATATCTTTTCTGATTATATCAGGGTTTAGTAATGTTAAAGTCCATGTTGCCCTGGAGGAACTGATTAAATCCGGGGCAGAATATCAAGAAACCTATGTGCAGACTGAAGGAAGGGTACAGGGTGATTCCATAGAGTGGGATGCTTCACAGGTAGAATTAACCTTTGTGGTTACCGGATTGAAAGATTCAACCCAGATGATGCCAGTGTTATATAATAAGTCAATGCCTGATAATTTTCAAGATGCTACAGAGGTACTGGTAGGAGGTTATTATACCGGGGATGGTGTGTTTCAAGCCGAGGAAATGATTACCAAATGCCCCTCAAAATATGAGGCCGAATTAGAATAAAATCACAAAATAGTATCCCAGGAGGTTAGGAATTGATTACAGCTACTTTTGGCGAAGGCTTGTTAATTTTGGCCTTGTTAGCCGGGCTTTATACTTTGTATTTGAATCTGGCCGGCTTGAAAAAAAAGCGGGAAGGGCTGCTTTTAAAAGCCCAGTTAGGAATGGTTGTTACGGCAGCTTTCATCACCGCTGCTTCCCTGATTTTATTGTATGCCCTTTTGACCGATGATTTTAGTATTAAATATGTACATGATTATTCTTCTACCCAATTGCCTTTTTTGTATAAAGTGTCTGCTTTCTGGGCCGGAAATGCCGGATCTCTTCTTTTGTGGGCCCAAATGCTGGCTCTGGCGGGAGCCTTAATCACTTTCTTCGATTCTCACCATGATCAGAAATTTTTTGCTGTTGTCTCCGGTGTCGTTGTGGTAAATATCATTTTTTTTCTCGTTTCCATGATTTTATTTGCCAATCCCTTTGAAAGTATACCCCACGGGATGGAAGAGGGGCGGGGTTTGAACCCCATGTTGAGAACACCTTGGATGGTCATTCATCCTGTGGCCATTTATCTGGGTTATGTGGGCTGGGTTGTGCCCTTTGGTCTTGTCATGGCTTCTCTGGTTCTAAAGAGAGAGGATCACCAATGGCTGCGCTATGTTCGGCAATGGGCGGTGCTTAGTTGGTTGTTTTTAAGTATTGGGAATCTATTAGGCTCCCAATGGGCTTATATTGAACTGGGCTGGGGTGGATATTGGGCCTGGGACCCGGTGGAGAATGCTTCATTTCTTCCCTGGCTGACAGGAACAGCTTTCCTCCATTCTTTGATGATCCAGGAACGAAGAGGTATGTTTAAGGTCTGGAATATGGTTTTGGTCATCATCACCTATGTATTGACTTTATATGGGACTTTTCTTGTGCGGAGCGGCATCCTTGCTTCCGTGCATGCTTTTCCCAAATCCAATTTAAATTACTGGTTTGGGTTTTTCATGTTTGCCATGCTCTTTTGGGCCTTATACCTATTGTTTACCCGGCGTAATTTGTTAAAAGGAGAGCATGAGATCGTCGCTTTCCTTTCTAAAGAGACAAGCTTTCTCTTAAATAATGTTTTATTCATATCCTGTGCATTTATCATCTTCTTAGGCACTAATTTGCCTATTTTCAGCGGTATGCTGACAGGTGTAGAAAGGACTGTGGGCCGGGAATGGTTTAATGGATCCACCGGTCCGGTACTTTTGGCTATAGTTTTATTAATTGGCCTGTGTACTGTGATTCCATGGAAAAAAACAGAAGTCCGCGGATTTACGGCCTCATTGCTTCTTCCCTTGGCAGGAGCGCTTATACTATGTGTGTTTCTTTTTTTTCAGGGAGTTCATCATGCCTGGAGCTTAATCGGTTTTGCCGTGATTACCTTTGTTTTGCTTAATACCTTGCGGCTTATGGTGTCTATTATCGGCAATTGGCGCCATAACAAAGTAAAGGCCGGGGTGCGACGCAGCCTTGGAGGTCATTTGGTACATGTGGGTGTCGCCCTTTTTTGCGATCGGCGTCATTGGTAATGCTTTTTTTACGGTGGAGACGATGCAAAACGTCACCGTAGGGGAAACCTTTTCTGTGGGTAAAATATACGACTATGACATTACTTTTCAAGGGGTAAAAAGTCGGGAAGATGGTGTCAATGTTGTCATCTATACCGACTTATTAGTAGAACGCAATGGACAGCCTGTAGAAATCTTAACACCGGAGAAGGTTTTTTATCCCAATTGGGAGAGCCCCCGTACAGAAATTGAGATTTTGGGCGGTCCCATTGAGGATCTTTATATTGTTTTAGCAGGGTGGGGAGAAGAAGGGATGGAGGCGACTTTGGAAGTCCATGTTAATCCTTTGATGAATTGGTTGTGGATTGGCGGTTATATCTTGATTTTAGGTACTCTACTCGTGCTCTGGCCGGCAAAAAGGCGGACCGACAAGGGGTTGGTTTCATGATCCGAGGAGATCATATTTCTCTTTCCTTGGGCGGAAAAATGATTCTACGGGATATTAGTCTCACCCTCGCCCCGGGAGAATTTGCTCTTTTATTAGGTCCTAACGGAGCAGGAAAATCAACCTTACTGAAGGTTTTATCCCACATCCAAAAACCTTCTACCGGAAATGTAGCCATCCAGGGACAAATCGGTGTTCTTGCCCATCGCTCCTTCCTGTATGACCGACTTACAGCGTATGAGAATTTAAAATTTTACGGTCATCTTTTTCAGGTGCCACGATTGTCTGAACGCATAGCCACGCTGCTGGAACAAGTGGGGTTATCTTTTTTTGCTCATGAACCTGTGCATACCTTTTCCCGCGGAATGGTGCAACGTTTGGCCATCGCGCGGGCAGTACTCCATGACCCGGAAATTTTATTTTTGGACGAGCCTTTTACCGGGTTGGATCAGAAGGGTACGCTTCTCTTAGAACAAGTCTTGGAGGAAATGCACTGGAGGAGGAAAACGATATTAATGGTGACTCATAGCTTTGAACAGGGCATGGAGCGGGTCAACCGACTTTTGATCATGAAAAACGGAAGGATGATTTTCGATGATTCTGTCTCTTTACATGGATCAAAGGAGATTCAACATACTTATCTTCAGCAGATAGGAATGGAGTGAGAAAAATGAAAAAGGTGCTGTGGCTAATCTGGAAGGATTTAGCCATTGAAGTCCGCTCCCGAGAAGTTTCCGGAGCCATGGTGCTTTTTGCGCTCATGGTCATCGTGGTTTTTGCTTTTTCCTTTATCCAGCCGGGTCAAAAGATGCCTTCGGAAATGATTCCCGGCGTGATTTGGGTCACCATTATTTTTGCGGGAATGCTTGGCTTGAATCGTTCCTTTTTAGCGGAAAAGGAGAATGATGCCTTAATCGGTTTGTTCCTGGCCCCGATCAGCAAAAGTGCTATTTATTTGGGGAAAACGGCCACTCATTTCCTTTTTCTCTCCTTGGTAGAATTGTGTTCTTTACCATTAATTATCGTGTTTTTTAACGTAGAAATTCAGGGTTCTTTATGGAGCCTTTTATTGATACTTTTTCTGGGAATTTTTGGCTTTTCAGGAGTGGGGGTTTTTTTGGGGGCTTTAGCGGCTAATACTAAAAGTAATGAATTGCTTCTGCCGATCATTCTCTTTCCTATTCTCATCCCATTATTTTTGGCAGGGGTCAAGGGAACGGGTATTGTTTTATCAGGTTCCTGGGCTGATCCTGTATGGGTAGCAGCCTTCTGGTCCTGGATTCGTTTAATGGTTGTTTTTGATGTTATATTTTTCTCGGTATCCTTGGTATTGATTGAATATGTGTTGGAGGTGTAGGATGTGGTCCAGGAAAGGATCAAGGAAAAAACTAGGGCAGTTTTAGGACTGGCGACATTTATTGTCATGCTGGTGGATTTATTTTTGATATTTATGTGGGTACCGGTAGAAAAGACCTTAGGTGTGGTACAAAAGATTTTCTATTTTCATGTGGCCACAGCTTGGGTGGCCTTCTTTGCTTTTTTCGTCGTCTTTATTTTCAGCATTCTTTATTTGATCAACCGTAACAGCAAATGGGATCGCATTGCGGCAGCTTCCGCAGAGATCGGCACGATTTTTACTACCATTGTCTTAATTACCGGTCCTATTTGGGCAAAAAGTTCCTGGAATACCTGGTGGACTTGGGAACCTAGACTTACCACTAGTCTGATTCTTTGGTTTATCTATGTGGCTTATATTTTGATTCGCTCCTCCTCCACTGAGGAGGAAAAAAAAGCCAGATTATCCGCTGTGTTTGGCATTATTGGTTTTATTGATGTGCCGATTGTGTTTTTTTCCGTGCGCTGGTGGAATGTATCTCATCCGACAGTTTTTAATAGTGGAGGCATGAATTTAGCCCCGGAAATGTTTTTTACCCTCATGTTCAGTGTGGCGGCTTTTACTCTTTTCTATTTTTATTATCTGACAAGGACGGTAGATCTTTTTAAAACCAAGGATGATTTAAAAGAGCTAAAACGAAAGATGAGAGAATGGCTAAATTAGTATATTTTTCCAAGGAGGTTATGGGATGGAATATCTGTTTTGGGCTTATGGAGCAACATGGCTGGTTCTTTTTGCCTATACCGTCAGTTTAAGTTTGCGCCAGCGTAAAATCAATCAGGAAATAAAATGGTTGAAACATATGATACAGGAAAAAAAGAGTTAATTGTAGGTGTAAGAGAATATGATAAAGAAATTTTTCGAGGGGGATTATAATGTATTCTGTGCAACAATATCTTTTTCCCCAGTCTTTGGAGGAAGCCTATCAGATACTCCACAAACACTCCAGTAATACCATTATTGGAGGGAGCACTTATCTGAGGTTAGGCAGAAAAACCATTGAAACAGCGGTGGACATTTCCCGATTAGGTTTAAATTATATTATAGAAACCGAGGATACCATGGAAATTGGTGCTGCTACAACTCTTCGGGAAGTGGAGAATAGCCCTATTTTGAATAGTTATTTTAACGGTATTCTGAATAAATCTGTACGACATATCGTCGGTGTGCAGCTGAGAAATTTAGCCACAGTAGGTGCAAATGTGTTTGCTCGCTTTGGCTTTTCCGACTTAAATACTGCATTACTTGCCTTAGATGTGGATGTAGAACTATATCAAGCAGGACGTATGCCCTTAGCTAAGTTTTTGCAAAAAGGTGTGGGGGGCGTGACATCCTGGTGAAGCTAATTATTCAGAAATCAGAGCGTCAAGCCTCCTTTCAGATGATGCGCAATTCTCAGGGGGATTATGCTATTTTAAATGTAGCTGTGTCCAGGTTGGAAGAGGATTGGCGTATTGTGATTGGTGCCAGACCCGGCCGATGTGAGATTGCCCAACAAGCCTCTGTTCTATTGGGGAAAGGTGATCCTACCGTGGAGCAAATTGAGAGGGCGGCTCAGATGGCAGTTGGGGAGATGACTTTTGGTAGTAATATCAGAGGAAGTAAAGAGTATCGTCAGAGAATCTGTCCAGTTTTAATTAAAAGGGCAGTTCAGGAGGTTTTAGCATGAAAATAGATGTTAAAATCAACGGCAAAAATATGCCTATGGAGGTAGCTGCGGATGAGTTTTTATCTGACGCTTTAAGGCGCTATGGGTATCTTAGCATTCGCCGGGGCTGCGATACCAGCTCTTGCGGCTTGTGTACTGTGTGGCTTGAGGAAAAACCGGTGCTTTCTTGCTCCGTACCGGCTCCTCGAGCAGATGGTAAAAATGTGACTACTATTGAAGGCGTGGAAGAGAAAGCACGTGAATTTGCTGAGTTTTTAGTCAAAGAAGGCGGGGAGCAATGCGGTTATTGCAGCCCAGGATTAATTATGACGGTATTGGCTATGAAAAAAGAATTAAAGAAGCCGGGAGAAGATGAGATCCGTCATTATTTAAACGGTAATCTATGCCGCTGTTCCGGCTATCAAAGCCAAATGCGGGCAATTAAAAAATATTTGGGGGTTGATGATTATGAGAGCGATAAATAAATCTATTCCCAAAATTGACGGTATGGCTATTGCTACGGGGAAACCGGTCTATACAGATGACCTAGCCCTGGATCGGTGCTTGATTATCAAGATCTTACGCAGCCCCCATGCTTTTGCCCGGGTTAAATCCATAAATGTTCGGGAAGCAGAAAATTTGGCAGGTGTGGAATGCGTTCTGACTTATCAGGATATGCCTAAAACCCGTTTTACAACAGCAGGTCAAAGCTACCCGGAGCCATCTCCCTATGATCGATTGATCTTAGATGAGTATGTGCGCTTTGTGGGAGATCCTGTCGCCATTATCGCCGCTTGGGATGAAAAGACGGCTTTGGCTGCTATGAAAATGATCAAAGTAGATTATGAGGTTTTAAATCCGGTATTAGATTTTGAACAAGCTATGAATCATGATTCAAAAGTACATCCGGAAAAGGATCTTCATGTCAATTTTGATATTGGATTGGATCAGGAAAAAAACATTGCGGCCACTTGCCATATGGGGGCGGGAGACGTGGAAAAAGAACTGGCCCAATCTGATCTTGTCTTGGAAAGGAGCTATTATATTCAAGCTCAGGCCCATTGTATGATGGAAACTTATCGTGCATTTTCCTATATGGATCAACAGGAGCGCTTGGTGGTAGTGAGTTCTACCCAGGTGCCCTTTCATGTAAAAAGAATGCTGTCTACAGCATTGGAACTGCCCAAAAACCGGGTGAGAGTAGTAAAACCCAGAATCGGTGGTGGCTTCGGAGGTAAACAAACCTCGGTTGTTGATGTCTATCCTGCCATTGTAACTCTTAAAACGGGGAAACCATGTAAAATTGTCTATGAACGTCAGGAAACCTTTACCGCCTCTAACAGCCGTCAAGCGATGCGTGTTAAGGTCAAGATCGGAGCGATGCGTTCCGGGATCATCAGGGCTATTGATATAGAAGCATTGGCTGACACGGGGGCTTACGGGGAACATGCTCCTACTGTTTTTACTCTGGTGGGGTCAAAAACATTGCCTCTCTATAATCATGCTAAAGGTGTCAGGTATCGGGGTAAAGCCGTATATACCAATAAATTGCCGGGTGGGGCTTTCCGGGGATATGGTGCGCCTCAGGGAACCTTTGCCCTTGAATCAGCTGTTAATGAATTAGCCCATGAACTGGGTATGGATGCCGCCTTAATCCGTGAGATGAACCTGATCAAAGAAGGAGAATCGAATCCAATTTTAGACGGTCCTGAAGAAGAAAAGCCCATCACTTTAACCAGTTGTAACTTGGATCACTGTGTGGCACAGGGAAAAAAACTTGTCGGCTGGGAAGCTAAATCCCCTTTTCGGAAAATTAATGATCGAAAAGCAAGAGGATTAGGCATGGCTGTGACGATGCAGGGTTCTGGAATTGCCGGTGTCGATATGGCTTCGGCCCTGATCAAATTAAATGATGAGGGCTATTATACTTTGATGATTGGCTCAACCGATATGGGGACAGGCTCCGACACCATTTTAGCACAAATGGCAGCGGAAGTTTTAGAAACAACCGTTGATCGAATTGTGGTGCACGGTGTTGATACCGACATCTCCCCCTATGATCCCGGCTCTTATGCCTCTAGCACCACCTATGTAACGGGAAATGCAGTGATCAGGTCAGCGGAAAGGCTGAAAGAACAGATCTTAGCAAAAGGAGCGCATTTCTTGGGTGTGCCGGCAGATCAGGTGGTGTTTGACGGGAGAAAAGTCAAGACATTAGATGAAAGGACAAGTATCTCTCTTGATGATCTTGCTTTAGAGCTCATGAACGGCAAAGAGAAGAGCCAGTTATTCGCAACCGGTTCCTTTGGCGGAAAAACAAGCCCCCCACCTTTTATTGCCGGTTTTGCGGAAGTAGAAGTAGACAGGGAAACAGGGAAGGTAGATTTGATAGAATTTGTCGCGGTGATTGATTGTGGTACGGTGATTAACCCCCATTTGGCTTGTGTCCAGGCTGAAGGCGGTTTAGTGCAGGGCATCGGGCTAGCTCTTTTTGAGGATGTCAAATACAGTGATGGAGGCAAATTGCAGACGGATTCTTTTATGCAGTATAAAATCCCCTGTCGTGAGGATATTGGGAAAATCACTGTAAAATTTGCCCCCAGTAATGAACCTACGGGGCCATTCGGTGCAAAATCCATTGGAGAAGTTGTGATTAACACGGCGGCACCGGCAATTGCCCATGCTGTTTTCAATGCCACCGGCGTCTTTGTGCGAGATTTGCCCATTACACCGGAAAAGATTTTATTTGGATTAAGTAAATATTATCCGGCTAGCGAAAGAAGGGGAAATTTTGAAAGGTAAGCTAGAAGGTTTTGAACAGACATTGTTAGAAGTAATTCAATCGGCGATGGCAACAGATGAAGAAAAAATCTATCTAGAAAGTAAAGATAAACAAAATCCAAGTAGCATTGACAAAAAAGATTTATTTGTTGCTTTTGCGGGAGGATTGCTTCGATCATACACTGGAAGAATTATGCAAGAAACATGTGCAGAAAAGTAAAAGTTTTTTAAACACATCTGTAGAGAACATTTTAGAAAAGTATTTTCAAGATCTTTCTTCTCAAACAGAATGGTTTATTAGTATTTTTAACGCCATTCATAACGGGATTATGATCGCTGATGAAAAAGGAATAGTTAGGTTTATTAATCCTTCATATACAAGATTAACAGGGGTGAAACCCTGTAGACTTATTGGTAAAGAACTAAGTTTAGCTCGCCCAAGTGCCCGTTTACCGGAAGTGATTAAAAGCGGGCAACCTTTGTATGGTGTCTATCGAAAAGTTGGCTCAGTGGAGTATATTGCCAGTATGCACCCGATAATTGTACAGGGGAAAGTAATTGGGGGAGTGACAATTGCTTCCGATATTACAGAGATTCAGAGTTTAAACAAGAAATTAGCCCAATATAGCAGTAAGGTTAATAGTCTTATTAATCGGGTCCAAAGCTCAGAATGCGGCTAAATATCATTTCGGTGATCTATTGGGTAAATCGGTTAAGTTTTATAAAATCTTGTCCATGGCTCAAAAATTAAGCACTTCTGATATTAGTGTCCTTATCCAAGGAGAGAGTGGTACCGGCAAAGAGTTGTTTGCTCACGCTATTCATAATGCCAGCAAAAAAGCCAGGAATCTTTTGTCGTTGTCAACTGTGCGGCGATTCCGGAAAACCTACTAGAGAGCGAATTATTCAGGTATGAGGCGGGAGCTTTTACGGGAGCAAATAAACAAGGTAAATTAGGTTTATTAGAAATTGCTGATGGCGGTACTGTTTTTTTAGATGAAATTGGGGATATGAACATTACTTTACAAGCTAAATTATTACGCTTTCTTCAGTCCATGGAATTTCAAAGAGTAGGGGGTACAGAAAAGGTCACAGTGAATGTACGCGTTGTAGCCGCGACCAACCAGGACCTGGAAGCGATGATAGAGAAAGAAACTTTTCGTGAAGACTTATTTTACCGACTAAATGCCGCTCAATTAAAGATTCCACCATTAAGAGAAAGGAAGGAAGATATCGAGGTTTTCCTTATTTATTTTTTAGCAAAGCAAGGGGAGAAGGATCAAAGAAGTTTTACCTTAGCAGAAGAGACAAAAAGAATTTTACTCGATTATCCATGGCCAGGAAATGTTAGGGAGTTGGAAAACACAGTGAATTTTTTGACCAGTGTCTCTAATAAATCCATTATTACCACAGCTTATCTTCCGGAAAAATTTTTTCGGGATCGATTAGATTTGTCCCCAAGCGTGGAAACCAATCAGGAAAAACAAGAGATAATGAATGCTTTGGAACGGTTCGGGAAAAGTGTTAATGGGAAAAAAGAAGTCGCAAGACATTTAGGAATTTCTTTAGCAACCTTATATAATAAACTAAAGTATTATGGAATCAAATAGATTTAGAAAGTGTCGCAGTTTTAGAATAATTTCTAGAAATTTTGGTATTTTTTTTTAGCAGATTACAAAAGACAAGATAATTCAATATTTGATATAATTTTTAATTATATCAAATATGCGATAACAACAGCGTTTTAAGAGATTAAATATAGTTATTTAATCTCTTTTTTGTTTTTTGGCATAATTTTTGCTTTTTATTTTAGGTAAGTAGATTGAAAATAGCAATTCAAAATGCATTAGCGTAATTAAAGTTATTTGACTAATTAAATAGATTCTGATCACAGAAATAAGGGGAAAGAGAATGAGTATATTATCTATCATCTTATTAGGTTTAGTGGCTGGAATTCTTAGTGCCTTGTTAGGTGTAGGGGGGGGAATCATTTTGGTTCCGGGAATGATGTATCTGCTGAAACTACCTATTAAGATTGCTGTGGGAACATCATTGGCCATTATTATACCCACCTCGATCATGGGGGTTTACCAACACCACCTTAATGGAAATGTGAACTGGAAAGTAATGTTGTTAATCTCTGCAGGCGCCATTTTAGGTGCCTATATAGGTGCTATATTAAATGAGCATTTATCTGCTGATACATTACGAAAAATATTCGCAATACTTCTGATTATCATTGCTATTAAGACTTGGCACGGATAAGTATTTGAAAGATTATATTTAGAAGTTTCTAGAATAACGTTAAAAACTATTCTTTGCTTTAAGATGAGTTGTATTATTGATTATCATAAATCACTTACAAAATTAGTGTCATTAGTGGATTTTTTGTAATAATCAAATGATATTATGCTTCCAACAAACTGGCACAGTAATTGCTATTGTAAGAATCATAAAGTATTAATAATTATTTGAAAGGAGACTATTAAAAGTGAACAAACCACTTCATGGTATTAAAGTTCTTGATCTTTCCAGAATCATTGCAGGTCCGTTTTGTACCATGCATTTAGCAGATATGGGAGCGGAAGTTATTAAGGTTGAAAACCCTAAAACGGGAGACGATTTAAGAAATATTCCTCCTTTTAAGGACGGGGGGGAAAGTGCATATTTTCTCTTAAATAACAGAAATAAAAAAAGTATTACCTTAAACCTAAAAAATCCTAAAGGTAAGGTGGTTTTAGAAAAATTAATTATTGATGCGGATGTGGTTATTCAAAATTTCCGGCCAGGGGTCATGGAGAAATTAGGTTTCACTTATGAAAAGATGGCAGAAATCAATCCCCGTATTATTTATTGCTCTATCTCAGGATATGGAGATGACAATCACAGTGGTGCGTATGATCCCATCGTACAAGGTGAATCAGGAATTATGTCTGTGAACGGAGATCCCGATGGCTCTCCTGTAAAAGTTGGTGTTCCCGTGGGAGATTTAATGGCTTCTTTATATGCGGTAAGCGGCATCCTATGTGCCATACTTACACGTAATAGCACAGGGAAAGGTCAACACATTGAAATCAGTCTATTAGATAGTCTTGTTTCCTTGCTTGCCTTACCAGCTAGTATTTATGTAGGATTGGGCCAAAACCCACCTAGAGTAGGAAACGGTCACCCTGGATTCAATCCCTATGATTTGTATGAAACTAAAGATGGTTACATTAATATTGCCTGTGGTAACGATAATCTATGGCAAAAATTCTGCGACGCTACAGGACTGGAACAATACAAAGAAGATCCTCGTTTTCTGACTCTCAATGATCGTAAGGAAAATCGCAATGAATTACAGAAGATTGCTAAAGCAGTTTTGAAAATGAAATCGACTGATGAATGGGTGCAATTGTTTAACGCCCATGATGTGCCTAACGGTAGGATTCGTACAATTAAGGAAGTATTTGCGGATGACAATCTAAAACGAAGAAAGATGATTAAAACCATGAACCATCCTACCGCAGGAATTTTTGAATATATGGGAAATCCGGTGAAGATGTCTGCGATTCCTGAAACAGAGGATTGCCCGCCACCTATATTAGGAGAACATACTGCTCCAATATTGAAGAAATTAGGTTATCTTACAGATGAAATTGCAGCAAAGAAAAGAGAAGGAGTGATTTAATGATATGGGTGCTGATCAATCAAAATTGATCCCAATGGAAGGTATTAAATCTTTTATTCATGATGGTCAAAAGATCGCCGTTGGGGGAAATCTTAGTGCACGAGAGCCGATGGCGCTGATTCGAGAGATCTTGCGTCAGGGCATCAAAAATCTTACTACCATTGGCAGTGCTCATGGTATTGATATTGATTTGCTTTGTGCTGGAAAAAGCGCAGCAATCGTTCAGAATACTTTTGTCGGTTTTGAATATGATTTTGGTCTGGCTCTTAATTATCGGAGAGCTGTGCAAGAAGGACGTGTGGTCCCCAAAGACACAGATTGTGACTTTTTTGTTAACCAGCTGCGCGCTGCTGAATATGGGATACCTTTTATGCCTATGCCTCTAGTGGGAGGGACTGACTTACTAAAACTGCATCCGGAATATAAGACTATTACCTGTCCTTATACAGGACAAAAACTTACTATTGTACCGGCTTTAAAACCGGATGTCTGTATTATCCATGCCCACTATGGGGATCCCAGTGGAAATGTGAAGCTGTACAGACCGCACTTTGCCGACCTGCTAATGGCTACGGCTTCCGAAACCACCATCGTGTCCGTGGAAGAAATTGTTTCTGAAGAAAAAATGAAAGAGCTGGAACCGGAATTACCAGGATATCATGTTGCCGCCCTAGTTCATATCCCTTTTGGGGCACACCCCACGTCCTGCTATCCCAACTATGTATATGATCGGAAACATATCGCTCATTACATGGAGTTTGCCCAAAAAGGGCAGGAAGTCTTTGAAAAAGAATATTTACAAAAATTTGTTTACGATGTTAAAAACAATGATGAATATTTGGAGTTGATTGGAGGAGCAGAAAGGTTGGAAAAGCTCAAGGGCTGGAACCAATCAATTGATGAATGGAAGGAGGCGTTTATCTCCGATGAGCGTTAGTTATTATACTATCGATGAACTAATGGCAGTGTGCATGGGAAGAACGATCAAGGATTACCAGCTGGTTTTCAACGGAGTAGCCGTTGCCTTACCATTTACAGCAATACTTTTGGCCCAAAGAACCCATGCTCCCCATAGTAATTTCTTTGGTGGCCTGCCGGCAGGAATTAATCCAAAACCACCTTTTTTAGTTCCTACGTCCGGAGACAGTGTAATGCTGCATAATGCAACTGTGAAATGTGATTTGCATGAGGTTTTTGATATGGCCCAGAAGGGGAAACTTGATCGCATCTTCTTTGGCGGAGCACAGATTGACCAGTATGGCAACTTAAACAATACATTAATCGGTACCGTTGAAAAGACAAAGGTAAAGCTACCCGGGGCAGCTGGTGCCAGTACCTTGGCCTGCTATGCTAAGAATTACACTATTTGGTGTCCGCGTCATCGAGCTGTGGAGACAAAAAGAGGGAGACAATATACGGTGGTGACTGAAAATGATTTTATCACTACATTTGGCCATCGTACCAAGGAAGGTGTTACGAGAAAAGAAATGGGATTGATGGGTGGCGGCCCGGATTGCTTGGTCACAAACTTAGGAGTCTTTGATTTTGAACCCACGGAATATAAATTGCGTCTAAAAAGCTATCATCCGGGTATAAGCATTGAGGAGATTCAAGAAAATACAGAGTTTAAACTGGTTATTGATGATCATTGTGATGAAACACCTAAACCTACGAAAGAAGAAATCGAAATTATTCGCAGCATTGACCCCTTAGAAGTTAGAAAGAGAGAGTTTCCTAATCAAGAATTAGAAACAAAATTCTATTTTTAAGTTTTTAAGATAGAAAGCAGTTTGTGTGAACCGTGTGAACGCTGTTTATAAAGAATAGTAACAATAAAAAAGGAGGAATTATGAAATGGGTCAGATGACATCAATGGAACGGGTAATGGGTGTAGTAAATGGAGAGGAAGTTGATAAGGTGCCTTTTATTCTCTGCTCCAGACACTTTGGAATGAGACATTCAGGGCAGCCGTTATCTTTGGCTTACGAAAGTCATGATGCATATATCGGATCCCAAATGAAACTTCGCGAAGACTTCAACCTGGACGCGGTTTGGGACATCTGGTGTACTCCCGCGGTAGATGAAGCAGCAGGTGCCAAAATGCTCATTCCCCATGATGATGCACCTTGGATTGAAGGGATCCTTTTAGAAACTTATGATGATATGAATAAATTAAAAAGGGTAGATCCTCATAAAGACGGACGTTTACCCTATATGTTGGAGATGGTTTCAAAATTAAAGAAAACAGCCGGCAAAGATACTCCAGTGATTGCCTGGGTTTCTCCGTCTTTTAGATCTGCTTGTCGGTATAGAGGACAAGCCACCGTTTACACGGATATGTTTGAAAATCCGAAAGAATTAAAAGAATTGATTGATTTTTGTCAACAAAATACCTTGACCTACGTGAGAGCTTTGGTGGAAGCCGGTGCCGATATTATCGCTATTTCTAATCCTGAGGTTAATGCTCAGTGCATTTCTAAAAAACATTTTGAAGAATGGGCCCATCCTTATATTCAGGAAATGTTTGCGGAAGCGAAAAAGGCCGGTGCCAAATCGACACTATTTCACACCTGTGGTAACTGGGATGATCGTTTTGATTTGATTGCTGAGGAAAATGCCGATATTCTTCATGTGGACATGGTTGACATTAAAAAATTGAAAGAAAACCACGGTGATAAAATCGTGCCTATGGGAAATGTGAAATCTGTGTTTACTTTGCTGCAGAAAACACCCGAAGATGTAGCTCAAGAAACGTTAGATTGTTTAAAACAAGGAGCACCTGGTGGAAGATATATTCTAAGTGCAGATTGTGAGGTGCCTAGAGATACACCGGAAGCAAATATGCGTGCAATGGCAGATATCAGGGAGAGATATGGTGATTATCCATTAAATCTTTAAATTCAAGAAAAGAAGAGGTAGACTTTTCTCGCCGCCATATAAGTAAACAATAATAACAATGATATAAGATAAGTGCAGGAATAAGGGACAATGGGAGAACCATTACAACAGTATTGCAAATGCCGATGGCAAAATACGCAGAAACCCAACAGATATACTGAGCCGTATATTAATATGCAAATAAAGAGATTCTTTGTAAAAGGGTAATAAGAAATGATTGGGTATAAGATAGGAATTCTGATTATCCAATCACTTCTTAGCCTTAAGGAAGGAGGTGAAAAAATGGTCTATACGTTTTTGATTTTAACAGTGCTTAGTTGGGTTGTTGGACATACCTTAATCAATATCTTGTATCCAAAAAATAAAAAAGAGCAAATTTCAAAGGAGGTGTAGTTAAATGACGCAAGGTATTGTAATTTTTGCATGGATTGTTTTAGCTCTTTTTATTGGCTTATTCCTCTGGATCGGTAGTCGTGGAAAAAAATCTGCTAATTCCATGAAAGGCTTTGCCATTGCCAAGGGTGCTGTAAAGCCGTGGATGCTGGGAGTATGTTTTGGTGCCACATATGCGAGCGCTAATCTATTTATCGGTGTTCCAGGTTGGGCTTATAGTTACGGAGAAACCATTCTTTGGTGGACATGGGGTTGCTTTGGGCTTAGTTGGATAGCGATTATTCTTCTTTGCAAAAAGTTTTGGCAATTCGGACAACAAGCGGGAGGCAGCATTACTGTAGCGGAATGGTTTGCTGTTCGCTACAAATCTCCTTATCTACGAGTCGGGGTTGCTTTGCTTAGTATCTTAAGTATTTTCTATATCGCGGGTCAAACGGTTGGAATGGCAATTATCTTTGAACAAATATTGCAGCTCCCTTATGTGTGGGGGGCCATTATTGGTACCATCATCGTTATGATCTACATTGGAATGGGTGGAGCATATGCAGATATTGTGACAGATGCGATCCAAGGTATTATTATGATGGTTTTTGGCGTGATTGTTTTAATTTCTGTTGCTTTAAGCATTGGTGGGGGATTGGGATTCATTGGAAAATTACATGGCCAGTTAAATGCAATTTCCCCGGATCTAACAGCACATATCAATCCTGCCAACCCAAATTTTGGTGATATCTTTGGCTTAGTGGGAATTGAGGTTCTTTTAATTGGTTTTGTGTTGTTGCCGCAGCTTATTAATAAGGTATTAGCTCTTAATGATGAAGGGGAAATGAGGGAATTCCTATTTTCATCTGGTATTTCTCTTTTAGTTATGTCAAACACCATGGTTTTTGCCGGACTTGCAGCACGCGTACTTATCCCGGGACTTGAAGCAGCAGATTCTGCTGTTCCCCAATACTTGTTATATGCCTTCCCGCCTGTTGTTGCCGTACTTATTACCATTGCAATTTTAGCGGCAGTTTTATCAACAACAGATGGTTTGTATGTATCCATTTCATCAACTATTGCAAATGATATTTTTCGTAAAACTTTAGCACCGAAGCTTTATGGAAATAGCCCGGAAGCACAAGAAAAAGCAGAAAAAACAGCACTTATAATTGCAAAAGTCTTAGTCCCAATCATAGGACTTGCTGCAATTGCAATAGCAATGACTAGACCATCTTCGTTAACCTTATTAACGCAAATTGGAAACTCAGGAATTATATCGGGTGTGGCCGCACCACTCGTTTTAGGTTACTTTTGGAGCAAAGCAAACGGAAAAGCAGCCTTTGCCTCCTTCTTAGCTGGGGCAGGTTTGTATACAGTCCTATTAGTGTTCAAAATTGAGCCGAATGTATTTAAAGCATTAATTTATGCCTCAAGTACTGGATTTATCACCATGATAATTGTAGGACTTCTTACAAAGCCGGATCCAGAGGAGCACGTTCGTCGTTTCATTCCGAAATATAGAGCAAAATAAAATAAATTGATTTACTAAGATGAATTTGAGGAACTCAAATTCATCTTTCTCTATTATTACTGTAAAAAGTGTACGGTTTGAACGCAAACAAAACAAGTGTTGCCGGGGAATTTACACACTTATTTGGATTTGATTTGATATTTGCCATCGTTGTTTAGTTGTTGAGCAATTTATTACCTAAATAAATAAGAATTTTTACTGTGAAAATTCAAAGATTAAAAAAGGTAGTTTCTTGTTTTGGTTGAATTATAACAAAAGGGATCAGCTCTGAGGTGATCTAGTCAAGATCAGTAGAAGAAAATATGATTAGGTTGCAGAGAAAAAATAGCATGTTATTATGGAAGAGGTGAGCAAAAAAGATCGGTAAACAGCATTCGGCATGCTGGAAGTAGTTGCACTGGGAAAAGGAGAGGTGATAGGATAGGGAACAGTCAGGAAAAGCCGAATATTAAGAAAAGTTTTTAATAATCAATACTGCGCTGCAACCGGAGGTTATGCCGACATGGTAATTAAACCGGAAAAGACCAGATACTATTAGTTGAGTATTTATACTTTCTGCTAACCAAAGGAAGAAAGTCGCTTCGGCAAAAACATCGGAATATCTGTGTTTAAAGGTGGTGTATTAAGTAAATGGATGTAATGGATAATATGCAAATAGGAGTTTTAGCTACAGTTATTGGTATGGGTATAGTTTTTATTGTATTAATTATTCTTTCGTTTTTGATTAGTTTTCTTAATTATGGGGTAGAAGTTGCTCAAAGTAAAAAAACAACTAAGACACCTGTTTCAGCAGAAATAAATGAGGCTGATGCGCTACAAAATCAGGAGGGCATTCCTCTTGCAATAGTTGCAGCCATTACCGCTTCAGTATGTATGATAACAGGTAAATCGACTAATGAGTTTAGATTTAAAGGGATCCGTCGTGCTCCCGGTAGTCAATCTATGTGGGGCATGACAGGTACTGCTGATATTATCGCAAATCGTCAAAGACACGTTGAAAGGGGAAATTGATCATGAGAAAGTTTCATGTTGTTGTTAACGGAGAACGTTTTGAAGTGGAAATTGAAGAGGTAGGAACCACTCCATCCGTTTCTACGCCCGTTTCAGAACCCCCCAAAGCTGTAGTTTCTCCTGCCGCTCAGCCGGCATCTGCAACTCCAAAACCTAAGGCATCCGGTGCAGATAATGAAGTAACCAGCCCGTTGCCCGGAACAGTGTTAAGTGTCAATGCCAAGGAAGGAGATTCTATAAATTCCGGCGATGTGATCATGATCGTGGAAGCGATGAAAATGGAAAATGAGATCATTGCTCCCGGAGGAGGTATAATCACGGGAATTCATGTTAAAAAAGGCGACAGTGTCCAAGCTGGTGACTTATTGTTTACGATAGGTTAGTTATAGGATGTAATGATTTGATCATCGAAAGGAGGAGACATTCTCTGTGAACTTGTTAAGCAATTTATCAGAATTTATTAGTACCACCGGTTTTGCTAATTTGACCTGGGGTCATATTTTAATGATCGGTGTAGCTTGTATTCTTTTATATTTGGCGATAAAAAAAGGATTTGAACCTCTTTTATTAGTACCGATCGGGTTTGGAATGCTTTTGGCCAATTTGCCGTTAACTGGGATTACCGCACCTCCAGTTCTAGGTGTTGGGGAAGACGGTTTGCCTGTGTTAAAAGAAGTAGGGGGTCTACTTTATTATCTTTACCAAGGAGATGTTTTAGGAATATTTCCCCCATTGATTTTTTTGGGCATTGGTGCCATGACAGACTTTGGCCCATTAATCGCCAATCCGAAAAGCCTCTTGCTGGGGGCGGCAGCACAAATAGGTGTATTTCTCACATTTTGGGGGGCCATTTTACTAAAATACACCCCCGCTGAGGCGGCGTCAATCGGGATCATCGGAGGAGCTGATGGGCCGACTGCAATATTTTTAGCTACCAGGCTGGCCCCGGAACTACTGGGACCTATTGCTGTAGCAGCCTATTCTTATATGGCTCTTGTACCTATCATCATACCGCCGGTAGCTAAATTTTTAACTACAAAAGAAGAGCGGCAAATTGAGATGAAACAGTTAAAGCCTGTAAGCAAAACCACCAAAATTTTGTTTCCGATCGTAACCTCGATTTTAATTTGTTTAACAGTTCCTGCAACAGCTCCTTTATTAGGCATGCTAATGTTAGGCAATTTGTTTAAAGAATGTGGAATGGTAGATCGCTTATCCGATACGGCTCAAAATTCTTTAATGAATATAGTTACGATTTTTTTAGGTATTACTGTGGGATCTACTGCAACGGCAGAGGCTTTCTTAAACTGGAAAACAATCGGCATTTTTGTATTAGGTGCGGTTGCTTTTGCCGGAGGTTCAGGTGGCGGAATCTTGCTGGCCAAATTAATGAATCTGTTTTTGAAGGAAAAAATAAATCCTTTAATCGGTGCAGCAGGAGTTTCCGCTGTTCCTATGGCAGCTCGGGTTGTACAAAAAATAGGACAACAGGAAAACCCAAAAAATTTCCTTTTAATGCATGCGATGGGCCCAAACGTTGCCGGTGTAATCGGGACAGCAGTGGCAGCAGGAGTCTTTTTAACTCTTTTCAATTAAATCTTTAATGTGGCCCAGCCGGTGTGAACAGAAACATGCATAAGACAATATATCAATAAGATTATTAAAAAAAATTCAAAAGAGCTTATTGCTTTTTACGCCCTATGGAATTCAGCCATATCCTGGATCAAGCTTTATATGGTCAGTAAGAAATGGGGTTGGAACTGGCTAAGCAGATTATTGGGTTAAAAAATAGGCATTATAAGGAGAGAGAATGATTGCAGTAGCGATTATTCTCTTTTATCTTGAAATAAATGACATTGACATATCATCAAATAATTGAGAAAGTAATAAATACAACAAATTGCTAATCTATTTTTAAAAAAGATGTTATACCACACAAAGGGAGGCGTAAAAAAATGGCTGGCAATCTGGAATCCCGAAAAACACTAGGTCGATCGGCGTTAATATTGGCAATGACAGAAGATCGTAAAGAAGAAGAACGGGTAAAGGAGTGGCTATCCTCATGCGGATATCAAGCTGTAGCTACGGAAGTAACCGGTCCCCTTGATGAATTTAAACATAAGGTTATAAAAAATTCCTTAACTGCAGCAGTACAGACAAAAGTGATCAAAGAGAGTGTACAGCATCAGCATGCTTTGGTGCATGCTGTGATTGAGGCCTCTAATGGGGTAATGATTTCCCATTTAGCTAATCCCAGTTTGAAGGTTAAAGTGGGGTTAGTATCTGATGGTCAATGGTTAGCTGCTGCGGTATTTGGACATGCTGCTTTATCGATTGCGACGAATCATGAAAGGGCCGGATTGGGCATGATGCATTTGTAAAAAATTAGATCATAAAAATAATGAATAAAATTTTTTATTTTTTTAAAATTTAAGAAGGAGTTTTTAATAAGGCATCGAATATATTAAACAAAACATATATGTTATCTAAATAAGCTTATTTAGCCAAAGGCAAATTTATTAAAAAGTGTGATCAGGGATTAGATAATTTGCTCAAAATTGAATATTTAGCATTGGCAGGGGATATTTTCCCCAGTGAATAGAGTGAAGTGAAGCCATTATGTTATTTGTATCCTAAAAGGATGCTTTTAATATTGATGGCTTTTTTATTTGGATAGTATATTATGAAGCATCTAACCGTATCAGAAGGAGAGCATGCCAAAATTTGTTGTATTTTTCACAATTGAAAAAAATGTCGAAGAAACAAGGAAGTTATCGTTATTTAGGAGGTTATAAAATGGCAAAAGTTAGAATGACACCTAGTGAAGCAATGACAGAAGTACTCTTACAAGAAGGCGTAGACCACGTAACAGGTATTGTAGGATCTGCATTTATGGATATGCTGGACCTGTGGCCCAGCGCAGGGATTAAATTTTATGCCGTGCGTCATGAACAAACTGCTGCACATATGGAAGACGCTTATGGCCGCATTACCGGTAAAGCCGGTGTTTGTATCGGACAAAACGGCCCCGGGATGACCAACATGGTGACCTCAGTGGCAGCCGCCAATATGGCTCATACCCCCATGGTAGTAATCGGGCCTTCCGCCGGTTCTTCAACTGTAGGTTGGGACGGTTTCCAGGAATGTAACCAGATCCAGGTATTTAAAGCGATTACCAAAGCAGCGATCCAGGTTCCTCATCCCAGCAGAGCCGGAGATATTTTAAGAACAGCATTTCGTATTGCTTATGCCGAACGCGGTCCGGTATATGTAGACGTACCCCGTGACTTTTTCTATGGTGAAGTAAATGAAGAAATTTTGCCCCCTTACCGCTATCGTGCACTTAATACCCGTGGCGCCGGGGATCCGGTAGAATTGGCTCGAGCAGCAGAAATTTTGGCCAATGCCAAAAATCCTGTAATCATTTCCGGTCGTGGTGTGGTTGACGCTGATGCCTTTGATGAAGTTAAAGCTTTGGCTGAATATTTAACTGCTCCGGTAGCAATTACCTATCTTCATAATGATGCTTTCCCGGCAGATCATCCGCTGTGGGTAGGACCCATTGGTTATATGGGCTCCAAAGCGGCGATGAATTCCCTGAAGGATGCTGATGTTATTTTGGCTGTAGGCAGCAGACTGTCCGTCTTCGGCACCTTGCCCCAATATGATATCAACTATTTCCCAGAGGATGCCAAAATCATCCAAATCGATGTGAATCCTAAACAGATTGGCCGCCGTCATCCCGTAGAAGTTCCCATTATCGGCGATGCGAAACTTGCTGCCGGTGAACTTTACAAACAATTAAAAGCTAAGGGAGATCGCGAGCCCGATGCTAATAAACTTGCTAAGGTGAAGGAATTACAGGATAAATGGAATCAGGAGATCAAAGATCTGGCTATGGAACCGGGAACGCCCATGAATCCCCGCAGAGTGCTATATGAATTAAGCAACATGATGCCCGGAAACGGAATCCTTTGCACGGACATCGGGAACGTTTCTTCCACCGCCAACAGTTACTTTAAGTTTACCCAACCACGCAGACATATTGCCGCATTGACCTTTGGTAACACCGGTTTTGCCTATCCAGCAGGCCTGGGTGCCCAATTGGCCGATCCGGAAAGTCCGGTTGTATGTATTATCGGTGACGGTGCATGGGGCATGAGCTTACATGAAATCAGCACAGCTGTAGAACACAATCTGCCGGTAATCGCCTGTGTCTTCAGAAATATGGCTTGGTGTGCAGAAAAGAAAAACCAAATTGACTTCTACAACAACCGTTTTGTCGGTGTAGACATTCCCAATCCTGTTAGCTTCGTGCCGGTAGCTCAGGCCTTAGGTGCAGAAGGGGCTAGAATAGAACATGTAGACGAGATTCAAGGTGCTTTTGAAAAGGCTTTGGCTTCCAGAAAGCCCACTGTGCTTGAATTCTGCGTAGACGGAACGCAACTTGCGCCTCCTTTCAGAAAGGACGCTTTGGCCTTACCTACTCGTCACTTAGAAAAATATGCTCATTTGGATTATAGAAACTGGCAAACGGAAAAATAGATAAATTGCCGGTTAATACCATCAGATTCATAGGTGACAGCGAAAGTCCAAAACTGTCACCTGTGAATCAAATAAAAGTTAGGATCATGACAAAAAAGTGAACAATTTCACAAAAAAATCTAACAGGGAGGAAATAAAATGAGTGAACAAGATGTTGCGAGTATTGTGAAATCGTTGGTGGAAAAAGCGCGCACAGCAATGGAGCAAATCGCCGAATATAACCAGGAACAGGCAAATGAATTGGTTCAGGCAGTAGCATGGGCGATATACAGACAAGATCGGGCTGAAGAGCTAGCAAGAATTGCTGTTAAGGATACCGGTCTAGGTAAGTATGAAGATAAGGTTACCAAGAATCAACGGAAAACATTTGGCACCCTTAGGGATTTATTAGATCCAAAAGCAAAGTCTGTGGGGATTATCAGCGTGAATGAAAAAACCGGCATCACAGAGATTGCAAAACCGGTGGGAGTTGTTGCTGCGGTATGTCCATCTACCAACCCGGGTGCTACTCCAGCCAATAAAACTATGATGGGTGTAAAAGGACGCAATGCCGTTATCATTGCCCCGTCCCCTAAAGGCTCTACTACTTGCGTCAAACTTTTGGAATATATCCATGAAGAATTTGCAAAGATCGGGGCTCCCAAGGATTTAGTTCAAATGTTACCTCTTCCTGTCTCCAAGGATCTCACCAATGAGTTGATGAAACAGGCAGATTTAGTCACGGTTACCGGATCAGGAAATAATGTCAGGCAGGGGCAAACTTGTGGAACGCCTAATGTATGTGTCAGTGCAGGAACGTGGTCACCATCATCGATAGCACAGCAAACTTTGCTGATGCTGCGGAAAAATCAGAAAGAGTAAACTTTGATTATGCCACCAGTTGTTCTAGTGATAATTCTATTGTAATTTTAGAAGATGCATACGATCAGGCTATGGAAGCTTTGAAAAAAGAGGGCGTTTATCTTTGTAATAATGAAGAAAAGGAACAGTTGAAGAACGCCATGTGGGATGCGGAGACGGGAAAACGAAAAGGCACCACGACCGCAAAATCAGCAGAAGTAATGGCAGAGCAGGCAGGATTCAAAAATCCGGAAGCAAAAAACGCATCCTTCTTTTTGGTTAAAGAAACAGGAGTAGGTAAAGAGTATCCTTTCTCAGGAGAGAAGTTATCTCTTGTCGCTGCTTTATATGTAGCCAAGGATTTCGATGAAGCTTTAGCGATTACAAAAAAGATTCTTAACTATGTTGGACGGGGTCATTCCTGTGGTTTGCATACAACGGATGAATCTCACATTCAACAAATTGGATTGGAAATGGATGTATGCCGCTTATTAATTAATCAGGCCCAATGTTTCGGTAATGGTGGAAGCTTTGATAACGGTCTTAATTTCACTTTGTCAATGGGAGGAGGTACTTGGGCAGGCAATAATATCGGAGAAAACTTATCTTATAAGCATTTTATTAATATCACAAAAGTTTCCAAACCAATCCCGGCGGTTGTTCCCACCGAGGAGGAACTATTTGGCAGCTATTGGACTAAATACGGGAAATAATTGTAGGAGGATAGTGGAAAATGAAACTCTTTGAATATCAGGCAAAGGAGCTGTTTGAGGAACAAGGTATTACGGTTCCGGCGCGCGTGCTCATCAGTGAAATCGGCGAATTAGAGCAGGCACTGGCACAAATTGGCTTGCCCTGTGTGCTCAAGGCTCAGGTTCTGCAGGGTGGGCGAGGCAAAGCAGGACTTGTAAAATTTGTTACCTCAAAGGAAGAAGCACAAAGTGAAGCCAAACGCATTCTTGAGAGTACCAATAAAAAGCTTTTGGTGGAGAGTGCTGTAGATTATGAAAAGGAAATATATCTGGCAATAACTATGGATCCGGTACAAGGAAAGGGAATGATAATGGCCTGCATGGAGGGGGGCGTAGATATAGAAGAAATAGCCCGTAATACGCCGGAAAAGATTATCAGAGAATACATTGATTTACGTGTAGGTTTGATGCCATATCAAGCGGGTAATATCATGTATGAATTAGGTCTCAGCAATGAAATTGTGAAAGAGGGACGCAAGGTTCTCATGAATCTCTATCAGGTATTTAAAAATTATGAAGCGGAGTTAGTGGAAATAAATCCTTTGATGATTACAAAGGACGGAAAGGTTATCGCAGCAGACGGCAAAGTAAATCTGGATGATAATAGTCTCTATAAACATCCCGAGTTTTCTATTACTAGAGATCATTATAAGAATGATTTTGAATATAAAGCAGCCTTGGAGGGGATACCATATATCCAGTTTGATGGGGATATTGGATTAATGTGTGCCGGAGCCGGGCTCACCAATGTAATTTTTGATTTAATACATTATGGAGGTGGTACGGTAGCAAATTATCTGGAATTTGGCGGCCCCAATTATCATAAGGCGGAACAATGCATGAAAATGATGTTGGAAAGTAAGCCCAAAGCAGTGTTGATTGCCACCTTTGGTACTATTGCCAGAGCAGATGTGATGGCAGAAGGGATCGCCAAAGCAGTAAAAGAGTTAAAACCTTCTATTCCCATTGTAACTGTGATCAGAGGTACGGGAGAAGAGGAAGCGATCGAAATGCTGAAAGATGCAGGTTTGGAACCTTTGAGTGATACAGAGGACGCTGTTAATAAGGTGCTTGCATTAGTGGGAGGCGGTGCGAAATGAGTATCATCATTGATAATCAAACCCGGGTATTGATCCAGGGAATAACAGGTAAAGAAGGGCGCTTTTGGGCCAAACATATGATAGATTATGGAACGAATGTGGTAGCAGGGTCAACCCCTGGAAAAGAAGGCCAACAAGTAGAAAATGTTCCGGTCTATAATAATGTGCGCCGTGCTGTGGCCAATCATGCTGTGGATGCAACCTTGTTATTTGTTCCTCCCCGAGCCGCTATGGATGCCATTTATGAGGCTATGGACGCTGGAATCAAAACTATTGTCGTTACAGCGGAAGGCATTCCCTTACATGAACAAATCCAAATTCGCAAAGCTTCGCAAGAAGCAGGTATTATGGTTATTGGCTGTAATACAACCGGAATTATTTCAACAGGGAAAGCGATGATGGGATTTTTCCCTTATTGGTTGGAAAGGGTGTATAAGGCCGGTAATATAGGAGTCATGACGCGTAGTGGTTCATTAACAAATGAGGTAACTGCAGAAATTGTTAAGGCCGGCTTTGGCACCACCTCCATTGTAGGTGTCGGTGGGGATCCTGCTCCTTTTACTCGTTTTGCAGAATTATTGCCATTATTTGAAAAAAGATCCGGAAACAAAAGCGGTGGTGATGATTGGTGAGGTAGGCGGTACCATGGAGGAAGAAGTAGCTGAAGCCATTGAAAAGAAGATTTTTACTAAACCTCTAGTGGCGTTTATGGGTGGGAGAACAGCACCTAAGGGAACAAAAATGGGCCATGCAGGAGCAATTATTACGGCCGGAAAAGGTACAGTTGCTGATAAAATTGAAGCGTTAACAGCTGCCGGTGCTTTGATTGCTGATAGACCGAGAATGATTGGAACATTACTTCAATCTTTGCTGCCGAAATAAATGTTGTCAGAAAAAATAATGATTATTGTGGCTACAAAAACCATCATAAAATATTCCATGGACATAAGGTTATGTAAGAATAACATAAAACGGAGGAGATACCGTGGAGATAGATCTTATTAGTATTTTTGTGAATCTTATCCAACCAAGTACAATATTGTACTTGGTTGTGGGAGTTGGTTTCGGCATAATTATTGGTGCAATACCGGGTTTAACTCCTACAATGGGTGTTGCTTTATTGGTTCCCATGACATTTAAAATGGATCCGGCTACCGGATTGATCTTTCTAGGCGGTATTTACACAGGGTCTGTTTATGGAGGCTCTGTTGCCGCAATTTTGTTGAATGTCCCCGGTGCACCGGCCTCAATTGCCACCATGTTTGACGGCAGTCCCATGGCAAAAAAAGGAGATGCGGAAAGAGCCTTATATTTATCGGTTCTTTCTTCTGGGATTGGTGGGATTTTTGGTATTATTCTGCTTCTGCTCTTTGCACCACCTTTGGCCGCTTTTTCGTTAAAATTTGGTCCGGCAGAAAGCTTTGGGTGGCTATTTTCGGTATCACAATTATTGCTAGTCTTTCCGACAAATCCATTGTAAAAGGGCTCATAGGTGGTTCGATTGGGCTCGTGCTAAGTACGGTTGGGATTAGTACTATCAGCGGTACTGAACGCTTTACTTTTGGTGCCATTGGACTGATAGGGGGGATATCCTTAGTCGCAGCTTTAATTGGTATGTTTGCCCTATCCCAATGTCTTTCTTACATTGAAGAGCTTTATTCATCCGATAGCTCAAAAAAGGAATATTTATACACAGGCCGAAAAAAAGGAAGTTTAAAGATGGCGTTGAAAAATATTAAGGAAAGTATGAGAGCCCTTTCTCTAGGCAGCGCCATTGGTGCTATTGTTGGCATTGTTCCCGGGGCTGGAGGTCAGGTGGCTTCATTAATGGCTTACAATGAAGCAAAAAGAAGTTCTAAAAAAAAGGATTTATTTGGAACAGGACATCCTGAAGGGCTTATTGCCGCAGAAAGTTCGAATAATGCTATGGTAGGAGGGTCATTGATACCACTTTTAACCATAGGTATCCCTGGCAGTCCCACGGCGGCCGTACTGTTAGGAGGGCTTCTAATTCATGGGTTGTGGCCGGGTCCTGAGCTTTTTACTACTTATGCTGATGTCTCTTATACTTATTTTTGGCATGCTTTATAGCCCAACTTGTTATGGTGGTGCTGGGTATTTTGGGAGGACAATATTTCAGTAAGGTTTTGTTGGTTCCTCAACATTATTTGGTGCCGGCGATTATTGTTCTTTGTCATTGGATCCTTTGCTACCCAAAATAGTTACAGTGATGTGTTGATTATGGTGGCTTTGGGGATTGGCATGTTTCTGCTTCTTAAGGTGGGAGTTTCTGCCGGCGTTTTTAATTTGGGATTAATCTTAGGCAGTTATGCAGAAGAAGGCTTCTCTTGTCGATCCGGGCAGGCGAGGCGGCAGGTTCATTTTTCCTACCTATTTTTAAGTCCGATTATCAATGGTTATGATTACCCTATGCATCCTGTCTATTGGCTCAACAATCTGGCTTCAGAGACGGAGTTCTGCTCAGAAAACAAGTGAATTAATAGAAGAAATAAAAAGTGAGGATGCAGCTGAATTAGGATGAAATCTGTAAAAAGAATTACGATAGATCGTATTTTTTCCATTGGACTTGTTATCGTTGCCATAGTTTTTTTTTTACTGATTTCTAAAGATTTCCCCACTGAAGTGGCTATCTTTCCCAGGATTATTCTGGTTTTGACGATCATTTTTGGGTTTATTAATTTAATTTTTCCTCACAAAATTGAAACCGTCGGCAACTTTTATTTTAATAGGTCATTGATTATATGGTTTGCTGTCATATTTGGAATAACATTAGGCTTTGTTTTTGCTATTCCCCGAATTGGCTTCTATGTCAGCACATTCATTTTCTTAACGATTATTCCTGGACTTGTTCGTTCCAAGCAAATTACTTTGTCTCAACTGAAAATTAAAGATGCCTTTGTATCTCTGTTTTTTGTGGCCATTCTATACGGTATTTTTACACAGTTTCTTGGGGTTCCCACCCCGACGGGGTTATTTATTTAAAAATAAGGAGGAGATTTATGTGAAATTTAAAAAGTGGATTGTATTGGCGCTGGTGTGTGGTATTGCAATTTTTAGTTTAGTGGGGTGTGGTAGCAATAGTGGTGGTAGTTCAGGGGATAATGCGGCTATCGATTACCCAACTAAGCCTATTCAACTGATTGTTTCTTACTCAGCAGGTGCTGCTACGGATACCCAGGCCAGAATTTTATCAAAATATGTGCAGGAACATTTGGGTCAAACAATAGCCGTTGTAAATATGGCAGGAGCCGGAGGTCAGGTGGGCTGGAATCACTTTGCCGGTGTTGAACCCGATGGATATACTCTTGCCGTATACAATCTCCCCCATATTATTGCTCAACCGATGGTAGGGGATACGCAGTTTAATATGGATACTTTCGAACCGGTAATGAATTGGGGATGGGATCCGGTGGTATTTGCGGTAAGAGCAGATAGCAAGTATCAGACCTTACAGGATGTTGTTGAAGACGCAAAAGCTAGACCGGGTGCAATCACTATTGGAAATGCCGGGCTATATGTGGGACAACATTTAGCTCAATTGCAGTTTGAAGATGTCGCAGGCATAGAGCTGAAGACAATGCCTTTTAAAGGAGCTGCAGATGCTTCAGCTGCTATTCAAGGAGGCCACATTGATATAAACTCAGGAAATCTTTCTGATATGTATCGCTTAGGTAGTGAAGTAAGAATTTTGGGAGTTGCGACGGAAGAAAGACATAAGTTTGTTCCTGATATCCCAACATTTAAGGAGCAGGGATATGATGTTGTAATGAGCACTGATCGAGGTGTTGCAGCATTGAAAGGAACTCCCCCGGAAGTTATCCAAATATTAGAAGATGCCTTTACTAAAGCAGCCAATGATCCGGAATATATTGCTGAGATGGAAAAGGCTGGAGCAGATTTGCTATTTATTCCAGGTGGTGATGTAAAAGCAGAGATGGAGGCCAGAGAACCCGCCATTAGAGCATTATTAGATAAATATGGTTTTGTCAAGAATTAATAAATTCCCGGAGCAGGAGTCAGATTAAAACAAAAATCTAAAAGGCTATCTAAAGATAAAATTTAGATAGCCTTTTAGATTTTTGTCTGATTAAACCTTAATTTAATATTAGCCAATAAGGAACATACAATAATTACCAGACCTGTGAATGCTAATAAATTTTCACCCATTGAAAAGCCTCCTATTTTAATAATCATAATATTTTATCAATATCAATATCTATTCGCTTTGAATCTTATGCTTAAGTAAAGTATAAAGGACAAAGATAAATAAGTAAAATACATATTATCAATGATAGACATTACACATAAGTTATATTAATTTTAATACATACCATGCAACAATTGTAAATTTCCCGTATATGAAGGATGGGGAATCGGACTGTCGAAATAGTAGATTAATTAAAAAATAAATTTTTGTTTTCTTAAGAAATGGAGTTTCAGATTATGAGTCTAAGATTTATTTATGGCAGGGCGGGAAGCGGCAAAACCCGCTACTGCATGGAAGAAATAAAAGCACGAATTGAAGAGAAAGTCTCTTATCCTTTGATTCTCTTAGTACCGGAACAATTTACCTTTCAGGCTGAGAAGGACTTAATTAGGATCTTAGGTCGAGGGGGGAGTATGCAAACCCAGGTTTTAAGCTTTCAACGTATGGCCTTCCGTATTTTTAACCAGGTAGGAGGGATAACTTATCCCCATATTCATATGGCAGGGAAGTGTATGCTGCTTTATCGCATCATGGATAAAATGAAAAGCCGGTTTTCCTATTTTGCCAAATCGGCTGAGCGCCATGGTTTTATCAATACATTATCCACCTTAATCAGTGAATTTAAACGTTATCAGGTAACACCTCAAATGCTGGAGGAATTCGGCGCAAGTTTAGTAGGCGATCAAGCTCTTAAAGAAAAATTGCAGGAATTACATGCTATTTATGCTACCTTTGAAGAAAATCTTGTCGCACGATATCGGGATTCGGATGACGATCTGACTATGGCCGGGAAGAAGTTGCAGGAAACAGACCTCTATGACGGTGGGGAGATCTGGGTAGATGGATTTACCGGTTTTACCCCTCAGGAATTTTTGGTGCTGGAAAAACTGCTGCAAAAGGGCCGCCGGGTTAATGTCAGTCTTTGTACAGATGAATTAGGGGCAAGGGGAAAACATCAAGGCAATGATGTTTTTTTCGGGGTAAAGCAGGTTTACCGAAGGTTGAGAAAATATGCCCTGGAGCAGGGAATTGTCATGGAACCATCTGTCTTATTGGAGGAGCAGCCCTTATTTCGATTTAGAAACAGTCCGGAACTGGCCCATCTAGAGAAGAACTTAAATGAGTACCCCTGTCGTACTTTCACTGATGCCACTGAGGATATTGCTTTAGCCTCATATGCCGATATTTTCTCTGAGATAGAAGGAGCGGCTCGGGAGATTCTTTCCTTATGTAGGGATCATGGACTGCGCTTTCGGGATATAGGCGTGGTGGTAAGCAACCTGACCAATTATGAACAATTGATTCAGGTGATCTTTGATGAATATGAGATCCCCTGCTTCATCGATCGGAAAATTGATATTACCAACCACCCGTTAGTACGCTTGATTTTATCAATGCTGGATCTGTTTATTAATAATTGGACTTATGAGGATGTATTCAGTTACCTTAAAACCGGATTGACCGATGTGACCGGTAATGATATCAATATTTTAGAAAACTATGTGCTCGCTTGCGGGATCAGGGGTCGGCGCTGGACGGACGGACAGGAGTGGCGCATGAGCACTAAATTTTTACCGGTTGAAGGTGAATCTGATTATGAAAAAGAGAGCTTTGATGAAATCAATCGTATTCGGCTTCAAATCGTAACCCCCCTCCGCGCTTTTCGTGAAATGACAAAGGGAAGAAGGAGCGCGGAAGAAATTTGCAGCGCTTTATATCATTTTCTCTTACGGCTTGGAGTGCCGGAGCGCATTGAAACTTGTATTGACCGTTTCAGAAAGAAGGGCGATTTGAATCTCGCTAATGAGTATGGTCAGGTGTGGAATATTGTCATGGAAATTTTTGATCAGACGGTAGAGGTAATGGGTGAGGAAACCTTTGGTTTGGAACGGTTTTATAACATTTTGAAGATTGGATTGGCAGAATACCAGGTGGGCTTGGTACCACCCTCCCTAGACCAGGTTTTGGTAGGTAATGTTGAACGATCCAAAAGCCATGAGATCCAGGCTTTATTCATTCTGGGCATGAATGATGGAGTGTTTCCCGCCTCTGGGATGGAGGAGGGGATTTTGTCCGATATGGATCGAGATTTATTTACTCGGGCCGGCATCGAGCTGGCCGGGGATACCCGAAAGAAGGCTTTTGATGAACAATACCTAATCTACCGTGCTCTGACGATTCCGGAGAAATATTTGCGTTTAAGCTGGCCTATTGCAGACCGAGAGGGAAGAGCAATGCGCCCTTCCATGACCATTGCTCGGCTGCGGAAAATATTCCCCGGCATTAAAGAGTCCAATCATATTTCTCCGGAAAACATGGCACATGATGATCCTAAAGAATTGGTGACAGGAAGGAAAATAACTTTTCAGCATATGGTTTCTGTCCTACGCCAAAAGGCTGATGGTGGGGAGATTTCACCCCTATGGCCTCAAGTATATCTTTGGTTTAAAAGCCAAGATGAGTGGCGGGAAAAATGTTTATCATTGCGTGCGGCCTTTTTATATCAAAACCTAGCCCATCCTGTAAGTAAAGAGAACATGACAGCACTTTTCGGTAATCCTTTTTATACCAGTGTTTCCCGGTTAGAAAAATATATCACCTGTCCCTTTGCCTATTATGTGCAATATGGCTTAAAGGCTCAGGAAAGAAATATTTATCGTTTAACCCCTCCTGATGTGGGCACCTTTATGCACACGGTGATTGAACGCTTTTCCCTTTTGATGGTAAAGGGTGACTACTCCTGGCGTTCCATGGATCGTTCCTGGTGTGGGGAACAAGTCTCTTTGATTATTGATGAACTGCTGGATGGGATGCGGGGATCAGGTCTTGCCGGTTCCAAACGATACACAGCTCTTGCGATCAGGATGAAAAGAGTGATGACCAGAGCGGTGTGGCTGATTGCAGAGCATATTCGCAGGAGTAGCTTTGATCCTATAGGCTATGAAGTGGCTTTTGGCGATGCAGGCGATTTTCTCCCTATCACCATCCAGTTGGATACCGGGGAAAGGATCAAATTAACCGGACGTATTGACCGGTTAGATGCCTACAAGACAGAAGAGGGCACTTATCTGCGTATCGTAGATTATAAATCAGGGTCTAAGGATTTTAAACTAGCAGATGTTTATTACGGTCTGCAGATTCAGTTAATCACTTATTTAAGTGCCATCTGGGAGCAAAAGGGCTGGGAAGAATCCTCCCCATTATTACCCGGAGGGATGCTATATTTTCGTATTGATGACCCGATGATTAAGAAAAATGGCAAAATCACCGAGGAAGAAATCGAGCTGGCCATTATGAAACAACTAAAAATGAGAGGACTGCTTCTCGCCGATGTAAAACTAATCAAGGCCATGGATCAAACGATTGAAGGAGATTCCCTGATCATTCCGGCTCGCATCAATAAGGATGGATCTATAGGACGATCATCGACCGCGACATTGGATCAATTTAAGTTGTTGAGAAAATATGTTGCTCATCTGCTCAAAAGCTTATGCCGCGAGATAATACAAGGAGATGTTTCTATTCAACCTTATAAGAAAAAAAACCATACCTCCTGTGCCTATTGCAGCTTTTCTGCCGTATGCCAATTTGACCCGGTGCGCAAGGAAAATACTTATCGTTTATTCTATGAACGCAAGGATCAAGATATCTGGAAGATGCTGAAGGGTGGTGCTGAGTAATGGCAGAAAAAGCTTGGACCGATGAACAATGGGATGCAATTACGGCTAAAGATTGCAATCTTTTGGTGGCAGCGGCGGCAGGGGCGGGGAAGACTGCCGTATTAGTAGAAAGAATTATCAAAAAAATTACAGATCCGGTGCAACCTGTAGATATCGACAGACTTTTGGTGGTCACCTTTACCAATGCGGCAGCGGCAGAAATGAGAGAAAGGATCGCCGCCGCAGTTACCAAAGCTTTGGAGGAAAACCCAGGATCCTCCAATATGCACCGACAACTTACTCTGTTAAACAAAGCTCATATTACTACCATCCATTCCTTCTGCCGGGAGGTGATACGCAGCAATTTTCAGTATCTTGATCTGGATCCTAACTTTCGCATTGCTGATGAAACGGAAGCAAATCTGATGAAACTGGATGTACTGGATCGCTTGTTTGAAGATCTTTATGAAGAAGAAAACCACAATCCTGAGTTTTTAAATTTATTGGATTGTTATGGCGGAAATCGTGATGATCAGGCGCTGCAGGATCTGGTACTCAATATTTATCGTTTCATCCAAAGCAGTCCCTGGCCGGAAGAATGGCTGACCGCAATGACGGAACGCTTTTTTATTCCCAACCTGGAAGGGGATCTGGATTTTGGAGCTACTCCCTGGGGGGAGATCCTCCTTGATACGGTCTCCCTGGATTTGGCCGGGATGGAGGAGATGATGGCTACAGGAGTAAAAATTCTCACCGGAGCGGTAGGTTTGGAAAAAAATCTCGCTATTTTCCAAGAAGAGCTGTCCCAACTTCAAGGATTGGGTAAGGTTTGCCGGGGAGATCGGAAGGGCAAATGGGATTTCCTTTATCGCGAGTTCAAGGATATGAAATATGCCCGCTTGTCTCCGGCTGGAAAAAATGGGGATCGAGAGCGCCATGAAAAAGCCAAAAGAATTCGGGATAAGGTAAAGGAGCGTATGAAAAAAATCAGCGCTGAGCTCTGTACGGCGCCTTCCCAAGAAATTTTCCGGGATATCGCGAAAATCTACCCATTGCTTAAGACCTTGACCCGTCTGGTGAAAGAATTCGGTGCCCGATATGCCCTCAAGAAAAATCACAAAGGAGTAGTCGACTTTAACGACCTAGAACATTTTTGCCTGGATATTTTAACCCAAAAAAATGAGGATGGTTCTTTAGAACCATCTCTTGCGGCACTAGGTTATCGAGAGAGCTTAGAAGAGATACTTGTGGATGAGTATCAAGACAGTAATTTGGTCCAGGAAGCAATTATTCACATGATTTCCCGGGAGGATGTAGGCCGGCCAAATGTTTTTATGGTCGGGGACGTGAAACAAAGTATCTACCGTTTTCGACAGGCTAAACCGGAATTGTTTTTGGATAAGTATCTTCATTACTCTTCGACAGAAGGCGATCCTTATCGCTGTATCCAGCTTTATAAGAATTTCCGTAGTCGGATTGAGGTGGTGCATGGAGCGAATTTTATTTTTAAGCAAATTATGTCTCATGGTGTCGGGGAATTGGATTACACCGATGAAGAAGCCCTAAATCCTGGTGCCTCCTTTGCTCCCTGCGGGGAGGATACAGCGCTAACGGTTGGGGGAAAGGTGGAATTTCATCTGATGACTCTGGAGGAAGATGGTCATCATCAGGAGGAGCAAGGAGATTTTGGTCAAGGTCAGGAACTGGATGAAACGGAGAAGGGATCCTGGGAGGAAGAGGATGAAATGCTGGATAAGATCCAGTGGGAGGCTCATCTGGTAGCGAAGAGGATTCAGGATTTACTGCAAGGGCATGAACAGGGAAAGACTTTCGGGGTTTGGGATCAGAAGGAAAATCAATATCGAAAACCGACATACAAGGATATCGTCATTCTATTACGCACGACGCAAAAATGGTCCGATGTGTTTGTGGAGGAGTTGTCTAGCCGGGGGATACCGTCTTTTGCCGATACCGGAACCGGCTTTTTTAAATCACCGGAAATCCAGGTGGTTTTATCCTATCTGCAAATTATTGATAATCCTTTGCAGGATATACCGCTCCTCGGGGTGCTGCGCTCGCCAATTGTTGCGATGACCACGGATGAACTGGCAAAACTGCGTTTGTCAGATCAAAAAGGCTGTATTTTTCATGCCTTACAGGCTTTAAGTCTTAGTAACCAAAGCTTGGGGGCGGCAAAAGCTGCTGCGTTTTTGGCACAATTGGCCAGGTTTCAGGAAGCGGCCCAGGTTCTTTCCACGGATCGCTTAATCTGGCAGCTTTATCAGGAGACCGGCTATTACAGCCTGGTTGGAGCGATGCCGGCAGGGGAACAAAGGCAGGCCAATCTACGCATCTTATTTGAGCGGGCAAGGGAGTTTGAAGCAACCAGTTATAAGGGTCTCTTTAATTTTATTAATTTTATTGACAAATTAAAAACCAGCCAGGGGGATATGGGTGCGGCAAAAATCCTCGGAGAAAACAATAACGTGGTACGCATTATGAGCATTCACAAAAGCAAGGGCTTGGAATTTCCTGTGGTTTTTCTCTCCGGTTGTGGCAAACAATTCAATCTGCAGGATTTAAATGGGAGCATCCTTCTTCATCAGGATTTGGGCTTTGGACCGGATGTAGTGGATCATGAACTCAGGTTGTCCTATCCTTCAGCTGCGAAACAGGCTATTCGGGAGAAAATCAGGAGAGAAACCTTGTCGGAAGAAATGCGCATTCTCTATGTGGCAATGACCAGAGCCAAAGAAAAGCTAATTATTACCGGAGTGGTGTCCAATCTGGAAAAGACCTTGGCCAGGTGGGGCAGCGTCGCACAAGTGACGGGGAATAAGCTTCCCCCTTATGAAGTTTTGAAAGGGAATCGCTACCTGGATTGGCTTGGAGCGGCACTACTCAGACATCCTGATGGCAATATTCTAAGGGAACTGGGAGGTCTGGAAAGGGACTTAGAGAGCAGTTTGCTCACGGATGCTTCATCGTGGCAGGTTCGGGTGTGGAAAAAGGAGGATTTTCTTGCCTTCAGGGAAGAAGAGAAGCAGGAAGAAAACGATTTTATCCGGTGGCTCGATGGCTTGACCTCTCAAGAAAACAGCCCTCTTCCTCGCGAACTGGAGGATAGATTAGTCTGGACTTACCCTCATCAACAAGTCTCCCAGGTACCGGCTAAGGTTTCCGTGACAGAATTAAAAAGATGGTTTAAGGTGGAGGCCACGGAAGACTCCGGGCCCTACCCGGAAAATCCGGTGACATTAGTGCAAAAGCCCTTATTCCTCCAGAAGAAGAAGGGCTTAAGCCGGGCAGAAAAAGGCACCATTATGCACTTTGTCATGCAGCATTTGGATTACCAACGAGAAGATATAGTTGGTCAGCTAGCGGAGATGCAAGCAAAGGACCTGCTGACCCCAGAGCAGGCAGCCTGTGTAGATCCGGTCAAAATCCACACTTTTCTAGCCTCCCCTTGGGGCCGAAGGCTTCTATCCGCACGGGCGGTATATCGGGAAGTACCCTTTTTTATAGAAATACCTTGTCATGAATTATATCCAGATTTGAAGGATGAAACCTGCCGAGAGGAGAAGATCCTTTTACAAGGGGTGATCGATTGCTATTTTGAGGAAGAGGACGGCCTTGTCCTCTTGGACTATAAGACTGATTATGTCCTTCCCGGTAAGAGTGAAGATATTCGGGAACGTTATCGGTTGCAAATATCTTATTATGCCCGAGCCTTGGAGATGCTCACCGGCAAGAAAGTGAAAGATAAGGTGATTTATCTTTTTGCAACGGGAGAAACCCTATGCTATTGAAACAAGTTTTTTGGGGCAGCTTGATTTCAATCCTGGTGCTCTTTTCCGGGATGCTTTCAACAGCAACCTGACCATGATGGAGATCAATCAGGTGCTTGGCTATGGCCAGGCCGAGCCCTGTCCCGCCGCCTTTACGGGATTTTTCTCCTTTATAAAATCGATCCCAAATATAGGGAAGTTGTTCCGGAGCAATGCCCGGACCCTGATCTTTAATAATCACGGTGAGCGTCTGATCATTAAGATCTTTCGCTTCCACGGTTACCTTAGTATGGGGAGGGGAATATTTAATAGCATTATCCAGAAAGATGACCAGCATTTGACGCAGACGGTCATAATCCCCTGGAATTGTGGGTAAATCTTTTTCTCCTTGATAGAGCATTTGAATATCCTTTTTTTTAGCTAAAGTTTGCAGACTCTTCAGTACATCAGCAAGGAGCGTGGGCAGATGAATTTCTTCGATATTCATGGTAATCTTGCCCGATTGGAGACGGGACAGATCCAAAAGGTCGCCGACCAAGCGCTCCAAACACCGCGTTTCAGCAAGCATCCTTGACAGATAGCGCAGTTTTTCCTGATCTTCTTCAATGGTGCCATCCACCAACGCTTCCAAAGACCCACGAATGACTGTTAGGGGTGTGCGAAATTCATGGGAGACATTAGCAACAAAATCCCGGCGCAATTGCTCAAGACGCTCACTTTCACTGATATCCTGCACCAATGCGACACATCCTGTTACTGCCCCGAGGTTATTGCTGATGGGGGAGAGGATGAATTTTAGTTTCTTGCCCATCCAATCCTTCATAATAGTGGAGGATTTTTTTTGTTCCATAATGCGCCTTAAATCTATTTCCAACCTCAGTTCTTGAAGATGCTGCACTAGAATTTCGTTCGGGTAAGGTAAGCCATTATACATAATCTGAGACAAAGCAAAGTTCCTGCTTTGGGGTTCTAAGTCGATATCAAAGGCGACCAGACCCTCCGCCATACTGGCAATAATATCATTAAGCTTACTTTTCTCTTGAAAAAGCTGATTGATAGTGTCATCTAACCGGTGTGCGAGGTGGTCCAGAGATTGGCCTAATTGACCGATTTCATCTTCTCGCTCTAACCCTGTTTGCACATCATAATTTCCTTCGGCCATGGCCAGTGCGGCCCGGTTCATGGTCTTTAAGGGACGGGTAAAATGACGGGAGAAGCCCAAACCTAAAGCGATGGCTAAAAGCAAAGCACCTAACAAACTGAGGACTAAAATGGTCGTAGCGCGATTTAACATCGGGGATAATCCGGCTACCGGGGCATGGAGAAGCACGGCACCTGTAATCTGACCTGATTGATCCTTTACAGGCACTCCTACCGTGAGGGTGGCTTCCTGATATATGCTGCTGAAACTTTCACTGACAGCTTCTGCACCGGAAATAACATCCGCTATGACTTGCTCTGCCTCCGGGGGCAATGGCTGGGAATTATTCATGTTACTCATGTGTCCTCGTCCTATGCCCATACCGTGGCCCATTCCCGACATGAGAGTAGGATTGCCCTCCTCATCGATAATCCATATCTTGGCTTCTGCCAGGATATCCAGATTATGCATCAAGCCTCCCATACCCCACATATGGCCGCCGGATGCGCTAACATTGACCATTTCCGCAATGCTGCGGCCCCGAGTCAGCATTGTTTCCTCGCGATTCTCAAAGGCATATTGGCGAAACATTTGGATAAAGATAAGACCCATAACCAGCATGGAAACCAGGACAATAATAATTACACCGGTGGTTAACTGGAAGGTGATACTCTTTTTAACCATCCTGCACCTCAAATTTATATCCTACACCCCAGATGGTTTTAATCTCCCAATTGAGATTCGCCGAACTGCTGATTTTTGCACGCAGCCTTTTTATATGTGTATCTACGGTACGGGCATCACCATAATAATCGTAGCCCCAAACTTGATTTAACAGATTATCTCGAGAGAAGACCTTACCTGGATGAGAGGCCATGAGCCAAAGAATTTCTATTTCCTTTTTTGTTAAGTTCACCGGTTGTCCATCGATTTTCACCGCATATTCGGAGAGACTAATTTCCAGTCCGGGATAAGAGAGAAGTTCTTTTTCTTGATCATCGGACAGATCCATACGTCTTAAGATCGCTCGGATGCGTGCCATAACCTCCTCGGGACTGAAGGGTTTGACAATATAATCATCGGCCCCAATGTCCAAACCCATAATGCGATCACCGTCCTCTCCTTTGGCTGTAATCATAATAATCGGTACATTGGAAATTTTGCGAATTTCCCGGCAGACTTCAAAACCGTCTTTTTGGGGCATCATTACATCTAACAAGATTAAAATAGGATCATATTGAGCAAATAGATTCAGCACTTCTTCGCCGTCACGGGCCAAAATAGGTGTAAATCCTTCTTTCTTCACATAGGTTTTTAAAATATCCAGAATGCCTTCATGATCATCAGCAATTATGATGTTTTTACTCAGAATAACCCCCACCTTTCCCATGCCTTTATTATACCATTATATGTCGAAATAATTGTGACAAAGATATGACATGCTTTTTTGTCAAAGTTATTTCAAGGTTTTGTCAAACTTTTGTCACATCTTGGAGGCATAATAGGTTTAAAGAAAGTTAGTCGGAAAATAGATCAAAAGAAAAAACATAAGGAGTGTTGGTAGATGAAAAATTTAAAGAGATTGGCGGCTACGGTTACGATTGCAGGCCTTTTAGTTACAGCGGGGGCAGCTTTTGCTGCAGAATTGCGGACACCTTCGGAAATCACGGCAGCTGTTACGGGAAAGACCGTTACTCAGGTTAATGAAGAACGAGCCACCGGCAAGACCTATGGTCAGATGGTTCAGGGGGCTGATCAATTAGATGCATTCAGAGCTGAAATGCTCAAGCAAAAAAAGGCATACCTTGATCAAAGAGTAGCAGAGGGTATCCTGACTCAGGAGCAAGCGGATGAGATCTATAAAAACATGGAGGAACGTCAAGCTCTTTGTGATGGTACCGGAATGGGTAACAGAGGTGGAAGGTGTGGAGTAGGAGTTGGCAAGTGGAATGGCCAAGGCAATGGTATGGGTCAAGGGATGATGAGAAAAGGAATGGGACAAGGTATGGGGGCAGGATGGGGCAATGGAGCTATGAATGGAAATTATAAATAAAGAAGAAATATGCTAACAACAGGCAGACAGCAGACTAAGCTGTCTGCCTTTGTCGTTGTTCGGCATTTTTCCCTGAATTCTCATAAGTCCTGCATCAACATAAACAGAATCTTTACCAATACAGCATTCATCCTGTAAAATGGATACATATTTTAGTATAATAAGTTGAAAATTTAGAATAAACAGCCTCTGTTTGTCACAAGAGAAGGTTTAAAAAATTGATATAAAGAAAGAGAGATTGATGCCATGCATCCAATGAAGAAAACAATCTTAAAAGCTCTTTCCTATCCTTATCTTAATTTAAAGAAATATTATAAGATTTATCGCAAGTTGCTCAACGCAATAAATTTATCTTTTAAACCATTATATAATTTGATGGATCACAAGGTTATGGTAGGTGACCGTGAAATACAGATGCGTGTATTTCAACCTAAAATACAAAGAACCAATCATGTACTTGTTTTTTTTCATGGTGGGGGATGGGTAACTGGCAACATTGATTCCTATACTAACGTATGTTCAAATATGGCTAAACAAACCGGACATAGGGTTATATCTGTAAATTATCGACTGGCCCCGGAGCACCCGTTTCCAGCCGGTGTAGAGGATTGTTATTACGTGACGCGGGAGCTCTTTCTCAACCTGGATATACTAAGGTGTGAACAATCTGAAATAACATTGATCGGTGATAGTGCAGGAGGTAATCTGGCGGCTGCCGTATCCTTAATGGCACGAGATCGGAGAGAATTTTTGCCCTTGAGGCAGATATTGATCTATCCGGCAACTTATTATGATCACAGTGAAACTTCTCCCTTTGACTCCATCAGGGACAATGGCACCGATTATATCTTGACGTCACAACGTATTCAAGATTACTGGGATTTATATATTGCCAATGATGAGGATAGATTTAATCCTTACGCTGCTCCGTTACTGGCCGAGAATCGATTTAATCAACCTAAAACATTGATTATTACAGCAGGGTATGACCCACTTAGAGATGAAGGGGAGGCTTATGGGATGCGGTTAAGAGAATATCATAATGAAGTTAAGATCTATTGTATGAAAGATGCACTTCATGGTTTTTTCTCTTTGCCCTGGGATTCAGAGCACGTCGTTAAATGCTATAATATCATCAACGAATTCTTAAATGAAGAAATGACGGAAACAAGGTGCGAAGATGAAATCTAGAAAAGTTGAATGGACAAGGCTGGATAATGCATCCAAAATCTTTCCGGCGACCTATGATGAAAAGGACTCCAAGGTTTTTCGAGCTGCATGTGAGCTTACAGAGGTTGTGCATCCGAAAGTTTTGCAGCGGGCACTGGACATTACGATGGAAAGCTTCACCTTATATAGGACAGTCCTAAGGCGGGGGGTATTCTGGTACTATCTTGAGTCCAGTGATCTTCGCCCGCTAGTTGAAATAGAATCAAAGCCTGTTTGTGCTCCAATATATTATAAGGATAAGAAGAATCTACTATTTCGTGTATTTTACTATCATAATCGTATCAACTTGGAAGTATTTCATACCCTTTCAGATGGAACCGGAGCCCTTTGGTTTATGCAGAACATGGTTCATCATTATTTGATAATAAAACATAAGAAAGCTTTTCAGTACCAGAAACCGGAAATTCCTAATTATGTTTCATTAAGCGAAAAGATGAACGATAGTTTTAGAAGACATTTTACCGGTGATCATGTTTTTCAGTATAATATGAAGAACATTAAAAAAATAAAAAATATCAAGGCTTACCAAATTCACGGTACCAGATTAGAGGAAAACAGAACGTTGCTGATCGAAGGCAGTATGTCTGCCAAAGCTGTTTTAGAAGAAGCTCATAAATACCAATCGACTCTGACCATTTTCATTGCATCGATATTCATATATGCTATTTATAAAGATATGACCGCACGAGGGAAAAAACGTCCTGTTACATTAACAGTTCCTGTTAATTTACGTCAGTTTTTTGAGTCTGATACGGCGCGAAACTTCTTCACTACTATAAATGTAGGCAGCCATTTTACAAAGGACAATATTGAAATCGAAGATATCATCACCAGTGTAAAAGATGGCTTCAAAGAAGGCATGAGAAGGGAGCAGTTGGCTAATAAGTTAAATAAATATATTGCGCTGGAAAAAAACCTGATGGCAAAAGTAATCCCCTTACCTTTAAAGGATTATGCTCTCCGTATTGCTGATCGGGTAATTGATAGGGAAATATCCGGAACTATTTCCAATATTGGTAGAATTGAAATGCCTGTTGAATTCGATCGTTATATCAAGCAGTTTAGCTTTTGTACCAGCGCTAGGAGGCCTCAGATTACAATGTGCTCCTATGGCGACAGGCTCGTGATAAGCTTTACTGAACCGTTTAGGGAAACTGAGATCCAAAAAATATTTTTTCAATTTCTTTCAAAAAAGGGAATTGAAATTGAAATTTCATCTAATATTTAACCATGGGGGATAATATGCAATATTGTGATCACTGTAAGGTTAAAATTCGGGGTAACAAGGAAAGATGCCCTTTATGTAAAAATGTACTGCCCGCAGATAATTGCAATGGTATGCAGATATATCCTCATATACCATTAGGATACGATCGACATCTTGTGATCCGAATGCTGATTTTCATGACCATTGTGGCAATAGTGGTGAGTTTTACTGTATATATGATGGTTCCTTCTGATATTAACTGGCCAATTTTAGTGCTTTTGGGTCTGATGAGCATGTGGCTCAGCATTATACTGGTCTTAAGGAAAAGGGCTAATATCACAAAGAATATTATGTGGCTGGTAACCCTGGTATCTGTCCTTTCGGTTTTATGGGATTGGAGGATCGGCTGGAGTGGTTGGTCCTTGGACTATGTAATTCCCGTTATTTGTGTATCTGCTAATATTGCCATGTATGTAAGTGCTAAGGTAATGAAGCTCAGTGCCAGAGATTATATTATTTATTTTCTCTTAGGCGGTTTATTTGGCGTCGTTCCAGTTCTATTTATTCTTTTCAACTGGTTGAATGTGTTATATCCCTCCATTATATGTGTATCCGTAAATATTATATTTTTATCAGCCATTGCTATCTTCCAAGGTGAAAATATTAAATCAGAGCTTAGCAAAAGAATGCATATATAAGTTTATTCAGGGATATTTATCAAATTAAACGATATAAACGTCAATATTTCATTATTGGATAAGGTGATGAGTTGATCATAGGAGATGAAATATGAATGAATTAACCGCAAAATTTAAAGAGATAATCGCATCTGTTTTGCCCTTTGTCGTTATTGTCATCTTGATCCACTTGTTTATAACACCGCTAGAAACTCAAACCATGATTAAATTTTTAATTGGGTCCGTATTTATCACTGTTGGGATGCCCATATTTCTCCAAGGAATCGATTTGAGTATCAGCCCTATGGGTGAAATGATGAGCCAGTCGTTGATTAAGACGAGCAACTTGAAAATAGTCTTAATGGGCAGCTTTATTTTTGGGTTTATTGTGACCATTGCTGAACCGGACATGCATATTTTGTCAGGGCAGGTCGATGCTGTGACCATTGGTCAAATGGGGAGATACCTAATATTAGTTGCGGTTTCCGTAGGGGTAGGATTACTGGTTGCCTTAGGCATTTGGCGCATGTTGCAGAATATGCCATTAAATCGCTTTCTGACTACAATCTACCTTGCCGGTTTTGCTCTGGCCTTCTTTGTGAACGGGGATTATTTGGCGATTGCCTTTGATGCTAACGGTTCTACAACGGGCTCGATTACAGTGCCATTTTTATTGGCTTTGGCTAGTGGTATTGCCAAAGTTACCCGTGCAGACAGCGATGAGGATATTGATAGCTTTGGTTTGCTGGGCGTGGCTTCAACAGGAGCGATAGTGGCTATTTTGTTGCTTGGTATTCTTTCCGGTAATCCACAACTGACGGGGAGTCTTCCGATGTCGCAAATGGCGACAGGTAATATTCTGATCAGTTTCCTTGCAGCACTACCCAAAACAGCAGTGGAGTCATTCTTTGTTTTGCTGCCGGTGATAGGTTTATTCATTATCATGAACATTTTCTCCCTAAAATTGAATCAGCGACAGATAAGGAAAATCGTGATTGGGTTAGCCTATACTTGGTTCGGACTGAGCCTTTTCCTATTGGGTGTCAATGTCGGTTTTATTGAATCAGCCCGGCAATTTGGTTATTATATTGCCGCTTTGGATAAAAATTGGTTATTAATATTGATAGGTATAATTTTTGGTATTGTGACCATTCCGGCAGAGCCATCGGTACATATTTTGACGCAGCAAATTGACGATGAAACTGCCGGATCAATTAAGGCTCGGACTGTGATGTTGACCCTCTGCGTTGGTGTTGGTGTTGCAGTGGGGTTGTCGATTTTGCGCATCATCATACCCGGATTACAACTTTGGCATATCTTATTGCCGGGCATGGCAGTGGCCCTCCTTCTCTCTTATTTTGTCCCACAACTTTTTGTCGGGGTTGCATTTGACTCAGGAGGTGTTGCTTGCGGGACAATGACGGCAACCTTTATTTTACCCTTTGCTCAAGGAATAGCCGAATACATTCCTTCGGCTAATATTATGACGGACGGTTTCGGCGTACTTTCCCTTGTAGCCATGACACCTTTGATTGCGGTACAACTATTCGGTTTTATCTATAAAATAATGCTTAAAAAGGCTACGAGTCCCAGTCCTGTGCAAAACTGTGAGGAGGGAGAATAACATGCAGGAAAACAATTATTATGGTAATAGCCTGCTGGTGATCATTGCCGATAAAGGAAAATGCAGCGCGATTTTGGATTATGTTTTAACACTGGGCATTTATGGTGCAACGGCATTTCGCGCACGGGGCACAGCACCGAATCGCATTCTCAGGTTTTTTGAGCTGGTCAAGGTGAGCAAAGAAATTATCATAATTGCATTACCCACGAGTTATGAGCAAGAAATCCTGAAACAACTTATAGATAGATTCCATTTTGATTGTCCGAACAAAGGCACTATTTTTACCCTGCATCTCTCTGCCGTATATGGTAGTAAATACCTGGACCATGAACCATCAAAGGCAAGGGAGCAGGTTAAATATTCGCCATTTCAGGCGGTGCTGACTATCGTGGATAAAGGTCGGGCCGACAGCATTCTGGATTTTGTAGAAGAACAAGGATTCCCCCGGGGAATTATCATTGATGCTCATGGTGTTGCAGGTAGGTCAAATGTTATCTTAAACTTAAAGCTTGAACCGGAAAAAGAAATTATTCTCACTATCACAACACGAAGTCAAGCGCAGCGACTAGCCGCCTTATTTACCGAGTATCTTAATTTATTATCAGCTAATAGTGGGATTTTAGCGATTATGAATATAAAACAATTGGTGGTAAGTGACCCCACATTGACAACAATCGGTACAAAAGATGAATCCGAGAGCGCAAAAAAATGCCCGGTTACTCGGCAATTCTTGTTATTGTAAATAATGATATGGATGAGGCCGTAATTAAAAGTGCGAATTTAGTCGGAGCAACCGGTGGTACCACTATTCATGCGCGCGGTTCTTGTGCTTATCATGAGAAAAGTTCCTTTTGCGGCAGTATCAGACCAGAACGTGAAATCGTCCTAATTATCTCTGAGGACGATAGAATTGAGGCTATATGTAACAGAATCAATGAGGATTTACAATTGGATCAGTCGGGGAAAGGAATTCTTTTGGTCCTTCCTCTATACGATGCCATAGGTTTGGTACCAGGTAAAAATGTTTAAAAACCGGAAAACAAGAAAGGAGTGTAAGTATGAGTCAGGATAATTTAAACAAAGACAAGAAGACCGATAAGAACCTGGATGGCGTAGCTGCCGTAGTTTCAAAAATAGATAAATTTAAAGAACCTTATCGCACTATGGGCAAACGTATACATGAAATTATCATGAAAACAGTACCTGAACTTAAACCTAGATTGTGGTATGGAATGCCTGGATATGCTAAGTTAAAAAGTGCGCCGGTGCTTTTATTTTTTCGTGTAGATGATGATTTAATCACATTGGGGTTAACAGAAAAAGTCAAATTTGCACTTGAAGAAAATTCACCACATAAGTTAATGGAGAGTGCATGGTATTTGCATGAATTAGACGATGCAACAGAGGAAAAGATCTCATCTATCGTGAGAAAAGCTGTAATGTAGCTTTAAATTTAGTCGCCCTGTCAAGACAAATTTTAAAAACTTAAACCGGGAACTAAATGGGAAATTTTAGCGTCCAAAACAATAAATATCGAAATAAAAAAAGGGGATGATTTTGATGCTTAGTATAGGAATGCTAAAGAAATTCATGATCACTCTGGTACTGGCACTGTGTTTCCCTATATCCTCTTGGGCGGCGGAATGGAATGATTATTATATCCATGGCTGGCATGAGGAAAAATCAGGCTATGATTTCTATAATTTAAGCCGTTATGATGATCAGGGCTCTGAGGAGCTGGTGCTCCTGCACAAACCGGGTGAAGAAGAATGGCAGCGTCTGGATAGCCGGGTTAAACATCTATGGCGCTCATATATCTATGAGCTGCCCGAGGCCAAGGTGGTTAAGGACGGAGGATCCTTTGATCCCAGGCAATTTAACCCTTATGAACGATATTATTACGACATTATGGATAACCGATTAATTTTGGGCAAACAATACCTGACCTCCCCCAACGGAAAATGGGGCCTTCAGGAAAATGACTATTACCCCAGCGGGCAGAAAAGTCAAAATATCCTGCTTAAAAATATGGAAACAGGCAGGATTCAGGAATGGCTTCAACCTATAATCAGCCCTAGCTATTATTGGCTACCGGACAGCAGGGTGCTTATATGTACTTACAGTAATGAGGAAAAACAAAATGTAATTTACATTTTTGATCCCGTAACGGAAAACATGGATAAATTGGTTTCCGGGAGTATTTACGCATATGACCGGGAAAAAAACCTTATTTTATTCGTGAAAAATGAACCCCAGCGCCTGGCTTGGGTGATGGATCTGGCCACCCGGCAAGAGGCACGGGAGGACAATACCGATTCTTTCTATGATTTTAACCGGGTACCGGATCTGCCTTTGCCCCCGCAGGATCTGGTGTTAGCGGATTTAAAGGTCATTACTCCAGAATTGGTGGTGCAGTATCAACATAAGATCACTGTAGGAACGGAGACAATTCCCCTGCCTTATGTATTTGAAAAGGAAAATCGAGAGTTTGTTCCTCTACGCCCTTTAATGGAACCCTTGGGGATTAAATTAAACATCAACAAAGCAGCTCCTAATGCGGAGGAATACCAGGTTTCTTATCAGGAAGAAAAATTCACTCTGGCACCGGAGGAATATCTGAACTACCAATGGCAATTGTTTGTTACCCCGGAAGCCCTTCAGAAATTAGGTTTGACGGGGTTTAAGATTCGGGCTTTAACGGATTAGGAATAAAGGATTAAAAAATCTCTAAATATTCTGCGCTGCAGATGGTTAGGGATTTTTTATGATGCAAAGCATTTTACCTTGTTGATTGATAATGGTATGATAGTGAAAGAATCATGAGGAATAAGATAAAAGTATTATGATAAGAAGACTAATATTAGGTAGGAATAGGCATGGAATACATTAGAGGCGTAGTGGAAAGAATCACATATCAAAATGAAGAAAACGGTTTTTCCGTGATCAAAATTAAGGCCAAGGGCTTTACCGATCTAATTACCGTTGTGGGGAATTTGGCGGCCGTGAATGTGGGTGCCGTGATCCGCTTAAAGGGTGATTGGAAGATGGACAGTAAATACGGGAGACAGTTTGCTGTTCAGGATTACCGGGAGACCATGCCTGCCACGGTGGCGGGGATTGAAAAATACCTGGGCAGCGGCTTGATCAAAGGGATCGGGCCGGTCTATGCCAAAAAGATCGTGGGTCACTTTAAGGAGGATACCTTGCGCATCCTGGAAGAGGAGCAAGATGCTCTTACTCAGGTGGAGGGGATCGGAGAAAAACGCCTGGCAATGATTAAAAAGGCCTGGCAGGAGCAAAAAGAAATCAAAAATGTCATGATCTTTTTGCAGAGTAATGGAGTGTCCACGGCCTATGCGGTAAAAATATTCAAAACCTATGGCAATGAAAGCATCGAAATCGTCAAAGAAAATCCTTACCGCCTGGCGGATGATATCTGGGGCATTGGTTTTAAAACGGCGGATAAAATCGCCCGACAGATGGGCTTTGATAAAAATTCCTTTCCCCGCTGCCGTTCAGGTCTTGTCTATGTTTTGAACCAGCTGTCCAACGAAGGCCATTGTTTTGCCTTTCGGGAACAATTGTTGTCCGAGGCGGAAAAAATCCTGGAAGTTGATCAGCCCTTACTTGATGATACCCTGGATCGTATTATTCAGGATCAGACGGTGATTTTAGATGGGGAGGATGCTATTTTTTTGCCTCCTTTTTATCACAGTGAGCTGGGGACGGCCAAACGAATTCGAGAGATTACTGCCCGACCCAGTCCATTTCAGTCCTATGATGTGGAGAAAATTATTGCCGATATTCAGGATCAGCAAAAGATCACTTATGATCAGGTGCAAAAGGACGCGATTCGAACGGGAGCAGCATCCAAATTTATGGTTTTAACGGGAGGCCCCGGCACAGGGAAAACCACCACCACATTAGGGATGATCCGGATTTTTCAACACCTGGAGGCGAAGGTACTCCTGGCGGCCCCTACAGGCCGAGCGGCTAAAAGAATGGCAGAGGCAACGGGCATGGAGGCGAAAACCATTCACCGCTTATTGGAATATAAACCGCCAGAGGGCTATAAAAGAAACCAGGAGAATCCTTTGGCTTGTGATGTGTTGATTATAGACGAAACATCAATGGTGGATATTATCTTGATGTATAATCTGCTTCGAGCGGTAGCAGATGAGACAGTGGTAATCCTTGTAGGAGATGTGGATCAATTACCTTCGGTAGGTGCCGGTAATGTATTAAAAGATATTATTGATTCTCATGTAGTAGATGTGATCAAACTCACCAAGATATTTCGCCAGGCCCAGGGAAGTACTATAATTACCAATGCCCATAAAATCAATCAAGGACAATTCCCCGAATTAAAAGGGGGTAGGCACAGTGACTTTTTCTTTATTGATGAGGAGGAACCTTCCCAGGTGGTGCAGGTGATTCAGGATCTATGTGTGAAGAGACTTCCTAAATATTATGGGGTGGATCCTCTCCAAGATATCCAGGTGCTCTGTCCCATGCACCGTGGGGAAACGGGAGCGGCAAATCTGAATATGGTTTTACAGGAGGCTTTAAATCCTTCAAAAATTTCTTTGAAATACGGAGCATACCTTTACCGCGTGGGAGATAAGGTGATGCAGATCAAGAACAACTATGATAAAAACGTTTTCAATGGAGATATCGGCAGTATCATCCAGCTGGATCCGGAAGAGCGCACCTTGGTTTTAAATTTTGATGGCCACGATGTTGCATATGAGGCAACGGAGCTGGATGAGGTAGTTTTGGCTTATGCCACCTCCATTCACAAAAGCCAAGGTAGCGAGTATAAAATTGTGGTCGCTCCTTTTACGACTCAGCATTATATGATGTTGCAAAGGAACCTGCTTTATACCTGCGTTACCCGGGCCAAGAAGGTATTTGTCCTTGTGGGAAGCAAAAAAGCTGTAGCCATGGCGGTTAAAAACAATAAGACCACCGAAAGGAACACCTTGCTGGTCCAAAGATTAACCACGGAGAAAAGTATTCCATAGTAGGACAAGATTTCCTGTAATGAGTTTTAAAAAAACCGCCCTTCTATTTAAAGATAAGGCAGTTTAAAAGGTACTTTATAAATTGATGATCAATATCTGCCCAAAATACCGTCCTTTATATGTCCTTACCTGCCTCTCGCAGGTGGGTATCCTGAGTCTGTTTTTGTCATCCGTTCAAAGACGGCTCGACAGCTGCACGACATTAGATTCCCGTTTTATAAATGTAGGTAGGACATAATAAAGTAAACGCGTATTTCAGGCATAAGTTTTTTCTTCGCTTGAAAATAATAATAACATTTTTTAGGCGGAATTGCAACTATCCAAAATCTGCCGCTTGAGTTTAAAGGACGTGGAGAATATTATTAGTGCAAAACAGAAAAGAAATATTATTCTTGCTTTAATAGTGGCAATATTCCTGGGAGCAATGGAAGGTACCGTAGTGACCACGGCAATGCCCACTATTGTTCGGGAACTTCAGGGTTTTCAAATCATGAGCTGGGTGTTTTCTGTTTATCTATTAACCTCTGCTGTGACGACCCCAATATATGGTAAATTTGCCGATATGTATGGCCGCAAGAAAACACTATCCATCGGCATTACCATTTTTATCATTGGAAGCTGCCTCTGTGGGTTCTCCCAAAATATGCTCCAGTTAATATTTTTTCGGGGAATTCAGGGATTAGGTGCCGGGGCTATTTTTACCGTAACCTACACCATCGTTGGGGATGTTTTACCCTTGCGGAACGGGCACGGGTTCAAGGGATCTTTAAGCTCTGTATGGGGAGTGGCCAGCCTGCTTGGTCCGCTGGTGGGAGGGTCTTTCATTGACTTTCTTTCTTTGGCATTGGATTTTTTTTATTAACCTGCCCTTAGGTTTATTGTCTTTGGCAATGCTACAGAAGAATCTTACAGAAGACTTCGAAAAACAAGAGCATCAGATTGACTATGGAGGAATCATTTTTCTATCAATCGCGATTGTAGCCTTTTAGGTATTATGGTGACCTGGTATACGGTCATTGTTTTTGTTTTGGCCATGATAATATTTTACTTTATTGAGCAAAAAGCCCATGAGCCGGTGATTCCTTTAGAAATTTTAACTCGTAACACGGTGATTTTGTTCATACCCTCAGCTTTTTGGCCTCAGCCATTCCTCATGGGCGCCGATGTTTATCTGCCTCTGTTTATGCAAAGTGTTCTAGGCATCAAAGCGATTTTTTCCGGCTTAACCATGGCTCCCATGTCCTTATCCTGGTTAATAGCCGCTTTTTTCATGGGTAAAGCCTTGATCCGTTATGGAGAAAGATGGGTCATGTTTTTTTCCTTTGGGGTCCTTATTGGGAGTTGTCTTATGCTGTTACCTCTGGATACGGAGAGTAATATACTCCGGATCGGGATAGCTGTTTTTATCATGGGCATAGGCTTCGGCGGGTGTTTCCCGTCCTTGACTATTATTATCCAGACTGCGGTAGGTTATGAGCAGCGAGGTGCGGCTACAGCTCTTAATTCCTTAGTGCGTACTATCGGTCAAACCGTTGGTGTAAGTTCTTTTGGCAGTTTGCTTAATGTAACCATGGCCCGTTATTTTGCACAAGACGGATCCCCGAGCACCGGTCTTGTGGACGTGAATGCACTGAATTTCTCTCTCCATGCAGTTTTTATTGCTTTTGTAATTATTGCCATGGTTTGCTTTTTACTATCTTTTTCCTTATCTAATCAATTGAAAGAAGAAAAAGAAGCACGAGGAGAAAGACAATGAAAATTTCTGCTCAACACGCCGGGATAATCTTTACTTTGACGGCGGCGATGCTTTTTGCTACCGGCCCCATTATCATTAAATTAGCTTATCAGGTGGATCTGACTAATTGGGAATTATTATCTTTGCAATATCTATGGTCTGTGGTCTTGCTTTTACCTCTTTATAATCTAAGAAGGGGTCGGCACCTGGATAAACCGATGACGAAGAAAAGACTGGGATCCCTGGCTCTGCAGGGCAGCATCGGTGCTTTTGGCGGTGCAGCCTTTCTTTTCACCGGGTATCGCTATCTTGATGCTGCCGTTGGAATTGTAATTTTTTATACTTATCCCGCGATGGTTGCTGTAGGAGCCCGGATTTTTTTTCATGAGCCTTTGCAAAAAAATCATATTATTTGCCTGGTACTCACCTTTATTGGAGTGCTGTTTACCATTGATTTACAAGGGCTCAGTCCCGATGACATTTCTTTAAAAGGCGTACTATTGATCCTTGGGTCTTCCCTTTGTTATACATTTTTTACTCTTTATGGACAAAAAAATCTCACAGATTCTTCTTCCTTGGAGATGACTACCTTTACGCAAATTTTTGCCTTGTTGACCTGCTTGATTCTGCGACCACCCTTCTTTTTCTTACAAGGTGTTTCCGGGTACGCAATTATTTTAGGTTTTGTTATGTCCCTGTTTACATCCGTTTTTGCCTATCTTCTCTTATTTAAAGGGATATCTTTGATTGGTGCCGGAAAATCCGCAGTGATTGGTACTTTTCAAGTCCCTTTTACCATAATATTGGCGCTCTTGGTTTTAGGGGAGCATCTGAAACTAGCTCAATTTATAGGAGCATTCTTAATCGTGGGGGGAATTATTTATCTATATCTAGGAAAGATATAGTATATCTTGAAAAACATCACTCTTAATACTTGCTCTGAAACATCGATTCTACTACAATATAGGAGAAAAATGTTCTAATATTATAAATATGTTTCACATTATATTTTTAGGGGGCAGACAATTGTATAATCAAGGGGAAAAAGACTTCGGATGTATTGCCCAAATGATCGGGCAGACTCCGTTGCTGGAAATTAAATTTCGCTTTCAGGGAAAAGAACATAAAATATATGCCAAGGATGAGCGTTATAATTTTACCGGGAGCATAAAAGACAGGATGGCATTGCATATTCTTTATAAGGCCTATCAAAATGGTGCCTTGAAATCAGGCTGCACGATTATCGAAGCTACCAGCGGCAATACGGGAATTTCTTTTGCCGCCATCGGCCGGGCTTTAGGCTATGAAACCACCATTTTTATGCCGGATTGGATGAGCTGTGAAAGAATCAATCTGATCAAAAGTTACGGTGCGGAAATCTTCCTTGTCGGTAGGGACGAAGGAGGTTTTTTGGGCTGTATTAAAATGGCTGATGCCAAAGCAGATGAGTTGGAGCTTTTTTTTCTGCCTCATCAGTTTTCCAATCAGGATAATTGTGAAGCCCATTATCTGAGCACAGGTCCGGAGATCTGGCAGGATTTCCAAAAACACAACATGATACCCGATGCTGTGGTCGCCGGTGTGGGCACCGGCGGTACCATTATGGGTGTGGGAACCTACTTAAAGGGAAAAAACCCCAATTTAATGATTCACCCTTTAGAGCCATCTAGTTCTCCCATTATTTCCACCGGATCTCAGACGGGACATCATCGTATTCAAGGGATCTCTGATGAATTTATTCCGCCGATCTTGAATTTGGACATCATGGATCAGGTTATTACCGTGGATGACGGTGATGCCATTATCATGGCACAAAAGTTGGCTCGGGATTTAGGGTTAGGTATAGGTATTTCTTCCGGAGCCAATTTCCTGGGCGCGCTTAAAGCTCAATCTCTGTTAGGCGGCAATGGTTCTGTGGTGACAATTCTGGTGGATGACAACAAAAAATACTTAAGCACGGATCTGATGAAGGATGAACCCATGGAGGATAATTATCTATCCTCCCAGGTAGAGCTTCTGGAATTTAGGCGCCTTTAGAAATACTAAAGGGGCATATTAGCCTAATAATAGACGGAAAAGAATGAATCGAGAAAATCATGTACCTTTTCAAAGAGTAACCCTAGGACAAACCAAACAGGAATAAAGTAGGGCGTAATAATGCCATGAATAAAACCGTAGGCACCATAATTCCAAGGGCATTTTCCGATTAAAGAACGCAGCAGCAGACCGGCAGCTAGTTCTGCCAAAAAAATCAGCAACATATAAATTGTACCCCGGAAGAAAAGATTCTCTCCTTTCAATTTATCTTGAATCGGTTCCATAAAGACTGCGAGACCATAGATGAAAAACATCCAAATGTAAGTTCTCCCTTCCATGGTATAGTCGGAATAGAGAAGAGAGTGAAAGCCGGTCCAAAAAACCTCCAGGCAGATGCCCAATAGACCATAGATCATATATTTATGTGATATGATTATTCTATTCATATTCTTATTATCAATTATTTTGTGGAAGATATGCGATAAACAGACAGGGAAATAGTGGATAAAAACCTGTACGTTCATGCAGCAAGGCTCAGAGCCAAAAGCTGGAATGGTACAGGTTTTTTTATCCGTTTAAAGTTATATTCCTCGTTCAGCCATTAATACTTCAATTTCCTGTTCATTAATACCCACCATGGCTTCCCCCAGATCCTGCGACAGCTCGGCCAGCATTTTAGGATCATTGAAGTAGCGCACCGCTTTGACAATTGCTTGGGCTCTCTTAACAGGATCACCAGATTTAAAAATGCCGGAGCCGACAAAAACCCCCTCGGCACCTAGTTGCATCATTAAAGCGGCATCGGCGGGAGTGGCTACCCCTCCGGCAGCAAAATTGACCACAGGAAGCTTGCCGTTAATATGAACATATTCCGCCAGGTTATAGGGTACCTGCAGATCCTTTGCCGCCTGAAAAAGCTCATCATCACGAAGGTTTCGCAAATGACGCATCTGCTGGTTAATCAGTCTGATATGACGCACTGCTTGGATGATATCCCCGGTGCCCGGTTCTCCTTTAGTCCGGATCATAGAAGCCCCTTCGGCAATACGCCTTAAGGCCTCGCCCAGATCCCTGGCTCCGCATACGAAGGGACAAGAAAATTTTGTTTTGTCGATATGGAAGGTGTCATCTGCCGGAGAAAGGACCTCACTTTCGTCAATAAAATCAATTTCAATGGCTTCTAATATTTGTGCTTCAACAAAATGGCCGATGCGTACCTTGGCCATTACCGGAATGGTGACTGCTTCCTGAATGCTTTTGATCATTTTAGGATCGCTCATGCGGGATACACCACCGGCAACTCGGATATCTGCCGGAATTCTCTCTAAAGCCATCACCGCACAGGCTCCGGCTTCTTGAGCAATTTTTGCCTGCTCCGCGGTAGTCACATCCATAATGACGCCACCTTTTAGCTTTTGAGCCAGGTCCTTATTCGAGTTATAACATTCATTCATTTGTTCCATCTCCTTATCCTTTTTATGTAAATTATAGCGATAAATAATTATCAGGCTCTAACTGTTCAAGAACCTCTTCTAATAAAAGTTCAATTTGATGTACTTTATTATAACCGGGATCTGGTATTATAATAAGTATCAGAAAAGCAAATATTAATGGTACCAGATGGAGGAGGGAATATATGGATATATTAACCTTTGTTCTGGATGAAGAACGAAAAGTTCCCATCTATCAACAATTATACCTTTGGATCAAATCGGAAATACAGTCGGGGAGAATTCCTCCCGAGACGAAGCTGCCCTCAAAGAGAAAACTCTCCTCTTATTTGCACATTAGTCAGAATACAGTCCAATCTGCCTATAATCAATTGATGGAAGAGGGTTTTATTACACCGGTTGAAAGGAAAGGTTTTTTTGTGAATCAAATTGATCACCTTATTCAACTGGATCCTCGGGAGGGAGCCAAAAAAATCCTGAACCGGCAGGTGCCGGATAATATTCGCTATGATTTTTCCTATCACGGGGTGGATCCGGAAACCTTTCCCTTTGCCACCTGGCGTAAAATCACTAGGGATGTGATCAACGAGTATGATCAGGAATTAGTTCGGTTGGGGGATCCCCAAGGTCATCTTAGCCTTCGCACCGCTCTGGCATCATACCTTTACCAATCTCGAGGGGTCAATTGCCGGGAAGAACAAATCATCATCAGTTCCGGAACGGAATTTCTTTTCCAAATCTTAATTCAATTATTTGACCAAGAAAAAATTTTTGGCATTGAAAATCCCGGTTATGAGAAACTACACGTGTTATTTTCCAGCAATCGCGCCCAATACCAGTCCCTGCCCCTTGATGAGCAAGGGATCAAGCTCGAAGGATTGAGAGAAAGGCGGGTTGATATCTTGTGTGTTACGCCGGCACATCAGTTCCCCTCAGGAGAGATTATGCCTATCAATCGGAGGGTACAGCTTCTTAATTGGGCGAACCGGTCTTCCGACCGCTACATTGTTGAGGATGATTACGACAGTGAATTCAAATATAGCGGTAAACCTATTCCGGCCTTACAAGGATTGGATCATAATGAAAAAGTTATTTATATGGGGGCTTTTTCTAAATCCCTTTCTCCGGCGCTTCGGGTAAGCTATATGGTCTTGCCGAATCATCTTCTTAAACGCTTTAAAGAAAGGCTACCCTTTATGATTTGTCCGGTGCCTGTTATGGATCAGAAGGTATTAAGCAAATTTATAATGGATGGGCATTTTGAAAGGCATTTGAACAAGATGCGTAATGTCTATAAAAGAAAAAGAGAAGTGCTGGTGCGCGAAATAAAAAAGTTAAATGTGGGAATGGAGATCTTAGGGGCCGATACCGGGCTTCACCTTCTGCTTCAGGTGCAGAACGGGCTTACAGAGGAGAGGCTGGTGGCTCTTGCTTTGCAGTATGGAGTCAAGGTCTATGGGATTTCTAAATATTATTCTGATCAAAGTTTTATGGGAAAGGCACCCCAAATTTTGATTGGTTTTGCCGCTTTGAGAGAAAATGAAATCAGAGCTGCAGTTCAAGTCCTTTATCGAGCCTGGTTTTCATAGGAAGTGGTAAAAGAAAAATCATGCAGGAAATACACGAGTTTTGCAGAATTTCTTGAAAGAAAGAATAACCACAAAGGGGTATAAATCATGAAGGTCGAAGTCAGCCCGGAGGCACGGGAATTCCTTAAAGATATTACAGATACCATTTATCTCAGCTTGTTTGGTGGGTGAGATCATGTGATTTTTATACCTGCCGTGTTTGTAGGTGAGCCTAGTGATCTATCTAGATATGAAAAGTATAAAATCGAAGGATTAACGGTTTATGTGCCCAAAGACGGCATATATCTGCCTGAGGGAGTATCGATCCACTTTTCAGAGAGGAAGAGCGCCTCGTCTTAGCGTAAAAGGATTAAAAACTATCCCACGTATAATCCGGTTATACCGAAATACATCTACCAGTAAAGCGAGAAGACTTTTAAAGGATTAAGGTTTTTCGATAGACAAAAAAGAGCCTAAAACAGAGCATGATCTGACAGTCTGTTACAGGCTCTTTAATATTTTATCACGCACTAATTATTAGTCGGGGATGAAGAAAACGCTTCAGATAGAATTTTTACATTATAATGCGGTTCGTCCTAACATGAATGTCAACCCACGCTTAATTTCTTCATCTAATTCAGCCAGATAGTTGTCCCGTTCCGGACTTTTCATTAGGTGAGCATAGCGACCCTGAAGCCCAATATACTCCTCAACAGGAATAGTTGCAGCCTTGCCCTGGGCATAAAGGCCAGTAGGATTATTCAAGGTTAATTTGCCGTATTCTCCTTCCCACAGCATCCAAGCACCGGATTTTACCGCGAGGCGGCTCATTTTTACCGTATCGCTGGCAGGAAATTTCCAGCCGGGGTAACAGGGAGCATGAATCTCAATATATTTAAAACCTTTGATGCTCTTAGCTTTAGCTACCTTGCGGTATAAATCCATAGGATAGGCCAGGGAAGCGGTTGCTACATAAGGAACCCGATGCTCCAACATCAAGAGGGGTACGTTTTTGCGGTTAACCTCTTTGCCAAAAGGGGTGGTTGTAGTGGTGGCATAAAGGGGTGTTGCCCCGCTTCTTTGTACCCCGGTATTGGAATAGGCTTCATTATTATAACAAAAATGGATAAAGTCATCGTTTCTTTCTGCAGCCGCGGAAATGCCCTGTAAGCCGATATCGTAAGTGCCGCCGTCCCCCACCCAGTTAAACACTGTGGGCTTTTCTCCCTGAAGACGGCCTTTTTCATAAAGGGCGTCTAAAGCCAGGGACATGCCGCCGGCAGAAGCACCTGCAGAGGCAAAGCAAATGTTTAGGGTCGGCACGGAATAGCAGGATTTTGGCAATAGACCGATGCTGGCCACGGCACAGGAGGGGGTCATAATCATAATGGCATTTTCCCCTAAGGCTTTACCTACCACCCGAAGAGCCATGACAGAAGGACAGCCGGCACAGGCGGCCGAGCCGGAAACTACATATTCCGTTTCAGAAAAATCTTTCAGTTTCACGCTCATTTTATCACCTCCATCATTTCTCGGGCTTTTTGCGCTAAATAGTGGGCAGGCAGGTCTTCCCCGCCTAAGCCCATAACCTGTCCCGTTATCTTTAGACGGTCTCTGCGGTCAAATAAAGCAGCTTTGACATCGCATAGGATGGCTCCGGCCCCCGTTCCAAAAGCGCAGTTACGGTCAAAGACCAAGAGTTTAGCATCCGGAGGTAGAATCTGAGCAAGCTCTTCTCCGGGAAAGGGTCGAAAGACGCGGAGACGCAGGCCGGCAGCGGGAATTCCTTCTTCCCGTAAAATATCTACGGCAATTTCCATTTCTGCAGCCATGGAGCCCATGGATAAAAGAAAAACTTCTGCCCCCTCTGAACGATAAACATCTAATAGATCTCCGTGCCAATGACCGGTCAGCTCTTGATATTCCCGACTGAATTTTTTAATCAGCGCACCGGCTTTAACAATATCCTCGGCTTGTCGGGTGCGAATCGGCACATATTCGTGGGATGGGGTTACGTTGCCAAAGGTGCCGCCCCACTCTGGACGAAGACGCCATGAAGGTTCATAGGGAGGCAGGAACTGATCGATAAGCTCCTGGTCCACCAATTCGAAGGGCATCATAGAATGGGAGAGCAAAAAACCGTCAAAGTTGATCATCACCGGCACATTGCTTTTTTCGGCTACTTTATAGGCCAGAAAGACGGTATCGTAAATTTCTTGGTTGGAGGCAGCATAGAACTGAATCCAGCCGGTGTCTCTTTGAGATACGGAATCTTGATGATCCACATAAAGACACCAGGGAGCACATACGGCACGGTTCACATTGGCCATGACCAAGGGCAACCGCCCTCCTGCCGCATAATGAATAATTTCATGCATATATAATAAACCCTGGGATGATGTTGCGGTAAAGACCCGGGCTCCCACAGAGGAAGCAGCTGCAATGGCACTTAAAGCACTATGCTCTGATTCTACGGGGAGATACTTGGCATCCATTTCCCCGGAACCAATATAAGAGGCCAGTTTTTCTGCAATTGAGGTTTGAGGAGTAATGGGATAGGCAGCAATCATATCTACACCGGCAGCTTTAACCGCTAGAGCACAAGCCGCATTCCCGGTATCAAGAATTTTTTTCATTATTCCTCCTCCTTTTCCATGGTGAAGGCCTGTTTGGGGCATTCGACGGCACAGATGCCGCAGCCTTTGCAATAAGCGTAATCAACGCTGCGATCTTCCTTATTAATGACGCCCTCCGGGCAAAAAATCCAACATAATAGACATCCATTGCATTTTTCCGGATCCAAGACCGGGCGGCTGGTACGCCAGGTACCGGTAGGACCTCCTGCGCCTTTGGCCGGTTGGGAAAGAGGAAAGACAACAGAATTAGTCATGGACGCCACCTCCTTCTATTTCTCTTACAGATTCATAGGACTTTCGAGCTGCCTTTAAGTTGGGGATGGCTTTTTTTTCATTCCACTGTTCTCGAATAGTTTCCTCTACCACGGAAAAAGGAATCGCCAGGATCCTGGCTAATGCACCCAGCATGGGCACATTAATAAATGGTTCCCCTCCTATGACCAGATCACTTTCCCAAGCAATACCTGTGGCATCCACCAACCATTGTTTTTGGTCAACTTCTAAAGGTTGTATGCCGTTAGATACAATAATCGCATCTGGTGCGATACCGTCTCCTAATCCAATAGATAACAGGTTTTGATTCATAAGCACCAGAAGATGGGGATGATATGATTGAGAATGAACCTTGATGGGTTGTGAGTCAAAGCGAACGGCAGCTTTGACGGCAGCACCTCTACGTTCCACGCCAAAAAAGGGCAGGGTTTGTACTTCCTGCCCGGCCTTTAGCGCGGCTTTGCCTAAAAGCTCAGCCAGGGTGACTACACCTTGTCCACCTCGGCCATGAATGCGCATTTCTAACATTAAATGGAACCTCCTTAACAGGGGCGTTCAGCAGACCCCCTGGAAAATTTTCCAAGGTTTATCCATTATTATCAGATGCAGTTATTTCTTATTTTTGCTGCATTTCAGTTTTATGGATGCACAAAGGATGTTAAAAAAATATTATTCTAACTAAATATACTATAACAAAATGGAGAAGTTCGTCAATGAAATTTTTTGGCTAAAATAGAGACGTCTTAGAATTGTGATCTAAGACGTCCAGGCACTTTTATTTAGCCGAGCTACTTTTTCTTCGCCATAGCTTCTTTCAAAAGATCCCCTAAGTTGGTTCCTACATTTTCTTTGTCGGAATAAGTTTTAATCAGCTTTTGATTGATCATGCGGTCCTTTTTGGAGCTGCGGAAATTTCCGAATTCTTCTTGCTTTTCCGGTTGCCGATATCCACAACTGCGATCCGGACAAGAGAGCATGCGTCCCCTTTTGCCGTTAACCAGGAGCATGAATTTTCCGCACATAGGGCACTTGGTTTTACTGATGTTATCTGCCTTATAAACGGATTCCTGGTCGTTTGCGATTTTTTCAACCAGATGCTTGGTATTTTCTTGAATGCCGGAGATAAAAGTTTCTTTATTCTCTTTGCCCTGGGCAATATCGGTAAGCTGCTGCTCCCACTTCGCCGTTAATTCCGGGGAGCGTAAATCAGGGGCGACCAATTTAATTAATTGCTTTCCTTTTGAGGTGGGAATCAGTTCTTTGCCGTGACGTTCAATATAGCCGGTATGGAGCAATTTTTCAATGATTTCTGCTCGGGTCGCCGGTGTCCCTAGTCCGCTTCCCTTCATAGTTTCTCGCAGTTCTTCGTCTTCAATGAATTTACCGGGACTTTCCATGGCCGTAAGGAGGGTAGCCTCGCTATACCGGGCAGGAGGTTTGGTTTTGGCTCTTTTTAAGAGCACTTTCTTAATCTGTTTTGTCTCCCCTGGTTTAAAATGATCCAAGGATTGTTCCGGTACCTGATCCTCCGAAGCTCCATCCCGTTCTTTGGGGGGAGCACTCACTGCTCGCCAGCCTGGGTCGATGACTCTTCTCCCTTTGGCATAGAAATTTTCGCCTTTGATCTCTGTCATGAGAGTGATCTGCTCATAGCGATAAGGGGGATAAAGGAGAGAAATAAACCTTCTAGCGATAAGATCGTATAGGTTTTTTTCATCATGACTAAGGACGGATAGGTTTAAGGGTTGTTCTGTAGGAATAATAGCATGGTGATCCGTCACCTTGCTATTATCTACAAAGCGTTTAGTCACGGAAAGATTTTTTTCTAATAGAGGCTTCACCAAGGGCAGGTAAGCACCTACCGCCATTCCTTCCAATCTTCCCGGGAGAGTTGGTACCATGTCGGAGGTAATATAGCGGGAATCTGTCCGGGGATAGGAAACCAGTTTGTGCTGTTCATAAAGATTCTGAAGAACAGATAAGGTTTTTTGGGCAGAAAAGCCAAAACGACGGTTGGCATCGCGTTGCAATTCCGTGAGATTATAAGCGAGAGGTGCCGGTTCACTTTTCTTTTCCGTTTTGACCTCTTTTATCATTCCCGTTTGATTCTGGATGCGGGCGACAATTTCTTCCCCTTGGATATGATTGAAGATGCGGCTTTGTCCTGATTTATCCCGCCAGTCTCCAAAATATGTGCCAAAATCAGCCCGAATGGTCCAATAATCTACAGGTCGGAAGTTATTAATTTCTTCTTCCCGCTGCACAATCATGGAGAGAGTAGGTGTTTGTACTCGTCCGGCATTGAGTTGAGCATTAAATTTACAGGTTAAAGCCCGGGTGACGTTAAGCCCCACTAACCAGTCTGCCTCTGCGCGGGCGACAGCCGCATCATACAGTTTATTGTAATCCTTACCTGGTCTAAGATGGGCGAACCCTTCCCGAATGGCCGCATCTGTTTGAGAAGAAATCCATAAGCGGCTAAAAGGTTTTTTCCAATCAGCCAGCACCATAATCCAGCGTGCCACCAATTCGCCTTCTCGCCCGGCATCGGTGGCAATTACCAATTCGCTGAGGTCATTGCGTTTCATCAGTCGTTTGATGGTTTGATACTGATGGGAAGTCTGCCGGATTACCTTTAACTTCATGCGCTTCGGAATCATGGGCAGATCCTCCAGACGCCATTCCTTATATTTATCATGATAGTCATCCGGCTCCGCTAGAGTGACAAGATGGCCTAATGCCCAGGTAACCACATAATCAGGCCCTTCGATGAAGCCTTTATTCTTATTGGTGCATTTTAAGACTCGGGCAATTTCCCGAGCGACACTGGGTTTTTCAGCTAAAACTAATTTCTTCATTATCATTTACCCTCGATTCCATTTCTTTCATGGCTATTGGTCAAAGATACGGTTTTTCTCGTTTTCCCGGCTATTTTGCGCCTTTAAAGGGCTTATTTTCATTAAGTATACCATAAAGTAAAAATTCTATCAGTAGGAGTGTTTCGAGCTAATCAGGAACTTAGCATTTGTAATAATAATGGGTTTTATAATTTAGATTTTTTCAGTAAATTTGCATCAGGAAGTGTTGTCTGGATCGATCGGCGGGGATTTGGTAATAAAAGTTGATTTTAGTCTGTGAACATCATAAAATGATAGATAGTAATAATAAGAATTTTGATAATCGGGAGGAATTTGACTTGTGAAAACAGTGATTATCGGTGACTCATGTAGTGATTTACCAGGGAATTATATCAGGAGTAGTCAGATTCCCATTATGCAGTATTCCTATTTTTTTCAGGGAAAAGAATATTTTGATGATTTTGGGGCCAGTCTTTCTTATGAAGAATTTTATCGGCGGGTACGGGAGGGGGAGATGCCAACTACCTCCCAACTTAATGTGCATACCTTGGTGGATGTGTTCAAAAAACACGTGGAAGACGGGATAGGAGTCATATTTTTAAGTTTTTCTTCCGCTCTCAGCAATAGTTATAACAATTGTATTTTAGCCCGGCAGATGGTTCTGGAAGAATACCCCGAAGGGGACATTACGGTTATTGATACCTTAAGTGCCTCCTTAGGGGAGGGACTTATTCTCCGTTACGCCGTGGAAATGCAAAAAAAAGGTGCCGCTAAAGAAGACATTATTTCTTGGGTTGAAGAAAATAAACTGAAAGTCAATCATTGGTTTACCGTAGAAGATCTGCACCATCTCAAGAGAGGGGGGCGGGTTTCCGGAACTACCGCTTTTGTGGGATCCATGCTGCAAGTAAAACCAATTTTGCATGTGGATAATGCTGGACGACTAATTCCTGTGCAGAAAGTCCGAGGTAGGAAAAAATCAATTAAAATCCTCGCGGATCTTGTGCATGAACGGATTGTTGAGCCAGAAAATCAGGTTATCGGCATCAGTCATGGCGATTGCCTGGAAGATGCGTACCTGTTAAAAGAATTAATTATGGAAAACACTCCGGTCAAAGATTGTATAATTAGTTTTGTCGGGCCGGTGATTGGGTCTCATTCTGGTCCGGGAACAGTAGCCTTATTTTTCTTCGGCCAAGAAAGATAGAAAGGTTCAAAGATGAAAATTGTTTTAACCACGCTTAATGCCAAGTTTATCCATTCGGCATTATCCCTACATTATTTAAAAAATTACTGCCATGTACCGGAAGTGGAACTTTTAATCAAAGAATATACCATTAATGAACATCTCTTGGATATTGCCGGAGACCTTCATGGAGAAAAGGCGGATATGATCGGCTTTTCTTGTTATATCTGGAATCGAGAGATGATTTTTAAGTTGGGCAGCATTCTGAAAAAAGTGCAGCCTCAGCTTTTTATCCTTCTGGGGGGACCGGAAGTGTCCTTTAATCCGGAGAAAATCATGATGGAAAACCCCTGGGTTGATGGAATTGTAACGGGAGAAGGGGAGGAAACCTTTAGCCGGTTGGTACATAGGAGGAGTCTGAATTTGCCTTTGACGGATCTTGCCGGCTTGGTTTTTCGTCAGCAACAGCAGATAATCCTTAATCCGGAAAGGCCCTTGATCCAGGACCTGGATATAATCCCTTTTCCCTATGCACCAGAGGATTTGGCGAAGTATGCAGGAAGAATTATTTATTATGAAGCTAGCCGGGGATGCCCTTTTAATTGCCAGTATTGCGTGTCTTCAACTACACACCGGGTTCGTTTTTTTTCTCAGGAACGGGTCAAAAAAGACTTGGAAAAAATGATTCTGGCTGGGGTAAAGCAGATTAAGTTTGTGGACCGCACCTTTAATTGTCATTTAAAGCGAACCAAAGAAATCCTTGCTTTTCTCCTTAATTTTCGAGAACATAAAATAAACTTTCACTTTGAAATTGCCGGGGATCTTTTGGATGAGGAAATGATTGAGTTAATGGGACAGGCACCAAAAGGTTTCTTTCAGGTGGAAATTGGGATCCAATCAACCAATCCGCAGGTCTTGGAGACCATTAAAAGAAAGATGGATTTTAATCAGGTTAGCACTTGTGTTACCCGTTTAAGAGAGAAAGGAAATGTCCATATCCATTTAGACTTAATTGCCGGACTGCCCCAAGAGGATATGATCTCCTTTGAAAAATCCTTTAATCAAGTTTATAATTTAAAGCCCCATCATCTCCAGTTGGGCTTTTTAAAACTGTTACCGGGGACGGGACTCCGGGCACATAGCGAAGAATATGGTTTGCTTTTTCAGGATCAACCGCCTTATGAGATTCTTAGGACGAAGGCTATTTCCTTTGATGGGTTTGTTAAATTAAAGAAAATTGAAAACACCCTGGAACAGATCTATAATTCAGGGAAATATCATCATACCCTAAACTTTGCTGTCCCGGCATATGGTAAGGGAGCTTTTCGTTTTTTTTCTGATTTAACAGATTTTTGGTCACAAGCAGGGGCAGAAAAATTATTGGGAGCACAGCAAAGAACGAAGCTTTTATTACACTTTCTTTGCATAACTCTGTCCCTTGAGGATGAAGCACTTATACTTGATCTCCTGAAACTGGACTGGCTGACCGTGGAGCAGCGTAATACCTTACCTTTATGGTTGGGGGGTAGCCGGGAGCAGGATCGCAGTCTGGATTTGTCTCGCTATCTCACTTGGGCGAAAGGTTTGACACCGAAGGAAATATTTAAAAAAGTATCGGTGGTGAGCTTTCATCATTATTTTGTTCTCCACGGGGAGCACATTGTTACCATGCATAAGGAAGACAGCAAAGCGATTATTGATTATTCTCAAGTTGGGAAGGGGGAAAAGACTCCCCTGATCCACTTTGTTAATCCTCAAGAATAAATATATAGTTGAGTATTGTGATTCTCCTTATAAGTTGTTATAATTGTGATAATTAGAACAAGATTATAGAGAAGCCTCTCTTTATGGTTTTAGATACAGTCTATTAAGATGAAAAAAATATAAGATTATTTTAGGGGGTATGCTAAATTGTGTAATGAATGTGCATGTGGGCAAAACAAATTGCAGGTACCTTTGGGTATATCAAATCGACATATCCATTTAAGCCAGGAACACATTGATGCCTTATTCGGAGAGGGGTATCAACTTCAGCCAATCAAGGATTTATCCCAGCCCGGTCAGTATGCGTCCAATGAAGTGCTCACCGTGGTGGGTAATAAAGGCGTATTGCAGGGGGTACGAATTTTAGGACCGGCACGCAAACAAACTCAGGTGGAATTGAGTCAAACAGATGCGCGCCAGTTGGGAATCAAGGCTCCTTTAAGAGAATCCGGGAAGCTGGATGGGACTCCCGGCTGTGTACTGATTGGTCCTAAAGGGCCGCTGGTGATTAATGAAGGTTGCATTGTGGCCAAAACCCATGTCCATTTACATACTGACGATGGACAGCGGATGAACATAAAGGACGGAGATAAAATTGACCTCTTGGTCAAAGGAGAAAAAGAAGTCATCTTCTGTGGTGTAATTGCCCGGGTAGGTGATACGCATCAGCTGGATTTCCATTTGGATACCGACGAAGCCAACGCTGCTTTAGCTAAAAATGGTGATTTTGCCTATATTGTGAACAGAGATTAATTTTTAAGGAGTTTAACGTAAAGTAAGAAAAGCGCCTAAGCAGGCGCTTTTCTTACTTTACTTCTAAGTCGCTAGTATCTTTAAATAAAAGTGTAATGGAGTAAAGACCGGCTAGCCCAACTAATGAGTAGATAATTCTACTAAGCACTGTTGATTGACCGCCAAAGATTGAGGCAACTAAATCAAAATTAAAAAGACCGATCAGACCCCAGTTGAGCGCGCCGATAATTACTAAAATAAGTGCAATCTTATCCAAGAAATACACCTCCTTATCCAGATGATATTAATATTTTGTCCAAATAAGGAAAATATATGCAAGATAAATAAGGGAGAAAATTAAATGTTAACTTTTCTATTGGCTTATTATTTGTTGTTGAACGTGCTAACCTTTGCCTGCATGGGTTGGGATAAACGCCGGTCCGTGAGAAAAGGGAAGAGAATTGCCGAAAAAACGCTGTTACTGCTTTCTATAGCGGGGGGCTTTATCGGTGGGTTTGCAGGTATGAATTTTTTTCGCCATAAAACAAAGCATTGGTATTTTAGGGCTGTATTTATCATTTCAATTTTCGTGCATATTATTATAATATTGTTTTTAGAAGAAAAGTTTGGGTTTGTATCCCCGGAAAAACTGTTATAATAGTAGTGGTGAAGGGATATGAAAATATTTGGACTGGGAGATTTACATTTATCTTTATGCCAAGCGGTGCTTCCGGGGGAATGGAATAATCTAAAGCTGCACAAACCTATGAATGTATTTGGAGAACAGTGGCAGAATCATATCGAACGGATCTACCGAGGATGGATAAATAGGGTTACTTCTGAGGATGTGGTATTAGTTCCGGGGGATATTTCTTGGGCCATGAGAATGGAAGACGTGGGTTTTGATCTGGATTTTTTAAGCCTTCTGCCAGGAAAGATCATCATGATTCAAGGCAATCATGATTATTGGTGGCAAAGCATCAGCAAAGTTCGTCAGGCTCTACCGAAAAATATTCACGCGATTCAAAACGATGGTGTTTTGGTAGGCGATATATATATAGCCGGAACGAGAGGTTGGGTGTGTCCCGGCAGTACCGGGTTTAATCAACATGATAAAAAGATTTATCAAAGGGAGTTGAATCGACTTACCTTATCCTTGCAATCAATTGATCCTCGCGCCAAGAAGGTTATCGCCATGTTCCACTTTATGCCTTGTAATGATCTCCATGAAAAAAGTGGCTTTATCGATTTAATGGAGGAATATGGTGTGGAACATTGCGTTTATGGACACTTGCACCAGGGGGCATTTCATCTAAGACTGCCCGAGATAAAATGGGGTATTCGTTTTTCTTTAGTCAGTGGAGATTATCTTAACTTTCAACCATTATTGTTGGAAGCTGAGGTGCACAAAAGTTAGGAGGAATGATTTTTTGAACGATGTTTTTCTAAGAGCCTGCCGGAGAGAGCCAGTGGAGTATACGCCTGTCTGGTTAATGCGTCAGGCCGGTCGCTATATGGAAGATTATATGAAAATACGTCGCAACCACACTTTTTTAGAAATGTGCCGCAATCCGGAAATAGCAGCAGAGGTAACGCTGCAGCCTGTTAATCGGTTGGGAGTAGATGCGGCAATTATCTTTGCCGATATCTTGCTTCCTTTAGATGGTATGGGTCTTAAACTGGAATTTGCCAAAGGGGAAGGGCCATGTATTCATAATCCTGTACGCTCCCAAGGGGATGTAGACCGGATTCAGGTCTTAGAAGGGGAGGAAATGACCCCCTATGTTATGGAAGCACTGCAATTAGTACGTAAGGAATTGGAAGGGAAGCTCCCTCTCATCGGTTTTGCCGGTGCTCCCTTTACCCTGGCCAGTTATATAATTGAAGGGGGAAGTTCCCGGGATTATCATCTTTGCAAAAAAATGATGTGGGGGGCACCTGAAACCTGGCATTCTTTAATGGATAAGGTAACGGCCGTAACCTTAAATTATCTTCGGGCTCAGATTAAAGCGGGAGCACAGGCTGTACAACTGTTTGACTCCTGGGTAGGCGCACTGCACCAAGATGATTATCGAGAATATGTCCTGCCTTATTCTAAGAGGATTATTGACGGTCTAAAAAATTCCGGGGTTCCGGTGATTCATTTTGCTAATAATGGATCCACCCTTTTGGAAGCAGTTGCAGAAGCCGGGGGAGACGTAATTGGCGTTGATTGGCGCATCAATCTTGATGAAGCCTGGTCCCGCATCGGTTACGACAAAGGGATTCAGGGCAATTTAGATCCATCGGTTCTTTTTGCTCCTACTAAAATTATGCAGAAAAAGGTGCGGAAGATATTAGATCAGGCAGGGAATCGTCCGGGGCATATCTTTAATTTAGGGCATGGTATTAATAAAGAGAGTCAGGTTGAGCAGGTGATTGCCTTAGTGGAAACTGTTCATGAATACTCCCGGCGGAGTTAAATCTGATGGTAAAAACAGGAATTATTTTACTGGGCTTTGGTGCTCCACGGAATATGTCTGAGGTGGAACCCTTTATTACCCATATTTTTCGGGGCAAGAAACCTCCGGAGCGGGTGATTGCTGAGATGCAAGAACGCTATTTAGCCCTTGGCGGAACCTCTCCTTATTTTGCCACCACCTGTGCCCAAGGTAAATTATTGGAGGAACTGATTAGAAAACGGGGCCAAAATATTACCGTTCATATAGGCATGCTTCATAGTGAACCCTTTATTTCAGATACAATGGATCAAATGATCCAAAAAGGAATAGAACGGATTATCGCTATCACTCTGGCACCATTTTATTCCAAGGTGAGCACGGGAGCATATGAAAGTGAAATTGCAAAAAAGGTCAAAAGCGATCCCAATATAAGAGTGGTCTATCTGAATCATTGGTGTCACCATCCTTTCTTCATCGAATCATGGGCCCAAAAAATTGCCCGATCATTGCAAGGTTTTTCTCATCCGGCAGATGTTCGTCTTGTTTTTACTGCGCATAGTTTACCTAGTGATCCGCCGGAGGATGCAGCCTGTTATGATAAACAATATCAAGAGGCAGTGCGCCTGATAGTGGACAAGCTGGCTCATAAAAAATTTACCGTAACCTATCAAAGCAAGGGGAAAAGACCGATCCCCTGGTTAGGGCCTTTTGTGGAAGAAGTGATAGATAAGCTATCTTCTAAAGGAGAAGAGCAGGTTTTAATCGTACCTATTGGTTTTGTTTCCGACCATATGGAAACCTTGTATGATTTGGATATAGAACTAAAAAATTTGGCTAAACTAGTTAAGATAGATTTGCGCCGTATCTCTGCCCTGAATGATGATCAAAAATTCATTCAGGGACTGGCGGAATTGGTTTTGTCTAAAGGAATAATGGAGTGAAACATGAAAAAGGTTGTCATTGTAGGTGGAGGTATTGCCGGATTAGCTGCGGCCTATACCTTACAGGAAAGTAAAGAAGAAATCGAATATACACTGATTGAAAAAAGCTCCCGCTTAGGAGGCAAGATCCAAACAAAATATGATGATGGTTTTGTCATTGAAGAAGGGCCGGATTGTGTTATTTCTACCAAGCCCCCCGTGATTCAATTAGTAGAAAAAATTGGTCTTACCCCTCGATTAATCGGTACCAATGATGAGCGGAAAGGAACTTACATCTATTCCGGGAAAAGACTTCATGTCTTACCCGAGGGATTGATGATGCTGGTGCCTACAAAAATCGTCCCCTTTGCCTTAAGTCCCTTAATATCCTGGCCGGGTAAGTTCCGGATGGCTTTTGATTTAGTACTGCCCCGAAAAAAGGAGCAAGAGGATGAAACCTTGTATAGTTTTGTGGTACGTCGATTAGGTCATGAGGCTATGGAAAAAATTGCGGAACCATTAATTGGCGGCATTCATGGGGGGGCACCGGAAACCATGAGCTTAAAAGCCTGTTTCCCCATTTTTCTTGATATGGAAAGAAATCATCGGAGTCTTGTCAAAGCCATGTTGGTAGGAAGAAGGAAGGCTAAAAAAAGAAAGCCGATTTCTCGCCAAGGAATACCCAAAAGTCATTTTATCTCTTTAAAAGGCGGTATGGGGGAATTGGTAGCTGCCTTGGAACAAAAACTGGAAGGACAAGTTCTTAAGGGGCAGGAAGTAACAAAGATCACCTCCCTTGCCAACGGTTACCGGGTTGAAGTTGCGGGAGGGGGAGAGCTTTTTGCTGACGGGGTGATTCTTGCAATTCCTGCTCCTCAAGCATCTGTTTTACTAGAAAATATTGATTCCCAGGGGGCGAAGATTCTTCAGGCAACACCCATGGCATCATCCGCCACGATCTCTTTCGCTTACAAAAGCCGTGAGGTACCTCAAGCCAATTCCTTTGGTGCCCTGATCCCTTTCGCAGAACAAACAAAAATAAACGCGGTGACCTTTACCTCTGTTAAATGGAATCATCGGGTGCCTAATGAAGAATATACTTTAATACGGGTATTTTTCGGTGGGGCCAAAAAATCCCAATATGCTACAGAGCCGGACGAGCAGTTATTAGACTGGGCCCAAGAAGAGTTAAAGTCGATCCTGGGGATTACAGCAATACCTGAGCGACACTGGATCCAACGGTGGATTGAAGCCCGTCCTCAATACACCATCGGTCATTTAGAACGCATGCAGGAATTGGAGGAGCGTTTGGCCAAAAGCCCCGGGCTGGTGGTAGTTGGTGGATCATACCGGGGCATTGGTGTTCCCGACTGTGTCAAGGACGGGGTTAATGGCGCTAAGGAAATTATCACCTACCTTGCTAAATAATTATTCCGTTGGGCTTTTGTAACAGATGCTCTATTATTAACAAAAAAATAATGTTAATCATGAGAAAACCTTGAGCAAAGAAACAATTTATCTGGAAGAATAAGAAAAATCCAACCATTTGGTTGGATTTTATAATATAACGATTCATTCTTTAGACATCATTTCCTTTCTTGTTTTTTCTCTTTTTCAGCCAAACCAGCCCCAATACAACTAAAGCAACCAGGATCAGTGAGGGTAAGGCAGTAAAGAAAAATACCACCACATTGCCTGATTTTGCCAGCAAGGAGTTAAAACCATAAATAAAGCCTTTCCAGCTGCGGGAAAAAACATTCAGGTTTTCCATGTTAATATTGGTATCGCTGCTTCGGGGTTTATAAAGGCTCACATGAATAGTTGCATATTCAATGTCATTTTCTAATGCTTTGAGCTGTCCTTCCAGAGATTCTCTTTCCTGTCTGGTAGCAGTAATTTGAGCCCTGACTTTAAGAATATCCTCCACCTTGTCCGCCTTGTTGAGTAAATTTAATAAGCTTGCTTCTTCTGCCCTAAGCACGGTAACTCGTGCATCCAGATCCACATACTTTGTTGTGACGTCATTAGTATATTCTCGTTTATAATCATGCTTACCTTGTTGGGCTACAAAACTCAACAAAGTTTGGTAATTATTACTGGGAATTTTCAGTGTCATATCGGCATTGGCGGTATATTCATTGATACGCATGGCATAATCAGCCATAAACCCTTTTAATTCTATAGTCTTGTTTTTAATTTTCTCTCCGATCTCCTCAATGTCATTCACCCGTAGATTTATTTCAGCAGTATAAATGATCTTACGGTCCTGTATGGCAACCTGAATTTCCTTGTTTTCTATGCCATCCAGTACTTCATTTGCCATTTGTTCTTCAGCAGGGGCAGCATCACCGCCTGAAAAATCCATTGCTGCTTCATCTTTGGTATTGCTCCCACACCCAAAGAGCAATAAAAGCAGCAAGATTAATATCATGCTAACTTTTTTTATACTACCATTCTTCATATGATCAACTCCCATCATTTATCCTTTTATACTTACTTAGACGAAAAAGCTGGCCAAAGGTTCTGCCAGACATATAAAAAAAGAATGTTTTGATATTGATGATACCTCCTGGGAAGTATTTTTTCTATCATTACCAGTGATCATCTATATTAGGAAATTTGTCGAAATGCATTAAGATAAGCAAGTCTTGGGATTTTGGAATAGCAAATTGAGAAAGGATATTGTGGCCCATTAGTAGAATAAGATATATCATTAATTTTGTATTTTGTTGGAGAAAACATTATGAAAAATGTTCTGTTTTATATACCTGCAATTATCTTGTCTATCTATTTTAGCTGGTCGCTAATATTCTTTGCCATTTCATTTTCACTAGTGATTTTTGTGTGGCTGGCTTTATTTTTAGCCGGTGGAATTTTATTAAGTAAGGGGAAATTCTGGGGCGGATTTATAGGTCTGCTACCTGGAATCCATTTTATTTATATGGGAACCCAAGATACAGGGCAGATTGTCAATGAAACGCCGATGGGTATTGTTGTTCTAGTTTTTTACTTTGTTTGTGGTAGCTTTATTTTCTATAAGAATAAGAAAATCAGTTAAAATAAACATTAAGATAGAACGTTATATCCTTTTTGGCATAATGAGAGTAGAGGTCAATGATAGATGAACGCGATGGGTAGAAAGAAAACAAAATGTTTAATAATTCATGGATTTGGTGGTGGAATTCACGAAGTCAAGCCTTTAGCTGAATATCTGTTGGGTCTTAATTATGATGTTGTATGCCCCATATTAAAAGGTCATTCAGCGACCAGAAAAGACATGAAAAAAGCCACGTATACGGACTGGATAGATTCTGCAGAACGAGAATTATTAAAGTTAAAAGAAACCGGGGATGAGGTTTTGCTAATAGGGTTCTCTATGGGAGGCTTGATTGCATTTAATCTGGCCTGTAAACATAATATCAAGGCTATTGTAACAATCAATACTCCCATTTTCTATTGGAACATATCCCAAGTGTTTCTTAATCTCGTGGATGATATCAAAAACAAAAAACGCAAACATATCAAAAGGTATTTACGAGCCAAGAATAATTCGCCATTTTTAGCAATGATACAGTTTCTCTTGCTTTTGCATCAAACAAAGTCCAATTTAGAAAAAATAAATTGCCCCATCCTAATTATTCAGGCCGAAGATGATGACACTGTACGAAAAAAGAGTGTGGATTATATCAACACACACGTGTCTTCGGAAAGGAAAAAAATTAGATATTTTCACGATGGAGGTCATTTAATTCTTTTAAGTAACACGGCTGAACAGGTATTTTTATGTGTTGAAGATTTCATGCAAGAACAATAAATAATCAAAACATAGTTCATTTTTCGTCAAGAAGTATTTTCAGCTGCTTTATATCGGTGGTAGGTGCTTGACAGGCAAAATTACGGCATACATAGGCAGTACCCTGATCATTCTGGGCTGAATATCCTTTTAGAGAAGGAATGTCTTTTTCTAAAGCTTGATCTGCCACCAGTACTACAGTAAAGGGGCGAAATTGGTGATTGATTTCCCGGATCATTTCATTCAAGCCCAAAAGACCATTAGGGCTTGCCAGTACAATCTCCTGCGCATCGTTGAGACGATAAAGCTGTGCCATTAGCAAATAGGAATATCCGGCTGGATATTGACGTATCGTTGAAGAAAATGTGCCTTGAATCTCCAAAGCTTTTTCTTCCCAGTGGTGTTCTCCGGTGAGACGAGACAATTTCAAGAAGTTGAGGGCAGTTACGGAATTCCCCGAGGGCGTGGCCCCGTCATAGATTTCTTTAGGCCGGGCAATAAGTTGTTCCCCGTCATTCCCATAGAGGAAAAAACCACCTTTCTTGTCATCATGAAAATGAGTGATCAGGTCCTGGGAAAGGCGCAGCGCCTCCTGTAAGTAATGGGGTTGGAAACTTGCTTGGTATAGTTCAATAAGTCCCCAGGTTAAAAAAGCATAATCATCAATATAGCCCAGATAGGCTGATTCACCATCGCGAAAACGAGCCAACAAACGTCCATTTTCTGTGCGTAAATTATTCAGAACAAAATTTGCTGCCTGTATGGCAACTTCCCTCCAGTGTTTATGCCCTAAAACTCGGGCAGCAATGCTGAAGGCCGCAATCATCAAGCCGTTCCATGAGGTAAGAATTTTATCGTCCTTAAAGGGATGGATTCTTTTTTCGCGTTCTTCAAAAAGCCTGCTCCTTTGTTTGAGTAAAACTTTTCTTTGGGACAAATTCTTTTGGTTGATGAGGTTAGGAATACTCTTGCCTTCAAAATTACCTCTCTTTGAAATACCATAGAAATGGCAAAAATCTGCTCCATCTTTATTGCCCAAAATCGCGGTGATTTCTTCCGGAGTCCAAAGATAGAATTTTCCTTCCACCCCTTCCGAATCTGCATCCTCAGCCGCATAAAAACCTCCTTCAGGTGCCATCATATCCCGCCGAATATAGGTGAGAATTTCTTCAGCCACTTCCTTAAAAAGCTCTTTCTTCGTTGCTTGATAAGTTTCTAGGTAAGCTATAGCCAAAAGAGCATTGTCATACAGCATCTTTTCAAAATGAGGCACAAGCCATTTTTCATCGGTAGAATAGCGGGAAAAACCATAGCCGATATGGTCATATATCCCGCCCTGAAACATATGAGTTAAAGTGTCCTCCACCATCCGTAAAGCCTGCTCTTCGTGATAGACTTTCCAATAGCGTAAAAGAAAATAGAGATTTTGCGGGGTAGGAAATTTAGGGGCTGAACCAAAACCTCCGTAAACCGGATCAAATTTCTCTACGAGACTATTAAAAGCATCTTGAAGCACAGTTTCATCTAAATCACCGGAGGGTTCTCCATGGAATAAATGGGCTTCAAGGTTTCCGGTAATATTTTTTCCAATCTCGAGTACCTTGCTCCTCTCGGTATTCCATAAATTGATGATCTGCAGTAGAATTTCCCGGAGGCCAACCATCCTGCCCCGTCCTGTTTTGGGGAAGTAAGAACCGGCAAAAAACGGCTGTTTCTCCGGGGTCATGACCACCGTAAGGGGCCAACCGCCTTGTCCGGTCATCGCCTGACAAACCGTTATATAAATGTGGTCAATATCGGGACGTTCTTCCCGATCTACCTTGATGGAAACAAAAGAACGGTTAAGAATCTCCGCGATATCCTGATCTTCAAATGATTCCCTCTCCATTATATGGCACCAATGGCAGGTTGGTTTTTATAACCAACACTATGAGTACCCAATAGATAGAAATATCGGTTTATCTTCGAGCTTTGCTTTATCAAATGCCTCTTTCCCCCACGGGAACCAATCTACCGGATTGTGGGCATGCTGTAATAAATAGGGCGATTTCTCCTTGATCAATCTATTGGGTACAACATTTTCGTTAGTCATTTTATCACCTTCTTTCATAAGGTATTTTATTTTAGTATACCGCCAATTTAAGAAGACTACTTAATGACCTTTTTTATTAAATGATTTTACAAATAATCAAGCATTTCATTCATAAATTCCTGCTCTATCTCAACAATTTTTTTCGCCAAATTAAGACTATCATGAGATGCGGCCTGATACTTATTGATGTATTTACTGACAGACTTAATCCCCATATTACAACCATCAATCATTATGTCGGCAATTTTAGAGGTGTCTTTATTCACTGCCAGTTTTATTTCTGTACTGATCCACGAAAAAGCTTTTGCCGGAAGTTGAGGGTCTTTCTCCTCCTCATCATATTTATTTAACATGTGATGACATTCATCTCCCAGGTTAATATGCTTTTCATTGTATTTTTTAATAATAGACATAAATTTTTCATTAGAAATATAAGGTATCACCTGTTCCATGCTATTTGTAGCCGCTTTGCATCCTGCATTGCATTCCCTCAAAAGATAAATGGTATCCTCATTCATAGCGATAATCCTTCTGATTTATTTTGATATTAGTATAAAGAAATTCAAAATTTTTATTCTATCATATCTTCATTTCTTCATTATCGGATTTTCTAGGATTTTCTACTAAGTCACCATCTGGTTAAGCAATCGGAAACATCAAACAGATTGACGGAGAGTCAATTCAAAAGCTTTATCACTCCAAGGGTATCGGTTAGCCCCAAAGCTTGCGTGCCGGCGGATAATTATCAAGAACTCGGTGTTTTAATGGATTCAATTTATTTATGTAAAAAATCAAGCGCAAATTGAATATAAAGTGCGGTACCGTATTTCATGTAGTCTTCATCAATCTTAAATTTCTCGTGGTGGGGGAAGTAGATCGCTTCTTTTTCCTCATTTCGATAGCCCAGAAAGGCAAATACACCCTTGGCGTGTTGGAAATAATAAGACATGTCCTCTGATCCCATATATCTGGGTAAAGCTTTATTCCTACCTGCTCCTAAGACTTTGCCGGCTGATTGATCTGCCAGTTTTGCCAAATCTTCATCATTATATAGACTCGGAGCACTTTCCTCGATATTTATATCTACCTGAAGTTCATAAGCATCTGCAATGGCTTGGGCATGTCTTTTAATGGCTTTATGAACGACCTCTCGGGTTTTTAGGTTAAAGTATCTCATGGTAATATCAATTTCGCAATTTTTGGCAACGATGTTTGCCTTTGTTCCTCCGATGAACTTACCTACAGAAAGCACAATAGGTTCCTGAGCATTGACATTTTTGGTCACAATACCTTGCAGATCTGTCACGAAAATACAGGCCGGATGAATAGTATCCTTGGCCAAATGGGGCATTGAACCATGACCGGATACGCCCTCAAACTTGACATAAATCGTATCACAACCTGCCATTCTGTAACCTGGTTCTATATTTAGATATCCTGTCTCCAGTTCCGGCATACCATGGAGACCAAAACAAGCATCAACCTCATCCATACCTCCTGCGTCGATTATTTTCTTTGCCCCTGCGAATATTTCTTCTCCTTCTTGAAAGAAAATTTAATTGTTCCGTGAATTTCATCCTTCATTTCCGATAAGATTTTTGCGGCACCTAGAAGCATGGCGGTATGGGCATCATGACCACAAGCGTGCATGACACCGGGAGTTTTAGATTTAAAGGCAATATCTGTTTTTTCCATGATCGGCAGAGCATCGATATCTGCTCTTAAAGCAATGGTTTTCCCGCTGCTTGCACCTTTTAATGTTGCGATTAATGAAGTGCTGCCGGCTTTTTGATAGGGAATACCCATTTGGTCTAATTCCTTCATAATCTTTTCTTGCGTTTTAAACTCCTGACTGCTAAGCTCAGGATTCTCATGTAAATCTCTTCTAAAACGAAGAATATCTTCTTCCATTAATTTAACTTAATTCAAAATATTTGCCATGAAGTCCTTGCCTCCTTGCTATCTTTTTTCCATTATCATGATCTTAAGAGATAAATGTCAAGGCAAATTAGTGTTTAATATCGTTTTTTACAAACTTATCCGGGGTAAAAAAATTTACTCCTGAAAATGTTAGTGCTATAATGAATAAAGTTGAGAAATTAATTGTCTTGCGAAAGAAGTGAAACACATGATTTGCGGTTTGGGGGCGGATATTATTGAGATTTCCCGGATCAAAAAGGCTGCCCAACGGGCATCTTTTTTACAGCGGGTTTTTACAGAGCGGGAAATTGCCTTGTGCCGGGAAAGACATAATTTCTTCGCCTCCCTTGCAGTGCGTTTTGCTGCAAAGGAAGCGGTTGCCAAAGCCTTAGGTACCGGATTTCGGGGATATGGATGGAAAGATATCGAAATTTTGTCAGACTCTTTAGGAAAGCCTACCGTTGTCCTTCGTGGTAACGCTATCATGATTAAAGAACGATTAAACATTATAAATATGGGGATCACCATGTCCCATAGCAAAGACTATGCTGTGGCTTTTTGTGTTGCGGAAAGGGAGTGAAAGTGATGAAGTTGGTTACAGCGGAAGAAATGAGGCAATTAGATCAAACCGCCATCAATGATTACCAAATTCCGGGCATCGTTTTAATGGAAAATGCGGGTCTTGCTGTAATGTCTGTAATTCGGGAACAATTTCCTGAAAGTTTGCTCCGAGGACGGATTTTAGTTTTTGCCGGTAAAGGAAATAACGGGGGCGATGGCCTGGTAATTGCTAGACATCTTGCCAACGCCGGTTGTGAAGTTAAAATATTCCTCCTATGCAAACCGGAAGAATTAAATGGGGACGCACTTATCAACTGGAACGTTATCCGTAAGATGAATCTGCCTTATCAAATAATTATTACTGATCGTGATTTAAATCTGGTTAAGGTGGGATTGATGTATACGGAATTAATTATAGACGGGATTTTTGGTACCGGATTTAAAGGTCAGGCTCAGGGGACAATAGCCAAGCTTATTGATTTGATCAATGAATCCGGGAAACCGGTTCTTGCCATCGACCTACCCTCCGGCATGGAAGCAAATACCGGATGGGTCAAAGGTTCTTGTATCCAGGCTCAGGTCACTGTAACCATGGGCTTGCCTAAGATTGGGATGGTGTTGGATCCGGGAGCTAAATTTGTGGGGCAGATGATCGTAGCCGATATTTCCTTTCCCCGGGTATTGATTACTCAAGGACAGTTTACCCGGAATTTATTAGATCAAGAACTCTGCCAAAGTTTTTTTCCTATTCGGGAAAGTGATGGCCATAAAGGCTCCTACGGCCATGTGGTGGTAATCGGAGGTGCCCCGGGCATGACGGGGGCTGTGGCTTTATCTGCCTGGGCAGCTGTACGCTCCGGGGCAGGGTTAGTCACGGCAGCGATTCCCATCGGTCTTAACGGGATCTTGGAGAACAAGTTGACAGAAGCCATGTCTTTACCCTTACCGGAAACATCGGAGGGATGCTTTTCAACAGAGGGATTGGAACTTTTAAAAAAGATCTTACCTCGTAAAGTAGCGGTTTTAGGACCGGGGTTATCCCGTCATCAGGAAGCTCTAGGGTTAGTTAAAGGGCTGATTAGAGATATTCCATGTCCCTTGGTTGTGGATGCCGATGCTCTTTTTCCTTTGAAAGAGTGTCGAGAGCTTTTGGAAAATAGCAGCTATCCGGTGATTCTCACCCCGCATCCGGGAGAAATGTCGCGTTTGATTGGTAGAACCGTTGCGGAGATTCAAAAAGATCGGGTTGCAGCCGTAACAGATTGTGCCCGAAGGTATCGGAGCATTGTCGTGCTTAAAGGGGCACGAACTTTAATTGCTACTCCGGAAGGGCACCTTTACGTGAATACTACCGGTAATCCAGGAATGGCGACAGGAGGGAGCGGCGATGTGTTAGCCGGCATGATCGGCGCTTTCCTAGCACAGGGCTTAGCAGGAGTGGAAGCAGCAGCTTTGGCCGTGTATCTTCATGGTCGGGCAGGTGATCTGGCGGCAGTTGAAAAAAGTCAAACCGGTTTGGCAGCGGGAGATATTGTTAATTATTTGCCAAAAACACTTTTGGAATTTGAGGGGTGCTGATTTATGAAGGAGATTGCTCGCCCGACTTGGGCGGAGGTAGATTTAGGTGCGGTGGCCCACAATGTTCAGGCGATCCAAGGTTTATTGCAACCCCAAACAAAACTAATGGCCATTGTTAAAGCCAATGGATATGGCCATGGGGCATTGCAAATTGCCCGTACAGCTTTAAAACACGGTGCGGAATATTTGGGTGTAGCCACTCTAAGTGAAGGAGTGCGTTTGCGGGAGCAAGGAATTGAAGCCCCCATTATTGTCCTGGGATTTACGCCGACAGATCAAGTCCAAGAGGTGTTGGACTATAATATCACAACCACCCTTTATACCCTGGAGATGGCCGAGGCTTTGTCCAAGGCGGCAACTGCGCGCGGGGAAAGGGCCATCGGTCATGTTAAGATTGACACCGGTATGGGTCGCATCGGCTTTCATACGGATAAGGCATCGGTTGAGGTGATAAAAAAAATTGTTTCCTTGCCCGGTTTGTGCGTGGAGGGCCTCTTTACCCATTTTTCTGCCGCAGACGAAGAAGATAAATCTTACACACGGAAACAATTAACCATATTTAAGGAATTTATCTCTCAGTTGGAGCAGGAAGGAATTCATATTCCTTTAAAACATGCTGCCAACAGTGCCGGGTTGATTGATATGCCGGAGACCCATTTTGATATGGTGCGGGCGGGGATCATTTTGTATGGTCTCTATCCGTCGGAAGAGGTGCAGCGGAATCGAATTAAACTCATACCGGCCATGACTTTGAAGACCAGAGTCTCCTTTGTTAAAAATGTTGATGCCGGTGCCTGTATCAGTTATGGGCGTAAATATACTGCGCAAAGTGAAAGGGTGATTGCAACCTTGCCCATAGGTTATGCGGATGGTTATCCCAGATCCTTAACTCACAAGAGCCAGGTGCTTCTAGGAGGACGGAGAGTCCCCACAGTGGGAACGATTTGTATGGATCAGTTGATGGTGGATGTTTCATCGGTACCCCAAGTAAAAATTGATGACGAGGCCGTTATTTTTGGAAACCAAGGGCAAGAATGCATTACAGTAGAAGAAATTGCCGGCAAGCTGCATACGATTAATTATGAAATCGTGTGCATGCTCAGTGAGCGAGTTCCTCGCGTCTATATCAACGAAAACTGATTACCAGTATTTACCTGAAACATAAGTTGTGAATATGTTGCAAATAATATGGAAAAACGTATATAATATTTGTAACTCTGGAGATATATCTTATGGAGGTGTACCCTGTGCCCAATTTAAGAAGGATTATGATTAGTGTTCCTGATCAATTGCTTCAAGAATTCGATGGGATTGTTAATGATGAGAATAAAAACAGAAGTGAATTTATTCGAGAAGCAATGCAGTTTTATATTGTAGAGCGGCGTCGTCGTATACTAAAGGAACAAATGAAAAAGGGCTATCAGGAGATGGCCGTGATAAATTTATCTATTGCCTGTGAATGTTTTGCCATGGAGAATGAAGCGCAGGAAAACACAACTGTAAACCGAGCGGAGCGTGGAAAATGATTGTACGACGCGGGGAAGTTTTTTTTGCCCAACTAAATCCGGTTCAGGGCTCGGAGCAAGGAGGCACCAGGCCTGTTTTAGTTGTGCAAAATGATATTGGCAACCAATATAGTCCAACGACAATTGTGGTCGCAATTACCTCCCAAATCAATAAAGCAAAACTTCCCACACATGTGGAACTACCCAAAGAAAAAACCGGTCTGGAAAAAGATTCGGTTATTTTAGCGGAGCAGGTGCGTACCATAGATAAAAGTCGACTGCAACACAAAATTGCAGTCATCGGTGAAGATGTTATGCAGCGCGTTAATCGAGCTTTGGAGATTAGTTTAGGCTTAGTAGAAGTATAAAATTATTGGTCAGGCTGGAGTTGTAGCCTGGCTGTTTTATTTGGGAGGAGAAATCTTGAAGGTACCTTTGATTGGAATTACTTGTGGCGAAGATGGGTTAAATTTTTTTTTACGACACTTTTACATTAAAGCAATCGAAGCTGTAGGTGGAGCAGCTCTACTAATACCTTCCACCGCCCGGCAAAGCGTAAAAGAAAAATATCTAAAAAGCATCGATGGGCTGGTTTTATCGGGAGGGGTGGATGTAAATCCTTTGCTTTTTGGCGAAGAACCTATTCCGGGAATGGGAGAAATTACACCGGAACGAGATGTTTTTGAACTTTCCTGGTGTAAGGATTTTTTCTTATCGGAAAAACCAATACTGGCGGTATGCCGGGGATGCCAAGTATTGAATCTGTCTTTGGGCGGTACAATATTCCAAGATATTAAGAGTCAGCTGGTATCAACAATAAAGCATGATCAAGCAGCTCCCAGGGATTGTCCGACCCACTCAGTGCATCTGGTTCCTGGAACAAAACTAAGCCAAATTATGCCTGGAGAGCATCTAAAGGTGAACAGCTTTCACCATCAAGCAGTGAAAACCCCTGCTCCGGGACTCAAGGTGTCAGCGCTTGCACCCGATCAGGTGATTGAAGGAATTGAAGGCGTTGAGCATGCTTTTGTTATGGGTGTGCAGTGGCACCCGGAATGTCTTTGGCAGCAGCACCTAGGGAGCTTTCGGTTGTTTCAGGCATTTATTCAAGCTTGTTGTCATTGAAACTTTCCTTTAGAATCATTGCAGGGTTTTGGCTTTTTATGGCGAAAGTTTTATCACGCACTAACCGTCCGTAAGACCCTACTTCTGTAAGTGGGGGATAACAGACGCTAAGTTCCTGATTGGTTCAACTAACTATCAGCAGGGGATGAAGAAAACCCCTACTGATAGAAGTTTCACTTTATCGTTCAACTGTTAGGAGGTACGGTTTTATGCTTGCTGTTGCAAATGGAAAAATTCTGACGATGGAAGGAAAGAATTATCATAAAGGGACGGTTTTAATAGACCAGGGCAAAATTGTGGCGATCGGTGATAATATCTTGATTCCCAAGGGAGCAGATGTGATTAACGCTCAGGGCAAGGTAGTGATGCCGGGATTAATCGATGCCCATACTCATATCGGCATTGCGGAAGAGGTTTATCGATACGAGGGGGATGATACCAATGAAATGACCAATCCTCTAACTTCTCATCTGCGCGCAATCGATGGGATTAATCCGCACGATCTAGCCTTTCATGATGCCATCGGCGGAGGAGTTACCACCGTTGCAGTTAGCCCCGGCAGTGCCAATGTGGTGGGTGGGCAGATAGCAATCTTAAAAACCCATGGGCACATTGTGGATCAAATGGTTTTAAAAGAACCGGCAGGACTAAAAATTGCTTTTGGGGAAAACCCCAAACGAGTTTATGGTGAGCAAAAGAAAACCCCTTCTACCCGCATGGCCACAGCAGGTATGCTCCGAGAGCTGTTTTCCAAAGCACAAAACTATGCTGCTGCACCGAAGGAACGAGATCTTCTTTTAGAACCCGTCGTCAAAGTAATGAATAAAGAAATTTCCCTACACGCTCATGCTCATCGCTCTGACGATATTATGACGGCCGTACGTATTTCTCAGGAATTTGATATGCCCATTGTGATTATTCATGGGACGGACAGTCAAAGTATCGGTACTGAACTGGCCAAGGGGGATATCCCGGTGATTTCCGGGCCGCATTTAGTGAATCGAGCTAAGGTGGAAATGAAGGACAAAAGTTGGAAAACCCCTGGTTTATTAGTCCAATCCGGCGTAAAGGTGGCGTTAACAACGGACCATCCGGTGGTGCCCATCCAATATCTCTCCCTTTGCGCAGGACTAGTGTTTCAGGCCGGAATGTCAGAGGAAGATGCTCTGAAATCAATTACCATCAATGCAGCACAAATTCTGGGTGTTGATCATCGAGTGGGCAGTATATCTATAGGCAAAGATGCCGATATTCTTATCATCAGTGGTAGTATTCTGTCTATGGAGTCCATTGTGGAAACGGTGATTATTGACGGTTGTGTCGTTTATCATGATCAAGGGGAACCTGCTTAAGGTTCCGTTGGCTAAAGGGTTTTATTTTGGTTATAATGGAAATAGATTTATGGAATTTCTTAGGGGAGGAAGAATACCTTGCTTACCATCAAAACAAAAAGCCCTGAAGAAACTTTTCAGTGGGGTAAATGTCTGGCCTCTCATTTGCCTCCAGGGATAGTTATTGCACTTTATGGAGAGTTAGGTGCGGGTAAAACCGTTTTTGTTAAGGGCGTAGCCCATGGACTAAAGGTGCAAGAAGAGGTTTCCAGCCCCACTTTTACCATCATTAACGAATACCAAGGAACCCATCCCCTATATCATATGGATGCCTATCGATTGGAAGAGGAAAAGGATCTGGAAAATCTGGGGATGGAAGAATATTTTTATTCCTCAGGGATAACCTTAATCGAATGGCCAGAACGGGTATCATCAATTTTACCTTCCTCTTACCTGAAAATTGATATTCAAAAGGGGTGGGAACCAAACGGGGCTGAATTTCGCATCTTGCGTTTTATTGATGTCGGTGGAGAATGGGCCAATGTGATCGGAGCGTTAGAAAAAGATGAAAATATTAGGGATTGATGCAGCTACCAAGGCTTGTGGCGTGGCAATTGTGGATGAACAGGGAGTTTTAGCAGAAAACTGGCTGAATATTGGGAAAACACATTCCCAGAGGTTGCTTCCTTTACTGGACAGCCTTTTAAAAAATTCCGGCATCACCTGGACAGATATTCAGGGGATTGCTGTGACTGTAGGCCCCGGTTCCTTTACCGGGTTGCGTATTGGACTGGCAACTGTCCAAGGTTTGGCACAAGTCCTGAAACTACCGGTTGTAGGTGTTGTTTCTTTGGATGCTCTGGTGGAGAATTTACCCGGGGTACCGCATTTTTTATGCCCCATGCTGGATGCTCGAAAAAATGAAGTCTACACGGCTCTATATCGCTACGAGGCTGGGCGCATGACTCGTTTATCTCCTTATCAGGCTGTGGCTCCGGAGAAACTGGTGTTAGAACTGATGGATTTAGGGGAGAAGGTCACCTTTTTAGGTGAAGGGGCGCCTGTTTATCAGGAAATGATTATTGATCGCATGAAAGAAAGAGCTGCTTTTGCTCCGCCAAGTCACAATTTGTTACGTGGCGCACAGGTTGCACTTATAGGATTACAAAAATTTCAGCGTGGACTGGGTAGCAATCTTTTTGAGATTAAACCTTTTTATTTAAGACCTTCTGAAGCGGAAGTTAAATGGGTGCAGACCCATGGTGATCGCTGTTGATGACAGTGGATATTGATTTTGTACCTTTACAAGAGGAGGATCTGGAGCAGGTTTTGGCAATAGAACAATGCTCTTTTCCTACACCGTGGAGTAAACAGGCATTTATCAGTGAAATATATGATAACTCCTTATCCTATTATTGTGTCGGCAAACTAAATGGACGGGTGGTAGCCTATGGAGGAATGTGGATTATAATTGATGAAGCTCATATTACAACGATAGCTGTCCATCCGGACTATCGGGGCCAAAAAATCGGGGAAAAGCTACTTTCCCATCTAATTGTCCAAAGCATGGTGCAAGGGGCTCTACGGATGACCTTAGAGGTACGGCCATCGAATGTGCCTGCGCTAAATCTTTATCAAAGAATGGGTTTCAAAAATGCAGGGCGCCGTCGCGGTTATTACACCGACACCAAGGAAGATGCCATTATTATGTGGAAGACATTGGAACAGATGTTTTAAGAGATTAGGATATGAGAGAAAGGAGGCATTTACATGGCAGGACATGAGGAACCTATGGAGTTGATGAGGAAGTATCCCTTCCCTCAAACACCGGAAGATGTCCATAAATATACTTTTATCGGTTATGGTGTATTTACAGTTTGCTTAATCGCCGTAATAGCCCTAACGCTAACTTTTGTATCATGATAAAATAAAGCCCCTAGGGGCTTTATTATTTGTCTCTTGGAAAGTATTAACCTTTTTTAGAGAAGATTTATCTTATTTTTCGTATAAAGGAGATCAAAATGGCAGTAAATATTTTAGCCATAGAAACCAGCTGCGATGAATCCTCCGTTGCTGTTATTCAGGACGGGAGGGTCATCAGATCTAATGTTATTTCATCACAAATTGATATTCATCAAAAATATGGTGGTGTTGTTCCGGAAATTGCTTCCAGAAAACACTTAGAGGCCCTGCCTTTTGTGGTACAAGAGGCTTTAAAGGTAGCAAATATGAATTTTAAAGACATGGATGGTATTGGAGTCACTTACGGACCGGGGTTAGTGGGAGCTCTTTTGGTAGGTCTTTCTTATGCCAAAGCGGTATCCTATGCCCTAGACATACCACTTATTGGAGTACACCATTTAGAAGGACATATTCATGCCGGTTTTTTAGAACACCCGGATTTAGAATTCCCCTTGGTGGCTTTGGTTGTATCTGGAGGACATACCAGTTTGGTTTACCTTCCCCAAAGAGGGGAATATATTTTATTAGGACAAACAAGAGATGATGCTGCGGGAGAGGCCTTTGACAAGGTAGCTCGGCATTTGGGTTTAGGTTATCCAGGGGGACCGAAGATTCAGCAGTTTGCCCTACAGGGCAACAAAGAAAAACATAATTTTCCCAGAGCCTGGTTAGAAAAAGACAGTTTGGATTTTAGTTTCAGCGGCCTCAAATCCTCAGTGTTAAATTATTTAAATCAATGTAAAATGAAGGATGAACCGTATGATATCCCAGATATTGCGGCGGGATTGCAGGAGGCGATTTGTGAAGTATTGGCAACTAAGACTGTTGCGGCTGCAAAAATGAAGAAGGTATCAACGATTCTATTAGCTGGTGGAGTTGCGGCTAACCACTGTTTAAGAGAAATGCTTCAAGAAAAAGCTGCACAGGAAAATATCGATGTGTTATGGCCATCATCTGTTTTATGCACGGATAATGCGGCGATGATTGGTTGTGCCGCGTATTATAAGTATCTAAAAGGAGAATTTGCTGATTTGACGTTAAACGCCGTGCCGAACTTATCTTTATTCACTTTATAAGGTGACGGAACTTTAGGTATTTTTATAAAAAACATCAGATATTCAATCCTTAATATATTGTCCACTTGTGGACGAAGAAACTGTGGATAATGTGGATAAGTCTGTTAATAACTTAGAACTGCGGGGAAAAAGGTGTGGAAGAAAAAAATAGCTTAGTCAGGGGAAAAAATAAATTATAGGTGCTTAAATATGTAAAGCGCCTGTTCAAAGGCGCAATTTGCAAGAATGGATCTGTGGATAAAAAAAGATGAAGAATAAACTTTTTTTATCTTGACAAAAGACGCAGAAACCTGATCCCGGGAAAAAAACTATGGATTTACTAAGAAAATACACCTAAATATGGATATGAAGCAGTCAATCTTCGTGAATAAATATAAAAGATAATGATGAATAATCCTGTGGCTTAAAGCGACTAAAGTTTTAGCCACTGCACGAAACCATTAATTATTGAAGACAGAATTTTAGAGTCAAAGGAATTTTGGGAGGATGGTTCTATGAAAAAACAACAACGTAAAGAGTTTTTAAAATTAAGGAGATCCTTGGATCAAAATCAGGTACATGAAAAAAGCAGAATTATTTGCGAGAAAGTTTTACAAATTCCGAGCTTTCAAAAAGCGACTACAGTGATGCTTTATCTTCCCTTTAATAATGAGGTGGATGTATTGCCCTTAATCCACCATCTGTGGCAGAAAAATAAAAGAGTGGTGATTCCTGTATGTGAGCCCAATGATATTTCTATCATTCCTTCCGAGTTGAGAGATTTAAAAGAAGACTTAGCACCGGGCACCTGGGGTATTTTAGAACCAAAAGACGATAAAATGCGGCCTGTGGCGCCTAAAGAAATTGATTGTGTTATTATCCCCGGAGTAGCCTTTGATAAGGATTGTATCCGGCTGGGTTACGGCGGTGGATATTATGATCGTTTTTTACCTCGTTTAATAGATCAAACCCCGAAAATTGCTGTGGCTTTTGCCCTGCAAATTGCCCCCTTTTTAACTCCGGATCCCTATGATATTCCAATGGACATGGTGGTTACGGAAGAAGAGATATATTACCGACCTTAAATGACAAATAACACCTTTAAGCGTCTTTTTGGCGAATGATGCTGGAATTAAACTAGAGGGAAAAATTTACCAGGCACGAATCTTATTAAATATTATCCTTGAAAATATTTTGGGGAGTGGTTACGATGCTTTTACCCGGCTATTTTTTCTGGTGGGGAATATATTTAATGAGTGTTTTGCCTTTGGTGATTTTGCCCTTCTTTTTTAACAATAGTGAGCTGCAGGTTCTCATGATCTTCCTTTCATTGATCTGGGGCGTTCCGATCCTTGCGCTTTATTCCGGTTTCCGCCGCCGTTATTTTCCTCAAGAATTAATTAAACAGGAAGATGATGTTGGGCACATAGGTGATTTCTTTGACCGCTTGCCTTTATTCATAATTATTGTTAACCAAGAGGGTGCCATCACCTATATAAATAATTATGGTGCAGATTTTTTGGATTTGCCCCGGCAAGAAGTGGTAGGCAAGAATTTCCGGGAATGTATCGGGAAAAGGATTGTTTTGGATAGTTCCTTGGAATTATCCGACTTTATTACAGATACCTTAGACCATAGAATTGCTTATGAAGAGGTACCCATCGGTGCTTGGATCAATGGAGTAAAGGGAACAGTACAACTCACAACTTTTACATTGTACAGAAAAGAGTGTTTTCGGGGCGTTTTTGTGATGCTTTAAGATGATAAGTTAAGCAAACTTTTTGAAGAAAAAATAGAACGGAATGAGTGTCTTACTACCGTAGGTCAAATGGCCGCCGGGATTTGCCATGAAATCAGAAACCCTCTCCAATCTATTAAAGGATTTGTTCAGCTTTTAGAGGAAGAAAATCGAGAAAACGAAAATTTACAAGTCTATGGGGAAATCATCATCAATGAAATTGATCGAACGAACGGAATTATTCAGGAATTTCTTCAATTAGCAAAACCGACCAGCACGAAATTCCAGAGAAAAGATCTGAACGCATTGGTACGCGAGGTAGTCTTGCTGATGAGCAGTGAGGCCCTGATGCAAAATGTTGTGATTGAGGCCCACTTTGACGAGAAAATCCCTTTGATACCGGTAGATGAAAGTCGCATGAAACAGGTGCTGATTAATCTATTTTCTAACGCTTTCGGAGCCATTCCTGCTTCGGGTCTTATTCAAATAGCTACTGAATATGATGAATTATTAAAGGAAGTCAAGATCGTCATTTCTGATAATGGCACGGGCATGGATCCTGAGACCTTGGCATGTATCAGTAAACCCTTTTTTACGACTAAGGAGGAAGGAACCGGGCTGGGTCTTCCTATATGTTTTTCAATTATCGCGGATCATAAGGGGCAGATCCTGGTGGAAAGTATCATAGGTCAAGGCACGTCATTTACAATTATCTTGCCCGAATCCGAAAAATTCCTCTTTTGAGGAATTTTTTTTTGAAATGCATAAAAAACATCTTTCATGGAAATAATTGCTTAGGGAATAAGGAGTAATTCTCCCGCCAAAAAACTCTGAACTAGATTTTTAAATTAGCGAGAAATATTAAGCATTTGAGGAAATTTATCCATAAATTGAGCTAAAATGCTTTAATTCAGAGAAATTAAGAGGTTGCGGAGTAGTGCTCCCCTTGATTATTATATTTAAAGGGTATTAGCACTCGACTATTGTGAGTGCTAACAATAAAAGTAAGAATAAATTTTTATTAAATGAAGGAGGTACCGTAATGAATATTAAACCATTAGGAGATCGTGTAGTAATTAAAGTTCTTGATTTAGAAGAAACCACCAAAAGTGGCATTGTACTGCCTGATACGGCCAAGGAAAAACCTCAGGAAGGTGAAGTTGTAGCAGTAGGCCCAGGAAGAGTCCTGGACAATGGAGAACGGGCTGCCTTGGAAGTTAAGGTGGGAGATCGGGTTATTTATTCCAAATATTCCGGCTCTGAAGTTAAAATGGACGGAGAAGAATATTTGATTTTAAATGGTGATAGAGATATTTTAGCCGTAGTTGAAAAATAAAGTTTAGAAGGAGGATATAAAAATGGCCAAACAAATAATTTTTCGAGAAGAAGCGCGTCATGCCCTGGAAAGAGGGGTTAACTCTTTAACCGACGCTGTTAAAATTACATTAGGACCTAAAGGTCGTAATGTTGTCTTAGAAAAAAAATTCGGATCTCCCTTAATTACCAATGACGGGGTTACCATTGCGCGGGAAATAGAATTAGAAGATCCCATTGAAAACATGGGAGCTCAATTGGTGAAAGAAGTAGCGACCAAAACTAACGATATCGCTGGTGACGGGACTACTACTGCTTGTATTCTGGCTCAAGCTATTATTCGCGAAGGAATGAAAAACGTTGCTGCCGGCGCCAACCCCATGTATTTAAAAAAGGGTATTGAAAAAGCTGTAGCTGCAGCTGTTGCTGAATTAAAGAACAACTCCCAAAAGGTAGAGAACAAAGAAGCCATTGCTCAGGTTGCTACTGTTTCGGCAAATGATCCTGAAATCGGTAATCTAATTGCTGATGCCATGGATAAGGTTGGTAACGATGGCGTTATCACTGTAGAAGAAAGCCAAGGGTTCGAAACCACCCATGAAGTAGTTGAAGGGATGCAGTTCGACCGCGGTTACATTTCTCCTTACATGATTACCGATACAGATAAAATGGAAGCAGTTTTAAATGAACCATATATTTTGATCACTGATAAAAAAATTGGTGCAATAGCCGATATACTTCCTGTCCTAGAAAAGGTTGTTCAAGCTGGGAAAGCCCTCCTGATCATCGCTGAAGATGTAGAAGGGGAAGCCTTGGCTACCTTAGTTGTTAATAAACTCCGTGGTACCTTTACCTGTGTAGCAGTTAAAGCACCAGGATTTGGTGATCGTCGTAAAGCAATGTTGGATGATATTGCGATCTTAACCGGGGGCCAAAGAATTTCTGAAGAAGTTGGCATGAAGTTGGAAAACACCGAACTGGGTATGCTGGGTCGTGCTCGTCAGGTGAAGGTGGGCAAAGAAAACACTACCATTATTGACGGATTCGGAAACTCCGGTGATATAGAAGCCCGTGTTAGCCAGATCAGACGGCAATATGAAGAATCCACTTCAGAATTTGATAAAGAAAAGCTCCAGGAACGTTTGGCTAAATTAGCCGGCGGTGTAGCGGTAATTAAAGTAGGCGCTGCTACAGAAACTGAATTAAAAGAAAAGAAACTCCGCATTGAAGACGCTCTTTCGGCAACCAGAGCAGCTGTTGAAGAAGGAATTGTTTCCGGTGGCGGTACAGCATTGATTAACGTTCTGCCCGCTATAGAGGCGCTTCAAGCCGATGGAGATGAAATGACCGGGGTTAGCATTGTGAAAAAAGCTTTAGAAGAACCGGTTAAACAAATTGCTTACAATGCTGGTGCCGAAGGTGCCGTAGTCGTTGAAAAAGTAAAAACAGCTGAAAAAGGCATTGGCTTCAATGCTGCTAACGGTCAATATGAAAATATGATTGCCGCCGGTATCGTTGACCCGGCTAAGGTTACCCGTTCTGCTTTGCAGAATGCCGCTTCTATCGCAGCGATGATGTTGACTACTGAAACGGTTGTAGCCGATATTCCCAAGAAAGAAGAAGCTCCTATGGGCGGAGGCATGCCCGGTGGCGGAATGCCTGGCATGATGTAATAAAGTTTAGTTCAAATTTAAATAAGCAGCCTTAAGGCTGCTTATTTTTTGCTCATGATACACAGATCTAAGAGGAAAGGGAGGGAGGTTTAATATTAAATTCTTTGTTGAAGTTTTCCAGAGTTACCTCAATTGTCAGACTACCGGTTTCTTTTTCCTTGGAAAGAGCTGTTAGGACGGCCTTTTTAATCATTTTATCTTTTTTGTCAATCCAGATGACATAGTTAAGATCCTTAAAGTAACCATCTAACCACTTGTTATTAATCCTGGGCTGGCAGGAAAATTTATACATTTTGTGGCGATTTACTTTTTCTATGCCTAAATAATCTACGGTAATAATTTCCTTGAAATAAAAGTTGGATAAAGGATTCAGTTCTGCCATCAATAATGATTCTCTGAGCAGGGAGTTATTCTCCGTCACAATCCATTTATTAGTAAGGGAATCCAAGCGATAAGTAGTATCCCCGATTTGGTATACGTTAATATCGGTTCCTAACATGGAACCGGTGACATGAAATGATTTACTGTCTCCTCTTTCTCCTATGATATCGCTGAAAACTTTTTCTTGGCCGTCAATGGTGATTCTTGACTTGGTATGAAATTGGTAGGACTGAGCTTCCAGGGTATTGGTCAGAGCTGTATTTAGCAGTTCCTGGGGAATGATTTTTGTTGTTTCCTGAAGATAGAGAGCACTGCCGACAATAATAATTATTATAATAGCGCAGATGATCAAGATCCTTAAGGAAAAATACCTTTTCCATGATAAATGTTCTGAGGACATATTTTTTCCTCCTTCGCATTACTCTTACATATATTTACTAGGAAGTGTCAGATAATATGTCTCAAAGAAGATAAAATTTCTGATGAGGCAGGATTATAAAAGATTTGAAGCGAACTTTAGAACTTAAGATGAAGTGAATTTGTATATAAACAATCAGGGAGGCCTCACCGTGGAAAGAGATTTGCTCAAAATTATGATTACGGCAGAAGAGATTAAACAAAAAGTAAAAGAGTTGGGAAAAGCGATTTCTAAAGATTATCAAGGGCAGGATCTGCTGGTGGTAGGTATTTTAAAGGGTTCAGTTGTTTTTATGGGAGACTTGATTCGAGAAATCAATATACCTCTACAGATTGATTTTATGGAAGTATCCAGTTACGGCAGATCAACAGAATCTTCCGGTGCCGTGCGGATTTTAAAGGATTTAGAATCCAATGTGGAAGGACAAAATATTTTAATCGTAGAAGACATCATTGATACCGGATTAACATTAAGCTATTTATTGGATCTGCTACAAGCCAGAAAACCGGGTAGCATCAAGATTTGCACCTTTTTAAATAAACCTTCCCGCAGAAAAGTTTCCGTAAAGGTAGAATATAACGGATACGAGATTCCTGATGAATTTGTCGTGGGATATGGATTGGACTATGGTGAATTATACCGTAACTTACCTTTTGTAGGAGTCCTCAAGCCGGAAATATATGAGCGTTATAAGGAAAATGAAGAGGAAGTATGCAAGGGGATTTAATCGAAAATCTTCGCGGCAAAATAAAATCAAAACCAGAGATGAAATTTCATCCCTGGTTTTATTTTATATCCCTCAGTTGCAGTTTTTAACAGAAAAGGAACGGTATCCCCTTTCTTTATGAATCTTATTAAATCGGTTTTTACCATTATTTTTTCTCATAAGACAAGAGAACAAGTACTTTGCCTCTGAGAAAATAGAGGAATTATCAATGTTTTTTTGCAGGAATTCTCTATTATTCAACGAAAAGAGACTTATAATCAAAACATAGGAAATAATGCAGAAAAGGCAGAAATGAATTACAAATGCTCAAAATGGGAGGGGAAGATGCTTTGAAAAAATGGGGGTTTATTTTGGGGATTGCTTTTCTTTTGGTGCTGATTTTGATCCCTGGCTGTGGTAACAATAATGAAGAGGGGATGATTGAGGATATTCAGAAAGTTGAACAGAAGATTACCTATAATGTGGGAGGAGAGCCGGAAACCTTGGATCCGGCGGCTTCCACCAGTCTGGTGGACAGCACGGTACAAATGGCATTATTCGAAGGTTTGGTACGTTTAGATGCAAAAGAGCAACCTATTCCCGGTATGGCTGAAAGATGGGATATCAGTAATGATGGGCAAACTTACACCTTTTATTTAAGAGATGCGTTATGGAGTAATGGTGATCCTGTAACAGCTTATGATTTTGAATATGCCTGGACAAGACTCTTGGATCCGGAGATGGCTAATTATTATGCTTATCAGCTCTATTACCTGGTAGGGGGAGAAGCATACAATACGGGTCAGGGAATAGCCTCGGAACTAGGTGTAAAAGCTCTGGATGAAAGAACACTGGAAGTTCAATTAATTGCCCCCATCCCTTACTTTTTAAGTTTGACTGCTCTTTCCAATCTTTATCCGGTCAATCATGAAGTGGTTGAAGCTGATCCTGAATGGCATACAAACCCTGAGCTTACGTGCAATGGCCCTTTGGGCTGGTGGAATGGACACATAATCAAAGTTTAGTGCTGGAAAAACGAAAACTATTGGTCGGCAGATGACGTAAAGCTGGAAACCTTAATTATAACTACTGTGGAGTCTGATGCGACCCAATTAACTCTTTTCGAAACAGACCAAATTGATATTGCGGAGGTTCCGCCGCTTCAGGAAATGAGCCGGCTTTTAGAGGAGAACATAGCGAGTATACATCTGGATTTAGGCGTTTATTTCTATACCTTTAATACCGAGGTAGAGCCTTTAGATGATGTACGAGTACGTAAAGCCTTGTCCATGGCTATAGATCGCCAAAGTCTGATTGATCATGTAACCCAAGCTTTTGAGAAACCGGCATATGCTTTGGTGCCATATGGTGTTGTCGATGTGGAGAAGGGTGATTTTCGTGAGAAAGGCGGTAACTATTTTCAGGAGGATGTGGATGAAGCCCAAAGCTTGCTGAGGGAAGCAGGCTATCCACAGGGACAGGGATTTCCAGTCTTAAAGATTCTCTATAATACCTCTGAGGCTCATCAAAGGATTGCTGAAGCGATTCAGGAAATGTGGAAAAATAACCTGGGAATCCAGGTGGAGCTGATCAACCAGGAAGGCGGTGTTTATGCCAAGTCCATTAATCTGGGGGATTATGAAATCGGACGAGCCGGTTGGACTCCGGACTATAATGATGCCATGACTTATTTGGATTTATGGGTTAGCAGCGATCTACCAATGTATTATACAGGTTGGAGTAATACCACATATGATCAGCTTATCCGAGAGGCAAAACAGGGCTGGATCTGACTGCCCGAAGCGCAGCTTTTTACATGATGCGGAAGCTCTTTTAATGGATGAAATGGTTGTAATGCCCATATTATTCTACACCAACCAAAACTTAGTGAAACCTTGGGTAAAAGGAGCATCAATTAACCTTAGCCTCTTATCAGGATTTTCGTTGGGCTTATGTAGAAAAATAATTTTCATTCTTTTTAGGGGGATGTGGTATGGCCCATTTTTTTATACGTCGTATCCTGGGCATAGTTTTAGCGATGTTTTTTATCATCTCTCTCACTTTTTTTTTGATGCAAGGGATTCCGGGGGGGCCTTTTGATCAAATGAAAAAGTTGCCTGTAGGAATTGAAAAAAATATCAACGAAAAATATCATCTGGATGACCCTCTTTTTATTCAGTATCAGGATTATCTATGGGATGCTTTGCGCTTTGATTTTGGACCTTCTTTTCGTTATCAAAGTCGCACGGTGAATGACATTATCAAAGAAGGATTTCCTGTATCCGCTTTGTTAGGGTTTGCAGCTCTTTTAATTGCGTTACTTTTAGGCTTTTTACTGGGCATTATCTCGGCCTTGAATCGCAATAGGTTTCCGGACTATTGCGCCATGACCATTGCTACACTCGGTTTTTCAGTACCTGGCTTTGTGATGGGAAGTATTTTAATGTATGTTTTTGCTTATCGATTAGGATGGTTTCCTGCTGCCATGTGGGGCACGTGGCAGCATTTGGTTTTACCGGCGATTTCCTTATCCCTTTTTCCCATGGCGGTTATCACGCGGCTAGTGAAAACCGGTTTCCTTGAGGTTTTGCAGCAGGACTATATTAAGACAGGAAAAGCCAAAGGATTAAGCAAAGGGAGAATTCTCTGTCATCATACCTTAAGAAATGCTTTGACGCCTCTGATCACATATTTTGGCCCTCTGGTTGCCACTACCCTGACGGGAAGCTTTGTTATTGAACAAATTTTTAATATTCCCGGTTTAGGGAAGTACTTTGTAACCGGAGTTTTAAACAGGGATTATACCTTGATCATGGGCACGACGGTTTTTTTTAGCTGGTTATTAATGCTTATGAATTTTATCGGCGATCTGTTTTACGTTTTAATTGACCCTCGTGTAAAGCTGATAGAGCAGAAGAGGTGAGGTTTATGCATTCCGTGCCCCAAGATTTTTTTGAACCTTTAGAGGAAACTGATCTCCGAGTGATTTTGTAGTCAAACCTTTAATTCCTTTCTCGCGGTATGTGTGGTGGCGCTTTAAAGAGAATAAGCTGGCTTTGGCAGGATTGTTCATAGCATCTATTTTGCTAATTTTTGCTTGCATTGGCCCACTTCTTACCCCTTTTTCTTATACGGAACAGATCTTGCCGTTAAAAAATAAACCTCCAGGGTATCGGTTTTATGTTAAATTGGAACTGGATCATCAGGGTAACCGCCATATAGTGGATTATTCCGAAGAACCTATCATCAAAGAGACCGGTTTTCAGGTCGAATCTAGAACCTTTTGGTTTGGTAGTGATGCCTTAGGAAGGGATTTGTTTGCCCGGATCTGGTATGGAGCGAGAATATCCTTGGCCATCGGCCTGATTACGCCGCTTATAGTCTTTGTCATCGGTCTGATCTATGGTGGTATTTCCGGTTTAATCGGCGGCTGGGTAGATGAAATAATGATGAGGGTAGTGGAAATTCTCTCAGCCATCCCCTTTTTGCTCTACGTAATCTTGCTTATGGTGCTTATGGAACCGGGCCTAAAAACGATTTTTATTGCCTTAGGCGCTGTCTATTGGATGCCAATGGCACGTATGGTCCGAGGACAAATCCTGTCTCTCAAGGAGGAAGAATACGTACAGGCATCTCGTATCCTAGGGGCCGGGATAGGGCACATTATCTTTCGTCACATTTTGCCTAATTGCTTAGGACCGATTATGGTTTATCTCACATTAGGAATCCCTGAAGCGATTTTTACCGAGTCTTGGTTGAGCTTTTTAGGTTTAGGTGTCTCAGCGCCTGTCGCCAGCTGGGGAACTCTAGCCAGCGATGGTTTAAAGGGGATTCAATCCTTCCCCTGGCAGCTTTTTTTCCCGGCAGCTATGATCAGCCTGACAATGTTCTCTTTTTATGTTGTAGGAGATGGACTTAAAGATGTCCTTGATCCTAAAATTTAAAAATGTATTTTTGTTGCAACACAAAGAATCGGTATGTGAATGCATTTTCAGGGCAAAATAGAACCTGGCAATGGAAAGGATAATACAAGCTTGTTTTACGGGTACCCCATGATTGAAATCATCAAGATACAATGATAGAATATCCTTATTACGGAAGTGGCAGATGTTAGCCAAATTGAAATATCGCATAGAAAGGGGCAAGATGCATGAAAATGAGAATTGCGCTTTGGTCATTACTTATATTTATCTTTATAGGGACGACTATTGTTTTTGCTGAGTCGACTGATCACAGCGCTTATACGGATTCCACGCAGTGCTTTCAATGCCATGGCTATGAAGGAGTAACTATGGAGCGGGATGGAAAAGAGATTTCCATTTATGTAGACAGAGCAAAATATGATGCCTCTATACATGCTACCGTAGATTGTCTTTCCTGCCATCAGTTTCCCCAAGGCGTTCATTCAGATCCTACCCAATTTTGTGGGACATGTCATGGGGAAGCAGTTGATAGTTTTCAGCAAAGCGTTCATTACAATTCCACTTATGGCCCCGATTGTAACAGCTGCCATGGGGATGTGCATGGTATTCTGCCAGGGGATAATCAGGCCTCTCCAGTACATAAACAAATGATAATTGAAACTTGCGGAGCTTGTCATGGAGGCGTAATCGAATCTTACAAAGATAGTTTTCATGGTAAGGCCGTGGCCTTAGGAGCAAAAGATTCGCCTGATTGCACAGGCTGTCACGGTGCCCATAAAGTGCTTAGTAAAAAAGATCCTTTATCCCTGACCCATCCGGATCAAAAAACTCAATTATGTGCAGAATGTCATGGTAATGGTGCCATAGGGGTCAATGCTCAGGAACATTATGAATTAGAACCGACAGGATATAGTGCACCTATGTATTGGATTAATAAGGCATTTATGTGGTTGATTTTATTGGTTGTGGGCTTTTTTCTGATTCATATCATTTTGGATTTATTACATAGGCTTCGTACCCGGAAACAATAATCATCTGATAGGGAGGTGGCTTTTCATGGACAATCTTACAGAGAATAAGTCGGAACGTTATTTTGATCGTTGGGATATTCATCAGCGGGTTCAGCATTGGCTCATGGTTTTAAGCTTTACACTCCTCGCGACCACCGGCCTAATTATGCATTTTGCATATACAGGCTGGGTTCAGAAAGTGGCGCAAATCTTTGGATCCTTTGAGAATCTATTTCTGGTCCATCTTTCTGCAGCCGTGCTCATGATGATCAATGGTCTTTATCATTTGATCTATTTGATTGTGCTGGCATTCCAGGGAAAACTGCGCGGATCAATGCTGCCCCAAATTCAGGATGCCAAAGACATTATTGCTAGTTTTCGGCTGTTTTTAGGTTTTTCTAAAGAAGGTCCCCGGTTTGCCAAATATTCATATAAAGAAAAAGTGGATTATCTGGCGGAATATTGGGGTACACCGGTGATGATTGTTACCGGCTTAATGCTTTGGTTCCCGCATGTAGCAGCCAATATTTTTCCTCGCTGGGTGATTGACAGTGCCCATGTGATTCATCAAGGAGAGGCGCTGCTGGCGATTTTGGTAATTTTTATTTGGCATATATATTCAGTGCACTTTACACCGTACTTTTTCCCTATGAATGGGGTATGGTTAACGGGCCGTATTAGCCACACTGTTATGGAAGATGAATATCCCTTGGAATTGGCACGTTTGGAAGAGGAGGAGAAAGCTCATGAGCGGTAAATTTGAAAATAATATGCTCCTAATACTGTTCGAACTCATATTTTACAGCGGATTATTGGTGATGCTGATCTGGTACTTCCTTCCCCGGGCTTTAAGATAAGGTGAAACTTCGAGTAAGTTGTGCCATATAAAATTTTTGCTCGTGATCAAAAACATAAAAGACAAGGCCGGTATTTGTTACAATACCGGCCTTGTCCTTTATATATTAATTTTAAGTGATTATTCTGCTTTTGCTTGCTCCAATGCTTGATTTACCAGATCAAAAAATTGATTGTAATGAATCGTAGCACCGGAGATGGCATCTGATTTTCCTTCTTCATCAAAGGTAACGCCTGTGGCACCCTGGTTTTCGATGATGTAATCTTCAATTGCTTTTACCTGCTCATCCCAACCGGCCTGGGCACCTGCCGCTTTCATGTCATATTCCCCATTAGCTACAGCGGTTAATTTGTCTCCCTTTGCAGGATCCTCGTTGTTAGAGTTTAGAACAACATCAGCAATTTTGCCATCTTTGATGGTTACAGTAGCATTGTCCTTCCAGCCATTATCATCAAATTCAGGCATTTCAGCATAGTATTCTCCATCAACGTAACCGGTAGCTTCAGGTTCATCCGTACCCGTACCGCCACATCCTACCATTAATGATAAGGCCAAGAGGAGTATGAGGGTAAGGATACTTGATTTTTTAAAATTCTTCATTCTTACGACGCCTCCTTTAATAATACTAAATGCTTCTTTCATATAATGAAAGACTACTACAATTATTTGACATTGTCAATATCGGAACAATGTCAAATGATATACAAATCATGCAAATAATGTCCATATGTGGCAAGATTAGGGAGGGTATTGAAAAAGAATCCAAAGAGAAAGGATCCCTTAGATTCTTTTTAATCTTTGAGCTGCTTGTTTTAAGCGTAGATCGATGTCTTTGATTTTGGAAGTATGCTTTCCATGTCCATTGGCTTTTTCTAATATCTTTCGATATTCTTTGCCCTGTTTAATATAGGTTTGTAAAAGTACTTTATTGCTCATGTTTTTCTCCTCCGCAGGTCTTTTTCTTATGTTTATGGATATGTTTCCCAATAAATAACACATTTAAACATAAATGAGGAGTGATCCTAACTTCTTTTTAAGAGATCATCGCCATATAAATATAGAAGTAAATGGATATTGACTCTTAGGATCCGGCTAATCAAGGAAATAGAGAATAAGGGGGAAAAAATTTGGACTATCTAAAGTCTTTAGAAGCGTACAGACGGCAACAGGAAAAATTACGTTGGCAAGGGTCCTTTTGCGATTATTTAGAATTGGTTAAAGAGGATCCAACCATCGCTAAAACAGCTCACAACCGAATCTATGATATGATTGTGCAGGCTGGAATTGAAGAAACCGCCCAGGGTAAGAAATACAATTTTTTTTCCCAAGAAATCTTTGGGTTAGATGCGGTACTGCAAAGGTTAGTAGAGGAGTATTTTCATTCATCTGCATGCCGTTTGGATGTGCGTAAACGAATTTTGCTCCAATGGGTCCGGTAAGTGGGGAAAATCTACCATTGTCACCATGCTAAAAAAAGGATTGGAGAAATATACTACTACAGATGAGGGGGCCGTTTATGCAATTAAGGATTGCCCGATGCACGAAGAGCCCCTGCATTTAATACCTGAGCCCATAAGGGAAGAGTTTGAACAGGAAATGGGACTCAAGATTGAGGGAAGTTTATGTCCCTCTTGTCGTATGATGGTGCAGGAAAGATATCAGGGGCGGATAGAAGATGTGGAAATTGAGCGCATTGTTTTTTCTGAGGAAAACAGAATCGGGATCGGCACATTTAGTCCCTCTGATCCAAAATCTCAGGACATCGCCGATCTTACCGGGAGTATTGATTTTGCCACAATCACAGAATATGGTTCTGAATCAGATCCCCGGGCTTATCGATTCGACGGGGAATTGAATAAATCCAACCGAGGTTTGATGGAATTTCAGGAAATGCTGAAATGTGATGAAAAGTTTCTTTATCACCTGTTAAGTCTTTCCCAAGAGGGCAACTTTAAGGCCGGACGCTTTGCTCTGATTTCTGCGGATGAAATGATCATTGCCCATTCCAATGAAACTGAGTATCGGTCCTTTATCAGCAATAAGAAAAATGAAGCCTTGCACTCCCGAATTTTGGTGATGCCTATTCCCTATAATTTAAAAGTGACGGATGAAGTAAAAATTTATGAAAAGCTTATTGGCCAAAGCGATTTAAAAGATGTTCATATCGCACCCTTTGCCTTAAGATCTGCAGCTATTTTTTCCACTCTCTCCCGTTTAAAAGAATCGAAAAAAAACGGTATTGACCTTTTAAAAAAAATGAAGCTCTATGATGGAGAAGATGTAGAGGATTTTAAACAAAAAGATCTTAAGGAACTGCAGTCGGAAAACGAAGGGGAAGGGATGAGTGGTGTCGATCCCCGTTATGTCATCAATCGAATTTCCAGTGCCTTAATCAATAGTGACACCAAATGCATCAATGCCCTGGATGTGCTTAAAGCTTTAAAAGAAGGAATGGATCAACATCCTTCCATAACAAGAGAAGAAAAAGAAAGATTGACTAACTTTATCGCCATGGCGCGCAAAGAATTTGATGATTTTGCTAAAAAAGAGGTGCAAAGGGCTTTTGTATACTCTTATGAAGAATCTGCCCGCGCTTTGTTTGAAAACTATCTGGATAATGTGGAAGCCTTTTGCAGTGGAGTTAAAGTGAATGATCCCATTACCGATGAAGAAATGGAACCTGACGAAAGGTTAATGCGTTCCATCGAGGAGCAAATCGGGATTTCGGAAAACGCCAAAAAAGCATTTCGGGAAGAAATTCTCATTAGGCTTTCAACTTATGCTCGGAAAGACAAAAAATTCGAATACAATACCCATGAACGTCTTCGGGAGGCTATTGAAAAGAAATTGTTTGCCGACTTGAAGGATGTGGTCAAAATTACTACTTCTGCCAAAAACCCTGATCCGGAGCAGTTAAAGAGAATTAATGATGTCGTTGCTCGGTTGATCAGCCATCATGGTTATTGCCCAGTCTGTGCAAATGAAACCCTGAAGTACATCGGCAGTCTGTTGAACCGCTAAGTGTGGTGAATAAAATGAAAGATCAGTCAATTATTTCCCGGGATAATTGGTCCCTGCACAGGAAGGGCGATTTGGATCAGAGGCGTCATAATGAAAAAGTCAAGGAAGCAATTAAGAATAACCTTGGGGAGATCATTAGCGAAGAAAGTGTGATTATGTCCGACGGGAAAAAAATCACCAAGCTGCCCATACGCACTTTAGATGAGTATCGTTTTCGTTTTAATTACAATAAGCAAAAGCAAGCCGGACAGGGAACAGGCGGTAGTCAAGATGGGGATGTGATTAGTGCACAACCGGCCGAAGGCAGCGGCAAGGGGACTGGTGCAGGTGATGAGCCGGGTATCGATTATTATGAAGCCGATGTGAGTTTTGAGGAATTATCGGAAATGGTTTTTGCTGATTTAGTACTGCCTCGTCTCAAGGAAAAACAAAAAGAGAATTTGAGGGCCACATCTACACGTTTTAATGATGTGCGAAAAGCCGGTATTTTTAGTAACATTGACAAGAAACGTACGATTTTGTCAGCTATTAAGCGCAATGCCGCTCAAGATTCTGAAAAATATAATATTACTCGGGATGATTTACGCTTTAAAACCTGGGACACTGTCTACAGCACAGAGTCCAATGCTGTGGTATTAGCCATGATGGATACTTCCGGTTCCATGGGCAATTTTGAAAAATATATCGCCAGAACCTTTTTCTTCTGGATGGTGCGATTTTTACGCACTAAATATCAAAATGTAGAAATTGTTTTTTTAGCGCACCATACTCAGGCTAAAGAGGTGTCGGAAAAAGATTTTTTTAACAAAGGGGAAAGCGGTGGAACTCGTTGTTCTTCAGTTTATAAGCTGGCTCTGGAATTAATTCAAGAAAGATATTCCCCGGAGCGATATAATATCTATCCTTTCCATTTTTCTGATGGCGATAATTTGCCCTCGGATAATGATACTTGCTCTGCTCTGATTAAAGAGATATTACCTATGTGTAATCTTTTTGGTTATGGTGAGATTACCAGTCCCTATTATCGCACCAGCTCCTTGCTGTCCGTTTATCAAAATATCACAGCGGATAACTTGACTATCGTATCGATTAAAAACAAGAAAGATATTTATCCGGCATTAAAAATTTTCTTTTCAGAGAAAGGAGATTCCGGTGGACACTGAGTTATATCAATTGGAATTGGCGATAGACCAAATAGGAAATAAAGCGGCAGAGTTTGGCCTGGACTTCTTTCCCATGCGTTTTGAACTCTGTCCGGCAAATGTTCTTTATACCATTGGGGCCTATGGGATGCCGACCCGTTTTACCCATTGGAGTTTCGGAAAAAATTACTTTCGTTTGAAAACCATGTATGATTTCAATCTAAGCCGCATCTATGAGTTGGTTGTAAACTCTAATCCCTGTTACGCATTTCTTTTAGAAGGAAATTCCTTAATCCAGAATAAGTTGGTTATTGCCCATGTTTTTGCTCATTGTGATTTTTTTAAAAACAATGCTTGGTTTGCAAAATCAAATCGAGATATGATTGAAACCATGGCTGTGAATGCTGAACGTATCCGACAATACGAGTTTTTACATGGTCAAAAAGAGGTAGAAAAAATCCTGGATAGGGCTTTGGCGCTTCAGGAGCATATTGATTTTTATCGAATAAAGAAAGTAAAGGAGAATTTAGAACATTCTAATAAAGTTCACCGCGAAAATCTCTATGAGGAGATATGGTCCATCGGCAAAGAATTGGTGGAAGAAGTCCCCCAAGAAGAAAAATTTCCTCCTGAATCCCAAAAAGATCTTGTCGAATTTATCATGACCCATAGCCACATTCTAAAAGACTGGCAAAGAGATTTGCTGGCTATGGTACGAGAGGAAATGTTTTACTTCTGGCCCCAGATAGAAACAAAGATTATGAATGAAGGTTGGGCGTCTTATTGGCATGCACGTATCTTACGCTCTCTGGATTTAGGTGATGAGGAAATTTTGGAATTTGCCCGTCTCCATGCAAATGTGCTGAACCCCTCCCCCAATCAGCTTAATCCTTATTATTTAGGGATGAAAATATTTGAAGATATTGAAAAACGTTGGGATCATCCCTCAAAGGAGGAACGGGTCAAATATAATCGCCCGGGGGGAGAGGGGCGAGGAAAAATTTTTGAAGTTAGGGAAATGGAAAATGATCAATCTTTTCTGCGTAATTATCTTACCCAGGAATTAGTACGGGATTTAGATCTTTACCTTTTTAAAAAACAAGGTTCCCAGTGGCGAGTAAGTGATACGGAATGGGAAACAGTGCGCGATGGAATCGTGAGAAACCTGGTCAATGGGGGCCACCCGTACTTGACAGTGGAGGATGGAAACTATCGGGGAAACGGTAATCTTTACATCAGGCATCATCATGAAGGGGTGGATTTAGATACTTATTATTTGGAAAGGACATTGCCGTACGTCTATGATCTGTGGGGTAAAACAGTACATTTGGAAACGATTCTAGAGGAGCGAGTGGTGGTTTTCAGCTTTGATGGGAGAAAACATGCCAGAACCGTTTTATGAATCAACTTGCAATAATATCGATATTTATGCTAAAATATACGTGCTTAAACTAAATATATTAGGTAATGATAGAGAAAAGTAAGTTAATGATGCTTTTTCAGGGAAGAAATGCCGGGGACTGAAAGCATTTCAAAGTTTAGTTAACTGAATTCACTCTAGAACTGCATGGTGAATCTTTGAAGATTTTCCCGAGTTGTAGCCGTTGCCGGAGTTCCCGTTAGCGAAGATAGGTATCAGATCGTTAAGAGTAGCACACGATCTGAGCCTTAATAAGTGGGTTTTTTAACCTATTTGGGTGGTACCGCGGTGCACTTTCCGTCCCATGGGATGAGAAGTGCTTTTTTATTATCGAAAATGGATATTTGAGGTGATGAAATGTATTGGAATGAGAAGTATGAGTGTATGCCTCGAGAAGAATTAGAGCATCTGCAATTGGAACGATTACAGCAAACCGTAACAAGAGTATATCACAATGTGCCCCATTACCGCAGAGCTTTTCAGGAGATAGGGTTGGAGCCAGGTGATATTCGATCTTTACATGATCTAATAAAACTTCCCTACTGTTAAAACTGATTTAAGAGATAATTATCCTTATGACCTTTTTGCCGTGCCCTTAAGTGAAATTCTGCGTATTCATTCTTCCTCCGGCACTACAGGCAAACCCATTGTGGTCGGATATACCAGGCAAGATCTTAATAATTGGTCGGAAATTGCCGCACGCTCTTTATCTTTTGCCGGAGTGTCGAAACAGGATGTCATACAGGTATCCTTTGGATATGGTTTGTTTACCGGGGGCTTGGGGATTCATGACGGGGCAGAACGGTTGGGTGTATCCGTGATTCCTACCTCCGGAGGCAATACGAAGAAACAAGTAATGATTATGAAAGATTTCGGAAGTACAGTTTTAGCGTGTACTCCTTCTTATGCTCTGGTATTGGCGGAAGCCATGGAGGAAATGGGTATAGATAAAGAGGAAATGAAGCTTCGTGCGGGGATTTTTGGCGCGGAACCCTGGACTCAGGGTATGCGTAGAGAAATTGAAAGTAGATTAGGACTTACGGCTTATGATATTTATGGCCTCAGCGAAGTGATGGGACCCGGTGTTGCAATGGAATGTTCGGAAAAAAACGGACTGCATATATTTGAAGACCATTTTATTCCTGAAATTATCAACCCGGAAACAGGAGAACCCCTCCCCTATGGTCAATCGGGAGAGTTGGTTTTTACCAGCATCACTAAAGAAGGTTTCCCTGTGCTGCGTTATCGGACCCGGGATCTGTCTTGCCTGCACTTGGAGGAATGTCCCTGCGGTCGAACTCATGTCAGAATGGATCGGATAATGGGACGATGTGATGATATGTTGATTATTCGAGGTGTCAATGTTTTTCCTTCCCAAGTGGAAAGTGTGCTCATGGAAAATGGGAATGTCACACCTCATTATCATTTAGTTGTAGATCGGATAAACAACTTAGACACCCTAGAGGTACAAGTTGAGGTTTCAGAGGATATGTTTTCCGACCAAGTAAGACGTTTGGAGGAATTGGAAAGACATATTAAGCAAAAACTAGACTCAGTTTTAGGTATTTCCTCCATTGTGACTTTGGTGGAACCGAAAAAACTAGCCCGAAGCGAAGGTAAGGCCAAGAGAGTGACGGATAAGCGTCAGCTTAAAGATTGACTTATTTGGACAAGCAGATAATATTTTAGTTAAAAATATATTGTAAGGGGGTTATGTGATGAGGGTCAAACAAATCTCGGTTTTTCTGGAGAATAAGCGTGGACGCTTGGCTGCTGTGACACGCTTATTAGCCAATGCTAATGTCAATATCCGTGCCTTGTCCATTGCTGATACGACAGATTTTGGGGTTCTGAGGTTGATTGTGGATCAACCTGAGCTTGCTTATCAAGAATTAAAGAACAATGATTTTACCGTCAGCACAACAGAGGTGATTGCGGTGGAGATGCCGGATCGGCCCGGCGGACTGGCTCGGGTATTGGAAATTTTAGATCAACATCAAATTAATTTGGAATATCTGTATGCTTTTTATGGCCAATCAGGTTTTGAAGCCTTAAATATTTTCCGGGTGGAGCAAATCGATGAAGCCATTAAGGTTTTGGCGGAGCACCAGATCAAAGTCTTACCTGGCGAAGCGGTGTATTCCCTGTAAATTGATAAAAAACTTGTACTAAAAACCCCCTCTTCCTTATACATATTAATAATCCCATTTTATTAATGAAGGAAAAAGTATGAGGAGGGGAAAGAAAATGAGGCGATGGCAGGGTAGCGGAGGAGGTATTTACCTAATCGGGTTCCTGGTCTTGGTGGGTTTTTTACTAATGGCGGTGAGCGGATGTGCCTTAGTAGACCGTCTCAAGGCATGGAGAACAGTGGAGCAGGAAATACCTTTAACAGACACTCATGAAGGAACGGAAGATCTTGAATTCACAGATCAAGCATTGATTGGGGAAACAAAGGAGATTGCTTTATTCTTTAGTGACGGAACAGGAGAAAAACTTGTTTTAGAAATGAGGGATATTGCTAAGACGGAAGGAATTGCCCGTGCAGTGATGCAGGAATTGATTGCCGGACCCAGTGTGGAATCTGGCTTATTGCCTACGATTCCTGTGGGAACTGAACTGCTGGATATTAATGTTCGTCCTGATGGTGTATGTATTGTAGACCTTAGCGGAGAATTGATTGTGAATCATCCGGGAGGTTCCCTGAATGAAGAAATGACCGTATACTCGGTGGTTAATACTCTCACTCAGTTTCCTTCCATCCAGGAAGTGCAAATATTGGTAGAGGGACAAAATGTCGAGACCATTGCCGGTCATATGGATATTTCAACGGCCATGGCCCGCAATGAAAAATGATCGGAGAACAATGAAAGGCGCGATGCGCCTTTCTTTTTTTCTCACAGGGACAGAGACTTTACTGCCGTACCTGATGATATACTGAAACGGGAAAACAAAAAGCATTTATGAGACGGAAGGGGAAAAGCAATGCGTTTTGACGGAAGAAAGGCGGAAGAAATTCGGCCGGTGAAAATTAGCCGAGGTTATATAAAAAATGCGGAAGGCTCTGTTTTTATCGAGATGGGGGACACCAAAGTTATTTGCACAGCATCAGTTGAGGAAAAAGTCCCTCCTTTTCTGAAAGGGAGTTCCACGGGTTGGATCACAGCGGAGTATGCCATGCTGCCCAGAGCTACTCAGGTTAGAACGATTCGGGAAGCGGCGAAAGGGAGAATTACCGGGCGTACCCATGAGATTCAAAGATTAATTGGTCGTTCATTGCGTTCCGTGGTGGATTTATCCAAATTGGGGGAAAGAACAATTTATATCGATTGTGATGTGATTCAAGCTGATGGAGGTACCAGAACCACTTCCATTACAGGGAGTTTTATTGCCATGGTCGATGCCTTGACCAAATTAAAGGACAATCATAATTGGAATGAATTGCCTATCATTGATTGGTTAGCTGCTATCAGTGTGGGCAAGGTGAATGGTAATTTGCTTTTGGATCTTTGTTATCAGGAAGATTCCCGGGCGGAGGTAGATATGAATGTTGTTATGACCGGATCCGGTAAATTTGTTGAGGTGCAGGGTACGGCAGAGTCGGATCCTTTTACTCGAGAAGAAATGGCACAGATGTTAAAATTAGCTGAAAGTGGAATTGGCCAATTAATCCAAACTCAAAGGAAAGTATTGTTTTCAGAATTTTGTCGATAAGGGGTTCAGGATGAAAAAGATAATTTTAGCTACGAGCAACCAAGGGAAATTACAGGAATTTCGCAATCTAATCAGTGAATACCCCTGGTCGGTACTTTCTTTAGAGGATTTTCCGGAACTACCGACGGTAGAGGAGACAGGTACTACTTTTCGGGAAAATGCCTGCTTGAAAGCGGTGACAACGGCAGAAAAAACAGGATTCATTGCTTTGGCAGATGATTCTGGGTTGGAAGTGGAATATTTGGATGGTATGCCCGGCGTATACTCTGCCCGCTTTGCCGGTGATCCGGGAAATGACCAAAAGAATAATCAAAAACTCTTAACCATGTTGGAAGGAGTACCGGATTCATTAAGAGGTGCCAGGTTTTGTTGTACCATTGCTGTGGCTACACCCGAGGGCCAGGTCGCCTATTTTGAAGGAGTATGTAGGGGGAAAATTTTAACGGAGCCCCGGGGAGAAAATGGGTTTGGTTATGATCCTCTGTTTTATTTGCCGGAGTTGGGAAAAACTATGGCTCAACTGACTGAGGTAGAAAAAAACCGCATCAGTCATCGTGGGAAAGCTCTGCGGGGGATTATTCCTGTATTAGAAGAAATTTTATCTCAGGAAGGATAATTTTTTTAAAATAGGACATAATCAAATAAGGCTTCATAGAAAACAACAATTAAAATATTACAAAAAGAAGAGATATTTCGAGAAATATGAAGCATATCAGACAAGATGACTATAAATAGCCCTCCGCACCTGCAAAATAGTTTTTGACCAATGGTGCTGTTTGGGTTATACTAATCTTTGTCAGTTTAAAGGATTAACTGATGATATAAGATGCGGGTGTAGCTCAATGGTAGAGCTCCAGCCTTCCAAGCTGGTCACGTGGGTTCGATTCCCATCACCCGCTCCAATTTATTTTTAGCTGATTTTTCGTGCGCCTGTAGCTCAGGTGGATAGAGCAACGGACTTCTAATCCGTGTGCCGGGAGTTCGAGTCTCTCCAGGCGCGCCAATAAAGAAAAGTGCTCAATAGCACTTTGCTTGACATTTAAGCTTAATTTTGATAACATTGTTTGTGCAAAAAGTAGAGAATGGTGGATGTGGCGAAGTGGTTAACGCACCGGATTGTGGCTCCGGCACTCGAGGGTTCAAGTCCCTTCATCCACCCCAAAATCATTGGGGCGTAGCCAAGCGGTAAGGCACTGGTCTTTGGATCCAGCATTTCGTAGGTTCGAATCCTGCCGCCCCAGCCATATTATATTGGACCATTAGCTCAGTTGGTAGAGCACCTGACTCTTAATCAGGGTGTCCACGGTTCGAGCCCGTGATGGTCCACCAATTCGACTAAATCCTGTGTTGCAGGATTTTTTATTTTTAATGATATCCATTCTAGATCATTTAGTGAATAATTGATGTGGATCCTAACAACTTAATTATTTATTTGATATGTGATCAGAGGAGAGAGAAATTTGATGGGAAAATTAAATGAAAAGCTATCTCAGAGGTGTTTTGGTAAAATTTTGGATATTGCAACGCGTGACGGAGCCTTTATCCGTAGATTGAGCCAAAACCTACAAGGGTATGATGAGATTATCGGTATCGACATTTCTGACCAGGGATTTGCGGAGGCAAAATCTAGATTTGCGGGAGATAATAAGATAAATTTTCAGGTAATGGATGGCTGCCATACCGACTTTGAAGATAAGTTTTTTGATTTGGTTTGCTTATCAAATTCTTTGCATCATATTGAAGATATTCCTGTTCTATTAGATGAAATGCGAAGGATAAAGAAGGATGACGGCTGGATATTGATTAGTGAGATGCCTGCCGACGGGCAGACTGGGGCTTCGTTGACACACGCCTTGATTCATCACCTTGATTGCTTAATTGATACCTATCATGGGCATTATCACCATCCCACCTATACACGTCAGGAAATACATAATATGGTGGCAAAGTCAGGTTTAGAAATAATCGATGTTTTTGACGATGTAGAAGTAGACCTCTTAGTAAATGACGCACTAAAAAAACGGGTGGGAAGGGCACTTAATCGCGTCAATGAATGCTGTCAGGCTTCGAATTATGCCGTAATGCATGACTTGGCACTTAAGATTCAAGAGAATTTTCACTCTTTTGGTGCAAATTCGGCTGTACAATATGTTGTATTTGCCAAATAGCCTTATATTAATGATAGATCACCTGGTTATTCAAGTAAAATTGAAAGGTCAGGTGGTTTTATTTTATTTGTAACAAATCCCTTTCTTTAATAACATCTATACCTTGTATGTTATAGAGGAGGATAGTTGCATGGAGCGAGGAAGATTTTTTAAATTTATTGATAATTAAACAATTATCAATAAAAAATAAAAATAATACTATACTTATCACAAAGTAGCTGATAAAATAAAAAATAGAAAGGAGATGAATTCCCTATGATCAATCAAAAAATCTTCCCTGGATTATTGTTTTCTTCTTTAATAGCGATTCTTTGTATACTAATACCTAAGCTAAGTGTTTTGAGCCAACTCCATATTAATTCTTTAATTATTGCCATTGTGGTGGGGATGATTATAAAAAACTTTTTTCAGATTCCTGTTTCCTTCGAACCGGGAATTCATTACGCTTTTAAGAATATTCTGCGCTTAGCCGTTGTTTTGCTAGGGTTTAAACTAAGCATCGGTGATATCGGCCAAATCGGTGGGAAAGGACTTTTATTAGTGGCAATGGTTACGGGAGGAACATTGTTCTTTGCCGGGTGGCTGGGCGAAAAAATGGGCATCGATCGGAGTTTGACCTTACTAATCGGTGCAGGGTCCTCTATCTGTGGAGCTTCTGCCATTGCTGCCGTGGCACCGGTTATTGAAGCGAAAGATCACGACGTCACCTTTTCTGTTGCAACTGTGACCATATTTGGTACCGTGGCCATGTTCTTATACCCTGTTATCTATCATGTATTACAATTACCCGATATTTTCTATGCTGTTTGGGCCGGTTCTTCTATTCATGAGGTGGCTCAGGTGGTGGCGGCGGGCTTTGCTGCCGGAGAGCAGGTTGGAGAGTATGCAACGGTAGTTAAATTATCTCGGGTCCTTTTAGTGATCCCTACGATTTTTTTATTAGGAGTCCAGGATATGAAAAGAAAAAGTGATAGCAGCTTCTTTCATAAAGGAACCTTTCCCTGGTTTGTCTTCGGTTTTTGTGGTGTGGTTCTCATTAATTCTTTTGCCTGGATTCCTCAGGAAACGGTGGCAGCCTTAATCACCTTTGATAGCTTTCTATTAACTGTTGCTATGGTGGGCTTAGGTCTTGGTTCTGATTTTAGCAAGTTGAAAGATACAGGATTAAAGCCTATTTATGCGGGACTGCTCATTTCGATATTCATTTCCCTATTTAGTTTTGTTTTAACCGGTATCTTGTATTATGCTTAAGGATCTTGATAACTGTTAATCAGGTGTCGATTTTTCTTGGCAAACCGCAAAAAAGTTTTAACACAAATATGATTACCTTTAGAGGTTAGAGGTAGGAATTTCGCCCTTGAAAAAGGGGTTTCTTTTTACGGAGATGATATTGGTAAAAAAACATTGATAACTAAAGGGAATCTATGTTAAAAAAAACTTTAAATTTCTTGACGAATATTAAGACTTGTGTTATTATACACCTTGCGGCAATTGTTTTTGCGGGAGTGGCGGAATTGGCAGACGCACCAGACTTAGGATCTGGCGGGCAACCGTGGGGGTTCAAGTCCCTTCTCCCGCACCATACATACTTGATAGATTTAATTGTTATGCGGGCGTAACTCAGTGGTAGAGTGCAACCTTGCCAAGGTTGAAGTCGAGGGTTCGAATCCCTTCGCCCGCTCCAATTATCTCAAGGACCCCCAAGTTGGGGGCTTTTTTCTATCTGTATCACCTCTTTTATAATAATTTTTTTTATCTTCCGGTTTAGGAGGAAAATGGTTGTAACTTGTAAATTGAAGAAGTAAAATAAGAAAAAGACGATCTTTGTTTAAAATCAATAATCGATGGGAAATATTAAATGAAGATATGTAGATACTAAAGGAGGACCACATGATGAAGGTTAATAAATCAGAGAAAATAGAGAAGAATACTATGAGCTTGGAAATTGAGGTTGAACAGGAAGAAGTTGCAAAAGCAATGCAGCAAGCTTATAAAAAATTAGTAAAAAAAGTAAATATACCTGGTTTTAGAAAAGGCAAAGCACCTCAATCTGTTTTAGAAAATTTCGTGGGAAAAGGTGCCTTATTGGAAGAAGCAGCAGAAATTATGATTACCCCTAATTATGCTGCCGCCGTTCAGGAAACAGGAATTGAACCGATTGACAGACCTAATGTTGAAGTCCTGCAATTGGATGATAATAAACCCTTCACTTTTAAGGTTAAGGTAGATGTTAAGCCGGAAGTGGAATTAGGTGAATATAAGGGCATTAAAGTGGAAAAACCTAACTATCCCGTTACAGAAGAAGATGTCAATAAGGAATTGGAAAAATTGCAACAAAGATATGCAAAATTACTGGAATTAGGGGAAGACGATTCCATCCAAGATGGTGATATTGCCAATATCTCCTACCAAGGATTTGTGGATGGCGTTCAGTTTGAAGGAGGTACTTCAGAAGATCATAATTTAGGAATTGGTTCCGGTTCCTTTATTCCCGGTTTCGAGGAACAACTGATTGGTGCCAAAATCAATGAAATCCGTGATGTGAAAGTAACTTTCCCAGAAGAATATCATAGTGAAGAATTAGCCGGTAAGGAAGCATTGTTTAAAGTAGAAGTCAAAGGCATTAAACGAAAAGAAGTTGCACCCATGGATGATGAATTTGCTAAAGATGTCAGTGAATTTGAGACCTTAGATGAACTTAAAAAAGATATTCAAACAAGAATGGAAGAAAATTCTGCAAAAAGAGCTGAAAATGAGGCTAAAAATGAAATTTTAACTAAGGTTGTTGAGGCGGCAACAGTTGAAATTCCAGAAGTGATGATCAATCGACGTATTCAAAACATGATTAGTGAATTAAATGATAATTTAAGCCGACAAGGATTGCAGTTAGAGCAATATTGTCAATTTACTAACACCAGCATGGAACAACTAAGTGAACAATACCGCCCCCAAGCAGAACGGACGGTAAAAGCCGATCTGGTTTTAGAACAAATTGCCAAAGAGAATGAGCTTGAGGTTTCTGAAGAAGAAATAAACCAGGAGTTAGAAAAAATGGCCAAGCAATATAATCAGCCTATCGATATGATCAAATCAGCCTTGATTTCTTCCGGACAATTAGATATGCTAAAAGCAAGTATTACCATGACCAAGGCAGCAAACTATTTGGTTGAACAGAATGAAATTGCATAAATTACTTCTATTGTGGGTATAAAAAACATATTGTTTAAAGCAAGGAGAGGTGGAAAAGATGAGTACATTGGTGCCAATGGTTGTTGAACAGACAAATAGGGGAGAGCGGGCTTATGATATTTATTCCCGTCTCTTAAAAGATCGCATCATTTTTTTGGGTAGTCAGGTAGATGATTATGTGGCGAATTTAATCATTGCCCAAATGTTATTTTTGGAAGCTGAAGATCCTGATAAAGATATTCATCTTTATATTAATAGTCCAGGTGGATCCATAACTGCCGGTATGGCAATCTATGATACGATGCAACTGGTACGACCTGATGTTTCTACTATTTGTATTGGTATGGCAGCCAGTATGGGTGCTTTCCTCTTGGCAGCCGGTGCCAAAGGGAAGCGATTTGCCCTTCCTAACAGCGAAATTATGATCCACCAACCCTTAGGAGGTACCCAAGGGCAGGCGGTGGATATTGAAATTCATGCTAAGAGAATCTTACGTATTCGCGACGAATTGAATAGGATCTTATCTGAAAGAACTGGACAGTCATTGGAAAAAATAGCCAAGGACACGGATCGGGATTTCTTTATGAATCCCATCGAGGCTAAAGAATATGGACTGATTGATGAAGTGATTTCGAAAAGAGCACCGGTTGAGAAGTAGGTATAGAGAGGTGAATTATGTATAAATATACTGATGACAGAGGACAACTAAAATGTTCCTTTTGTGGAAAACTTCAGGACCAAGTTAAAAAACTAGTTGCAGGACCCGGTGTATATATCTGTGATGAATGTATTGAATTGTGTAATGAAATCATTGAAGAGGAACTGGGCGAGGACTTGAATCTTGATATGGGAGAGGTTCCCAAACCCCAGGAAATTATGAATATTTTAGATCAATATGTAATTGGTCAGGAGAAGGCAAAGAAATCTTTGTCTGTTGCCGTTTATAATCATTATAAGCGTGTTAATTTGGGAAATAAGATCGACGATGTGGAATTGCAGAAGAGCAACATCGTGATGATCGGACCAACGGGAAGCGGGAAAACTTTACTAGCGCAAACTTTGGCGCGGTTGCTAAACGTACCTTTTGCCATTGCAGATGCCACCTCTCTTACAGAGGCCGGATATGTAGGCGAAGATGTGGAAAATATTCTTTTAAAATTAATTCAGGCTGCTGACTATGATGTAGAAAAAGCAGAGAAGGGTATTGTATATATCGATGAAATCGATAAGATCGCGCGCAAATCGGAAAATCCCTCCATTACGCGAGATGTATCCGGAGAAGGAGTACAACAAGCTCTGTTAAAAATACTGGAAGGTACCGTTGCCAGTGTTCCTCCTCAAGGTGGGCGAAAACATCCCCATCAGGAATTTATTCAATTAGACACCACAAACATTTTATTTATTTGTGGTGGTGCTTTTGACGGTATTGATAAAATTATTCAAAATAGAACCGGTTCTAAAACCTTAGGCTTCGGAGCAGAAATTAAAAGTAAACAGAATAAAAATATTGGCGAGATCCTGTCACAAATTTTACCTGAGGATCTTTTAAGATATGGCTTAATTCCCGAGTTCGTAGGACGGTTGCCTATTATTGTAACCTTAGACGCTTTAGATGAAACTGCTTTAGTGCGTATTTTAACGGAACCGCGGAATGCTTTGGTTAAACAATATCAAAAATTATTCGAGATGGATGAGGTAGAATTAGAATTTAATGAAGAAGCGTTGCAGTATATTGCCAGGGAAGCCATCAAGAGAAATACCGGAGCTCGGGGATTGCGATCTATCATTGAGGATATGATGCTTGATGTTATGTATGATATCCCTTCCCGAAAAGATGTGACTAAATGTGTGATTAACAAAGAAGTGGTTGATAAAAAAGAATCACCTCTTTTGTTAACTGGTGAGAAAGATAAGGAAAATGAAGCTACCGCTTAATAACAAATTATATGCAAAAAGTACCCATGATCATGGGTACTTTTTCTTTTCTGTGTCAATAATAAGCTAAGACATGGAAAAGAGGTGTTAAACTTTGAATCAAATTTTGGGATTTGTGCAGATTTTTTTCATCATTGTGATTGGTCTATATTTTTGGAATCTGCTAAAAGGTCAGCAAGGAAACAAAGTAGCATTAGAACAAGAATCAAAAAAAGAAATGGAAAAGTTAAAAAAATTGCGGAGCATTTCTTTAACGATGCCCTTGACAGAAAAGACGCGGCCCACGAATTTTAGTGAAATTGTCGGTCAGGAAGATGGATTAAAGGCTCTAAGAGCTGCTTTGTGTGGGCCTAATCCTCAACATATTATCATTTACGGCCCCCCGGGGATCGGGAAAACTGCTGCTGCTCGGCTGGTTTTAGATGAAGCCAAAAAATGTTCAGATTCACCTTTTGCGGCGGATGCCAAGTTTGTGGAATTGGATGGGGCAACAGCACGATTTGATGAGAGGGGAATTGCCGATCCTTTAATCGGTTCCGTCCATGACCCCATTTACCAAGGAGCAGGAGCTATGGGCATGGCAGGAATTCCTCAGCCTAAACAAGGTGCCGTGACCAAGGCTCATGGGGGAATTCTCTTTATTGATGAAATTGGGGAACTTCACTCCATTCAGATTAATAAACTATTAAAGGTACTGGAAGATCGTAAGGTTATACTAGAAAGCGCGTATTATAGCTCAGAAGATAGCCACATTCCAAGTCACATTCATGATATCTTCCAAAATGGGTTACCGGCGGATTTCCGGCTTGTAGCAGCTACTACGCGCACGCCAGAGGAAATCCCTCCCGCGATTCGCTCTAGATGTTTGGAAATTTTTTTTCGACCATTATTAAATGATGAGATTAAGATCATTACGGAAAATGCAGTAAAAAAAGTTGGATTGCATATTGATGAATCTGCCGTCCGTGTGGTGGCCAAATATGCAAGTAATGGGCGGGAGGCTGTGAATATTGTTCAAATTGCCGCAGGTATTGCTCTTACCGAAGGAAGAAAAGATGTTATACTCCAAGATATCGAGTGGGTAATAAAGAATGGTCAGTATGTACCGCGACAGGAACCCAAGGTGCCCTTTAAGCCTTTGGTGGGGTGTGTCAATGGATTGGCTGTAGCCGGACCTAATATTGGCATGCTTTTAGAACTTGAAACAACCGTTCATCCTGTTGAGACAGGTCAAGGCCAAATTATTGTCACCGGGGTAGTAGATGAAGAAGAAATGGGAAGCGGCAGTAAAAAGATGCGCCGTAAAAGTCTGGTCAAAGGATCAGTGGAAAATGTTCTCACAGTTTTAAGAAATAATTTGCAACTAGAAGCAAAAAATTTTAACATTCATATTAATTTTCCCGGAGGGATACCCATCGATGGGCCATCCGCAGGTATTGCTATCGCAACAGCTATTTACTCTGCCATAACAGGAATACCGGTGGATAATGAAGTGGCTATGACGGGAGAGGTTTCCATCCGGGGATTGGTAAAGCCCGTTGGGGGCGTTGTTGCAAAGGTGGAAGCCGCTCGTCAGGCTGGAGCCAAAAAGGTTCTGATACCGAAAGAAAACTGGCAACAATCCTTTCAAAATAATAAGGACTTTCAAGTCATTGGAGTAGAAAATATTGCTGAGGTTTTAGCTTTCGCGTTAACAAAAAACGTTGTAGAGAAAAAACGGATTTCCGCCTCCGGGAAAGATGGTCTAAATTCCGGAAGCTATAAACAATATTTGCAGGAAATCAGTTTATAGAGTAGAATATGGTAAATATTCTTTATGACTAATCATACGGGGGTGAACTTTTTGGTTAATGAGACTGGAATGATTAGTGAAATGCCGATGCTTCCCTTACGGGGAGTACTGGTTTTTCCATATATGATTGTTCATTTGGATGTGGGACGGGAAAAATCTATTAATGCTATTGATGAGGCAATGCTGGATAAAAGAGAAATCTTTCTGGCGATGCAAAAAGAAGCCCATACAGATGAACCTGAAGAAAACGACATTTATGAGATTGGAACGGTGGCTGAAGTAAAACAGCTGCTTAAATTACCAGGAGGAACGGTTCGTGTTTTAGTTGAAGGCCTTTACCGGGGCAAGGTAGAGAAATACCTCGCTCACGATCCTTATCTTAAGGTAGCAATAAAAAAAGAAGAGGATCAATTGCCTAAGGGTGATCCGGAAGCGGAAGCCTTAATGCGCAATTTAGTTAATCAGTTTGAACAATTTGTAAAAATGAGCAAAAAGGTGACGCCGGAAACAGTGATTTCTGTTATTACCATTGAAGAACCGGGCCGGTTAGCCGATGTAGTTGCTTCCCATCTAAATCTTAAGCTTTCCGACCGCCAAAGAATTTTAGAGGCGATTTCCATTAAAAAACGTTTGGAAGATTTGTGTACAATCTTGGCCAAAGAAATGGAAATTTTAGAACTGGAGCGGAAGATTAACCTTAGGGTACGTAAGCAGATGGAAAAGACCCAAAAGGAATACTATCTGCGTGAACAGCTTAAAGCGATTCAGCAGGAATTAGGAGAAAAAGAAGACCGGGTTGCAGAGGTAGATGAATTAAGAGAGCGCATCAAAAAGGCCCGATTCCCTAAGGAAATAAATGAAAGAGCTTTACGGGAATTAGATCGGCTGGAGAGAATGCCACCCATGGTTGCTGAAGCAATGGTGGTGCGCAATTATTTGGACTGGCTTTTAGATCTTCCCTGGAATAAAGAGACAAAGGATCGTTTGGATATTAAATTAGCAGAAGAGATTCTTAATGAAGATCATTATGGATTGACAAAGGTCAAAGAAAGAATTATTGAATATCTCTCCATTCGCCAATTAGCAAAAAAAATGAAAGGGCCGATTCTTTGTTTTGTAGGTCCTCCCGGTACAGGAAAAACATCCTTGGCCAAATCTATTGCCCGGGCGTTAGAACGCAAGTTTACTCGGATGTCTTTAGGAGGAGTGCGAGACGAGGCAGAAATTCGCGGACACCGCCGTACTTATGTGGGATCGATGCCGGGACGGATCATCCAGAATATAAAAATTGCCGGTTCCAAAAATCCTGTTTTTCTGCTGGATGAAATTGATAAAATGGCTTTCGACTTTCGAGGTGATCCTACTTCGGCTCTTTTAGAGGTATTGGATCCGGAACAAAACTCAACCTTTAGTGATCACTATATTGAAGCTCCCTTTGATCTGTCTAAGGTGATGTTTATTACAACAGCCAACGTAGAATATAATATTCCCCGTCCTTTATTGGATCGGATGGAGATTATCCGGATTTCAGGCTACACCGAGGAAGAAAAACTAAATATTGCAACAAAGTATCTTTTACCAAAGCAAATTGGAGAGCATGGTTTAAATGAAGACCAAATATCTGTTTCAGAAAATGCTATTCGTTCGATTATTCGAGAATATACCCGGGAAGCCGGTGTGCGCAATTTAGAACGGACCGTTGCTACCCTGTGCCGCAAGGTCGCTCGAGATATTGTAGCTAAAAAAACTGAAGTGGCGAAGATTACTGCCCAAAATATCAGTCAATATTTAGGCAGTCCTAAATACCGTTTTGGCTTGGCAGAAAAGGAAGATCAAATTGGGGTGGTTACGGGGCTTGCCTGGACAGAAGTGGGAGGCGATGTCTTAACCGTTGAAGTGCAATCACATCCAGGGAAAGGCCGCCTTGCTCTTACAGGACAATTGGGAGATGTGATGAAGGAGTCGGCACAAGCGGGATTTACCTATATTCGTTCTATTGCTAAAGAACTGGGGATTGCGGATGATTTTTATGAAAATACGGATGTTCATGTCCATGTTCCCGAAGGAGCGATTCCAAAGGATGGTCCTTCTGCCGGTGTGACCATGGCGACTGCTATCGCTTCGGAATTAAGCAAACGCAAAGTGCGCCAGGACGTGGCGATGACCGGGGAAATCACCCTGCGCGGTCGAGTCCTTCCTGTAGGTGGTATAAAAGAAAAGGTTTTGGCTGCCCACCGGGCCGGCTGTAAAGTTATCATCTTACCCAAAGAGAACAAAAAGGATTTGGAAGATATCCCCGCTAATGTCAGCCGCAAACTTAAATTTGAATTGGTGGAAACCATGACAGAAGTGTTATCCATTGCGTTATTAGAGGGAAAACCCTCCCCGGAAGCAAGTCAGAAAGAGAAAGAAAATCCTGATGCTTAAAATCACAAAATCTGAATACGTATTAAGCGCAGTGAAACCGGATCAATATCCGGTGGCTCAATTACCTGAAATTGCCTTGGCGGGGAGGTCTAATGTAGGGAAATCTTCTCTGATTAATACTTTAATTAACAGGCGAGGTCTGGCACGAACCAGCTCCCAACCGGGGAAAACACAAACTATTAATTTTTATAGAATTAATGATGCCTGGTATTTTGTCGATTTACCAGGTTATGGATTTGCACGCGTTTCCCATGATACCAGAGAGCAGTGGGGCAAGATGATTAATGCTTATTTTGAGCAGAGAACCGTTTTAAAAGAAATCTGGCAGTTGGTTGATATTAGACATCCTCCCTCGGAGCAAGATGTGCAAATGATGGAATGGTTGGATTACAAAAAATTCCCACGCCTTGTAGTGGCTACGAAAGCTGATAAAATCAGCAGAAATCAACGGGCTAAAAATATCAAGTTGATCAAAGAGAAGTTAGGCGTCAAGGATGAGGAAATTGTAGTTTTTTCCGCCCAAACAGGAGAAGGAAAAGAAAAACTGCTCCAACGCATTGAACAATTGCTATAGAAAGGCAACCCAATCTACGGCATCTTTTTAATAAAAATTATTGTGAGCGGTTTGAGAAGATAAGATTTAAAATTTGGGTATTAATGTTAGTTATTTTATAAATAAAAGGAATAGAGGAGAAAGAAAACAGAGGTGGTTAGATGGATAAGGACAAGTTGGTAGAAAGACTGCTCAAGGGTGATCAAAGGGCCGCTGCCCGCATCATCACCATGATTGAAAATAATGATCCGCAGAAAAACAGTCTTATGTGTGAGATATACCCTCATACCGGGCATGCCTATATTATTGGTATTACCGGGTCGCCCGGCGCAGGAAAAAGCTCTTTTACCGATAAGCTGGTTAAGGAAATTCGTAGTGCGGGACTATCTGTGGCCATTATTGCCATTGACCCTACCAGCCCCTTTTCCGGTGGTGCCATTTTAGGAGATCGCATTCGGATGCAAAGCCATTCGGTGGATCCGGAAATTTTTATTCGTAGTATGGGAACCAGAGGCAGTCTGGGGGGACTATCTCATGCTACCAATGAAGCGGTTAAAGTTTTGGATGCGATGAAAAAAGATATTATCATTATTGAAACGGTAGGGGTGGGACAATCAGAATTAGATATTATGCATCTTGCCCATTCCACCATAGTAGTATTAACTCCCGGTGCGGGGGACGCCATTCAGACCATTAAGGCGGGGATTATGGAAATAGCAGATATTTTTGTCATCAATAAAGCTGATTTGCGTGATGCAGACCGAGTCCAGGCGGAAGTAGAGGCGATGCTGGATATGAAGGAAGAAAGCCCCTGGAGACCCCCTGTGCTTCAGACCATATCCCTTACCGGTGCAGGTGTTAAGGAAGTATGGACTAAGGTTTTGGAGCACCGCACTTATATTGAGACATCAGGCATTCTGGAACAGTTGCAGAAAAAACGTTTAAAAGAAGAATTGCGAGAGATTGTGGAGCATAATTTAAAAAAACAAATTTTGCGTTTCATGGAGGATTTGGGGGAAATAGATATCCTAGTTGAAAAAATATTTCGTCGGGAGCTAGATCCCTATACTGTTGCTAGAAATCTCATGGATGCCCATTTTAAAGTGACGCCAGGAGAAAATTTGCAAAAAGATTGACAGTTGTTTTTTAATTCGGTAGTATAATGTCAAGTAAATATGGAAATCGGTTAAGAAGGGAAGGAGTACCGGATTACCTTTATTGTCAGAGAAAAGAGTCCTTGGCTGTAAGACTTTTATAAAGGATTTCGGGAAGGTCGTCCCTGAATCGATAGATTGAAGGGATATTAGATCTGTCCGGGTGAGCCCGTTATCGCACAAGAGAAGTAAACCGTTACAATTCGGTTGATAAATTAAGGTGGTACCACGAAAGGAACCCTTTCGTCCTTATGGATGAGAGGGTTTTTTAATTTAAGGAGGAGAAAACGTGCCGGAAATGAAAAATATTTCGACAACCTATGACCCTAAGCTGGTGGAAGATAAATGGTACCGGTTTTGGGAAGAAAACCATTTTTTTCACGATGAGGTAGATCCCGACAAGGAACCTTTTTCTATTGTGATGCCCCCACCTAATGTGACCGGTCAATTGCATATGGGACATGCTTTGGATAATACCCTCCAGGATATTATTACCCGTTGGCGACGGATGCAAGGCTATAGTACCCTCTGGCTTCCTGGCACCGATCATGCTGGAATTGCTACTCAGGCTAAAGTAGAGGAGAACCTGGCAAAAGATGGCGTGAGTAAATATGATTTGGGGCGAGAAAAGTTTCTCGAGAAGGTTTGGGAATGGAAAGAACGTTACCATGATCGATTACGAAGCAATTGCGTTTATTAGGATCTTCCTGTGATTGGGAACGGGAGAGGTTTACGATGGATGAAGGTTGTTCCCGGGCAGTTCAGGAGGTCTTCGTTAAACTATTTGAAAAAGGCTTAATTTACCGGGGTAGTTATATTATTAACTGGTGTCCCAAGTGCCAGACTACAATATCTGATATTGAAGTGGAGCATCGGGAAAAAGAAGGTAAACTTTATTATATTAATTATCCCATTAAGGATAGTACATCATATATTCCCATCGCGACGACTCGCCCGGAAACTTTGTTAGGGGATACGGCTGTAGCGGTGAACCCTGAGGACGAAAGATATCGAGATTTTGTGGGTCTGACTGTCATTTTACCTCTTGTTAATCGGGAGATTCCTATTATTGCCGATGAGTATGTGGATCCATCCTTCGGTACTGGGGCTGTTAAAATCACTCCGGCTCATGATCCAAATGACTTTGATATGGGTTTGCGTCATCATTTGCCTCAAGTGACGGTTATTGATAAAGATGCGAAGATGAGTGCTGATGCGGGCAAATATCAAGGACAGGATCGCTATCAATGTCGGCAGAATGTTGTGGCCGACTTGGAGGAGGCAGGTTTACTCATAAAAATTGAGGAGCATCCCCATAATGTGGGCGAATGTTATCGCTGCGATACGATCATTGAACCACTGATTTCTCCTCAATGGTTTGTTAAAATGAAGCCTCTGGCGGAGCCTGCGATTAAGGCCGTTTTAGATGGCGAGATTCGTTTTGTTCCAGGAAGATTTACCAAAATATATCTAGGCTGGTTGGAGAATATTAGAGATTGGTGTATTTCCCGTCAGCTGTGGTGGGGACATCGCATACCTGTTTGGTATTGTCAAGATTGCGGTGAAGTAATTTGCCGGAAAGATGTTCCTGCTTCTTGCCCCAAGTGCGGCAGCGGCAATTTAGAACAAGATCCGGATGTATTGGATACTTGGTTTAGTTCCGCCTTGTGGCCTTTTTCAACCTTAGGATGGCCGGAAAAAACAAAAGAATTATCTTATTTTTATCCTACAAGCGTTTTGGTTACGGGAAGAGATATTATCTTTTTCTGGGTAGCACGCATGATTTTTATGGGCTTGGAATTTATGGAGGAGGAACCCTTTAAGGAAGTCTTTATTCATGGTCTGGTCCTTGATTCCTTAGGTCGAAAGATGAGTAAATCTTTGGGCAACGGGATTGATCCTTTGGAGATCATTGACAAGTATGGTGCGGATACCTTGAGATTTATGCTGATTACCGGGAATACACCGGGGAATGATTTGCGTTTTCAGGAAGAGAGACTGGAAGCAGCGCGCAACTTTGCCAATAAGATTTGGAATGCTTCTCGTTTCGTGATGATGAATTTGACGGATTATCAATCTGCAGCCTCCGAGATAAATCTAAATTTGGCTGATAAATGGATTTTAGAACGATATCGTATTACTATTTTAGAGGTAACGCGTAATTTAGAAAAATATGAATTAGGGGAAGCAGCCCGTTCTTTATATGAGTTTATCTGGAATGAATTCTGTGATTGGTATATTGAATTGGCTAAATTGAGACTTTATAAAGAAACCGGGGTGGAAAAGCACACGGCTCAGTATGTTTTAACTCAGGTTTTAGGTGGTATTATGCAACTACTTCACCCCTTTATGCCCTATATAACGGAAGAGATTTATCATCATCTCCCCGAGAGATCGGGTTCTGTGATGAGATCAAATTGGCCCCAGGCAAATCAAATGGCTACATTTCCTGAGGAAAGGGAACAGATGGATTTGATTATGGACGTAATCCGCTCTATCCGAAATATCCGGGCAGAAATGAATGTTCCTTTAGGTAAGAAAATTACGATTATTTTATTGGCAGGCAAGAAGAGTGAGGAGATTTTAAAAACAGGCCAAGATTATATCCAAGGCCTCTGCCAAGGTGAAAAAATTGAATTTTTTGGTCTGGATACAAAAAAACCGGAACAAGCTGCCGCCTCCGTGGTCCAAGATGTACAAATTTTCCTTCCTCTTAAAGATTTAATAGATTTCGATAAAGAAATCTCTCGGTTGGAGAAGGAAATCGGCAATATGGACAAAGAGCTGGCTCGTTTGACAGGCAAGCTAAACAACCAGGGCTTTTTGTCCAAGGCTCCGGCGGAAGTGGTGGCCAAGGAAAAGACGAAGTTAGATCAGTATCAATCAAAAAAAGAAGCACTGCTAGAACGATTGGCGCAGCTGCGGGGTTAAGCAGAAAAAAAGGAGTAATTTATGGAATATTTGGAAGCAATGGAGTACCTAAAGAATATGACGACTTTTGGGATTAATTTAGGGTTAGGTCGTATTCAGAATTTGCTCGCCCGTTTAGGTAATCCGGAAAAAAAGGTAAGTTTTATTCATGTGGGAGGCACCAATGGAAAAGGATCTACCTCTGCCATGTTGGCTTCTATTTTACAGCAGTCGGGAATGCGTGTGGGGTTATTTACCTCTCCCCACATCCATTCTTATACGGAGAGAATCAGAATCAATGGAGTAGAAATTGGGGAAAATGATATTGCCCGACTGCTTACTGAATTACGAGTTCATTTAGATCAGATGGTTCAGGAGGGTTTGGAGCATCCCACAGAATTTGAAGTAAGTACTGCTTTAGCATTACTCTATTTTGCCCAAAAAGAAGTGGAATTGGCGATTATGGAGGTGGGTTTAGGCGGTACGATAGATTCTACAAATGTGATTATGCCCCGAATTTCCATCATCACCAACGTGGCCATGGATCATATGGATTATTTAGGTAATACCTTAGAAGAAATTTCTTCTGTGAAAGCCGGTATCATTAAATACCGGCGGGATGTGATTACAGCTGCAGATAACCCGACTGTGCTCAAGGTTTTAAGGGAAAAAGCCGAGAAGGAGCAAGCACCCTTTTGGGAATATGGTCGAGATTTTTGGGTAGAAGCACTCTCCCGAACTGAAGAAGGTCAAAGTTTTCACTGTAGCGTTCAAGGAAAATCATACAATGATTTAAAAATTACCCTTCGGGGAGATCATCAGTTAAAAAATGCCGCCCTGGCAGTAGCAGCGGCAGTAAAATTAGGAATCGAAGAATCAATGATCAGAGAAGGATTGAAGCAGGCAAGTTGGCCCTGCCGTTTGGAAACAGTACGGCAGAATCCATTGGTGCTAATTGATGCGGCCCATAATCATCATGGGATCAAGACCTTGGTTCAAGCGTTAAAAGAATATTGGCCGGATAAGAAGAAGGTGCTTCTTTTAGGAATGCTGGCTGATAAGGAAAGAGAAAAAGTGGTTGCAGAAATTGCTCCTCTGGCAGAAAAGGTTGTAGTTACCAAGCCGAATAATCCGCGAGCAGGATCTTGGGAGCAGTTAGTTGAATTCGTCAAGGCTTTTGTGGACCAAGTAGAGGTGGTAGAGAATATCGGTCAAGCTGTGGATAAGGCACTAGACTTAACCGCTAGAGATGAAATGCTTGTGATCACAGGATCAATTTATATGGTATCGGAAGCGAGAGCTCATTTAATTTTCCCGGATTTGGATGTAAAATAATTCACAAAAGAAAAAATAAAATAGAGGAATTTCACGTTCTTTGTAGAAAATCAATTTAATGAACGTCTTAGATAATAAACAAAAAACAATTTTTTATGAAGCCAGGAGGGTAACCTATTGAAAATTCAAAAGATTCCCGAAGCTTCGATTATGAGGTTATCAGTATATTCCCGTCACTTGGCTCGCTTAGACCTAATGGGAATTGTGACCACCTCTTCCGGGGAAATTGCAGAGGGAGTAGGTGTAAGTTCCGCTCAAGTTCGTAAGGATTTAGCCTACTTTGGGGAATTTGGCACCAGAGGAGTAGGTTATAATGTAAAGGATTTACATCATCATATTCTCAAAATATTAGGATTGAATAATGAATGGCCTGTCATTCTAATAGGGGCAGGTAACTTAGGGAGAGCCTTGTGTTTGTATCGAGGTTTTAACGAACGAGGTTTCAGAATCGTGGGTGTTTTTGACAATGATATCAATAAACAGGGGCAAAAAGTGGGTGACATTGACATCCAACCGCTGGAGAAATTAGAGCAGGTAATCGAAGAGAACGAAGTAAAAATGGGGATTGTTGCCGTACCAAGCAGCTTTGCCCAAGAAACTGTTAACCTTATGGTAAAATATGGAGTCAAGGCAATTCTTAACTTTGCACCCCGGGCAATCATCGTGCCTGAAGATGTGGAGGTAAGAAACGTTGATTTAGCTGTTAATCTAGAGGTTCTTACCTTTAAGTTGAGCATATAAGGTTGCTTTGGGAAAAACGTCTTTGATTAAAACAAAGACGTTTTCTGTATCATTGTCATTTTGCTGCACTTAATTGAACTATAGGAGGATGATTTTAGATTGAGGAAAGCAATTTTTCTTGCTTCCGCGTCTCCCAGGCGACTTCAGTTACTAGAGCAGGTAGGGATTCACCCAGAAGTGATTATTAGTAAAATTAATGAAACTTGCGACAAAAATTTGCCGGCAGAATCATTAGCCCGGCAATTGGCCCTTAGAAAAACGCAGGCAGCAGCGAATAAGTTGTTAGATGGGATTATTATCGGTGCCGACACCGTGGTCGTCCTGGATGATCGGATTTATGGGAAACCGAAAGATTTTAACCAAGCAGTGGAGATGATCTTATCTTTAAGCGGTCGTACTCATCGGGTTATTACAGGAATTGCTGTGTTAGAACAACCAAAAGGGGACTGGATTGTCGATGCTGAAGAAACCCTCGTTACTATTAGAGAGTTATCCATGGCCGAAGTGCGGTCCTATGTTAACTGGGGTGAATCATTTGATAAAGCCGGAGGCTATGGAATTCAAGGGAAAGGAGCCCTTCTGGTAGAGCGCATCGAAGGAGATTATTTTAATGTTGTTGGTTTGCCGTTGCAAAGATTAAGCAAAATTTTGGCTCGATTTGAGATCAATTTATTATAAAATATATTGATCCTTTTTTAATCTGATAACAAACCGCCCCCTTCCCTGCTTTTGAAGCGGTGCAATAGGCATTACTTATAACCAGAGCTTGGAATTGATACCTTAAATATGCACAATAGGATGTGAGACTTATGCTTTTTGCGAGAGATGTAGGAATAGATTTAGGAACGGCAAATACCCTGGTTCATGTAAAAGGAAAGGGAGTCATTTTAAATGAGCCTTCTGTGGTAGCGATTCAAAAAGATAGTGGGCAAGTTTTGGCCGTGGGCGAAGAGGCAAAAAAGATGATTGGCAGAACACCGGGAAATATCATCGCCATTCGTCCCATGCGAGATGGCGTGATTGCCAATTTTGATGTTACACAAAGTATGTTGAAATACTTTATTTTAAAGGCCTTAAAATCGAAAAGCCCCTTAATTCGACCTCGGGTTGTAGTTTCCGTGCCTTCCGGGGTTACCGCCGTTGAAGAAAGAGCTGTAAGAGAAGCGGCTTTATCTGCCGGCGCTAAGGAAGCATATTTAATAGAAGAACCAATGGCAGCAGCTATAGGTGCCGGTCTGCCGGTATCTGAGCCAACGGGGAGTATGATTGTCGATATTGGTGGCGGTACGACAGAGATTGCTATTATTTCCTTAGGGGGCATTGTTGCCGTTAAATCCATCCGCGTAGCGGGAGATGAAATGGATGAAGCCATCATTCATCATGTGAAACGCAATTATAATTTGGCTATCGGTGAGCGTACTGCCGAAGAAATAAAGATGGAAATTGGTTCTGCCTACTTGGAAGAAGATCTTTCCCGTGGTAAAATATTTGATGTGCGCGGTAGAGATTTAGTTAGTGGCCTTCCTAAGACGATCACCATTTCTGCCGGAGAGGTACACAGTGCCTTAGCAGAGCCTGTAGCCAGTATTATTGATGGTATTAAGGTTTGTTTAGAGCAGGCTCCACCGGAATTAGCATCGGATATTATGGATCGGGGAATAATGCTTGCCGGAGGAGGATCTTTGCTAGATGGTCTTGATCGTTTGGTATCCTTGGAAACAGGTATGCCGGTGCATATTGCAGAAGAACCCCATTGGGCTGTAGTAATAGGAAGTGGCAAGGTATTAGAAAATATAAATGTATTGCGCCGGGTATTGATTTCGCCTAAGACTCGGAGATAAAGGACGTGATGAATTTGCCCAGGATTTGGAAAAAGGGCAAATGGCTGATTCTTATTATCATGATTTCGCTGCTATTAAGTTTTGCTTATTATTCAGGATTGGAGAGAGATAACCTTACTTTCGTGGAAATTTGGCTACGCGACATATTAGCCCCGCTAGAAAGCGGGGCTACAACGGTTTTTAATAAGATTGCAGGAATAACCGGGTATTTTACCGGATACGGTGAATTGATAAAGGAACGGGATGATCTCCAAAAAAAAGTAGCTGAATTAACCAAGGAAATTGATCTCTTGAGAGAGGAACAATTGGAGAATGTACGCCTGAAGAAGCTTTTGGTGATGAAGGAAGATATGGCGCAGCAATGGCAGATGACTGCGGCCAATGTGATTGGGCGTGATATAAACAATTGGTACCATTCAATTATCATTGACCGGGGAAGCAGTGATGGTCTGAAAAAAGATATGGTTGTCATCAATTATGATGGTTTGGTAGGGCGAATTATTTCTGTGTCTAAAAATACAGCAGAGGTACTGCTTCTTCTCGATCGGGATTGTGCAACAGGTGCCTTGGTACAATTGTCCAGGGCCTCGGGCATTATTGAAGGAACCGGTTCCGAAGAATACTTAAGAATGGTGCATCTTCCCCATGATGCAGAGGTGCGGGAAAATCAGCTTGTGTTGACTTCCGGCTTAGGAGGGGTTTTTCCAGCCGGCTTGCGCATCGGGTTTATTACAGAAATCATAGTGGAGCCTAATGGTCTAATGAAGCAGGCTCAGGTCAAACCCTTTGTTGATTTTGAGCATTTGGAGGAAGTGCTGGTCTTGACAACACAGATAAATGAGGTTGACGCGCAGTGAGGAAGATAGTATTTATTATCGCAATTCTGATGAGTATTGTGCTTCAGACCAGTTTAAATCTTTTTATCGGGAAAATAAAGCCGGATCTGTTGTTAATTTTAGTCATATTTATTGCTTTGATGGAAGGACCTAAAACCGGATTAAAAGCGGGTTTTGTGGTTGGACTGATCGAAAATCTGATAACAGGCAAATATCTTGGCCTGTCAGTCATTGTTAAAATGATCACGGGATTTTTAGCAGGTTTGCTGGAACCTAAGATCTTTAAGGAAAACTATTTGATCCCGGTAGTTACTTTGTTTGCCGGAACCATCCTTCACGAATTTTTGTTTATCTTTTTTGGCAACCTTATCGGGATGAATATCTTGGCAGAAGAAAACATCTGGCGGCGGATTCTCGCTCTGGCATTTTATCAGGGCATAATAGCTTTGTTTGCATATGTGCCCTTTTTTAAGATTTATACGAGCAAAAGGTTTAAGCAAAATCGATGAAGTAGACTTCGTAAGGAGGGCAATTTTTTGAAGGAAAGAGATAGCGCAAAAAAATTGAATGTATTCTTTGGTGTAATAATTGCCATCTTTATTGTTCTAGGATTAAGACTTTTTCTATTACAAATCGTTCAAGCCGATACCTACGCTCATTTATCCGACAAAAATAAATTTCGTATTATCCCCATTTCTGCGCGGCGCGGAAATATTTATGATCGGAACAAAGAGGTTCTTGCTACCAGTAAGCCTGTTTTTAGCGTGTCATTAACCGGAGGAGAAATTGAAAATAAGGAATCTGTAGCTGCTTTGATGGCAGAAATATTACAGGATCCTGAAATAACCCAAGAATCTATTCTCCAGTCCTTAGAGGATCAAAGCAGGCGCTATGAGCCGGTGGTTATTAAGCGCCTGCCATACGATGAAGGGATTCAAATGGTAACCAGAATTGAAGAAAGGCGAGAAGAGCTCCCAGGGGTGGTTATTAGGGAAGAGCCCATGCGCCATTATCCCAAGGGTGAATTAGCTGGTCATATAATCGGAACGGTGGGTTTAATCAACCAGGAAGAATTAGAAAATCTGAAGGAATATAATTACGGCCGGAATGACTGGATTGGTAAAACCGGACTGGAAAAGACATTCGAACGTTTTGAGCAAAACAATAAGGAAATTGGCTTAAGAGGAAAGCATGGTGCGGATCAAGTGGAAGTGAATGCCAAGCATCAGCCTGTGAGTACCTGGTCCCATAAGGATCCGGTACCTGGGAATTCACTGGTGCTTACTTTGGATGCTAATCTTCAAGCTGTGCTGGAAGCCTCAATAGAAGAAACTTTGCTGAAACTACAGAAACAAAGGCCGAAGGCGAAAGCAGGATCTGCAGTTCTAATCGATGTAAAAACCGGTGGTATTTTAGCTATGGCTAGTGTTCCTGCTATTAATCCCAATGATTTTGCCAATGGCTTATCTCCGGATAAAGTTTCCTATTATTGGGACGAACAATTAAAGCCTACTTTTAATCGAGCTATCGCCGCTACTTACCCTCCAGGATCTACCTTTAAGCCTGTGACCGGACTAGCTGCCTTGGCTTCAGGTAAGGTTTCTCCGCTGGATACGGTTTATTGTGGACCTTCCAATTGGAAGAACCCGCGCGCCAATTGCACAAGAACACACGGGAATGTTAACCTTTATCAGGCGATGGCTGTTTCCTGTAATACCTATTTTCAAGAAATGGGCCAACGCATTGGTATTGATCAACTTCATCGAACAGGACAGGAATTAGGGTTAGGTCAATTATCGGGTATCGACCTACCTGGAGAGGCGACGGGACTGCTCCCCAGTAAGGAATGGAAAGAAGCATCTTTTACGGGGTGGGAATCTACCTGGCGCATTTATGATACGTATTATATGTCTATGGGACAGGGCTATAATATTTTTACCCCCCTGCAATTAGCCAATTATGTTGCTACTATAGCCAATGGTGGCAACAGGATGGAACCTTATTTAGTAGATAAGATCATTTCTTCTGATGGCAAAACCGTATTGGCAGAGTTTCTGCCTACAGTGGTGGGAAAGGTTGATGCTTCAGAACAAATGATTAAGGATATTAAAAAGTCTATGCGCGCTGTTACAGAACCGGGGGGCACTGCCTACTCACTTTTCAAGGATTTTCCTTCTTCCGTGGCGGTAGCGGCAAAAACAGGGACTGCTCAGACCGGATTGCCGGGTGATGATAAGAGTAAGGATTACCATGGTGTTTTTGTAGCTTTTGCACCATACGATGACCCGGAGATTGCCTTTGCAGGACTGATGGAATATGGATACCATGGTGGATCCTCTTCCGGATTAGTCGCAAAGGCGGTTTTTGAAGAGTATTTTGGCCTAAAGAGGGAACCTATTCCCGATACTTTACCGGAAAGTATGGAGTAGAGTCGGAAAGGGCGATCCAAGTTTTCTTTAACTGGTGGGCAGGATTGCATGGGATTGTGTAGAATGTAGATAATGTTAAAGGAGGAACGGCATGACGGCAGGAGGAATAACATGGAGCATGAAGTGTTTGATGGAGTAGTGGAAGATGATACGCTGTTAATCCAAAAAACATTGAGATCGGGCCAAAGCATCAAGCATTCGGGTAGTGTGGTGGTTTTAGGAGATATTAACCCGGGAGCGGAAATTATTGCCGGAGGTCATGTATTGGTGGCGGGAACAGTGCGTGGGGTAATTCATGCCGGTGCTTCCGGTAATCAGAAAGCAACAATTACTGCTTTCCACATAAATCCTATTCAGATAAGCATCGGAGGCGTTTTATTTCAAGGACCTGATGAGAACAGAATTGATTCGGGGCCTCTTGAGACAGCCAGGATTCATCAAGGAAGAATCATTATTGATAAAGTTTAACTGCCGGAGATGGCAGGCACGGTTAAACATTTGGGAGGAGTATATTCATGGGAGAAGTATTAGTAATTACTTCAGGTAAAGGCGGCGTAGGTAAAACCACAGCCACGGCGAATATTGGGACAGGTTTAGCTTTATTAGGGAAAAAAGTAGTTATGGTGGATACTGATATCGGATTAAGAAATTTGGACGTAGTTTTGGGATTGGAAAACCGGATTGTTTATGATATCGTGGATGTAGTGCAGGGAAATTGTCGGTTAAAGCAGGGGTTGATCAAAGACAAAAAATTTGAAAGCCTGTATCTTTTACCGGCGGCGCAAACAAAGGATAAAACGGCTGTTTCGGAAGAACAGATGGCCAAATTATGCGAGGATCTTAAGAAGGAATTCGATTTTGTGATCATAGATTGTCCTGCAGGCATAGAGCAAGGTTTTAAAAATGCCATTGCCGGAGCAGATAAAGCTTTTGTTGTTACTACCCCTGAGATATCTGCTGTTCGGGATGCGGACCGGATTATTGGTCTATTGGAGGCAGCAGGCTTGAACGATCCGAAACTGGTAGTGAATCGAATCAGACCCCAGATGGTAAAAAAGGGAGATATGATGAGCATTGAAGATATGATTGACATTTTGGCAGTAGATATTTTAGGTATCGTACCTGATGACGAAGCGATAGTCGTATCTACTAACCGGGGAGAACCTGTTGTTCTGGACAATAATTCTCTTGCTGGGGCAGCTTTTCGTAATATTACCAGGCGCATTCTGGGAGAAGAGGTTCCTTTACTAGATTTGGAGCCTAGTATAAGTTGGTTCGAAAAACTAAAAAGACTTGTAACCAGATCGTAGAGGAGGTGGGGAGATGAGTCTGAGCGACTTTATAGGTCGTTTCTTTGGTAAAGAAAACGGAAACAGTAAAAAAATTGCAAAGGATCGTTTGCGTCTCGTTTTAGTACATGATCGATCAAATGTTTCTCCTGAAATCATGGAGCGCTTGAAAGAAGATTTGATTGATGTAATTAATAAGTATTTGGAGATAGATCAGACATCATTGGAGGTTTCGTTGAATTCCACGGAAGACGATTCCATTGCGTTAGTGGCTAATATACCAATTTTAGGTATGAGACGTCAGGCTTAAACAGTAGTAATCATATAACATTATCGGGTTCGAGGTCGAACCCTTTTTTTACTTTGTCTCTTGTGGCGAATTTTCAATAGGCATATAATTAAATAAAGAAATCACTTTAGAGGATACTGAATATTTATGTTAAACACGCGACTTTTAAAGAATATTGATTGGATTTTTATGGTGAGTCTTTTAGCCATTATCCTGGTTAGCTTAGTGGTTTTACGTAGCGCCTCTGCCAATGTTTTTGACGATTCCTACTATTTTGTTAAACGACAGCTTTTATGGGCAGTGGTAGGTCTGTTTCTCATGTTTTTAATTTCTACTTTCGATTATTCTTTCTTAGCACGCTTTGGCAATTATATTTATGTAGGTAATATTATCTTGTTACTTGCCGTTTTTGTCATAGGCTATGAGTCTAAGGGTGCTCAAAGATGGATTAGTTTGGGACTTTTTGATCTGCAACCGTCGGAGCTGGCCAAAATCGCTATTATTATTAGTTTTGCGGCTTTTCTTGTCAAAAGACAGGAACGCTTAGATAGCATCTGGGATTTGATACCTTGCTTTGTTTACGTAGGGATTCCTTTTTTATTAATCCTCAGACAACCTGATTTAGGGACCTCCCTGGTTTTCTTAGCCATTCTTATGGGCATGTTATGGATTGGGAGAACTAATCCCAAAATTATTATCATCATCTTGCTCGTTGCTTTTCTTTTAGTATTGATTGTTTTTGGAATTTTATTTATTTCTTCCGATGGCTTTCAAAAGATACCGGAGGATTTGCCTATTCCCCTTCCTTTTAAGCCCTATCAGTTATTGCGCCTCGTAATCTTTGTTAATCCGGATATGGATCCTTTAGGAGCCGGTTATCATGTGATCCAATCCAAGGTTGCCATCGGTTCAGGGGGGTTTTGGGGAAAAGGGTATCAGCAGGGCTCCCAAGTGCAAGGTGATTTTTTACCTGAACATCATACGGATTTCGTTTTTTCCACCATCGGTGAGGAGTTGGGTTTTATAGGTGGTATTGGAGTTTTAGGCCTATACTTTATTTTATTTTGGAGGATGATTTTCATTGCTAAAGAAGCCCGAGATATGTTTGGCACCTTAATTGTCACCGGTGTTGTTTCTATGTTGGCCTTTCAAATCTTTGTCAATACGGGGATGACGATGGGTATTATGCCTGTCACAGGGATTCCTTTGCCTTTTTTAACTTACGGTGGAAGCGGAATGTTAAGCAATATGATCGCTATGGGTTTGGTCTTAAGCGTTAATATCCACAAACAAAATCTTCTGTTTTAATGATTCTATTCATATCTTTCTTCCTGGAACAATATATATATATATGACTTGTATACCCAGGAGGAGATAAGAATGCCTATTAAAATAAATGGAGAATCCCGCGCACAGAGATTTTTTGTTTGGAGCAGAGTAATAAGAAAAAAGTGGATTTGGCAGTTGGTAATTTCCTTATGGGTTATGATACTCATTTGGGTGCTAATAGATTCAGAGAGTTCCTTGGGAGAGATAACACGAGATGCCATCGTTTCTTCACTGGCCCCTGAAAATGATTGGACACCGGCAATTCAAGAAGTAATTAGCCTAAGTACCGGTGATGCGAATTTACTAGAACCTATGGTTTTACCTGTTTCCGGAATTGTGACACAAGCTTTTGGTTGGACTGCCGATAATGGCAATCAGGAAAGCTTTTGGCATGGTGGGATTGATATCAAAGGTCAAAAAACCCAACCGGTGAAGGCCGGGGCGGCCGGGGTTGTGGAAAAGATCTCCGGTGATATGCATCAAGGATATCAAGTGACTATTAAGCATAACGCGGAGCTGATCAGCATTTATGGTAATTTGGCGCACATCAAGGTCAATGAAAATCAACAAATCAGACAAGGAGAGTCCATTGGAGAAACAGGTCGAGGGGAGATTCATTTTGAGATTCGGGTCAAAGGTACACCGGTAGACCCTTTGGATTATTTGCGCAGCAGCCGAGCCGACATTTGATGATAGGGATATGATGGGAATAGGTCAAGTATTCGGTATCCGGATCAGGGTATCGAAGTTCTTACCCCTGCTATTTATAATTTGTTTTATTCTGGGGATTGGAACCCAGGCTGTGCTGGTTTTTTTGATTCTGACTGCTCATGAATTTGGACATGTGATGGTTGCCCGGTATTGGGGGATAAAGATAAGAACCATAGAATTGCATCCCTTGGGAGGGGTGGCGCGGATAGAAAATCTCTATAGCGGGAGTTTAAAAAAAGAAATAACTCTCGCATTGGCCGGGCCTGGTGTGAACTTTTTGTTGGCGGGTCTTTTTGGACTTTTTCTCTATTTTGATCTTGGACCTGAAAAGACTTGGCTATTTCTGTGTCAGGCAACCCTAATCATCGGTTGTTTTAACCTGATCCCCATATGGCCTTTTGATGGTGGCCGTATTCTACGTGGGGTTTTGTCCTCCCTTATCAGTTATTATTCAACAACCAAACTGATTTTTTTCTTGGGACAAATAGGTGCCGCATTTTTTTTTATTTATGGGGCCTGGGCCTTAAGTCAAAATTGGGCAAACTTTCATTGGTGGATCATTGCAGCTTATTTATTCATTATTAATAAGCAAGAACAAAAAATGGCTTTGCTTGGTTTTATGAGCTATCTGGCCCAGAAGGAAAAAGAAATAAAAGAAGATGGATTTTTACCGGGAGTTATCTTGGTCGCCTATCCCCAGGTTCCCTTAAAAAAAATCATATTGCGAATGGTGCCATTTCAATATCATCTCGTATTTGTATTAAATTATCAAGGACAATTATTAGGCATGATCACGGAGAAAACCTTGATTAACATGGTTTTCCAAGGTTTTGGGGATATTACCCTAGGAGAAGTTTTAGGGAAGAAGGGTAGCTAGCAGGAAAATTTTCTTTATTTGTTGAATGCTAAAGTGCATAAAACACTTGTCGGATTGCTTATTCAAATAAAAGCTGGCTATAATATATTAATAAAAGGGTTACTGATTGGATTAAGTAACTAACAGTTGAGGATGAAGAAAACACCTACTGTTAAAAACCTCACTTAATCGAATGTGCCTGAGACGTCAAACGGAATAGGGAGGAAAAAATGCAGGAGTTTATTGCACAACATATTTTGCCTAAAGTTATCAAACCAAGTCAATATATCGGTGATGAATGGAATATAATTAAAAAAGATTGGGATAATTGCCGAATTAAATCAGCTTTTCTATTTCCGGATTTGTATGAAATCGGCATGTCCCATTTAGGGCTACGCATTTTATATCATGTGGTTAACCAACAGGATGATTACTTAATGGAACGCTCCTTTGCTCCTATGGTTGATATGGAGGAATTAATGCGCACCCATCAGATTCCTTTGTTTAGTTGGGAATCGAATCGTCCTTTAAAAGAATTTGATCTCTTAGGATTTACCCTTCAATATGAAATGAGCTATACCAATATTCTTAATATGATAGATTTATCAGGGATTCCCCTTCGTTCGAAAGATCGGGATAACCGTTTTCCCCTAATTATTGCAGGAGGGCCTTGTGCCTACAATCCGGAGCCTTTAGCGAATTTCATTGATTTATTTGTTTTAGGCGAAGGCGAAGAAGTGCTGCTGGAAATTATGGATTTGTTAAAAGATGAGAAAAGTAAGAATGAAAATTTCAAGAAGGATCAATTTTTGAAAAAAGCAGCACAGATTCAAGGGGTTTATGTCCCACAATTTTATCAGCCCTGCTATCTGGAAAATGGCTTGATTCACGAGGTTAAGGTGCTGGAAGCAGATGTACCGGAGACTGTCTACAAAAGAGTAATTGCTGATTTTTCGGAAGCAGACTTTCCCGAAAAGACCATCGTACCTAATACCGAAGCTATCCATGATCGGGTAATGTTGGAAGTCTTGAGGGGCTGCTCCCGTGGCTGCCGTTTTTGTCAAGCCGGTGTAATTTATCGACCGGTGCGAGAACGAAGTGTAGAAAAGTTGCTTGATCAGGCACAGACCTTAATCGGGAGTACCGGTTATGACGAAATCGCTCTTACATCCTTAAGCTCCCTGGATTATACTTGTATTGATTCTTTAATCAAAGAATTATTAAACCGTTTCCAAGAACGTAAGGTAGGTATTTCCTTACCTTCCCTCAGAGTGGACGCTTTTTCTGTGGATCTGGCTCAAAAAGTACAACAGGTGCGGAAAAGCGGTTTAACCTTTGCGCCGGAGGCGGGCTCTCAGCGTCTTAGAGATGTGATTAATAAAGGAGTTACCGAAAAGGATATCCTGGATACGGCGACAGCGGCATTTTCCCAAGGCTGGACGTCTCTTAAGCTTTATTTCATGATCGGCCTACCAACAGAAACATATGAAGATTTAGATGGTATTGCTGATTTGGCTGCAAAAATCTTAAGCATTGGCCAGAGAGTCAAACCTAAAGGCATAAAAAAACCTATTTCCGTAACTATCAGTGCTTCGTCTTTTGTGCCTAAAGCTCATACCCCTTTCCAATGGTTAGGACAGGAAGAGGCAGACTCACTGCGGGAAAAACAGCATTACTTAAAAAACAAGCTTCGTGCCATGAAAAATGTGACATTTCACTATCATGATGTGGAAGTGAGCTTTTTGGAAGCAGCCTTTGCCCGTGGCGATCGAAGGCTGGGGGATGTTTTGGAGAAGGCTTGGCAATCAGGGTGTAAATTTGACGGCTGGTCGGAACATTTTAAATATCATCTGTGGATCGAAGCTTTTGCGACCTGTGGATTGGATCCTACCTTTTTTGCCAATCGCCATTTTGGTGAGGACGAGGTCTTACCTTGGGATCATCTGTCTAGCGGTGTCTCAAAAAAATGGCTTTTGAAAGAGTATCACAAGTCCTTGGAAGAAACCACCACCCTGGATTGTCGGGAGAATCTCTGCCATGGATGCGGTGTGTGTCCTAAAATGGACCTTTGGCCGAAGTTATTAGAGGGAGGAAAATAATGCGCATACGATCACGCTTTGCGATCACAGGGAAGAGCAGATTTCTCTCCCATCTAGATTTGTTAAAGGTAATGGAGCGAACTTTGAGGAGGGCTCAGCTGCCTGTTACCTATTCCCAGGGATTTAACCCCCACCCTCAAATTGGTTTCGCTACTGCTAAGTCGGTGGGTGTAGCCAGTACCTGTGAATATTTTGATGTAGAATTAGATGAAGCAGTGGCTCCTCAGGAATTCCAAAGAAGAATACAGGAAAATTGCCCTGTGGGCATTGAGATTTTGGAATGCCGGGAAATTCCCCAGAATGCCCCATCATTAATGGCAGTGGTTAATGGTGCTTCTTATCAAGTTCTGGTGCAAATGAAAGAGGCAATAACCCAGGAGGAACTGGACCAAAAAATTAAAGAACTTTTTGCTCAGCAAGAAATCATTATCGAAAGAAGCTCTCCTAAAAGAAGAAAAGAGTTTGACATCAGACCGGGAATTTTGAGCTTGACTTACCGTATGGAGACCTCTCAAAGGATTCTGTTTGAAACAGACTTGCGTATGGGCAACTTGGGAAATGTCAGGCCCCAAGAAGTGGTAGATGCTTTAGGCCTGAGTGATTGTGAAATCCTGGAGATTACCCGGGTCGAATTGTTTATCGAAAAAAGTACCGATGGGGCAAAATTGACCGATCTTTGGCAGACGAAATAAGCTTTGTAGGATGTGTTTCTCGTGTATAAAGAGATATTAATTAAAACTGAGCCAGATGAGACTGCTGTCGCCGTAGTTGAAGATCATCTATTGGCGGAGATTTATATTGAACGGACTAATAACCGGCGCATTGCCGGTAATATCTACAAGGGTTTAGTAGAAAATGTTTTGCCCGGGATGCAGGCGGCTTTTGTGGATATCGGATTGGAGAAAAATAGTTTTCTTTATGTTGAAGATGCAGTGCCTCAGCGTACCGGTGATGATGAAAGCGAACAAGAACACTGCCAATATTCCATTGGTGAGGTGCTAAAAGAGGGGCAGGAGATTCTTGTCCAGGTTGCCAAAGAACCGGTAGGCACCAAAGGCGCTCGAGTGACAACTCATTTGACCTTGCCAGGCCGATATTTGGTGTTGATGCCTACGGTGGAGTATATTGGGATTTCCCGACGCATTGTCACCGAAGGGGAAAGAAAGCGTTTGAAAGCTTTAGCTGAAGAGGTAAAACCTGAAGGCATGGGGTTAATCGTACGCACCGTAGCTGAAGGAATGTCTCATGAGGAGCTTGCCTCTGATGTGAAAATGCTGATGAATCTCTGGAAAAAGATTCAAAATAAAGCCTTGCGCAGCACTGCACCCCAAGTGATTCATAAGGATTTGGAACTGCTTCAACGTATTGTCCGGGATACTTTAACAGATGATGTAGATCGTGTCTTAGTAAGTTCTAAGGAAGACTATGAAAAAATACTGGATATTCTGGATCTTACGGTACCCTCGATGAAAAATCGGGTTGTAATTAAAGACGAGAAAGAGATATTTTCCATTTATGAAATTCCCGCTCAAATTGCAAAGGCGATGAAACAAAAGGTTTGGTTAAAGTCCGGTGGGTATTTGATTCTGGATCAGACAGAGGCATTAACGGCTATTGACGTGAACACAGGAAAATATGTCGGTACCACGAATCTCTCCGATACGGTACTGAAGACAAATCTGGAAGCTACTGTTGAAATCGTACGCCAACTGCGCGTGAGAAATATTGGAGGAATAATTATTATTGATTTTATTGATATGGAAATTCCACAGCACAAGACATTAGTGCTGGAAGCCTTAGAAAATGAAATCAAAAAGGATAAAACCAAAAGTAATATTTTAGGGTTTACTCAATTAGGTCTGTTGGAAATGACACGCAAAAAGGTTGGACAGGACTTGTCCCATGTCTTACAGAAGGCCTGTCCTTTTTGTGACGGCAAAGGGAAGGTCCTCTCAGAGGAAACTGTGTCCCTGGCAGCCAAGAAAGAAATCCTGACTTTGAGTGAAGATACTGGTGCATCGGCTATTTTTGTGGAAGCGAATCCCTCTGTGGCTGCATATCTTATTGGCCCAGGAGGTCATAATTTAAAAGATTTAGAACAACGGACCGGAAAAATCATTATTATTAAAGGTATGCCCGGTATGCGCATGGACGAAACCATGATTCGGCCTGCTTATGACCCGGATGAGGTTTCAAAACAGGTGATTCCGGTTCAGATCGGACAAAGACTTTTAATCAAGGTAGAAGAGGCTCATATGGGCTATCAGGGAAATGGGATCGGGCGCATTGATGGATTTGTGATTGATATTGTCGAAGGGGAAAGTTTTATAGGTCAGGAAATATTGGTGGAGATATCACAAATTTATCGGACTTTTGCCAAAGCAATTATCATTTCTGCACCTTGACATCAATTAAAGGTTATGCTAGAATTAGTCTGTTACGTTTTGAAACCGCATTTGTAAGGTATAAGAGTCTGAGACCACCAAAACAGAGCGAGTATTTGACGTCAGGAGGTGCAAGATGTACGCGATCGTTGAAACCGGCGGCAAGCAATATAAAGTAGCCGAAGGTGATGTAATCAGAGTGGAAAAGCTTAATGTAGAAGAAGAACAAACTGTGGAAATCGATAAGGTATTAGCAGTCAGCAAGGAAGGTGCTTTAACTGTTGGCTCCCCCCTTGTAGACGGAGCTAAGGTGATCTTTAGGGTATTGGGACAGGGTAAAGGTAAAAAAATCACTGTTTTCAAATACAAACCGAAAAAGAATATTCGTAAAAAACAGGGCCATCGTCAGCCCTTTACAAAACTATTAGTAGAAAAAATTGAAGCTTAAGGAGGTGGGATCTGATGGCACACAAAAAGGCCGGAGGTAGTTCAAGGAATGGTCGCGACAGTGCAGCGCAACGTTTGGGATTAAAACGTTCTGATGGACAGTTTGTTACGGCAGGTAGCATTATTGTTCGCCAAAGGGGTACCAAATTCCACCCGGGAGTTAATGTTGGATTGGGTAAAGATGATACCTTATTTGCTAAGACGGACGGTTATGTGAAGTTTGAGCGGAAAAGCCAAACGAAAAAGCAAGTCAGTGTTTATGGAGAAACAGCTGCTATCTAAAACTTACAATTGGACGAAAAGGTTGTTGATAAATATCAACAACCTTTTTTTATAGACAATGATTTTTGAAATGACATATTTTTTTGAGGATAAAAGAAAGTTAATTAAAGGGATTAGGCCGAAAACACAGAATAAAATGATGAGGAGGTGGCGGGACCCAAGTGGACCAAAATAACTTATGTCGTGAAGTGGTAGGTCTCTATCGGGAAGATAGACATGACTTTTTGAATCACCTACAGATAATTTTAGGTTACCTGCAATTAAATAAAGAGGAAAAGGCAATAGCCTATATTAAAGAAATTTATCAGGAGATCCAGGAAATTAGCATAATAACGAGACTAAAAAATCCATATTTGGTGATAGCATTGCTCCTGGTGCTGCAAAAAAGCAAACATTATGATATCAAGCTCTCCTTTCAGGTGGAACAAAGTTTAGCAACACTTGAGGGATATCAGGAAAACATCACAGATCGCCTGTCTATTTTCTTGAATCACGTCCTTGGGTTTCTTCATGAGAATTTTCCAGCCGGTGAGAACCAGGTGGAGGTTGCTTTCCAGGAGGACACAGGACATCACATTTGGGTCATGAGCTTGCCGCATGGGATAGACCTTGAGACCATGGTTTATGAATGGAATAATCAACCGGAGCTTGCTTACTTAAAGCAAGAATGCTGTCGAGTTGAAGTATTAGAATCTGAAAACAAGGTGCTTGTTTATCACGCACTAACCGCCCAGAATATCCTTGTTTTGTAAGTGGGGCAAAGGATGCCAAATTTTTGTATGATGAGTTTGAAGAATCTGCTAAAATAATACTATCCGTTGATGATAACTCTTTTAATCATTTCTGGAATAATTCCTAACCAAAGAACCAAGAATAAAGATAAAATAAGGGATTGAGGAATAATTTATGTTTTATGATCGAGCAAAAATCTATGTAAAAGGCGGCGATGGAGGCAACGGCGTTGTCGCTTTTCGAAGAGAAAAATACGTTCCCGAAGGCGGTCCCTGTGGTGGTGACGGGGGCAAAGGGGGCAATGTCATTATTGAAGCTGATGAAGGGTTACGCACCCTGATCGATTTTAAATATCGGCAGCACTATAAAGGTGAAAGAGGACAGCATGGACAGGGCAAAGGCATGCATGGAAAAAAAGGTGCAGATATTGTCTTGCGAGTTCCTTTAGGTACTGTAATACGTGACGCCGAAACAGATGAGCTTGTAGCTGATATCGTTTCCGCGGGACAAAAGGTAATTGTGTCCAAAGGAGGTCGCGGGGGTCGGGGTAACGCACGTTTTGTGTCATCCAATAACCGGGTACCTGATTTTGCCGAAAAAGGTGAGCCGGGCAAAGAAAGATGGTTAGTTCTGGAGTTAAAACTATTGGCAGATGTGGGCTTAGTGGGCTTTCCCAATGCGGGCAAATCAACTCTTATTTCCCGCGTGTCAGCTGCTAAACCTAAAATTGCCGATTATCCTTTCACTACCTTATCCCCGAACTTAGGCGTGGTGCGAGTAGGGGAAGGGGAAAGTTTTGTTTGGGCAGATATTCCTGGGTTAATTGAAGGGGCACACGCCGGTGCGGGTCTTGGACATCATTTTTTGCGCCATTTGGAAAGAACTAAGGTTTTAATCCATGTGGTAGATATTTCTGAGCAGCCTGATCGCACCCCGTGGGAGGATTTTGACATTATCAATCAAGAGCTAAAGGCATATAAAGAAAATTTGTTTCAACGTCCTCAAATTGTAGCGGTAAATAAAATGGATCTTCCCGGTGGGGAAGAAAGGTTAGCGCAATTTAAAGCAAGAATCGGATCGCATTATGAGGTTTTCCCCATATCTGCCGCTACTGGTCAGGGGTTAGAACCTTTAATTCATCGTGCTTGGGAGTTGGTTCGTACTGTAGAAAAAGAAACTCCTGAAGCGCTGGAAACGGAAATCAGACAGGTAAAAATAACCCCCCAAGAAAGATTTAAAATCTTTAAAAATAATGCAGGAATTTTTGTGGTCTCCGGTGAAGAAGTGGAGAAACATGTAGCCATGACCGATTTTAATAATGAAGCGGCGGTGCGCAGGTTACAACGTATCTTTAAATTTATGGGTTTGGATCAAGCATTACGAGAGAAAGGAGCAAGGACAGGAGATGTAATACAAATAGGGTCTTTAGAGTTTGATTTTTCGGATTAATTTATTTCTTGTTTATTTATTTGATGAACGGAGGAAAGCTGGACTATGGATTGCTTCGATTGTGGTAACTGCAGGCAAAATGAAGCAATGTATTATTGCCCATCTAAGAATGATTTTTTTTGTTAGGGAGAAACATGTGGTCGTCGAACGGGAAAGGACAGATCAGGGCTGGAAAAAAGGTAACCCAGAATATGAAAAACACCGGCGTCGGGTACGACAAAATGATCTTGAACAAATAGGATAATCAGAGCAGGTCTTTTAGACCTGCTTTTTATCATCTTCATTTTGTCAGTGTAATAGGTTGAAAACAGCGGGAATAGACATTAAGTAATTGGGTTAATACCAAAAGTATGGTATAATAACCTATATTTAATTAGATGGGGAGGTGTGGTTCCGACTACATGTCGGTAAACTATGCTGACTGGAAAACAACGTAGGTATTTGCGTGCATTAGGCACAGCGCTTGACCCTATTTTTCAAATCGGTAAGGGTGGTTTAAATGAAAACTTGATTAAGCAGTTGAGTGATGCCCTGGAAGCTCGGGAATTAATCAAGGTGAGGGTCCTGTCCAACAGTGATGAGAATCCTAAAGAGGCGGGGAATGAGATCGTTTCCGCAATTAACGCGGAATTAGTTCAAGTTATTGGCAGGAATATTCTTTTATTTCGTAGGTCGGAAAAAAAACCTCAAATTGAACTGCCTTAAGTACCTTAAGAAGGATCAGGTAATTGTATTATTATATCCTTTTTGCTTTTTTAAAGTGGATTTATTATAATGACGGCAATCAAGAAAAAAGGCGGTATTATGAATAAAGTGATCGGCATTATGGGAGGAACCTTTGATCCTATCCATTACGGCCATTTAGTGACTGCGGAAGCAGCTCGGTGTGGGTTTAAACTAGATCAAGTTATCTTTGTTCCCTCGAGACGCCCGCCTCATAAAAAGGAACGGCAAATTACTTCAGCAGAACACCGTTATAAAATGACCGAATTAGCGGTGCAAAGCAACCCTTATTTTCAAATTTCCCGGGTGGAATTGGATCGTCCGGGGTATTCTTATGCTGTTGATACCGTATCCCATTTCTTAGAAGAATATGGCCCGGAGGTGGACCTTTATTTCATTACCGGGGCTGATGCAATTTTAGAAATTCTTACATGGAAAAATGTTGATAAGATCATGGAACACTGTCAATTTATTGCGGCGACCCGGCCTGGATATCATTTTGATGATTTGCACCAACTACCGGAAAAATTTTTTCAGAATATCATTTTCATGGAAGTGCCTGCTTTGGCGATTTCCTCTACCGATATTCGTAGGCGCGTGGCAGAACGCCGACCGATCAAGTATTTACTGCCGGAGCCGGTAGAAGAATATATTTACCGGCATGATTTATATCGCTAAGTATATTCTTCTTCTCCAAGTTAAATAATAGTATTAAATGTAACTTGTGAGGTGAAGAATAATGCGAACCCTTTATGTAGGTAATTTGCCCTGGTCAACCAAATCAGAGGAATTAACAACAGCCTTTAGTGCATATGGAGAGGTTGTAAACAGTCGAATTATCACTGATAGACAAACCGGACGCAGCAAAGGCTTTGGTTTCGTTGAAGTGAATGATGAAGATGTGGAAAAAATTATTGAAGCGATGAATGGGCGAGAATTTTCCGGTCGTGTCCTTACGGTGAGTGAGGCAAAGCCCCGCGAGCAATAAAAGTTTTAACCTCCTTTAGAGAAAAAAGGAGGTTTACTTATCTTTTAGGAGGATAAACCTTGGTTGATATGGAATTATTTAACCTAAAAGATTAAGAAAAAAGTAATATCAGGATGTGGAAAGAATTTTTATGGTAGAAAAGGTAAATGAGATCCATTTAAAATATCAGACATTGCTTAAGGATAAGTTATCCTCTATTCGTTACCTTCATTCCTTAGGAGTGGCAGAAACAGCTCAAAAACTGGCGGGGCATTGGGGCGCGGATCAGGAAAAAGCCTGGCTGGCGGGTATGCTTCATGATTATGCCCGAGAACATACTCCGGAAGAACTATTGGAAATAGCAATAAATAACGGGATAAAAATATTAGAAGAAGAACGAGCTCAACCCGTAGTATTACATGCTCCGGTGGGTGCTCTGTTAGTAAGACAGGAGCTGGGTATTCAGGATCAGGAAGTATTAGATGCTATCGCAAAACACACAGTGGGAGGGGTTCATCTTTCTTTACTGGACAAAATTATTTATTTATCGGATATAGTTGAACCGAATCGTGATTTTCCGGGGGTTGAAAAGCTCCGTGGTGAGGTTTATCAAGATCTTGATCGGGCTTTAAAACACGCGACAGAAGGCACCATTAATCAGCTTACAAAAAATGGCCGGGTTATTCATCCCCATTCAATTTTGATGTATAAAGAATTATCCGATAGTAGAAAATCAATCAGGAAAATTTGAAAGGAGATAAAATTTTGACTTCCTATGAATTATCAAGGATTGCAGCACAAGCTGCCCTCAAAAAAAAAGGCACGAATGTGGTGATTATGGATTTACAGGAGATTTCTATAATTACCGATTATTTTGTGATTTGTTCCGCAAATAATCTAAATCAGGTACAAGCTATTTGTGAATTTATCGAAGAAGAAGTAAATTTAGCAGGAGGAGAGCCACCCTTACGTATTGAGGGATTTAAAGAAGGACGTTGGGTTTTGATAGATTTTGGTAGCGTAGTGGTTCATGTTTTCCAAGAAGAAGAACGTTTATACTATAATCTGGAACGTCTCTGGGGCGATGCCAAATTTACTTACTATCAGGAGCAGTAAAAATCATGATCTATCATTCTATAGCAGCAGTATATGACCAATTGATGACACATGTTGATTATCAAGATTGGGTGATGTGCTTGGAACATCAGTGGCAGCAGTTGGCGGCAGTTCCCTGTAAGGTTCTGGATGCCGGATGTGGCACCGGTAATCTGCTGGTTCCCTTAGCCCGAAGAGGATATCGGCTGATCGGGATTGATAATTCCCCGGAGATGCTGACTATTTGTCAGGATCGATTATATGAGGAAAATCTCTCGGCTTTTTTAATAGAAATGGATATTGAAGGAATTCAGTTGCCAGAGCCGGTAGACGCTGTGATTTGCCTTTGTGATACATTAAATTATCTCACCGATGAAGAAGCTTTAAAACAAAGTTTGGAAAACATTTATCGTGTCCTTCAGTTTGGGGGGAGTTTTATTTTTGACCTGCGCACGCCTCATTATTATGCGGATGTTTTAGCTAACCATCAGTGGATACAGAAAGAGGAGGGACTTTATCTATTTTGGGAGAATGATTTTTCCCAAAATCCTCTGATGAATATGGAACTTACTTTTTTTATTGAAGAAAAAAATGGACTCTTCCGAAAATATGTGGAGGAACATCAGCAAAAATGCTATCCTATGGAAAAAGTAATCGACCTGTTGGAAAAGTCAGGATTTACCCTAAAATCGGTAACCTCAGATTTATGGGGCCGTTCTTTGAATCTTACGCAAGATGAACGGATGTATTTTGTTGCGCTTAAGGTATAGTTTGAGAAAGAAACTTTTTTCCTTGAGTTTCCGTAAAATTATCCACAGAGCTTTAAAACGATTTTTTTATCCACAACTTTCTCAAAATGCATAAAAGATAAGAATCCTCACTCTTTTTGTAGTAAAATTAAGTCACCACAAAAAACCTTACTAAACAAAAAGCGGAGGCTCAATTTTGCGTACAGCAAATACCTACCTTTGAAACGAGAAATTTTAACCTTTTCAAATAAAATTGCTCACAAGCTTTCCAAACCGGATAGAAAGTTTACTGCTGAGATGACTTACGGAATGTTGGCTTCTAATAGCTGCCTTTTCTGACATCGTCGATCAGCTTCACGAAGACTCTCAAAAAATAAACAGCGTTGAAAGACTTTCGCGTATACAAGAGGCAAGGTGTTCCCAAAGATGCTTTTATACTCTTACTTGAATACCATGAGCAAATAGGTTCCTGATGAGCCAGTGGTTTATTGATGTGCAGCGATGTCATCAAACCAGACAACTACAAGTTTGAAGCACTGGGTACTGTGCGTGATGGCTCTAAAAGCACCGTCAAAAAAAATGTCTATGAAAAGGGTTACCATGTCACAGAAGCCTGTGTTCTGACAAAAGCAATCATCCCGTCAGCATTTATTCAAGGTCCATTCTTCCCTGGAGAAGGGTTATACCTCCATCAATAACATTACTTTTGAAGCAATGGAACGTGGCAAGGCACTGTTTGGAAAAGCAACCTTTGTTATGGACAGGGGCTATGATGCTAATAAGATGTTTTTAGAACTTGACTCCCTAGATCAGGATTATGTCATTCGGCTCACTGCAAAAAGGAAGCTGTTTTCATAACAAATGGGTTCCTGCTGCAGAACTAAGAAACCGTAGAAAGGGCAAAATCATGGACCCCTGTATTCTACAAAGGCAAGAAAAGGGAGGCATATTTATCACGTAAAGGTTCAAATAACCGCATCCAAAAAATATTTATTTGGTTCTTGTTTATGGGCTCACGGAGCATCCAATGATGCTGGCAACCAACAAAGAATTAAAGTCAAAAGAAGATGTCGTTCGTGTTGCCAGGCTTTTTTTCACGGTGGCGCATTGAGGAATATTTCCGCTGTAAAAAGCAGGTTTTCCAGTTTTGAAAATTTCCGTGTCCGAAAATTAAAGCAATCAATGCTCTCTGTCACATATCACCTTATGTATGGCATTCCCATTGATCTCAATGAAATCGGAAGCCAGTGCACTAAGAGCTTCTATTATCCAAACTGCTGCTCCTGTAAAGCAAGTCCAGTTTACTATTATCGGTTGGCTAAGAGTATTTCTGGTATACTTGCATATGCTAAAAAAGAGGTCCGACCGGTTCAAGACAAAACGGCCTGTATTTCGCCAGCTCTGCCTTAAGTTGATCGCTTGATTGATTAAAGCAATATTTCTTTCCCAGTCCGGTTTCAGACGGGGCTTAGTTGGTGTGTCTCTAATCTAGGAATTTCTAATAAACCTCTTCCAAATACAGTAGCTTGGGTTCTTGGTGGATTTATTCTCCTTTAAAGTGCATTCTGCGGAAACTCAAGACTTTTTTTCGTATTGACAAAATCTTTTCAATTTTATATAATACCTCTTGTAGCCTAGAAAAAACATGGGGATATGGCGAAGTTGGGATCGCGCCTGAATGGCATTCAGGAGGCCAGGGGTTCGAATCCCCTTATCTCCACCAGGGAACCGCTAGTCTGTAAAGATTGGCGGTTTTTTATTTTGCGTAAAACCATTATGAAACTGCGTAAAACTGGCACCATAAGTAACGCGCAAGTAACAAATGCATGAAACTAAAAAGAGGCCGGGCCTCTTTAAATTTTATCTATTGCCTTTTTTAGTTCTTCAATATCGGTATGGGTATAAGTATCGGCCGTAAATGAATACTTGCTATGCCCAATTAGCTTTTGAATAGATATAGTGTCAACACCAGCCTTTGCCATGAGTGTCGCAAAAGTATGACGGCAACAATGCGGGGTTAATCTTCGTATTTCTAGAGCTTCCAGTGCGGGATAGTAATAGTGTTCTCTGTAGTATTTGTCGCGAATACGCTCGCCATCTTTATGGTTGATTAAATATTCCCCGCATCTGTTTTTAAGCTAACGGTAATGGTTTGATTTTTCAAATCTATATTAAACTTGATCAGGCTCAACATCTCATTAATTCTCATTCCGGTATAAAACATGATCAAAGTATAAAAATATTTTTCGCACCTTAGCCGGTCCATGGGACACTTTTTCGTGGGCAAAGGTTGACTCAAAATAAATTCCCAGACCATTGTCCGTAGAATAGTTTTGGATTGGATAGAACGCTTGATGTAGTGCAAAGCAATAAGGCATTCAGGACGGGGTCCAACTCAGAAGAAAGGCTTTTTAGAAAAGTTGAGTTTGACGGCCCAATAAAAAATGGTTATAATTACACTATTATTGATGATGTAGTGACTCAGGGTGGTACAGTGAGAAGCTTGCGCGAATACATTGAATCCAACGGTGGTAAGGTTGTAGCCGTGGCGGCATTGACCACCGGGCAAGGCAAAACAGCGCAATTGGCCATTACCGATGGGACGCTAAAAAAGATTAAGGAGAGATTCGGGCATGAAAGAATCAATACAACAATCAAAGAAATCGGCATCTCCGACGGGATCGAATGGCTCACAGAATACGAAGGACGACAGCTACTTAAGTTCCAATCGGTTGACTCCTTCCGAAATCGAGGACTTGAGGGAGGACTTGCGGGAAGCGGACAAGATACTAGGAGAGTTGTTCAAAAAGAACCCCATAAAATAAACAAAGAATCTAGCAATGTTGCTAAATCGCCTGACAAATCGTGCGATTTTTCTATTCCCGGAACGTGCGCACCGATGAAAACATGAATCCTGGGATCCGGAAGATGTTTGATAATGATCCCCTGGATTGATGGATTACTCACAAAAGGATACGAGGAAGCCGAAGCAGAAAAGGCAATGTCAAGATCTGGGGACGAATCCGGAGCAGGGAGGAAAGTTTCAGATCTCACCATTTCGAAGGAAGCACGGGAATGGGTGGATCTGGGACGGGAATACGGTTTAGTGCCAAGCGTGGAGGAACTGATGGAAAGGCAGAAGGAGAAGCCAGAAAAGTAAATCCGTGGCCGGAAAATTTCCCTAAAGTAATAACCATGACAAATCTCCCAAACCTGAAAAGCAAAAAGAACGGCAATTACAATCTACATGGGAAAGCAAAGGCGGGAGATATTGCGGCCGCTGCTGAGTTGGTGGCAAGATAGCTAAGAAGGATAAGATAGCAGAAATAGGGCAGCTTTATCCGGACGCGATATTGGTGCCGGTTCATGCAGTGGAGAGTACGGGGAAAAATAAATTGCCTGTTGCCTATGCCATGGCTATAGCAGAAGAAGCGGGGTTAGACGTTAATCTTGATATTGTTCAGGGCAACAGAGCCTTTCGGACAAAAGAAGATTCCGCTGGGAGACTTTTTAAGAAGGTTGAATTTGACGGACCGGTGAAGAGTGGTTATAATTACATCATAGTTGACGATGTATTGACTCAAGGAGGGACGACAAGAAACCTCCGGGAGCACATTGAGCGTGGTGGCGGTAATGTTGTCGCTGTAACTACACTATCAACCGGACGTGGTAAGACAGCGCAACTATCTATTAGTAAAGAAACGCTAAAAAGAATTAAGGGGAAATTTGATTATGCAAAACTCAATGAGGCAATCAAAGAACTTAACATCTCCGAAGGTGCAGAATGGCTCACGGAATATGAAGGAAGAGAACTCCTTAAATTTGGATCGGTTGACGGATTTAGAAATAGAGGACTTGCGGAAGGATTTGAAGGAGTCAGCAGAGATAGCAAGGGAATACTTCAAAAAGAACCCAATAAGGTAAATAAAGAATCTAGCAATGTTACTAAATCGCCTGATGAATCGGGCGATTTTTCTATTCCCGGAAAAGATAAAAGCGATGTTCGCCCTCAATTAAAATCATCCCAATTAACCGGCACCACCTCAGACCCCAGCGGATGGTTGGTCGCCCGGGAACGCGGATTCTCTAAAAATGTGCGTACCGATGAGAATATGAATCCCGAGATACGAAGAATCTTCGACAAGGACCCGTTAATTTATAACCAGCTAAGCAACAAAAAAACACTGGCGAAAGCACAAAGATGCTCTGGGGCAATTTATGAAGGCAAGAGGCTTAAAAGAAGTCACCGTGGAAGCCAGTAAATATGCAGAAAGGAGGGCATTGCAAGCCACATATAAGGAAGCAAATAGGTTGGCAAGCATAATTCAGGAGTATAAGGCTTCCGGTTCGCTGGGCGGAAAGTTGCTGGATGCGGCTTTCCCCTTTACCAAGACACCGCTGAACATTGTTTCCAGAGCGATTGAATATTCCCCGGCGGGGTTGTTTAGGGTTTTGTTTTCCCGGAACAGACCTCCGGAGGAGATTATCGAGTTGTTTTCAAAGGGGTTGACCGGAACCGGCATTGTGCTGTTAGGCTATTTATTAGCAGCCTGGGGATGGGCGAGAGGAAGCGACGATACCAAGAAGAAGGGCGAAGAGTTAACAAAGCTTTCCGGAGATCACCTTTACAGCATTACCACTCCAAATGGAAGTTATAAACATGATTGGGCGCAGCCTTTTTCCGTGCCATTCTTTATGGGAGTGGTTGCCGAAGATAAGATGGAAAAGCAGGACGAATTTAGCTTTGAGACGGTATTTGATGCCTCCCATATCAGTATGCCTAAAGGAAATAAAGGTAAAAGTCAGGCCTTGCCATCTAGTATTACTTCTAATAAACTAATAAAAGTTCTAAAAAGTTTGGAGCACATAAAGCTGAGCGACATGCTAAAGGTAGTCATGAGATGTGGGAGAGAAAAGCAGATGGCAGAACTTACTTTGCCCCAATTGTACTGTGTAAGGAAATACCGCTGGGAACATTAAAATCTATACTCCGTCAAATGGGCATAAGTGAGAAGGAATTTATTCAGCATCTAGGAGTATTCTTTTTATTGACACAGGCAGTCGAAGGGTTTGCTTCAAATTTTATTTCCATAATGAGAATAGACATATGCGTATCGGTACCCCTGACCCATAAGGTGGGGGTACTTTTCTAAAAGATTAAATAAATAGGTAGTTCCACCTTCCTGAAAGCCTTTGCATCGTGAGGGGTTTTTGTTTTGTCCATTCGCCATTTTCCGACAAGGTTTTCCTGGAATTCATGAGATAATTGGGAAAAGGAGGGATTGTCTTGAAAAAAATATTAGGGATTATTTTAGTTTTGTGTATGGTGTTTACCACTGGCGTCTTAGCTGCTCCAGCGATTAAGATAGTAGTCAATGGTCAAGCAGCACAAGGGGTTGACGTGAAAGTAATAAGCGGGACTACATACCTGCCGCTCCGGGCCATCGGGGAGCTCCTAGACGTACCCGTAGCCTGGGACGGGGCTACTAAGACCGTTACAGTAGGATCTGAAGCTGCTTTAAGTAGTAAAGTAACTCAAGCCACACCCGCACCGGCTCCTGTTGCTAAAACAGGGAAATATGTAGGAAGCACCGAAAGTGATAAATATCATAACCCTACATGCCAATGGGCTAGGAAAATAGATAGCGCTAATGAGCTATGGTTTAAAGATGCAGGTGCGGCCAATGCAGCTGGCTACGTGCCTTGTGGTGTGTGTAAGCCATAAAATGCGAGATAGGAAAACCCGGGAAACCGGGTTTTTTGTTTTTAGACATAAAAAAGGCCGCAGAAATGCGGCGCGATAACACACTTTATAATACTTATTTTATATTTTGCGTATTATCAGTCTTTTATGCGAAACATCGTTAACCCGCAAAGCCTTGTAAACTCTAATGTTTTACGATACATTGTTTTGCAGAAAACATCAGGCCAGGGTCGAATCCCCTTATCTCCACCAGGGAACCGGCAAATTTCGATAAAAGTTTGCCGGTTTTTTTATTTTAGGAAATTCGTCCCCTTTTTTCCCGGGCAGGTAGCACCGAGTGATACCTAGTTTTTATTTATAGAAAAATTAGTTTGGATTCAGCACTGATTAGCTGTTGACTATTGAGATCAAGCTATTTACTATAAAAGTGCGGATCAAATGTCCTGTATTTGACAGATAAAAGAAGGGAGGGAATAAATCATGTTGTTTCTAAATGAAGAAGAAATTAGGTCGGCAGTAACCCTAAAAGAAATGATGGACACCATTGAGGAAGCTTTTAAGATATTTAGAAGTGGTGAGTTCTACATGCCAGAGCGTATTAATGTGGAATACCTTAATAAAAATATGCTTTATATGCCTTGTTTTACTCAGGATATGATCGGTACAAAAATTCTATCGTTGTTTCCTGAAAATCAAGGAAAACAATTGCCTCTTATTTACGGTCTTATGATGTTAAACGATTATGAAACCGGGCGCCCCATAGCAATCCTTGATGCCCAGACTTTAACCGCATTGCGTACCGGTGCGGTGGGAGGAGTAGGCATGCGTCATTTTGCTTACCACGATAGTGAGAGCGTAGGTGTTGTCGGTTGCGGGGTTCAGGGTTTCCATCAGATTCTCTATGCTTGTGAATTAAGGCCAATAAAAAACATCTACCTCTATGATGTTTATAATAAGGACTTATCTGATTACATCAAGCGACTTAAGCAGGCCTTGTCCCACCATAATCCAGAAATCAAAGTGTGTAATGACACGGTAGAGTTGCTTCAACAAAGTCAAATTATTATAACCACCAGTCCGGCAACAGAGCCGGTATTTCCTAACCAACCGGAGCTTTTGGAAGGAAAATGTTTTATCGCAATTGGTTCCTGGAAACCTAATATGCGGGAATTACCTGATGCCATTTGGCAAGTAGCGGATTATGTCTATACTGAACTTCCTTATGCTTGCGAGGAAAGCGGTGATTTGAGCCAACCCCTAAAGAAAGGTATCTTGCACATGGATCGGGTAAAATATATGGGGGATTACCTGGCCAGGAAGGCGGCTGGGGAAACCATTCAGCTTGGAAAAACAAGATATTTTAAATCGGTAGGAATGGGATTATTTGATTTGCTGACAGCTAATCTTATCTACCAAAAGGCCTTGGCAAAGGGAATAGGACAAAAAATCAATATCTAGAGTTTTAATTCCAGTTGGTCTTTTATAAACAGACGAATTTGGTTTTTCTGGGTAGTTTGATATATTATTAGTAATAAATCAAAAATATATGGGAGGAGAATATTCTGTTTTTTTATGGTTTCCCTAGGAGGTAGTCAATAATGAGTATGGATAAGGTATTTTATCATGAATTAATGCAAAAAATGTTTACCGATCCCTGTGAAGTAGAGTTTTGGGACGGAGAGGTCAAAAAGTATGGTGAAGGAGATCCTCAGTTTAGAATCATTTTTAATGAACCAATTGCCAAATCAGAGGTTATCAGTGATCCATCATTGGCCTTGGGCGAAGGATTTATGCATAAAAAAATAGATATTGATGGTTCTATCCGGAAAGTCATTGAATCGATTTATAACAACAGGGAGAGCTTTCTCAATGAAAAAATTTGTGTTAAAGTGATAAAGCAATTTGCCAATTCCATCAAAAAAAATAAAGAAGATGTTCAATTTCATTATGATATTGGTAACGACTTTTACCAATTATGGTTAGACAAAACCATGACCTATTCCTGTGCTTATTTTAAATCACCTGAAGACAGCTTAGATCAGGCTCAAAAGAATAAAGTGGAACATATCCTGTGCAAACTCAGCCTACAGCCCGGTCAAAGGTTGCTTGATATTGGCTGTGGGTGGGGGGGACTTATCCTCACGGCTGCAAAAAATTTTCAGGTTCATGCCTTAGGTATAACGCACAGCTTAGAACAATACTCCCGGGTAAAAGAACGCATTGAAGAAGAGCAGCTACAGGATTTAGTTGAGGTTCAGCAAATTGATTTTAGAGAACTGAAAGACAGAACTTTTGACCGGGTAGTTAGTGTAGGAATGATTGAACATGTGGGTAAGGAAAAACTCAATGATTATTTTTCAAAGGTACATGAACTTTTAAATGAAGGCGGTATAACGCTTTTACATTGTATTACAGGCCGTAGTAATGAAGGAGGAACAAACAGCTGGATTAATAAGTATATTTTCCCCGGCGGTTACATTCCTTCAATTCAGGAACTTGTTTCTTTAATTGTTGCTAACAACTTCTATCTGATTGACCTGGAAAGTTTACGTCAGCACTATACAAAGACTTTGGGACACTGGGCAAATAATTTTGAGCAGGCATTGACGGAAATCAGGAAAACGAAGGATGAAACCTTTATCCGGATGTGGCGGCTTTACTTAAATTCCTGCGCAGCCTCTTTTCACTGTGGTAATATTGATATACACCAATTTCTTTTTACTAAAGGGGTAAATAATAATCTGCCCTTAACAAGGGCATATATGCAAAAATAAACCATAATTTTGACCCTATAGACGTAAAATGGAAAAGAGTCTCGCCTGCCGCTTTCAGTGAAGCAGCTTTGCGAGACTCTTTTTTAGGGGGAAGGGGGGGTGTTTATAGTCCAAGTTCTCTTTTCATTCTGTTTAATTCCTCTTCGACAGAGGCGGTACCTGTAGAGGCATATTTTTCTTCTAAGGTTTTAGCATCATCTATAGGTCCATTGTTCAGTTCGGCCATGGCATTGGCTTGATCCAGCATTCTGTCGGCTTTGTCCTCCATACGCTCGAAGGCTTGCATGGCACCTTGGGTTCTTTGCGTGGCACTGCTTAAAGTATTTATTTTTTCCTGGGTTTTAGCTACAGCAACTTTGGCTTTGATCATTTCTCGTCTCGATTTGAGGGTTTCTATGTCGGCGATAAGCTTGTCATGCATCTGACGCATTTTTTCTGCATTAGCATGGGCGGCATCATAGGCTGTTTGAAGTCCGGTAGCCAAGGTTTCCAATTCCTGCTTTTTGGTAATAAACACCCGGGCATCACCTTCATTGTTTGCAGACAAGGCTTTTTTTGCCAGAGCAGTATATTTTTCAATCTCAGCTTGGTTTTCATCCACCATGCGCTTGGTGCGTGTTTCCTCTGCCATAACCCCGGCGGTACCGCGTTTGACCTCGGCTAAGTCCTCCATCATGTCGTTTAGATATTGATCAATCATCTTTGAGGGATCTTCCATCTTATCCAATATTACATTGATGTTAGCTTTGATGATATCTCCAAACCTATCCAAAATCGCCATAAAATCTCCTCCTGATCATGATTATTTTTATCCTTTTTGAAAGGGGCGAGCCAGAATGAAATCTACACTTTATTATTAGGATCCTGATACTTTTTTGCCAGGTTTTCCGCTTCCGTATCACTAAATTTATCCAAAGGTGTTTCAAGTATTTCCTTGGTTTTTTGAGCTGCCAGCATTTTTAGTTTCTGGACATTTCTCCACCAGGCGAAAAGAACGCCAATTAGAACTAAGATGCCTAAAACAATCCACACCGGTATCCAGGGTGAGCGGGTAACAGTCATGATGCGATCTGCCGCGTCGCTGAAGGATTTGCTGAAAAATTCTTCATCGGTTAATCCTTCTTCATAATAATAGCGATCCACATAATCCAACAGAATGTCAGCCGCCTCCCGGTCAATGACGGTTTTTGCCTGAGTGCCTAGGACATAATGATCCATATAATTATTGTCATATTCAAAAAATACAAAAAGGAGATGGGCCTCATCGGTAAAAAGTTGGTCATAGAGGGTTCGGGCGAATGTGTCCAGTTCTGCTGCAGAAGGATAATGAGAGCCACCCACCTTGTCTGTAATAAAAAGATAGGGTTGAACACCTGTTTTTTGATAAAAGTTTTTCAGTCCTGCTAACAATTGGGTTTCATTTTTAATCCAACCCAGCTCATCGGTATAATAATCGGTCTCATTAACCGAGCCGGGGGATAAGGGCTCCCGGGCTACCGTGGACTTGGTGACTTCCAAGGTGCCGCTTTGTCCGGTGTTGTAAAAAAGACCGGATACAAATGACAAGATACAAACCAGCAAGAAGATGGCCAGAAGAATGATCAAAATGGTTAGGCAGCCACATCCGGGCATACCGGAATTGCTGCTCCTGCCCCCGGGCATACCGGAAAAACCGCCGCCGAAAGAGCCGGGCATTCGGTTCCCGGGTATGCGCGGAAACGAACTGCTGCTTCTGCTGCCGCTGCTGCCACCGCCAAAAATTCCGCCGCCGGAAAAACCACCTCGTGAAGATCCTGAACTACGTCCCCATCCGCCTCTGCCTATGGATGAGCTACTGCGACCACCACTGCTTCTATTACCGCCAAAGGAGCCGCCACTTCTGCGTCCGCCGGAGCCGCCGCCTCTGCCCATGTCATAACCCCCTATTTTGGCTTGGTCAGATAACTTGTTTCACCTTTGTTGAGTGATATTGTTTTGAACAAAAAACTTAACTTCATCCTATTCTTAAATTAAATTATATCATAACCATCTCTTGGGTGATATTATTTTTTTGTAAACTCCCCCGGTGAACGAAGTTAGTAAAAGTGTCACATGCCCAAGAGAATGGAATGAATATCCACACCGTAGCGCCGGACCAGATCCTGTTTGGCTTGACGGTAAGCTTCGTCCTGCCCTTTTTTGGTAGTGCGATCTACGTATAACCGTGCCAGTTCATCAGTAATTACATCCAGAAGAAGTTCTGCCAGCAAAAGTCGCGCTCCGTCTTTGAAGCGACCCTGTCCATCTACATAGAGACGCACCGTGGGCGCCTCCGTATTGATGATAATCAATCTGTCTTTTAGACTGTACACGGCCCGATCCACTTCGTTATTTAGATTGCGCAACTCATAACCCTGGAACAAAACCGTGGCGTTATCCATATGCCAGGGAGGGGATGGCTTTTCGGCAGGATGCCCATAGCTCTTGCCCTGGGCATTTTCGGCAATGACAATTTCTCCTGTCGCCGAATAAGGGCCGCAGCTAACGTTGATCCTGCCCCGTGCATCCACTTCATCCCCGATGACCTTCCACTGGAAGCGTCCGTCTTCAGGCAAATCATCACTCCCCAGGCTTGACGGAACCGGTTGCACCTGAATGCTTGGTGGTAAGTTATACGCAATGGTAATCGCCTCTCCTTCCGGAAGGTCGGCCCGATTGACCAAAAGGGTTACCTGAAAGGGTTTAGACACCTTCCGGAATAAAAGGGTGTGCTGAAGCGCAGAACTGCTGGATGGCCCGTATCAAAGGGACCCGGTTTGCCGGATCCCGGACCGGGAGGAACCAGGATATTTAATTCCTCGATGGCAACAAGATTCATTTTTTGTAAAACCTGTTCAATGAGATTCTGCGTGCGGCGGGAAGTAGTGGCCCGTTCAATATGACTAAGACGCTGCCTTTCCCGGTTGATCGGATCCCGGATCAATGCACTGACCCCGTCGGCAAAAGCCTGTACAAAGTGATCCTTGAGGTTCAGCCCTTCTCGTTCATCGCTGATGATGGGCACGCCCTGAGTCATCATCTCGCTTAGGATGGGACATCGCACGATACCGAAAAGAAATTCCGTACCTAACTGATTTTCAAAATTCAGAAACTGGCAGTCAAAGACGGCGGTACCGGAAATGATCAACAATCCGTTGGTACGTTCATCCCCTTTCAAGATTAGATCTTGATCCAAGGCTTTTTTTAAGGTTATGAAAAAAGGATACGTTTCTTCGTGATAACGGAAGGAACTAAGAAAGTCAGGCCCTATCAGCACTTCTGCTTCAGGTTCTTCATATGCAAGTGTCTGGGAGATTCTTTTTTTGCCTTTTAGGTTGCGGTTGGTTATTTCCACTGAGCGACGCCATAAAATATCCCTTAAATAAATATTGTTGCTCACAGTGGAACACAGGGAAGAAAAATAGGGGATCGTGGTCTGGGGGTTGTCCACAAAAATCGTAACCTTGCTCCCCGTGCCCCCGGGCACAAGATGCAGACGATGGTAGTCCTGATCCTCTGCCGGGCGATCCGTGTCCCCGTCATCGAAGAGATAGCGGCCATCCTCGCCGCGGAAAAGATCTACCCGGCTGTATCTGCCCTCGAATATTGATTCGATCCAGCCGTGGCCTAAACCGAAAATGGCTTGCTTCATGCCTCGACCAAAAAAACCCCGCCCACCTGAAACACCTTGAGCCATGAGACTGTGGGCACCGCCATAGGAAAGTACAGCGCGCACACGGTCAAAGGACATGCCTTCTGCCTGGTCACTAACGGAGAGGATAGCACCATTTTTGTAGCGTTCGTAACCGATTGCAATTTTCCCACTTACTATCTTTCCTTGACGCTCCAACCTTACATAGCTATCAACACAATTGGTTATAAGTTCTACCAGGGCTTTTTCTATAGAGGCGAAACGTCTGGAGTCGATGTCTATCACACGTTAATCTACAGGCAGAGCCAGTATTGTCATAACCATCATCCTTTACAATGAATTATTCAGAGCCATATTTAGGTGCTGATAAGGAAGAGAAGTCTATTTTTGAAATACATCAAGATGTAGCAATCATGAGGATGACCCTACCTAATTAAAATTTTGGATCAAATATTGGGGGATTCATTAAGTTCTTGGAGAAATTCATGCATTACATTGATCAGATCTTCCTCGTCTGGAATTTGGGTTTCAAAGGCCACCATGTTATTAACGGTTACAGAAGGGATTACAAAAACGTTGAGCTCATTTTTGCGGCTGTGTCCTTCACGCGTAAAACAATCCCTGATCTGTATTTCCATTTTATCGATAATTTCATGCGGTAAAGACCTTACCGCATCGGCTATCAGGGCCCCACGGACTCAATTGCCGTTGACAAATATTTCAATTTTTAATTTTCTCATAAAAATGACGACTCCTTTGCTTAATTTAGCGGCTATTTAGCTTAGATAATAACAAAAAAGTAAAATTAAAATTATTATGCAAAACGGCATTCTTATAAATGGAGCAGATGTTAGAGTAATATGGATTTTATTAATAGAGATATTTAAATTATAAATTGCCTTTATTCACTTAGTCAACAAGATACTTAACCTGTGAAGGGGTGGGATCAAATGAAACGAGTTAGGCGGACCAATTAGAAAATAACCGGCCGCAAAGAAAAAAGCTGTCTCCTTTGGTGTATCATATCAAAGTGACAGCTTTTTTAAATGATATTTAATTATTTACATCAGGCCAACAAACTGGGGTAGAATCAAAACTCCGACCAGAATTACGAAAAAGGCGATAAAATCCAGCCAAAATCCGGCTGAAATCATTTTCGTAATGGGAACCAGACCTGAGCCATATACAATGGCATTAGGCGGTGTGGAAACCGGGAGCATAAAGGCCATACTTGCTGCAAGAGCTGCCCCAATTGCCGGAGGAATTGGGCTAACATTGGCTTGAGTGGCAATGGCTATGACGATGGGCACAATCATAGTAGCGGCAGCGGTGTTGGATGTGGTTTCTGTCAGCAGCATAGTAATGAAAATGGATAAAGCTGTGATCGTTAACAGGGTACTTGCTCCAGTCAGGTTTACTAAGGTAGTTCCGAGAACCTCTGCCAATCCTGTTTGAAACATCATATTACCCATGGCAATTCCACCGCCAAAGAGAAGCAGTGTTCCCCAGTCTATATTCATTGCTTCTTTTAAAGTAAGAGTAAACTCTCTCTTTTGCCAATTTGTAGGTAGAATAAACAAAATACATGCAGCCAAAATGGCAACAACGGATTCGGGAAACATACCGGCAAATCTTATATAATTTTCCCCGTCGGTTCCTTCAATAAGTCCCAAAATGCCGGGATAAACCCAGAGTATAACGGCTACTAAAAAAGCAATAAGAGCATTTATTTGTCCCCGGCTCCACTTCCCTAATTCTTTTTTTTGCTGTAAGATGTATTCATTGCTGGAAGAAGCATCTTTTTTTGGTGGGGGAAATCTTTTAGAAAGATAAATGTAAGTAATAAGAAACATGACCAGCATAATGGGAATTGCAACAATCATCCAGGAAACAAAGGGGATTTTCGTGCCCAAAATGTTTTCAATATGTGCAAGGGCAATTAAATTAGGGGGACTGCCGATGGGGGTACCGATTCCCCCGATGCTAGCTGTATAAGCTACCATCAGCATCATGCCTGTTCCGAAGTGGGATTTCCCGGCAGCCTCCGCTTTTAGATTCATAATAGCGCCCAGGATACCTAATCCAATAGGATACATCATAGCAGTCGTAGCAGTATTGGATAACCACATGGATAAAAGACTAACGATGATACCAAAGGCGAACAATATTCGATAAGCATTTCCTTTCACAAATCTAAAGGATAAAATGCCCACGGCAAAGCGCCGGTCTAAACCTTGTACCGCCATCGCTTGGGCAAGGATAAATCCTCCTAAAAATAGCATAATTGTGGGATTGGAATAGGCAGAAAAAACTTCTTTGGCCGAAGCAACACCTAAGATTACCGTTAAGATCGGGCCTAAAAGAGCGGCAATGGGTATAGGAATTGCCTCAGTAACCCACAATGTAATGGTAAAAACGAAAACTGCGGCAAGGGTATGGGCTTCCGGTGTAAGATTGGGCATAGGCATAAAATATGTTAATAAGAATAGTGCTGGAGCTAAGAAAAATCCTAGCGTATTTCTTCCACGTTCAAATCTTTCTTCAGCCGCCGAGATTGTCGTTTCCGAATTTTTTGTTCCGCTCATAAGTAATATAATCCTCCTTTACTTAGTAATTTTGCTATGTACCTAAAGATAGACATATCACTCTTTAAGTTATAGATTCCCCCTTCCCCAAATAAAAAATACAGGACCTTTTTCATACTTTATCATTAATCAGAATAATATAACAATACAGAAAATTATATATTCAATATAACTAAAGAATTTATTAATGAACGATGAGATCAAGTCAAGTCCAAATTAGTGTGTAATTTCCTCGGTAACACTTTAATCGGTTCGTGGTCAAGGCTGCTCACTTTCTAAATATCCCAATCAGTAAGCGTTTATGCCGCGAAAGCCGGGTTGATCAGTGAGAGGGCCGCATGGTAGGCTGAGGGCCTGGCAGCACCCAAACACAAGGCCAGCTTTTGGGCACACATGAAAGCTTTTAAATCATTATTTGAACCTGTAGGCATCCGTAACAGGGGGGCTGCCTGTGGTGCCGGAAGCCATGCGGCCAGAGGCTCACTGTCAACCTGGACCGTGGAATAAATGCGACTCTAAGCAACAAATGTAACTTTAGAATTTTTTTTATGATCTTGATAATAGAGATCCATCTCAAAATATTTTCGCCCTGTCTGCCATTTTTCGCTTTGTTCCATCAACAGGGCACCCATGAGCCGAATTACTGACTCCTCATTGGGGAAGATGCGTATGACCCGTTCCCTTCGTCGTATCTCCTGATTAAGACGTTCTATCCCGTTAGTTGTACGTAGTCTTTTACGGTATTTAAGGGGCATGATTAAAACGGCGGTAATATCGTCAAAAGCTTCATCCAATAAAGATGTCGCTTTAGACGCTTTGGATTCGTATGTGGCTATGATATGATCCCGGACACTTTTGGCACTTTCCAAGTCAATGGCTTCGTAAAGACGGCGCAGATCTTCCTTCATTTCTACTTGTAGTGCCTTTGGTGTTTGATCTAGCATGTTCCTTGAAAAATGGGTTTGACATCTTTGCCATGTAGCTCCTTGAAATTGTTTCTGGATGGCATTTACCAAGCCTTTATGATTATCGGAAGTCACTAGGTGTACATCCTTTAGTCCCCGCTCTTTTAATGATTTAAAAAACTCGCTCCAGCTGCTTTCCGATTCGCTATTGGCCACCTGAAAGCCGATAACTTCACGGTTACCTTCTTCGTTAACGCCAATAGAGATGAGTAAGCCTCTAGATTGCACCCTGTTATTAATGCGTGCTTTGAGATAAAGAGCATCGACTATTATAAATGGATAGTGGCTTTCCAGCGGTCTTGTTCGAAAGTCATTAACCATGGGATCCAGTCTTTGACAAAGGGCTGAAACGGTTGATTTAGAAAACTTCTTGCCACAGAGTTCTTCGGTGATAGTTTCCACCTTCCGGGTAGAGACGCCATTAACCACCATTTCCATCATTGCCAGCATCAGTGCCTGTTCGCTCCGTTAGTAACGTTCAAAGAGTTCGGTGCTGAATTCGCCGTTTCGGTGGCGAGGAATGCGTAAATTCAATGTTCCAACCCGTGTAACTAGTTCACGCTCATAACTGCCATTGCGATATGCCTTTCGTTGGTCAGTTCTCTCATATGGTTCAGCACATAGCTGTTCAGTGGACTGGCCCCGAAGGACCTCATTAAAGATTTTTTCCATCAGTTTTGCTATGGCTGCATCTCGTCCGTTACTCATAAAAAATCCGTGCAATTCTTCTTCGGTTAGGGTAATATTAAACTGAGCCATGGATTTCATCCTCCTCGGTTTGGTATTTGCTTGTCACTTATATTTTAACCGAGGATATGAGTTTGTGGCTCATTTTCTTTTTACACAATTATAAGGGCTTAATCATGAGATCATGTTAATGATCTACCTTTGAAGAATTACTTGTGATAGAATAAAGTGAACTATTTGTAGTAAATTAAACGATGAGAAGAGGCAATAAATATGCATCAACCTGCAAGTATATTTAATGATGTCATTGGTCCGGTTATGGTTGGACCTTCCAGCTCACATACGGCAGCCTCTGTCCGGATTGGTCAGATTATCCGCAGCATGATGGGAGGGCATGTGAGTAAAGTAGTATTTCGCTTTTCCTCTCAAGGCTCTCTAGCCAACACCTTTTCAGGACAAGGTTCTGCTATGGGACTTGGCGCAGGAATTATGGGATTTACGGCAGATGATGCTCGGATGGCGGATGCCCTGGAAATAGCTCAATCTGCCGGAGTTAAAATTGAATTTATTATTACCGACGAACCTTGCGACCACCCAAATTTGTACAAGGCTACTATGTGGGATGATAAAGGTAATAGTCTTACGGCAGAGATGGTGTCCATAGGGGGCGGCATGATTCAGGTGAGAAAGATTGAAGATATTCCCGTGCATATGGACGGAGGGTATTATGAGACTGTCTTTCTTTTGGGTGATTTAGAATCTATTGATGCAGAGATGATCTATGAAAAGGCAGTGAATTTTTTAACAGCTTCAAATATACCTTTTGACGATATACTTCTAAGTCACAATATAAAAGGTGCATATCTGTTAAATATTAAGTCATCTGTGCCCCTGGAGGAGACGGCGCATGGATTTGTTTTTCCGGGAAAACGTTTGAATATTGCTCCGGTACTCCCAATTTTATCTCACAAAGATCATCAGGGGTTATTTAATACTGCTGAAGAAATGCTGCTTATTGCTAAAAGAGAAGAGCTTGCGCCCTGGGAATTGGCAGTAAAATATGAGTGCCTGCGAGGAGGCATTACACATCAGGAAGTTATGGAGAAAATGAGGGAAATTGTACAAATTATCCGGCGTACGATGATCTTCTCAGCACAAGAGGAGAGAGAATATCATGATCGCATCTTAGGCCGTCAGGCCTATAAATTAGACGGGACAGAGTTATTAAAAGGATCTGTCATGAATGAGGTGATAAAGAGTATCACCTTGATGATGGAGGCAAAAAGTTCAATGAAAGTCATTGTGGCGGCACCAACAGCCGGTTCCTGTGGCGTAGTTCCCGGCACCTTGTGGGCTGTGGCCGGTGCTCTAAAAGCCGAAGAAGAAGAATTAGTAAAAGCAATGCTCGCTGCAGGACTTATTGGAATCATTATTGCCGAGCACGCAACCTTTGCCGGAGAAGTAGGAGGTTGTCAGGCAGAATGTGGTTCAGCATCGGGCATGGCTGCTGCCGGTATAGTTCAGCTCATGGGCGGCACAGTAGAACAGGCATTGGATGCAGCCTCCATGGCCCTGCAAAATGTATTGGGTATGGTCTGTGATCCGGTGGCGGATCGGGTAGAAGTACCCTGTTTGGGGAAAAATATCATGTGCGGATGTAATGCATTGGCCATGGCTCAACTTTCCATGTCCGGGTTTGATAAGGTAATTCCTTTAGATGAGACTGTTAAAGCCATGGCCCAGGTAGGAGATATGATTCCAATGGAATTATGTTGTACGGGTAGAGCTGGACTTTCAGTACAGAAAACCAGTGAGGAAATCTGGCAAAAACTGAATGGTAAGGCGCGGGAATAATCTATCCTTAAAGGAACAGGTCAATGAAGTCGGAATGGTCATTTAACTCACGGTAGAACCGATTCGCGATTTTGGGATGCCTTTACCTGCAGGATCCTCTTACCGATAATCTTTTCAACACGAAAGATGAAGGGACCGTAATGAACGGTGGGTTTTTCTGTATGATCGGGGATCCGCCCCAGTTGCCCAAGAATAAAACCATTTAAGGTATCATATTCATCGGTGGGGAGTTCCAGATCCAATGCTTCTTGCACCTCATCCAAACTGATGTTACCGGCAAATAAATAGGTGCTTTCATCAATTTGTTCAATTTCCTGCCAAGGAGTATCATACTCATCAAAAAGGTTGCCTACGATTTCCTCTAGCAGATCTTCTATCGTAACAATACCCGCGGTGCCGCCAAAATCATCAATAACAACTGCCATCTGCATACGTTTTTTTTGCATATCTAAAAATAAGTCGTCATTCTTTATGTGTTTTGGGATAAAATAGGGCTTACGCATAATTTTCTCCAGGGAGAAATTGCTTTCCGACTTTAAAGTCAGATATGGGATCACATCTTTTAAATAAAGAATGCCCACAATATGATCCATGGTGCCATCATACACCGGCATGCGAGAAAATTTCTTTTCATTGATAATATCCATGATCTTGTCTAAATCTTCATCCAGGGAGATGCCGACGATATCTGTACGATGAGTCATGATCTGAGCTGCGTCCGTATTATCAAATTCAAAAACATTATGAATCATTTCTTTTTCGATCAGAGGAATGACCCCTTTTTCTTGTCCGGCGTCTACCATGAGACGGATCTCCTCTTCGGTGATTTTTTCCTCATGGTCAGCAGGATTAATACCGAAAAGGCGCAAAAAAAAGTTGGTAGATATGGAAAGAAAGGCTACAAAAGGGCGGGTAATTTTAAAAAGATAGGTCAGAGGAACGGCAGAAAACATGGCAATAGATTCTGCTTTTTGCATCGCAATCCTTTTAGGAACCAGTTCGCCAAAAACAAGAGTTATATAAGATAGAATCAGGGTAATCAAGGTTACGGCAAGGGCATTTAAAACAACGGTACCCACGGGGAAGCCTAAGGGTTCGACCAGGGCAACCAGTTTCCCCGCAAAGCTTTGGGCGGCAAAGGCGCTGGCTAAAAAACCGGCTAAGGTAATGCCGATTTGTATCGTAGCCAGAAATTTACTGGGTTCTTTGAGGAAGTTCAAGATTAATAGAGCTTTTTTATGACCTTCTTCTCCCATTTTTTTGATTCTATTATCATTAAGAGAAATCATGGCAATTTCTGAAGCGGCAAAAAAAGCATTGAATAATATGAGAATCAGCAAAAACAACAGTTGATAAAACAAGGGTCTTTCCTCCCAAATTTTATTTACGTCTATTATAAATGTTTTTCTACTAATTAACCAGCTATTCAAAATGGAGCTTCGGGATTTCTCAGAAAAACTCACAAAGTTGACAGAGGAAAAAAAATTTAATATAATTTGACTAATTGAACATTTATAAAGCAATGATTGGAAGCAGTAGACGCTAAAAGGTTTAAAGAGAATTGTCGGCAGGTGCGAGGCAATAACTTTTTTCGTTGAACTCGTCCATAAGTTATGAGGGTGAATGGATTAACTCTCATCGGGTAATACCCGTTATCAATGGTAAAGCGGATAATTCGGTTAAAAAACCTTATCAATCTGGGTGGTACCACGGGAGATTCTCTCGTCCCAATGGACGGGAGTTTTTTATTTTTTAATTGTATGTTATGTGAGGAGGATTGTTTGATGGATGTGAAATATGATTTTAAATCCTTAGAGCCTAAATGGCAGCAATATTGGGACGAAAACGGGCTTTACAGGGTTACGGAAGGCTCTGACCGCCCCAAATACTATTGTTTGGAAATGTTTCCCTATCCCTCGGGAAATTTGCATATGGGGCATGTGCGCAATTATTCCATTGGAGATGTCATCGCTCGATTTAAAACCATGGAAGGGTATAATGTCCTTCATCCCATGGGCTGGGACTCTTTTGGATTGCCTGCTGAAAATGCCGCAATTCAAAGGGGAATTCATCCGGCTAAATGGACTGCCGATAATATTGAAAATATGAGGGAGCAGCTTAAATCCATGGGCATCAGCTATGATTGGGATCGAGAAGTTGCTACTTGCCTGCCGGACTATTATAAATGGACCCAATGGCTTTTTCTTCAGTTATACAAAAACGGTTTAGCCTACAAAAAGAAAGCCTTTGTCAATTGGTGCCCTTCCTGCGCCACCGTTTTGGCTAATGAACAGGTGGTAGAGGGAGCATGTGAGCGCTGCAGTGCTACAGTAGATAAAAAGGACTTAGAGCAATGGTTTTTTAAGATTACCGATTATGCCCAGCGTCTATTGGACGATCTGGAAAAATTACCGGGCTGGCCGGAAAAAGTGAGAACCATGCAGCGCAACTGGATTGGCCGGAGTGAAGGGGTAGAGGTGCAATTCAAAACCGCAAAATCAGGGGATCCCCTGCCTGTATTTACCACCCGCCAAGACACCATCTTTGGTGTGACATATATGGTTCTGGCACCGGAACATCCTATGGTAACAGAGTTGATAGCTGGGACAGAATATGAGCAGGATGTAAGAGCCTTTATTAAAAAGGTGCAACAACTAAGCACTGTGGATCGTACCTCTACCGAGCTGGAGAAGGAAGGCATATTTATCGGATCTTATGCTGTGAACCCCGTGAATGGGGAAGAAGTACCCATTTGGATCACAAATTACGTGATCATGGACTACGGCACCGGAGCTGTGATGGGGGTTCCGGCTCACGATGAGCGAGACTTCGCCTTTGCCCAAAAATATGGACTGCCAATCAAAGCTGTGATTTCTCCATCGGGAGAGAACATTTCCGGAGAAACCATGACGGATGCTTATGTAGAGGCGGGTTTGATGATCAACTCTGCACCTTTTGACGGTATGGAAAACACCAAAGCCAAGTCAGCCATAGCCGATATGATGGAAGAAAAAGGAATAGGAAAGCGGGTAATCAATTATCGTCTGCGGGACTGGTTGATCTCCCGTCAGAGGTATTGGGGTGCACCAATTCCCATCGTTTATTGTGAAAAATGCGGCGTGGTACCCGTACCGGAGGATCAACTGCCGGTGATTCTACCGACAGATGTAGAGTTTAAATCCAGCAGAGAATCTCCTTTGAAAACCAGTCCCACCTTTCGCGAGACCATCTGTCCTAAGTGCGGAGGAAAAGGGGAACGGGAACTGGATACGATGGATACTTTTGTCTGTTCTTCTTTTTATTATCTCCGTTATTGCGATCCGAAGAACGCAGAGCAGGCTTTTGCCAAAGATAAAACAGACTACTGGATGAATGTGGACCAATATATTGGCGGGGTGGAGCATGCTATTTTGCATTTAATGTATGCTCGATTCTTTACGAAGGTATTGCATGATTTGCAACTTATCTCGGCAGAAGAACCATTTGCAAACCTTCTCACCCAGGGCATGGTCTTGAAAGACGGCAGCAAGATGTCAAAATCTAAAGGCAATGTGGTGAGCCCTGAGGATATCATTAACAAGTATGGTGCAGATACGGCTCGAATGTTCATTCTCTTTGCCGCTCCACCGGACCGGGATTTGGAATGGAATGATGCTGCGGTGGAAGGTTGTTACCGTTTCTTGAACAGAGTCTGGCGCTTAATGACGACGCATTTGGAACTGCTTCAAAAAGGAAATGAACCTATTGATCTTGCTACATTGACTTTAAAGGATCGAGAGCTAAGAAGAGCGGTGCATCAAGGGGTGAAAAAGGTAACGGAGGATATCGCCCAACGATTTAATTTCAATACAGCCATTAGTGCCATTATGGAAATGGTAAATGCCATGTATAACTATATTGATCAGGATGAAGGGCAGGTAAATCCAAGTGTATTTCGGGAGGCTGGAGAAAAGGTACTGCTGTTACTAGCTCCCCTAGCACCCCACATTACCGAGGAATTGTGGCATCTGCTGGGTAATGAAGGAAGCATTCATCAGGCAGCCTGGCCTCAATTTGAAACAGAAGCTTTAAAGCAAGATGTGGTTAATATTGCCCTTCAGGTAAACGGTAAAGTTCGTGATCATATTGATCTTGATCCGGAGTTGGATAGCGAAGGAATGAAATCAATAGTTTTAGCCCATTCTAAGCTAGACCAATGGGTAGGAAATAAAAAAATTGTTAAAATTATTGCTGTTCCGAAGAAGTTGGTAAACATTGTAATCAAATAGCAGAATTTGCAGGATATTGACAGCCTTTTGCCGTATATTACTTTATCATGTAATGATGACGGGAGGCTGTTTTTTTATGTTTTCCCAAGTTAATAAACAACATCTGATTATTTTTGCTTTAATGTTGTCGCTTATTTTTGGCGGAGGAGTTAAATATGGAAAATACTTAGAACATAATACTGCCCCACCGGTCACCATTAGTTCGATAAGAGATTTCAATTCCGAAAATCCGGATCCAGAGGAGATGGCAGCTTTAAAGGATAAGCCTCCGCAGGAATTGATGATTCATGTTACCGGTGCGGTTTTAAAACCGGGGGTTTATACCTTGCCTGAGGGTAGTCGTATTATTGATGCGGTGCAGCTAGCCGGTTTACATCAGGAAGCAGACTTAAACCGGATTAATTTGGCCAAAAAGGTGTCGGATCAGGAAATGATTTTGGTTCCGAGCATAGATGATGGTGGTTCCGGAACAATGGCAAGTTCTCCACAGGATGTGGGACTTAGTCATACTATGACATCAGATCCTCAAAGGGGAGGTCTTATCAATATTAATACGGCGGATCAAGGGCAATTAGAAACTTTGCCTGGGATAGGGCCGGCCAAGGCTCTTGCTATCATTCAATATCGGGAAGAAGTGGGTGCCTTTACATCCCGGGAAGATATTCAGAATGTTTCCGGGATCGGTCCTGCAACTTATGATAAATTGAAAGATTTAATCACCATTTAACTGTGCCAGACCCTTTCATTGGGGAGGGAAGAGATGACGAGAATCCTGGTTTATCATACCTTGGGATTTATGCTAGGCATTTTCCTGGGGGATTTTTTTCATGTCCCTTTAAATGCGGCTTTTGCCTTATCATTGGCAGCGCTTTTTTTTGCTGTTTTGGTGCTGGGTAAGAGACAAGATCCCAGATTCCTTTTGGTCTTTACTCTCTGCGCAGGATTATTTTGGGGGCAGGTGCATCATCCGGAATTTCAGCCTGACTTGTTCCAGGGCGAAGAAAAATTTCAAGGGGTAGGCATAGTGAACAGTGACCCTAGGCCTACAGCGACAGGGCAGATTTTCACTTTTAAACCGGAAGAAATAAACCATTATCCCGTATCCGGCATTGAGCTGCAGATACTTTGTTCATCGGCGGATGAGGTATCATACGGGGATCAGGTGATCCTTTCCGGAAAAGTGTTATTGGAGTCACGAGCGACCAACCCGGGACAGTTTGATTATCATAATTACCTAAAAAGGCATGGTATTACGGCTACAATTAGTACCCTTTATGGCGGTGAAATTAAAGCAACCGGAGTCAATAGGGGTAATCTCTTTCTCCATGGGGTTTTTAAACTGAAGGATAGAATGGACTTAGTATTAGATCATTTGCCGGAGCAACAAGCTAAGTTCATAGGTGGGATGCTTTTTGGTACTAAAGGAGATTTGACCTTTAGTGAACGCAATGTTCTGTCTCAAACGGGGTTAATGGACGCTTTCGCCGTCTCCGGTGTTCATGTGGGTTATGTTATTTTATTTACCCTTTATTTTGCTCAGTTTCTGCGCTTAAATAAATGGGGCAGGTTGTTAATCGTAGTCGTAGCTATGCTTTTTTATGCTGCTTTATCGGAGTTTACACCTTCGGTCCTTCGCTCCGGTTTCATGGCTTTATTAGGACTATGGGCATATGCCATAGGAGAGCGCAAAGACTTTTTTACAGGTTTGGCTCTGGCGGTGCTGCTCCTTTTAATCTGGCAGCCTCAAATGCTTTATGACGCCGGTTTTCAACTGTCCTTTGTGACCGCCTGGGGTGTGGTCTATTTGACACCGACAATAAGTAAGATGTTTCCTCCGGCGAGGGTCTGGGAGGTTGTGGCATCAACTATTGCCGCCCAGTTGGCCATTACACCTCTTCTTGCTTACTATTTTAATATCGTTACCATTTCCGGCCTGCTGGTGGGTATTTTAGCTACAGGGTTAGTAGGTCTGGTAGTATTATTAGGCCTCTTTTCGGTGCTTTTAAGTGTAATCAGTATTGGACTTGCCGTCTTGCCGGCTTATGGAGCAGGCGTGGTGGTCTCAGGAATTTGGCAAGGAGCACAACTGGTTTCGCAAATCCCCGGTTCCTTTTTTACAGTTAAAACGCCAGAGTTTGGTGAGCTAGCCTTAATTTATATTTTTTTGATTGCTTTGCCCTATATTGCTCCTAAACAAATTGGCCGGTTCCATGGGGTTCTGGGGGTTTTAGTTTTAGCTTTTTGTTTAATAATACCTTTATCCCCCGGCGATCAGCTGCAAGTCACATTTTTAGATGTGGGGCAAGGCGATTGCATCTTTATTCAAAGCCCGTCCGGACGTACGTGCTTAATTGATGGTGGCGGCAAAGCAGCTCAGCAAGAGGATCAAATCGGAGAACATGTGGTAGTTCCTTATCTCAAGAATCGTGGTTTAGGGAAATTAGATTTAGCGATACTCACCCATCCCCATGATGATCATATGAGAGGAATGGAAACGGTATTAAAAGAACTTTCAGTGGGTCATCTAGTGGTTGGAGAACCTTTTTTAACAAGTGAAGCGATACAACCTTTGTTTGCGGCGGCGGCAGAAGATCAGGTACCCATCATTTCTGTCAGAGAAGGCCAGGAAATCAGCTTGGACGGTGCTGTTACCTTTAGGGTGTTAAATCCGCCACCGGCACACCACGGGAAGGTTTTTAAGGAAGAGGAGATGAACAACGAATCCTTAGTTTTAAAGATGAATTATCAAGATATCTCTTTTCTGTTTACAGGGGATGTGGAAAAAGAAGGACTGGCTCGAATCTCTACTCGAGAGGATATCGGTGCTCAGGTAATAAAATTACCCCATCATGGCAGTAAGACCGGCTTCGTGTCCTCATTTTATAATCATGTGGCGCCACAGGTAGTGGTAATTACCGTGGGTAAAAATTCCTTCGGTCATCCGAACCAAGAGTTATTGAATTATTGGGAAGATAAGGGGATTCCTGTTTATCGCACAGATTATCATGGTGCCATCACCTTTACTACGGATGGTCAAGAATTATGGGTGGATACTTTTCTTGACAAATATCCTGAGAACGGGGACAATTTAGAGGGCTATCGCTTTTCAAGCGGGGTACAAATCGTTGGATGGAGAGGTCGGCAATGGATGGAACATTAGTTTTAAAGGATATTAAACGAGGGGTCCTTGCACCGGTTTATCTTTTTTATGGGAGTGAACACTTATTACTGGAAGAAACTTTGGCTGCTCTGACTAAGTTTCTAACACCTGGTGGGGCGCAAGACTTTAATTATGAAAAAATTGACGGCAAGTCATCTTCACCGGTCCAAGTAGTCAATGCAGCCAATATTCTGCCGGTTTTTGCCGAGAAAAGATTAGTAGTGGTTTACAATGTTTTTTGGTTTAGTGCCAATAAAGGGGAGGAAGAAAAAAGCCTGCAGCAAGTTAATGTGGAACCACTCATAGAATATCTTAACAATCCATCTCCTTCAACTTGCTTGGTTTTGGTGGCAGGGGAAAAGGTGGATGGGCGAAGTAAGGTTGTTAAGAAGATAAAAAAGATGGGCCAGGTGATAGAATTTGCCTCCCTACGCGGCATGGAACTTAATAAATGGTTGGAGAAAAGCCTGCGTCAAAGGGGTAAGAAAGCGCAGCCCGGTGTGTTTGATTATCTGACCTTAGCCGTAGGAAACAATTTAAACGCTTTAGATCAGGAATTGGAGAAGGCTTCCTTATTTGTAGAAAAAGAAGAAGAAATCAAGCTGCAGGATGTAATGGAAACAGCCAGTGTGAGCAGTACCTTAAATGTGTTTAATTTAATGGACACCATCAGCAAAAAAGATGGTGCGGCAGCAGTTTTGCAGTTAAGAGAATTGTTACGAACAGGAGAATCGGAGCGCAAGATTTTTTATTTGTTGGTACGACAAATGCGAATTCTCCTACTAATTTTCTCTTTGAGAAAAAGAGGCTATCAAGAAGCTCAGATTATATCTGACTCGGGGTTACATCCCTATGTGGTTAAAAAAGGTCTACAACAGTGTCAAATCTTTACGGCACAGGAACTGATTCATGCTTTAGAGTATCTGCGGGATATGGATGAGAAAGTTAAGTCGGGAAGAGGTAATGTCTTAGCTTTACTTGAAGAACTGATTATGCGCATGTGTCTTTAGTGATTGTTAAATGAACGACCAAAAAACAAAGACTGCACCGAAGGATTAATTTAGCCTCTGGTGCAGTCTTTCTTGAAATCCGAGGTAGTTTAAGCCGAATTTTTTAGGGCTTAAAATCATGAATAACTTCATTATTAACGATTGTGCCGGAACATTGGGCTTTACTGGAACAAGTTTTGCTGTGGGGACAACCCGAGCACTGGATACCGTTTCTTTTGTCTCTTGTGATTTTTGTAATGGCCCCCAATAATATCGTTACGATTATTAATGACACAATAATGTTTTCTAACATCTTAGATTCCTCCTCCATCAAGACCATAGGATAAGGATAATCTTTGGTCGTTTTTCTTTATTAGGTAAACGAGGATAGCGATTATCGAAGCCACAACTAAAAATCCGGGCACAACACCGGTTCCGAAGCTTCCGGTTGTAATTAACGTTCCAATTTGGTAGACAAGGTAAGATACTGTATAGCCCATGCCAAACTGGAAGGCGATACCGGACCACAGCCATTTTTTACTTTCCATCTCGGCATTCATGGCACCTATAGCGGCAAAACAAGGCGGTGTAAAAAGATTAAACAGCAAAAAGGCTAAAGCCGCAACAGACGTCAGACCCATGATAGAGGCAATATCGGTGGCACCGGATACAAGGGCAAATTCTTCAGTATTGATAAAATTTGTGATGCCATAAACCACGGCTAATGTCCCCACCACATTTTCTTTTGCGATGAAACCTGTAGCTGCTGCAGCAGCAAGCTGCCAAGCCCCAAACCCAAGGGGAATTAAAAGAACCGAAAAAGGACTGGCAATACTAGCCAAAATGCTTGTGCTCTCCATACCTTCTTCAACAATCTGTAGACTCCACGTAAAAGTTTGCATTATGTGAATTGCGGCATTGCATACTAAAATAATGGTAGCAGCTTTAACAATAAAGGCTTTGGCTCTCGACATCATGGATATAAAGGCTTGTTTTATGCTGGGAAAGCGGTAGTCTGGAAGTTCCATAATAAAGTAAGAGCGGGATGGCCCTTCTTTGGTGATTTTTTGAATGATCAGTGCCCCAACAATAATGATAGCGATGCCCATGAAGTACATGGATGTACCGACCCAGGCCGCATCTTTAAAGAAAACACCTGCAAAGAGTGCGATAATCGGCAATTTCGCTCCGCAGGGCATAAAAGGTGCTAACATCGCTGTCGTCCGACGTTGACGCTCATCGCGAATTGTTCTTGTTGCCATAATACCGGGTATCGCGCATCCGGTACCAATTACCATTGGAATAATCGATTTTCCGGAAAGCCCTACCTTTTTTAGATAGCGATCCATGACCACGGCAACACGCGCCAAATATCCACAATCCTCTAAAAGTGCCAGTAGGAAGAAGAGCACCATGATCAGTGGAAGGAAACCAACGACGGCGCCAACACCGCCAATGATACCATCTAATAACAATGCACTTAATATCGGTGATACATTATCCCCCAAAAGTCCCTCGGCAAAAACATAGAAATTGTCAATCCAACCGACAAATATATCGGCAAGAGTCGGCCCCAAAGAGCTTTGAGAAATTGAAAAAACAGCATATATAACGGCTGCGAAGATCGGAATTCCCCATATTTTATGGGTGATGATGCGATCTACGGCATCTTGTTTCGTCGGTTTATAGCTTGCAACTTTTCGCATTTCAACCTCTTTGACCAGTTTATCAACAAATGCGAAACGTTCTCGCTCAACAGCCTCAAACGCATCTTTGTCGGTATTATTCAAAATAAGGGAAAAGTTAAAAGGTGCTTTTTGGCCTTTACCTAAGACATGGGAAGCTTTATTAATGAGCTCATCAAGACCTGTCCCTTTGATGGACGATGTTATAATGACATGACACCCCAGTTTTTTTGCGAGCTCTTCAGTATTGACTACTATTCCCTTTTTTTCAAGCAAGTCACTTTTATTTAAAGCAATGACTACAGGAATACCCAACTCCATCAATTGTGTTGTAAACAAAAGGCTTCTGTTAAGATTTGTGACATCTATGATATTGATAATGACATCAGGATGTTCGTTTTTGATAAAGTCTCTGGTAATACTTTCTTCGGAACTAAAAGGAGATATTGAATAAGCCCCCGGAAGGTCTACAACACGGATCGTATTACCGGATTTATTATACTTCTTTTTAACATTTCCCTCTTTCTTGGCAACAGTCACACCCGGCCAGTTGCCCACATGTTCAATTTTCCCTGTAATTGCATTAAACAATGTAGTTTTTCCGCTATTGGGATTTCCCGCTAGTGCAATACGCATCTTAATCCTCCTTCAATATTTGTGGTAATGTTTTCATATTTATTATCAGGTTACCAAATGTTAGCATTGCCTAACATTTGACTTAAAAAAATATAACTTTTCAAAAACGATGACTTATATAAGAATTCTTTTAGCTAAATCTTTGTCGATGCTGTATCTTGCATCTTTAACATGGATAATATAGTTTTCCGCCAATTTAGAAATCACCGTTATTTTTTCGCCATCAAAACAACCTAAGGTAAAAAGGAAATCTTTCATTTCTTTTTCTCCTGTATCAATTCCTTTGATGATATAAGGACGGTTGATTTCGGCGCATGTCAGATTATCCTGTTTTGCTATTTTTATCTTACTCTTTTTTGCCTTGAGATTAAATAAATTACTCATTAAAGTCAGTTCCATATTTACCTCCCCCAATCACTTATACCAATATTTTAAGATTTTTTTCGTACGTGAGAATTGTTAGGATCACCTAACAATTAGAAGATACCATCTTTTTATCCCCGTGTCAATCATTTTTTTATAATTAATTTGGTGTTTTTGCCCTACAAGTTTCCCTATATGCCCGGAAAAAGAAAAACGGCATAGATTGATAAAACATACCAAACTATGCCGAACTTTTTCGGGATCAAAAATATCATCTTTTATGTTAGTTAGCATTGGCTTTATTAAAAGCTTTTTGCAATCTAGATTTTTTACGTGCAACAGCTTTTTTATGAAGAATACCTTTGCCTGCTGCTTTATCCATTTTCCGAATCGCTTGGGTCAATAAGGCTTGAGCATTATCCTTGTCGGTGGAAGGATCAACTTCAACAAACTTCTTTATCGCGGTTTTAACGCTGGATTTAACAGAAGCATTTTTCATTCTGCGGCTCTCCGCAATTTGCACACGCTTTTTTGCTGATTTAATATTTGGCATTGCAATGTCACCTCCTTAGATAACCTCTATCCTAAGCACAGATGTATTCGCTTAATTATAGATATTTCAAACAGAATTTATTCTATCACGTAAACATATAAAAATCAAGAAGTCAGATGAGACCTCTTTTTAAATTATCAGGAAAAATTTCTTCAAATGTATAGGTTTATTATTTTTGGTTATTATAATCTCAGCAGCAAAAAATAAATAAAGGAGTTGAATTTATTTGATCGGACTAATCATAAGATTTGTTGTATCTGCATTAGTGCTAATGGTCATAAGCTGGCTGTTGCCCGGTATCTCTGTAAATGGTTTTGTTAGAGCATTGCTCGCGGCAGTTGTCATCGCGGTGCTAGGTTACGTTGCAGAAAAATTAATGGGGGAAAATATTTCTCCTTATAGCCGGGGTCTGGTAGGTTTTATTGTTTCGGCAATTGTAATTTACTTAGCCCAATTTATTATCCCCAATTACTTATCCGTAAGTTTAATCGGATCCCTTTGGCTGCCTTAGTTATCGGTATTGTGGATGCCTTTGTCCCGACAGCATTAAGATAATTGCCGGGAAAGTAAGGACAGGCCTGTTTGTTTTACTAGAAAACAAACAGGCCTGTATCTTTTTATTTTCCTTTTTCATCTTTATATTTTTATTTGTTCTATTTTTGGATGTTATGCATATGAATAGTATGATCGAAAAGAATGGACAAAAAATTAGTAAATAAAATTATCATGAAGGAGGCAGGCGAATGGCATGGAAAATTCATCGCAGACGACGCACTTATTTTTATGACCTTAAGATCATCAGAATTCTTGTTATTGCAGGGATTCTATTTGGCATGCTTATTTTAGGTTTTGCGGCGGGAAGTCGAGTAAGAGCAGCTGAAACAGATCAAATGTCTGCCTGGCGTTTAATTGGTATTCGAGGCGAAGATTGGCAAAAAATTCTAAGCCAGGTACTGCCGATGGCTTCCTATATGCCTGAATATATTGAGGATGAATCGACAGGAATTATTATTGCCGCGATGAAGGACATTACGGTTTCAAATTTAAACAACCCGGTTAGCTTTTTGAAAAACCAAATTGCTTACTTTGATTCTCGGCCGGTGAATGCGGAACCTGAATTCATTCCGGAAGCAGAAGATGAAGATAAACCGTCTACCTTAGAACCGGAAGCAGATAATGATCAGGAAAAATCAATTATTCCCCATAAAACTCAACAACCTTTGGTAGGTATTTATTGTACCCATAGTGCGGAAAGTTATCTTCCTAGTCAAGGAGCAGAGAAATTGGAAGGTAAAAACGGCGGAGTTTATCTGGTAGCCAGCCATTTAAAAGAAACTTTGGATAAAGAATACGGCATCAAAGCTGTTTTAAGTGATACGATTCATGATTATCCTGATTGGAGTAAATCATATGCCAATTCTTTAAAAACAGTGGAAAATATGAAAAGAAATTATCCCTCAATCCAATTATTTATTGATGTGCATCGAGATGCGACGACATCAAAGGACAGCACAACGGCAAAAATTAATGGAAAAAAAGCTAGCAAAATTATGTTTGTCGTGGGTAGTGATACTCGTTTACCACATCCGACTTGGAAAAAAAACCGTGATTTTGCTCAAACTATTGCCGCCGAGATGGAAGCATTATATCCCGGTTTGTTGAAAGGGGTTCGGGTTCAGGACGGCAGATATAACCAGCATGTTTCCTCAAGGGCAATTTTATTGGAGATGGGAGGAACGGAAAATACCCTGGAAGAAACAAAAAGATCTGCCGAAATGTTTGCCGATGTCATAAATAATATAGCAAAAGGGAGATAATATAAAACTTAAATATTAAAGGTTTAAGCATGAGGACTCGCTGTCTGGCAAAAAATGTGCTTTTTTCTGGGGAAATGAGTTGCTAATACTGGTCACAACGGAAATATTGAGTTATAATTAATAGATTAGTTACCTTCCCGCCCCCAGTGGCGGGATTCTTAGTTCGTTGAAAGAAGATACTATTTGCGAAGGAACTGTTAAATACAAGGAGCGATTAAATGTCACAGAATACCAGAGTAGTGCAAGCGGCCGGCCTTCTCATGGTGACCATGATTGTTTCCCGCATTCTGGGATATTTGCGCGATGTCGTTATTTATGCCCAATATGGTCAAAATAGAATTACCGATGCTTATAACGCGGCTTTTTCGATACCTGATTTTTTATATATGTTATTAGTAGGAGGGGCTTTAAGCTCCTCTTTCATCCCCGTATTTTCCAGCTTCATTGCAACCGAGCGTGAGAAAGAAGGATGGCAAGTAGCCAGCGTTGTAATCACGGTTATTGTCATTCTCTTAGGGCTGGGGCTTGCTGCCGGTTATTTTTTTACGACGGAAATAATTTTGATATTGGTGCCTGGTTTTGATCTGGGAGCCATGGAATTAACCGTGACCTTAACTAGAATTATGCTGCTTCAAGTTATTTTTATGGCTATGGCCGGAATATCTATGGGAATCCTGAATTCCTACAAGATTTTTACGCCATCTGCAATAGGCTCTGTATTATATAATCTAGGCATTATTGTTTGTGGGGTTTTACTGGGAGGATGGATTGAAGCCAAATGGCCCGGGTATGGTATTGCCGGTTTTTCTGTTGGGGTGGTAATAGGGGCAATGGCTAATTTTGCCGTTCAAGTACCGGCCCTTTTAAGAATCGGTTTCAAATTTCGGCCAAATTTTAATATATTTCACCCCGGCGTAGTACGTTTAGTAAAGTTGATGGTACCTGTCTTAATTGGACTATCCATTAGTCAAATCAATCTTTTTGTCAATCAAAACCTAGCCTCCTCTTTGCCTGCGGGAGGCATCGCCGCTCTTCATACAGCGCAAAGGTTAATGCAGCTTCCTGTGGGAATTTTTGCCATCGCCATTGCGGTGGCGGTCTTTCCAACCCTAACAGAGCATGCTGCTAAAAAAGAAGGAGAAGCGTTTAAAAAAACATTTTCTTTAGGCTTAAGATCCGTAATTTTTATTACCCTGCCATGTGCTGTGGGCTTGGCTGTTTTGAGAGTACCCATCATCCGTTTTATGTTTGAATTTGATAATGGGAGATTTACCCATCAGGATACTTTAGCTACTGCTTACGCACTGCTTTATTATTGTATCGGTCTTTTTGCCTATTCTGCTATTCATGTATTAAGCCGTGCCTTTTATGCGTTGCAAAACACCTTGATTCCTGTGTTTGTGGGCGCGTTGGCCATTGCCCTTAACATTACCTTAAGTATTTTGTTGGTGGGCCCCATGGCTCAGGGTGGATTAGCTCTAGCTTACTCCCTGGCAGGAATTTTCAATATGCTCATTCTTCTTTTAATGCTGCGCAAAAGAATCGGTGCCATTAACGGCCGGCAAATGATTCTATCTTTCGGCCAGACTTTATTGGCCTCTACCATTATGGGTCTTGCTTGTTTTTATTCAGTGCAGTTTTTTGAAGCGACCTGGGGTGTTGCGTCTAAAATGATCCAATTTTTTCAACTGTCCCTTGGTATTGGGATGGGAGTTGTTGTTTTCGCTTTCTTTGCCTTTGTTTTTCGCATGGAAGAGTCTGAGTTGGTTTTAAACATCCTACGCCGTAAATTCCGCAAAAAAGAACTTAAGGGCGTCTTTTGCGGAGGATGTTAGGAAAGAAAAATTATGATATAATGTATTAATACGTAAGCTAATTGCCACTAATTCCCGGTTTTGTAGATGCCAAGAATGTGGCACAGAATTTTTGGATAACGATTATCAGTTAGTGATTTTATAGTATGGACAGGAGGCTGAGGGGTGGTAATGATGACAAACCAAGAAACTACCCGAAATTTTTGTATTATTGCTCATATCGATCACGGAAAGTCTACTTTGGCGGACCGGATTTTAGAATATACAGGCGCTTTGTCTGCTCGAGAGATGGAAGCTCAGGTATTGGATCGTATGGATCTGGAAAGAGAACGCGGGATTACCATAAAAATGAAGGCGGTTCGTATTCATTATCAAGCGAGGGATGGTAAGGAATATACTTTGAATTTGATTGACACTCCGGGACATGTTGATTTCACTTATGAGGTTTCCCGCAGTATGGCCGCCTGTGAAGGGGCTCTTCTCGTAGTGGATGCTGCCCAGGGCATTGAAGCCCAAACCCTTGCTAACGCTTATATTGCTATGGAAAACGATCTGGAGATTATTCCGGTGATCAATAAAATTGATTTGCCCAGTGCCGATCCGGAAGGGGTTCGAAAACAGGTTGAGGATGTTTTAGGCCTGGATGCCAGTGATGCCGTTCTTTGTTCTGCCAAAAGTGGACTTGGTACGGAAGAAATTTTAGAAGCAATCGTGCAAAGAATTAAACCCCCGCAAGGAGACCGGGAGGCACCTCTAAGGGCCTTGATTTTTGATTCCCATTTTGATGCTTACAAGGGAGCCATTCCCTATATTAGAGTGATGGACGGTAATATAAAAAAGGGAACAAATATCAGAATGATGGGGACGGGTAAAACTGCAGAAGTAACAGAAGTGGGGGTTTTTACTCCTGCCATCAAATCAGTGGATTCATTAGCTGCGGGTGATGTAGGTTTTCTGGCAGCTAGTATTAAGAACGTTAAGGATACTCAGGTGGGGGATACGGTAACGGAACAAAATCGACCGACAGATAAGCCCTTGCCGGGATATCGCAAGGCGTCTCCCATGGTTTTTTGCGGCTTATATCCCGTAGAGAATAACGATTATGAGGAATTAAAAGATGCCTTGGAAAAATTACAGCTAAATGATGCTTCTTTAATCTATGAACCGGAAACTTCAGTGGCCTTGGGCTTTGGCTTTCGATGCGGGTTTTTAGGTCTTTTGCATATGGAAATTATTAAGGAACGCTTGGAACGGGAATATGGATTGGAACTGATCACCACCGCCCCCAGTGTTAAATATCGTATTACCAAAACGGATGGCACGGTGCTTGAGGTTGATAATCCTACCAATTTGCCTAAAACGCAGGAAATTGCGATCATGGAAGAACCCTATGTTAAGGCTACGATTATGGTTCCTACAGAATTTGTCGGCAGCATTATGGAAATTGGGCAGGAAAGAAGAGGTATATTTACTCATATGGAGTATATTACGGAAACCCGCGTCATGCTAACCTATGAGCTTCCCTTATCAGAAATTATCTATGATTTTTTTGATCAACTAAAATCTCGCACCAAAGGCTATGCTTCCCTTGATTATGAAATATTTGGCTATAAAGAATCTGATCTTGTCAAGTTGGACATTTTAGTGAATAACGAGATTGTGGATGCCTTATCCTGTATTGTTCATAAAGAAAAATCTTATCAGCGGGGGCGGGCTCTCACGGAGAAACTAAGGAGTATTATTCCTCGACAAATGTTTGAGATATCGATTCAGGCAGCGATTGGTAATAAAATCATTGCTCGGGAGTCGGTTAAAGCTTTGCGAAAGAATGTTTTAGAAAAATGTTACGGGGGGGATATTTCCCGAAAAAGAAAGCTCCTGGAGAAACAAAAAGAAGGTAAAAAGAGAATGAAGCAGATTGGAAGTGTGGAGATACCTCAAGAAGCATTTATGGCTGTATTGCAAATAGATTAAAACAATACTTAATTCAGATGGATATCCTTACACTCCATCTGAATTTTTTGATACTGAGGATGACCGATATGAACATTGTGGAACCTATAGAACCTCTGGGCATGGCAGGGGGGGCTCTTCCGTGGATTGAAGCGCTTTATATCCATATCCCCTTTTGTCTTAAAAAATGCAATTATTGCGATTTTATTTCCTATCCATTGGAGACTTTACCGATACAGGAATATATCCAGGTCCTGGTTCGGGAAGCCAAGCTGTATTATAGATACCTTTCTCCCTGTCAAAAGAAAATAAAATCCATCTATTTGGGCGGTGGTACCCCTACTTGTCTTCCTGTATCGGCACTTACTTTATTACTAGATGAAGTACAAACCCTATTTCCTGTTGAGTGCGATGGGGAAATTACCGTAGAATGCAACCCCTTGACGGTAGATCGGGAATATTTAATAACATTGAAACAAGCAGGTGTCAATCGTTTGTCCATCGGTGCTCAGTCTTTTCATGAAAAACTCCTTAAGGAGATGGGTCGTTCCCATACCGTGGAAGATATTATTAATACTGTAGAGGATGCTAAAAGTGCAGGGTTTACAAATATCAGTCTGGATCTGATTTATGGACTACCAGGTCAGACCCTAGACCAATGGAATGATACCTTGAAGCAGGCAGCAACTCTTCCGGTTACTCATTTATCGATATATGGTTTGCATCTGTCCTCCTTATCTCCATGGGGAAGTAGTTACCAATCAGGATTATTAGTCCTGCCGGATGAGGATGAATTTGTCACCATGCAAGAGAGGGCTATGGATTTTTTATTAGCTCAAGGTTTTGAACATTACGAGATATCAAATTTTGCCCGGCCAAAGTTTTTTTCTGTCCATAATCGGGTATACTGGAACAATGGAAACTATCTGGGTTTAGGACTTGCTGCTTCCTCCCACTGGTCCAATCTCCGACAAACCAATACATCATCTTGGGTAGAATATTTAAAAAAAATCCGGGGAGAAAAGTTCCCGATTGAAGACTGGGAGCTATTGGACCGGGAGACAGAAATGGCAGAAACAGTGTTTTTAGGATTGAGATTATTAGATGGTTTCGAGACCCTAGCTTTCAAAAAAAAGTATGGCATAGATTTTATGGAGAAGTATCGGTTTCAAGTAAATAAACTAGAAAATTTAGGTTTAATTAAGCAGGGCGAGGGTCGCATCGGCTTAACGAAAAAAGGGGTTTTTCTTGCTAATGAAGTGTTTATGGAATTCCTGCCATAAGGGTTGACAAATATAATATAAAATGGTATTTTCTAATTAGCACTCAACAGGATAGAGTGCTAACAAGGGGGGATTAATTTGGATGAGCGGAAAAAGCAAATATTGCATGCCATCGTGAACGATTATGTTACGACCGCAGAACCTGTTGGTTCCCGTACAATCTCCAAAAAATATGGATTAGGAGTTAGTTCGGCGACAATCAGGAATGAGATGTCCGATTTAGAGGAATTAGGATATATTGAGCAGCCTTATACCTCAGCGGGCAGAATTCCTTCTGATAAAGGATATCGTTACTATGTAGATTGTCTCATGGAAAAAGAGCAATTAACACCTATGGAGATGAAACAGGTAGAGGTTTTATTTTCCCGGAAAAATGCAGATTTAGAACAAATTGTTCAGGCAACTTGTCATCTTTTGTCACAGTTGACGAATTATACATCTATTATTCTGGTGCCTAAACGGAGTGACGGTTCTTTAGAAAGGATTCAGTTAATTCCCATCAGTTTATATCGGTTTATGGTGGTGATCGTATCCGATACAGGTTTTATTAATCAACGTGTTTTAGACTTGCCCCATCCTATTGAACCTCAAAGATTGCAAGAAATTAGCGAGTTCTTGCAAAAAAAACTTTTTGGGCTTAATATGGAACAAGTTAATAGTACTTTGCTAGAAGAAATATCCCATCAATTCAGCAATCATGGTGACTTTAAAAATTTAACGATAGAACTGGTGGAGCAAGTTTTGATGAAGTCAACGGGTGATCGGGTTTTTCTCAACGGAATTATAAATATGCTGAACCAACCGGAGTTTCGGGATTTGGAAAAATTAAAAGCGCTTTTCACCAGTCTGGAAGAAGACCAAATAGTAAAAAGTCTTTTAAAGAAGGAAAGAAAAGAAGGAACAAATATCTCGATCGGTGAGGAAAATTCTATTCAAGGTATTAATCATTGCAGTGTGATTTCCACCGATTATAAAATCAATGGGAAAACCGTGGGGTCCGTTGGTGTTTTAGGACCAACACGTATGAATTACTCCAAAGCTGTCTCCATATTGGAACATGTGACGGATCAATTGTCCTGGATTTTAGAAAAAATTCTTAAGAAATAAGGTGGAATTAACTTGTCTTTGAAGCAGGTAAGTGAAAATTCGGAAGTAGATGAACGTATAGCCGCTTTAATCAACAATGCCGGCGCGGTGCGTGCAATTTCCGCGGCAGTGGAAGGAACCATTGGACCTAAGGGATTAGACACCATGCTGGTAGATAAGTTTGGTAATGTGGTTATTACTAATGCCGGTGTTACCATTTTGGATTTAATGGAAGTGAATCACCCTGCCGCTAAGATGCTTATTAATGTAGCCAAAGCCCAACATCAGGAGATTGGGGATGGAACTACTACGGCAACCTTAATGGCGGGTGCTCTTATTTCCCATGGCGTGGACCATGTGATGAAAGGTGTACCTGTGGTGCGGATTATTGAGGGTATGCGTATTGCCCGCCAAGAGGTTTTGCGGGTTTTTCGACAACAATGTAAAATGATCACAGATGTTCATGATCCCATGTTAATCCAGGTTGCCTTAGTTGCCGGGCGGGAACACGAAGATGTTGCCCAACTGGTTAATCAGGCCGCCGTTTTGATTGGCAAAGAAAAGCTATTAGACCCCGCTTTCAAACTGGCAGATATGATTTGTTCTACTTTAGGTGCTGATAATCAAGTTTTCCCCGGGGTCATTATTAATAAGGAACGTGTGAATCGACAGATGCCTGATCTTCTGAACCAAGCCCAAGTTTTGATCATTGATGATGCTTTGGAACCGGAGGAATTAGAAGATGAGGCCCTTAGTACGGAAGCGGGCTTTAATCGCTATCTAAACCTGCGTCAGGAATTTGAGGAACAAGTGCGTAAAATTGGTGCTTTAGGAGTGAATTTAGTACTGACGAACCGGGGTATTAATGATCTGGCGGAGGAAATTTTTACGGATCTTGGTATTATGGCTGTCGAAAGAGTATCACACAAAGAACTGCGCCGGGTGGCAGAACATACCGGGGCTCGAATGATTAAAAGAAGCGGTCTGAAAAAGAAAAGTACTCAGTTAAAGAATTACTTAGGTTTGGCCGGACAAGTGCAGGAAAATGAAAAATTAGGTCAAATCTTTATAAAAAATGGCAAAGGAATACCCATGGCTACAATTCAGGTAGGTGCATCCACTGAAGAAGTAGTAGGTGAAAGAGAACGCATTGCCAAGGATGCGGCTGCCGCTGTGCAAGTTGCAATACAAGGCGGCGTGCTTCCCGGAGGAGGTGCGATTGAATTGGCAGCTTTGCGGGAAGTGGAGCGCAAACGATCCCAAGTAAGAGGCATGGCGGCTTATGGCATGGATTGTGTAGCGGAAGGCCTGAAAAAGCCTTTCAGTCAGATTGTAGTCAATGCCGGTTTTAATCCACTGGAAAAGCTGGGGGATGTGGTTGCTTCCCAAACAGAAGGGAATAACTCCTCATTAGCAATAAATTGTGATACCGGAACGGTGGAGGATATGTTTACCCTGGGGGTGATTGATCCCGCTCTGGTCAAAATTCATGCTTTTAATGCTGCAACAGAAGTTGCGGAGGCCATATTACGTATTGACACGATTATTAAGATGAAAAATGATGAAGAGTCTAACGTGATTTAATAATATTGAGAAAAATTTTAGTAAAGGTAGGTGGTCAGGGTGACTATGGGCGATGCAAGAGAAAAAGCTTTCGTTACCGCAGATCAAGTCCTGGACGATACTGATATGAATCAGAATAACCAAGAAAACGCATCATCTGAATCTGATAACCAGGACGGTGATTTACAAGACCTGGTGCAAAAACTTGAAGAGGAAAAAGAAGAACTTGTAAATCTCACTCAAAGATTGCAGGCGGATTTTGAAAATTTCCGCCGACGTACCCGGGGAGAAAGAGAAGAATTGATCCGTTATGCTACTGAGGATATAATTACTCAGCTACTCCCGGTGTTGGATAACTTTGAACGTGCTATAGCGGCAGCAGGAGATGGGGAGGAAGGGAAAGGTTATCTGGAAGGAGTAGAAATGATTTATCGTCAGCTGCTCCAGGTTTTGACCAATGAGGGTCTGGAAATGGTGGAATCTGTAGGATGCGTTTTTGATCCGAACTGTCATGAAGCCGTGATGCAAATTGATGGCGGAGAAACAGCTAAGGATACGGTGCTGGAGGAATTGCAAAAAGGGTATCGTTTAAAAGGGAAACTCATTAGGCCCAGCATGGTAAAAGTGGCTAAATAACTCAATTTTTGATATATTAAGGAGGATTTTTTATATGGGAAAAGTAATTGGAATTGACCTTGGTACAACAAACTCATGTGTGGCTGTGATGGAGGGAGGAGAGGCTGTAGTAATTCCCAATGCGGAAGGCGGCCGTACTACGGCATCCGTAGTAGCCTTTTCTAACACTGGGGAACGTTTGGTAGGACAGGTGGCAAAAAGGCAGGCCGTTACCAATCCTGACCGTACGGTGTCTTCTATTAAGCGTCATATGGGCGAAAAATATGAGGTTAAAATCGGTGATAAGACCTATACCCCTCAGGAAATTTCTGCCATGTTACTTCAAAAATTAAAAGCAGATGCAGAAGCGTATTTAGGAGAGACGGTTACTCAAGCTGTCATTACAGTTCCGGCTTATTTCTCTGATAGTCAGCGTCAGGCCACTAAAGATGCGGGGAAAATTGCTGGTCTAGAAGTCTTGAGGATTATCAATGAGCCTACTGCTGCAGCTTTGGCTTACGGTTTGGATAAGGGCGATGACCAAACAGTTTTGGTGTTTGACTTAGGGGGCGGCACCTTTGACGTATCGATTTTGGAATTAGGAGATGGAGTTTTTGAAGTTAAAGCTACTAGCGGGAATAACCTTCTGGGCGGCGATGATTTTGACCAAAGGATTATTGATTATTTAGTAGCAGAATTTAAAAAATCAGATGGTATTGATTTGAGTAAAGACCGCATGGCGGCACAACGTTTGAAAGAAGCGGCGGAAAAAGCTAAACATGAACTTTCCGGTGTTATGAGCACCAATATTAATTTGCCTTTTATTACGGCAACTGCTGATGGTCCCAAACATATGGACGTGAATTTGACCCGAGCAAAATTTGATGAATTAACAGCCGATTTGGTGGAAAAAACCATGGGCCCAACTCGGCAAGCCCTTGCCGATGCCGGACTTACAGCTGATAAAATTGATAAAATTCTCTTAGTGGGTGGTTCCACGCGGATGCCGTCTGTTCAAACAGCCATTAAACAGGTGTTGGGGAAAGAACCCCACAAAGGGATTAACCCGGACGAATGTGTTGCACTTGGTGCTGCTATCCAAGCCGGCGTATTGGCGGGAGAAGTGAAGGATGTATTACTCCTTGATGTTACTCCTTTATCTTTAGGGATTGAAACCTTGGGTGGTGTTTCTACCCGGTTGATTGAAAGAAATACAACGATACCTACCAGTAAGAGCCAGATTTTTTCTACGGCTGCGGACAACCAAACATCAGTGGAAATCCATGTACTCCAGGGTGAACGGCAAATGGCGGCAGGAAATAAGACTTTGGGCCGATTTACTTTAACCGATATTCCTCCAGCACCTCGCGGTATTCCTCAGATTGAAGTTAAATTTGATATTGATGCTAACGGGATTGTTCAGGTAACGGCAAAAGATTTAGGAACAGGCAAACAACAAAATATTACCATTACTGCTTCCAGCGGTTTAAGTGATCAGGAAATTGACCAAATGGTAAAAGACGCAGAAAAATTTAAGGCTGAAGATGAGAAGATCAAAGAAGCGGTGGAAGCAAAAAATAACGGAGATTCCTTGGTCTATCAAGTAGAAAAAACCTTAAAGGACTTAGGAGATAAGGTGGAATCTACCGAAAAATCAGAGATTGAACAAGCAAAGGATGCTTTAAAAGAAGCTTTATCCAAGGATGATATAGAAGATATTAAACAAAAAACGGATGCATTAGCTCAGTCACTTCATAAAATCTCAGAACGTATATATAAAGAAGCGGGTGCCGAGGCCGATCCTCATGGTGGGCCACAAGGAACAGAGACGGACGGAGCAGGACAGGAACCCCAAGACAATGTAGTGGATGCGGATTATGAAGTAATGGACGATGACAAAAAATAAACCGCCCAGGAAGGTGGTCCAATGAGTAAACGAGATTATTATGACGTTTTGGGTGTATCCCGGACAGCAACGGAAGATGAAATTAAAAAAGCTTATAAAAAACTGGCTAAAAAATATCACCCGGATTTGAATCCGGATAGTAAAACAGCGGAAGAAAAATTTAAAGAAGTAAATGAAGCGTATGAAATTCTATCTGACAGTGCAAGACGTGCCCAGTATGATCGTTATGGTCATGCCGGAATGGGCAGTGATTTCGGTGGATTTAACGGAACAGGCGATTTTGGCGGTTTTGGCGATATCTTTGATATGTTTTTTGGCGGTGGGGGCAGCGGCTTTGGTGGAGGCGGCAGCCGCCGTCCCACCGCTCAAAGAGGAGCCGATCTGCGTTTAGACCTGTCGATATCTTTTGAAGAAGCTGCCTTTGGAGTGGAAAAAGATGTGGAAATCCCCCGAATGGAAAACTGTGATGTTTGCGAAGGTTCAGGTGCAGAACCTGGTACCAGCCCCAGAACCTGTGAAGTTTGCGGTGGCAGTGGCCAGGTGAGAAGTGCTCAAGCTACACCTTTTGGTCAATTTCAGACGGTAAAAACATGTTATCGTTGTCATGGTACGGGTTCCATCATCGAAAAAATATGCAAACATTGTGGGGGTAGTGGACGATTAAAGAAAAATCGCAAAATCAATGTAAAAATTCCCGCCGGTGTAGATAATAATTCCCGGCTGCGCGTTGCTCACGAAGGGGAAGCAGGGACTCTCGGGGGGCCTCCTGGGGACCTTTATGTTTATTTGTCGGTGCGTCCTCACGATACTTTTAGAAGAGAGAACGATGATGTCATTGGGGAGTTTTCATTATCCTTCGTTCAGGCAGCTTTGGGTTGCGAAGTAGAGGTACCTACCTTAGATGGAAAGGTTAAACTAACAATTCCGGAAGGAACCCAAACAGGCACTTCTTTTCGCTTGCGTGGCCGAGGCATTACCAAGTTAAGAGGCTATGGACGGGGGGATCATCATGTGCGGGTAAAAGTAGTTACTCCTACTAATCTAACAGAAGAGCAGAAACAGATGCTACGGGATTTTGGAGCTTTGCCCTCTCGGGAACAGGAATCTGACGGTCATAGAGCAGATAAGGGAAAGGGTTTTTTTAATAAGGTAAAAGATGCCTTTAAAGGTTGAGGTGCTTAATTTGAATTATTTAGAAGTAACCGTTACGACAACAGAAGAAATGTCCGAATCCCTGGCAAACTTGTTTTGGGAATTAGGGGCTGGGGGTGTTGTTATTGAAGATCCTTATGCCATCCGTAAAAATATTGATGACCAGAGCTGGGATGCCTGGGAAATCCCTCAGGAGCTTTTAGATGCGGAAAATGTCATCATTAAAGGCTATTTCCCTATTGATCATCGTTTAGTTGAAATCATGGTCTCCTTCAAAAAGAAATCGGAGGAGATCAGATGTCTTTTCCCGGAAGGGCGCCTCGAAATCACTGAGACAGAGGTTGCTGCTGAAAACTGGGCTTCATCGTGGAAAGCTTTTTATAAGCCGGAAAAAATCGGCAATCAGGTGGTAGTGAAACCTTCCTGGGAATCTTATCAAGCAAAACAGGGGGAAATCATTATCGAAATGGATCCGGGGATGGCTTTTGGTACGGGAAATCATCCTACCACAGCCATGTGCATCCGAGCTCTGGAGGAATATGTCTTTAAGGGTTGTCGCATCATGGACGTTGGTGCCGGTTCCGGCATTCTTTCTGTTACTGCTGCAAAGTTAGGAGCAGGAAAGGTGCTGGCTATTGATAATGACCCGGTCAGCATTGATGCCACCCGCGAGAATCTTAACTTAAATAGTGTTGGTGATCGAGTTTCTGTTGTACAGGGGGATCTAACTTTTGGGATCAATGAAACGTCGGATATCATCGTTGCCAATATTATTGCTGATGTGATTATCCGGCTGATACCTCAAGCCTTTCCCTTATTAAACAAAAATGGAATTTTCATTGCTTCCGGTATTATTAAGGAAAGGTTGACTGATGTAGAAAGCATTTTTAAGGAACAGGGTTTTCTCATTGAAAAAGAATTATTTGAAGGAGAATGGGCAGTTATTATTGCTCGTCGAGGGAAATAATGCATAGGTTTTTTGTTGCTCCTGACCAGATTAGGGAAAAATATATCACCATTACCGGGGGTGATGTACATCATATTAATCGCGTACTGCGTTTGAATGTGGGTGATCAAATAATAATCACAGATGGGGAAGGATGGGAATATTTAACGCAAATTACCTCCCAATCCCTCCAGTTAGTGGAGGCAAGAATATTGGAAGGAGCTGTTTCCAGCCAGGAACCTCCTATTGATGTATTTCTTCTGCAAGGAATCCCCAAAGGGGAAAAAATGGAGCTGCTGATACAAAAGTGTACGGAAATCGGTATGAAGAAATTGATTCCTATTCAAATGAAACGCAGCATTGTAAAATTATCTTCAGAAAAGGAAGAAAAACGGCGGGAAAGATGGCAGCGGGTGGCAACCGAAGCGGCTAAACAAAGCCAAAGAGCTGTGATACCTCCAATCATGCCAGTTTGTGATTTGGCGTCAGCCCTTCAGCAGTTACCCCCGGGAACCACTCTTATTATGCCTTGGGAAGAAGAAACACATACAGGATTGAAAGCGTGTTTTAGCAGTTGGCCTGCAATCCCCGGCCCTATAGCTTTGCTGATCGGTCCGGAAGGGGGAATATCTTCTGAAGAAGCGCAGCTTGCCATGGAGTGGGGCGCTCATAAAATTTCTTTAGGACCAAGGATTTTGCGCACGGAAACGGCAGGAATGGTAGCACTTTCAATTATTCTTTATGAACTGGGTGATTTAGGTGGTAAGAGAGATCAATAAAAAAAGGATGGCTGTCTGTACCTTGGGCTGCAAAGTAAATCAAAACGAAACGGATGCTATGGTGAGCAGTTTGCTTCAGGCGGGTTTTCAAGAGGTACCTTTCGAAGAGAAAGCAGATCTTTATCTCATCAATACCTGTACTGTAACTCACTTGGCGGACCGTAAATCCCGCCAGATGGTCCGACGGGCAATAAAAAATAATCCTAGCGCCATGGTGGTGGTTACCGGCTGTTATGCCCAAACAGCTCCGGGGGATGTATTGGAAATTCTCGGGGTTGATTTGGTCATCGGTACCCAAGACCGTCATCGCTTGGTATCATTACTGGAGGAAGTAAAAAGTGCGCGAGAACCTCTGAATGCTGTCAAGGATATCATGCTCACGAATAGCTTTGAGGAAATTACCGAGGAAGAGCTCCAGCCTCATATGGTACGAGCCTATTTGAAAATTCAAGAAGGCTGTAATCAGTATTGTTCTTATTGTATCATCCCTTATGCCCGGGGTCCGGTAAGGAGCAGACCTTTAAAACGGGTTATGGAGGCGGCAGAACAACTGGTTTCTGCCGGATACAAGGAAATTATTCTGACAGGAATCCATACAGGAGCCTATGGGATTGACCTCAGGCCACCCATGGATTTTTTCGGTCTTGTGCAAGAGCTGCATCGAATCACCGCATTAAAAAGACTGCGCATCAGCTCTCTTGATCCTAATGAAATCAATGATGATTTAATTCAGCTAATGGGAGAGTCCACCATTTTATGTCCTCACCTCCATATCCCTCTACAAAGTGGGGATGATGGAGTTTTGCTACGTATGAATCGACCCTATGACAAGGACTATTATTTATCCCTAATAAAAAGGTTGCGTAATGAGCTTCCTGAGATAGCACTAACAACGGATATTATGGTTGGTTTTCCGGGTGAAACAGATGAAGCCTTTCAGAACACCTATGATTTAATCGCGCAAATAGGTTTTTCCGGCCTTCATGTTTTTAAGTATTCTCCTCGCAAGGGCACACCGGCTGCTTCATATCCGGAGCAGATTGCCCCACAAGTGAAAGAAGAACGCAGCAGACGCTTGATTGCTTTGGGAGAAGAATCCGCTAGACGATACGCTGTCAAATACTTAGGTAGTACTCTGGAAGTTTTGGTAGAGCAAACAGTAGAGGTAAAGGGAACAACCTATTGGGAAGGTCACAGCGATAATTATTTAAAAATCCTGTTTCCTGGAAACAATAATTACAAAGGTCAGATCGTCTCGGTTTCTTTAGATCATTATCAGAATGGAGTTATTTTGGGCCATCTCAACAAATAATAAGGGGTGAAATCATGGATTGTTTATTTTGTAAAATTATTAATAAAGAGATCCCGGCACAGATTGTTTATGAGGATGAAGAGGTTTTGCCTTTAAAGACATTAATCCCAGAGCACCTGTACATATTTTGATTATTCCCAAACGTCATATCTCCGATATTTCTCAGATTGAACCGGAGGATGGGAAGTTAATTGGGCAGATCCATGTGGCGGCGGTAAAAATTGCTCGAGAATTAGGCATTGCGGACCAAGGATACCGTTTAGTAAACAATTGCAAGGAAAATGGCGGGCAGGAAGTTTATCATCTTCATTTTCATTTATTGGGGGGGAGAAAACTGGGAGCCTTTGCCGGATAGGGTTGACTGAACGACCTCTTTTCGATATAATAATAAGTGTGTAATTTCCACCTAAATATTTAGTTCAATCCTAAAAAACTCGCATCTATAGTGACAGCAACATGGATAGTAGCGGAGGGAGGGAGATCAAGGTTGAGTGAAGTTCGAGTAGGTAAAAATGAAACACTGGATAGTGCGTTACGCCGTTTTAAACGTACATGCCAGAAATCAGGGGTCATGGCTGAAATCAGAAAGCATGAACACTATGAAAAACCCAGTGTAAAAAGAAAGAAAAAATCAGAAGCAGCCAGAAAACGTAAGTTCCATTAAACCCTCCTGCTTAAGTTTATGTAAAAAGTCTGCCCGGTATTTGCCAAAAATACCGGGCTTTTAAGTATCAGATTGGAATAAAAATTTCCATATCGGGAATTTTTATTAGGAGGTGATATGATGTGTAGATTAAAAATCCAGTGTTTTTGGATCCTATTGATCCTGCTGGTTTTATCTGTACCGGTGTTGTCACAGGCAGATGATTTAGTTTATATTATTCCTATTGAAGGTAATATTGATCCGGCTCTGGCTTCCTTTGTCGAGCGAATATATGATGAGGCAGAAGAGGCTAAGGCTACCAGAGTGATTCTGGAAATTGATACTTATGGCGGCTATATAGATGCGGCAATACGTATCAATGAAAGGGCGATGCGGTCATCAATACCTACCACCAGTTTTGTTACCAAGAAAGCCATTTCGGCCGGTGCTTTAATTACCCTTTCCGGGGAGAAAATATTTATGGCGCCGGGAACCACGGTCGGTGCGGCAGAACCTAGATTGGGTAATGAAAAAGCAGACGAAAAGGTGGTTTCCATGTGGGCCCAAAAGTTACGCGCCGCGGCGGAAACTTATGGGCGAGACGGTAATATTGCTGCAGCTATGGCAGATTCGGATATCGAAATTGAAGGATTAAAAGATAAGGGCAAGTTACTGACTTTAACGCAGCAACAGGCTTTGGAACTAAAAATGGCTGATTATGCAGCCGTCAATCGTCAGGAAGTATTAAGTCTTTCAAACTTAAGTGATAGTACCATCATCGAAGCGGAGACCAGCTCTGCTGAAAATCTTGCCCGATGGGTGACCAGTCCCTATGTGAGTCCCATTTTGTTAACAGTTGGTTTTGCCGGGATTATTCTGGAGCTTCTGACGGTAGGTTGGGGGGTGGCCGGATTATTAGGAATGGCGTCCATTGCCTTATATTTTGGTGGTCATATCATTGCCGGATTTTCCGGTTGGGAGGCCATTTTACTTTTTTTCATCGGCATTATCCTGATGTTGGTTGAAATATTTATTGTTCCTGGATTTGGGATTGCCGGTATCGCAGGTTTAGGGGCGATGGTCTTTAGTATAATTTTAACAGCGGCAAGTTTGGAGCAAGCCATGATTTCCTTAATTTTTGCAATCATAGGTACGGTAGTGCTTGTAGCAATAAGCTTTAAGTTTATGAAAACAAGACGAGTTTGGAACCGATTAATTTTGGGGGCCAGGCAGGAAACTGCAGAAGGATATGTGGCACCCAAAGAAAATCTTGTGGAACTTGTAAATGAAGAAGGTATAACTGTTACTCCTTTAAGACCGGCAGGTGTCGCAGAAATCAATGGGCAGCGGGTAGATGTGGTTACAGAAGGAGGTTTTATTGCTCCTAATACAAAGGTGCAAGTGGTGCAGGTAGAGGGTACCAGAGTAGTGGTAAGATCCAGCAAATAACGACTGAGGAGGGAAATCATGTTTTTGGAATTAACTAGTATCATCTTGTTTGTGTTGATTTTGTTGGCCGTAGTAATTGTTTTTAGCTTTGTTCCAGTGGGCTTATGGATCTCAGCTTTAGCTGCTGGCGTCAAGGTAGGCATAGTGGACTTGATTGGAATGCGTTTGAGAAGGGTAGTACCGTCTAAAATTGTCAATCCCCAGATCAAAGCAGAAAAAGCCGGTTTAGGCGTAAACCTAGGCAAGTTGGAAGCTCATTATTTGGCAGGGAGCAACGTAGATCGAGCCGTCAATGCCTTGATTGCTGCAGAAAGAGCCAATATTCCTTTGGCATTTGAACGAGCAGCTGCTATTGATTTAGCCGGGCGAAATGTTTTAGAAGCCGTACAGATGAGCGTGAATCCCAAAGTGATTGAAACACCACAAATAGCTGCGATGGCTAAAAACGGTATTGAGGTGAAAGCCAAGGCAAAGGTAACTGTTCGAGCTAATATTGATCGTTTAGTGGGAGGAGCAGGAGAAGAAACGATTATTGCTCGTGTGGGTGAAGGTATAGTAACCACTGTTGGTTCCAGCGATTCTCATAAAGATGTATTAGAAAATCCTGATAAGATTTCTTATACTGTGTTGAATAAAGGCCTAGATGCCGGAACGGCCTTTGAAATTCTTTCCATAGACATTGCTGATGTAGATGTGGGACGCAATATTGGAGCTGAACTCCAAACAGATCAAGCGGAGGCAGATAAACGAATTGCCCAGGCTAAGGCAGAAGAACGTCGGGCTATGGCTGTGGCTAAAGAACAGGAAATGTTGGCCCGTGTTCAGGAAATGAGAGCTAAAGTAGTTGAGGCTGAAGCAGGGGTTCCTGTAGCTATGGCGGATGCTTTCCGAAACGGACGATTAGGTGTGATGGATTATTATAATATGCAAAATATAATTGCTGATACAAAAATGAGGGAAAACATTTCCCAAATTGATAAAGATAGCAGCACACAAAACCCCACTCCACCAAAGAAATAATAATGGTAAAAAATGTAATGACATGAGAAGGTGAGGTGAGTTTACCATCGATATTCTGGGCATATTATTCTTGGTGTTTATTTGGATTTTTTCTAATCTAGGGGGGAAGAAAAAAACGCCTCCTAAGAGGGGGCAAAGTCAGCCATGGGATCAAGCTAAAAGAAGACAGTCCCCGCCTCCTTCGACATCAACCTTTCCTAAACTTGAAGATTTAGGGAAAGAACTGCAAGATCTTATATTAGAAATGAGTGGTAACAAACCTGCGGAAAGAACGGTTCCGAAGGAACAGCCACCCGAACCGACTATGGCTGAACAGGAGGATCATCAAAAAGTCAAGGAATCATATCGCGTTAAACCTATGAGAGAAGGAGAAACTTTTTCCATTAAGTCTCTTAAACCGTCAACCTCAGCCAAATTGACGCCAACTACATTTTCCAGTGACAAAATAGATAAGGTTCAGAAACCACAGACGAATCTACCTCTAATATCCCATTCATTAATTCAAGGCATTATTATGTCGGAAATCCTCCAGCCACCCCGGGCAAAACGCTCCTATCGACGAATATAACATGATAAGAAAAGCAAGGTAAAGGGTTAGTTCCTTTCACTTGCTTTTTTAGACCTTGTTTAATCAGCTTCACTTAACATCCCTTTTGATATAATAAAAGTATGCTCCTCCCCGGTAAAAAAATTGCAAGGAATAGTAATAAAAACTCTTTATGTTGTCGATGCTACAACATTGATGATAAGTTTATGCTATTGTATATTAAAAACTACTTATGGGAACGAAAAGCATTACAGATGGTAAGCGGGGGGGCGTAGCGCATCAAAAATAACTACCTAGTTCTATTTATCCCAAAATCCACAAGTTGCCAAACATTTTAAAAAATAAGGAGGAAATTATGAGTCAAGTTGTAAAAAAAAGCCCGATTCAAAAGGAGCCCCAGACAAAAAATGATAATAAACAACTTTTAACGTGGATCATAGCTCTTGCGATCCCCTTGTTTATTATGTTGATACCGTCAACAGAAAGCTTTACTCCAACCATTAAGCATTTTTTAGCCATAACCGTGTTGGCGATCTTTTGTATGGCCACAAACATTTTATCTAGCAATTTAGTGGCAGCAATGCTTCCTGTTCTTTACGTTTTATTTAATGTCGCTAAACCTGCCGAGGCTTTTGGACCTTGGACCTCAACCGTTGTTTGGACATCTTTTGGTGGTATTATTATTGCTCATATTTTAATAACTTCAGGACTTGCCAGACGTATTGCCTATTTTACAATATTAAAAACCGGTGGCAGTTTTCGAGGAGTATTAATCGGTATTATGTTGGCTGGCATAATTATCACTCCTTTTGTGCCTTCAGTTATGGGCAAAATGGCTATCATCGTTCCTATTGCCATAGGAGTTTGTCAAGCTTTAGGTTATGAAGCTAAATCCCGTGGTGCAACAGCGGTGATGATCACGGCGTTTTTGGCCATTGCTTCGCCGCGTTTGGGCTTTCTAACCGGTGACGGGGGAATTCCCATGATGATGGGTATCGTAACTAATATTACCCAGGTCCCTATTTCCTGGTCCGAATATGCGATTCATAATTTGCCCTTTAGTTTGCTCTTTTCTTTTGCTAGTCTTGTGATTGTACTTATAGTCTTGAAACCTGAAAAAGAAATGGAAAGTAAAGATGTTTTGAAAGGGAAATACGATGAGTTAGGAAGTATAACTTCTAATGAAAAAAAGGTTGTGGTACTTCTCATATGTACAATTATTGCTTTGACGACCGACTTTATTCATGGCATTGATGCAGCTTGGATTTTTATGATCGCCGGAGCGATTTCTTTCTTGCCGGGGATATCGTTAATGAATGATGAGCAGCTGGGCAAATTAAACTATAAAATTCTTCTTTTTGTGGCAGGTTGCATGTCTATTGGTACTGTAGCTACCGCCTGCGGAGCAGGAAAATGGATCGCAAATGCTCTGTTTCCGTATATCGCCGGAACAGAATTATACACAACAGTAGCAGTTTGGTTCTTTGGCGTCGCTATGAATTTCGTGTTAACCCCATTGGCTGCTCTTGCCAGCTTTACGGCACCAATTACAGAGGTATGTTTAGCAGCAGGTATCAATCCAAACCCGGTTATTTATTCCTTCTTGCAAGGTTTAGATCAATACTTATTGCCCTATGAATTTGCCGGTTTGCTTTTTGTGTACTCTTATGGTTATATGTCAATGAAGAATATGCTGAAAGTAATTGGACCTAGATTAGTGTTAAGCGGCGTAATGGTTGCTTTAATAGCTTATCCTTACTGGAAATTTATCGGTATATATTAAACAGCGATTAAATCGAAAAAGCTGTTTCAACGATCCCAAAAGTTGAAACAGCTTTTTCTTCATTCTTGTTCATTCTCGATTAATTCCAAAAGCCCTTGGGGATTACAGAGAGAATAACCTTTTTTGTTTTCTCTATTTTTGATGATTCCATCGTTCTTTAAATCAGAAATTACTCGGTTTAAGGTGATTCGGTGCATACCTAATAGATCAGCTAATTCTTGTTGTGAAATGTCAATCTCTTCATTACGGGATAGTAAGGCGTAGATCATTTTATAGACGCGTAATCTAGGTTGATTAAGGCTTAAATCGTTGATTTGACGGGACATTAACCGTAGTTTTTTTGCCATTGTTTCAAAAATATTCATGACAATTTGAGGATATTGGGGGAAAATAATTTCTGTCAGGGTTTTGTGGCTAAAGGTATAGATAGTAGAATCTTCGATGCAGGTAAAGGAGCTTTCCATCATGCCTTGGTCAAAAAAGGGGACTTCACCAAAGACATTGCCAGCCTTTATATACCAGACCGGTTTTTCGTTACCGCTGGCACTTATACTGGATAATTTAATTTCTCCGCTGTGAAGGTAATAAAGTGTTTTGATTATTTGGCCCTGTCCCAAAATAATTGAGTTTTTTTTGTAATCCTGTTTTTTACCCAGATGCAAGACCTCTTCCCATGGTGCCTTTGAGGTATCTAACCAGGGGGACCACAAGTATAAAATATCGCTATCGTGCATGACAAACACCTCTTAAAGGAAAGATTTTTTATTAATTGTTTTTATCACGCATAATTGTCTGTTAACCGCACTTTGTAAATATGGATAACATAAGGTACGTTCCTGATCGATTCAGCTAACCATCGGTCTTTTTGGTTTTATGCTGTATTTTTATACATTATAACATAAGAATCCATTAATAATATAAGAAGACGACAAATTAAATTATACCATTTGTGTTGCCCGCACTACATCATTCAATATATCTTTATGCTATTATTTTAATAAGGATTAATTATAGATAAGGTTTTCGTGCATGAGTAGTTTAAATCCTTAACGTCATAAAATATTAAAGAAGGAGTGTTATCTATGGGTCAACCTTTTGTTCATCCGACCGGTGTAACCATCTATGATCCTGAAAAATGTTTTAACGGCTATACCATTTTGAATGCTGCCAAGTTAGGCACAGTAATCATCGACATGAATGGAAATGTGGTTCGTGTATTTAAAGATCTCATGGGTTTTCCGAATAAAATACTGCCCGGGGGTTATATCATGGGGAGCCGTGGCAGAAGAAACGGAAAATTCGGCTATCAGGATCAAATCGATCTGATTCAGGTGGATTGGGAAGGAAAAGTAGTTTGGGAATTCAATAAATTAGAATACATTGAAGATGAGGGCGAAAAGCCACAATGGATGGCTCGTCAGCATCATGATTATCAAAGAGAAGGCAATACCGTTGGTTATTATGTTCCCGGTATGGAATGCAAAACAGACAGTGGTAATACCCTAATCCTTTGCCACAAGAATTGCTATAACAAACGTATTTCTGATAAATTACTTCTTGATGATGTCATCGTCGAAGTAGACTGGGAAGGAAATATTGTTTGGGAATGGCATGCTGCAGATCATTTTAACGAATACGGTTTTGATGCCGTAGCAAAATTAGCTCTTTATAAAAACCCCAACATGCATGAAGCAGGCGGCGGGATGGGCGACTGGATGCATATTAATTCCATGAGCGTTCTCGGCCCCAACAAATGGTATGATAAAGGTGATGAGCGTTTCCATCCGGATAATATCATTTGGGATGCACGTGAGTCTAATATTAGTGCGATTATCTCTAAAGAAACGGGCAAGGTAGTTTGGAAAATGGGTCCCGATTTCAGTGACGATCCTAAGCTGCGCAAAATCGGTCAAATCATTGGACAACACCATGTTCATATGATCCCTCAAGGTCTACCCGGCGCAGGCAATATTCTTATTTTTGATAATGGTGGTTGGTCTGGATATGGCGCACCCAGCAACGTCTCTCGAGACGGTACGAAAGTCAACATAGCCGACCGTTCTCGTGTTCTGGAATTAAACCCGGTAACCATGGAAGTGGTTTGGCAAATCACAGGTAGTGAACTTATGGGTTACGGTTCACCGCTGATTAATGATTATCGTTTCTATAGTCCTTTAACCAGTGCTGCCCAACGTCTTCCCAACGGGAATACCTTCATTACCGAAGGTGTAGGCGGTCGTTATTTCGAAGTTACTCGCATGAAAGAAGTCGTATGGGAATTTATCTCTCCCTTTACTGAAAATCCGGCGACGATTTTCTATCGTGGGTATCGTTACCCTTACAGCTATATCCCACAGCTTCCGGAACCGAAAGAAATTGCCATTCCCAAGATTGACATTCGCAAGTTCCGTGTCCCCGGAGCTGCCGATTGCGAAATCAAGGATGAAAATGTGCGTCCAGTAGAAGGAACCACCGGATATCCTGAGGTTCACCAGGGATGTGTTGCCGCCGGAGATCAGGATCTTTCTCTCCGAGATGATGATGACGATGATTACGATGGTTATACCAGATTCTAATATTTTTAAAGCATTTAATTTGAAAACCTCCTGTTTTTGCAGGAGGTTTTCGTGATTGTGGTATATAATTTCCAAATAAATTATATATGATTCGTCAAATATTTCATGTATAATAATATGCAGAACTAAATCTTAAGTTAATAAATCCCTCAAGTCAGTAGTGACTTGAAAGGTAAATGCGATTTAAACTGTAATCCCGGTAAAGCAGCATAATCAAGGGTTCTTAAATGTGGCATGATTCTTGCAATAATAAATATAGGACAATGTGCATAATTTTGTAGAAAAAACAGGTTAAAAGATTTGGATGAAGGCTAAGCTTATAATCAACTTAAGGAGGATGAAACAATGACAAACGCATTAGGAATGATTGAGACGAAAGGACTTGTCGGATCCATTGAAGCGGCTGATGCCATGGTTAAGGCAGCGAATGTATATTTGATCGGAAAAGTGCATGTAGGCGGTGGGCTGGTCACAGTTATGGTTAGAGGAGATGTTGGAGCAGTTAAAGCTGCCACTGACGCGGGAGCAGCAGCTGCCCAAAGAGTGGGAGAACTAGTTTCGGTACATGTAATTCCACGTCCCCATAATGATGTGGAAATGATTCTTCCCGATGATTACAAAAAAATTAATAAGGCCGAATAAATCATCATAAACAAGGACCATTATTTTGCGACAAAGGTGCTCCCGATCTATGCCTTTTTTTGTCGCGGTCTTGACTTTCAGAAGTCAAAAATGACTTACAAGAGAAGCTGCCACGCAGGTGAGGAGTTGAATACCAGATGGATGATCGTGAAAAAATACAACGTTCCATTCAAGAATATGTTCCGGGTAAGCAAGTAACTCTTGCCCATGTTATTGCCCATCCGGTAAAAGATATTTATAACAAAATGGGCCTCCCGGAAAGAGGAGCTATCGGGATTTTAACCCTCACCCCCGGAGAAACAGCCATTATTGCCGCCGACTTAGCCACGAAAGCGGCAGAAGTGGAAATTGGTTTTTTGGATCGATTTACGGGAGCACTGGTAATTGTTGGTGATGTGGCTAGCGTAGAAACAGCGTTAAAAGAAGTCAATGACATTTTAGCAAGTCAACTTAATTATACCCCGGCGAGGATGACTAAATCATGAAAGTAAGACGAATCATGTTGGTTGGTGCTGTCGAAAGTGGCAAGACGACTTTAGCCAATGCTTTGAATGGGGAGAGGACAGGCTCTGTAGCTAAAACCCAGTCATTAGAGTATTCGGCCTGCTCCATAGATACCCCGGGAGAGTTTATAGAAAATCCATCTTATTATAAGGCGTTGTTTGCAACTTCTTTGGAAGCAGATGGGGTGGCTTTTATTCAGGATGCCACCCGAAGTCGATCTGTCTTTCCGCCTGGATTTGCCGCGGCTTTTTCCAAAAAAACCATGGGCATCGTGACAAAAATCGATCATCCACAGGCAAACGTGGAGCAGGCCAAAGGATTTTTAAAAAGTTTAGGCTTGAGCGGAGAAATTGTTGCTGTATCTGCCATTACCGGGGAAGGAATCGACGAAGTAAAAAAAATTTTGAATTGGAATTGAATTTCTTGAGGGGAGGTAATTTTAAGTGAATTTATCAGCGAGGGTTTATAATAAATCTTTTACCTTCAAAAGTGTTAAGGAGGTTCTCGCAAAAGCAAATGAAGAAAAATCAGGTGATATGCTAGCAGGAATTGGTGCCGAATCCGCCTCAGAACGTGTAGCGGCAAAACTTGTGCTCAACCGCCTGACATTGGAAGATATTTACAATAATCCGGTGATCCCATACGAAACTGACGAGGTGACTCGGGTCATCTACGATGACTTGAATATCAGCATTTATAATCAGTTCAAAAATTATACCGTAGGTGAGTTGCGGGAATATATCCTAGATCTGGATACTACGGATAATGATTTAAAACATTTGGGCCGAGGTCTGACCAGCGAAATGATTGCCGCAGTGGCGAAGCTCATGTCTAATATGGATTTGGTCTATGGGGCCAAGAAAATGAGAATTCAGGCTCATTGCAACACTACTATTGGTGTTCCGGGAACTTTGGCTTTCCGTAACCAACCTAATCATCCTACGGACAGTATTCAGGGAATTATGGCATCCATGAAAGAAGGCTTGACTTTCGGATCAGGAGATGCGGTGATAGGTATCAACCCTGTGGAAGACAATGCGGAGACAGTAAAAAGACAACTGGAAGCCGTTAAAGAATTTATGCATAAATGGGAAATTCCCACTCAGGCCTGTGTATTGGCTCATGTTACTACTCAGATGAAGGCTTTGGAATTAGGAGCTCCCTCCGATTTGATCTTCCAGAGTATTGCAGGCACACAAGCTGCTAATGATGCTTTCGGTGTTTCCAAGGCGATCTTGGATGAAGCCTATGATCTGATATCCCGCAAAGGCTATGGTACCGGTCCTAACCTCTTGTATTTTGAAACGGGACAAGGTTCGGAAATCTCACTTGATTGCCACCATGGTGTGGATGAAATGACTTTGGAAGCCAGAACCCATGGATTCGGTCGACACTTCCGTCCTTTCATGATTAATAATGTTTCCGGGTTTATTGGGCCGGAAACGATCTATAATGGTAAGGAAGTTGTCCGGGCGGATCTGGAAGACCTCTTTATGGGTAAGCTCCATGGACTACCTATGGGGATTGCTCCTTGTTATACCAATCATATGAAAGCAGATCAGAATGACCAGGAAATAGGCACCATGCTTTGTGCTATGGCCGGTGCGAATTTCTTTATGGGTGTTCCCGGCGGTGATGATGTTATGCTCAGTTACCAGGACACCAGTTATCATGACGATGCTTCTGTGCGGGAGATTTTAGGGTTACGACCCTTGCCGGAATTCGAAAAGTGGTTGGAAAAAATGGAAATCATGGAAAATGGACGGCTCACGAAGAAGGCGGGAGATCCTTCGATTTTTGATAAATAATTCAGGGGGTGACACAGATGAGTACTGATAATCAAATTGAAAAGTTGATCATAGAAAATGTGATGAATGAATTAGCTAAAAGAGGTATGCTGGGCGGAGACGTGGAGGCGGCATGTAAAGAAGTCGTAAAAACTGCAGCCACAGGGGCAGCAACTACTACATGCTCCACATTAAGCGCTGAAGCTCCGATCGAAGTTCCTGATATCAGCGGGGTTTGGGTGCCAAATCCGGTGAATTTAGATGCGATTAAGGCGATGAAGGCATCTACACCGGCCCGAATTGGCTTATTCCGAGCAGGAGCCCGGCCCAAAACCGATGCAAATTTAAAATTTATGGCAGATCATGCTCAAGCTATGGATGCTGTCTTCCTGGATGTTGCAGAGGATTTTCTTGCTAAGGTGGGTCTTTTTGCTGTGGAGAGTGCGGCTAAAGATAAGGATGAATTTTTGAAATTGCCTCATTTGGGGAGAAAACTATCTGAAGAAGGGAAAAAAATAGTTACAGAGAAGTGCCAGCAAAATCCCCAGGTGCAAATTATTGTTGTCGATGGACTAAGCTCCTCTGCGATAGAAGCAAATGTGGCAGACGTACTGCCTGTTCTCACCCAAGGACTCACAGCAGCCGGTATTAAAGTGGGGACTCCCTTCTTTATTAAAAATGGCCGGGTGGGAGTACAAGACGAGGTTGGAATGCTATTAAACGCGGAAGTAGTGGTTTCCTTAATCGGGGAGCGCCCGGGATTGGTAACAGCAGATAGTATGAGTGCCTATATGATTTACAAGCCTAATAAAAATACTGTTGAAGCGGATCGGACCATGATCTCCAATATTCATAAGGGAGGCACCCCTCCTGCAGAGGCCGGGGCTCTATTGGTTGATATTGTGAAACAGATTTTAGCTGCTAAATGTAGCGGGATGAAATTAAATCTTCAATAAATAACCCTTTCTAAGCATCAGATGGAGTTATGACTCCACCTGATGCCAAGAAAGTTTATGCTCTGAGGCTTCTTTTCAAGCCTTTCCAAAGGTGGTGAGTTCAATCAGTAGTTCCAACAATCAAAGTATCATCTCTGTGGGTATCGATATCGGGACGACAACCACCCAATTGATCATCAGTCGCTTAACAATTAAAAACATTGCTCCCGGTTCAGCTATACCTCGCATGGAAATTACTGACAAGGAAGTGTTGTACCGCAGTGATATTCATTTTACGCCGCTAAAGAACCATGATCTAATTGATGCTGTAGCGGTGGCGCGTATTGTGGAGAATGAGTACAATAAGGCCGGTGTGACCGCGGAAGTAATTGATACCGGTGCGGTGATAATTACGGGGGAAACGGCAAAAAAGGAAAACGCCAGAAATATTTTGGAATCCATGGCCGGATTGGCCGGCGAATTTGTGGTGGCCACAGCGGGAGCAAATTTAGAATCAATATTAGCCGGCAAAGGTGCCGGTGCAGCAGCATTTTCTAAGGAGAAGCATCGGGTTACAGTCAATGTGGACATCGGCGGAGGAACTTCAAATATCGGGGTTTTTCGCGAAGGAAACACCATCGATACCGCTTGCTTGAATATTGGCGGACGCTTAATCGAAATCGAAAAGAACTCCGACAAGATCACTTATATTGCAGAACCGGCTCGTGCTGTGCTCCGCGAATCAGGGATTTCCTTGATGGTGGGGGATCGGATCAACTTAGATGAATTAAAAACCATTGCCCGTCTGATGGCAGGAAGTTTGATAGAAACCATCACCGAAAATACGATTAGTGATCTTACCCGGGAGTTATTAATGACCCCTCCCTTAAGACTGGATTATCCGGTTGAAAGGGTGATGTTTTCCGGAGGGGTAGCAGACTTTGTATATAACGATTTTACGCCGATCTCTGTGGCACAGGTTGCTCAGTTTGGGGATATTGGGCCCATATTAGGTTGGGCGGTGCGAGATGAATTGCACAAGGCCGGGATTGAGACGGTGTTGCCGGGCGAAACCATTAGAGCTACGGTAATCGGTGCGGGAGCCCACTCTGTAAATCTCAGTGGGAGCACCATTACAGTACGGGATGAAAATCTACCTTTGAAAAATGTATCTGTCCTTTCTCCCTTTCCCCAAAAGATCCCTGAGACCGTAGAAGAAATCGCCGAACAGATACAAAGGACGATAGAGAGAGTGGTCTCTGACGGATCCGTGTCTCAAGTGGCATTAGCTATGGAGGGCCCTGAAGAGGTCTCATTTGCCAGTATTCAGACATTAGCGGAAGGTTTAATTAAAGGTATGTCGGATTATTTAGAACCGGGAAAGCCTTTGATCGTTGTATTGCAGAAAGACTGTGCCAAGGTACTGGGTCAGACACTGCAAATTCGTTTAGGTAGAGAAGCGGAAATTATTTGTATCGATCAAGTATGGGTGGATGAGGGAGATTATATCGATCTGGGAAAACCTTTGATGGGAGGGAGAGTCGTTCCCGTCGTGGTGAAAACCTTGGTATTTGATCGATAAATCCAACAGCAATTAGAATAAGTACAAGCATAGGGGAGGTTTATGTAATGGCAATTTTAGAACCGGTCAAGGCGCAAGTACTTGCTGTCCGGTATATTCCCAATGTATCACCGGGGTTAGCCCAAAGTTTGAATTTGAAACCGGGACAAAACAGTATAGGTTTTTTTACCTGCGATATTGATGATGTGGCTTATACAGCTATCGATGAAGCGACCAAAAAAGCGGATGTGGAAGTAGTGTATGCCGACTCCTTTTATGGTGGAGCAGTGAATGCCAATACGCCGTTAGCCGGAGAATTCATCGGTATTTTAGCAGGACCCGACCCGGCCGAAGTTCGTGCCGGCATTGATGCTGCAATACAATTAATAGAAAACGACGCTTTCTTTTATACTGCGAATGAAGAAGGTACTATTTCCTTCTTTGCTTACACCATTTCGCGTACCGGGTCTTATTTATCCAAGGGTGCCGGTGTCAGTGAAGGGGAACCGATTTGTTATCTCATAGCTCCTCCTCTGGAAGCAACCTACGGAGTAGACGCAGCTCTAAAGGCGGCAGATGTGAGAATGGGCGTTTGGTATGGACCTCCTAGCAATACAAACTTCGCGGGTGCCTTGCTTACTGGATCCCAAAGTGCTTGCAAAGCAGCAGCCGATGCTTTTCGTGATGCAGTAATAAGTGTTGCTCGTAATCCCATTGAAGGGTAAGGATAATTGTTCTTTTAGCAGAACAGATTAGGAGGTGGGATCAATGAGAGCAATTACGGAAACCGAACTGCGGGATGAATATCGAAAAAAAGAGTTCACTTCCTATACCCTTCCGGAAGGTAGCCGCTTGACACCTGCTGCCGCTCAGTTTCTTAGTGAACGGAGAATCTCTGTTCATACGGATTCCTCTTCAGCAAAGAATAACCAAACTCAGGAAAAAACATTTGCCGATGCAGGAAGTCATACTTCATTTAAAACTTATGAGGTGTCGGGAATTAAGGAAAAACCTGAACAGATGACTCATTTAAATGGCCGGGAAATGGTGTATAAGAATCACCCACGGATTAAATTCCGGGGCTGTATAGATACCTTTGAGGCGCTACTACTGAAGACGATTATTGAATTTGAAGGGGCCGGCTATCAAGAATTGGGCAGAGATTTAAGAGCAGTTTTGGAATATGTAAGGCAAATGCTTCGGGCGGAAGTAAAAAACGAGCCCTTAGCACCGATAAGTTTTCACGGTTGGTCCGCGGATGAAATTCGTGAACGGTCCCATTACCCGCAAAAGTTTTTTGGGGTTAATCATATAGTGCCTAGTCCTGCTCAAGGGATGTTCATGGCACAGTTAAACTACATCAGAACCCAGGTGCGGGAATTGGAATTGGCCGCAATGGATGCCTTTACTATTGCCCCGGAAGTAGTTGAACGGGAAGACATTATCCAAGGGTTAAACAGGTTAAGCAGTTTGTTATATATTATGATGGTTCAACTCATATCCGGACATTATCGGATAGGATGTTGAAATAGATAGGAGAATATCGTCATGGACTTCTTAGAGGATGCGAACCAGTTGATTAAAAGGTTTGAAGAGACAATGTCCCACCCTGTTTCTGTAAAAAAAGGGGCAAGGCTTTTCACCGGCGTGGATTTGGGAACCGCCTATATTGTGCTGGCTGTTGTGGACGAACAAGGCCGGCCGGTTACGGGAGCCATGCGTTATGCTGAAGTTGTAAAAGACGGATTAATCGTTGATTTTGTGGGTGCAAGAAACATTGTACAGGAACTGAAAGAAGAAATCGAAGAAAAATTGGGCTTAGAACTAGAAAAGGCTGGAGCCGCATTTCCTCCGGGAACCGTGGGAGGGGACCAAAAGGCAATTCAGTATGTAGCGGAAGGCGCCGGTTTTGATGTAACTCATTTAGTAGATGAGCCTACAGCCGCAAACTATGTTCTGGGCATTAAAGACGGAGCTGTTGTGGATATCGGAGGAGGGACTACCGGGGTGGCAATTTTTAATAACGGAAAAGTCACTTATGTGGGTGATGAGCCTACCGGTGGTACCCATTTTACTTTGGTGGCAGCAGGAGCATATGGGATTTCTTTTGGTGAGGCTGAACAATTAAAAGTCGATCCGAAACGACAAGGGGAATTGTTTCCTGTGCTGAGGCCGGTAATGGAAAAAGTGGCTTCCATTATTAAAAAACACATTGAACCTTTTAAAGTTGATAATATTTATCTTGCCGGAGGTACCAGCTGCTTTCCGGGAATTGAAACAATTGTGCAAAAGGAGACAGGTATTCCTACGTGGAAACCCGACAATCCCTTCCTGGTTACGCCTATGGGTATCGCGCTCAGTTCCCTAAAGCAAGGTGAGGTGTAGTCTGTGGCGATTAAAATTCAGTTTATTAAATCTCCTTCTCCTGGGACCATGGCAATCCTGGCCAGGCGAAGAACGGGTAGTGGGAAAAACCTTCTTACCCCTGGTGCCGTTGGTTTAGTACAAGGAGCATTAGCAGATATGATTACCGCTGCAGATGTGGCAGAAAAGGCAGCTCAGGTTGAAGTGGAAGAGATTAGGGGCATCTGCCCCCAACATGTCACCTTGATCGCTATTTTTGGTACGATTGCCGATGTAGATACTGCCATTAAAGCTGTTACAGAATTTTTTAACCCCTGAAGAAGAGTCGGTTGTAAGGAAAAGGCAGGTGGATAAAATGTTAATTGGTAAGGTCATAAATAATATCTGGTCCACGAGAAAAGATGATTCTCTCAAGGGAGCAAAATTTATGATTGTGCAACTTCAAGATACACCTGAAAAAGATAAAGGCCGCATCATTGTAGCTTTGGATATGATAGGGGCCGGAATCGGAGAAAGGGTTTTAATCACCCAGGGGAGCTCAGCCCGGCGCATGCCGAATTTTAAAGATGCTCCTATAGATGCCACAATTGTAGGTATTATTGATGAGGATCAGCAGGAAGTTTGATCGAGGTGAAGGTTATGCGTGAGGAAATAATTCAAAAAATTAAAGAAGCCGGTGTGGTGGGCGCAGGCGGTGCCGGCTTTCCTACCCATGTGAAAGTAAATGCCACAGCAGAGCATGTCATTGTCAACGGAGCGGAATGCGAACCTCTTCTTCGTGTTGACCAACAATTGATGGCAGAAAAAGCAAAAAAAATGGTCCGAGGCTTGGAAGCTGTAATGGAAGCGGTGGGTGCGTCCCAGGGTACTATTGCATTAAAAAGTAAATATCATGACGCCATAGCAGCTTTAGAAAAAGTTATTGTTGGGAAACCTTTGAAGTTATTTATTTTAGGCGATTTTTATCCGGCAGGGGATGAACATGTCACTGTTTATGAGGTGATAAATAAGATCATACCTGAAGGGGGGATTCCCCTAAAAGTCGGTTGTGTGGTAAATAATGTTGAAACCTTAATTAATGTTGCAGATGCCTTAGATGGGATCCCGGTCACAGATACTTATCTGACGATGACCGGAGAGGTTCCGAATCCTATGACATTAAAACTGCCTATCGGGATTACCATTGCCGAATCCTTGGCTTTAGTCGGGCAAAGTAATATGGAAGGTAAACTGGTCGTGGAAGGTGGCCCTATGATGGGCGCGGTCGTGGAGGACTTTAACCGGCCAATTACCAAAACAACGAAAGGTTTAATCGTTCTATCAGTTGATCACCCCATGATGAAGCAGCGCACCATGTCTTTGGCTACCATCATCAAACACGCCAAAGCTGCCTGCATTCAGTGTCGGAGATGTACAGATCTTTGCCCTCGCCATATGCTGGGTCATAAGTTGAGTCCCCATCGAATTATGCGTGGGTTGAATTACATCGATGGTGAGCTGGGTGTTATGAAGATGGCCTTAAGCTGCACAGAATGTGGTGCCTGCGAATATGCTTGCAATATTATGCATCTATCTCCCCGACGGGTTAATGCCATGATCAAGCAGGAATTAGGGAAAAATGGGGTAAAAGCCGATCCCCATACCCGGCAGGAGGTAGTGACGCCAACTAGAGAATACATGAAAATCCCTGTAAAAAGATTAATTGCTGCCTTAGGTTTAACGCCCTACAACGTAGCAGCGCCTTTGACAGATATGGATTATACACCACAAAAGGTTACGATTCCCCTCAAACAGCATATCGGTGCTACTGCCCAGCCTTTGGTAACCATCGGACAAATGGTTGAAAAAGGCGCATTAGTAGGCGGGATTCCTGAAGGCGCTATGGGTGCCAATGTTCATGCCAGCATCAGCGGGATCGTGCGAGAGGTATCCGATAGTATTGTCATTGAAGCAGATGGGGATGGAGGTGTTAAACCATGATTCGGACCATTGGTTTTGTAGAATTTAATAGTATTGCCAAAGGAATTGAAAGTTCAGATGCCATGCTGAAAACCGGTCAAGTTGAGATTATTATCAGCCGTCCTATTTGCCCGGGGAAGTATATCACCATGGTATGGGGTGACGTGGCTGCAGTTGAAAGTGCCGTCAAGGCTGGTGTTGCAAAAGGCGATGTTTATGTTATTGATGATTTTGTTCTACCCAATGTCCACCCTCAGGTGATTCCGGCTTGTTCTGCCGGGAGCTCTGCGGTCGAGGTACAAGCCTTAGGTGTGATGGAATCTTTCTCGGTTGCTACGATGATTGTTGCAGCCGATGCGGCAGTGAAAGCCGGTGATGTGGATTTAATCGAAATTCGTATTGGCATGGGCCTAGGCGGGAAGAGCTACACCACATTGACGGGAGATGTAGCTGCGGTGAAGTCGGCGGTGGAGGTCGGATCAAAAATAGCTGCCGATAAGGGATTCTTAGTTCAGCAAGTGGTTATTCCCTCACCCCACAAAAATTTGATTTCTCATATTTTTTAGTGTTTTTATTGGTACCTTTGTTAATATCTAGGAGGTGAAAAAGTGAAGACCTTAATTACGGCGAATGATGTAAAACAATTAGCTACTTCGGGTAAAAAGATTCACTATATTGAGGCGAATACCATTATCACACCGGCAGCTAAAGATGCAGCCCATGAATGGGGTGTTACCTTTGAAGTTGGAACCGCCCCTATGAGCAGTCCTACGTCTGTCCAACAATTCAATCAGATAGATACGACTGAAAAAAGGTTTGGCGTCTCCCAGTGTGGACCCGGCGATGATTTCTAAGCTAGTGATGGAAGTGATGGCCAGGCTACCCCAGTTATCCTTACCTCCTATGGAGAAGGTAGTGGATCCGGAGACGGGTTTTGCTTTAATTAAAGGCAGCTCCGTAGTCTGTGAAAAATTCAATACAGGAAACCCCAATGATAAAGTAGGGATCAGGGAAATACTCACCATTAAGGAAAGTCCTAACATGGCTGCCGGTTTCATGACCATTGAGGATTCTACCTTTGATTTTCATTTAAAATATGACGAATTTGATTATGTAGTGGAAGGAACTCTAGAATTTATTGTGAACGGTAAGAAATACACAGGGCATCCGGGGGATATATTCTTTATTCCCATGGACACCAAGGTGACCTTCACGACTCCTAATAAATGCAGATACTTTTTTGTCACCTATCCGGCCAATTGGGCGGAGCTGGCGAACTATCAGAAATAGTTCTCGAGTAAAAACAGAATTTAAAAATTAGGGAGGTAAATTGATTATGACGAGCGCATTAGGGATGATTGAAACCAAAGGTTTGGTAGGTTCCATCGAGGCAGCAGATGCTATGGTAAAAGCGGCGAACGTTTATTTAATTGGCAAAGTACATGTAGGTGGCGGATTGGTTACCGTAATGGTCCGAGGGGATGTCGGTGCTGTGAAAGCCGCTACTGATGCCGGTGCGGCAGCTGCTCAAAGAGTGGGCGAATTGATCTCGGTCCATGTTATTCCCCGTCCCCATGCCGATGTGGAAATGATCCTTCCCGATGATTACAAAAAATTTGTGAAAGCTGAATAAGATTGACGAATAAAGGGGTTGGGGCAGATGAAAAACCAAGCGCTGGGGATGATCGAAACCAGAGGTTTGGTCCCCGCAATTGAGGCCGGGGATGCCGGTGTAAAAGCCGCTCAAGTAAAGCTTCTTGGATATGAAATCGTCAAGGGTGGTTTGGTAATGGTTGCTTTTACCGGCGACGTAGCTGCCGTCCAGGCCAGTGTCAGTGCCGGCAGTGCCGCTGCCGGCAAGGTTGGACATGTGATCAGTGAGCATGTTATTCCCCGGCCGGAAGTTGACATTAGTATGGTTTTTACAGGAAGTCCGGAAGATCCGGATGATGATCCTAATCCATCGGATTCTCCGGGAAATACATGTTCAGAGATAGCTATTCCAAATAATCAAACTGTCATTAACGATGAGGCTGAGAATGTGAGCTCCACCGAAAATAAGGAAGGCACCGAAGAAGAAAACACCGACTTAACTACCATGACGGTGGGAGAACTTCGCAAGCTTGCCCGGCAAACTCCGGGTATCACCATACATGGGAGAGAAATATCTCGAGCCAATAAAGAAAAGCTAATTAAGGAAATTCTTCGGGCCCGAGGTGAGCAGCATTAAGAAAGGAGCAAGGCGATGGCACTAGATTATGATCTTAGTTCTATTCAGGAAGCCAGGGATTTGGCTCGAAAAGCAAAAGAGGCACAACGGGTATTGGCGGGTTACGATCAGGAGCAAATTGATCGCATCGTAACCGCCATGAGCGAAGCAGCGTTAGCGAATGCCGAGTGGTTAGCCCGTATGGCCGTGGATGAAACAAAGTTTGGAATTTTTCAAGATAAAGTAAAGAAAAATCTCTTTGCTGCTAAAAATGTCTATGAATCAATCAAGGATATGAAAACCATTGGAATTCTTAAGGACGATACCCAAAATAAAGTTATTGAAGCGGCGTATCCAATGGGTGTGGTGATGGGTATTATTCCTTCCACCAATCCAACTTCTACTGTGATTTATAAATGTTTGATCTCGATAAAATCAGCCAATGGAATTGTTTTTGCACCACATCCTAACGCTAGTCGCTGTATTAACGCGGCCGCTCAGGTGATGCATGAGGCAGCGGTAAAAGCTGGTGCACCTGAAGGCATTATCGGTTGTGTCACCAAAGTGACCATGGCAGCTACAGATACTTTGATGAAGCATGATGATATCTCGGTAATCTTAGCTACCGGTGGCCCCGGACTGGTCAAGGCAGCCTATAGTGCGGGCAAACCTGCATATGGCGTTGGTGCCGGGAATGCACCGGCCTTTATAGAACGGAGTGCAGATGTTAAAAAGGCAGTTTCCGATATTATTATGGGAAAAACCTTTGATAATGGCGTGATTTGTGCCTCTGAAAATTCTGTACTCATTGATGAACCTATTAAAGAAAAAGTTATTGCAGAATTTGAAGCTCAGGGAGCCTATTTCTTATCTAAAGAAGAGGTGGAAAAAGTAAGTCGGGTCGTCATGACACCAAAGGGTGGAATGAATGCGGCTTTAGTTGGAAAAGAACCTAAGGTAATTGCCGATAAAGCAGGCATTTCTATTCCGGAGGGAACCCGTATATTAATTGCCCCACTGGAAGGTTATGGTCCGGGTTTCCCTCTCTCTTATGAAAAATTAACCACTGTATTAGCTTGTTACATTGTAAAGGATTGGGAAGAAGGCTGTCTTTTAGCGATTGAACTTCTTAATCTGATGGGTGCGGGACATACCTTCGCCATTCATTCTCAGGATGACAACATTATCAGGGAATTTATCAGAAAACCCGTATCTCGGATTTTAGTAAACACCCCGGCATCTCTCGGAGGGATCGGTTATACGACTAATTTAGCACCTTCCCTTACCTTAGGCTGTGGAACGATTGCAGGGAGCAGTACCTCTGATAACGTTACACCGATGCATTTAGTTAATATTAAGAGATTGGCTTACGGCGTGAGCGAAATAAATACTTCAGACAGTAGCACTTGTTCCTCGAGGACCATAAATTCTGAGGATATTGCTGCCGTAGTGAAAAAAATCCTGGCGGAATTAAAGGGATAGATTCCAAGGGAAAAAGGCAGGTGATCCGGTTGGACAAAGAGCAACTAGAAGAAATTGTTAGAATGGTATTGAGGCAGCATTTAGGTCAGGAATGTACCGAGAGACCGCTGATAAAAGAAGAAAAAAAAATTCCCGTCGGAATCTCCAATCGTCATGTCCATCTTTCCAGCCATGACCTGGAAATTCTTTTTGGGAGAAATGCCACGCTGACCAAGTTTAAGGATCTTTCTCAGCCCGGACAATTTGCTAGTGCCGAAAAGGTTACCTTAGTCGGGCCTAAGGGTGTGATTGAAAATGTACGTATTCTAGGCCCAACACGTAACAGGACACAGGTAGAAATTTCCGTTTCCGATTGTTTCAAATTAGGCATAAAAGCGCCTATTAGGGATTCCGGTGAGTTGGCAGGATCTGCAGGGTTGACTCTGGTGGGTCCGGCAGGATCAGTTACAGTTCCTGAAGGATGCATTATTGCAGCCCGACATATTCATATGCATCCCAAGGATGCAGCACGTTTTAATGTCAAAGATGGGGATCGAATCAACGTACAGGCCGGGGGATCACGAGGTGTCGTGTTTTGCGAAGTAATGGTGCGGGTCAATGAGAATTATAACCTGGAAATGCATGTGGATATGGATGAGGCCAATGCAGCTTCTTTAAAAAATGGTGATTTTGTAAAGATTGTAGAATAATTGTGGGCTCCGCTGATCTTATAGGGTGATGCGGAGCTTAACTATTCTTAAGGCGATGGGGCAGGAATACAGCCGGAGGTATGGAATAGATTTATAGGTGAAAATTAAGAGGGAACATTTCAAATTTTTACTGCGTCTAATAACAGACTGAATGATCCTAATTGACTGGGGAGAAAAACATGAAAAGCAAAATAACATTCTTTGCCATCATCCTTGGATTGATAATAACCAGCGTTGTTTTGATGGTTATCGATAAAGGTAAGCAGCCTTTGGACTTAACCAGTGCATTGGCCGCTGATATTAACTTGGAACCAACTGCAGCCGACAATGGCGGGGTGGATCCCGCTTCTCATTTTATGGTAAAAACTTCTACCTATATCGATCCTAAGATCGTGGCAAAAAATATTTCTGTTCAACCGGAAATTGAATTTAAGGTCGAGGAACAAAAGAATACTAATCAAATTAAGCTCATTCCACAAACTCCTTTAGAAAAAAACCAAGTATATCGTTTTACCTTGGATTTGCCCGGTTCCAATCTATTGAAATGGGCATATCAGACGAAGGGTGAGTTTAAAGTGAACAATACTCTTCCACGGGATCAATCAACGGGGGTACCGACAAATACAGAAATAGAAATAACTTTTAGTCATGGCGGTCTTACTGATGTTGATAAATATTTTGAGATTTCTCCTCAAGTTAAAGGACGTTTTGAACAGCATAAAAAAACTACAGTGTTTATACCCGACAGCTTACAACCGGGAACAGTTTATACAGTTAAAGTAAAAAAAGGTTTGACGCTAGAAGACAGTGACGTGGCTTTGGCTGAGGACTTTGTCTTTCAATTTGAAACACAGGACCCGGCCCAGCATAATACAAATGATGCATACATCGAGTTCTTTAATAATATCATGGAATTTGCCAGCTCTGATGTACCGGTGCTTCCTGTTGGCTATTATTCCGTAAAAGGAAATGAAACTCCTCAGGTTAAGGTCTCTTTTTTTAAATACCAAAATAGAGAAGAATATATTAAGAGCATGCGGGAACGAGAAAAAATACCTTCCTGGGCATATTTCAGTCGCGGCGTATTTCGAACAGAGAATAAGGGCTTGGAGAAAGTCTTATCCTTCGAGACAAATCTAAAAAAATATGGAGAGGGTCATTTTATTGAATTGCCCCAAACCTTACCTGCTGGATATTATCTGGGGGAAGTGGCATTAGGCGCCATGACTAGTCAAGCCTGGGTGCAAGTGACGGACTTGGCGGTTTATGCCGCTGTAGGTGAGGATGAAACCTTAGTCTGGGCTCATAATCTATTAGATGGAAAACCTTTAGTAGATGGAACAGTTTCTTTATCTGGTCATGTGGGAGAGGGCAAGACCGATGAAAACGGACTGGTGTCCATGCCCACCCCTCCGCTGGATAATAATAATCTATATATAACGGTCCAAGGAAAAGAACAGGAAGCTATAGCTGTTTTAGAACCTCGCTGGTTGGAGCCCTTAATGAATAATGAGGAAAAGAACATAGCCTCAACGCAGGATTATTGGAAATATTTATATTTGGATCGAGGTCTATATCAACCGGAGGACACCGTTTCTTTTTGGGGTCTGGTGAAAAGCAGAAGAGATGAGCTTAGAAGCCCTGACCAGCTAATGGTAGCTGTGACTCAATGGAAGGAAGGTCGGCAAGAAGTTATAATAGAAGAAAAAACTATATCGGTGGAAGATCATATTTTTGCCGGGGAGATGAAACTGCCTAATCTGATACCGGGTTATTACCAGTTAACGGTGCGTTTAGGTGATTTAACCCTTATGAAGCAGGGATTCAATGTACAAACCTATACCAAACCTTCCTATCGTATTGATGTAACAGCGGAAAAGAATGCTATTTTTGCCGGTGATTCCATGGCAATTAACGTGGCCACAACCTGTTTTGAAGAAACTCCTGTGCCTAAGGTGTCGATAAATTATTATCTGGATAAACCGGGGGAATTAATCACAAATGAAAATGGTCGGGGACAGATTACTTATGCTCCTTCTTATCAGACTGAATATTATGATGTGGTTCAGTATCGTTATCTATCTCTCAACGCCACTTTACCGGAAAGTGGTCCGATAGCTACAGGAACTTCCCTTATTGTTCTTAATAATGACCTGGAAATTAAGGCCGAGGGAACAATTCGTGAGGGTCAAGGTCAAGTTAATATTACTACTAATCGGCTTACGGTAGACCAGGTAAATCAGGGAAAGAAGGACTATTGGGAAGAAGATGCTTTCTTTTTGGAAAAAGCAACACAAGTGCCGGTAAAGGTTTCTGTTTTCCGTCAGGAGTGGGACCGGCAAGAAGACGGAGAGTATTATGATTTTATTAATAAAAAAGTAGTTCAAAAATACCGCTATCAAGAACGGCGGGTATCGGTGACGACAAAGCAAGTGGTGACAGATAATTCCGGGAAAGCCATGTTTAGCTTTGCGGCAGAAGAGGGGAAATCTTATTATGTGGAACTAAGTGCTTTAGATGGTCGTGATAATTTGACGAAAAGGGAGGTTTATCTGTTTGGCGGGTCCAATCCTGATGATGACAATAACTGGCATTATTTAGATGACGGATCTTTTGGGGCTTCAAAGTATCAAGAGGGAGAAACCGTACGCTTAACGATGAAAAATAATGGACAAGAGCTGCCTGATCGGGAGAAAGGATATCTTTTCTATAGGGCTCAAAAAGGTATCTTAGATTATCGGATTCAGGACGGGGGAACCTACTCTGCAAAATTTAGTCGTAAGGATATGCCCAATTTCTGGGTTTCGGGTGTTTATTTTGACGGAAAAAACTATCATATGACGCCGGAGTATTTGGTTCTTTACGATGAAAAGGCTAAGGTCTTAGACATTAAAATAACTACAGACAAAGACGAATACCGACCTCAAGAAAGAGTCCAGGTAAATATCGAAGCCAGGGATCAGAGAGGACGTCCCGCAGACGCCACGGTTAATTTAAGTTTAGTTGACGAAGCTCTGTTTCAGCTTAGTCCCCAAGAAGTGGATTTGCTCGGCTCCATCTACAGCGATTATATTTCCAGCGGAATAGTTTTGGTCGGAAGTACCCATCAGGATCCGACACGTTTTAGTGGTGGCGGTGCCGAACATGGTGGAGAAGGGGAATCCGGCAGACAAGAATTTAAAGACACGGCTTTTTTTGAAACTGTTCATACCGGTGCTGACGGAAGAGCCACCGCTACATTTACCCTACCGGATAATCTCACCTCATGGCGCTTGACCTATCAGGGGGTTACCCCGGATCTGGAAGGTAATAGCGGAACAGCAAGGATCAATGTACACTTACCCTTTTTTACGGATATGGTTTTAAACGAGAATTATCTGGCCGGAGATCGGCCTGTGCTTAATCTGCGTTCATTAGGAACCGATCTTAAAAATGACACCACGGTGGATTACCGGGTACAGGTTGTCCGGAAAAATGATAAAAAAGAAATTCTCGCGGAGAATCTCTCCGCCGCGGCTTTTGACACGGCTTTGGTGAAACTCCCTTCTTTAGAACCGGGGGATTATCAAATCACAGTCCATGCTTCAGTGGGCCGGTTGGGGGATACTTTAATCCGGGCCTTTCAAGTGACGGAATCTTATATGTCCCGGGAAAAAGTAAATTATACTACCTTAACGCCGGAGAGTAAGGTGGAGGCAAGCACAACGAAACCGGTGACAATTACTTTTGTCGATACTCAAGCAAGTCAATATTTATCAGGTCTTAGTTCTTTGGTTTATCTGGAGGGGAGTCGCATCGAACAAAAATTAGCCCCTTATTTAGCCTTAACCTTGATTCAGGAGTATTTTGACGAATTTGAAGGCCTACCGGAATTAGATAAAATGAATCTCTCCTCCTATCAAAGTTCTGAGGGAGGGATTGGGATTTTGCCTTATGGAAGCAGCGATTTAGAGGTTAGTGTGTTCATCGCCCCATGGGCAAAGGAATATTTTGATGTGGAAGCTTTAAAATCTTATTTCTTAAAGATCATAGATAACCCACAAGAAAGCAGGGAGCGAGGAATTATTGCCCTTTATGGACTTTCTGCTCTGGATGAGCCTGTTCTTCAAGAACTGGTTTTGTTAGCCGATGAAAAAGACTTAAACGTCACAGAAAAATTGTATCTGGTGCTTTCTTTAAATGAAATGGGCGATGAGCAACGATCTAGGAGAATCCTAAAGGGCTTGCTCCAGGAATACGGTGAGACCAACGGACCGTACATGCAAATAAACAGTGGTAGCGATAAGGATGATCTAACAAAAATGACCGGCCTTGCTGCTTTAGCTGCAGGCAGATTAAATTTTGAGGAAAGCAGTCTTCTCTTACGTTACGTTATGGAAAATCCTCCTCAGCATGAATTGAATTATCTGGAAAAAATCTCATTAATTGAAGAAGGTCTGGGAAAAATGGAAAATGAAGCGGTGAGTTTTACTTATCTCCTGGATGGTAAGAAAAAACAGGTTAACCTGTCTCCGGGTGAAATGTATGTCTTGGTTTTGGCTCCGGAAAAAATAACTTCTCTGTCCTTTGAAAATATTCAAGGGAAGGTTGGTATGATGTGGAACTACCAGGAAAAATTCACTTCTCTTGAGAGCAGTTCTCAGGAGGGGGTCACCGTTTCTCGTAATTACCTGGTGGGGGGTAAGAATACCCGCCAGTTTAATGCCGGTGATTTAATAGAGATTAATGTTTCCTGGAACATAGGGGGTAAGGCACCTGACGGTATTTATCAGATTACTGATTATCTCCCCTCCGGCCTGAAGATAATTGAGAAGCCTTACGATTGGGGCAGGACAAAAACTAACATTGGTTGGCCCATCGCAGTGGATGGGCAAAAAGTTGCTTTTACGGTAACCGGAAAGGGTTCCTTTAGTTATTACGCCCGAATTGTAAATACCGGAAGTTTTACCGCGCAAAATATGACCTTGCATCACGTACAAAGTGGAAAAATATTCAGCACGACAGTTACGGATAAGGTGGAAATCAAATGATGAAAAAAATACTCCTGATTGCAATAATCATTTGGGCATCAATTGCCTATATTGCCATCAGCGGGGATCGGACAGGAACCAGTGTCCAGCCTGGTTCCTTTCCTCCTGTACAACCCAATGCTTTTTTTCAAACAGGAAATTTTTATACCGGGGAGTTTCCTGATAACCCTAATTTAAATGATATTCGAGGTGGAGTTATCCCCCATCATCTGGTAGCGCATAAGCTGATTGCTCGTGTGTTTCATACTTTGCAGGAGCAAAAACCAGACACGATTATCCTATTAGGCCCTAATCATTCAAATAAGGGGGCCCCTATTACAACTAGCCTTTTGGGCTGGCAAACGCCCTTTGGTGTGGTTGATGTGGACGAAAAACAAATAAAAAGATTGCGTCAAGTTTCCCCCTCAATCCAAGTAAATGACGATATATTATGCAAAGAACACGCTATAGGCAACATCATGCCCTTTATCAAATATTATCTCCCGGAAACCAAAGTGGTACCTCTCGTTTTTACGAATAGTTTTACTCGGGAGGAAGCACACGTTTTAGGAGAAAAAATTGCCGCAGCCATGGGTGACAAAACGGTAATTTTGGCATCAGTAGATTTCTCGCACAATTTAAAGAGTGATGAAGCAACATTAAGGGACCAAGAAACCCTTCAAGCTCTAAAAGAGTGGAATTTAGGGCGAATTTTTACCATGAATGATGAATATCTGGATTCACCTGCGTCCATAGGTGTGTTGTTTACAGCGATGAACAAATTGGGCAGTAATGAATTTGCCGTTTTGAATCACACCAATTCCGGTGTAATTCTGGGTAACAAAAATATTGCTACGACCAGTTATATTACACTGCTTTTTGGCATAGAAAATAAGTAAATTTCTAAATTAAGGTGTCATCTGTGGCCAAAAAGTTAAGTACAAAGGGTGAAATCATATTTTTACTCACCATGCTTTTGTTAGCCATACCCATCAGCGATTTGTTGCTGGGTATTTTTGGTATACCGGGAATTGTAGCTGCCGTGATCAGCATTCTTCTCATCCTGACCCTGGCACTGGTTTTTTATCAAAAAATTTTAATGATTGACCGTGTATTTATTGCTATTCTCTCCATGCGGTGTTTAAAAGAATTTGTCATGATTGTAGTATTGGTTTATAGCTTGGTCATTGTAGCATTTGCCACATTATACTATTGCATAGATCGATTTTATTATCCTACTTCGTCTTATCTTAAATGGTTTTATTTTAGCGTCATTACCTTAACAACAGTAGGTTATGGTGATGTGACTCCGATAAATAGTTTGATGCAATTTATGGTATCCCTGGAGGCATTTGTCGGATACATTTTACTGCCGATTATTTTTACCATCGGTCTCAGGTTGATTTTAAAAGACAAAAATGGTTATTAGAAACAGGAAATTTCTCTGTCATAAACCCTAGAAAAGCGACATAATGCTTATTACAAACATAAAGGGGGAAGTAATATGGCAGGAAAAACGTTTTATGATGTTCATTGTCATGTTATGAACTTAAGTCATCCTAATTTTTTGGCATTTATCCGTCGCATTGAACCGACTCTTCAAGATCATCCTTTTAAAATATTTTTTGGTGCCAATTTAGTATTGATTTCTTATTTAATATTTCATGCTCTTAGTCCTCGTACCTTGACGCGGATTTTTAATGCCGTGGGAGTTACGGAACTGATCAATCGAGTGAAGAATTTGTTAGCGGTGATGGAACATGATGCCGGTTCTGTCTTTCAATTGCTGGATCAGGAAATGCATGAAAAATTATTAAAGGAAGGACAGTTTTCTTTAGGCAATTTTCACTACGATAGAATTGTCCTGACCCCTTTAATGATGGATTTCGGATACAAAAATATGACCAATCCAGCCGTTTATTATAACACTGTTCCGGTGCAAAAACCCATCGTAGAGCAGGTGTTGGATCTTTTTAATGGAATCCGTATCTATCAGGGAAATCCCGCCACAAAAAGATTCTTTCACGTTTATCCTTTTTTAGGAATTAATACGCGCAACTATTCTCTGGAAAAACTGGAAAAGATGCTGGATAAATACTTTGGCGAGTATTTTGGCAATCCTTCAGAATTGGCTGCAAATCAGGGAAAGTTTAACGGAGATATTGATAGCCTCGGCAGTAATTTCTTTTCCGGCATTAAGGTCTATCCTCCATTAGGTTTTGATCCTTGGCCAAAGGAGCAGGAGGAGCGAAAAAAAGTGGAGTGTCTTTATGAGATATCATCGCATAAACGCATACCCATCACAACTCATTGCAGCAATGGGGGATACCGGATTATTGATACCAGGGAGGCAGAGTTATATAGTGCACCTTCCCGATGGGCATTGGTACTTAAAAAGTTTCCGGAACTAAAGCTTAATTTTGGTCATTTAGGAAATAATGAGGGAATGAAAAAAAATAAATGGGCCCAGGATATTTTTTCTCTCATTGATCAATATGAATATGTCTTTACAGACTTTTCCTGTCGGGGTTTTGGCGATCATTACTATCGTTCTTTAAGGAAAATGATTAATCAAGCGCATCCCCAGTTAAAGATGCGGATGACAGAACGGATACTTTTCGGCTCCGATTTTTCCATTAATTTATTATGGATGAATTCTTATAGCAGTTATTTTAAGATATTTCGTGATACGCCATACTTTTCTCAGCAGGAAAAAGATATTTTTTGCTCTCAAAACCCGGAAAAGTTCCTTTTTAGCTAAAGAATGGATTTAAGGGAAAAAGGTATTCTGTCCGTTAAATGCAAAATGTGTTAGAATGATGAAAAGTTGATGTGACGGAGTGTGAATGAAATGGATTTTTTATCCTTTATCAAGAGTCAAAAACCGGTAATCTTTGATGGCGGTATGGGAACCCAACTAGCCCGTTATGGACTGGAACTAAGCGGCGGGGTTAATAACTTATCCCATCCGGAAACCGTTTTAAAAGTGCATCAAGATTATGTGTCCAGTGGGGCTGATGTGATTACGGCCAATACCTTTACCATGAATCCTATTTACCTAAAAACTCATATGATACAGGTGGATATGGAGGAGGTCAACCGAGCCGGCGTACGATTGGCGCAAAAAGCCGGTGCCCGTTATGTATTAGGAGATATGGGGCCTACAGGTCAATTGATGGTGCCCTTTGGATCCATGACAGAGGAGGAGATCATAGCCGGTTATTATGCTCAGGGGCAAGTTTTGGTTGAGTCAGGGGTGGACGGCTTTATTATCGAAACCATGATGGATCTTCAAGAAGCTTTATGTGCCCTAAAAGCCTGTAAAGAAATTTCTGACTTGCCTGTGGTGGTATCCTTTACCTTAGCTTCAAAAGATTCCGGCGGACGCACCATGATGGGCCAAACCCTTGCAGCATGCGCTGCGGCTGTAGAAAAGGCCGGAGGAGATGTGATTGGTACTAATTGCGGGGACTTAGATCCTGAGGAAATTGGGGATATTGTAGCTGAACTTAGAGCAATAACCACATTGCCTATTTTAGCTATGCCTAATGCCGGCAAGCCCAGGCTGGTAAAAGGAGAAACCATTTATGACATGACCCCGGAAGTATTCGCTCAGGGAGTACTGAAATGTTTCCAGAATGGGGCTTCCCTGGTAGGAGGCTGCTGTGGCACTACACCGGCACATATTAAAGCAGTATGCGAATTAATATCAATAGGGTGAGCAAACATCATCTCTTCCCGGGTCATGCTATTCACCTCCTATTGGTTCTGATCTTGATAAATCATCCTATGATAGTATCAACAAATTAGTTATAACTATTCGGTAATTGATCTAACAACACGAAAACATGAGAGGTTGAATTTGCTGTAGGTATATAGTAAAATATTAATAACAATTAGAGATGGGAGTTGGAAAGATGCGTAATTTTTCTTGCTAATGATCTCAAGCAAATGAAATATGGTGGCAAAGGCCCCTTATTTTGTTGTGCCATGCAAGAAAGTTACAATTTTCTTTTCACTCAAATAATACATCCATGGTAATATCGGTAATATAAAACCTTGCTACCCCAAAGGGGGCAGGTTTTGTTGTGTATTTTGAGCTGCAGGAAGAAACTTTCTTGCAGCTTAAATTTTTTACACAGGAGGGTGGAAGATGTCTCTAATTAATATAACGAATCTTACCTTCGCCTATGAGGGAAGTTACGATAACATCTTTGAAAATGTGAGTTTTCAAATAGATACCCAGTGGAAATTGGGATTTACCGGAAGAAACGGTCGGGGCAAGACTACATTTCTAAATTTACTTATGGGCAAATATGAATTTCAGGGTAATATTTCGGCCAGTGTCAGGTTCGAATATTTTCCATATCAGGTGGTAAACCCGGAAGCAGATACCTTGGATGTTATCAGCCAAATATATCCCGGATATATCCAGTGGCAATTAATGCGTGAACTTTCCCTGCTGGAAGTTACCACAGATGTTCTAAATCGTTCTTTTAGGACCTTATCCCAGGGGGAACAAACAAAAGTGCTTCTTGCTGCCTTGTTTCTAAAGGAAAATAGATTTTTCTTAATTGATGAGCCCACTAATCATCTGGATCTAGCGGCTAGAAAGCTTGTCGGGGAATATCTCAATACCAAAAATGGATTTATTTTGGTATCTCACGATAGATCATTTCTTGATCAATGCGTGGACCATATTCTTTCCATTAATAAAACTAATATTGAAATTCAAAAAGGAAACTTTTCTTCTTGGTGGGAGAATAAAAGAAGGCAGGATTCCTTTGAACTGGCTGAAAATGAAAAGCTAAAAAACGACATTTGCCGTTTGTCTTATTCAGCTCAAAGAAGTAGCAAATGGTCTCAGGAAGTAGAAAAAACAAAAAAAGCAACCAAAAATTCTGGAATTAAGCCGGACCGAGGTTATCTGGGTCATAAGGCTGCCAAAATGATGAAACGGGCAAAATCCATGGAAAAAAGAAAGCAGGCGGCCTTGGAAGAAAAGTCGCAACTTCTTAAAAATATCGAGGAGTCGGACAGTCTGAAAATCTCACCCATTGCATATCATCACCATATACTTGTTGAACTTGATCGGGTGTCCATTTTTTATGATGAAAGGACTATTTGTCGGGATATCAGTTTTGTCATTGAGCAAGGTGACCGCATTGCCCTTATGGGGAAAAACGGTTCGGGAAAGTCTAGCATAATTAAACTTATCTGTGGCTGGGGGATAAAGTATGCCGGCACTTTTCGGAAAGGAAGCCGGTTAAAAGTATCATATGTTGCCCAGGGCACATCGGATCTTTGGGGTAATCTAAGGGACTATGCTTCAGATAATGGGATTGATGAAAGCCTTTTTAAAACGATATTACGAAAACTTGGCTTTTCCAGGGTTCAATTGGACAAGAAAATTTCCACTTTCAGTGACGGTCAAAGAAAAAAAGTATTGCTTGCCCGAAGTCTTTGTGAACCGGCTCATCTTTATATTTGGGATGAACCACTGAACTATATAGATATTATTTCTCGTATGCAAATCGAAGAGTTATTGCTGGAATACCGGCCAACGATATTGTTTGTGGAACATGACAAGAAATTTATCGATAACATTGCGACAAAGATTGTACAGATCTAGTCTCAGAGTTAGCGTAAAAGCCACCTTTTTAAGCAAGAAGGTGGCTTTTAAAAAATCTTAGGTTTTGTTTTTAAACCATTGGATCAAATGCCAGGCTAAGCTGATATTTCCCGGAGTCGGGGGAAGATCATCCTTACCAAACCAAGCGGCTTCGGCAATTTCTATACCGTCTACTTGAATTTCTCCGCTTTCATACTCCGCAGTAAAACCCAGCATTAAAGAATTAGGAAAGGGCCAAGGCTGACTGCCAAAATAGGTGATATTTTTAACCTTGATACCTACTTCCTCCATAATCTCTCTCTGTACGCAGTCCTCTAAAGTTTCCCCGGCTTCAACAAAGCCGGCGAGGACACTGTAATACTTGGAACGATTCTGTTTGTTCCGAGCAAGAAGGATTTTATCGTCCTTGACCACCGCCACAATTACTGCCGGCGCCATATTAGGGTAACTGACCAGGCCACAGTGAGGACATTCCTTGGCAATTTCATTCATTTTATCCCGGGTGGGTGTACCGCAGCGCCCGCAAAAGATATGGGTCCGATTCCAATTCATGATTTGAAATGCCCTGCCGGCAGCCCAAAACACATTGTGATCCACAGCATCGAAAAGCCCACGCAGGCTGACATAGTTCAGGTTTTCCACTTGTTGCGGCGGGGAATCTGTGGGGAGCTCTGTGATATAACTGGGATGATCGTTGATAATCCCGATAAATAGTTTTTTATCTAAAATGATCCCGAGACTTTCCAAATCCTCCGGTGTGGGTATGATTAAGCGGTCATCAGTAGTTTTTACTAATATTTTTTCCTGATAAAAAGCAAAGATTAGCGGTTGATCCCATTCCTGTGGGAAATTATTAGTTTGATATATTAAGTTCATAAGACGTCATTCCTTTTTACGATGTATAATTAATGATACTATTTTTGAAAAAATAATTCTATAAAAATAGTGTTAAAAAGATTTGGTGACATGGTTATGATTCCGTAATATCGATAGCAAGGAACTTTTAAATAATAAAAAACGTCTATGGACCATTATGACTAATATTTAGGGGGAAAATAATGGTAATATCGATTTTAGTACCTGTTGCAATCATAGCGATCATATTGTTAATTATTGCGGGAAGTAAAATGGACCAAATAGAAGGAGGGGAAGACATGATTAAAAAAGTATATTTATATTTAGTTCTTTTTACCACATTAATGATGATGATTGGCGGGAGTATCGGTGCTTTTATGGCTGCTTCAGATATTATTAGTCCCACTCCTTATTATCAGTCCTTTGCTGAGTACCGGCTATATGGCGGTGAGGTGAAACCTAATCCTACGGGAGAAGGAGAAACTAAGCTGTCTGAAGAGGAACTGCGTATAAGATATGATGAAATGGTAGCATCAGAAAATGAAAGACAGATCTTGAGAGCTAAGAACAGTTTAATCAAAAGTTTCGGATGGATTTTAATACCATTACCGGTTTTTATATTTTTCCAAAGGCGTTTAGTAAGAAAGGATGCGGGTGTTTAATCTGGCCCGATGGGAAAACATTTATTGGCATCATTCACAATAAAGAATTAGTAGGGAAAAGGGTATAATAAATTGCGATGAGATGTAAGGGCTGGAAAAGGAAAGGAGAAGCCATGACAGCAAACAAAAGTAAAGCCGGATGGAATTTTGACAATAGTTATACCCATCTTCCTCAATCATTTTTTACCCAAATTAATCCCACCCTGGTTCGATCACCCTCCCTGGTCATTTTGAATGAACCGTTGGCGATGTCATTGGGTTTAAACGTTCAAGTATTAAACAGCGAGGAAGGCACAGCGATATTTGCGGGTAATTGCCTTGCCGAGGGCTCTATGCCGATTGCCCAGGCATATGCCGGCCACCAATTTGGGCATTTTACCATGTTAGGAGATGGTCGGGCTCATCTCCTGGGTGAACAGATTACGCCTTATGGTGATCGTTTTGACATTCAGCTTAAAGGTTCAGGTAGAACTCCTTATTCTCGAGGCGGAGATGGCAGAGCGGCACTAGGCCCTATGCTTAGGGAGTATATTGTCAGTGAGGCAATGTATGGATTGGGTATTCCCACGACCCGCAGTTTAGCTGTGGTGACAACAGGAGAGTCGGTATTTCGGGAAAAATCATTACCCGGGGCCGTTTTAACCCGTGTGGCAGCCAGCCATATTCGGGTAGGAACCTTTCAGTACGTTGCTGTTAAGGGCTCACTGGATGAATTGAAAACTCTCGCTGATTACACACTGAAAAGACACTTTTCTAAGGTAATTGATGACGAGAACCCTTATCTTTCTTTACTTCGAGAGGTGGCAAAGCATCAGGCAAAGTTGATTGCCAAATGGCAGTTGGTGGGTTTTATTCACGGAGTGATGAACACGGACAACATGGTCCTTAGCGGTGAAACCATTGATTATGGACCATGTGCCTTTATGGATATCTATGATCCCCAAACGGTATTTAGTTCAATCGATCGACAAGGTCGCTATGCCTATGCTAATCAACCTATTATTGCTTCGTGGAATCTGGCGCGATTAGGTGAAACCTTATTGCCTTTAATTGATAACGATGAGGAAAAGGCCATTAGCCTAGCACAAGAAGTGATTTCACATTTCCCGGAATTATATCATCATTATTGGCTTAAAGGAATGAGAGCAAAATTAGGACTGTTTAACGAAGAAGCTCAGGATGAAGCGTTAATTACAATGCTTCTTGAGATGATGGAAAAACATCACAGCGACTATACCAATACCTTCCGGGCTCTAACTTTAGCCCGGACGGAGGATACGAATTTTTTTGGCACTGAAGAATTCCAGTCCTGGTTTAAGCTGTGGGAGACAAGACGTATGAGGCAACAGGAGTCCATAGCTGCTTCTTTGCAGTTGATGAAGGATTCCAATCCTGCAATTATTCCCCGAAATCACCGTGTGGAAGAAGCACTGGAAGCGGCAGTGGAAGACTCTGATTATCAAGTGATGGAGCGACTTCTTAATGTTCTTAAAAATCCCTATGATTATAGTCTTGAGCAGGATGAATACTCTACACCACCCGGACCGTCGGCCTGTTCTTACCAAACTTTTTGTGGTACCTGATAAAGAGAAGTTAAGCTAATTCAGGACGAATTTTGCAAAATATGGTATAATGATCTCAAGTTAATCTGCAGGAGACACACCCCCACATTTTGTTGGAGGTAGAAATGTGTACGTGATTAAGAAATCGCGGAAGGAGGCGGATGACATGAAATCCCGCTGTGCAAATTGCAAATTTCGTTCCATTGCAGAAAAGAAGCCCCGGTCCTTATTAGGTAGATTCTGGCATTGGCATATAAGCTGGTGTCCCGGATGGAAAGCATATCAGAAAGAGCTTAAACAATCTTAACCATAGAGCAGATTATGTTTCAAAGCATGGGGTTATTTATGGAGGGAAAAGCCTGCGGTATATTTTCTTTTAGAAACAACAATAATATATTTATTAATTAATTTTTAAGGAAGTATATACATGAGGCATAAGATAACCCCCGGGATTTTGTCCGGACTAATTGGTGCGATGGTTACCGGTTTTGTTGGGATGGCCATCAAGGCTTTTGGATTAGTAGACCGGATTTATATCGACCTGGCTAAAGTAATTATCATGTCTAAAGCAAAAACGGGGATAGCTGCTACTATGGTGGGTTGGGCTGCCCATCTATTGATCGGTTCCATTCTAGGCATGGCAGTGTGTTATTTTATCAGTGTTACATCGAGGAAATTTTGGATTTTAAAAGGTTGGGGTATTGGAATCTCCAGTTGGTTGTTTCTTTTAGCTTTAGGTACGATATTCAGGCTGCCCCTATTTGGAGATTTGCCGCCCAAAGCTGCCGTTTCACTTTTTATAGGTGGTACTCTTTGGGGTCTAATTAATATATTTGTGTTAAGAAAAATTACTAATGACTTTCAGACGATTAACAATAGCAAAAGTGTAGGAAGCAAGAAAATCATTAAGTCTAGAGTCCTCCTTCTTGATCGGTCAACAAGATTAAATAAGGAAAAAGAAAATATTAGGTTGATCAAACCCAAAAAACTTACCTGAGAACGATAATCAAAAAGGTCAAGACAAAGCATAAGCGGTTAAGCTTTGTCTTGACCTTTTTGATTAAGCTGATCGAAGGTGCTGGGAATAAAAGGTTTATTATTGCGCTGAAACAATTGAATCAATTCTTGCGTCTAAAATGTATGTCAATAATTTTATACCAATAGCTGAGGTGATTATCTTGTTAAAAAGAGTATATGGGGGAAAATATTTGAGAGGATTTATGCTCTCTTTATTTTTTGTCATTGTTGCCTTTAGTTTAGTAGAAGCGGAGGCAAGTAAAGCGGGCAGCAATGTAACTATTCTGATCAATGGGCAAAAGGTATCTTCTGAAGTAATGCCATGTATTGAAAATGGCCGGGTACTGGTCCCTTTTCGTGCTGTTTTTGAGCCTATGGGGGGAATTGTGCAATGGAAAGCCGGACAAAAGATGGTGGTAGCCAGACGCGGATTACTAGATCTTCGTATTCGTGTAGGGGATCAAAATGGAAGATTGGGTAATAAAAACATTAAGCTGGATGTTCCTGCGCAAATTGTTCAAGGTAGGACGCTGGTACCCCTACGCTTTATCAGTGAAAGCCTGTTTTTGGCGCAGGTGAAGTGGGATCATACTACGAAAACAGTTTATATTTCCACTGCCTCAGAGAATGATTTGGAGCCCCTTATTAGTGCGTTTAATAGAACTGTTTCCGGGAAAACACCGGGAGAGATAGTAGATGTTGGTCATTTGGAGTTAATGAGTGTCCCGGAAATAGTTCCGGATAAGAAATCTCATCCCGAATCTCCTGTGACACTGCTTTTTTCCGATTCTCCGGAATATGTCGATCGGCCCGGGGTAACGTACAGAGGAAAAGGACAGGGTCAGGTCCGACTCGTTTATTATCATATTCCTCATTTTAGTGCTCCGGCCTTTATGGCCCTAGTGGCGCACAATCCGGGGCAGGAAAATGCCAAGATTCACATTAAAAGGCAGCTTCATGGGGATAAAAATTCCAACCGAAAATTATGGCAAGAGTTGGGGGCCGATGTTACCCTAAATTATTTGCAGCAGATGTCAAACTCGGAAAATTTAACTTATGACGTGCCTGCCGGTTCTGCTGTTTTGCTTAATGCGGAGAGTGCACAATATCGTTCAGGAGAGCTCATGTATGGAATTACCGATCTTTATACGGATCAAGAAGTGGAATTTACCTTTATGGTTATGTCGAATAATGATAAAATTGATGCTCAATCCATTTCAAAAAGCCCGGTGCTTCCAAAGGACGATCGTCATGACCGAGGTACTTTTTGGGGAGGAGACCAATTGATTGAGGTGAGTTTGGGACATGAAATCGCAGGTTTTTTAATTGGGGATGGTTTTTCCGATCCCGCTCTTTTGGGAAAGGATGAGTCCACTGGCCAAAATGCACAGTTGCTGGGTAATTACGGTGTTTATTACCATGTTAGGGCCCAATTTTCTCATCCCACCATTTTGCTTTTTGTTCCTTTAGGTGGGGATCTGTTTAGCGGTGGTATAGCTGCCCCCCAGGGTTTGTTTTCTCTGTCTCGAGTACCTACTTTTGCCAAAGCAATCTATTTGGGGGAGTTTGATCAAGGAGATCAGGCAGAATGGCGCTTCATGCCACCTGCCGGATCAAATCTGCCGGTACTGATAATTGCTGTTCCTGTTTCTTCCTAGCAGTTAGATTGACATGGTCCTTTAACAAAAAACCCGCGTTTCAGCCAGTTACTGGAGTAATCAATTTCCGAGCCACTGAGTACCTTAGCAAAATCGGCTTCATAAACAACTTTAATACCTTGGGTCTCTTCAATACGATCATCTTCTTGGTGTGATGCATCCAGCGTCACTCTTAATTTGGGACCGCCTCAGCCATGGCCGGCAAAGGCAATACGCAGCATGACATCTTGGGGATGGGGGAACTTCTTACTGCCTTCGGCAAATTTTTGTAAAGCACGATCGGTAATTGTAAACATATTGACCTCACTTTCATAGGAGACTTTTTTGTGAGTTAGATTTTCTAAAAATACTATTGTCCCTGGACGATTAGGATTAATTATTTAGATCATTAACTCTATGGAATTAATTTATCATTATTTTGCTGTTAACTCAAGAGGTAAAGCGGTGTCAAACGTTTATAATATAAGAATAGAATATAAGGGATGCTAGCAGACGATTTGGCACGGGAATATTCATTGACATATATAAAAAACCTAGAATAAAATTGAGGCAAGATCAATCAAAAACCGCTAATAAAAGATAGAATAAGGTATTAATGAAAAATATAAAATGAGCATGGTCATTTTAACTCTGTTTTTATGGGATAGTACTTGTACATATAAACTTGTCTTCAAGTACTATTTTTTCAATCTAAAATAAAATTGTGACTAATTAAGTGGCATTTGAGATACAATATTTAAAACAGATATTTTATATAGAAATCTTTAAGAATTTCAGTAGATGCGTGTGGAGGTAATACATATGATACCCAAAGATCATGAGACCAGGAAATACATTAAAATTGCTGTGATTGCGGTACTGGCCGGCTTGATTGTGATTAATTTTTCCTATGTTGTGACTGCCGGATTCAAATTAGTCCAAGGTGTTTCTTCCTTGTTGATTGGAGCGATCGTCGCTTATATTCTTAATATTTTATTAGTGCAGGTAGAAAAAAGGTATTTTCCAAAATCAAGAAAAAAAGGAATAGAAAGCAGCCGCAGAGCGGTGAGTCTTTTCATCTCCTTATTCATTCTTATTTTTGTCAGTGCTTTAATTATAAATGTGGTAGTGCCGGAACTGATTGCCAGCTTTAAGTTGATATCTGAAGAAATACCCCCATTAGCGGAAAAAATTAGACTGGGGATCATAGCACATACAGATGAAATACCATCTCTACAACAATCCTTACAAACATTGGAAATAGATTGGCAGGAAACTACTAAGAAAGCCCTCGGTTTTATAACTGCGGGAACAGAGTCGTTGATTAATTATCTCGTATCTTTGGTTGCCGGTCTAGTGGGATTCATGGTGCAATTGGTTATTGGATTTATTTTTGCTATATATATCTTGTTTAATAAAGAAAGGCTGCAAAGGCAGTTAACAATACTGATGAAATCATATCTCAGTTTAGAGAAATACCAAAGTACTATGTATGTGCTAAGAACAGCTCATCAATCCTTTACAAATTTTATCGGTGGTCAGTTTCTTGAGGCTGTGATCCTCGGTATCCTATGTACCATTGGCATGATGATTCTAAGATTGCCCTATGCTATTATGATCGGCACAGTCATTGGTGTCAGTGCCTTAATCCCGATTATTGGTGCTTACCTAGGTGCCGCCATCGGTGCCTTTATGATTGCGACGGTAAATCTGATGCAAGCAGTAATCTTCCTGATCTTTATCCTCATACTGCAGCAGATAGAAGGAAATGTGATTTATCCAAGAGTTCTCGGGAGTTCCATTGGTCTGCCCGGCATTTGGGTATTTGCGGCAGTTGCAGCGGGAGGCGGGATTTGGGGTATCCCGGGCATTATTTTGGGTGTGCCCGTAGCGGCTACCTTATATAAGATTATTGGAGACCATGTCAAGAAAAAACAAGGAAAAGGTTCTAACTTTAGAACATGATCAGGAAACTATTTAAGAAATAGGACAGATAAAAGAGGTGAAAGATGAAAACTATTCGCCCAAATAACCTCTTATGGTTATTTTACTTATTTTTCGCCGGTTGTATTGTAGGCTGGATATATGAGGTCTTGTTAGGATTTATTTATGGACATGGTTTTGTGAACAGGGGTTTCCTCTACGGCCCTTATTTACCCATTTATGGGTTTGGCTTGGTCATCTTGTATCTTTTATTAGGAAGACTGAGCGCCAAGCCGCTTAAAGATAGCGGAATAAAATATCCCATCTTGGTCTTCTTAGGGATTGTTGTAATTACTACCTGTTTGGAGTATCTCGTGGGTTACGGGATGCTGAAAATATTTCACCGGCGCTGGTGGGATTATTCTTCCTATTGGATGAACTTCCAGGGAATCATTAGTTTTAATACCAGTTTAAGGTTTGGTATCGGAGGCATGTTTTTATTATACGGTCTGGTTCCCTTGGTGGAGAAAATGGTCAATAGAACCGATCCGATAAAAAAGCAGGTTTTTTTAGTGATCATTTTAATGCTGATGATCATTGATTTTGTGGCGACTTTGTTGAATCGATAGAGTACCCGGCTAAAAACAGAGTTTTTTCTACAAATTATTTAATATGATGCAAAATACTAACAAAATGATGTATAATATGAATGTGAAAAGTGAAGGAATCATAATATCGTTAATTAGTTATAATACCATAATAAATCATGATCATATTCAACAATCCTTCACCTTTACCTCTTAATAATAATGGTAAAATTATTAATAAAATGCAATAACAACATATTGCTTATTAAAGAATTTATGTTAGAATATAAATAAGGAGAAAAATGATAATTATATTATAAAAGGTTGGTAGAGAGCATTATCAGTTTGGTGAGGTTGCTTTTGCTTTATAAAGAAGCGTGTACAAAATGTTTTAGGGGATGAAATGTAGTAAGGTGGAGGATTAATTAATGAATGAGAGAAAATTAAGAGTATTTTACGAAGTTGCTACGAAACTAAACATGACGGAAGTAGCTAATCAGATGTTTATCAGTCAGCCGGCTATTAGTCAAACGATTCGGGATTTAGAAAACGATTTTGGTATTCAGTTTTTTGATCGAATCGGCAAAAAACTATATCTTACTCACGAGGGAGAATTGTTTCTCAATTATGTGCGCAGAATCCTAAATCTTTATGATGACTGTTACAAGACCATTAAGGAGAATAGTGAATTAAAAAGCGGCAAATTAAGAATTGGAGCCAGTACTACTATCGGTATCTATATGCTGCCCGAAATCATAGGCAGTTTTTATCAAGAGTATAAGGACATTGAAGTATCTATTGTTATTGAAAATACGAAAATTATTGCCGATATGATTCTGAAAAATCAAATTGATTTTGCTTTTGTGGAGGGTCCTGTGTTTACCAGCGAAATCGAAGAGGATTTCTTCTGTGATGATGAATTGGTTTTAATCACGCCTCCCGGTCATCGTTGGTCTCAGATGGATGAAATAGATTTAAGGGAACTGGAAAATGTAGAATTCATTATGCGGGAACAGGGTAGTGGCACTAGAGAGATTTTTGAAGAAGCCTTAAAGGAGTATGAGGTTAATTATGAGATCAAGTTTGAGTTGGGAAATACAGAGGCTATCAAAAAAGCGGTAGAAGCAAACCTAGGTGTTTCCTGTGTATCTCAAAGATGTGTAGAGAAGGAGGCGATGGATGGAAGTATTGTCGTTAGGAATATCAAGGGTTTAAAGATTATGAGAGAGTTTCATCTTGTTCATCACAAAGACAAGTATTTCTCAAAATTGTTTTCTTTGTTTATTGATTTTTGCCGAGACCATGTTAACAAAAAGAGCACCGTATAAATATCATGAGAGTATAATCATTTGCTATGGTTAGCATAATCTAATTTCTATTTTATTTATTAGCGCAATAATTATAGAATGGAATCACGGGCAGTATCAAAAGCAAGTAATAATGATCAAAAGTGATGTATGCAGTGAGTTGTGACTAATTTCTCAAACAAACTCCAACTAGAGATTGTAATTACTGCTTAAGTATCTGATGCATTTAACACGACGATTAATTATGGAGGTGTAGGTATGACGGATAGAAAGACCCCCATGTTGGACGAACTGGAAAAGGGACCTTGGCCCAGTTTTGTCACAGAATTAAAAAGGGCGGCAGAAAAACAAAACTCTGTAAAAGACTTACTTGGACAATTGGAACAGTCATATGAAGAAAAGCAAGGTCACTGGAAACACGGTGGTATTGTAGGGGTTAGGGGTTATGGTGCCGGTGTTATTGGTCGATACTCCAATTTACCTGAAGAATATCCCGATATTGCTGAGTTCCATACCATGCGTATTAACGCTCCGGCGGGGTGGTTTTATAATACGAAAACACTAAGAAATATGTGTGACATGTGGGAAAAACATGGTTCCGGACTATTTAACTTGCATGGATCCACTGGGGACGTCATTCTTTTAGGATGTACGACTGATGAATTGCAGCCTACCTTTGACGAATTCAGCGACGCCGGCTTTGACTTAGGCGGATCAGGATCCGGCTTGAGAAGCCCAAGCTGTTGTTGCGGACCGGCTCGTTGTGAATGGGCATGTTACGACACGTTGGATGTATGTGATAATTTAACCCACGAATACCAAGACGAAATTCATCGTCCCATGTGGCCGTATAAATTTAAATTTAAATTCTCCGGTTGCCCCAACGATTGCGTGGCATCTATTGCCAGAGCAGATCTATCTGTTATTGGTACCTGGCGTGATACCTTAAGAATTAACCAGGAAGAGATTAAGAACTACGCGGATGCCGGTATGGATATCCAAGGCCGGGTTTGTGAAAAATGTCCGACCAAATGCTTAACCTATAACAGTGAAACCAAGGAACTTTCTGTAAAAGCGGAGGATTGCACCAGGTGCATGCATTGCATTAATGTCTTGCCTAAAGCTGTACGTCCCGGCAAGGAAAAGGGTGCTACCCTTATGATCGGTGGTAAAGCAACCATTTTACGATCAGCTTTCCTTTCCTGGGTAATCGTTCCTTTCATGCCTTTGGAGGCTCCCTACACTGAATTAAAAGATTTAATTGGTCGCATTTGGGAATGGTGGGATGAACACGGCAAGGTTCGTGAAAGAATCGGTGAGTTAATTTATCGTAGAGGTATGGGTGAGTTCTTGAGAGAAGTTGGATTGCCTCCGGTACCTCAGATGGTTAATGAACCTCGTGCCAATCCTTATATTTTCTGGCAAGAAGACGAAATTATAAAAGCCTAATCTAAAAACATTATATTTTAATTTATATCAAGGGGTGAATGGATATGAGTAGAACAGATTTAGGACCTCCCGATTATAAGGAAATGTTACCTCCTGTAATTAAAGAAAATTATGGTCAATGGTTATATCATGAATTTTTAAAACCGGGTGTAATGAAACACGTATCCGAAAGCGGCGCAGCCTTATATACGATCCGGGTAGGCTCTCCCAGACTAGTTGGATTAGATTTTATCCGTGAATTATGCGATTTGGCTGATAAGTATTGTGATGGATTTTTACGCTTTACCAGCCGTCATAATGTAGAATTCTTGCTCTCCAACGAAGCTAATTTAGATCCGATGTTGGAAGAATTAAAACAAAAGGGTATGCCTGTAGGCGGAACCGGAAATTCCATCAGTAACATCGTTCATACTCAAGGATGGATTCACTGTCATACGCCTGCTACCGATGCGTCCGGTATTGTAAAAGCTGTTATGGATGATTTATATGATTATTTCACCCATGATGATTTATTGCCGGCTAGGTTACGTATTGCTATGGCATGTTGCCTCAACATGTGTGGCGCGGTCCATTGCTCGGATATTGCTATTCTGGGAATTCATAGAACACCACCACGCATTGATCACTCAAAGGTTTCCAAAGTCTGTGAAATTCCGACTGTTATTGCTAGCTGTCCTACTGCTGCAATTAAACCGGATCCCAAGAATAAGAGTGTAAAAGTAACGAATGAAAAATGTATGTATTGCGGTAACTGCTATACCATGTGTCCTGCAATGGAAATTATCGATCCTTTGAATGACGGCATTGCAATTCTGGTTGGCGGTAAAGTATCTAACGCTAGAACTGAACCCGGCTTCTCGCGTTTAGCGATTCCTTTCTTGCCTAACAATGCTCCTCGGTGGCCGGAAGTTACTGCAGCCGTTAGAAACATTGTTGAAACCTGGGCTAAGGATGCGAAAAAAGGTGAACGTATGGGTGAGTGGATTAAACGTATCGGTTGGGAAAGATTCTTTGACCGAACCGGAATTCCCTTTACTGATAAGCATATTGATGACTTTATTTTCTCCATTCCTACTTTCCGTACGACTACCAACTTTAAATGGTCAAGAGGTGAAAATTAGTGGCGGACGATTTAAGAGAAAGAATTCTTTCTTATTTAAACGGGGTCAGTAAAGCTAAAACCCGTGACATTGCTGATGCACTTGGAGAAAAGAAAAAAGACGTAGATAAAGTTGTCAGAGAACTGGGCAATGAAGACGTTTTAGAGTTTCTGTATCTAGGCACCTCTTATGTTCGAATTAAAGGAAAAGAGGACTAATCATAGAAGCCAATTAAAAATTTAAGGACGCCGCAGGGTGACTGTGGCGCCCCTTAAAAATAACAAAGGAGGTGTACTGAAAATGTATATGGTCAGTGTGAATGCAGATAAATGTACCGGTTGTGGTGAATGTGTATCGGTTTGCCCGGTGGATTACTTGGCAGTTAATGATGATGGAATTTGTGAAGCGGTTGGGGATGAATGTGAAGGCTGTGAAAGCTGTGTAGCAGTTTGTCCGGAAGATGCAATTACAGTACAAGAACTCTAAAATTAAAAATAATTAGGAGGTAATAATTATGCCATTTATTGATTTTAACGGTCAACAAATCGAAGTGGATGAAGACGGTTTTATTGCCGATCCGGAAATTTGGACTAAGGAATTAGCTGAATTTTTGGCTAAAGACGAAGGCGTTGAAGAAATGACTGAAGAGCATTGGACATTAGTTAATTATATTAATGATTATTATAAACAATTTGGGATTGCTCCCATGATCCGAAAAATTGTTAAAACCACCGGCATTAGCAACGCAAAAATCTATGAGTTGTTCCCCAGCGGCCCTGCTAAAGGTGCTTGCCGTGTTGCCGGACTACCCAAACCTACCGGTTGTGTATAATCACGAAAATGAATAAAAATTTGACTTAGTGCGGCTTATGGCCGCACTAAGTCAAATTAAGACTTATTTAGTTTTTCTCTTGTTTTTATAAGCTTTTAGTTTTACATGGATTCCAGGACAGAGTAATCCAAAGAAAGTGAGAGAAAAGTTAGAAAAGATCTTAAATAATCACCAGAAAGAAGGGTTTCGAATGGAGAATGCCAAGAAAATTGTTATTATTGGTGGGGTGGCATGTGGACCTAAAGCTGCCTCCCGAGCAAGGCGCTTGTTGCCGGACGCTGAGATTACAATTGTTGAACAAGGAGAAATTATTTCCTATGGTAGTTGTGGAATCCCTTTATATTTGGCCGGAATGCTACCTGACATCGATAGTTTAATGACAACCGCCTCAGGAATGAAAAGAAGCATCGAGTATTTTGACCAGGAAAAAGCAGTTCAGGTGATGAATAGGACACGCGCTACTGCTATTGACCGCGATAAGAAAGAGGTTGTCATTTATCAGCAGGAAACGGATATGGAAAGTCGCTTACCCTATGATAAACTTGTATTGGCAGTAGGGGCACATCCCATTGTTCCTGATGTCCCGGGGATTCAATTAAATGGAGTTACTGTGCTTCATGACCCTCTTCAGGCTGAATCTATTCGTGCTAAAATTAAAGAAGAAGGTGTCAAACAGATTGCTATCATCGGTGGTGGCGCCATTGGTTTGGAGATTGCCATATCTCTAATCGGAAAAGGCCGTGAAGTTGTTTTGGTGGAGAGAAGCGATCAATTAATGCCGGGAATTTTTGATCCGGAAATGGCTGATTTAATTAAGCGTGAGTTAGAAGACAATGGGGTGAACGTGCTCTTAGGTGAAGGTCTGAAGACGCTAAAAGGTGACAGCCAGAATCAAGTTAAGAAATTCACCACGGCGAAAGGTATTTATGACACAGATTTGGTGATTATTGCAACCGGTGTAAGACCTAATGTGGAACTCGCTCGAGAATGTGGGTTGGAAATTGGGGAAACGGGTGCCATTAAAGTAAATGAATACTTGCAAACCAGTGACCCAGATATTTATGCTGGAGGGGACTGTGTTGAAAATGTTCATTTAGTCTCAGGGCAAAAGGTATATGTTCCCCTGGCTTCAACATCGAATAAACACGGCCGTGTCATCGGCAGTAATCTTGCAGGTAAAAAGGAGACCTTTCCGGGGATCTTAGGTACTTCAGCTATTCAAGCTGGTGATTATAATGCGGGCAAAACGGGTCTTACTGAAAAAGAGGCCCTAAAATTAGGGTATCCTGTGATCAGTACTATTGTCTCCGGGCATGATACGGCTCATTACCATCCTATGCATGGAAAAGCAATTGTTAAGGTAATTGCTCATCAAGAGACAGGCAAAATACTAGGTGCCCAAGTGGCGGGAATGGGTGAAGTCATCAAAAGACTTGACGTTTACGCCGCAGCCATATATATGGGGGCAAATTTAAAGCAGGTTTCCAACTTTGATACCGGATATGCACCGCCTTTTTCCACACCTATTGATATTGGTATTCATGGAGCAAATGCCTTGCTGAACCTAAAAGAAGGCTTGGTGAAAGCGGTTTCTGTTGCTGAAGTAAAACAAATGTTGGCAGATAAAGCGGATTTCATCATGCTGGATGTACGTTCAGCTAAAGAAGCAAAACTACGACCTCTTAGAGGGGGAGTTGTGGTGAACATTCCCATCACCGAATTAAGGGCCAGATACGGTGAATTATCTCCTAACCGAAATATTATCGCGTTTTGTCCCTTGGGGATCCGCTCCTATGAAGCAGCTACCTTGCTCCAGGGCAAGGGTTTTCAAGACGTATCTTTTATGAAGGGTGGAACATCTGCTCTTCCGGAATTAACCGATGTAGAATAAGAAATGATTAAGGAGGAACCGCATGAAGAGAGAACAGAAGATACCTCGCATTGTTATTAGTGCTCCTCATGGGCAGTCAGGCAAAACCACGGTAAGCATTGGTCTCATCGGGGCTTTGGTCAAAAATGGATTTGCGGTTCAACCTTTTAAAAAGGGACCTGATTATATTGATCCCAGTTGGCTCTCCCGGGTTTCCGGCCGTTTGTGTCGGAACCTGGATTGTTTTCTTATGGATGAAGACGGGATAAGAGCATCTGTGGCTCAGACAGGAGCAGATGCCCAGATTGCAGTAATAGAGGGAGCTATGGGCATGTTTGACGGCTTAGATCTTGAGGGGAGCGGCAGTACGGCCCAGATAGCTAAAATTATTGAAGCACCGGTCATTTTGGTGGTTAATTGTAATCGTATGACCCGGAGTGTAGCACCGCTGGTGAAAGGATTTAAGGATTTTGACCCCCAAATCAAGGTGGCAGGGGTTATTTTAAACAATGTTGCGCGCCCTCGTCATCAGGATATTTTAATTGGCTCAATTGAAAAATATTGTGACCTGCCTGTGCTGGGTGTGATTCCCAAAAATACAAAATTCTCCATCCCCAATCGTCATTTAGGACTGATCCCGGCAGAAGAAAATGACCGGCTGCAGCAAGCCATTGATGATATCGTTACGATTGCTCAGGAGACCTTGGATTTAAATAAAATTTATGAAATTGCAGCTCAAGCACCTGCCTTGCCTTTGGAAGATACTTTTGATGAAGCAGTCACCTGTGATCTTAAAGACTCGGTAAAAGTAGGCATTATTAAGGATCGCTCTTTTAGTTTTTATTATCCGGAAAATTTAGAAAGTCTGGAACGGGCGGGAGCGGAATTGGTTTACATTAATGCTTTGGAAGATAAGAAACTGCCCCCGATGGATGCTCTTTTTATTGGAGGGGGATTTCCAGAAATATTTGTCCGGGAACTAGGGCAGAACCAGATGATCAGAATAGCCCTGTCTCGAGAGATTGAAGCAGGACTTCCAGTTTATGCGGAATGCGGCGGTCTTATGTATCTGGGGAGAAGTATTATCCATGGGGAAGAACATCACCCCATGGTCGGGGTATTACCCTTCGATGTTTTGTTAAAAAACAAACCTCAAGGTCATGGTTACACCCTTATGGAAGTAGATAAGGAAAACCCTTTTTTTACTCTGCACACAACTGTTAAAGGACATGAATTCCATAATTCCTGTTTGATTAATTTGGACACAAGGGGAATAGATTTTGCATTTAAGGTGCATCGGGGTCATGGGATAGACGGCAAGAAAGACGGATTTCTTTATAAAAATGTTTTAGCCTGCTATAATCACATCCATGCTTTAGGAACAAAAGGATGGGCGGAAAATTTGGTTTCCGCGGCGAGCTCTTTCCGGAGGGAAAGGGATGATATATAGAAACAAGCAAGACAAATATTTTGGGAGGTGCAAAGATGTTTTTGGTGATTTTTTTGTATGTTGCATTTTTAGCATTCATTGGTTTTTCATTAAAAAAAGCTTATGATTTTGCCAAGATGCCAATGCATGGCAGGTGGGAGCTTTATCCCGTGCCCAAGGAAAAAGGTCGTGGTGAATACGGCGGTTCTTATTATGAGGAGACGAAATGGTATGAAAAGCCTAGAGAAACGTCCTTGGTTCCAGAAATCATTGATATGGCAAAGGAAATTCTTTTTATTAAAAAATTATTTGATAATCAAAGACCCTTTTGGTGGTTGTCCTATTCCATGCATTTAGGGATATACGCCATGATTGCCTGGCTCGTGTTATTGTTTTTTGCGTTCTTTATTGATTTGCCTCTGTTGAATGGTTTAATTGCTCTTGCAGGTGGGGCCGGAATTATTATGGTAATGATTGGTTCAATCGGTTTGTTCATCAAAAGAATGGTGAATCCGGAATTTAAAATGTATACCACAGGACAGGAATATTTTAATTTATTTTTCCTTTTTGCTGTTGCCTTTACCGGTTTTCTGTGCTTTATTACTGATCCTATGTTTCAATATGGACACGAAATGATGGCTAGTTTGCTCACACTTTCTTCCTTTACGCCCAGTGCTTTAGTAACCCTTCATTTGGTTTTGGCCGGAGCCGTAATTATTTATATTCCTCTTACCAAAATGAGTCATTATGTGGGTAAGTTCTTTTCCTTTCACAAGGTATTATGGGACAATGATCCCTATCTCCCCGGCAATGAAATTGCAGAAAAGGTAGCAGCAGGGAAGAATTATCAGCAGAAGGGACGATGGTCTGCTCCTCATTATCCCGGAAATCAGAAAGTAGAAGAATAAGATAAAGGAGGTAAGCTTAAGGTGGCAAATAAGAAGAAAAAAATCATACCTTTAACAGATATGGGTAAACCCCAGGATGTGCAGCTTTCCACCCCTAATTTAGAGGATTATATGGAATTGCCGGCACCCTATAACACCATTGAGTCTCAGCCGGCTTTAAAAGAGCCCAAAGGCTCATGGACCGAAACGAATATTACTTTTCTCGACGGCTATGCCGGTATTGAAAATTTAGTGCGACCCCAAACCAAAGAAGAAGAAAGGGAATTTGTGGAGAAATTTTTATCCGGCATGGAAAAGATTTTCTCCGATGATACTAATCGTGCAATGATCCAACCCTTACTCCTCTCTTTTGAATATTGTGCAAAATGCCATACCTGCTCAGAAGGATGTCATGTCTACCCGGGTAGTGGTTACAATGAGCTGTATCGTCCTATCTATCGCTCTGAAGTTTTTCGTCGCATTGCCAAGAAATATTTAGATAAAGACGGAAAATTAGTAAGAAAGTGGGATGAAAATGATCCGGATTTAAATTGGGAGACCCTTGCACGATTGGCAGAATTGGCCTATCGATGTAATCTTTGTCGCCGATGTGCTCAGCAATGTCCATTAGGTTTGGATAATGCCCTCATTGCCAAAGAAATCAGAAAAATATTCAGCCAGGAAATGGGTCTTGCGCCAAAACCTTTACATGAGAAGGGCACTGTGAACCAATTGAAAACCGGTTCTTCCACGGGAATGACGAAGCCTGCATTATTAGATATCATTGAGTTTATTGAAGAAGATATTGAAGAGAAAACGGGTCGCAAAATTAAAATGCCTATTGATAAAAAGGGCGCAGATATTTTATTGATCCATAATGCAGGTGAATTCATGGCTTGGCCTCAAAACCCGGCCGCTTTCGCCATCCTCTTTGAAGAAGCCGGACTTGATTGGACGCTAAGCAGTGATATTATCGGTTATGATAATGTGAATTATGGTATCTGGTACGATGATTATCAAGCGAAACAGATAGGAACTATGCAGTTTAAGGCAGCTAAAGAATTAGGCGTCAATCGCATGGTTATTGGTGAATGTGGACATGCCCATCGAGCCGCCCATGTGAGCATGGATCGTTCTGTCACCGGAGATTACTATATTCCCCGAGAAAGCTGTTTGCCACTATTGTGGGAGTTAACTAGAACCGGAAGATTAAAATTTGATCCTTCCAAAAACGATTTCCCTGTGACCCTCCATGATCCCTGCAACTATGTACGTTCCATGGGGATTGTCCAACCTCAAAGAGAAATTTTAAAGGTGATTGCTCCTCAGTTCCGGGAAATGACACCTCATGGGGTAGATAACTATTGCTGCGGTGGCGGCGGTGGCTTTGCTATTATGAATAATTTGAATTTCTCTGAGTTTAGAAATAGCTTAAGTACTAGAATGAAGTTTAAACAGATTTTAGATGCATTTGCCGATACCATTGAAAATCCGGAGATTCCCAAATATGTTTGTGCGCCATGCTCCAACTGTAAGGGAGCGATCCGGGATATTTTAGAGTATTATGGTGCCACGGCAAAATATAACCTTCAGTATGATGGTTTGGTAGAATTAATGGTGAACGGTCTAGCTAGTCTAGATCAGCCATTTTTGGAATTTTTGCTCGACGAGGATTATTAATCAGTAGGATTGTTAAGGAGTCAGCCGTGAAAGACACTCGAATTGCTCTTGTGCAAATGCAGGCAGAGACGGGCAACGTTAAGAAAAATTTACAGAAGATAACTGAATTTGTGCTTGCGGCAGCGGAGCAAAGGGTGGATATGATTTGTTTCCCCGAGTTATGTATTACCGGATACAATAAAAGCAAAGGATTTTTAACCCCGGAAAAAATCCCCGGCTCAAGCTCAGAAGTCCTTCGAAACTTGAGCCGGCATACCGGGATGGTGATTATGGCCGGGCTTCCGGAAGAGTCGACTTTAGAAAAACCTTATATTGCCCACCTGGTGCTCTTTCCTGATGGAAGAATAGCCACTTATCGCAAAACCCATTTGGGTAAAAGTGAAACGGACGGCTTCATGCCCGGAGAGAATCTGCCGGTTTTTTCAGGAGAAATGGCCCAATTTGGCATTGGGATCTGCTGGGATATGCATTTTCCTGAACTAAGCACAGTTTTAGCATTAAAGGGTGCTGAAATTATCTTTGCTCCCCATGCATCTCCCCGGATTATGGGAAATCGCCGGAAATCCTGGTTAAAATATTTGCCGGCGCGCGCTTATGATAACGGCGTTTACATTGCTGCTTGTAATTTAGTGGGATCTGATGGAAGCGGTAAAGAATTCTGCGGTGGTGCCATGGTTTTGGATCCTAAAGGCAATGTAGTGGCAGAAGCATTCGATGTCGGCGAGAACCTGTTGGTAGTTGACCTATCTGCGGATCCCATTAATAGAATGCGCCAACACGAAAGAAAAGTGATGAGTGGCAGTTTCTTTTTAGATTTTAGAAGGCCGGAACTTTATCACAATCTGACAAGAAATAAACCGCAATCACTGTTTGAAGAACCTTAAGACAGAGAAGGAGGGATCAGCAACATGAAAAGGCAGAACTTAGATGAGTTTTTCCGGGAGCATAAAGCTTCTCTGACAGAATCTTGGTTTAATGCTATATTGGATCGGTATCCCCAGGAAACGATACGCATTTATAAAAATAAAAAAGACTCTTTTGGTAATCCTGTAGGCTATAATCTGCGTTTAGGCGTGGAAGGTATTGTTGATTGGTTTACTCAGAAAGAGAAAAGTGAGGAGGTTGCCTCCTCACTGAATAAATTAATTAGAATTTGGGCTGTGCAGGACTTTTCTCCTTCTCAAGCCCTGTCTTTCTTAAACATCTTTAAGCATATTGTTCAAAACCAAATTAAAACTTATTATACCGATCAGGAAAATTATTGGTATAATTGGCAAGAATTTGTCGCTCAAATTGATTACCTTTTACTCATGTCCATGGATATTTATATGGAATGTCGGGAAGATCTCTATCAAATCAAAGTAGATCAAGCGAATCGCAGAGTATTTGCTGTGTTGCGGCGGTACAATGCTCTGGATGAGGGGCTGGGCTACGGAGAAGATTGTGATGAGAGTAATTCCTGTTCAAAGAAGAAAAAAGCTGTGAAGGGGTGCAAAAATGAGTTCACTACCTAAAGCTGATTCTTTGGTGAGCAAAAAGATTATTATGCCAAAAGAAAATTGGTTTGATGCTCCCTTTGAATTCAGAAAAGGCACTTACAACTATGGATCAAATCCCAAACACCATGAAGTATTGGGATTACCCAACCCTAGGAAATGGAGTCCGGAAGATGACGACTGGCAGTTGCCGGAGAATTGGAAGGAAATCCTGTTAGAAGGGTTACGAGAAAGACTGGATAAATATCGTTCTCTGAAGCTTTTTATGGATGTTTGCGTTCGCTGTGGTGCCTGTGCGGATAAATGCCATTTTTACCTCGGTTCCGGAGATCCGAAAAATATGCCTTTTTTACGGGCAGAGTTGCTCCGTTCTGTTTATCGCAAGGAATTTACCAAAGCCGGTAAGATTATGGGCAAGATAGCAGGGGCGCGGGATTTAACGGAAGATGTGGTTAAAGAGTGGTTCTATTACTTTTTTCAATGCAGTGAATGCCGCCGCTGCTCAGTCTATTGTCCTTTTGGGATTGACACGGCAGAGATTACCATTATTGCCCGGGAACTATTAGGATTGTTAGGAGTAAACACGGATTGGATTTTGGCTTCTGTGTCTAATTGTTTCCGTGTTGGAAACCACGTAGGGATCCAGCCCCATGCTGTGGTGGATACCATTGATATGCTTTGTGATGATATTGAAGATATTACCGGAATTCGCATTGATCCTACCTATAATCGTAAGGGAGCAGAAGTACTCTTTATTGCACCCTCCGGTGATTATTTCGCCGATCCAGGAATTTTTACCTTTATGGGTTATTTAATGCTTTTCCATGAAATTGGATTGGATTATACCCTAAGTACCTATGCTTCTGAAGGGGGGAACTTCGGTCTTTTCGTTTCCCATGAAATGATGAAAAGATTAAACAGCAAAATGTATGCCGAAGCAGAGCGTCTAGGTGTGAAGTGGATCTTAGGTGGGGAATGCGGTCATATGTGGCGGGTGGTTAATCAGTATATGGATACCATGAATGGGCCGGCTGATTTCCTGGAAACTCCTGTCTCGCCTATTACGGGGACAAGGTTTGAAAATGCTCTTTCTACCAAAATGGTTCATATTACCGAATTTACCTCAGATTTGATTCGCCACCAAAAACTAAAGCTTGATCCCAGCAGAAATGATGGTTATCGTGTGACTTTTCATGATTCCTGCAATCCGGCACGGGCTATGGGTCTTTTTGAAGAACCTCGCTACATTCTGAAAAATGTGGTCAACAACTTCTATGAAATGCCTGATGATACCATTCGGGAAAAAACCTATTGCTGCGGCAGTGGCTCCGGTTTAAACAATGATGAGTTTCTGGAAATGAGAATGCGGGGCGGCTTTCCCCGGGCTAATGCAGTGAAACATGTCCAGGAGCAGCATGATGTGAATATGCTTTCATGTATTTGTGCTTTAGACAGAGCAGCTATGCCTCATTTGATGCAATACTGGAATCCTGGGGTGGATGTATGCGGTGTACATGAACTGTTAGGAAATGCCTTGGTCATGACAGATGAAGGAGACCGGGTACGTGAAATGAATCTAAGAGGCGAACCCATAGAAACGACTGGTGGTGAGCAAAATGTATGATAAAAAAATCATCATACCTTTATTGATTGTGATCCTAGTAGTCTTGACTTACCCAATTTTCAACATGTTCGGACAAAGTTCGGCTGCTCCGGAATTAGATCTGAATACACCGGAGATTCTGGCGTTAGATGAAAAAAAATGTATTGAAGATACGGAATTTATGCGTAGTAATCATATGGAATTACTGAACGAGTGGCGTACGGAATCGGTACGTAACGGACTAGACACTTATATTGCCACCGATGGCACGGAATATGAAATGAGCTTACAAAACACTTGCCTAAGCTGCCATTCGGATAAGGAAAAATTTTGTGATTCTTGTCACACTTATTCTGACGTGGACCCCAATTGCTGGACATGTCATATCGGGGGTGAGATATAATGAAACTGGACAGAAGAAATTTCATTCGCATGTGTGGTGTAGGTATTTTGGGATTGGGTGCTACTCAGGCCGATAAAATCTTTGCGGTTGGATCGGGCAAATATCAAAGTACCGTATCAACTAAGGGCAAAAGATGGGCGATGGTTATTGATACTAAGAAATGTGCAGATTGTGATGATTGTATCGTTGCTTGCCATAAAGGCCATAACGTACCGGAAATTTCAGATAAAAAAGAAGAAATCAAATGGATTTGGAAGGAAGATTTCGAACATTCATTCCAGGGCTGGGACATGAACATGTAAACGCGGAATTGAAAAAACGACCCTTCTTGCTCCTCTGTAATCATTGTGAAAATCCGGCCTGTGTCCGGGTTTGTCCAACCAAGGCGACCTTTAAAAGAGAAGATGGAGTAGTAATGATGGATTATCACCGCTGTATTGGCTGCCGCTTTTGCATGGCCGGATGCCCTTATGGAGCCAGAAGCTTTAATTTCCAGGATCCCCGACTTTCCATGAGAAATGAAGATACAAATATGTTGTATCCTACTCGTACCAAGGGTGTGGTGGAGAAATGTAATTTCTGTGCGGAACGTTTGGTTAAAGGGGACATGCCTCTTTGTGTTGAAGCCTGCAGAAATGGAGCAATTCATTTTGGGGATTTAAACGATCCTAATTCGGAAGTGCGCAAGCTGATGGAGAGTCAGCCAACTATTCAACGCAGCGCTAGTCTAGGGACATTTCCTAATGTCTATTACATTATATAAGGAGGGCCGCTATGGTTGAGCATATTTTTCGCGGAAGCAAACGATATTGGTTGTGGTTAGGTTTTCTCGCGGCTGTGATAGCGGCCGGTTTTAGTGCTTATATTTATCAATTTCAAAATGGTTTGACGGTTACCGATATGGGAAGGGATGTATCCTGGGGCCTATATATTGGTCAATTTGTCTTCTTTGTCGGGGTTGCCGCTTCGGCAGTAATGGTGGTTTTGCCCTATTATCTTCATAATACCAAGGAGTTTGGCAAAGTAACCATTTTTGGTGAATTTCTTGCCATTGCTGCTGTTGTCGTGTGTATCTTGTTTATTATAGTGGATTTAGGGAGACCGGAACGGGTATTCAATGTAATTATTATGGCAACACCCCATTCGATGATGTTTTGGGATATGGTAGTTTTGAGCGGATATTTGCTGATTAACCTTTTTGTAGGCTGGAATGTGTTAGAGGCAGAATATAACAGGGTTGCACCGGCCAATTGGGTCAAACGGTTAGCTTATTTGTCAATCCCCTGGGCTGTGAGTATTCACACCGTAACCGCCTTTTTAATTGCCGGTTTACCGGGAATACATTATTTGCTTACTGCTATTATGGCTGCCCGCTTTTTGGCATCGGCTTTTGCCAGCGGTCCATCCTTGTTAATCCTCTTAATGCTGTTTTTGAGAAGGTATACCAGTTTCAAGGTGGAGGATAAGGTGTTGAATAAGCTTTCCGTGATTATTACCTATGCGATGACGATCAGTCTTTTCTTTATCGGTTTGGAATTTTTCACTGCATTTTATAGCCAAGTTCCCTCCCACATGCATACGTTGCAATATTTGTTTGTCGGCTTAGAGGGTTATTCAGCTCTTGTTCCTTTCATGGCAGTATTTACGATATTAGCTCTCGTGGCATGGGTGTTGTTATTAAATCCCAAAACACGTAAGAATTATAAATATCTTGGTATTGCCTGCGCATTTGTTTTCGTGTCCATGATGATTGAAAAAGGATTGGCTTTGGTTATCGGTGGTTTTATTCCTAATACCTTTGGTAAAATTACCGAATATATGCCGACCCCAATCGAACTCTTGGTTACTGTCGGTGTTTGGGCGATCGGGGCATTGATTCTGACGATTCTATACAAGATGGCCGTCGCTGTGAAAGAAAAAGCAGGAGAAACAGAACATTAAGCTGTTATTCCATGTGGATGAGACAAAAACCATAGGAAAAGTGAGGGTTAAAAATGGGCGTTGGTTTTGGATTATTAATGATCGTGCTCTTAATACTAATCCCTTATTTAGGCGTTATGGCCGGTGGGGAATATGTTTTAGGTGTATTGATACCTTATTTGGCATTTGCTATTTTTATTGTAGGAGTCATCTATCGGATTGTGTCTTGGGCTAAATCTCCTGTACCTTTCCGCATTACCACCACGTGTGGTCAGCAGAAAACCCATGATTGGATTAAATCTGATCAGGTGGAGAATCCCACAACTACTTTAGGTGTTTGGGCCAGAATGGCAAAAGAAGTCTTTCTCTTTCGTTCTCTTTCCGTAATACAACAGCGAAAATTACGGAGAAAGGTAATATCACCTACATTTGGGAGAAATGGCTATGGCTGGCCGCTATTCTATACCACTATTCGTTTTTTATCATTGCAGTTCGTCACTTACGGTTATTCACCCCGGAAACCCCTTTCTTTGTCGGTTTTCTGGAGAGTTTGGACGGATTCTTTGATTTCGGAATGTACAGTTTTTATTTGACTGATCTTTTGATCATAGTAGCGCTTGCTTATCTTTTAATCAGAAGATTTGCCATACCCATGGTGCGTTACGTATCCTTGGCTGCTGATTATTTTCCGCTTTTCCTGATTATCAGCATTGCCGGATCCGGTATCCTAATGAAATACTTTGTGCGGGCGGATGTAGCAGGAATTAAGGAATTGGCCATGGGCTTGATTGCTTTTCAACCTGTCGTGCCTGTAGGTATCGGAAGCATATTTTATATTCATCTGTTTTTGGTTTGTGTTCTTTTGGCGTATTTCCCCTTTAGTAAACTGATGCATGCCCCAGGGATCTTCTTGAGTCCGACGCGAAATATGGCTAACGATAGCAGAATCAAGAGACATATTAATCCTTGGAACTATCCGGTTAAAGTTCATACCTATCAGGAATATGAAGAGGAATTCGGCAAGGTGATGAAGGCGGCAGGATTACCTCTGGACGATGAGGCGAATGCAACCAAATAGGAGGGAAGATCATGATCAATAGTTTTGCTGGTTTTGGATTCATTCCCAGTATCGGCGTGCCGGAACTGGTATTGATTGCCGGTATCGCCTTGATAGTTTTCGGACCGGGCAAACTGCCGGAAGTAGGAAAAGCTGTGGGCAAGAGTCTGGCAGAATTCCGTAATGCCCAAAAAGGCACGGAAGAAAAGATTGCCGAAATCACTGATATCAAAAAAGTCTAAATAAGTTAATGAATCTTGTTAGAACGCTTAAATCAAATGGTTTAGGCGTTTTTTTTTACTTTATAATTGTATAAGTGGAACTAAGGCCTCCCCTAAAGGGCAAAAATATTTAAGCATTGCAAAAAGGCATGGGTAAAAATTCTGTCTTGCCATGCGCCAGAGGATTTGTGCAATTAAGTTTTTGATCTGAAGAGGAATATGCTAAAATAAGTGGAAATCCATAAGTAGGGATAAGTCAGACTTTGACGGATAGGAGGATCAGATGAAGTGAGATTATGACTTGTCTATATTGTAACAGGTAAAAGGAGAACCGAACATGTCGGAAAGATTTATGAACTATCTCCCTCAGGGGCAAATTATATTGGCGTGCCTGATCTGGGGTTCTTATGGTTTAATTGTGCAAGGAGTGGATCAACCGGCACAAATCATTGTCTTTTTTCGCTTTCTTTTTGGATTTTTCAGTTTGCTTATCTTATTAGCAATCACCAAAGAATGGAGAAAATTATTTCTTCCAGGACAAAAGAAAATATTAATTGCAGCAGGAACGATTAATACCATAAGCTGGCTTTTGCTCACCAAGTCCATTCAATTGACCACGGTGGCCAACGGTTTCATCCTTTATTATACGGCTCCTTGTTTTATCGTGTTATTAGCCCCCGTATTATTAAAGGAAAAGATTAAGCGTAAGTCTTTTTTCGCGTTAGGGTTTTGCTTTTTGGGGATTATTTCTGTGGTGGGTTTTGGTCAATGGCATTTGACTACCATTCAATTGTGGGGAAACATTATGGGTATATGGGAAGCGGAATAGCTTATGCTTGTTATATTATTTTGTTAAAAAAACTGGCGCCGCACCTTTTGGGCTTGGTTTCCAATACCTATGTCTGCGGTGTGATTGCGTTTCTAACCTTTCCCATGGCTCTACCGTATTTTCAAAATGTTTCCCTTTATGATGTGAGAATCCTGGCCTTTGCAGGTATTATGATCCAAGGCGTGGCTGCCACCCTCTATATGATCGCATTAAGGAAGGTCACAGCCCAGCAAGCAAGTATTCTCAGCTACTTAGAAGTTTTGTTTGCTTCCTTGCTGGCAGCAGTATTTCTCAAAGAAGGATTTACCTTTAACTTAATTGTCGGTGGACTATTGGTTGTCCTGGGAGGTATTATTGTTGTGATTGAACCGGAACACAAAGGTATGCTGCCTAAACGAGGCAAATAAATGAAATGAAATATAATCATAGTTAGGTGATCGCATGAAAAGAATGTCAGACGAATCAATCAAAAAAGTGAATGATCCACGTATGTTGGATTTAGAACAATTTAAAAGGATTCTCAATCATTCCTATGATGAACTTTTTGTCATCAATAGACAAGGAGTAGTTGTATATGTCAATGAACCTTCCGTGCGTAACTACGGTTTGGCCCCTGATGAAATAATTGGTAAGACCATCTATGACCTGCAGAAGGACGGTTACTATTATCCTTTGGTTGCTCCGGTAGTTCTTCAAGGGAAAAAAACGACGACTTTTGAACAAGAAACCATAGTGGGAAAAAACTGCTCGTAACCGCCACGCCTGTTTTAGATGATCAAGGGAAAGTAGAATTTGTTGTCATGAACAGTCGGGATATTACGGAATTAGAAAAACTGAAATATAATTTGGAAGAAACAAAAAAGGAAGTAGATAAGTACAAAAAAGAAGTTGAGGAACTGCGTAAAAAAGTAAATCCCTATAATAATTTTATAGCTCGGAGCAAATCCATGATTGATTGCCTGGAGTTAGCTCAAAGGGTGGCCGAAAAGGATACCATAATTCTGATTTTAGGTGAAACAGGAACAGGTAAGAGTGCCTTAGCAAAATATATCCATGAGGTTAGTCCGCGGAGAAATGGTCCTTTCCAGACAATTAACTGTGCAGCCATTCCCGAACAATTACTGGAATCGGAATTGTTTGGGTACCAAGCCGGTGCCTTTACAGGAGCTCATAATAAGGGGAAAGCAGGACTTTTGGAGATGGCTGTGGGAGGAACCCTCTTTTTGGATGAAATTGCTGAGATTCCATTGAAATTGCAGGCAAAAATTTTAGACGTCATTCAAGAGAATAAGTTTATTCCTGTAGGTGGGACAAAAAGCAAAACGGTAGATATTAGAATCATTACTGCAACCAATAAAAATCTGGAGGAAATGGTTCAAGATGGGCTTTTCCGCGAAGATCTTTATTACCGTCTTAATGTAATTGAAATCGTGATTCCTCCTTTACGAGTTAGACGCGAGGATATTACCCCCCTGGCACAAAATTTCCTAAAAAAGCATGACCAACGATATAATACGACCCATTTTTTCGCGCCGGAAACTTTGGATGCTCTGATTGCTTATCCATGGCCGGGAAATGTGCGAGAGGTTGAACACATTATCGAAAGGATGGTTTTGACAGTGCAGGAAAGAAAAATTCAGCTGAAACATCTGCCGAAAAAATTTAAGGATGAGGAAGTCCAAAATATGATTTCTGTACCCGGTATTGCTCCTTTGGACGTGATCGAAAAAGAAATAATTCTTAAGGCCTATAAAGAACTGGGGAGTTCATACAAGGTTGCCAAGGCATTAAATATTAGTCAAAGTAAGGCAAATCGTAGGATCCGGCAGTACTTATCCGATCATGAAGAAAAGGATAAATCTTAGCAGAATAAAATTATTTTCTCTAGGGAGAGCCTGTAAAATGCAGTTGACATAGTTTAGCTGCTTTTTACAGGTTCTATTATGTTTAGGGATGAATATTATAGTTGCGAAATAAGCCTTCAGGGGAGTCATATTAACTTAAAAGGGGATTGTTATTTTGTAGGCAGCCTATTAAGCTGTAACGGTGGTACGGACGGGATATGAACCTTTGGTGAAAACAAATCAGTTTATAATAAGTTCTAATATAAATCATATAAACTCGTTATAAGTAAAAAAGACTCAAAAGGCGACTCATTCATTTTTATGAATTAACAATAAAGCCGTGTTTTCCTTGCTGCGCATGGGTTTTAAAAATTGAAGAAGGTTGGCATGAAGTTTGCAATAAATATTGATAGTCAATAATTATATTTCAGGAGGTAGAACAGTAATGAGTTGTAATAAAGGAACTGCGAAAAAAGTAATGCTAATTGGTCTCGACGGAGCCGATCCTATGCTGATTAGACGATTTGTTGATGAAGGAAAACTGCCAAATTTCAAAAAACTAATTGAAATGGGCGTTGTTCCTGAAGATTTAGGAATGCAAGGCGTACTGCCTACGATCACTCCTCCGAACTGGGCGTCTTTGGCAACCGGTGCCTATCCTCTTACCCATGGAATTACCTGTTTCTGGAATCATGAACGAGGTAAACCCTTGGATGAACTGGAATACGGCTTTGATTCCAATCTTTGTAAAGCGGAGTTTATCTGGGATGCCTTTGAGCGGGCCGGTAAAAAAAGTATTCTTATGAATTATCCTACCTCATGGCCTCCAACAACTAAAAATTCCATCGTCATCGACGGTACCAGCATTTTTACAAATTTACGTGGTTATAAGGATTATGAGAAATACTTCACTTGTGAAGAAGGAGATTTTCCAATTGAGGAGATACCCCATGTAGTAGACACCAGTGGTGCGGACTGCCGTGTTGAAACTGAAGTTACCACCCAGCAGGCCAAGATCAAGCCTTTGGATGGCTTTGGTTATTCTGCTCCGGGCTTGGTTACCGAGGATGGTGGAAGTGAAGAAGAGGCTGATGCAGCTAAATGTGATAGAATTAAAACTCCGATTAAGATGGCCGCAGGTTGGAAGAATGCCCCGGCAGGCGCTAAGGAAGTTGTGCTTCCTGTAAATAACGGTAATACCAGACGTTTTGGACTACTCTTCCCTTCTGATGGCAAAACCTATGATACTTTCCGGATTTATGTGAGTAAAAAAGATGAGGAGCCCATTGGCGAGGCCAAGGTAGGCGAATGGAGCGAATTCATCTATGATACTTACAATATGGACGGTGAAAACCGGCCTGTTGCTTACAAAATCAAAGTGACAAGGATGAAGGATGACGGCAGCTATATGGAATTCTATTATTCCTTTGCCCAGGATATTAAGGGGGATAAGTATTTTTATCCTAAGGAAATGTGTCTTGATCTTTATCAGAACGTAGGACCGATGCTACAGCCATCCAATTACGACAGGCATAATATTACCGCTGATACCATTGTGATTGAGTCTATGGATGATTATTACCGCTGGCATGAGAAAGCTACGGACTACTTGTTGGAAAACAAGGAATGGGATCTGTTTTACAGTCATATTCACGGAATTGATATGCTGGGTCATTATTACCTGGACTACACTCTTGAACAAGTTACACCTGATTATAAGCGATATCAGGAGTTGATCGTTAAAATTTACGAAATTACCGACCGATATATTGGTGAGGTTATGAAGTGGGTTAATGATGATGTAGCCATGATTGTGGTTTCTGACCATGCGGTAATTACTCCTGGAATGTCGGTTACCGAATGCCCATTGATTGGTGATATGTGGGGTATGAACGTAGGAGTAATGTCGGAACTGGGCTATACCAAGTTGAAAGAAGTGGACGGCAATCTGGAAATTGACTGGGCGAATACGAAGGCCGTAGCTCAGCGGGCGATGTATATTTACATCAACCTTAAGGGACGCGATCCTCAAGGCATCGTTGAACCTGAAGATTATGATGAATTAGTCAATGATATTATTACCGACCTTTACAGTTACCGGGATCCGAAAACTGGACGCAGAGTAATCTCCTTTGCTTTGAACCGACATGACATGGAAGATATCGGTCTAGGAGGACCTCACTGTGGTGATATTGTTTACTTCATGAACAATGAATTTAGCCGTACTCATGGTAATGGATTGAGTAATCAGACCAATTTTGGTTACTCGACAAGATGCCTGCTATTAATGGCTGGTGATGGATTTAAAAAAGGTGCAGTTATCAAGCGTCGTTGTAAAGTGATTGATGTTGTACCTACCATCTGTCATATTGCCGGGGTGGCTATGCCCAAAGATGTTGAAGGTGGTGTTATTTATCAAGCATTAAAGGATAATGAAGAAAACTAAGTAAGATAAAGTAAGGAAATTCAAGGGTGGACTAAAAAAGTAAAAGGTAAAGTACGGCGGACAGTGTCAGGAGTAACCATGATACAGTCCGCCCGATCCCAAGCCCGAATGAAGAATATATTTGAAAAGGTAGCCTAAAAGAATGTCTGAGCTTGCGATTGAAGGAAGGAAGAGACAAAATGACTCATATAGTTTTCCCTAGTATTAATGTAGATAATTTTGATAAATTGACTTTCGACAGCGTAATCCCCGTTCTAGTGTTTTTCGGTGCGGAAAGATGTCATGTTTGTAACGAACTGCTCCCTGCAGTTGAGGAAATAGCTGAGGAATTGACAGATAAAATGAATTTTTATTGGGTAGATGTTGATGAGTATAAGTCACTGTTTAAGCGCTTCAGATTGAAGGGAATACCGCAGATACTTATTTTTGATCAAGGTGAAATTAAAGGACGTATTGGTGGGCTAGCAAAAAAAGAAGAGATTCAGGAAAAGATCAAAATAGTGATACCGGAATGGTGATTCAAATGTTAAGATCTTTTGAAGCATATAAATTAATATGACCTGAATTTACTGTTAATTTATGTTTGTAAAATACTAAAGACTACAAAATATACGTATTCAAAAAAATGAATAACACAATATTATGGCGCTATTGTTACTAATAAGAATATAAATAAACAATATTTGTCTCAGAAAAAAGTAAAAAATATCATTAAAGAAGGAGGAAAACTAAGCGTTGAAGGAAAGGGATAGTTGAGGTTCGTAGGAGTAAAAAATTACCATTAGAAAGGGTGAGAGATTTTGAATAAACCTAAAACCGATACCAGTGCTTCTATTAATCAAACTGTATTTTGGATGAGTGTGATTTTATGTTTATTGATTTATACACCGATGATGATTTTAGGTTCAAAATTGCAGCCATACGTATCAGCCATTTTAAATGCAATAACACACAGGATGGATTGGTTATGGTTATTATTTACTTTAGGATGTGTTATTTTTGGATTTTGGCTGGCTTTTGGCAGGTATGGTAATGTAAAATTAGGTGGACCGAATGATAAACCAGAATATTCAAATTTCAGCTGGGTATCAATGATGTTTACAGGCGGAGTTGGGGCAGGTCTGGTTAATTGGTCTATGGCAGAACCCATTTTTTATCTCTCCGGTCCTCCATTTTGGGCAGAAGCTTTTTCGGCACAGGCCGGTCAATATGCTATTGCATATGGGATGTTTCACTGGGGTTTATCAGCTTGGGGTATATTTGTACCTGGGGCAATCGCCTTCGCTTATATGATCCATGTCAGAAAAAAACCTTATTTTTACCCCAGCTATGCTTGTCGAGGTGTGTTGGGAGACAGGGTAGACGGATGGCTGGGCAGAGTAATTGATATATTTGTCATCGTTGGATTGGTAGGGGGATTGGGAACTACCTTAGGTACGGTGATGCCTATGATTTCAGGGGTTACCGCTAATTTTTTAGGTATTGAAGATACAATAGCACTAAAAATTATCGTAACACTTGTTGTTTCTGCTGTGTTTACCTATAGCGCTTTCGCGGGCATTAACAAGGGCATTAAAAAATTATCGGAATTAAACAGCTGGTTG
>JAXGQR010000019.1:0-39522 GCA_040766325.1 Dehalobacterium sp. | reverse complement strand
AAGCCGCTGGGGCAGCTGTTCCGGACGCAAGAATCTTAGTTTTAATATGCGCTTGATCATGGCGCCACTTGAAGTGGTGGATTATGTTATTATCCATGAACTGACGCATTTGAAGGAGATGAATCATTCCCCTGGATTTTGGCAGATGGTAGCAGATTTTTGTCCCAACTATCAGGAAAACCGGGCTTGGTTAAAAAAATACGGTGCCGGTTTAATTTTCTAGGGGAGAGGGGTGGTGCTGATGAACAGATTAGCAGCAACAATCAGCGAGGCGAGAAAAAAGGCCGGACTTTCGGAAAAAGAACTGGCTAAGAAATGTGGTTTGAGCGTAAGTTATCTTATGCAGGTGGAATCTGGCAAAAAAATTATCAATGAAAAAGCAGGAGAAAAGATTCTCAAAGTCCTGGGTGTTCAGGAAAAATATTTTGATGAAGAAAGGCCAGCGGAAGAGCCGCAAAAAACTATTCATAAACCCAAACCCCTTCATCAGGAGACAATTCCGGTGGAACCCACGGAAACCTGGATGGATGCCTTAGCAGGGGTAATCAAAAAATACCCCGTATATGATATGCAAAGCGGTAAGGTGGTGGATTTCAGAGAGCTTCCTTTGATCAACAAAAAAATTATCAACTTACATCCGGATAAAATTCACTTCATCAAAGCTTCTGATAACGACATGAAGGTCTGTCGCATCGAAAAGGATGATGTGCTCACCGTTAACCTGACCAAAGAAATCACCAACGGCGGGATTTACCTTTTGGAATGGGAAGGACGCAAGCTCATCAGACGGATTAAGAAAGAGGGAAACAAATTGCTGCTGAGTAAATCTATAAATGATGGTTCACCTGTTAAGTCAGACCTAGGTCAAGTCGGAATCATTGGCCGGGTTGTACGCAATGAAATTATCATTAAATAGAAAAATATCTTGCTTTTTCCGCTCCTTATATATAAAATTTTTCTATGATACAAAATTGAGATGGATGGGGAGAGATGAAACTCAGAATGGATATATTAATCAGAAAAAACTATGACGAAATGAGTAAGACTGCGGCCGGGATCATTGCCCGTTTAGTTCAATCAAAGCCGAACTGTGTCTTGGGTTTGGCCACAGGCAGCACCCCAATCGGCACTTATCAGGAGTTGATCAGATTCCATCAGGAGGAAGGCCTGGACTTTTCTCAGGTGACCACCTTTAATCTGGATGAGTATTTGGGGCTGGGAATGAATCTGGATCTGCCTTACAATTTGGATCAAAGTTATGCCCGTTTTATGTATGAAGAGCTAATTAAGCATATTAATGTTAAAAAAAGAAAACACCCATGTACCGGACAGTTTAGCCAAGAATCCGGAAAAATTTTGTCAGGAATATGAAGCAGCCATCAAGGATGCGGGGGGCATTGATTTGCAGCTCCTGGGTATTGGTGGTGACGGACACTGGGCATTTAATGAACCGGGATCATCCCTAGGGTCCAGAACCCGGGTGCAGGCCTTAATGAAACAAACTTTGGATGATAATTATGCAAGCTTCTATGCCAAAGCCGGATTTGAGAGAAAGGATATGCCGCATTTTGCCATTACCATGGGTGTGGGCACGATTATGGAGGCTAGGAACATCTTGATGATTGCCAATGGACTTAAAAAGGCGGATGTGATAGCCCAGGGGTGAAGGCCCGATCACAGCACAGATTACTGCTTCAGCCATCCAATTACACAGTGGGGGCATTACCGTTATACTGGATGAAGAGGCTGCTTCTAAGTTAAAACATAAGGAGCATTATAGCCACGTAGAGCAAATGAAAAAGGTATACAATCTATAAAGAATACAATCTATAAAGAAAATTCTTTAGAATACTCGCAAAGGCCAATAAGAATCAGGTAAAACCTAATTCTTATTGGCCTTTGTCAAGCTTTATTTAATGTCTACTGAATAAATACGAATTTTTGCACAGCATGCCAGCGAATAAGCCAATTTTGCAAAGGCTGAAAAATGGCATGCTGAATCTTTCTGATATTCAGCACAACTACCGATAACGCTATGCTATGCGCTATCGTTTCTTCCAGTTTTGTCATGATCAACCCTAAACCACACTTGCGTTTGGCCAAGCTGAATTGGCTCTCCGCTTCCACCCGCTCACATTCATCTTGATATTCTAACTGTTTGTTTCGTTTTTCATCCTTCTTCGGTATTCCCAATGCCGGACCAGACAACCGAATATTCTTACTTTTGCAGTATGCCAGATTAGCGCGATTTCGGTAGATCTTGTCTGCTAAGATTCGACTCGGATACCTGCCTGTTCGTTCTTTGTAGCGTTCCACTATTTCCTTCAGATGGATCGATTCATTGTATGCTTCAAAGGACATCACTTCCAATCTTGCCCATCCATCACTGACGTGAAACCGCACGTTATCTCAGACATATAAACTGTAGCAGGTGAAGAAATGTATGATGGATTTTATGCAGTATGTACAAACCTTGAAGACGATGCCATATCTATTACAAGATTAATCATAGACGTTGGGAAATAGAGGAATGCTTTAGGATCATGAAATATGAATTTAAGGCAAGGTCTGTACATTTAAGCCAGGATGATAGAATAAAGGCGCATTTTACTACATGCTTTCTTGCATTAGTTGTATATAGATACCTTGAAAAATACTTAGGTGAAAAATTTACTTGCCACGAAATCACAAGTGGTTTAAGGGATATGAATTTTTATCATATTCCAGCTGAAGGATATGTTCCAACCTACACAAGAACCGATTTTACTGATGCTTTACACGAGTCGTTCGGGTTTAGAACTGATACTGAAATTGTTAGTAACAGAAAAATGAAAAATATTTTTAAAAACACCAAAAAAAGAAAAAAGGTACGCACTTTTTAAAAATCAATAAAACTCTGGACTGCCTGAATTACATGGCATACCAGAGTTTTTTCTGTCAAAGATGGGAATATGAAAAAATACCTGTATTTGAGCCATATTTCTATGACTTCATACAGGTATATGATATTTTTTTGCGGGATTTAGGTAGTAAAAATTAATAATAGGGAGTAAACATATTAAAGATTTGGAATGGGATAAAAAATATAGACAAGAGTTAATTTTTTATAGCTTTAAACACTGAAATAGATAGTAAAAGAAGCATGTTAACAATGTCTAGATATTAGACCAAATACTCCAGAGGTCTAGTGCGATAATTGTCAAATTATATGATACAGAAAAGCTCGAGCTTCTCAGGTTATTCTACGCTAGCAGTACAAAGCTAGGTGGCTTTTTGCGGCTACTTGTAAAAGGAGGTAAGCGGTGTCTTTAAGAAGTATTCAGTTTTAATTTGGTAATAAAAATAAAGGAGGATAAAATTGATGGGCAAAAAGGAGCAATTAATTCAAGAAGTTTTAAAAGGGGTTGTTGATAGGGATCCCGAGTCGGTTGTTTCTGCTGTTAAAAAAGCTGTAGATGAAGGAGCAGAACCTATGACCATCGTAGAAGATGGTCTTACCAAAGGAATGGAAGTTGTTGGCGAAAGATTTGAGAAAGAGGAATATTTCTTACCTGATTTATTAATTGCTTCAGCGTGTGTTCAGGAAGCAATGAAACTATTAAAACCGCTCCTGTCTTCTGGGGCGGGAGAAAGATTAACTTTCATTATCGGTACAGTAGAGGGAGATATTCATGATATCGGTAAAAATCTAGTAGCAACTACCATGGAGTCTAGCGGATTTAATGTTATTGACTTAGGAGTTAGCGTTTCGGCACAATCTTTTGTTGATGCAGTTAAAAAATATAGTCCTGATTTAGTTGGAATCTCGGCGCTCATCACTGCGACTATGGTTAATATGAAAGATGTAATTGATGCGCTGGTTGAAGCCGGTGTAAGGAATAAAATAAAAATTATTGTTGGAGGAGCTCCGCTGGATGAAAAATTTGCCAAAACAATTGGGGCAGATTACTATGGAAGGACTGTTCGTGACGCTGTAGTAGTGGGAAAACAAATTAAGGAGGCGAAATAGATATGAAGATGACATCCAGAGAAAGAGTGCTGAGAGGGATAGAGGGCAAAAGTGTTGACCGTGCGCCTATGGAGTTTGGCGGATTTATTTCCGGGATTGTTGAAGGTTCAAAAAATACTATCGCTCAGGGGCCTCCTTATGGAATTAGAGCTTTATATGAATATTGTGGGATTGAAGGCTACGAAGAACCTGTAATAGCACCTTCACTCAGTTGTGTTACAAATCTAGACAATCGCCTTTATCAAAGATTGAATTCAGATATTGTGCATGCCTTTGGCGGTGGCCACCCCACTGAGATTCTTCCGAATGGATTACTGAAAGATCCCTGGGGCATTATCATGAAGCCTGATGGATTTTATAGTAGTGTTCCGGATCCGCTTACACCATTGCACGATGCGACTTCTATTTCCGATATTAAAAACTATCCGGATTTTCCCGATCCTACCGATCCGATATTTTTAAAGGGTATTCTTGAAATGGCACAAAATTATCACTTAAATACCGATAAAGCGGTACAATTTTTCCCGGGATATCCGTCTTTGATTTTCCATACGTATGCATGGCTCAGAGGCTTTGATAAATGGCTTACTGATATGTATACCAACAAAAAATTCTATACCTATCTTGCCGATAAAATAACTGAGCTTGCAATCGAAATTTCAAGAAACATGCTGATTGAATGTGGTAGAAATATTGACATCGTACTTTACGGAGATGACATGGGCATGCAAACACAAGCTTTGATGTCTGCAGATGTTTACCGAAAAATGGTCAAGCCCTGGAGTAAAAAATGGTGTGATGAAGCAAAAAAGCGGCACCTCACATAAAGATTGCATATCACTGCTGCGGTTCTATCTATGAATTGATACCGGATATGATTGATGTCGGATTTGACATTATCAATCCCATGCAGCCACTGGCTAATAAGATGGAAGCTTGGCGCCTTAAGAAGAATTTTGGAGACCGGGTCTGCCTGCATGGGGAATTGACATCCAAAGATTGGTGTCTTTTGGCACCCCGAAAGAAATTAACCATTATGTAAAAAATATGTTGACTTTAATGGAAGGTAGCCGCTATATTTTGGCTTGTTCCCATAATATTGAACCGGAAACCCCTCCGGAGAATATTGTGGCTGTTTTGATGCAGCGATGGAATATGCCGAAGGTAAATAATTTTCCTTTATTTCATCTGGGGTCGATTAAATCGACCCCAGAGACTTAGGAGGGGCTATATGGAGAGAAACTCCGCACTTGTAATATGTGAGACATTATATCCCGAAATAAGTGAACGGATACCGGCGCATGTTTAAAGTTGAGGTAATTGAATATAGATATCACATGTACCCACAAAAACTTAATGCCAAATTGGCCAGTGTCATAAAAGAACTTGACGATCAAGGAATATGGGATCAGATCATTTAGGTTTTGGACTGTGCTCAAATGGGGTTATAGGATTAAAATCTAATAGAAGCAAAATGATCCTTCCTAAGGTGGATGATTGTATTGCTTTGTTCCTCGGTTCAAGCGAAACATATAAGATGGAGCTAATGAAAGAGCCTGGCACATATTATTTAACCAAAGGTTGGATCGAATGCGGTGGAGATGCGCTGGCTGTGCTGAACCGTCAACACGAGTGGACCAGGCACCTTGATGAAAAGACCGCTGAGTGGTTTGCCCAGGAAATGGTAAAAAATTATACCAGGCTTGGGTTGATTGATACTGGCGGCTATGATATAAATGAATTTATTGCGCAAAAGGTTGCCAGCACCTTTGGTCAAGATTTGAAATTGTAGCAGGGACTTTAAAGTTCTTGGAGTGTCTGATTAATGGACCTTGGGATAATCGGTTTCTTATTGTTGAGGCTGAACAACAAATTAGCAAGGAAATGTTCGAAAAATAATAAATAGTAAATGATGATCAATAAATGTAACCAACATTTAGAATGGGGGATAAATTGTGCTTATTGTAGGAGAATTAATTAACTCAAGCCGTAAAGAAATTAAAGAGATAGTTTAATAATCGAGATGGAGCGGCTATTCAAAAATTGCCAAAGCACAGGTAGACGCAGGTGCAAATATTGATATAAATTGTGGTACCCAGGTGTTTGATGAGCTGGAAGTTATGAAATGGTTAGTAGACAATGTTCAGGAGGCGGTTAACGTTCCCTTATGTATTGATAGCCCCAGTCCAGAGGCTGTCGAGGTCGGGTTAAAACTGGCTAAGTATGGGCAGCCAATGATTAACTCTATTACAGCTGAAAAAGAAAGATTCGAAAAAATATTGCCTTTGGTGCTGGAATACAAGGCTAAGATTGTTGGTCTATGTATTAGTGATAAAGGTATTCCGGAATCAGCCCAGGACAGATTTGATGTGGCGACAAAACTTATTAAGGATCTTATCGCTGCAGGAGTACCACAAGATGACATTTATATTGATCCATTGAGTAAAACCAATTAGTGCAGCAGAGAAAGCTGGATTGGAGGTTATTCAGACCTTGCGTTTGATCACAGAAGAGTTTCCTGGCGTTCATAAAATCTGTGGACTAAGCAATATATCTTATGGATTACCTAATAGAAAAATGTTAAATCGTTTATTTATGGTTTTAACCTTAGATAATGGAATGGATAGTTATATATTAAATCCCCTTGATAAAACAATGATGGGCTTTCTCCATGCTGCAACAGCATTGGTGGGAAAAGATAAATTTTGTATGAACTATTTATCTGCTCATAGAAAAGGATTATATGCAGAAGTGAAATAATTTGAAATACTTGTACCGGTAACTGTTCCGGAAATTACACTTTGGGATAATGCTTCAAAATTTGCCATGATATCTTTTTACCCTTCAGAAGGGTGTTTTTATTTTTTGATAGTATATGGTAGTAGCACATCTAATAATCTGCAGATTGACCACTATGATGATTAAATATATAATGAAAACAAAGTTATCGAACTATTTTATTTGTTAGTATTATTTTTACATAATTTATTAAGATATTTTAGTTGTTTATTATTAATTATTAAACAATAACATTTTAACCTATTTTCGCGGGGAGGTAGATAACTTTGTTTGAAACGGAGCTTGCTTTAAAAAACCGCAGACAAATAGAAAGCCTCCGAGATAAGTATGAGATGGGAATCTTGATAAAGAGAATCTGACACCTTATGAACATTTCATGGTTTCTGAATGGAGTAGATGCAAATCCTTAGCTATAGATACTAAACCAGAGGTTGGTTCTTGGTAAAGAACAATTTGATTTAGTAAAAAATGAAAACAGAATTTTATTGGACGAATCAATACCGATTCTTAATGATAGTGCTCATATGATGATTGAAGTACCAGCATTACTAGTGCTATCTGATCCTTTTGGTAATGTGTTAAAGATAGTAGGAGATCGAAATGTTCGAAAAAGGCTGAAAATGCAAGTATTGTTGAGGGATCAGTATGACGGGAAGACATCACGGGAAATAATGGTATCGGAACGGCAATTCTTAGAAAGGAAACAGTTTTTGTAACGTCTTCAGAACATTATTGGAAAACCTTGAAACTTTCTGTTGTGTAGGTACTCCAATCCTTAACCCATATACATCAGAAGTATTAGGTGTGATAGATGTTACATGTTTAAAGGATTCACACTGTAAAGGAGCTGCAATTTTGACTCATCTGTTAGCTAAACAAATTCAGTTGGAGTACAAATCTGATATAGCTAAGGAAAAATTTGAGTTAATAAACAAATATTTAGATTTATTAAAAAAATATCCAGGGGAGCCTATTGTTGTTATAGACTTGTTCGGAAATATTATTCAAAAGAATCAAAAAGCGCGTAATATGATTAATAACAATAATGTGATCGAGGAAGAGATCATACATTCAGAGGATATTGTATCTAAGAACAGCCTTCAAGTTATAGGAAAATGTTGTATATTAAGAAAAAGAGAAAGAAATAATTTTATAAATAATAATATTTTAGCCAGTGTATATGGCGAGTTTATTTCATTAAATACGGATCTGGTTAAAATGATGGAAAGAATAAAAAAAATTGCAGCTACAAATGTTTCAGTTTTGATAAATGGTGAATCCGGCACAGGCAAAGAACTAGTTGCGAAATATATACATGGGCAAAGTGATAAGAAAGAAGGCCTTTTTGTTGCTGTTAATTGTGCACAAATCACTTCTGACCTCTATGCAAGTACATTTTTTTGTTATGAAAAAGGAGCTTTTACGGGGGCGGATAGCAGAGGTAGAAAAGGCTTTTTCGAATTAGCCCATGGGGGTATCCTATTTCTGGATGAGATTGGAAATATGCCATTAATAATACAAGCTGCTTTATTGCGTGTTATTGAAACGAAAAGCTTTACCAGATTGGGATCGGAAAAGGTAATTGATGCGGATTTCCGTATTATTGCTGCTACTAATCGGCAGTTAGATCAGGAGGTTAAAGCTGATAGGTTCCGCGAAGATTTATATTATAGATTGAAGGTAGTAAGTTTCAGCCTTCCTCCTTTAAGAAAAAGACCAGAAGATTTGGAATATTTAATACGGCACTTTACGGAGACTTATTGCTTAATACATGGGTTTAATTATCCTAGTTTTGACACTCAAGTTATGGAGGTATTCCTTAAATATTCCTGGCCGGGGAATGTCAGAGAATTAAAAAATGTCATTGAGCTTATGGTTATTTATGGTGAGGGAAATATGATTCCATCTAATATTCCTGAAGAATTAATGAAAATGCATGAGGACAACAATCTCTTAAAAACTGATGATAATTGCTTAATTACTGCCTTAAAGCAAGAAGAACTGAACAAGGTGGTTTTGGCACTGCAAAAACACGAAAAAAAGTACTTAGCAGCAAAAGAATTAGGACTTTCGCGGAGTACTCTGTATAGAAGATTAAAAAAAATAAATAAGACTACATTGTTTACTGACTAATCCAGGTAATGCAACTAAACCGGTTCACTTGTAAAAATCTACGGTTAAATCAATATATATTAATTTTACTTCTATGTAAAGTAGTGCGTACACATAGACCTGTTGACAAAATAAGCAGATCACCCTCTCATAAGATATAATCTTATTTAGTTACGAAGGGATATGTGTAAAGGGGGATTTCAATTGAAAAATAGCATCGGGTGTATTAAATTGACTCAAGTTATAAATGTTGATATTCTTCAAGAAATTCAGGACAAATTTTCTAGGGCGACAGGTTTGGCGGCGGTAATAGTTGACCTGGAGGGAAATCCAATAACGGAATATAGCAGGTTTACTCCTTACTGTTGGCTAATTCGTTCCCTTCCCGGAGGTATAGCTAAATGTAAAATATCAGATGCTTATTTGGGAAGGAAAGCATCCAGTTCAGGTAAAACGGAAATACATTGTTGTCATGCAGGTTTGATTGATATTGCCGCACCAATAATCGTTAATGGTATTCACATGGCTTCTGTTTTATGTGGACAGATACTAATAGATGGTTCAGATCAAGAAAGTGAGCAAAATTTGAGTCAATGTGCTAAAGAACTAAACATTGACAAAGTGAGCTTGCTAAATGAAAGGGAAAAGATTCCCAAGATCCAGAGAGAACAAGTGCAAGCAGCAGCAGACCTTGTGCAAATAATAGCTAATTATATTGTGGGTATGGGCATTGCTTCTGTTAATGATGCAATTATCAATGAAAAAAACATGAAGATTATGAAGGAACAACATGCCCGGATTGATTTGGAAAAAAGTTTAAAAGCATCAGAATTGAAAGCTTTACAGTCACAGGTTAACCCTCATTTTCTTTTTAATACTTTAAATACTATTGCCCGGCTTGCCATGTTGGAAAATGCAGAAAAAACTGAAGAAGTTGTTTTTGCTTTGTCTGATCTATTACGCTACAGTCTTAGGAAGCTTGGTCAACTAGTCTCCTTACGTGAAGAAATTAACTATATCATGAAATATTTAAAAATTCAGGAAATACGTTTTCCGGATAGGATTAATTTCGAAATTCTGATTAATGAAGAGATAATGGAATTTAGAGTACCAATCATGACTTTGCAGCCATTAATTGAAAATGCTATTGTACATGGGTTGGAGCAAAAAATTGACGGGGGAAAGATTAGTATTACCGGCTATGCAGAAGATAACTTTGTCATCATAAAAGTGAGTGATAACGGGCAAGGAATGTGTGAAGAAAAAGTGCAGCAGGTAATGCTTATGCAGGAACATAATTCTGGACATGGCCACACTACAGGGATTGGAATTGCCAATGTATATAAACGTTTAACCCACCATTTTGGACAAAACTGTAGGTTTTTATTGAAATCAACTCCCCAAAAAGGAACACAGGTTACCATTGGGATCCCTTTAGATGAAATTAAATAAGGCATAGGAGTAATCATAATGATAAAGGTTATTATTGTAGATGATGAAATATTAGAGAGAACAGCGCTAAAGTTGATTATTGAAAAAAGTGGGTTGCCTGTTGAAATCGTCGGGGATGCCGGTAATGCGCCATCAGCTTTAGATTTGACTGAAAATCAAATGCCGGATGTAATATTTGTTGATATTAAAATGCCTGGAATAACTGGACTTGAGTTAATAAGAAAGATACATGGAATAAGTGACTCGGTAAAGTTTGTGATAATCTCTGCTTATGACGAATTTTATTATGCAAAGGAGGCAGTGCAATTAGGGGTTTTTGATTACCTGGTAAAACCGGTAAGGAAATCTGAAATCCATCGGGTTCTGAATGCGCTAATAAGAAAGGTGGCAGAAGAAAATTCAAAAGCAACGGAGAAAGAATTTCTCCGAGAACAATTAAATCAAATGATGCCATATATAAAGATTGCTTTTATGGTTGACTTGTTGCTTGGCAATAGTGACAGTCAGACCTTAATTGAGCGGGCAAACTTTCTTGGCTTTTCCCTTGTTCCGTCTATAGGTATAGTAGTAGATATTGATGAATTTTTTAAGTTAACACAGGAAATGAGTGAGGGGAATAGACAGTTAACTAAAAAGGAGGTATTTTTAGCCGTTGAAAGTGCTCTATCGGAGGAAAAATCTTTAATTGCAGTGCCCATGTTTGAGGATAAAATTATAGTCTTATTGGGGTTTAAAGAAATGATGGATAATAAAAAGGCAAAAGAAATAAGTTTGTATATGGCTGAAAAGATTAGAAAAACTGTTCAAAGAAAAACTCATTATACCTGTGCCATTGGAATAGGAAGATATTGTAATGAAGTATCCGAGATTTCAAAATCTTTCGATGAAGCACGAAATGCCGTACAACTTGGAAAAATATTTTTAGGTGGAAATCGCATCATTCACGTTGATGATCTTAAGAGTTTTAAACAAAGCTTTGATTGGTATCCATATAAAGAGGAAAAGGTTCTGGAAGAGAAATTAATTAATGGTGATAAGGAAGGTATCGTTAAAGCGTTAGATGAATTGGTTAACTTACTGTCAGAAAAGATTTCAATTGAATCAGAAAAAATGAGAATAAGATTATTTGAATTAATTATTATTCTTTCCCGGGCGGCAGCAGTGGGTGGGGCAAATACCGAGAAACTGGCTGAGGCTGACTTTGAGATTTCTAAGGAAATCTTCAGAGTGCATAATAATAAGGAATTAATAGAGGTTGTGCGTAAAGCTTGTATGAGGTTTAGTGATTTGGTTGGGCTGAATTATATATCAATCGGTGCAGAAACGATAAGAAAAGCTAAAATATTTTTGCAAAAAAATTATAATAAAGATATTTCTCTTGAAGAAGTTTCACAAGTGATTTCTCTGAATCCCCATTATTTTAGTCGACTTTTTAAAAAAGAAGTGGGCATGAATTTTATTGATTATCTTACTAAGCTTCGTATCGAACAGGCAAAAAAGATGCTCCTGCAAACCTCATTAACAATAGGAGAAATATCAAATTCCATCGGGTATCACGATGCTAATTATTTTAGCAGAGTGTTTAGTAAAATTGTCGGCGTACCTCCTACAGAATTTAGAATGAAGATGATTGATTGCGGAAATGTTGCGGAACGACAAGATGATAATTTCCCAGACGGTGATAACTAAATCATATTATTTGGACTAGATATTTTATTAAAATGCATCGAAAATGATTCGATGCATTTTTTGGTCCATCAGAATATATAGCCTTTTTAATTTATCTAGCTTTCTTGAATTTTTAATAGCTAATCGTATGCTCTTGTATACCTGATAAGTTAAAATTATCTAGTTCGATATCGCTTTTTTACAGGATTAAAAAAGAACAGATAATATTTTTGCTCCAGGCTAAATTTCAGTAAATTATGTCCACTTATTGATATTAAAAGTTCAGAGGTAATTGTGGTGAATAGTCAAATTATTATGCAAGCTCCAAAGAGATATGTACTCAAATTATGTAAAGGGAGGTGCCCTAATGGACCGTGAAGCATTAGGAATGGTTGAGACAAAAGGATTGGTGGGAGCCATTGAAGCGGCAGATGCTATGGTGAAATCAGCTAATGTAAGATTAATTGGCTATGAAAAAATTGGATCGGGATTGGTTACGGTTATGGTTAGGGGAGATGTCGGTGCCACTAAGGCGGCAACTGATGCGGGAGCTGCTGCAGCTCAAAAGGTGGGTGAACTTGTTTCTGTTCATGTGATCCCAAGACCGCATAATGATGTGGAAAAAATAATTCCTAATATTGGGTAATTATTGAAAGGAGGGTACAAAAAATGAGTGATGCAATGGTAGAAAAAGTAATGGAAGAGGTAATGAAGAAAATGCTATCTGCTTCTGATGAAGTTACTAATTCTAGTCATGGAAGTAAACGGGAAGCAATAAAGATTCCGGCAGGCGTTACCGAATATGTTGGAGTGGCAGAAGGAGATACCATAGGACTTGTGATCGCAAATGTTGATAGTAAGTTGCTTGAAAAAATGGTGTTTGAAAAGAAATATCGCTCTATTGGAATCTTAGGCGGACGAACCGGCGCAGGCCCTCAAATTATGGCAGCAGACGAGGCGGTCAAAGCCACTAATACTGAGATTGTTTCTATTGAGTTACCGAGGGATACAAAGGGCGGAGCGGGTCACGGTTCCTTGATTATTTTTGGGGCGGAAGAAGTATCTGATGCGAGACGTGCTGTTGAAGTTGGGTTAAAAGAACTGAATCGAACTATGGGTGATGTTTATGCGAATGATGCAGGGCATCTGGAATTCCAGTATACAGCACGGGCTAGCTATGCCATTGAAAAAGCTTTTGGCGCTCCGGTAGGAAAAGCGTTCGGACTGATAGTGGGTGCTCCGGCCGCTATAGGTGTTCTGATGTGTGATGCAGCAGTGAAAGCAGCGGAAGTTGACGTAATTAATTATTTAAGCCCATCAAAAACCAGTTTTACTAATGAGGCAATTTTAGCCTTCAGTGGGGATTCAGGAGCAGTGCGGCAGGCTATCATCGCCGCCAGAGAATTAGGACTAAAACTCCTTGAGTGTATGGGCGGTGAGCCTCAGTCGCTTACCCAGCCGTACATTTAATAGAAGGTGTGGGGAGGTAATAATGTGAAACGATCAAAAAGATTTGAGGTCCTATCAGCCCGACCAGTTAATCAAGATGGCTTGGCAATGGAGTGGCCGGAAGTAGGGCTAGTCGGCCTTTGCGGGCCTGACGACCCTGTACCCGGTATTAAAGTTGAGAACCGCATTATTGTAGAAATGGATGGAAAGTCCCGAAAAGATTTTGATATGATTGACCAGTTTATTGCGGATCATGCTATTGATGTTTCAGTGGCAGAGAGTCAATGCAGGTTTCCTCCAGGGATTTGCCCGGATGATGGTGGACATCAATCGTCCCTAGAGAAGAAATTTAAAATCACAAGAGGGACTACTCCGGCTAAGATGGTCGAAGTAATTAGTCAAATGAATGTGGTTGAAATGATGATGGCCATGCAAAAACTCCGGGCCCGAAAAACACCTTCTAATCAATGCCATGTTACCAATGTGAAGGATAACCCGGTTTTGTTGGCGGCAGATGCTGCAGAAGGAGCGGTTCGTGGTTTTGACGAGGAGGAGACAACTGTAGCAGTTGTAAGATGCTCCTTTCAATGCTTTAGCCATCTTAATGGGTCGCAAACTGGGCGGGGCGGCATATTGACTCAATGTGCGGTAGAAGAGGCAACGGAACTTCAACTTGGGATGAGAGGGTTAACCAGTTATGCGGAAAGCCTATCTGTCTATGGCACAGATCAGGTTTTTGTGGATGGTGATGATACCCTTGGTCTAAGGCGTTTTGGCATCTGCTTATGCCTCTAGGGGGCTGAAAATGAGATTTACTTCCGGAACGGGATCAGAGGTTCAAATGGGTTATGCAAAAGGAAAGTCCATGCTTTATCTTGAGGCCCGGTGTATCTTTATCGCCAAGGGTGCAGGTCTCAGGGTCTCCAGAATGGATCTATTAGCTGCATTGGTATTCCTGGAGCTGTACCTTCCGGCATCCGGGCTGTTTTAGGAGAAAATCTCATTGCAGCCGCCATGGATCTAGAAGTTGCTTCTGGAAATGATCAAACATTTTCACATTCAGACATTAGAAGAACTGCCCGGATGTTGATGCAGATGTTGCCGGGAACAGATTTTATTTTTTCCGGTTTTAGCGCGGTACCAAATTATGACAATATGTTTGCCGGATCAAATTTTGATGCTGAGGATTTTGATGACTATTTGGTACTCCAAAGGGATTTATGTGTGGATGGTGGTTTGCGTCCGGTAAAAGAACAAGAAGTGGTTATTGCCCGAAATAAGGCAGCAAGGGCACTTCAAGCAGTTTTCAAGGGTCTGGCTTTACCGGAGATTTCTGATGAAGAAGTTGAGGCAGCCACTTATGCTCATGGAAGCAAAGATGTTCCTCCGCGCAATAAGTGGTTGAAGATTTAAAGGCTGCAAAAGGAATGATGGATCGTGGTATTACCTGCATCGATATTATAAAAACTTTGGCCCAAAATGGATTTACAGATGTGGCAGATAGTATTCTCAGTCTTATTAAACAAAGGATTGCCGGTGATTATTTGCAGACATCTGCAATTTTTGATGCTGATTTTAATGTGCTCAGCGCCGTAAATGATATGAATGATTATACAGGCCCAGGAACGGGATATCAAATTAGTAAAGTACGTTGGGAAGAAATAAAAAATATCCCCAATATTATTAACCCGTCTGATTATTAAATAATGAGTGGAATAGAGGTGATTAAAAATGGAAATTACTGAAAAAATGATTGATAGCCTAGTTACTGAGGTCATCAATAAACTGCAAAAGGTATTTGGATTTTCCGAAGCTTCAGCCAATAAAGAAAGTATATTGTGCTTGGAAAACGTGGAATAGCGGAAAAAGGCAAGAACAATGATGAAGTCGTTATTGGGATTGGTCCGTCCTTTTGTCTTCACCAGACGAATACGATTATAAATATTCCTCATAGCGATGTTTTAAGAGAGGTCATTGGTGGGATAGAAGGGGGATTAAAAGCCAGAGTTGTACGGGTGATCCGGACGTCTGATTTATCTTTTATTGCCCATGATGCGGCGGAACTAAGTGGTTCTGGAATTGGTATGGGTATTCAATCAAGAGGCTTCACTTCATCAGAAGGATCTACTACCTTTAAATAACTTGGAATTGTTTTCTCAGAGTCCTTTGATTGACCTAGAAGTATTTAGAGCAATAGGGAAAAATGCGGCAAAATATGCCAAAGGAGAGTCGCCTAACCCCGTTCCTACTAGAAATGATCAAATGGCCAGCCAAAATACCAAAGCAAGGCAGCTGTTCTTCATATTAAAGAAACGGAACATGTTGTGAAGAATGGTAAGCCAATTGCGCTAAAAATCAATAGTCAATAAGATTTATTAAGGAAAGAGGTGAATTTCAATGCATGTTGATTCTAAGCAAATTGAACAATTAGTCAAGGAGACTATTAAATCTCTTGGAATGCAGGAACAGAGCTTATCCGGGGAAGATGAATTTGCAAAAAGTGACGTTTTGAAAGATTATCCTTTAGGTAAAAAGAGGCCTGACCTCGTAGGCAGGCAACAGGAAAAAAGTTAAATGAAATCACTTTGGAAGGAATCCTTGCCGGAGAAATCACAGCTGATGATGTACGCATTACAGCAGAAACTTTAAAACTACAAGCTGAGGTAGCTAAAGAATTGAATCGTAACCCACTAGCTAAAAATTTCTTGAGAGCTGCAGAATTAACAAGTATTTCCGATAAACGAGTTTTGGAAATCTACAATGCGCTTCGACCGTACAGGTCAACAAAGCAGGAACTTATAGATATAGCTGATGAGCTAAAAGATCAGTATCAGGCTGCTGCTACAGCTGAATTAGTCATGGAAGCGATAAAAGTTTATCAAAAAAATGGTCGGCTTAGAGATGAAGATATCTCTTAAAGTAAGAACTAAGAGGAAAATTTTGCGCAGTCGAATTGCTGAGGTGAGACTATTGCAGTATATAGCCGGAGTTGATGTAGGCAATTCTACAACTGAAATTGCCATTGCCCGACTTATTAACCAAAAAATTGATGTGGTAGCAAGCAGTTTTGTGCCTACAACTGGTATTAAAGGGACACCCCAAAATATCATGGGTATTTTGGGTGCTTTAAGAAAGAGTGTTAAATTGGCCGGAATTGGTTTAAAAGACTTGATTCAAATTAGATTAAATGAAGCCACACCGGTTATTGGCGATGTTGCAATGGAAAGAATCACCGAGACGATCATTACCGAATCGACGATGATTGGTCATAATCCGGATACACCAGGTGGTTTAGGTTTAGGAACGGGTAAAACGGTACTAATTGAGGATTTGGGCAGCGTTCCTATTGGGGAAAGAATTGTGGTAATTGTGCCACAGCAGTTTGGCTTTGTGGAATGCGCCCAAATACTTAACCGTTATTTGGAGCATGGTATAGATATTCAGGGAGCTGTGGTGCAAAACGACGATGCTGTTTTAATTAATAATAGGTTAAATAAAGTAATACCTATTGTTGATGAAGTTGGGATGATTGGATTAGTTCCTCTGGGCATGGATGCGGCGATTGAGGTTGCTGCAGCTGGTGGGTCAGTAAAAACATTGTCAAATCCTTATGGGATTGCCACGGTTTTTAATCTTTCTCCAGAGGAAACGAAATTTGTTGTGCCTGTTGCCCGTGCTTTAATTGGAAATAGGTCTGCAGTTGTTATTCGAACTCCTCAGGGGGAAATCAAAGAAAGAAGGATTCCAGCCGGGAAATTAGTGGTTTTAGGACAAAAGCAGCAAAAGGAGATTAATGTCCAGGACGGGGCGGAAAAAATTAATGAGGCTGTGGAACAAGCTCAACCCATATTGGACATAGACGGAGAACCAGGTACAAACGTCGGCGGAATGATTGCTCGTATTCGCAATGTGATGAGTAATCTGACAAATCAGTCGATACACTTAATGAAGATTCAAGATATCTTGGCAGTCGATACTTATGTTCCGCAAAAGGTCCAAGGGGGATTGGCTGGGGAGGTCGCCCTGGAAAACGCCGTCGGACTTGCTGCAATGGTAAAAACCAATAAATTGCAAATGGAGATAATTGCCAACGAGCTTGAGAAAGAAACAGGGGTAAAGGCAATTGTGGCAGGGGTGGAAGCGGAAATGGCGGTGAGGGGTGCCTTAACTACACCTGGGGTAGATCTGCCTATGGCGATTCTGGATTTAGGGGGTGGGTCCACTGATGCCGCCATTAAATTTTCTGAAAGTGATACTAAATCTGTGCATTTAGCTGGTGCCGGTGAGATGGTGACGATGCTAATAAATGAAGAGCTGGATCTTAATGATATGAGTTTAGCTGAAGAAATTAAGAAATACCCTTTAGCGAAGGTGGAAAGCCTGTTTCATATCAGGTTGAGAACGGAACTGTAAGTTTTTTAAGGAACCCTTTGGCTCCTCACCTGTTTGCCCGCGTTGTGATTATGAAAGACGATGGTGATATGGTTCCTATTCCAGGACAAAATTCTATGGAAAGAATCAGACGTGTCAGGCGAGAAGCGAAGAGAAGGTATTTGTCACAAACACGATTAGATCCTTAGTCAGATTGGCTCCGGCAAATAATCTCAGAACCTTTCCTTTGTGGTTCTGGTTGGTGGTTCAGCCTTGGATTTTGAAATTCCGGAAATGGTTACACAGCGGTTGGCTGACTAGTGGGATTGTAGCGGGAAGTGGTAATATTCGAGGATAGAAGGCCCCCGAAATGCAGTGGCTACGGTCTGGTTTATTCTTTTATTACGGAAAGGCCATTGAAGACAATGCTTAACAATACTGATGGTCGAAAGGCCTACGTTGAATATTTATTCTGCAGGAGAAAAAGGATCCTATGATTATGGAATGACATTGGAGGCATTGATCGCCGGTATTGAAGAAGAAGGAATTCCCTACCGGATTGTGGAGCATTCAAGTGGAGATGCCATATTTTTAGAAATCGGGCTGCTTTGGATTCCTCTCTTGGAGTAGGTATTGGGATTGAAAAAAATCTCAGAATAGCGGTCCATTACAATAAACTACCATTTGAAACACCCTTATTTTGTACTGACGAAAATCCTGTTTTTGAAGAGGTTAGAATTCTTGGTTGTAATGCAGCCAAATTGGTAAAAGGGTATCCTTTTAAATTATAATTGATCTATTTTATAGGTTAAGGAGGGTAGGAATATGACAGGAAGAGCATTGGGTATTATTGAAACAGTTGGTCTTGCATCAGCTATCGAGGCAGCAGATACTTGTGTTAAATCGGCTCATGTTGAATTAATTGGATATGAGATGACTAAAGGTGGAGGTTACATTACAGTTAAGATTGAGGGAGACGTTGGTGCTGTAAAAGCTGCGATTGACGCAGGATGTGCAGCTGCAGCAAGAGTAAATAAGGTTATTTCGTTCCATGTAATTCCTAGGCCTCATCAAAACACGGAAAAAATAGTCTTTTCCCAGGATACAGTGGGTTTTTCTTCAGAAGAAGAAACATCTGATCCGGTCGGCTCAACACAATGTGATGCAGAAATTGTTGAAATAAATGAAAAAAATCAGACGAGAAGTCCACATCATAATACAACGATGCATGAGAAAATTGAAAACATTAAAACAGCTAAAACTGATAAGAAGCAAGATAAATCGGGATTAGTTAAGGACGAAATACAAAAATCTTCAGAAACAGGAAAAAAGGATGTGCCAACGATAGAGGTAGCAGTTCAAGAAAATGAGGAAAAATCAAACAAGGGAGATGAGTAAAGCAATGACAGGAGAAGCGTTGGGATTGATTGAAACAAAAGGACTGGTAGGAGCGATTGAAGCGGCAGATGCTATGGTAAAAGCAGCAAATGTTGTTTTAATAGGATATGAAAAAATTGGGTCTGGATTAGTGACCGTGATGGTCAGAGGGGATGTAGGTGCTACTAAGGCTGCCACGGATGCAGGTGCCGCAGCAGCTAATAAGGTGGGAGAACTTGTTTCTGTTCATGTGATACCTAGGCCCCACACCGATGTAGAAAAGATTTTACCGCTAACCTTAGAGCCTAAAATTAAATAGAAATTCTTTTGTAATAATAGAATAACTGAAAACGGTGATAAAAATGAATGAAGAAAAACTTGCTTCGCTAATATCATTAATAACCTATGAAGTGTGTAAGTGTTTTACTCCGGAGGGGGTTACCTATTATGATCGGTTGATTCCAGTGGGGCTCTCAAACAAACACGTGCATTTATCACGTTGTGACATTGAACAACTCTTTGGTACCGGATATCAGCTAACGAAAATGAAGGATCTTTTGCCGGGACAATTTGCTGCAATGGAAACAGTTACCATTGTGGGATCTAAGGGTACCTTTCATAATGTCCGTGTCCTTGGACCTGAACGTGAGAAAAGTCAGGTGGAAATATCCCGCTCGGATGGATTCATTTTGGGCATTAATGCTCCTGTCCGTGACTCTGGGGATCTCAAAGGGACTCCGGGATTAATCATTTCCGGTCCCCGGGGAGCGGTAAATTTGGAGGAAGGGGTAATATGTGCAAAACGGCATATCCATATGAGTCCCGATGATGCGGAATATTATCAGGTGAGAGACAAGGATCTGGTATCTGTGATTGTTGAAGGAGAGAAAGCCGTTACCTTTCATGAAGTCTTAGTGCGGGTTCATCCCAGTTTTGTTTTAGAGATGCATATAGATTTGGATGAGGGCAATGCTGCTGGTTTAAATAACGGTAATCTGGTGGCGTTAAGGAAAAAGGTTAATAACTTAGGGGGATAATTATGGTAAGTTTAGCGGCAGCGAACGAAAGAATCAGAGCCTTTGCCGATGTGATGAAAAATCCCTCAAATGTCCAAGAATATAAAGGAAAATTATTTGCTGGGGTTGACTTAGGTACAGCAAACATTGTGGCTGTGGCTTTAGATAAAGATTTTAATCCCCTACTAGGTGCTATGGAGCAAGCAAGTGTGGTTAGGGACGGTTTGGTAATAGATTATGTTGGAGCAATTGCGATTGTGAAAAGGCTTGTTCATCAGATTGAACTAAATTTGGGACGATCCTTGGAAATTGGGGCTACAGGTATTCCCCCCGGAACAGGAAAGAGGGATTCGGAAGCTATCGTTAATGTGGTTGAAACGTGTGGAATTGAGGTAAGTGTTGTGGTAGATGAGCCTACGGCAGCTGCTACGGTATTAGGGATTAGCGATGGGGTTGTGGTGGATGTAGGCGGGGGGACTACCGGCTTGTCTGTAATAGAAGGTGGGAAGGTTATTTTTTCTGCTGATGAACCAACCGGGGGAACCCATTTCAGTCTGGTTCTGGCAGGAAATTTTAACACTAGTTTTGACGAAGCTGAAAGAATGAAGAAAGATCCTTTAAAGTATGATGAAGTTTTTCCCGTCGTAAAACCGGTGATTGAAAAGGTTGCCAGTATCATAAAAAAATATGTTGCTGGTATTGGGCTGGAACACATTTTTTTGGTTGGAGGGACCTGTTGTCTGGATGGGTTTGAAGATATCGTAGCTAGAGAAACAGGTCTTACAGTGCTTAAGCCGGTTCACCCGTTATTAGTTACTCCACTGGGCATAGCCATGTGTGCCGGAAAACGAGGTGACATTAAATGGACTTAAAGGAATTAGTAAAGCTTATTACTAAGGAAGTCATAGAAATATTGGAAAAAAAACAAGGTGAAGCCAAGAATAAGAAGAAAGTATTGATTTTTTTATCTGGATCGAAAAACAATCTAACGATGTCAATGCCCCAGGTAAAAAAGATAATTGAATTGGGTCATGATGTGAAGATCGTTGTCGATAAAGACCTTCTGAATGTTTATGGTTTAAATAGTTTTAAAGATATGTTTCAAAATGCGGAAATATTTGAGGAAAGTACTATGTCCTCATCCATGATCGAAGAAAGCCACATCATTGTATTGCCTTCAATTACAATTAAAACTGTTGGGGAAATTGTTAACGGCATTTTTAGCACTTACGCAGCCAGTGTGGTAATATTGGGCCTTTTTAACGGAAAAAGGGTCATCGCATCGAGAGATAATCTTGATTGGGGCCTGGCTGGAAAATGGGATAAAAATTTTCATTTCACAAATGAGTATTTGTCCAATATGATTCAGGACAACATGATGAAATTGCAGAATGTCGGGATTAATTTAGTGGATACAAATTCTTTGGCCTGGGAAATATCAGAATATCTGGAACACATTGAACACGTGAAAAATGAGTTAAACGGAATTAATCATTTTTACCAACTGCCAGTTATGTCCTTTGAAGAAAAACATAATGTCTTTTCAGGAAAGCTAGTTACAGTAAAAGAAGTCGATTCGTTGGAGAAAACTGGTGAATGTTTGCTAATTAGTGAGAAGACCATAGTGACTCCTTTAGCAAGAGATAAAGCAAATGAAATTGGTTTGAAAATTAGAAGAGTAAAATCATAAATAGATAGGTTAAGGGGAGGGGAAGAAATGCTGATCGGAAAGATTATCGGACATGTGGTTTCTACCAAAAAAGATGAAAGACTGGTGGGCCAAAAGCTCCTAATCGTGCAACCACAGTTGACCACAAATTCTCATATCTCTCCAACCACGATAGTTGCGGTGGACTCGGTTGGCGCTGGCATTGGGGAAATGGTTATTTGCTTGACAGGCAGTTCCGCTAGAACAGTCATGTCGGAAAATTGTCCTGTTGATGCCGCTATTGTAGGTATAATTGATAGTTTTGAAATGGTCAATTAGTAACAATGATAGGTGGCGATGTAATGACTAAAATTTATACCGGCAAAGGAGATCAGGGTATTACCGAACTATTAGGTTCTGAACGTGTGCCTAAAAATGATATTAGAGTAGAGACTTATGGAACAATTGACGAGGCTAATTCTGCTCTCGGTATAGCAAGAAGTATCACAGGCAATGAGGATATTAAAGAAAAAATTCATATAATTCAAAAGCATCTTATGGTTGTGGCGGCAGAAATGGCGGCAATTCCGAAATCCAGAGACAAACTTAAAAAGACCATTAAAGAAGAGGACATTAGGTTGCTTGAGAGCCTGATCGATCTTATTTCAGTAGAAGTGGGCGTTATGCAAGGTCTTATAGTCCCAGGGGATACTCAGGCAGGAGCGGCTTTAGACTTTGCCAGAACGGTAGTGAGGCGGGCAGAACGGCTTGCAGTAGAACTCTTAGAAAAAAATTTTATTAGTTACTTGGTTCTGGTGTATTTAAACCGTTTATCGGATCTAATTTATTTGCTTGCCCGCTTAGAAGAAAAAAGAGACTTGTTGAAAAAGTCAAGAGTCATGTGATTAGAGAATTAACTTCAAGTCATTTCATAAAAAAGGAGACGTTGCTTTTGAATATAACTTTAGAAATTGCAAGGAACATAATAAGAGAGGCAAAATCAGCTGCACAAAAAATCGGAATCCCTATGGCAATTTCTGTAGTTGATAATGCCGGTAATTTAGTTGTATTTGAACGAATGGATGAATCATTATTGGTCAGTATTGAATTGTCTCAAAATAAAGCATATACAGCTGTGGCTTTAAAAATGGCAACACATTTAGTGGGACAAAAAGCTCAACCGGGAGGAGAGATCTTTGGAATTGAGGGATGTCAGCAAGGTAAAATTGTTCTTTTTGGCGGCGGTATCCTTTAATCAAAGATGGTAATCTTTTAGGTGGAATCGGTGTTAGCGGAGGAACAGTTGAAGAAGATATGCTGGTGGCATGAGGCGGGGATGAAAGTATTTTCTGGATTTGTTGTTTAATAGAAGGTAAGCATCTTGATATTAGGTTAGAAGAAAAAGGAATGGAATCTATTGTCGAACAAGTCGTGCGAGAGTTTTTGAAAAAATTTACTTCCTATGCAAGAAGTAGGGTCAGGAATTTTCCCGACTGTTGATCTAGCCGTTTCAGCAGCAGAAGAGGCACAAAAGCACTTACGGCAGCTTAACTGGGAAAAAAGAGAAACGATTATTAGGGCATTGCGTCAAACTATCAGAAAAAATGCTCAGGTTTTTGCGGATGAGGCAGTTAAGGAAACCGGAATGGGACGAGTGGAAGACAAACATTTTAAGCATTTATTAGTCGCAGATAAAACCCCGGGGACAGAGGATATTGCACCGCGAGCTTTTTCTGGAGATCGTGGCTTGACCATCATTGAAATGGGGCCTTATGGAGTTATCGGGGCGGTTACTCCGGCAACGAATCCCTGTGCTACCGTCATGAATAATAGTATTGGCATGATTGCCGCAGGAAATGGTGTGGTTTTTAGTGTCCACCCAAGGGCAAAAAAAGTATCTATGCATATCATTGATACCTTAAATAAGGCAATTGTTGAAGCCGGAGGACCAAATAACCTTATTACTACTGTTTTAGAACCCTCTTTGGAGAACACCGACCAATTGCTTGCCCATCCCGGTATCAACATGCTGGTGGCGACAGGCGGCCCGGAAATAGTAAAGAAAGTGATGTCTTCTGGTAAAAAGGCCATTGGGGCTGGTGCAGGTAATCCTCCGGTTGTTGTGGATGAAACAGCTAATTTGGAACATGCTGCCAAGTCAATTGTGGCTGGAGCCAGTTTTGATAATAATCTTCCTTGCATTGCCGAAAAAGAAATTATTGTTGTAGATTATGTTGCGGACCAATTGAAAAAATATATACTGCAAAATGGAGCTTTCGAGATCAAAGGAAACCAGGTTGACCAACTGAAGAGGATAATATTAAGTGAAAAACAGGATGAAAAACATGCGGGATGTACGGTAAATCCAAAAAAATACACAGTGAACAAAGAGTATATCGGAAAAGATGCAAAAGAAATTTTGAAGGTCCTGGGAATTGATGTAGACAGATCTATTAGATTGATCGTATGTGAAACCGACTCTGATCATCCCTTTGTGCAAGAAGAACTGATGATGCCTGTTTTGCCATTAGTAAGGGTAAAAGATGTTGCTGAGGCTATTGATTTGGCGGTAAAAGTGGAACATGGTAATAGGCATACGGCTATAATGCATTCAAAAAATGTTGATAATTTAACTAGCTTGGCAAGGGCAATTGATACCACGATATTTGTGAAGAACGGTCCTTCTTATGCAGGAATTGGTGCGGGTGGAGAGGGATATACCACTTTTACCATTGCCGGACCAACGGGTGAGGGGTTAACATCGGCAAAAGATTTCTGTAGATCACGCAAATGTGTCTTAGTAGATGGGTTTTCCATTGTCTAGAAACATTGTAGGGTGGTGAAAATGTGAAAGAAGAAGCAATTAAAACTGTGGCAGACGCAGGGGTGGTAGGGGCAGGAGGAGCCGGTTTTCCTACTCATGTGAAACTGAATGCCAGAGTCGATACGGTAATTGTCAATGGTGCCGAATGTGAGCCCATGATTCAAGTTGACAGGCAGTTGATGGAGCACGAGGCAAGACGTTTAATTGTCGCTTTGAATTTGGTTATGGATATAACTAGTGCAGAGCGGGGAGTAATTGGCCTAAAAAAGAAATATAAAGACGCAATTGCTTCATTAGAAAATGAACTATCTACTAATCAATCACAGATAAGCTTATTTTATTTAGATGATTTTTATCCTGCCGGAGATGAACAAATTCTAGTATTTGAAACAACAAGAAGAATCGTACCTGAAGGTGGGATCCCTCTTGACGTAAATACCGTTGTAATAAACGTGGAAACCCTATTGAATGTTTTAAATGCCTTTGAAGGATACCCCGTGGTAGACAAGTATGTAACTATCACTGGGTATGTAAATAAACCAATAACCGTCAAGGTCCCTTTAGGGATTTCCCTGATGGAAGCCCTTAACCTGTCCGGTGGTGTTAGGACAACTCAGTATTCCATTATTACCGGGGGACCGGTAATGGGACATGTGGAAGAAGACTTAACCTCGCCAATCACAAAGACTACCAAGGGATTGATTGCCTTGCCAAATGATTTTTCCTTAATTCTGAGTAAAAAGGCGTCAATAAAAAGTATTTTAATGAAAGCTAAGATGTCGTGTTGCCAATGTGTTGCCTGTACCGATATTTGTCCCAGGTATTTATTAGGGCATAATCTTCAGCCTCATCGGATCATGAGGGGATTAGGCCATGGCTCACTAGATTATCAAAGTTTGGTTATGGCCCAATTATGCAGTGAGTGTGGCGCATGCGAAGTCTTTGCCTGCCCCATGGGATTATCTCCCCGGCGCGTAAATAGAGAAATTAAGCTACAGTTAAGGCTGGCTGGAGTAAAACCTGCGTTTTCCCGTAGACCGGACACGGAACGGGAATTTAGAGTGCTCCGCAGGATTCCTGTGAAAAGAATGATCACACATTTGGGATTAACTAAATTTGATATACCCGCCCCACTAGACCTTGTCCAATATCAGCCTAAAAAAGTAAGGCTACCTTTAACCCAACATATCGGAGCACCATCAATTCCTTTAGTTAAACCAGGGGACAAAGTAGCCAGGGGACAATTAATTGCTGCCCGTCCTGCAAAAGGTTTAGGGGCAAATGTTCATGCGAGTATAGATGGTATAGTGGTAAATATTGATTCCGATATTATAATTGAAAATCTTGTTGATTGATATAAGGAGTTGATGACATGAACAATGCCATTGGATTACTTGAGTTAAGGAGTATTGCGGAAGGTATTAAAACTGCTGATGTGATGGTGAAAGCAGGAGATGTGGAGTTGTTATTCTGTGGTACCGCATGCCCAGGAAAGTTTTTGGTATTGGTAGGAGGGCAAGTAGGAGCTGTGAGAAGCGCAATTAATGGCGGCCATCAGGTGGCAGAGGAGTGGCTGGTCGACGAAATGCTAATTCCTAATGTACATCGATCAGTTTTTTCTGCTATCTCCGCAACTTCCAATGTTTCCAATGTCAAAGCAATTGGGATAATTGAGACCTACTCAGTAGCGTCATGCATTTTAGCAGCGGATAAGGCAGCTAAAAGCGGGAATGTGGATCTCATCGAGGTTCGTTTGGCCAAGGGAATGGGCGGAAAATCTTTTATGCTGTTGTCCGGTGAGATCGGGGCTGTTAAGGCCGCAGTGGCAGCTGGGGTGGAAGTGATCAAAGACAATGGAGTTTTGGTCTCCCAGGTGGTAATCTCTGGACCGGATCAGGCAGTAATAAATCATTTGATATAAAAAGAAATTTATAAGGAAAATTGTGCTATAAATTTATTCGCATCTGAATTGGAGGTTCCAAAATAGTGGGCTACAGTAATGTTATCAATGAACTGATCGTAATGGTAGTAATTATAGGAATCGGTTTATTGGGAAGCAAATGGGGACTAATCAATAGAGGTGTATCAAAAGCTTTGAGTGATGTCACAATGTACATTGCATTTCCGGCCTTGTTAATTACTTCAATGAACCAGGATTATTTCTCTCAAATACTTAGCGCTTGCTAACTAATGTCTACTGAACAATTCGAAAATCCTTATATAGCAAGACATAGCGGCGAGAAAATTGTAAAATATATGCAAGGAAATCGTTAAAATCGTAGGAAAAAGCTTGCATATGGAGTGATGGGGAATGTACAAATTTGAGGATTGGAGTTGTCAATATTGGTTCAGTAAAAAAACGCAAGGATAAAATATTTGGTTAATTGAAAATGATAATCTTCCTTAATAAAAGACATGAGTTTAGAAAGCTGGCAGAGGGTAGTAGATGTTAATCTTAACGGAACCTTTAATTGTATGAAGTCAGTAATCCCGGTAATGGAAAAGCAAAATTACGGCAGAATTATTACCATTGGTTCTATAGCCGGAGATAAAGGTTCTCGTGGTGCCTCTTCTTATTCGGCTTCTAAAGCGGGGATTGTCGGTCTGACAAAGACAGCTGCTCGGGAGTTAGCGAAAAAAAACATTACTGTAAATGTGATTTCCTTGGGTTACATGGAACAGGGAATTACTGTTCGGTTACCGGAAAAGTTACAAAATAAATTAATCAGGGAGATCCCTCAGGGGAAATTGGGAGATGTGGAAAAGGTCGCTAAAATGATTATCCATATTGCTTCTGAAGAAGCAGAATATATTACCGGTCAATCAATTTCTATCAGCGGCGGCTCATTTATGTAAATTATGAGATAATCCAGGCATTGTCCCCAATCGTATCGCAGTATAATACAAATTAACTTATATAGTAAAAAGTTCTCGAAGCCGTGAAATGTCGAGGACTTTTTGTTTTTACAGGGTAAAAATATTATGTTATGCTCTTGCTAATATTTTTTGTTATAAAAAATATCTTATCTGAATTCAAAAAGTAATTTTGGAAAAGAGGACTGAGATGGTCATTTATAGTATAATAAATGGAGGCCAGTTTGAAAGGGGAATGAAGAAATGATTCAATTTGACCAAGAAAAATGTATTGGTTGTGGTCATTGTGCTGAGGTCTGTTTACCTCAGGTGATTGGTATTGAGGATGAAAAAGCAATTCTTAAAGCTGATCAATGTTTTCAATGCGGCCATTGTATTGCCATTTGTCCTGAAAATGCTGTCTTCATGGATGATCACGATATGGGGGATGTTGTAAGTTATCAGAAAGATCAGTTTGCCATCGAACCCGAGCGCCTCCTTAATTTCATTAAGTATCGCCGCTCCATTCGTCATTTTTTACCTAGGCAGGTTGAGCGAGAAAAATTGCTGAAAATTATTGAAGCGGGGAGATTTACCCCCACGGGAAGCAATTTGCAAGGTGTTTCTTATATCGTGGTTCAGGAAAATATTAATCTTGTCAAAGAACTGGCTTTTAAACGGCTGCAGGAAATGTCAATTCAAGTGCTACAGGATGACGCACAGCCGGAAAATTTGAAGCAATATGCCCAGCGCTGGATGCAATTGAGTCAAGAATATTATCGGAAGGCAAAGACCGTTTATTTTTTAATGCGCCTGCCCTGGTGTTGAACATTGCACCCTCCCCTGTTGATGCCGCCTTAGCCGGCATCAAATATGGAATTAATGACCTTCACCTTGGGGTTGGGCTGCTTCTATTGCGGGTATTTTACTCGTGCGGCAGTCAATAATTCTGAATGAAAGGTTTTAGGGCTGGATCAAACACAGGAAGTGGTCACCTGCCTGGTCATTAGTTATCCCGATGTGCACTATTTAGAACTGCACCTGCAAAAAGGCAATAGTCAGCTGGAAATAAAGTGAAACTTCTATCAGTAAAGTTTTCTTCATCCCCTACTGATGAGTTAGTTGAACCAATCAGGAACTTAGCGTCCGTTATAAAATGAGTTCAATTATCTGAAAAACAGATACTCAGGAAGAGAGCAGTGGAGAGAAAATCAGACGAAAACAAAGGAGAGTATTCAGTGCAGGATCGAAAAAACTGTTATTAATATTAATTTTGGTCGTCAATGTTCTTCTGTTTTTCAGAATAGGGGACATGAACCGTCAGCAGGAAACCCTGGGGCGGAACTACAACCGGCTTCATGAGGGAATAAATGAGGTTTCTCAAAACGTGCAGCAGTCCTTAGACCAGTTTACCAGGAGCAAAGTTGGATTACACCGATCTATGTCAATGAGGAAAAAACAACTGTCCAGGATGATACGGGACAAGCCGTTTTGAATTGGCAGATTAAAGATTATCTGGAAGGTGCTGAGGTGTTTTTCCATTATCGCCAATCTCAGGGAGAAGATTTCTTAGCTGTTCCCGGAGAAAGAAAGGGCGGGGGTTTTTTTGAAGTACAGGTTCCCATCAAAATCAAGGTAGAGCCTTACTGGGATATCTCGGTGAGTGAGACAAGGGGGTTGGAAAGGGCTACCTCTGAGCATGCACAACTTGAAGTAAAAGACCAAGTGATTGAAGGAATAGAATGTTATGTAAGTATGAAGAATCACGATCGTTTACAGAGCAGTGCAGTTTCTTATCACGACTTGGTTTATTTAACCAAGACAAAATATGAACCCATTCAGGGACACCTGGATATCGAGAAGAATCAGTACCACTTTACCTTATTTCAGCATTTCTCAGGCAATCAAAATCTTGTCTCTGTAAAGGCCAAAATATATAGCGGCAATAATTTGGTGGAGGAAAAAGCACTGGAATTATTAGAGGGTGGGAATCAAAATCCCCAATTTGTTTTATCCTATGATGCAAGCGGGAAAAATATTTCCCGTATCCTGCTGCAGGCGAGCTATCAGGATGGCATAACCTTTGAAAAACAAGTTTATGGGAATTGATGGAGGTCGTTTGATGAAATCAAGAAGAAAACAAGTATTCAAAATTCTGGAGGAATCCGGCATCGAAGCTCTTTTTTTGATGGGGCAGGCCAATATTCGTTACATCAGCGGATTTACGGGCAGCGATGCTTTTGTTCTTTTATCCCGGGCAGCCCGGATTCTCATGACGGATTCCCGTTATACGGAACAAGCAGGGACGGAGTGCCCGGACTTTGAAATTGTCGATTATCGCAGCTCTTTTTCCTGCCTGGAAGAAGCGCTGGCACATTATTGCACCCAATTTCAGATTAAGAAATTGGGCTTTGAGGAAGATATCATCACCTTTGCACGTTATCAAAAAATGAAAGATCAGCTAAAGGATGTGACACCGGTCCCTACTTCCGGCATCGTGCTTTTTGTGCGTCGTGAAAAGGATGATGAGGAAATTCAGCTGCTCAAAAAGGCGGCTCAAATTGGGGATGAAGCTTTTGCTGAGATTCTTTCTTTGATTAAACCGGGTGTGACGGAAAAGGATCTGGAAAGAGAGCTGGAATACCTGATGAAAAAGAAGGGGGCTCTCTCTTCTTCTTTTCCCATTATTGTGGCTTCAGGACCCCGAAGCTCCCTGCCCCACGCCATTCCCACAGATAGAAAAATATCCAAGGGAGATTTTATCACCCTGGATTTTGGGGCCCTTTATGAAGGGTATTGCTCCGATATGACCCGGACGGTGGTGGTGGGGCAGCCGAATCAGAAACAGCGGGAAATTTATCAGCTGGTACTGGAAGCCCAGGAAAGCGGGGTGCGGGCTGTCCGGGCGGGTGTCATGGGGAAGGAAGTGGATCAAGCGGCCCGGAATGTGATCGCGAGGGCCGGATATGGAGATTACTTTGGCCACGGTCTGGGTCATGGCATCGGTCTGGAAATCCATGAAGATCCGGTGTTAAATCCCCGTTCTGACCATCTCTTATCTGTCGGGTCTGTGGTAACGGTGGAGCCGGGCATTTATCTGCCTCATTGGAGCGGTGTGCGTATTGAGGACAGCGTGGTGGTAAGGCCGGAAGGCTGTGAGATTATTACCCAGACCACCAAGGAATTGATTATTCTCTAATCAATTATCAAGGGATGTAGGAGAAAAGAGGGGTAGGGGCCATGATGAACCTGCTGGAGGTAAAAAACCTGGAGGTATCATTTAATACATATGGTGGAGTGGTACAAGCGGTGCGAGGCGTGAATTTTACCATTAAACCCGGGGAAACCCTGGCCATTGTAGGGGAGTCAGGCTGCGGGAAAAGTGTTACCGCCCATGCCCTAATGGGCTTAATCTCTTCACCTCCCGGAGTGATAAAAGGGGAGGGAATCCTGTTTAATGGGATAGACCTTACCCAATTGACGGATCGGCAGATGGAAGGGTATCGAGGCTCGGAAATGGGCATTGTTTTTCAGGATCCTGAGACATCCTTGAATCCTACTATGAAGATCGGCAAACAAATTGGAGAGTCGTTATTTTACAGGAGAAAACTGAGTAAAAAGGAAGTTCAAAAGGAAGTCTTTAAACTATTGGATTTTGTCGGCATTTATCAGGGAGACAAGCGCATTAATCAATATCCACATGAATTTAGCGGTGGTATGAGACAACGGGTGATGCTGGCCATGGCATTGGCCGGCAGCCCAAAGCTTTTGATTGCAGACGAACCTACTACTTCCCTGGATGTGACGATTCAGGCTCAGATTATTGATTTACTCAGCCATTTAAAGGAACAGTTTCAGATGAGCCTGCTCTTGATCACTCATGATTTTGGAGTGGCAGGGCAGTTAGCAGATCAGGTGCTGGTCATGTACGGAGGAAAAATCATGGAAGCAGGAAGGATCGAGGATGTTTTTTATCAAGCCCTGCATCCTTACACTCAGGGACTGTTAAAATCCCGGCCTCGTATAAGTCAGGAGGGTGTTGAGAAGCTAAACATCATTCCCGGTCAGCCTCCGGATTTGTTTTGCCCGCCTCAAGGCTGCCCTTTTGTTCCGCGGTGTCAGTATGCCATGAAAGTATGTTGTCGGTTAGCTCCGGAGGAGGTTCACTGGGGTGTTCTTCGGGAGAGAAACACAGGGTGGCTTGCTGGTTGCATCATCCTCAGGCAAAAAGAATGATTTTGGGAGAATGAAATAATGAATGCTAAACAGGAAGAAGTAATCAGGGTAGAAAATCTCAAAAAGTATTTTTATTTTAGAAGAAATTCTGTGCTAAAAGCATTAGATGGTATTTCCTTCTCCGTGTACTCTGGGAAAACTTTGGGCCTGGTAGGGGAAAGCGGCTGCGGCAAATCTACTTTAGGGAAAACGATTATCCGCCTTTATCAACCTACAGAGGGTCAGGTGATGTATCGGGATCGGGATGTGCATCAAATGAAAGGGGTTGACCTGAAAAATTTCAGGAAAAGGGTGCAAATGGTTTTTCAGAATGCTTATGCATCCTTGAACCCCAGGATGACAGTGGAACGTATCCTGGGGAAGGTATGGATATTCATCAATTATATCTGGGAAAAGCAAGACGAGAAAGAATCCTGGAATTATTGCATTTGGTAGGACTAAACCCGGAGGATAGCCGTCGTTACCCCCATGAATTCAGCGGGGGCCAAAGGCAGCGTATTGGTATTGCCCGGCTCTTGCGGTGCAGCCGGAATGTATTATCTGCGACGAGCCGATCTCAGCATTGGATGTGTCTATGCAGGCGCAAATTGTCAACCTGCTGCAAAGACTGCAGGAAAATACGAAGACCTCCTATTTGTTTATTTCTCATGATCTGTCCATGGTGCGCTATTTATCTCACAGCATCGCCGTAATGTATCTGGGTAACCTGGTGGAAATGTCCGGTGCCGGGGATCCTTATCAAAATCCCCTTCATCCATATACCAAAGCTCTTCTTGCTGCAGTACCTTATTTTAATCCTAAAGAGGAAGGAGAAAAAAGAAAGATAGTGCTTTCCGGGGAAGTACCCAGCCCTTATAATCCGCCCCCGGGATGCCCTTTTGAAAAAAGATGCCCTTATGGAAAAGAAATTTGTCGTCAGAAAAAACCGATTCTGCAGGAAGCCGCACCGGGTCATTTTGTAGCTTGCCATTTGTACGATTCTTAGATAACTAACTGCCCCTAATATCAAAACTCTGTCTACTGATACCAATATTGACAAGAATTTCAGTAGCGTATAATATGAACTCATATTCATTATATGGATAAAGAGGGTGGGCTTTTGGCATATCGAGAGACGAGACGAACCCAAGAGAAAATGGCGCAAAAAAAAGAGGACATTATTAAGGCGGCTCGAGAACTCTTTGCAGAAAAAGGTTACCAGGGAACCTCTATAAAGGCCTTGGCTCAAAAAGCAAAGATTGCTACGGGTACGGTATATCTTTATTTCGCTAATAAAGAAGAATTGATACAATTTGTTGTAGACGAAATGTTTCAAGAGCTTTTAACCGTCATTAAAAATGAACGGAAAAAATATACTGATGGGTTTGATAAACTCCAAGCCTCCATAGATGTTTGCTTTCAGGTTTTTTTGAAGGAAAGAACTATGGCTAAAATTTTATTGGTACAGGTTCCCGGGATTAGCACCTCCTTTCAAAAAAAATTGCTCAAAATCGAAAATGAGTTTGTTCGCTGGACTAAAAAGGATCTGGAGGAGTTGAAGTTGGAAGGACGCTTACCGGAAGGGGACACTTTGGTTAGTGCCATCGCCTTAGTGGGCAGTTTTCGTCAGGTCCTCTTACATTATCTGATGGAAGGTGAGCCCAAGGACCTGGAGACGGCCTTTATCAATCTTAAGAAATATAATTTAAGAGGACTGGGGCATGGCCATGAAAGCTGAACATTACTTGGAAATTAAGAACCTGACAGTGGATTACCTCCATCAAGGGGAAAAGGTCTCCGCCTTAGATGGGGTCAATCTTTTTCTTGATCAGGGAGAAATGGGTGTGATTATCGGTCCTTCCGGCTGCGGTAAGAGCACTTTAATCAATGTGTTAGCCGGTCTTAATCCCCATTATTTGGGCTGGGTGGGGATTGATGGCAAGACGCCTGTGAGCGGAGGAGAAACCTCTTTGATCCTGCAGGATTACGGACTCTTACCTTGGAAGACGGTCTGGGAAAATGTCATGCTGGGCCTTCGTTTCCGGAAGAAAGAGCCCGGAGAAATGCAACAAAGAGTGGAAGCTATGTTGAGGAAGATGGACTTATTGCAATTGGCAGAGCGTTTTCCCAGTCAGCTAAGCGGCGGCCAACGGCAGCGGGTAGCAATTGCCCGTTCTTTGGTTTTGGAGCCCAAGCTCCTGTTGATGGACGAGCCTTTTTCTTCTTTAGATGCTTTAACCCGGGAAGAAATACAGGATTTTTTGCTGGCCATCTGGCAGGAAACTCATTTAACCACCCTGCTCATTACCCATAATATCGAAGAAGCCGTTTTTTTAGGACAAAAAATATTTGTCATGTCAGCCTGTCCCGGACAGATTATGAAAAAGGTGGAAAATCCTTTGGCGGGAAATTATGATTTACGAGGTAAGGTGCAGTTTTTAGAAATGGCCACTTATCTCCGTTCTCTGCTCCACCAACCCAGGGAAGGCAGGTGCAGCGGAAATGATTAAAAAGAACGGGGGATTCCTCTCTTTTCTCTATAGCGCAGTGGTGCTCATGTCCGCTTGGTGGATTTTGGCCCTTGCCTTGGGAAACCCTGCTGTTCCCGAGCCGATAGATACCATTAAAAGCTTGCTCCTTAGCATGCGGGGAGATTTGCTGATTCATTTGGGGGTAAGCTTGTACCGGGTACTGGTGAGTCTTTTCCTGGCCACGGTACTGGCGGTGCCCTTGGGACTATTCTTGGGCAAAAATTCTAAGATTGATGAAAAGGTTGCGCCCTTTATTTACCTGACTTATCCCATCCCAAAAGTGGTTTTAATGCCGGTTTTTTTAATTCTTTTGGGGATGGGAGATCTGTCTAAAATTGTGCTTATCACCCTGATCATTTTTTATCAAATACTGGTTACCACCCGGGACGGGGCCAAAAATCTGGATCAAGGCTATGTTTCCTCGGTGCAGTCTCTGGGAGCAAGTACCTTTGCCCTGTACGGTCATGTTTATTTTCCTGCCTGTCTTCCGGTGATCTTAACCTCTCTTCGACTGGCTTTAGGGACGGCCCTGGCGGTGCTTTTTCTGGCGGAAACCTATGCCACCCAAAAAGGCATTGGCTTTTTCATTATGGATAGTTTAAGCCGTATGAATTATGAGGAGATGTTCGCGGGGATTATTGCCATGAGTTTAATGGGCTTTGTACTCTATCTGCTTTTAGATGTGGCCGAAAAGAAACTTTGTGCCTGGAAACATTTATAAATAGAAGATTTCTCCTCTCTCAAGAGGCAGTATGACGACAACCTCAAAATTAGGAGAATATGCTAGGAAGACTTTATCCAATAACTAACTGACACTAAGGCAAAAGTTTAGTTTATCCCAGGATGTACCCTATAGAAAAAAGTATTCCGAAAATCAAAGACAATCGAGCCGTACCGGCTAAAGTGGCGTTCAAGGGAACGCCCTTTTTTGTTTGAATATCCTTGATTAGGGGAAGCATGAGAGGAACGGCAAGCCAGGATAAAAAAATCCATGCCGAGGTGAGATTAAGAAACCACATCACCCAAGGAGTGACCATAGCCACAGCCAGCAACAAATAATATTCCATACGGGCACCAAAAGGTCCTAAGCGAACAGCCAGGGTTTTCTTGCCTGCTTTTCGATCCGTTTCCAAATCCCGATAATTATTGACCACGTTGATAGCGCTGATTAAGAGACCCATAGAAATGGAAGCCCACCAGGCAGCGGGGACGACGGTTCCGGTCTGCACATAATAGGTACCACAGAGGGCAACGGGGCCAAAGAAGATACAGACAAAGACCTCCCCCAAACCGTGATAGCCCAGGGGAAAAGGGCCTCCCGTATAGGCGATGGCACAGATGATCGAGGCAACACCAATGGCCAGTACAGGCCATCCTCCTACCCAAATGAGATAGAAACCGATCATTATCGCAATAATAAAAATGGCGATCATACCACCCAGTACCTGGCGGGGGGTGAGCAGTCCGGCCTGAGTGACTCTTAAAGGGCCGGTTCTTTCTTCCGTATCTGTGCCTTTTTTAAAATCAAAAACATCGTTAGCCAGATTGGAGCCGATTTGGAGCAGGAGAGCCCCCATTAGGGCAGCCAGAGCAGGGCCGAAACGAAATGCTTGATCACCGATGGCTAAGGCAGTTCCTACAATGACCGGGCCCATTGCCGCAGGTAAGGTTTTGGGCCGAATGGCCAAGAACCAAATTTTCAAAGGATGAAGTGTTTTGCTAGATGATGTCATATACTGGAATCCTCCCCTAAAGGTTACGGTTATTTTCATTTTCTACTGTATTCGTTTTATTACGCTATTTTCCTGCTACAAGAGCAAGAGGTAAGTATCTTGGACCCGACATTGGCAAAAACAAAACGGCGTTCAGCAGAGCGCCGTTTTGTTATGGATAAATTTTAATGTCTGTTCTTGATTAAATAAAAATATTTAATAACAGGTTGTCACAATAGCATAACTCTGATTATCTGACGTAATTCACGACACCTTTTTTCTCTCTCGTAGGTGTAGAAAATGCATCTCCTCCGGAGTGTCCGACAATAACAGCGCAGGTTACGGAATATCCTTCCTGAATGCCTGCTTCTTTCGCCAAAGCGCCTGATTTATCTCCGACGAAGGCTAAAGTAGGTGTAAAGAGAAAACAGCTTCCCAGGCCAAGACCCGTTGCAGCGAGAATCATATTTTCCGCGGCTAAGGCAGTATTCACGTTTCCAAAGGGGCTGGATGATGGCTCAGAAAGGAGAATCACCGTGGGAGCTCCGTATAGAGGTTCGTAGCCAGGAAGGGAGATTCTGCTGATAAAAAATTCGTTGCCGGAATTACGCATGGCATCCGCTGTTAGCTCGTTCATCTTTTTTACCAATTCAGGATTTTGTATCACAGAAATTTGGTAGGGTCCAGCGTTGGGAGGACATTGACCGGCTTCAATGATCTTTTCCAGTGCTTCCTGAGAAATTTGCTCCGTGGTATAGGCACGGACACTTTTTCTTTTAGCAATGGCTTCAAATACATCCATTTTGGATCAGCTCCTTATTAAGAAAATTTTGGTATATTATTTATCATAAATTGCTCTTAAGCAAAATGCAAGTGATTAAAACGGGAAGCAAAAATATTTTGAGGACAAGTAAAAGCATTTGTGATAAGATAAAATTAATCTATTTTTTCAAGTTGCTTTATTGTAGAATGGAGGCAAGTAAATGTATTATGAGGACCTGATCATCGGACAAAAAATTCCTTTAGAGGAGGTAGTTTTAACAGCGGAAGAAATTCATAGATTTGCTATGGAGTATGACCCTTTACCGATTCATGTGGATTCTGAGTTTGCCACGGAATCCATTTATGGAGGAATCATTGCTTCCGGATACCATACCTTATGTGCAATCCACAGCAAATCTATCAAAGCGAAAGTTGTCTTCGATGAAATTATTGGAGGTTTAGGCTTTGATTATTTAAAATGGACGGCTCCGGTCCGTGCCAACGACGTATTACATAGTGAGATGGAGATTGTCGATAAAATACCTTCCAGAAAAAAAGGACGGGGAATCCTTTGTTATAGGGTCACTGCCTGGAATCAAGAAAACCAGATGGTAATCACATTTCAGGCTAAAGCATTAATTAAAAGACGAGACTAAAACGTAACTGATCGCATAAAATAAATAAGTTTCGCCATACTAATCGGGTAAAGAGACCACCCGATTTTTCTTTTGATTTAATCGACAAAAAGCGGGAATTTGTAATAGGAGGAAAAGGATGGAGATCGATAAGGAAATCATCGAAGAGGTTTTTATCAACCCCACAAAATCTTATTGGCTGGATTCAACGCCGAAAACGAATTACCCCTCTTTAGAGGAAGATATCAAAGTGGATGTGGCGATCATTGGGGGAGGGATGGTAGGGCTTTCCTGCGGTTACATGATCAAAAAAGCAGGGCTAAAAGTAGCTGTTCTGGAGGGTGATCATATTCTTCAAGGAACTACCGGTCATACCACAGCCAAAATCACTTCACAGCACCATCTAATTTATGCCAAGATTAAGAATCAAATGGGTGTAGAGTTGGCCCAGCAATATGGGGCGGCTAATGAAGCGGCGATTCGCACGATTGAAGCGATCATCCGGGAACATAACATTGATTGTGATTTTGAGCCCCAGCCTGCCTATCTTTATACTCAACAGGATCAGTATGTGCAGCAGATTCATAATGAGATCGATGCTGCATCTGAAGCTGGGATTAAGGCTTCCTATGTGGAGAGCATTCCCTTTCCTTCTATTCCCATAAAAGGGGGGATGCGTTTTGACGGGCAAGCCCAATTTCATCCCAGGGAATACCTCCTTCCTCTAGCGGCAACAATTCCCGGAGACGGAAGTCATGTTTTTGAGGGCAGCAGAGTGGTAGATATCGATGGCGAAAACCCTTATGTAATCTCCACAGATCAAGGAAAGCGTGTTACCGCAGAAAAAATAATCATTGCTTCCCATTATCCCTGTTACAATAAAGCCGGTTTATATATGGCACGTATTTATCAAGAGCGATCCTATGTGGTGGCCATCAAGGCCAAAGATCAATTTCCCGGAGGTATGTACATCACTGCAGAGAATCCGACCCGTTCCCTCCGTGCTCAAGGTTCAAAGCAAGGTGAGCTTATTTTTGTCGGTGGGGAGTCTCATAAGACCGGTCAAGGGGGGGATACCCAAGGGCATTACGGAACGTTATTACAATTTGCCGGAGATCATTTTCAAGTAGAGGGGATTCCTTATCGATGGTCGGCTCAGGATTGCATGACCCTTGACGGGATTCCCTATATCGGGCAGTTCACGACAAAAACGCCTAATATGTTTGTTGCTACCGGTTTTGCCAAATGGGGCATGACCAACAGTACAGTTGCCGGGATGCTTCTTAGAGATTTGATTATAACAGGAAAAAATCCTTGGCAGGATGTGTATTGTCCCAGCAGAGAGATGAATACATCATCGGCCAAGAATTTTATTGTAGAAAATTTTGATGTGGCCAAACAGTTTATTGACGGGAAAACTTCCCCATTACCTCTGGAGGAAGAAATCAAAAAGGGGGAAGGAAAAATCATTGAGAAAAACGGCCAAAGAACAGGGGCTTATCGAGATGAAGCAGGCCACCTGCACTCATCTAGGCTGCGAACTCCATTGGAATTCAGCGGAAAAATCGTGGGATTGTCCTTGTCATGGTTCTCGATTCTCGTATCAGGGAGAAATTATCGACGGACCTACCGTGAAGCCATTGGAGCTACTAGAACCTCTGGAACCTTAGTGTAATCATTTATGAGACCAAATATCTGTTAAAACAAGGAATAGATTACAGTTAAAGTAAAACTTCTATCAGTAGGGTTTTACAGACGATTAGTATGTAATAATAAGGAACAAAGAGGAAATACAGCCTCTGTGTTCCTTTTAATTTTAATATCCTTTCCATCATAAGTATGACCAATGTAGGGACGTAAGTCTTTGGCTATTTGCAAGATTAATTACTACAGATATTAGGATTTACCGTTTCTGGTGAAATAATTTGTTTTACTAAAGTACTGAAATGTTTTGATTATACAAACTACAGAATTGTATTGTATTACGAGGTATATAGAATTATCTTGTATAATAAATGCGTAGTTTAAAAATAACCAAGAAGGAGGTATTAGTACTAAAAGATGCAATAGTCTAAAGGAAAAGGCGGAT
>JAXGQR010000018.1:0-41837 GCA_040766325.1 Dehalobacterium sp. | reverse complement strand
GAAGAGGCAGTCGAGCCTGAGGAAGAGGTAACGGAACCTGCAGAAGAGGCAGTCGAGCCTGAGGAAGAAGTAACGGAACCTGCAGAAGAGGCAGTCGAGCCTGAGGAAGAGGTAACGGAGCCCGAAGAGGAGGCAGTCGAGCCTGAAGAAGAAGTAACAGAGCCTGCAGAAGAGGCAGTCGAGCCTGAAGAAGAAGTAGCAGAGACGTATACATTTTTTGATAGCTTTGAATCGGGAAGTATTTCGCGAGAATGGAATAAGGAAATTGCTCGAAATGGACATGCTTTAAATGTTGTCGATACGATCGCCAGTGAAGGAGATTATTCCTTGCGCATGGAGCTACGCAAAAAGGATGCCGATGTTAGTGGAAGCAGACGGGCAGAACTAGCATTAAACACTGAAGAACCATTGGAAGAACATTGGTATTCCTTTAGTACATATCTTCCTCTCGGCGGTGATGAAGATTATGCTGTGGATAACAATAGCGGAGAAATCCTAGTTCAATGGCATAATTTACCTGATGAAGGAGAAGCTTGGACCTCACCTCCCCTGTATTTTGCTACTGTACGCGGTGAATATGAAATTGGCAGATGCTGGGACGATGCTCGTTTTTCTACGAATAGTTCCATGAGGGCCAAAGGCAATTTTGAATATGAATCCATTGGGTCCTATCTTGACGATAAAGGAAAATGGGTTGATTGGACTTTTCATGTTAAGTGGGGTTGGCATGAATCCCAAGATCCGATCCTAGAAGTATATAAAGACGGAAAAAAAGTTTTTGAGCGAAATGGTGTGCCGAATACCACTAATGATGATCGCGGCGTATATATGAAATTAGGTATTTACAAGTGGGATTGGAAAGAAAATCCTAAGATATCAAAAATTGATAAGAGAGTCGTGTATTATGATAATATATCGATAAAATAATGTATGATCAGAAAGTTAAATAGCATAAATAAAGCAAGTCTAACTATCTCGTGTAGTTAGACTTTTTTTTTTTGAAAAAGGGTGGTGGCATCTAGTTATCTGTTTTCCCAAACTTGGACATTGTGCTATAATCATATAAAGGGTGTATATTTTAACCTGGGGAACTTAGCTTAAGTCATGCATTAGTAGAGCGGAAAACTGGGCCAGAAATTCACTAGTCAAGTTAAGAGTTGGCGTTTAATTAAAGTAAACGAGGATGAGAATCTGATGGCATTTATTGCTGTAAGTATCGTCGTTCCAATATATAATGTAGAAAAATATTTATATCAATGCATTGATTCATTGTTGGCGCAAACCTTAAGAAATATCGAAATCATTTTGGTTGATGATGGGTCTACGGATCACTGCGGGAGGATCTGTGACGAGTATGCTGCAAAAGATGCTCGTGTCAAGGTTATTCATCAGTCAAATGCCGGGTTAAGTGCGGCGCGAAACTCAGGCCTTAGATGCGCTAAGGGTGAGTATGTAGGATTTGTAGATGGAGATGACTGGGTTGATCCCAGCATGTTTCAGGTGCTTTATGATGTAGGTCGAGAGCAGCAGTGTGATATCGTATCCTGCAATTTTTCCTTCTTTTACGAAGATGCTACGCTGAGGCGAAGAGAACAGGAGGAAAAGTTGTTTATCTCACCGGGGATCGTAGATCAATCTAATATCCGGGAAGAAATATACTTACCCGCCATTAAAGGAGAAATTTTCACCTCATGCTGTAATAAAATTTATGACCGAAAATTATTAGAGGCAAATAATATTTTATTTGTGGAGGGGCTTCTTTTACAAGAAGATTATTATTTCTATTTGGATGTCTTTACCTATATGCGACGCTGTTATCAAATCGATCAACCTTTATATTTTTATAGAAATTATTCCGGGAGTAGCCGCCGTCGCTCACTTGATAACTATTTTCAGTTGAGGATGGATTTACACGAGAAAATATTAACCCATATGGGGCTTTGGGGCATGGAGACAGCTCCTTATTTATCATTAGCTGCTATCAGATGCGTGGAACTGGCTTATGATTCCATGGTTAAGATTTTGCATCATGAAGATATAAATATATTACAAAAGTTCAAAAGAATGGCGCAAATTATTAACGATGAAAAAGTTTTTAATGCCATAAAAAGCATTAATAAAAGTGACATTAAATCAAGACCCCTGGATCTGAAATGTAAATACTGGGCGTTTAAATCTCGTAATATCTTCCTGGCATCGACATTATTACTCTGTGGCAAGGTAGTCAAAAAGCTAGATTTTCATACTGCCAAGGGGGATTATCCGGATAAAAATTAATAAGGGAGTTTTACCAGAGGGATATGAGGAAAAGAAGAAAGGCATGGTTCCTGAATTTTCTGATTATCATATTGTTCGGCCTTTTGTTTAGTTATTTTTTCTTACCCTTAGGCGATTACCGGCCGAAGAAGTTGATGATACCCGCTGATATGCCGGTGCTTTTAGGGAAAACTTTGAATCCGGTCATTTAAAAGGACCTCTGGCAACAAAAGTTTGCAAATCGTGATTATTCCGCAGCAATCGTAAATCCCCGGCCAGGGAAGGATCCTATGCTCTGCGGTTGGAATTAAGAAGAAATGATCTTAATGTTGATGGCAGTAAAAGGGCTGAAATATCCCTACCCCCGGAGCCACCTTTAACGGAACATTGGTACTCTTTTAGCACCTTTCTTCCTTTAGGAGGGGATGAGGACTACGGAATTGATCCTGCCAGCGGGGAAATTATTGCTCAATGGCATGATGTTCCCGATTATGGTGAAGAATGGCTTTCCCCTTCTTTGGCTCTGATGACCATTAACGGGTTTTATCAGATTGGACGGGTCTGGGATCAATCCCCCTTGTCTACCCACGAAAGGATAAAAGAGGAGAAATTATATGAATATGTAACTATAGGCCGCTACCATGCGGATAAAGGTAAATGGGTAGATTGGACATTTCATGTTAAGTGGGGTTGGGAAAAATCTCAGAAACCTCTGTTGGAAATATTTAAAGACGGGAAAAGAATCTTTGCTCGAACAGGGGTGCCTAATACCAAAAATGATCAAATGGGCGTTTACATGAAGTTAGGAATCTATAAATGGGATTGGGCAGAAAATCCAGAAAACTCGCCTTTGGGTAGAAGAGTAGTTTATTATGATTCCATTGAAATTAGATAATCTATGTAGGTAAACATCGCAAATGACAGGATGTGGATCATGAAAAGGATCTTTTGGGCTGATTTAAATTATTTTGATCTAAAGACTGATAAATCAACATTCATCGAAATATGTAAGGAATTAGCGCACAATGGTTATCAGGTTTGTTTTATGACCAGTTTTAAGAAAAGTAAATTCATCCCTGAAGATTTGAATTATCATTTTCAATATATTTATGTACCGGCAGTTCCTTTTTTATTTCGTCCGGTTTTGATTTTTCGTATGTGGTTGTTTCTGTTAAAAAAATTAAAGCCGGGTGATTTATTGATCTGCCAGCCGGCGGCCCTAGCTCTGTCTCTTGCGGCTAAAAAGAAGAAATCAAAGGTTCATCTGGACTTTCGCACCTTACCTTGTGATATTGTTTCATGGAAAGGCCATTTAGATAGATATATATTTTGGACTCTGATGCTTAAATGGTTTCTAAAAAAAGCGGACAGTTTTTCCTTTATTACCGAAACATTAAAAAGTGAAGTGGAAAAAGAATTTAAGTTCCATTTTCCGGATGATGTTATTTGGTCTTCTGCCGTTAATACAGAGTTGTTTAAAGTTTTACCGCATAAGCTAGAAGATACAAAACCTCTACATTTTTTTTATCATGGTCACATTACGATTAAACGGGGTATTTTGACATTTATTAATGCCTTTGCCCAGGTCATTGAGGATGGGAACAAGGATATATTTTTAACTATTGCCGGGGATGGACCGGAGCTTGAGTTTATTAAAAAATGCACGGATGATTTGGTAATAAAAGAGTATGTTCGTTTCTTGGGACTTCAGCCCTATGAAGCGATGCCGGGCTTAATTAATGAAGCTGACATTTGTGTTAGTCCACTCCCGAATCGCATAGAATGGAATGTGTCTAGCCCTCTGAAAGTATTTGAATATCTTGCTTGCGGCAAGCCGGTGCTATTGACACCAATACCTGCGCATCGAGATGTTTTAGGCGATATGGATGGTATTATTTATACCAAAGGTGATGATGAAAAAGCTTTTGTCAGTGGGATTACTGAGGCTTGTGAGAAGGTTGGATTCTTGCAAGCTCAATCAAATTCTTTACGCGATTTTGTGAGCAGGAGATATACCTGGGAACAGCAAGGCAAGGTATTGATTGCCCATTTGAGAAAGGTTTATGCCGGGGATTAAATATAGGAGGTGCATGTCTATGTCTGTTTTGGTAAGTGTGATTTGTATTACCTACAATCAGGAAAATTATATTAGAGACGCTATCGAAGGTTTTTTAATGCAACAAACAGATTTTGATTTTGAAATCCTGATTGGAGAAGATTGCAGCACTGATGGCACCCGGAAAATTGCAGCAAGCTATGCTAACCAATATCCCCATAAGATTAAATTAGTCACCTCAGATCAAAATGTGGGCATGAGTGAAAATTACCGCCGTGTCTATGAAAAAGCCACCGGTAAATATATTGCTGAATGTGAGGGGGATGATTATTGGACCGATCCCCTAAAACTGCAAAAACAGGTGGACTTCATGGAAGCACATCCGGAATGCAGTATGTCTTTTCACGCTGCAGAAGTCATCGATGTTAGAACTAATACCAGGGTCGCTTATATTCGTCCTTATAACAAAACACAAATTTTGCCCGAGAATTATTTTTTTTATGGAGGAGGCCCTAAATGTCCTACAGCTTCTGTGGTCTATGTACGTGATTTAATGAAAAATCCACCCCGGTTTTATCATGAAGCGCCGGTAGGTGATTTTGCTTTCTCCCTAGTGATGTTGGCCTCCGGGAGAATTGGTTATATAGATGAAGTTATGTCTGTGCGCAATCTTTGGGTTCTCGGTTCGTGGGTTACAAAATTTAATCATGAGGCTTCCAGGGAAGATAAGGTGCATCATCTCCAAGGAATGGTCAGGACATTAGATGAATTTAATACATTTTCCCATGGTAAATGGTCATATGAGGTTCAAAAGAAGAAACTGGAATGGTGTACAGAGATATGTGCGTTACTGGGAAACAAATATTATTTGCAAGATAGAGAAATTAAAGAGCTGTTTAACCAATTAGTTCTAAAAGATAAAATTGAATACTGTCTTTGTTGGTATATACCTGGCATGAATCGTATTTATGAGAATTTTCGGCGCTTAGTAAAAAAACATCTGTTTCACGTTGAGACCGAACATCATCAAGCACTAAAATAAAAATCCCTCAACCTCAATTGCTTACCTAACCTGGAAGAGGCCTGCCGGATGTTAGCTATATATTTTTTAGGAGGATCGAGACCGTCGTGAACCAGTTATTTAAAGTAAAATTCCAAGCTTTGATACAATTTTGTTATGACTAAATCAATTAAAGAGCTTAATAAAAGAGAATATAAAAAGGCCGTCTTAGGCAGTCTGTTTTGGCGTTTTATGGAACGGGGCAGTACCCAAGTTATTCATTTCATTATATCCATCGTTTTAGCCCGACTATTGCTGCCGCGAGATTTTGGAATTATCGCTTTAATTACAGTTTTTATTGCTGTGGCAGATACTTTTGTGCAAAGCGGCCTGACCTCGGCTCTCGTTCAAAAAGAAGAAGTCGATGCAACGGATTATTCATCGGTATTTTTTATTAATCTGATTATTGCCGGATTTATTTATTTGTTCTTTCTTGGGGCGGCCCCCCTGATTGCCGAATTTTATCAAGAACCGATGATCACTTCGATCTTCCGTTGGTTGTCCTTGATTGTTATTTTCGGTGCCTTAAATAACATTCAATATGTTGTTTTAGCCAGAGAAATGAAATTTAAGAAGAGTTTTCTGGTCAGCATTGGAGGAATCCTAGCCTCCGGTACGGTAGGAATAACAATGGCCTATCAAGGTTATGGTATCTGGAGTTTGGTGTTTTCTCAGATTACCGGACAGGCAGTTTCCACGGTTATTTTGTGGCTGAGTGTTCGCTGGCGGCCCCGATTATTGTTTTCTTTTTCAAGGCTTAGGGGGCTGTTCGGTTTTGGTTCTAAGCTGTTGTGTTCAGGATTGTTGGATACGATTTTTAACAATATATATCCCCTCGTAATTGGTAAATTATATGGAAAAACAATGTTGGGTTTTTACAACCGTGGTCAAAGCATCCCGGCCATGCTGGTAAATAACATAAATGGCGCGATTACCGGCGTGATGTTTCCCGCCTTATCACATCATCAAAATGATCCTTTGCGTGTTAAAGCAATGATGCGGCGGTCCATGCTTTCCAGTGCATTTCTTGTCTTTCCCATGATGTTTGGTTTGGCCACTGTAGCCAAGCCGATGATTTTACTTATTTTTACAGAGAAATGGCTGCCATGTGTTCCTTTTTTACAGCTTCTTTGCATCTCTTTTGCATTTTGGCCTGTGCATACGGCAAACTTACAAGCAATTAATGCCCTGGGACGCAGCGATATTTTTCTGAGGCTGGAAGTAATTAAGAAAGCTTTATTCGCTTTAATTATTGCTTGTACCATACCCTTTGGGATTTATTTCATGGTGGCAGGACAAGCCTTAAGTTCTGTCATTGGGACAATAATTAATGCCTGGCCCAATAAGTATTTATTTAATTATGCCTTTCAGGAGCAGGTCAAGGATCTTATGCCACCTTTGCTTCTTTCTATCGCTATGAGCGGAGTGGTTTTTCTTATTTCTTTGTTACTTAATTTACCCTTGTTTTGGCAAATATCTTTGGGCGCAGCTTTCTATTTTATTGTTGCATATTTGCTAAGGTTGGAGAGCTTGACCTATATACTAGCCACCATTAAAGATCTGAGAAAAAAAGATTGATCGTATCATGAAGGATCAAGGGGAGAGAATAATATGAAACCACGATCTATTCCGGTCACCCGTCCGGTCTTACCTCCTATTGAAGAATATCTTGGAGAAATCGCTTCTATTTGGGATACCGGTCTCCTTACCAACATGGGGCCTTTGCACCGGAAATTAACAGGTTTACTGGCGGATTATCTAGATGTAAAAAATATTAGCCTGTTTACAAACGGCCATCTGGCTTTAGAATGCGCCATTGAGGTTTTAAAGCTCACCGGCGAGGTAATTACCACACCTTTTACCTTTGCCTCCACTACCCATGCCCTGGTGCGTAAGGGGCTTACGCCTGTTTTTTGTGATATTAGTCCTGCGGATTTTACCCTGGATACATCTAAGCTAGAAGCTTTGATTACGGAAAAAACATCGGCTATTGTTCCGGTACATGTTTACGGTCAAGTGTGTGATGTTCAGAAAATTGATCAAATTGCCCAAAAGTATGGTCTCAAGGTGATTTATGACGCAGCTCATGCTTTTGGTGTCAAAATTAACGGACTGGGCATTGGTAGCTTTGGTGATATCTCCATGTTTTCTTTTCATGCCACTAAGGTCTTCCATACCATTGAAGGGGGAGCGTTAACTTTCTCTGACCATAGATTTGGGGAAAAGTTGCATCATATAAAAAACTTTGGCATTTCATCCCCCGAAGATGTAACTGAAATTGGAACAAACGCAAAAATGAATGAGTTTCAGGCGGCCATGGGCATCTGCAATCTTCGTCATCTTGACCATCAGATTGCCCGCCGTAAAGAAGTTGCAAGCTGCTACCGGCAACATCTGGATGGAATTGAGGGCTTGAGGTGCCTTGTTCCACAAAAGGGCGTCACTTCTAATTACGCTTATTTTCCGGTGATTTTCGACGAAAAGAAATTTAAGAAAACCCGGAATGAGGTAGCAGCAGCCCTAAAAAAGGAAAATATTCTTGCCCGTAAATATTTCTATCCTTTAACGAACAGTTTTTCATGTTACCAAGGACAATTTAGGGCAGAGGAAACGCCGGTGGCTCAATATATCGGTGATCGAGTCCTCACCCTCCCTTTGTACGGTGACCTAAGTTTAGATGATGTAGGAAGGATATGCCAGATCATTCTGGAGAGGTGATTGCAATGAAGGGCATTGTTTTAGCCGGCGGAAAAGGAACCAGATTATATCCCATGACCCGGGTGGTCTCAAAACAACTATTGCCAATATATGACAAACCGATGATTTATTATCCTTTATCAGTTCTCTTGTTGGCGAAGATAAAGGAGATCTTAATTATTTCAACCCCTAATGATCTGCCTCATTATGAGAGCCTGTTTGGCGACGGATCCCACTTGGGTATTTCCCTGTCTTATATTGCCCAATCTGAACCGAGGGGTTTGGCAGAAGCATTTATCCTGGGGGAAAAGTTTATTGGGGGAGAAGAGGTATGCTTGATTTTAGGGGACAACGTTTTCTATGGCCAAAACCTGACCATAGAGCTGCAGTTAGCCCAAGAGGCTTTAGAGGGAGCGGTGATTTTCGGCTATCGGGTTAAAAACCCTTCTGATTTTGGTGTGGTTGAGTTTGATGAAAATGGGCAGGTAATCTCTTTGGAAGAAAAACCTTCCCAACCGAAATCCCATTTTGCTGTTCCGGGATTATATTTTTATAATCAAGATGTGGTAGAGATCGCCCATAATGTTAAGCCTTCTGCACGGGGTGAGCTGGAGATTACAACCGTCAATAATGTATATCTGGAGCGAAAAAAGTTAAAGGTTATGGAGTTTGGTCGGGGTATAGCCTGGTTGGATACCGGGTCGCCGGAGGGAATTCTTCGGGCAAGTGAATTTGTTGAAACTGTGCAGATGAGACAAGGTTTGTATATTGCTTGCCTGGAAGAAATAGCCTGGCGCCGCGGGTTAATTAATACGGAACAGTTGCTTCGTATCGGAGAAGAATTACACATGACTGAATATGGAAAGTATATCTTATCCCTGGCTGCTGAAGAAACGTAAAAAAGGATCCCTTATTAATAATCATTGAGTAAGCAGGACGTGGTATGATGAAGAAAAGAGCAAGAAGAGAAAAGTTTAAGAAAATTATGGCCCATTTGATTTATTGGACCGGTGCTTATTTTTTCTTATCATTATTATATCAGCGGAAAAAAACAGTAGTGATCCTGGCTTATCACAAGCTGGAACCTCAACAGGGGAAAAAGGCATTTATATCTTCCCTGGGTGTTACAGTCGATGCCTTTGACAAACAAATAAAGTATTGTTCTCAAAAATATCGCTTAGTTTCTATAAAAGAAGCCATTAACCTATTAAGAACAGAAAAAGAATTAAAGCGTAATTACCTGGTATGTACCTTTGATGACGGGTATCGCAATAATTATGATCATGGTATGGATGTTTTTACAAAGTATCGGCTGACCCCGATAATTTACTTACCTACAGGATACATCGATACGGGAGAAACCCTCTGGCATGATCAGGTAGAGCAGCTGGTAAGATTCTTAGACTGGGGGCAAGTGGATATTCCCAGTCTGGGCTTATCGCTAAAACTAAGCAATAATAACGATAAGATGGATCTGGCATACACCTTGATGCAAAAAATAAAACATCATGCTCCCAAGGAAAGGGCGGCAAAGATCAAACAGATCACCAATGAAATTGGCGTACACATAGAAAAAAAAGATAATGAATTACTAACATGGCAGGAAATAAAAAGGATGGCAGATGCAGGAATTGATTTTGGCTCTCACACTATGTCCCATCGAATTCTTACCCAAGAGGCCTTAGGGGAATTGGAAGATGAGCTTTATCTTAGTAAGGAGAAAATTATTGACGTCACAGCCTCAAAAGAGGTGCATTTTGCCTATCCGGACGGTAAGTTAGCCGATGTGGATGATAGAATAGAACAAAAGGTTAAGGAAATCTATGCTTCCGCCGTTACGACAGAACCTGGGCATAATTATCCGGGATGTGATGTACACCGATTAAAACGCGTCGGTGTGATTAAAGAAATGGATCTTACCTACTTAAAGGTAAAGATACTGCTTGCGAAGATTTTAAATTAAGGACAATAAAAGAGGAATCCAAATGACAGACACCATAGAACGGAATGAAAGTCTAGATTATCGATTTTCATTATTGGTTATTGTTGCCATGTTATCACAGGTGCTGCTTCAAATAACTGATAGTGTTCTGTTCAAGATTAGTGATGATTTGGTTTTTTTATTGCTGGTGATCGATTCGCTGGTTGCAGTGAAAAAGAAACGTATGGCAATCGGTTTTGACCGCATCACTTTTTTGGCAGTATTGGTTCTATGTTTTAATTATTTTTTTAGCGCCGTGCTTGCTCTTATGAACGGCAACCCCATAATGGTGATCGTACTACAATTGCGGCAATATAAATATGTTTTTGTTTTTCTGATTTTGCTCTATTATCATGGTGACCGGATTTTTTACCGGATGAATAATATTGTGCGCATTATTGGTTATATTTCTATTCCCGTTGCTGTCACCCAGCGCTTCTTCAGCGATAGCCCTTCCGGAGATGTCGTAACAGGGCTGTATGGCTATGGTACCAGTGGTATTATGTCCCTGTTTCTTTTGATTCTATTTTTTTCCGAATTGTGCCATAGATTGTCCCAAGGAAGACGTGTTTTTGGTTGGTATTTTTTATTTTTTGTGCCCTTAGGATTAAATGAAACGAAAATTGTTTTTGTCATGATACCGATCATGTTTGTCATTACCTTGTGGGTGACGAAAAAAATTACTATTACCAATGTATTTTTTATGGTATTTTGTGCCGCGATCTTGTTCTATGGGACGAGTATTATGTATCAGCAGGTTTATCACCGGGATGTTGCGACAATTTTTTCAAAGGAGTATCTCATGGAGTATATGACTGAAGTGAACAGTGAGGATATGGGACGCTATCATAAAACGATGATCGCGTATGAAATTATTGATAGATCACCTCTTACCAAAACCTTTGGCTATGGAATTGGTGCCGGGTTTTCTGGACAACTAACAGGAGTATCCGGTATCGTTAGCGAAAAGTACCATGCAAGAAATTTATTTGGCGGGACGAGACCTCAATTATTTAACACTTTAATTGATAGTGGGATTGCGGGAGTGGTTGCTCAGTTGCTTTTTATTGTGCTGATGACCATTAAAATTGTTTTTTTAAGCGGGGCTTATAGCTTAAAACATTATGTGGCAATATTTAGTTTACTGACTTTATTTATCGGGATATTTTATCAAGACGTAATGACCACTCCTAACCTGGCTTTTTATATTTTTACCAGCATATATTTAGTATGCATCGAGACACCGGGAAGGGAAGGCGAGTTTTCTTAAATTTTTGGGGGCGTTGATTTTGGAGATAAGCTACTATATCAATTTGCTAAAAAGGAATGCCCTGTTCATCATTTTATTCCTTGTTTTCGGTGTTACCATTATTTTACTGGGGTATCAAAATTATGCACCACAACAGTATGAGGCAAACATTACATTGTGGGTTAATCTGGGAGCAGATACATCCAGAGAATTGTATCTGGGCACGGAACTGATTAAGGATATCCGCAACTATGTTAGAACGGATGGATTTGCAGCGTTAGTAAAAGAAGATTTAGAGAGATTTAATCCGGGGAAATCTTTGATCAAAGACGGTATCAGAGATTATATGATCTTTAACGATACTCCTGGGACAAGAACATTCTCCATCGGTTATCGCGATGCCACTCCACAAGAGGCTACGACCGTGCTTAAATCAATTGTCAGCGTGCTTCAGCAAGAGATCAAAAAAAATTATCATGAAAATGTACTGATCATTGTGGATAATAAGGATTATTCTGCTTATCCGACAACACTTTCGCTTAAAAAACTTGTGGCATTCGCTTTTGTATTATCTATGGGGTGCGCTTTTTTGATTGTTTTAATTAAGGACATGATCTTTCAACCGGTTGAATAATAATCGTGGAGGGATGGAATGAGTATTCATTATTATCAGTTAATTAAAAAAAGTCTGGGTTATATGATCTTATTTGCTTTACTTTGTACCGGAATAATGGTGGCCTTAAGTTATTGGGTCATTCCCCAAAAGTATGAAGCCAATATATCTATGATGATTACCAAAAGCCCTGGTTCAGGTCCGGTTTATCTTTATGACGAATTAATTGCCGGCCGGGAGATCATCAATGACTATCGAGAGATCCTTTATACCGATAGCGTTTTAAATGAAATAAAAAATGAGGTTTCCGGACAAATAACCGGGGAGTTGAATACTTCTCTTGATGATATGAGGAAAAGGATTATCTTTGAATCTTTCTCGGATTCCCGAGTGTTTACCATCGCATATCGTGATACAGATCCCTATCATGCCCAGATAGTTGTAGATTCCATTGCCCAGGTGTTAAAAACGCGTATAATTACCTTAACTCAGATGGATAATATGGCTATTTTAGGCGCTGCTCAGTTGCCGGTTGAACCCGTATCACCCAATATTATTAACAATGGGGTCCTTACCTTTATGCTCAGTTTATTCGTTGCTCTTGTTTTTGTCATCTTTATTGACTATCTGAAGAGTATGAATAAGAAGGTTGCCGAGCAACTAGATAAGGCTAATCCTTCATAGTCATTTGATACAATTGTATTAAGCTGACAATGGTTTTATTGATGTTAAATTTTTCAGATATTGTTTGATGTGCTGCCTTTCCTAATTTCTTTTTTATCGAAGGATTGTTGATTAAAATCATAATACATTTCGCTAAAGCTTTTTGATCACCGGCATCAATTAATAACCCGTTTGTATTATTTTTGATCACATGAGGAATACCTCCAACAGATGTAGTAATTACTGCGCATCCATAAGACATTGCTTCAAGCAGAGACATGGGCATCCCTTCATGGTAGGAAGGTAAGACAAACATGCTACATTGCCTTAAAAATTTTTGTTTTTCATCTCCGGTAACCCAGCCTAAAAAGGTGACATGGTTCTCGAGGCCCATATTGACACAGATCCTTTTATAGCGATCAATATCACCATTACCGGCCAGATACATATGGGCATGATGGTTTTTATTAATAATCTGGGGCAAAACAGCCAATAGATCATCAATTCCTTTTCCTGGACTTAGTTTGCCGAGAAAAAGGATATTATTATTGTCGTAGTTTTTGTTTGTTATTTCCGGGAGTTGTACGGAATTATAAAGTAGGCTAATTTTATTGATATCACAGATCTCTGACAAAAAGACACGCCCCTCTTCAGAGAGAGCAATAACTTTATTTGCTAAAGAAAATGTTTTTCTTATAGCTTCTTTGCCTTTATTGCTGCTTTCGCTGTAATAAAATTGACGAAATTCTCCTGAATGCAGGTGAATAATTATTTTTTTATTAAATATTTTGGCAAGTTGTACAAAATATTTTTTGCGCCGGAAGCTGCCCCGGGAAGACATATGGATATGAACGATGTCATATTTTTTAATCCTTCCGATAAATTGCATCATGCCTTTAAGAAAATAAATAAATTTAAAAACTTTGGTTCCGCTTTTCATTGTCGGTACATATTTTAAAATAATGAGTTGGTTTAGAGCGGCTTCATTATATTGGTTGACAACGGAAGCAATGCCACCCTTTTCATGGGGGTCGGGGCCGATCATAAGCACTTTTAGTTTCTGGGCTGTCATAATGATACCTACTTTATCTTTTATTACCGTTCAAACGGGGTTTAATCTTAATTGATGCTAATTGTGCTAACTAGTGTGCAATCTTTAATTGCTTTGATCTGTATTTTGATGCCCACAACTTGTTCTTTTTTTAAATATTGATCAGAATACCACATTTGATGCTCTTCAATGAGATAGTCCTGGTTTGCCGCAAAACTCACACAAACTTCCCTATTTTCATGAAAAATTAAAACCTTGTTATTACTGATTATCTGAGGGTAAAATCCGGGTCCTAAAATGAAAGTTGCGCTACAATCGGTTAGATTACGGATATTTTTTATTGAGTCTTCAATTCTAAGGATATTTACCATGTTAAATTGATAGCGTCTTCTATGGATAATAGGAGAATACCCATCGTGGGAAAGATCAATGCTTATTTCATTCTCATTAAATCTGCAGTCATCAATCTTGGTGTGTGCTTTCTTGCCCCATAAAAATGCCCCCAACATTTCTGATTGGTCGTTATTATTAATAGTAACCGTATTGTGATTTATGGTTTTTCTGAAATAGTCTCTTTCCTCCGGGGTGAAATGATAATTGTAGGTACCGGGATCCACGAATAGCGGTAAGCCATCAATAAACATTTGAAAGCTTAATGCATCCGCATGACCGTGGGCCGCAAGCGGTTCCAACCCAAGGGCCGCATGGTCAATGCCGATTAGTATTCTTCTATCCTTGCTTTTCAAAATTGTATGACCGCCTTCATGATAACAGACACTATGTGAATTGTCATATAACACTTTATTATTAGCGTTTAAAATGGCGCTGTCTGAAAATATCCACCTAATATTTTCATGAACCTTAGACATATCAAGGTATTTTTCATCTAACAACAAACCCATTAATTCCAGAACATAATAGTAATAATTGGAGGACATTCCTTGGAGGTCCAAGATTTTTCCTTCATCATTATCGCCAAAGACAATAACTTCACCAAATTTTCCAAGGCAATTTGAAACATAACGGCTCATTTTTTTCAGCATCTCAAACCAATTTTTGGGGACAGGGATATCATTTAATTGCAGCACACGGATGAATAGGCCAAGAGCTTCCATTACAAAAGCCTGGTAGTGGAGGGAGAGCTCTTTATTTATGCCGTCAGAATAATTCTGGCGCAGAATCTCTAGATTCAAGATACTGATCCCTGTCTCGATCCACGGTTTATAATTAAACATGATCCCGGAAAGGCCGATTACGTAGGCCTCCACAATAAGGTGGTTATTTGCTGATGAAAATCGGGAATAATGTTTGGCAATATGTTCGGTCATGTTAATGATACCCACTCTAAGCTCTTCAAGCAATGTGGCCGGGACATTTTTTGCCTGCTTAAGGAAACAGTAGCAGAATATCCAGGAGTTGATTCTTATGGCCATTTCCATGATACTTGTCCATGATACCCCATAGAGAAACGGGTTTTTTTTTGTCCAATCATCAAACAAGTCGACTAATTCGATTAAATATTCCCGGTCTTTCGTAATGAGATAGCCTTTAGCCAGGAGAGGAAATTGCACATGTCTGTTTAATTCCCAGTTTGTTCTTACATCTCCGATATCAACGCGCTGCTTATAATCTAAATCGTAAGAGAATACCAAGGGCCATTGGTTTTTCGTTTGAAATCCTGCATGCCATTTTTTCTTGTAAACTTCATAGTCAAAGACATCAAATAAGTTTATCGTCTTCTGCAGAGTATATTTTTGATTATTAAAATTAAGCCCTAGGCGACTTTCATCAAAATTAAGCTGCTCCAACTTTTTACTAAAAACCTTATTTGTAATGGACATTTTTTTGTTTTTAAAGGTCTTTCTTTCTCTATTTTGGAGTTTTCTTTGTTGTAGCCGCCAAATAATTTCTGAAACGCTCATTGCTTTCATGCGGTTTAGATACCACCATAAATTAGCCAAGCTTATTCCTCCGCTTATTGAGATTGGTTGAGAACAAATGCCTAATATGAAGAATAATTTACAATTCTACAGAATACTTTTTATTCCTCCCAAATTTCGTGATTCTGCATGTTGAAAATGATTGAGAATTCGAATATAATGACTTTTTACTGAGAATATAGTAGAATTAGGATTAATAATTAACAGTAATGATAAAAGATTTACGATTAGGAAGTAAATAGGATACAGTCATACAGAGATAAGTGTATGATTAATCGCTTAAAGAATCTTATTAGGGGTAAATTTTATGGTTACTTTGAATAAAGATAAGCGTTACAAAATCTTTAATACCTATATAGATACATATACCTTTGATGAAACCCTTAAGGAAATTGAGCGTATTATTTTAGCAGGGAAACCTACTCAACATGTTGTAATAAATGCTGCAAAAGTCAATTTAATGCAGAAGGACAAACAATTAACCGAAATTGTGAATTCATGTTCCCTCATCAATGCTGATGGTGCTTCCATTGTCTGGGCGGCAAAAAAATTAGGAATCCCTTTAGAAGAACGCGTAACCGGGATTGATTTATTTTTAAAACTAGTTGAAATATCGAGTATCAAAGGCTATCGTATCTTCCTCTTCGGTGCGCAGGAAGAAATTGTTGTTAAAGTTAAGCGCGTCTTTAAAGAAAAATACCCCAAAATTCAAATTGCCGGGATCAGAAACGGTTATTTTAAAGAAGATGAAGAGGCTGAAATCGTCAATATGATCGCTCAATCTAATTCAGATATATTATTTGTTGCCTTTTCTTCTCCCCAAAAAGAATTTTGGATTAATAAATATTTGGATCAGTTAAACGTTCCCTTTGTCATGGGTGTCGGCGGCAGTTTTGATATCGTCGCCGGCAGCACCGGCAGAGCTCCCCTTTGGATGCAAAAAAGGGGTCTGGAATGGTTTTATCGTTTTCTCCAAGAGCCAGGAAGAATGTGGAAACGATACTTAATTGGAAATGCAAAGTATATTATTTTAGTTTATAAAACAAAATTCCTCCAAAAAAAACATAAAGAGGTTGGAATATGATTAATGTAATAGGATTGGGATATATTGGACTACCGACCGTATTAATGTTGGCTGCACACGGCTGGGAAGTTGTCGGTACTGATTACAAAAAAGAAGTAATTGATACGTTAAATGAGGGTAAAACAACATTTAAAGAGCAGGGATTGGACGATCTGTTTCATCAGGCGGTTGCAGCAGGGATTAAATTCCAAGAAGATTATATTAAAACTGATACATATATTATCTCGGTCGCCACCCCCTTTGATAAACTTAGTAAAAAAATCGATTCTCAATATGTCGTTGCCGCGCTACAGAGTGTGATGGATGTTTGTATCAGAGGGGCTACGGTTGTCATCGAATCCACTGTTTCTCCCGGTACCATTGACAAACAAATACGCCCAATTATCGAAGCGCGTGGTTTTTTGATTGGGGAAGATATTCATCTTGTTCATGCACCGGAGAGAATTATACCGGGAAATATGCTGTACGAGTTAATACATAATTCGCGCACAATTGGTGCGGATGATCCGGGTATTGCTGAACAGGTTAAGACTATTTATGCTTCCTTTTGTCAGGGGGAAATTATTATTACGGATATTAAAACGGCTGAGATGACGAAGGTTGTTGAGAATACCTACCGTGATATTAATATTGCTTTTGCTAATGAATTAGCCAAGATTTGTCGTTATGACAAAATGGATGTTTATGAGATTATTCGTATTGCTAATAAACATCCTCGTGTTAACATTTTACAGCCGGGACCGGGTGTTGGAGGTCATTGCATTTCGGTAGATCCCTGGTTTCTGGTTGGCGATTATCCCGGTTTAGCAAATATAATTTTAGCCGCAAGAAGAATAAATGACTCCATGCCGGAATATGTATTGGAACGCGTTCATGACATTATGAAAGAGCATGGAATGAGAGATGTCGGTAAGGTTGGCTTGTACGGTCTTACTTATAAGGAAAACGTTGATGATATTCGAGAGAGTCCTACGCTGCAGATGCTTGGTTGCATGGAAAGACATCTATGCGGAAATTTAGTAAAAATTTACGATCCTCTGGTCAAAGAAAAGATTGTTCCCAATCAGTATTTTGATTTGGATACCTTCTTAAATGATGTAGATATTGTGGTTATTCTCGTAGCCCATACGGAAATTATTGATAATATGCATAAATTAAAGGGCAAGGTGATCTTGGATACAAGAAAGATCTGTGATCTTGATGGTGTTTATAGTCTATGATCAAGAAACCCTATGAATAAAAACCGTGCAATACCTGATGGGTTCAACATATCTATGGGAAAATGATTTAGGCATTTACTGATAGAAGTTTAACCTTATTGCGTGATAAGTGGGGGGATGGGAGACTATGTATCGCTTTAACAGCCGTTCTCTTTTAAATTTACGACAGTATTTATTGGATATCATTTTTATTATCATATCTTACCTGGTTGCCTACAAGATTGCAGAACAATTTATCTACTTACCGGGGGTATGGGAATACGCGTGGATTCTTTTCATTTTTATCACTTCGTGGATTTATACCATGTATGCCCGGGGTATGTATGATATTACCACCTTTAAATATCGAGATCGTATTTTCCGCAATATTCTTTTTGCTACGGTTATATCCGGTCTCAATACAGCGGCCCTTACCTTTTTTATCAAGTTCCATATCTTAAGTCGCCTCTTTTTCGCTGCTTTTATTTTCACAACGATTATATTACTGCTTTTTACACGTTATCTATCCTTCGATCTGGCCAAAAAATATGGCACCAGACACAGAAAAAGAGTTGTTTTTATTGGCGATGAGGCGATAACCGCCAAGTACATTTATTTTATTAAGAAGACGGACATGGTGCTACAAATTGTAAAGCAGATCAGTTTGGATCAGGAACCGGATAATTATCGACTAGATGATGATCGGCTGATGCATGAGTTAAATCAAATTTTAAAAGAAAAAGAAGTCAATGAGGTTATTTTTACCGTTCCGGCTCGTTATTTTAGTCAAATTGAGAAATATGCTTTAATGTGCGAGGAAATGGGCATAACCACCAGTCTCGCCCTGGAATTATCTGAGTTTAAAATCTCCCAAATCAGGCTGTCCAGTATCGGAACCCTGCCCATGCTCACCTTCCATTCCGTTTGTTTGGATGCTTACCAATTATTTTATAAACGGCTCTTTGATCTTTTAGGGGCTGTGGTCGGACTCTTGGGGACGGGATTATTGGCCCTCTTCATTGTCCCCGCCATCAAATTAGAATCCAAAGGCCCGGCCTTTTTTGCTCAGGATCGGATGGGGCTGAACGGACGAGTATTTAAACTATATAAGTTTCGATCCATGACTGTGGATGCAGAAAAAAAGAAAAAGGATCTGATGAACCAAAACGAGATAAAAAATGGACTGATGTTCAAAATGAAAGAAGATCCTCGAGTTACTAACGTCGGCAAATTTTTGCGCGCTACCAGTCTGGACGAATTACCTCAATTTTTTAATGTGTTAAAGGGGGAGATGAGTTTGGTCGGCACCAGACCCCCTACCTTAGACGAAGTAGCCAAATACGATAACCACCATTGGCGTAGAATTAGCATTAAACCAGGCATTACCGGCATGTGGCAGATTAGCGGCAGAAGCCAAATCACTGATTTCGAAGAAATCGTCAAATTAGATATTAAGTATATTGATAATTGGTCCTTATGGTTAGATCTTAAAATCATTTATAAAACGATTCTAGTCGTATTTAAGAAAAGCGGGGCATATTAAGGCGTAAAATGGTAATTTGTGTCATAACGATTGACAACGTGAGTAAAAACAAGTAAAATAGGTCTACCTTATTTTTAAGGAAAAACGGAGGGGAAAAACCATGGATAACGCTTCAGCGCAACTAGGTCATCCTCGATGGGGTAAATTTGCATTATTATCAATTATTGCGATGCTGCTAATCATTATGGGGTATGTAGCATATGCAGTAATGGAGAAAAAAGTTGTCATCGTGGATGACGGAGTTAGGACAGAAGCAAGAACGTTTAAATCTGATGTTGCTGCACTACTGGCAGAGCAGAACATCAAGATCAACCCTGAAGATTTGGTAGAGCCGGGGTTAACTGCTAAACTGGAGGAGGGACAGGTAATTGATATTACCAGAGCCTTTCCTGTCATCATTAAAGCAGACGGTAAGGAAACCAAGGTTTTAACAACACCGGTGAAGGTGGAGGAGGTTTTGGCGAAAGCCGGCATTAAAATTGGTGGTATGGATCTGGTAAAACCGGCCTTATCCCAGTTAGTACAAAAGGAAACCCCCATCGTCATCAATCGCATTAAAGAAGAAATCATTATCCAAAAACAGACTTTAGCTTATCAAGTGGAGAAGAAAAATGATGCCTCTTTGGAGCGGGGCAAGCGACGTATCGTTCAGAAAGGACAAAATGGCATAAGAGAAGATAAAATTAAGGTTACATACCAAGATGGGCAAAAGATCGGTCAAGAGGTAGTGGAAACAAAAACCATCAAAAAACCGGTCAATGAAGTGGTGGCTCAGGGCACCATGCAGCTGGCCTCACGTGGAGGAAGTGCCGAAAAAAGAGGCGAGCGGTTTGAATACTCCAAATCCTTACGTGTCAGTGCTAGTGCCTATACATATACAGGAAACCGAACCAGTACCGGAACCAAACCGAAGGTAGGGACCATTGCCGTGGATCCTTCTGTGATTCCCTTAGGCAGCAAACTTTATGTTGAGGGGTATGGTTATGGCCGGGCAGAAGATACCGGAGGAGCCATCAAAGGTAATCGCATTGATTTGTTTATGGAGACAGAGCGACAATGTCTTAACTGGGGACGCAGACCCGTGAAGGTTTATGTGATAAAATAAAGTTCAACTGATTAAAATGACTCTTGGACCATGGTTTCAAGAGTTGTTTTAATATTTGGGTAGGAATCGGTAAATTATAGATCCATAGGAATCATGGGATTAATTTTCGGGAGGAAGCTATGAATTTGATTGCAACGCCCAGCAAGACACGGGCAATAATTAATAAATACGGACTGCGTATGCATAAGGCCTTGGGGCAAAACTTTTTAATTGAACCGAAATTTATCAAAAAAATTGTGGAGGCTGCTGAGATTGAAGAGCATCAAGCGGTGATAGAGATTGGTCCGGGAATCGGTGCCTTAACTGAGAGCTTGGCAGAAAAGGCTGCCGAGGTGATTGCCCTGGAGCTTGACCGCAGTCTTATAGATGTTTTAAATGATATTTTTAGGGACAAAACAAATGTCCATGTAGTTTATGGGGATGCCTTAAAGGTGGATTTTGACCAATTAGTGGAGGAAAAGTTGGGGAAGGAGGCTATGCCCTATAAGGTAGTAGCTAACTTGCCTTATTATATCACTACCCCTATTATCATGCGTTTATTGGAAGGAGGATTCCACTTTTCCTCTCTTGTTTTAATGGTACAAAAGGAGGTTGCCCGACGCATGTCGGCACTTCCGGGAACTAAGGAATACGGGGCGCTTTCCATCGGAGTCCAGTACTATTGTAAGCCTCAATTTATTACCACAGTACCGCCTACGGTTTTTTATCCTCAGCCGGAGGTAGATTCAGCGGTTATTAGACTGGACAAAAGGGAACATCCTGCAGTGGATGTGATCGATGAGAAAGTCTTTTTTAACCTGGTAAAAGCATCTTTTGGTCAGAGGCGGAAAACGCTTTTAAATGCTTTGTCTAGCTCAGCCTACCGCCTAAAAAAAGAAGAGTGGCAGCAGCTACTTGAAGGGAGCCGGTTAGATCCCAAAAGGAGAGGGGAAACCTTAAGTCTCGAGGAATTCGCGGCTTTAGCGAATAATTTTTGCCATTATTATCATAGGTACTAAAACAATTATTGCCACTAATTCCCGGTTTTATAAACGAGAATTAGTGGCAATAATTTCATCTTTCCAAGAAGTTCCCACCTTATTGGGCGAAAACGTGATTACCGATTTTGGCCACAATAGGCCGATTGTTCAGGAATTTATTATTGGGTGCTTTCACCGGGTTCCAATAATAGATCGCTCCTTTGGACGGATCTGAGCCGTTCATAGTCTCTTCTGCCGCTTTAATGGCAGTTTCACTGGGACTTAGGTTAATTTGACCATCATTAACGACACAAAATTCGTTCTTTTGATAGATAACTCCGGAAATTGAATTAGGGAACAAGGCACTTGCCACCCTGTTCAATACCACTGCCCCAACTGCAACCTGTCCTTGATAAACCTCCCCCCGGGCTTCACCGTGAATTAAACGGGCTAACAATAAAACCTCGGAACGAGAGTAACTGCTTGCACCTCGGGAGGCTGTGGTTGCCTTGTTTATACCGGTGCCGCTTCCATTGATCACCAGTCTTTGACCCACATATAAGGCATCACTTGTCAGATTGTTTGATGATTTTATGGATGCTACCGAAGTACCAAATTTTTGGGCTAAAAGATAGAGGGTATCCCCTTTTCTCACGGTATAGCTTGTCCCACCGCCTACAGCAGGAACCTTTAGTGATTGGGCGGGATAGATTTTATCAGATGTTAGCCCATTCAGATTTTTTAAGTTATTTATTGTTGTCTGGAAGCGTTTGCTAATAGAATAAAGGCTGTCCCCTGATTGTACAATGTAATTATTGCTCGCACCGGGAAGATTTAAAATCTGACCGGGGTAAATCGTATCGCTTTTTAAACCATTGGTAGATTTTATCGCGGTAGGGGAGGTGTGATAACGCTGGCCGATAGAGTAAAGACTATCCCCTGACTTTACCGTATATTGAGCAGCGAGGGCTTGTCCCATGTCACCTGCTGCAAGATAAACGGCGAGTGTAGTTGCGACGAATCTTTTTGAGAAACGCATTCAATCTCCTCCTGTCTTTGATTAGCCTAACGGGTCATTGATAGGCGGATATGAACATTATACTGATAGAAAGAATTGATTTCATTAGGGGATGGATGGATATATTTCCATTATTTTCTTGGGCCTTTAGATGGTATACGTGTTTATCTGCCAAGATGATAAATTTGAATGGTATCCTGATCTTTGATAAATGCTTCTAACAGATCGAAGCGGCGTGAAAAATGGTAGCCGTCATAGCGGATGCCATTTTCTGTGCGGTTAGGAGGTATACCTTCTAAGAGAGCTAATGCTTCCAGGCAATCTCCAATGATGGTCTCAGCGACCATTTTACCATGCAGAGGAGATTTTTCTCGGGAGCCTAATTGGTGGTGCGGAATGGCTGCAGCGACACGAACACCGAGTCCGGTTATTTTAGCGTAGGCAATTTCCAAGGGTGGGACTGCCAAGGCATAAATAGGGATGGTATCTAAGAGCAGACGGGAAACGCCATGGGGCCCGTGGGAGGGACTGGCCAAGCCTAATTGATGAAACATATTAATCTCCCGGTTTAAGGTTTCTCGATATTTTAGAACTTTCCTAGCTAGGGGATGTCGGGATTGAATATAAGGATAACAATTTGTTAGGGCGCAGTCAGTGCCCGATTTTATCGATTCGGTTAGTAGTTGGAGGGGTGTGCGCAGATCTCCGCTCATGTCGCCGTCAATAAACAAAACTCCTTGGGCCCCCATTTGATGAGCAAAATGGGCTCCTAACGCGCGAGGAATATCAATGCCTAAAGGATATGGGGTATGCAGGATATAGAGTTTTGGTGAAGTGAAAGATAAACAAATCTTCAGGGTCTGATCATGACAGCCGTTTACCACAGGAATGATCAGATCCAGCGACAATTGCAGCAGGTTTTTGATGACCTCGCGAATATGGTGATCTTCATTTTGAGCTGGTATTACGGCGGCAAACATGGCTTCACCTTTTCACAAGCAGATGATACGTTAATATATTATATGGGACCTTTCTTCTTCCGGTACCCACACCAATAAACATAGAAGGTCATACTATACATTATGAGACAGACTAGGGGGGAGACAGGTGAACAATATTCAAGCAGGAGATATTGTAGTGCGAAGATCCTATGGGTTTGATATTGTTTTTCGCGTAAAAGCTATATATGAGAATCAAGCGGGAAAACTGATTGCGATATTAAAAGGGGTAGATATTCGCTTGATAGCAGATGCCCCTCTGGAGGATTTGGTGGCCATTATTGATTTAGACTATAATCGTTATCGTAATGCCAGTGCGGCACAAAACAAGGCAAAACTGGATCATATTCTCGCCCAGCGCATGATTTCACAGGATCATGGGGTGTGGCGTTCCGGTGCTTTGAATCTGATGGATGAGGCGGAATATTTCGATATGCCGGGGAGAGTATTACATATCGATGGCGATGAAGAATATTTGAAAAAATGCCTTGACGCGTATCAAAAACTAAAAATTCCCTGCCATGGTTTTAGTATTCCGGAGAGAGAACAGCCGAAGGTGATTCTACAATATCTTCAGAAATACCAGCCGGATATTTTAGTCATTACCGGCCATGATGGTTTAATCAAGGAAACTCCCGATTTTCGCAGTATGGATAGCTATCGAAATTCCCGGCATTTCATTGAAACGGTGAAAACAGCTCGGCGCTTTATGCCTGGCAGAGATGATTTAGTGATCTTTGCCGGTGCTTGTCAATCCTATTATGAAGAAATTTTAATTGCCGGCGCAAATTTCGCCAGCTCTCCCAGGCGGGTTTTTATTCATATTTTTGATCCGGTTTTTATTGTAGAAAAAATCTCATATACATCTATTAAAGAGACCCTTACTCTTAATGATGTTTTAACCAACACGGTTACAGGGATTGATGGGGTAGGTGGTATTGAAACTCGTGGTTGTTTTCGTTTGGGTTTTCCCAAATCCCCATATTAAAAGGTTTATGTTGAAATTAACATTTCATCAGTTTGATTTTAAGATGTCGGAAGGTACTTGATCCGGCATATTTTTTTTATAACTGATAAACTAAAAATGTGATTAAGCTATGCAAGTAAGATCATTAAGTATGATATAATATGAAGAAATTTGTTTTATTGGATCGCAAACTGTAAAAGGGAGGAAGCAATATATGTCATATATTTTAGGTATTGATACCGGAGGCACTTACACGGACGGTGTGATTGTGGCAATGGATGAAAAGAGAATATTAAATAAAGCTAAAGCTCTAACGACCCGAGAAGACTTAGCTATTGGCATCAGGAACTGTATTGATAATATGGAATTTGCCGAGTTTGATAAAATCAGTGTAGTTTCCCTTTCCACCACACTGGCCACCAATGCTATTGTGGAAGGCCGGGGTTGTTCTGTAGGAATATTATTAATTGGCCATGAACCCATTGACAAAATGCCTGTGGAATCTTACGAGATCTTGAAGGGCGGGCATAATATTCACGGTTTGCCCGTGGAGGATTTGGATGAAGAGGAAATCAGACAAAAGGTTTTAGGCTTTAAAGGTAAAGTGGAAGCCATTGCGATATCCGGATATTTGAGTGTGCGCAATCCTGATCACGAATTACGGGTTAAGGAAATTGTGGGGGAAGTCTTAGATCTGCCGGTAGTTTGCGCCCACCAACTGACTACGGCCTTAGGCTTTCATGAACGTACCGTTACGGCAGCTTTAAATGCGCGCTTAATTCCTATAATTGCTGATTTGATGGAATCCGTAAAAACAGTACTCCGGGAGAAAAAAATCGAAGCTTCCTTAATGATCGTTAAGGGGGACGGATCATTAATGGGAGAGAATATGGCACGGCAAAAGCCGATTGATACAATTCTATCCGGCCCGGCATCAAGCATTATTGGCGGAACATTTTTGTCGGATACCCAAAATGCTTTAGTCTTTGATATGGGGGGGACTACGACAGATATCGCCCTCTTGAAAAACGGCGTGCCTCATATTAATCAGGAAGGAGCCATGGTGGGTGGGTGGCTGACCAGGGTTCAGGCGGCAGAGATTTATACCTTCGGTGTCGGAGGAGACAGCTATCTCCAAATTACTCAAGGTGGTAACCTTCTCGTAGGCCCTCAAAGAGTCTGGCCTTTAGCGCTTGTGGCTGCCCAACATACTAATTTGCTTTATGAATTAGATGCATATTTTGATCGAGATTATAATATGATGTTTGGCCAGGCCACAGATTGTTTTATGCTGCTAAAAAAACCGCTCAGTCTTAAATTGGATAAAACAGAGCTTGAGATCATCGAGATTTTAGAAAAGGGTCCCAGGAGTCTTAACTATTTGGCACATGCCATGGAGACCGATCCCAGCCTTTTTAGCATGTTCAGCATTCGGAACTTAGTGAATCTGGGGATAGTAGCCAAAATTTCCATGACCCCTACGGATATCCTTCATGCCAAAGGATCTTATACCGAGTGGAATCGAGAAGCATCTCTCAAAGGTGCGGATATTTTAGCTGCGCGAATGGGGGTATCCAGGGAGGAATTTCTCGAAATAGCCACAGAAAGAATTGTCAACGAACTATGCCTCACCAGTGCGCAAAGCTTAGTAAGCAATGAAGGCGAATCCTTATGGTTTAAGGATAGTGAAATTGCTACTTATTTTGCAGATAAAGCCTTAACCCCAAAGAAGAATCAAATGTTGAGTTTTTCATTTAAAATGGAGATACCCATTGTTGGCATTGGAGCACCGGTAAAGGCCTGGCTACCCATGGTGGCGGAAAAAATGCATACGGAATTGATCATTCCCGATCATGCAGAAGTTGCGAATGCCATTGGGGCTGCAACCGGGAAAATTATGGAGACCATTAAGGTTTTAATTAAGCCGGGGGAAAACGACAAAATTTATTCGGTTCATGCTCCCTGGGAACGGAAGAGTTTCAAAACCCTGGAGCAAGCCAAAGATTATGCCTTAAATGAAGCTCAGAAACGGGCCAAGATTGCCGCAGAGGAATCCGGTGCCGCAGATTTTGAATTGCTGGTGCATCACGAGGATATTTATGCCGCCATTAATGTGATGGACGAAGATTTTTATGTAGAAACGAGAATCGAAGTTACAGCGGTAGGTCGTCCCGAATGGTAAACTGTGTAGATGAACAATAATTTTTTTAGAAATGGAGAGGATTTCCATAAAATGAAACGAGTTCTTGTTACGGGAGGGGCAGGCTTCATTGGTAGCAACTTTGTTCATATGATGCTGGACAAGTATCCTGAATATAAAATTATCAATGTAGATGCACTTACATATGCAGGCAACTTGGAGAATTTAAATGATATCATAGACAATCCTAACCATATCTTTATCAAAGCCGATATTAGAGACAGAGCTAAGATCGATGAAATATTTGCATCTTATGGTATCAATACTGTTATAAATTTTGCCGCGGAATCCCATGTGGATAGAAGTATTGTTGAACCGGAGGTTTTTTTAACTACCAACATCATCGGTACTCAGGTACTACTTGATGTCTCTAAGAAGTATTGGAAGGTTTCCCCCAATGATCACAACTGCAGAAAATATAAACATGGGGTGAGATTTTTGCAAGTTTCCACTGATGAAGTATACGGTGCTCTAGGTGCCACAGGCATGTTCGTGGAGACTATGCCATTACTTCCTAACAGCCCCTATTCTGCATCTAAAGCAGCCGCCGATATGATTGTCAGAGCCTATCATGAGACATACGGACTGCCGGTGAACATTACCCGCTGCAGCAACAACTACGGACCTTACCAGTTTCCGGAAAAGCTTATTCCTGTGATGATTATTAATTGCTTAAAAGGTATCGATTTACCTGTCTATGGTGATGGGATGCAGATTAGGGATTGGCTGCATGTAGCTGACCATTGTACCGCCCTTGATATCGTATTACACAAGGGTTTAGCCGGGGAAGTTTATAATATCGGCGGCAATAATGAAATGACTAATATTGAAATAGTAAAATTAATCATCGAAATACTGGGCAAGTCCGAATCCTTAATAAAATTCGTAAAAGATCGGCCGGGCCATGATCGAAGGTATGCCATTGATAATACCAAGATTACCACTCAATTAGGATGGAAGCCTGTGTATACTTTTGAGGAAGGTATTAAAGAAACCATTGAATGGTATTTGAATAATAGGTTGTGGATAGATAATATCGGAACGGTGAAGTTTTAAGCATATAGAATAAGACTTTTAAGTGCGATTAAGGGGGGATGGTTTTGACGAGACTTAGAAGTACCGATGACCCGGGAACCCGTTTTGCTCAATTGATGGCCCAATTGTATTTTTTCATGGCTCAAGAGCTAATGACTCAGTTAGGCGAAGAAAAAGGAAAAGAAGCCATTCTTCATGCCGTCAATGAGTTTGGAAAATCCCGCATTAAATCGATGCAGGAAGAAGCCGCCGAACGCAATTTGGATCCCAAAGGCCTGGAAACTTACCGGGCGGTTCGGGATATGCCCGGTACCGGTTGGGAGACGAACCCGGATAATCCTCTTGAAATTACCTATTGTCCCATGGAAGCCGCGTGGAGAGAGTACGGCATCGAGGGGCAAAAACTGGGCTATCTCTATTGTCAAATAGACCATGTGCTCTATGATGCTTTTGGCCTGGAGATGAAGCGTCCCTTGTGTCTTGCCAAGGGAGATGATCGCTGTCTCTTTCAGCTTAAGGATCAGGAAAAAGGCGATGATGCGGAGAATAAAGGGATCTAGGCATTTTAGGGAAAGAAAAGAGTTTATCTCAATTGATAGAAAGATAGCGTAATCATATGTATAAAAGCATCTCTCAAGGGATGCTTTTTTATTTTCTCCGGCACTTTATCGCGAGAGACTTAAGGTATTGAAAGTTAATTTATCGAATAAATAGACAAATAATTAAGTGAATAATAATTTTAAGAAATTAACAATTAAGTGGTAATTAACGAAAAACAGTCATAAAGGCTTAAAAAAACGGAAATAATAGGAATTAATCTTTAAAATATGGCAATATCATGTTATTTCTTATCACTACTCAATCTGGCATAATTTGACCTTAACTGACCTTTCGGTTATAATTAAAACATGGTTTAATTAAGATAAACTTCAAATTACTCATGACAAAAAAGTTCAAGGAGGGTTTTAAATGGCAAAAGCAATAGGTATTGATTTAGGAACAACAAACTCAGTAGTCGCAGTAGTCGAGGGCGGCAAACCCGTTGTCATTCCCAATGCGGAAGGAGCCAGAACCACTCCTTCTGTAGTGGCTATAGCGAAAAACGGCGAAAGACTGACGGGACAGGTGGCCAGAAGGCAGCGGATTATGAATCCCACAGGCACAATCTTTTCCATGAAGCGATTTATGGGCCGAAAATATGATGAGGTGGCCTCTGAGATTAGTCAAGTGCCTTATAAGGTAGTTAAGGGGCCCAGCGACAGTGTGCGTTTTGAAATAGAGGGAAAACTCCTTTCCCCGGAAGAAATCAGTGCCCAGGTGATCAGAAAATTAGCGGATGATGCAGCCACTTACTTGGGAGAAAAGGTCACGGATGTAGTCATTACCGTACCGGCATATTTTAATGATGCTCAGCGGCAAGCAACCAAGGACGCGGGGAAAATTGCCGGACTGAATGTGCTGAGAATCATTAATGAGCCGACAGCGGCAGCTTTGGCCTACGGCCTGGAAAAAAATAAAAACGAAACGATTTTAGTTTATGACTTGGGAGGCGGCACTTTTGACGTCTCTTTATTGGATGTAGGAGATGGAATCTTTGAAGTACGCTCCACCTCAGGAGATACCCATTTAGGGGGAGATGATTTTGACCAGAGGGTTGTTCAATGGGTAGTAGATGAATTTAAAAAAGAACAATTCATTGATCTGTCCACCGACCCCCAAGCTTTGCAGCGGCTTTATGAGGCCGCGGAGAAGGCCAAGGTAGAATTGTCCTCTACACAAGAAAGTTAGATCAGCTTACCGTTTATCACAGCAGATAATACCGGACCGAAACACCTAGAGATGAAATTAACCCGAGCAAAACTGGAACAACTGATCGAGGATTTAGTAGAAAAAACTAAGGATCCGGTCAATCAATCCATCCAAGATGCCAAAATAAGCGCGTCAGAGATTGACCAGGTGATCTTAGTTGGCGGATCCACCCGGGTACCGGCTGTTCAGCAGCTGGTCAAAACCTTAACCGGGGGTAAAGAACCCAACATGTCCGTCAATCCGGATGAGGTGGTCGCTGTAGGGGCAGCGATCCAAGCAGCCATCTTAATGGGTGAACTAAAGGATGTAGTCCTTCTGGACGTAACCCCTCTGTCCTTAGGTTTGGAAACCCTGGGGGGTGTAATGACTAAATTGATTGAAAAAAATACCACCATTCCCGTTCAAAAAAGTGAGATCTTTTCTACTGCCGAGGATAACCAATCCGGTGTGGAGATTGTTGTCCTCCAAGGTGAAAGAGAGATGGCGGGAGATAATCGAAGATTAGGTCAATTCAAATTAGAGGGCATTGAACCGGCGCCCCGGGGCATCCCACAAATTGAAGTTACCTTTGATATTGATGCCAATGGGATCTTAAATGTCTCGGCCAAAGACCAAAAGACAGGGAAAGAACAAAAAATTACCATCAGTGGTTCTACCAGCTTAGCTCAGGATGAAATTGACCGTATGATTCAGGAAGCGGAAAAAAATGCGGCAGAAGATCAGAAAAAGAGAGCTTATGTTGAACTGAAAAATCAGGCGGATTCCTTGGTTTATCAGGCGGAGAAAGGTTTGAAAGAAGCAGGGGATACTGCACCTGTTCATGTTAAAGGCCGGATTGAGGATTTAATCAGCAAGCTTCAGGAAGAGCTTAAGAACCAAGGCCCGACGGAACAAATCCGTTCGCTGATGGATGAATTAAGCCAGGCGGCTCAAGAGCTGTCAAGCGCGGCAAGTCAACCTGAATCCTCTGGAAGGGATACGGAGAAAAAAGATGACGATGTCATTGACGTGGATTTTACAGAAGAATAAACCGGTAAGTCAGGTTTCAAATAATTAGGGGGTGGACGCGTGAGCGTAAAATTTGAAGATTATTATCAGGTTTTAGGTGTCCAGCGGGACGCAACGGCCAAAGAGATTCAAGCAGCCTTCCGTAAGCTGGCCCGAAAGTACCATCCCGATGTTAATAAAGAACCGGAAGCAGAGCAGAAGTTTAAAAAGATCAATGAGGCCTATGAGGTTTTAAAGGATCCGGATAAAAGAGAAAAATATGACCAGCTGGGTGCTAATTGGAAATCGGGGCAGGACTTCACTGCCCCACCCGGTTGGGAAGGTTTTAATATGCACTATGATACTGGAGGCGGTCAATCCTTCCATTTTGGCGGGGAGGGAGATTTCAGCGATTTTTTTGAGATGCTCTTTGGAAGTCAGGGGAGGGGATTCTCTGATTTTTCCGGACAACAAAGGGGTTCCCGCAGGCAGAGTTGGTCCCAAAAAGGCCAAGATCGCGAATCTGAATTACAGATTACTTTAGAAGATGCTTATTTTGGCACCACAAAAACAGTAGCCCTGCAGGTATCGGAAGAACAGCCTGACGGGCGGATGAAAAGTATGCGCAAAGAAATTCAAGTAAAAATCCCAAAAGGAGTAAAGGATGGCAGCAGGATTCGTTTAAAAGGACAAGGAGGTCCGGGATTCAATGGCGGCCCGCCCGGGGATCTTTATTTTAAAATCAATATTGCTCCTCATGCTGTTTTTTCGTTAGAGGGAACAGATTTAAAAACCACGATCTCTTTAACCCCTTGGGAGGCGATTTTAGGTGGCAAGGTACGAGTGCCTACCATGGAAGGTGCGGTTCAAATTACCGTTCCAGCCGGTACCCAAAATAACCAGCGCTTTCGCTTGAAGGGAAAAGGATTGGCAGGTAAAGGAGATCTCTATGGGGTAGTTCAGATTAAGATTCCCACCGATCTCAGTCAGGAAGAATTAGAATTGGTAAAAAAGTTAGATCAATTTAAGAAAGATAGCGGGCAAGAACAGGGGGGATCCTAAGATGTCAACTAACAGATATAAGATTGTATTACGCTGTCATAGTCCTGGAATTTGGAAAGAGAGGGCCTTGACTGTGGAAGAAGCAGCCTATGAAGCCGGTGTGGAAACTTCTTTGGTGCAAAAACTTCTAGACTTAGGGTTAGTTTCTTATCAAGGCCGTATCGACAATCCTCGGATCTCTCGTCAAGAAGTACTTAAAATTCAAAAAATGCGTCGCTTGAAGCGGGATTTATGCCTCAACTGGGCCGGCGCCAGTATGGTTCTCGAATTATTGGAAGAAATGGATACTCTACAACAAGAGATTAAAAAATTAAAAACCTGGTACGGGGGGGAGTAAATATGGATCTAAACCGTTTGACGCAAAAATCCATGGAAGCATTGCAACAGGCGGAAACAAAGGCTTTGAAATACGGCAATACGGAAATAGATATTGAGCATTTAGTGATGGCATTACTGGAACAGGATGGAGGCTTGGTGCCGCGGATATTAACATCTATGGATATTGTGCCGGAAAATTTTAAGCGGGAGGTCGAAAAGGTTTTAGAAAGTAAGCCTCGGGTCTCTGGACCGGGACGAGAGCCGGGCAAGATATATGTCAGTAGTACGGTCAATACGGTTCTGGTGAAGGCGGAAGAAGAAGCCAAGCGAATGAAGGATGAATATGTTTCTGTAGAACATATTTTTTTAACCATCATCGATGAGGCCGGTAACAGCCGATTAGGTAAGGTTCTTCAGACATTTCATATTACCCGTAATAAGTTTCTCCAGGCCTTGACAGGAATCCGAGGCAATCAGCGGGTGACAAGTGCGACGCCTGAGGATACCTATGAAGCCTTGACTAAATATGGCACTGAATTGGTAAGTGAGGCCCGCAACAATAAACTTGATCCGGTAATTGGACGAGATGGGGAAATCCGCCATGTGATCAGAATTTTATCGAGAAAGACGAAAAATAATCCGGTGCTCATCGGGGAACCTGGTGTAGGAAAGACCGCCATTGTGGAAGGTCTGGCTCATCGTATTGTCCGGGGAGATGTTCCTGAAGGATTAAAAAATAAAAAGATCTTTTCTCTGGATATGGGTTCCTTGGTAGCCGGTGCCAAATATCGCGGAGAGTTTGAAGAGCGTTTGAAAGCTGTTTTGCAAGAAATCAAGAAAAGTGATGGAGAAATCCTCCTCTTTATTGATGAGATTCATACCATAGTAGGGGCAGGCAAGGCGGAAGGTTCCATGGATGCGGGGAATATGCTAAAACCCATGTTGGCTCGGGGAGAACTCCATTGTATCGGGGCGACGACGCTGGATGAGTATCGTAAGAACATTGAAAAGGATGCCGCCCTGGAAAGAAGATTTCAACCGGTTATGGTGGAAGAACCCAATGTAGAAGACACTATTTCAATTCTTCGGGGGCTGAAGGAACGTTATGAGGTTTTTCATGGAGTGAGAATCCATGATAATGCATTGGTATCTGCGGCAGTGATGTCCAACCGTTATATCTCAGACCGGTTTTTGCCGGATAAGGCTATCGATTTAGTGGACGAAGCCTGTGCCCTAATTCGTACGGAAATCGATTCTCTTCCGGCAGAATTAGATGAGGTTTCCCGTCGCGTAATGCAGCTAGAGATTGAAGAAGCGGCTCTCAAAAAAGAAAAAGACCGAGCGAGCCAAGAACGCTTAGAAAATCTCCAAAAAGAATTAGCTGACTTAAAAGAAAAAATGTCCTCTATGAAAGCTCAATGGGAAAATGAGAAACAAGCCATTCAGCGTGTGAGCAAACTGCGGGAAGAAATTGAACAGATTCATCAAAGTATTGAGAAAGCAGAACGGGAGTATGATTTAAATAAAGCTGCGGAATTAAAGTATGGTCGTTTGCCGGAACTGGAGAAGGCTTTAATGGAGGAAGAAAAAATTTGCTTCCGCTAAAGATACATCATCCTTACTCCGGGAAGAGGTGAGTGAAGAAGAAATTGCCCGTATTATTTCCCGGTGGACAGGTATTCCTTTGGCAAAATTGGTTGAAGGAGAAAGGGAAAAGTTGCTGCGCATGGATGAGATTTTACATCAACGAGTCATCGGTCAGGATGAAGCAGTAGAAACGGTAACGGCTGCAATTCTGCGTGCTCGCGCCGGCATCAAAGATCCCAAAAGACCTATCGGGTCCTTTATTTTCCTGGGCCCAACCGGTGTAGGTAAAACAGAGTTAGCTAAAACTATCGCGCAAACCCTTTTTGATACGGAGGAAAGTATTGTTCGCATTGATATGAGCGAATATATGGAAAAACATGCAGTTTCTCGTTTAATTGGAGCGCCTCCCGGCTATATCGGCTACGATGAAGGAGGACAATTAACTGAAGCGGTACGAAGAAAGCCTTATTCGGTGATTCTTTTTGATGAAATCGAGAAAGCTCATTATGATGTTTTCAATGTCCTGCTACAGGTATTGGATGACGGTCGCATTACGGACTCACAGGGGAGAACCGTAGACTTTAAAAACACCATTATTATTATGACATCCAATATTGGATCAACCTATCTCCTAGATGGAATCAATGAGGAAGGTAAGATTTCTGAAACTGCCCGGGAACAAGTTATGGGGGATTTAAGACGCCATTTTCGTCCGGAATTCTTAAATCGTGTGGATGATATTGTCTTTTTCAAACCTCTTACCGTAAGCGAAATAGGCAGCATTGTTCATCTTTTGGTAGAAGAGCTGCAACAACGTTTGGAGGATCGTCATATCACCCTTAATTTGACAGATCAGGCAGTTGATTATATTGTCCAAGGAGGATTTGACCCCGTTTTTGGAGCACGGCCTCTTAGAAGATTCCTCCAGCATCAGGTGGAGAGCTTAATTGCCCGGGCTTTAATCGGTGGTGAGATCTTGGATGGTGCTCAGATAACCTTGGATAGTGATGGGGAAACATTGAAATTAAATTGGAAGAATCCTGATGATCAATGATAATGTAAAATTTGAGGAGAGGCAATTTTAGGGTGCCTTTCCTCTTTTTTTGCATAACTTTGACATCAGGGTAAAAAAATGATAAATTTTTAATATGGCAAATGTCGGTAGCACCTTAGTGCAAAATATCCAAAAAATTATGAAAAGGAGATGAGGAAATTGTCTTTTTTAGATTTAGCAAGGAAAAGATTTTCCGTGCGTAAATTTCAGAAACGCCCGGTAGAGAAGGAAAAAATCATGGAGGTTTTGGAGGCGGGACGTGTTGCCCCTAGTGCCAAGAATATTCAACCGGTGCATTTTGTCGTGCTTACGGATCAGGAACAAAAGACAAAAGTGGCTTCCTCCTATCCGCTGGAGTGGCTTTCCCAAGCACCAGTCATCATTGCTATTTGCGGGGATCACAGTCAATCATGGCGCCGGGCCGACGGCAAGGATCATTGTGATATTGATGCGGCGATCGCCATTGATCATATGACTTTGGCAGCAGCGGAAATTGGTTTAGGTACCTGTTGGGTCTGTGCTTTTAATTCCATGGTTTGCCATAAAATGCTGGAGCTTCCTCACCACCTAGAAGTGATCGCATTAATGCCCTTAGGTTATCCGGAGGAGCAAAGCGATCCGGAGCGTCATGCGACCAAAAGAAAAAGCATGGAAACCCTGGTTTCCTGGGACAAATATGGTGGAAAATAATTTGAGTTTAAATGCGTCGAATAATTCCCTGGATCAAGGGATAGGCGTAAGGTCGGCCTTCTAAAACCCGGATAGCTGCGATGAGAGATGTGATCACAAAAATCACCCCTAAGATCATTAATATTGGAATGAGTAAGAAACCAATGAGCACAATACATAAAAGGGAGACCACCGCTCCTGCAATTAAGAGCATCAATTGGGCTACTAAAGCTTGTTTGGCATGTTCATAGACAAAAGGATCATTTTTTTTCAGGATTAAGATGATTAAGGGGGCAATGACAAATCCTATACCGCCCAGCAAATAAAGAAGATGGGCCGCAGCAGCCAATAATTTTTGCTCACCGCTCACAGGATAAATTTGATATTCCATGAAAATTATCCCCTCTCTTTCATAACAGAGTGTTTCTGTCACTTCAAATTAAGGTCAACGAAGGTATATATTACTTTCGCATAGTGCGTGATGTATCATTAAAATATGGCAGATATTCTTATGTCATATTATAATATAGGACATACCGAATATCTAGTCAAAGTAGTGGGGGATAGTTTCAAAACAAACTTAAAGATGGAGGCGATTTGCATGTTTCAGATTAAGGACGAAGTATACTGGGTAGGGATTAAGGACTGGGAATTACGAAAATTCCATGGGGAAGAATACTCTACGCATCGAGGATCTTCTTATAATTCTTATGTTATTAAAGACGAAAAGATTGCTCTGGTGGACACAGTATGGTCTCCTTATCAAAAAGATTTTCTGAAGATGATTGAAAAGGAGATTGGTTTTGATAAAATTGATCTTTTAGTCGTCAATCACGCAGAACAGGATCATGCCGGAGCTTTATGCGCTCTCATGGAAAAAATCCCCCATGTACCCATTTACTGTTCTAAAAAAGGTGCAGCAATAATCAAAAAACATTTTCATAAGGATTGGAATTTTAACATTGTTAAAACAGGAGATTCTATTGATTTAGGGAAAAACAAACTAATCTTTGTTGAACTGCCGATGCTGCACTGGCCAGATTCTATGGCTACTTTTGTCTCCGGATCCAATGTACTTCTCTCCAATGATGCCTTTGGCCAACATTTGGCAGCTCCTTATATGTTTAATGATCAGGTAGATCAGGGAGAACTGTATCAGGAAGCGATTAAATACTTTGCTAATATTTTAAGTCCTTTCACGAAAATCTTGCGTAACAAGATTAAAGAAATCGTGGCTTTAAACCTGCCTATTGAAATCATTGCTCCCAGCCATGGTATTATTTGGCGGGACAATCCTATGCAAATCGTGGAAAAATATGATCAGTGGTCGGATCAATACCATGAGGGCACCGCAGTCGTTTTATATGACACTATGTGGGGGGCGACGAAGAAAATGGCTCTGGCTATTGCCCGGGGGCTCGAAAAACAAGGTATTGGAACGAAGGTGTTCCATGTTGGACTCAGCGATCGCAATGATATTATCACCGAAGCTTTTAAAGCGAAGGCTATTATCATGGGTAGCTCAACCATTAATAAAGGAATTTTAAGTGACAGTGCCGCTGTAATCGAAATGATTAAAGGTTTACAGTTTAAAGGAAAAATCGGTGGTGCTTTCGGTTCATACGGTTGGAGTGGGGAAAGCGTTTCCATTATCGAAAATCGCTTAAAGGAATCCGGTTTGGAGATAGTTCCCAATGGCACTAAGGCTTTATGGGATCCCACCGAGGAAGAGTTAAAAGTATGTGAAGCTTATGGTGAAACTATTGGGAAGAAAATGAAGGAATAATCTTGGGATTTAATCTAACAAGGAGACGGTCTGAGGCCGTCTCCTTGTAGGTTTTACCATAGACACATTCTATCCTTTTGCCCTTTGTCGGCAAAACCAATAATTATTAGCCCCAAGCTTGATTTAAGTCCTGCATCATGCTTTGGACCCTCTTTTCACAAGATTGCATGGCCATAATCGTTTTTGCGAAAAGTTCATCCAAACTCCAGCCCAGGAGATCTGCCCCCTTTTTTATTACTTCTCTGGAGCAGCCCGCAGCAAATTTTTTATCCTTAAACTTCTTTTTTAAACTGGATGTTTCCAGATCCATCACGCTCTTGGAAGGACGCATTTTTATAGTCGCGCCTATAAGGCCTGTCAATTCATCTACGGCGAATAAGACTTTTTCCATTAGATGTTCCGGTTTGATATCGACACAGATACCGTAACCGTGACTACATATGGAGCGAATCATTTCTTCACTTATATTTGCTGCACGCAAAAGTTCGGGAGCCTTGATACAATGCTCTTCCGGATACATTTCAAAATCAATGTCATGCAAAAGCCCTACCATGCCCCAATAGTCTGCTTCACTTCCAAAGCCTAGTTCTTCAGCATACCAGTGCATGACACCTCCCATTGTCAGTCCATGTAGAATGTGAAATGGCTCTTTGTTATATTTCAATAGCAATTCCAAAGCTGCTGCGTGGGGAAGGGTATTAGTCATCACGATATCCTCCAATCCGTAGACTTCTTTTTTAATGGTTCTTTGTCCACCAGTCAACCAAACCTTTGGCATTGACTTCAATGGTGGCATGGTACATAGAGGGGAGGGGCTTGTCCTTTGGCCAGCCCAGTTCCACCAAAATATGCTTGATTTTTATCTCCAACAGATCATAAATTTCCTGCCAGGTGGTGGCCCCTTGGGCAAAGGCTTCTTCAGTCAGAGAGCAAAAAGATCCAGGTTCCTTAGGGTTGCGTCTAGGTATTCAGAAGTGAGATTTTTCTTAACGCCAAAATGGGAAAAATATAATTGTTCCGCCTTTAGTTGCCTGATTTTTTCCAGGGACACCCGATAGGCATCAGGGTCAAATTGGTTGGGTGCCGAGGATAAGAGACTGTATTCAATTTCATAAAAAGCCAAATCAGTATTATAAACGCCTAGTAAATCTCCGCAAAACAGGCCTTTGGTGAGACTGTCCATGATAGTTAAATGATGATTGGCATGTCCCTTGCCATGATAAAAGGTAAGCGTGCGTTCCCCCAAATTCAGGCTGCTTTCATCCTCCAGCGGCCAAATACGCTCCGGAGAAATAGGCAGCACCGGTTCATAAAATTCATAAGCCTCTCCATAAGCGATTTTGGCTCCGGCAATCAAGCGACTGGGATCTGCCATGTGACGGGCTCCGGCAGGGTGGACCAATAAACGAGCATTAGGGCATTGAGCTAAAAGCCATCCCGCCGATCCTGCGTGATCCAAATGGATATGGGTCACAATCACAAATTTAAGATCTGAAGAGTTATATCCTTGCTTTTTAAAGTATTGAGGATGATCTCGCCGGCCGGACCGGGGCCGGTTTCCACTAGGGTTAAATTCTCATCTTCGATTAGATAACCACAGGTTTTCCCGGATTTTCCCCGCCCCAATAATCCATCATGGTAATATTGATCACTTGGCAATCCTCCTGCTTGTTCATTTTGTTACAACTTGTTCCTCTAATAACCTATTTTATCTAATGAATTTATTTTTGGCAACAAAGAAAACAATCATCCTCCAATACCTCTTTTTAATGGTTTGCTGAGACGGCTAAAAAAGAGGGTCATTACGTGGCGGAAGACAGGGCGATCAGCTGACCGAAATCCTCTTCGTTAAAGCCCAGTAGTATTAGCTTCCCTGTCAGAACGATAGGGCGATACATGATCTTAGGATTCTTTGTCAGCAGTGTCAAGGCCATCTCTTCGGATAAACTTTCCAAATCGGCGGGTTTGATGCCCAGGTCCTTAAGATTTCTGCTCCTTGGGTTAATTAATCCGGCGACAGGGATTTTTTTTCTTTGGGCGATCATTTTTAATTCATCCGGTGACAAGGGGTCTTTTTCCAGGTGGCGGTAAACAAAATCCAGTCCTTGCTTGGAAAGCCACGCTTTCCCTTTGCGGCAAGTGACTCAGCTGGGCAAACAAATATAAGTAAGCGGATCCAATAATATCTCCTCCTTAAGGATTCATATCCATAAGCAAAAATTTAAATCTATTTTAGGGGAAAAACGATCTTGGTCAAAAGCTCACTTTCCGGAACATCCATCGGAGAGTTATAATAGAATTCATAGCAAATTCCCGTGGGGGTAAGATTGTTTTCTTGCATCCATGATGCCATAGCATCATAAACAGGGGCCATTTGACTATAGGGTCCTTGATATAGGTAGGAGACCTGTTTGCCTGATGGGATTTCATGAGAGTAAATTGAATCTTTTCCAGGTAAGAATTTGGGCACGATAAAACCCATTGCTACATCCAGGTCCTCCATATCCATATTGTAATATGCGGCAAAGGCCGGGCCGGATGTTTCTTCTCCCAAGGAGGCAAGATATTCCATAATGGAGTTGTATGCTATTCCTAATTCTTGAGGTAGGTTCGTAACAGCTGTTCGGGTGCGCATGGCCAGGGCCCATTGGGTTGGTTCTTCACTTAATAAAAATTGATAACTCATGGCATTTCCTCCTTATTAGATATCTTGCTACAAATATTGCACATCTATGAGGAATTTCCTGCCAGGAAACGAGAAAATTCCTTGATTTTTTTGACAGCTCTAAATTATATAAGGTAAAATGACAAGGAAAAAAACCAAGGCAAAGCATGGGAAAAGATTGATGCCGGGAAAATATCATGGTCCCCATCGCTGATCTATCCCGTGAACGTAAAAGAGAGAAAAATAGCCTTATGCCGGGAAAAAATTTAAAGGGACGAAAGGAAGATCTTAAGATGATAGTGGATATTCCATCTGTGGTTGCAGCACAGACTCAGATACCATTGAAAAAAGTATTAAATACCATAGAGTTACTGGATCAAGGAAATACAGTACCTTTCATTGCCCGTTATCGCAAGGAAATGACAGGGGAGTTAGATGAGAATCAGATCCGGGAGATTGAAGAAAAAGTTAAGTTCCAGCGCAATTTGGAACAACGCAAGGAAGAAATTATTCGTCTTATTGACGAACAGGGAAAATTAACAGATGAGCTCCGGGAAATAATTTCTAAAACCATGACCCCTACTGAGCTGGAAGATCTTTATCTTCCTTATCGTCAAAAGAAAAGAACCAGGGCCAGCATGGCTCGGGAAAAAGGGCTAGAACCTTTAGCCTTATATCTCCTGACCTTTCCTCAAACGGGATCTCCCCAAGAAGAAGGAGAGAAGTATCTTTCGGAGGAGGTCAGGGATGGAGCGGATGCTCTTCAGGGAGCCATGGATATTGTGGCGGAGATGGTTAGTGAGGATGCTGAAATCAGAAAATGGGTGCGTAAATATACATTGGATCATGGCATGATCGTGGTCCAGGCCAAGGATCCGGCAAAGGATTCTGTGTATCGCATGTATTATGAAGATTATCGGGAGGCTGTGGCAAAGATCGTTCCGCACCGGGTACTGGCTATTAATCGAGGGGAACGGGAGGAATTTCTGCATGTGACATTGGATGTTAATCAGGATTTTATTTTAGAATACCTTGCCCGGCGTTTTGTAAGAGCGGGAGTAACGGCAGAATTGGTTAAAAAGGCGGTGGCCGATGGGTATAAAAGGCTGATTGCTCCTTCCATTGAGCGTGAGGTGCGGAACCATTTAACAGAAAAGGCGGAAACCCATGCGCTAAATGTTTTTGCTCAGAATCTACGAAGCCTTTTACTCCAGCCCCCTGTCAAAGGGAAAACCGTCTTAGGGTTAGATCCGGCTTACCGTACCGGGTGCAAATGGGCGGTGATGGATGCTACCGGAAAGGTATTGGAGGTGGGAGTTATTTTCCCTACTCCACCCCATAATAAGATACGAGAAGGTGAAGCGGAATTAACCCGCCTGCTCCAGCAGTATAAAATCCAAACTATTGTCATTGGTAACGGCACCGCTTCACGGGAAACAGAGCATTTCGTGGCGGAATTTATCAAAAAAACAGTTGATTATCAGCTTTCATACACCATCGTTAGTGAAGCAGGGGCCAGCGTCTATTCCGCCTCTAAATTAGCAGCGCAAGAATTTCCCCAATTAGATGTTGCGGAAAGAAGTGCCATATCTATTGGACGCAGAATTCAGGATCCCTTGGCGGAATTGGTCAAGATCCCACCCCAAGCGGCAGGGGTAGGCCAGTATCAGCATGATCTGCCGGAAAAGAAATTATCCGGGAAATTGTCCCAGGTGGTCGAGTCGGTGGTAAACTATGTAGGCGTGGATTTAAATACGGCATCAGCTCCTCTCTTGTCTTATGTGGCCGGCATCAATAGCACGGTAGCTACCAATATTGTCAGTTACAGGGATGAGTCGGGAGGTTTTAAAAACCGTAAGGAGCTAAAAAAAGTAACCAAATTAGGGCCGAAAACCTTTGAACAATGTGCCGGATTTTTGCGTATTGCCGGTGGAGATAGTCAGCTTGACAATACTGCCATCCATCCGGAGTCTTATGGAGTGGCAATGAAGCTGCTCCAAGAGTTGGATCTGACATTATCTGACCTGGGTTCTGCGGGGTTTATCCGGTCGCTGACTGATTTAAGTAAATCATCTGAAAGGATTAATGTTTTTGCTGAAAAAATTGGCACCGGTGTTCCTACCCTAAAGGATATCATCGATAATTTATTCAAGCCGGGGCGGGATCCCCGGGAAGATTTGACACCGCCTATTTTTCGCACAGATGTCTTAAAGATTGAAGACTTAG
>JAXGQR010000017.1:0-43006 GCA_040766325.1 Dehalobacterium sp. | reverse complement strand
CATCTCGTAAAGCTTGAAATTGATCCTGGGTAGCGGCCGGTTGAGATTCGGATTTCTGGGTTGCTTTACCATCCAAGGCGGCAGTCAGCTGTCCCACAGTTTCCTTGGCATCCCCCAGAAGCAGGGTCACATTTGACTTATTGCTGTATAGGGGGTTATCAACTCCGGCATAACCGGGTTTTGTATCGTAATTGCAGACAATCACATGTTTTGCTTGATCCACATCTAATATGGGCATACCATAGATCGGTGTTCCCTCCGCGCTATTAGCAGCCGGATTCACCACATCATTAGCTCCAACGATAATCACCACATCGGTGGTAGCGAATTCAGGGTTAATGGCATCCATTTCATAAAGTTGATCGTAGGGTACATCCACTTCCGCCAGTAAAACATTCATATGGCCGGGCATACGACCGGCAACGGGATGGATAGCAAATTTCACATCTTTACCTTGCTTCTCCAGTTTATCCGCCAGCGTTTTTACCTCAAACTGGGCTTGAGCCAAAGCCATACCGTAACCAGGTACTATTATGACCTTCTGAGCATCTCGTAAAGCTTGAAATTGATCCTGGGCAGCGGCCGGTTGAGATTCGGATTTCTGGGGTGCTTTACCATCAAAGGCGGCAGTCGCTGTCCACAGTTTCCTTGGCATCCCCAGAAGTAGGGTCACATTTGACTTATTGCTGTATAGGATTATCCACACCGGCATAACCGGGTTTCGTATCGTAATTGCAGACAATCACATGTTTCGCATGGTCCACATCTAAGATGGGCATACCATAGATCGGTGTTCCCTCTGCACTATTGGCGGCCGGATTCACCACGTCATTGGCCCCGACAATTATCACCACATCGGTGCTCGCAAATTCAGGGTTAATGGCGTCCATTTCATAGAGCTGATCGTAGGGTACATCCACTTCCGCCAGTAAAACATTCATATGGCCGGGCATACGGCCGGCAACGGGATGGATAGCAAATTTCACATCTTTTCCTTGCTTCTCCAGTTTATCGGCCAGTTTCTTTACCTCAAACTGGGCTTGAGCCAAAGCCATACCGTAACCAGGTACTATTATGACCTTCTGAGCATCTCGTAAAGCTTGAAATTGATCCTGGGTAGCGGCCGGTTGAGATTCGGATTTCTGGGTTGCTTTACCATCCAAGGCGGCAGTCAGCTGTCCCACAGTTTCCTTGGCATCCCCCAGAAGCAGGGTCACATTTGACTTATTGCTGTATAGGGGGTTATCAACTCCGGCATAACCGGGTTTTGTATCGTAATTGCAGACAATCACATGTTTTGCTTGATCCACATCTAATATGGGCATACCATAGATCGGTGTTCCCTCCGCGCTATTAGCAGCCGGATTCACCACATCATTAGCTCCAACGATAATCACCACATCGGTGGTAGCGAATTCAGGGTTAATGGCATCCATTTCATAAAGTTGATCGTAGGGTACATCCACTTCCGCCAGTAAAACATTCATATGGCCGGGCATACGACCGGCAACGGGATGGATAGCAAATTTCACATCTTTACCTTGCTTCTCCAGTTTATCCGCCAGCGTTTTTACCTCAAACTGAGCCTGAGCTAAGGCCATACCATAACCGGGCACAATCACCACTTTTTTAGCGTCGGCCAGGACATTTTTTTCATGTTTTTCTTCTATAATTTCTTTAACAACTTCAGGAGCCGATGCCGGCTGATTCTTAGACCCAGAGTTTGATACCGCAGCTTTATTTTTCGGTGTTGCAGCCTTCTTTCCTTGAGGCGCAGACGTTTTCCCTGTGAGAATGTCAAGGAGGTGACGATTCATTGCCCGACACATAATCTGGGTCAGCACTAAACCGGAGGCTCCAACGACGCCGCCTATCGCTACCAGCAGGGGATCATAAATGACAAACCCGGTGATGGCTCCCGCTACCCCGGATAAGGAGTTCAGAAGGGAAATAGTGATAGGCATATCAGCCCCACCCACCCGCATGGTAAACAAAACACCATAAAAGAGAGCAGCAAGCAAGGTAATGATTGAGAGCAGCATAATCGTACTAAATTCCGTGGCCATGGAAGTCACAACAACTAATACAGCCATGGCCAAAATGGTTAACCAATTATAGAGGGAATGGTTTTTTAAGATTACCGGACGTTGATTGATCAATCGGGCCAATTTTCCCGCTGCCATCATACTGCCGCTGAAGGTAACACCCCCTACCACTAAAGCCAGGGCACCGGTGCTCTGACTAAAGAGGGTAAGCACATCCCCATTGTTCATGGTGACAAAAGCAACCAAAGCGGAAGCACCTCCGCCGAAGCCGTTTAACATTGCCACAGATTGAGGCATCTGAATCATTTTTACTTTAAAAGAGAAATAGGCCCCAATGAGAGATCCGATCGCCATGGCAATCCATAGGGTGGGAAGATCCAGAATGCTGTAATGGAACAAAGTGACGATGATGGCAAGAGCCATGCCAATGGCACTATAATTGATACCTTTGACGGCTGTTTTCGGAGAACTCATTAAATGGATGCCCCAGACAATGACAACGATTAAAACTAAAGAGATAATATTATAGGTAATTGCATTCACTTATTTCGACCCCCCTGACTTAAACATTTTCAGCATACGATTTGTCACCATAAAACCGCCCACCACGTTGATCATGGCTAAAATAATGGCAATAATTCCTAAAAAACGGTTTCCGGTGGAAACAGCCGCGGCTGTAGCCGCCAAAGATCCTAAGATGGTAATGCCTGATAGGGCATTCGTACCTGACATCAAAGGCGTATGAAGTAAACTGGGCACATCATTGATCACCTTATATCCTACCAGGGTAGATATGATAAATAAAATAACCAGAATTAATGCTTCCATTTCAGTCAGCTCCTTTGTGAAAATTTCAATATTTAAAAGATCGGTCTCAGGCATAACCTGAGACCGCTTCAATCATTTCTAACTTTATTATCATTTCGATTATGCGTTCATAGCTTCCAAGGTTCCGGCATGAACAATCTCGCAATCCTGACAGACCAGGGATTTAGCCAGAATTTCATCATCCAGGTTAATATTAATTTTGCCATCATCACAAAGATTAGCCACATAATTATAAATATTATGGGAGAACATCCAAGTAGAACTAGTGGGCATCATCCCAGGGATATTCTTGGTACCATCAATGCTGATGCCGCCTTGTTCAGATAATTTCCCAGGATCCGTTATCTCGCAGTTACCACCCTGATCGATAGCTACGTCAATAATCGCGGAACCGGGTTTCATGGATTTTACCATTTCCTCTGTAATTAAGATGGGAGCAACTTTGCCGGGAATTAATGCAGTTAGAATAACAATATCGGAATTAGCAACTGTTGCTTTTAATGCTTCTCGTTCTTTAACCAACCATTCATCAGGAAGTCGATTCGCATAACCACCTTCGGCGATAGCCAATTCTTCCGGAATCCCTAGGTCTAGTATTTTTGCTCCTAAGCTCTGAGCCTGTTCCCGCGCTGCCGGACGAATATCGGCAGCAGTGACAACTGCGCCTAGTCTCTTGGCAGTAGCAACAGCCTGCAGGCCGGCAACACCGGTACCAATTACTAAAACATTCGCCGGTTTAATCATTCCTACAGCCGTCCCTACCATAGGCATAAATATAGCCAGCCTGTTAGCCGCCATCAATACAGATTTATAGCCGGCAATGGTACTCATGGAGGTTAAAGCGTCCATGTTCTGCGCCCGAGAAATGCGCGGTACACCGTCTAAGGTAAATGCGATAATTCCTTTGGCAGCCATATTTTTTACCATTTCATGGTTAACTGGGGAAGCAGGATGAATAAAAGTAATGAGTATCTGATCCTTCTTCATCATTTCAACCTCATGCTTACCGGTTTTTTCATTCATCAGTGGTTCTTTTACTTTTAGGATAATATCGGCTTGGTCATAGACTTCCTGAGCATTTCCTGCTAAAATCGCACCTGCCCCTTGATAGTCTTCATCAGAAAAAAACGAACCTGCTCCCGCACCTTTTTCTACCACAACTTTGGCGCCTTCAGCTACCATTTTCTTTACCGTTTCGGGAATTGCTGCCACTCGTCTTTCACCGGGCATGATCTCGGTAGGTACTCCCAGGGTTAATCCTTTAAACTTCATTATAAATTCCTCCCTTTAAATTATTCATTGTTTAATTTTCTATTGAACTTTAAAAACGTCTATCTATTACCGAAAACATATTACATCTATAATCTTATCTTTAGTTTACACCAAGCACATGAACATTTCATTGAGCACATTGTCAATCCTCAGAACCTTCTTCTTATACAAAATGTCATATGCTAATTTCGTTACCTTATATGAAAAGTGATCAACCCCAGTATATATGGACAAAAGGAGTATCAGGAATATAATTGAGCTAATATTATCGTGCAATTTAAATTTTTTTGGCATGATTTGTCGAAAAAAAAACTACTCCCAAAAAGAGAGTAGTATTTTATCAGCACTTTTCTAAAGGTCAAATAGAATTTATGCGCGGCTTGTCCCAGGCTTTAATCACCAAGGCAATCCCTTCCTTAACTTCAATCAGTCCTTCACTGTCCACCATTTCGTTAGACACACCACGGGAGGTTCCCCAAAAAATAGAATCATCACAAAGCATATACTTTAAACCCCGGGTAGATACTCCCTTTAGTTCATTAGAAAGAGGGATGATTGAAACCAGGTCTCCAGGTGATCCTGTGAAAGAAATCTTTTTTCTTAGAAGCATTATTTCATTATGTTCATTGATCACTTTAACTTTTACCTTATCAGGAACCCCTAATAGTAATAAAATATTGGACAGGCTATGATCAATACGGGTGCCAATTGTCCCCATTAAAACAATCTCTTCCGGCTGCAAATCCAAGCAGCATTTTAAAGCCAGTTCCGTGTCCGTCATGTCTTTTTCTCTGGGATAGGTGCTGATTTGGCAATCCTTACCCGCCAAAAATGATTTCACATCTGTGGCAAGAGAATCAAAATCCCCAAGAACGATATCTGGTACACGCCCCATTAATAAAGCATATTCAGTACCCCCATCGGCACAAACAATAAAATCTGTATCTCGAATCTGAGCCTTGTGCCAGATAAGATCATTCATATCACCATGAGCAATAAGCACACAGCGTTTAACATCTTTATCAGACAAACTGAGTCACACCTTTTTAATTATATATCTTTCAGAAGATTAGCCATCTCCAGGGCGGCCATGGCAGCATCCCATCCTTTATTGCCGGCTTTGGTCCCGGCTCTTTCAATGGCCTGTTCAATTGTATCTGCAGTAATCACACCGAAAATCACCGGTTTATCCTGCTCTAATCCAACATGAGCCACCCCTTTGGATACTTCCGCAGCCACATAGTCAAAATGAGGGGTAGCTCCTCGAATCACTGCCCCCAGGCAAAGTACCCCGTCATAATTTCTACGCGCCATTTTTTTGGCAGCTAGAGGGATTTCAAAAGCTCCCGGCACCCAGGCGATTTCAATATCATCAGAGTTGACACCGTGTCGTTCCAAAGCATCCAGGGCGCCTGATACCAATTTTCCAGTGATAAATTCATTAAATCTACCCGCCACAATACCGAATTTTAATCCTTCTCCTATTAACTTTCCTTCAAAAACTTTTACCATAAATTTTCCTCCTTATAAAGGCATCTGGGATGCCGGATTATATTTAATTCCTTTCCTGAATCTCCTCAAAGACCGCCTCACTCACTTCATGAAGAAGATGGCCGAGTTTTTCTTTTTTGGTGCGTAAATAAAAGGAATTATTGCAATTAGGGCAGATTTCACAGGGCACTCGCTCAACCACTTCCAGCCCATAGCCTTCCAATCCTTTAATCTTTCTAGGATTGTTGGTGATTAAACGGATCTTCTTGACCCCCAAATCGGCCAGAATCTGAGCTCCGATACCATAGTTTCTAAGATCAGCCGGAAATCCCAAAGCCAAATTAGCTTCTACTGTATCTTTCCCCTCGTCCTGGAGATGATAAGCTTTTAATTTATTTAAAAGACCAATGCCTCTTCCTTCCTGACGCATATAAAGAAGAATCCCCTCACCCTCATCTTCAATCATCTTCATGGCCGTAGCCAACTGACTACCACAATCACATCGAGATGATCCAAAAACATCCCCGGTGAGACATTCTGAATGGACTCGGACCAAAACCGGTCGGTCGGAGGAAATCTCACCTTTAACCAAGGCAACATGGATGTGGTTGTCAAGATCATTAGTATAGGCCACAGCAGTAAAATCACCATAATGGGTAGGTAATTTTGTGGTAACTTCACGATGCACAAGTTTTTCTGTTTTTCTACGATATTGGATTAGGTCGGCAATTGAGATTATTTTTAGTCGATGTTTTTCAGCAAACTCCATTAATTGAGGCAAACGAGCCATGGTGCCGTCTACATTCATCACTTCACAAATAACTCCTGCCGGATACAATCCCGCCAGCCGTGCCAAATCCACTGCTGCTTCCGTATGCCCTGTTCTTTTTAAGACCCCGCCCTCTTTAGCCCGTAAGGGAAAAATATGTCCCGGTTTTTTCAAGTCTTCCGGCTTTAATTCTGTATCTAGAATAGCATGCACCGTGTCGGATCTTTCAAACGCAGAGATACCGGTGGTAGAGTGAGGACCGTCCACAGAGACGGTAAAGGCTGTTTCGTGATTATCTGTATTATGCTCCACCATAGGTGCCAAGCGCAAAGCTTCAATTCTTTCTGCAGTCAAAGGCATACATACCAAGCCCCGGGCATAAGAAGCCATGAAATTAATGGCCGCCGGTGTTACTTTTTCCGCCGCCATGACCAAATCCCCTTCATTTTCCCGGTCTTCATCATCTACGACAATAACCATTTTACCCTCTTTAATATCTTCAATGGCTTCTTCTATGGTGTTTAATTTCATAATTTTCTTCCTCCCAATAATTTTTATTAAGCATGGTACCTGCATCAGAAAGGGTTTTCATATCGTGTTTAATTAGGCAAACCCATGCTCCGCTAAGTACTCCAGGGAGATGATAGATTTACTTTCCCGATTATCCCCTTCATTATATAACATCAAACGCTCCACGTATTTTCCAATCATATCTCCTTCCAGATTAACCTTCGCACCGGTTTTTTTATAGCCAAGGGTGGTCATTTTAGCGGAATGAGGAATTAAAGATACTGTAAACCGATCCTCCAGCACATCAACAATGGTTAAACTAATGCCATCAACAGCTACGGACCCCTTTGGAATCATATATTTCAAAACATTTGTCGGCGCCAGAATTTCCATGAATAGAGCTATATCCACCTTTTCCTGGCGACCGATACTACCCACGCCATCGATATGACCACTGACCAAATGGCCACCTAGGCGATCTCCTAAACGCACGGCTCGTTCCAGATTGACTCTGTCGCCGAGTTTTAAGTCCCCTAAACTGCTTTTTCTAAGAGTTTCCATCATCACATCCGCCTGGAAATAATCCTCGCCGATCTCAACTGCCGTCAAACAGACACCGTTTACAGCAATGCTGTCGCCGATATGCACTCCCTCTAAGATTTTTTGGGCTGCAAGAGAAATTCTTGCCGAACCTGATCCTTTTTTCAGATCAATTACCCTGCCCAATTCTTCAACCAATCCCGTAAACAAAGTAATCACTCCTTGAAACCAAATCTCGGATAACCGGTAAAAAGAAAGTCTTCTCCGATGTTTTCTATCCGTAAATTATCTACGATAACTGCTTGGCCCATTTCCGAAATTCCCATGCCCCCTATCATCCCGGGAGCACGGTTACTACCGATAATTTTAGGCGCAATAAAAAGGTAAATCTTATCCACCAATCCTCTGTCAAAGAATGCACCTTGAATTTGAGCACCACCTTCCACCAAAATTCCAGTAATTCCTTTGACAAATAAAACTCTTAAAACCGAAGGGATATCCACCTGACCATCCGCTCCCGGACAAGAAATCACCTCCACCCCTTTTTCCATCAGTAGAGCCGCCTTTGATCCATCAAGATCTGACTCTGCCGTAAAAACGATTACAGGCGCACTTTTTGTGTCCAGCACCTGAGCGTTCAAGGGGATGCGTAACCGGGAATCAAGAATTAACCTAAGGGGATTTTTAAGCCCCGGAATTCGAGTGGTAAGTTTCGGGTCGTCTGCCAGGACAGTGCCAATCCCTGTTAGAATAGCATCATAACGATGTCTTAATCTTCGCCCCACCATCCGCGCTTCTTCCCCGGTAATCCACTTAGAACTTCCTGTGTGAGAAGCTGTTTTTCCGTCTAGGGTCAGCGCCGATTTAAATGCGATAAAAGGACTTTGAGTTGTCATCTGTTTGATAAAAACTTCATTTAAGACTCGGGCTTTATTTTCTAAAACACCGGTTACCACTTCCATGCCTGCTGCCTGCAGCTTGGCAATGCCGTTGCCTGCTACTTTGGGATTGGGATCCGTCATCGCCACCACTACCTTCTTTAAACCGGCTTTAATTAAAGCATCGGTACAGGGAGGCGTTCTCCCGTGATGGCAGCAGGGCTCCAAAGTGACATATAAAGTCCCACCTCGAGACCTGGGGCCAGCCATGTGTAGAGCATGGATCTCTGCATGAGGTGTGCCCGCTTTTTGGTGATATCCTTCCCCTACCATTTGATCATCTTTGGTGATTACAGCACCCACCAGAGGATTAGGAGAAGTCCATCCTTCTCCTTTTCGTGCCAAATTTACAGCTCGCTGCATCCATCGTTCATCTGTCACCTAAATCGCCTTCTTCTCTTTGATATTATGTTGGAAAGTTTTAGCTTCAATATCAATTTATTATGTGTTTTATAGCAAATAAAAAAATCCCCGAAAGTCTTCCTCGGGGATGTTCATTTCCATAAACAAATACATATAAGTAATCCTATGCTATTATCAACACGGATTAACATCCCTTCCCATCCAGACTTTAACTGTCGACTCCGGAATTGCACCGGATCAGCCATTTGGCTCGCGGGTTTTTACCGCCGATACGGAATTGCACCGATCCCCCAAGGATATTTCAATTTATTTAATTCTCTTTAATTCTCTTCACTATTTTGTCCTATAATACATTTTACACAATTTAAAAATAATTACAATGGCTTTAGATGATATTAAGATTTTCCAGTAACCGAAGGATCTGAAACAGTTACCCCTGCAGGCGGGCTAAATAGGTATTTTGCGCTGCTTTCTTTAAATCAAACACTGCCTGTTTGATATCAGGAGCACCGAATATAGCCGAACCGGCCACAATTATGTTGGCACCGGCTGCTACCACGTCTGCCACATTGTTTAAAGAGATACCCCCATCCACTTGAATATCAATATCCAACTCCCTTTCCTGGATCATTGCACGCAATCGTTCTATTTTTTTTAATACGAAGGGAATAAAAGCCTGTCCACCAAAGCCGGGATTCACACTCATCAAAAGCACCATATCCAATTCCGACAAAATTTCCTCAATCCCGCATAAAGGGGTTGCCGGATTTAGAACACTGCAGCTTTAACGCCTAGTTCCTTAATATTTTGCACGGTACGATGTAGGTGGGGACATGTTCCTGATGAACACAAAGTAAATCTGCCCCTGCTTTCACAAATTCTGCCGCGTATTGGTCAGGATTTTCAATCATTAAGTGGACATCAAAAAATAAATGGGAATGAGGCGCAGATCTTTTATCACCCCGGTCCAAAAGTTAAATTAGGCACAAAATGGCCATCCATCACGTCCAAATGAAGATAATCCACTCCGGCTTCTTCAATAGTCTTAATCTCTTCCCTCAAGCAGCTGAAATCTGCCGCTAAAAGAGATGGGGCTAATTTAATCATGTTAATGTCTCTCTCCTGTTCAATCACTTCCTGCAATAAATGCAAATATCTCTGATAGCGATCTCTATCAATCTCTCCTGCTTCCACAGCTTCTTTCACTGCACAATTTGGTTCTCTGTGATGGAGGCAGGAAGTGAAGCGGCAAAGGCCTCCATAAGCAGCAATTTCCGGGTAAAAGCTGTCAAATTCTTCTCGAGGTATTACCGGTGTCTCCAAAACGGAGAATCCAGGAGTATCGGCGACCCATCCGCCAAAATCAAGAGGAAGAAGTTCTACATGCCTAGTGGTATGCTTCCCGCGACCGATTTTTATGCTTACCGCTCCCGTCTTCAAAGCCAATCCCGGGTTAATAGCATTCAAAAGGCTGGATTTTCCGGCCCCGGAAGGTCCGGTAAATACAAAATTTTATTCTTTAGAATTTGGCGTACTTCTTCTAGACCCACACCCAGTTTAGCACTGCACAAAATAGTCTCATAACCGGCCTTTTGATATGCTTGAAAGTATTTCTTTGCAGTAGCCTCAGCAACCACATCTATTTTATTAAATATTACCGCAGCGGGCAAATCTTTTTCACGGCTAACAAGGAGCAAACGATCCAGTAATAGTAAATCCGGTTCGGGATCCTTCAGGGCAAAGACAAGCAACACTTGCTCACAGGCGACAGAGGGTCGGCTTAATTCACTGACCCGGGGAAGATTTTTCAATCACTGCCGTTTTTTCGTCGCGTGAACTGATCAAAACCCGATCTCCCGCCAAAATATTTTGTTTTTGGTTCCGAAATTTCCCCGCAAGAACACTCCCATAATTTGTCTCCTGCTTTAACATAATAAAACCCGCCATAAAATTTAATTAAAATGCCTTCCTCCATAAAACCTCCTTCATCCCATTAAGGAACGTTTTGACTTAACTCTAATTCATCATCGATATAGACGCTGATTTTCCCTTTACCATAAAAAGGCACATTTTGATCGATAAAATCTCCCGGGTGGTGCACTTGATCATATTCTGTGCGCTCCCCCCTTATATCAGCTACAGTAATTCTTAAACGGTGCTCCTGACCATCATCGGGAATCTCATGGGTCACCCGGGCAATTTGCGCCATAGGACCGGGGCCGGCACTGATCTGAAGATCTACCTGTTCTCCTTCCGTCACCATAGTACCGGGAGCAGTACCCTGTCGCATAATCTGGGAGGGGAAATATTCATTGCTTTCCCGTTCTTCGGTTTTACCAACGGTTAATCCTAAACCCTGCAAGATTTTTTTTGCATCTTCCAGGTATTCGTTAACTAAATTGGGCATAGGGATGTATTTGGGTTCTTTGCCCTTACTCACGACCACCGAAACTATGGTTTTCTCCGGTACTTCAGTGCCAACTTCCGGCTGCTGGGAAATCACTATGCCTTTAGACACCTGATCATGAAAAGCTTCACTAAAGTCACCCTGGAGGTTCCTGTTATTCAATTCTACAATAGCTTCTCGTTCTGTTTTGCCCATCACGTTAGGTACACGGGTAGTTTTTGGTCCCTCACTAACCAGTAAACCTACTACTCGATTTTTTTTCACCATTTGATTTGGTTCTAAAGTCTGGGAAATGACATGGTCTTTATTGATACTGTCATGGAAACTGTACTCCAGTGTATGGCTTAATCCAGCCTCTTCCAATTCGGCCTTAGCCTCTATCAAGGATTTTCCCTCAACATCCGGTACCCTCGTCTCTCCGATGTTAAAGAAACCGGTAAAAAGGGCATAGATACCCCATCCCAAAAGCAAGAATAGTAACACGGAAGCACCTATGATCCCCCAGGTAGCCTGGGGTTTTAATTTTTTCTTTTTTGCGGTCGAAGGTATTGTTGCTTTTACTTCCGAGGATCCCGTAAAGGGTTTTATCACGGGAATTTCCACTGTATCCTCACTCAGATTTTCCTCTTTCTTAATGATACTGACCTCGTGACTCTTACCTGCATAAATTTTTTCTAAATCTAGAGCCATGGCTGTAGCTGAAGGATATCGTAAATCAGGATTCTTATTCATCGCCTTAAGGGTCACCTGGGACAGAGTCTCAGGAACCTCCGAACACAATTCACTGGGAGCAGGAGGCTCCTCTTGAATATGCTTCAAAGCAACGGCAATAGGACTTTCTCCCTCAAATGGCAATCGTCCTGTGATCATTTCGTACAACACCACTCCGGCAGAATACAGATCCGATTCAGGCCCTACATGTAGTCCTTTAGCCTGCTCCGGGGAAATATACTGGACAGACCCGACCATGGTTCCGGAATATGTCAAGGTCACTTCACTGGCAGCTCGAGCAATACCAAAATCTGTGACCTTCACCTTGCCTTCTCTGGATAAGAGGATATTATGAGGTTTAATATCCCGATGCACCACCTGATGATTATGAGCATGTTCTAAAGCATGGAGAATCTGTACAGCAATAGGCACAGCTTCCTCAGGGGTTAATTTACCTTTTTCACGTATATACTCTTTGAGATTCCGACCTTCTACATATTCCATTATCAGGTAATGGAGGTCCAATTCAAAACCGACATCATAGATGCTCACAATATTAACATGGGAAAGGCTGGCGACAGATTGTGCTTCACGGCGAAACCGTGTGACAAAATCTTCATCACTAGCAAACTGCTCCCGCAACACCTTGATGGTCACCCATCTGTTCAAAAGAGTATCCAATCCTTTATAAACAACCGACATTCCGCCGGACCCTAATTTTTCAAGAATCTCATATCGATTGCCAAATTTCTTTCCGATCATCAACTTCACCTCGCTCTTCAAGGCATTCATACAAACTAATTTATGCAAGTTAAAACTTGCGTTAAGAAATGCCTGTACGATAAATCAAAATAGCGGTAATATTATCTGAACCACCCCGTGCTAATGCCAGCTTAAGCAGTTCATCGGCAGCCGCTTTTAAACCTTTACCCTGGTCTAAAAGAGCAACCATTTCTTCAGAACGGATAAGATTTGACAAACCATCGGTACATAAAATAAAATAATCTCCTGCCAGGGTATCCAGCTCCATTATGTCAACTTCCACATGAGCATTACAGCCCAAGGCACGGGTAAGAATATTCTTTTGGGGATGGGTCATGGCTTGTTCCTCCGTTATTCCACCCTCCCGCATCAATTCCCCTACCAGAGAATGATCCCGAGTCAGAAGACGAATTTCTCCTTCTCGTACCAGATAAATTCGGCTGTCTCCCACGTGACAGAGATAAGCCTTCTCATCCACAATCCAAAGAGCAGATAAAGTCGTTCCCATACCGGAATACTCCTCATGCTGTCGCGCTTCCTGGAATATACTGTTATTAGCCTGATAAAATGATTGACGCAGAATCTCCGACGGAGTATCATTAGTCGGCTGCGAAATACTATGCACTACGGTGTTAATGGCCATTTTGCTCGCCACCTCTCCCGCCGCACTACCCCCCATTCCGTCTGCTACGATAAAAAGCTGATTATCTAAATCACACCACAGCGAATCTTCATTGTTTTTGCGTACTAAACCAACATCAGAAACCACTTCTGCATACATGCTTACACCTCTTTAAATCAAAAATCTTTCATTTTCCGTCTTAATTGTCCGCAAGCAGCATTTATATCCCCGCCTTTTTCTTCTCTGACCACAACACCTACCCCATATGCAGTTAGTGTTTTAATAAACCTGGCAACATCTTCCGGTCCTGGCGAAAGAAAGCCGCTCTCCGGCACTTCATTAGAAGGAATTATATTAATATGAGCCAAGCGCCCCTGCATTATACGTCCCAGCTTTGCTCCATGCTCTTCCCGGTCATTAACTCCACGGAATAGAGCATACTCATAGGTCACGCGGCGACCTGTTTTTTCAGCGTAATAATCCGCTGCTTTTAATACTTCCTCCAAGGGATACTTTTTATTAATCGGCATAAGGCGATTTCTTAATTCATTGTCCGGTGCATGGAGGGACACGGCCAGGGTAATGGGTATTTTTTTCTCGGCTAATTCGTAAATTTTTGGAACCAAGCCACAGGTAGATAAGGTGATACGCCGCAATCCAATATCCAGCCCTTGATGGTGATGCAAAAGATGTATACTTTTTAACACCGGCGGCAAATTGGCCAATGGTTCTCCCATTCCCATATACACCACATTGGTAACCTTAGCAAGATTATTTTCCTGACAATATCTTTCGGCAGCCCAGACCTGAGCAATAATTTCCCCCGTTGATAAGTTTCTTTCCATACCGGAAAGCCCTGTGGCACAAAATGCACAGCCCATGGCACATCCGGCCTGAGTACTGACACAAACGGTATTACGATCACGGCTCTCTTCCCGTTCATAGATCATGAGCACTGTTTCCACCAAAACATCGTCGGAAAACTTTAAGAGAAATTTAATCGTATCTCCTTTTTTTGATTTAGACGTAGTCACAAGTTCAGGTCGGGTCACAAAAGCTTTTTGACTTAGTATCTCCGCTAACTTAACCGGTATATTACGCATCTCAGAAAATGCTACGGCCCCTTTCCTATGAACCCAATGAAAAATTTGTTGAGCTCGAAACCGGGGCAGGCCTAATTCATTTGTAAAACGTTCCAAATCAGCCACATCAGCACCTAATAAATCCAGCATATTAATTATCTATCCCCTGTATTTTTTTCATCCTGGCCATAAATAAGCCGTCTGTTCCATGGATATGGGGATAGAGCTGAATCATCCCATCAGACCCTTGCTTTTCATGCTCTCCCCACGGAAAATCCAGAATCTTATCAATAGGATCCAGGACATACTCTTGATGCTCTGCCAAAAACCAATGTATCATTTTTTCGTTTTCTTCCGGGGTAATAGTACATGTGGAATAAACGAGAATCCCTCCAGGTTTTACAGTCTTCGCGGCAGCAGTGAGAATCTTTTTTTGGAGAACAACCAGCTCGTCAATCTTCTTGCTTTCCTTTCTCCATCTGGCATCGGGTCTCCTTCTCAGTACGCCCAGACCGGAACAAGGAGCATCCACTAAGCAAAAATCTGCCCAATGTTGTAAAGAATCCGGTAATTGGGTAGCATCTTGTACAGATGTCTCAACAATAGAAACACCCAGTCGCTGACAACTTTCGTTCACTAAAGTCAATTTGTGGGGATAAAGATCAAAAGCCTTGATTACCCCATGATTTTTCATCAATTGAGCAGCATGGGTTGTTTTACCCCCCGGAGCAGCACAAAGATCCAGCATGCGACTCCCCGGTTTTGGAGCTAAAACATGAGCTACCAGCATGGATCCTTCATCCTGCACCTGAAATAAACCTGCCTGATAGGAAGGCAAGGAAGTGAGGGATGAGGCGCCTGTAACAAGAATGCTTTCCGGTACTATACGTCCTGGTTGGCTTTTAACCCCTTCCCCTCCTAAGCGGATAATAAGATCATCCCGCGTTGTTCTTAATGTGTTGGTACGAAGGGTCACCTGAGGGGAGGTATTATTCCACGAGCAAAGATTTATCGTTTCCTCAGGACCAAATTGTTCCAGCCAACGCTCTACCAGCCACTGGGGATGAGAATAATGAAGAGAAATATGTTTTGGCGGATCCTCCTCCAAGGAAGGATATTTCAGCTTTTCTTTTTGACGGGCTACATTTCTTAGAACCCCATTAACAAATTTCACCGTACCGGCATGACCGTACTTTTTTGTTAGTTGCACCGATTCATTAACTGCTGCCCGTTCCGGTACCTTATCGAGAAATATGATCTGATAAACACCAAGACGGAGTATCAGTAAGATCCACAGGGGTAATGTATTCAATGGCTTTTTAATGAACAAACCTAAAATATAATCAATGCGGCCCTGCATACGGATCGTGCCATAGACCAATTCTGTAATAAATGAACGATCTATAGTTTGATAATCATTTCTACTTAGAACCTTGTTCAGTTCCAAATTGGCATAAGCCTCTTTCGCCGCCACCTGATATAGAATGAGAAGGGCTGTCTCCCGGGGAGACCGCCCTTTTTGTTCGTTCTTAGTCATCGCCTCTCCCAATTCCGGAAATTATAATCAAACGAAGTAATTGTAAGATTCCCATGATGGCGGCGGCTACATAAGTCAGAGCTGCCGCATCCAGCACCTTTTTCGTTTGAGGAATCTCCTCCCTGGTTAAATAGCCCCCACCCTCCAAAAGAGCCATAGCCCTGCTGGAAGCATTAAATTCTACGGGCAAAGTCACAAATTGAAATAAAACGACGGCGGCGAAAGCATAGACACCAATACGAGCCAAGCTGGGAATACCCATTAACAGCCCGATCAAAAGCAAAATCCAGGCTGCATTACTGCCAAATTGCGCCACCGGGACCAAAGAAGATCGAATAGCTAACGGGGCATAACCCTGATCATGCTGAATGGCATGGCCGGCCTCGTGGGCTGCAACACCAATAGATGCCAAAGAAGTACTGCCATAAACCTCCTGAGATAAGCGCAGGGTTTTATCTCTGGGGTCGTAATGATCGGATAATTTTCCAGGAATCATTTCTACCCCTACTTCATGCAAACCTTGCTGGTTTAATATTTGACGAGCAGCCTGAGCTGCTGTAATCCCTTTTAAAGATCTAATCCGATTGAATTTATCAAAGGTAGCTGTAACTTTAAATTGGGCCCAGGCTGCGATGATGATACCGGGAATTAACAATACAAAAGTCGGATCCCAAAAAAACATTATATATAATCCCTCCTTATCAAATATTTCTGAATCAAGAATTAGCTTCAACTTTCATAAATTTGGGGACTTTACTGGCCCCCAAAGGCAAAAAATAGCGAATGCCCCTTTCTACATTCTTTAAAGAAACAGTGGTATTCAGACAAGGCCCTTCCGGTCGGATATTTAAAATTCCTAAAACCGATAGGGGATTAACATCTATAATACCACTAGTCAAATCACGCTCACAAGCGATAGCCACAATGCCCTGGGGATGATGATTCTCAATAGACTTTCTGGCTAGAGTACCACCAGTGGCGATCACCAAAGGAACCCCATAATCATCCGCTAATGTTAATAAATCGTTGACAATACAAGCTCCACATCTTTTGCAATTTCTTACATCAATAGTGATCTTATGAGGGCAGGTGTGCTTTTGGAGACAATGAGGTGCCAGAATCATAATCTGTTCCGGTTTTAAATAAAACCGATGATTATATACCATCTGATTATTTACTTCGATAAAAGAACGTTTAATCTGTTCTTTGTCAAAACCAAACAAATTGCCCACACCTAATGCCACAGGAAATAAAAGATTGATGGCAATGCGCATCATTCCTTCCATGGAAGGAATGGCTCGCGATTGATAAATGGTAAGTACCATGCCCATAATCCCCAGGCTAATTAATAAAAACAATCCCAAAAGAAAGGCACCAAAAAGCACCAATAAAACGCGATAAAAGAAAATCTCTCTGTGGATAGCCAAGAACCAAATTAATACTGTCAAACCAACTATGAGCAATAAACTGATAAATAGAAGGCCGATAAATAAGCGTTTTTTTACTTTACACTGATTATCTAGGTATTCATCCATTATCCTAAAACACTGCCCTTCTCCAGACGCACACCTCGCGCCCAATCCTCTCCCGTCATTCTGCGTTTTCCTTGAGGTTGCAGGATGCGCAGCCAAAGACTGCCTATGCCACAGGCGACACGTATACCCTTACCATTTTTAACATCCAACACCAGACCGGGGTGTTCCTTAAGCTCCATATCCTCCACATCGGATTCCCAAATTTTAAGCCTTTTGCCCGCAAATTCGGTATATGCCCCCGGCCAGGGATTTAAGCCTCGCACTTGATTGAATATCTCCACAGCATTTTTGCTCCAGAGAATTTGTTCATGCTCTTTTTTTAAAAGAGCAGCATATGATGCTTCGTCATGATCCTGAGATTCAGGTGTGAGACTTCCATCCTCAAGGTGAGCCAGAGTTTCCATAAGCAACTCTCCTCCTATGTCCGCCAATTTATCATGGAGACTGCCAATGGTATCCACTTTTTCGATCGGCACCTTTCTTTTAAGCAGCATATCCCCGGTATCCATACCCCGATCCATAAGCATAGTGGTCACACCGGTTTCTTCCTCACCATTGATAATGGCCCAATGAATTGGTGCCGCACCCCGATATTTGGGCAATAGAGAAGCATGAACATTAATGCAGCCCTTGGGGGGTAAGGCCAACAACTCTTCATTTAAAAGCTGCCCATATGCCACCACAACCATCACATCCGGGGCAAGGGCCTTGAGGTGAGCGGTAAAAACCGGATCGTTGATTTTTTCCGGTTGAAAAACAGGTATTCCTTTTTCTAACGCCCGTTCTTTTACCGGGGTATAGGTCATTTTTTGTCCTCTACCCCGGGGCCTGTCCGGCTGGGTCACAACTGCCACCACCTGATGGGATGATGACAGAAGTTGATCTAAACTTGAAAGAGCATATTCGGGGCTGCCCATAAATATTACACGCATAACTCACCACTTCTTTGTTAATACGATGCCGAATCATCGGGATCATCATAAATTTTTTTGTTATTTAACCATTCTATCAATAAATAGCACGCCATGTAAATGATCGATTTCATGTTGTAGGGCCCGAGCTAGAAGACCATCTCCTATGATCTTTACTTCTTCTCCTTTGCGGTTTAAAGCTCTGACCTCCACCTTTTGCGCGCGAACCACCTTACCCTGGATATCAGGGACACTAAGACAACCTTCCGCATCAATTTCATGACCCTCTTCGTCGATGATTTCCGGATTGATAAGTTCTATTAATCCATCTCCGATATCGATAACCACCACGCACTTGGAAATACCGATCTGCGGAGCCGCCAAGCCTACTCCTTCAGCTGCCCGCATGGTATCTGCCATATTGTCCAAAAGCTTTTCAATGTTGGCATTAATCTTAGGTACCTTTTTAGCTTTTTCCCTTAAAATGGGGTCACCTATTTTTACAATTTGGTATACAGCCGTTTTAAGTCACTCCTTTACATCATATTCAGCGGTTCCACATCCACCGCTACTAAAAAAATTTTATGAGGAAAACCCGCCCTACGTGCCAAATCTAGTCCGCGAACCAAATCCAGTCTGGTTTGAGCTAAATTCCCCGTCTTTATGATCATTTGAATTCTGAACCGATCCTTAATCTTTTCTAAAGGTGCCGGTGCCGGTCCCAAGGTTTCATTATCCTCATTTAATTCAACCTTAACAAAGTGAGCGATGATCTCCGCCTCCCTTTGTAAACGAATGTGATCTTCACCAGAAAATAGAATCCGAATCATGGAGCCAAAGGGGGGATAACCGGAGATGCGTCTTTTTTCTATTTCTTCCTGAAAATAAGCATCATAATCCTGTCTAGCTGCAGCCAGAAGGGTGGCATTATGAGGATTGTAGGTTTGCAATACCACCTCACCCGCCAACTCCCCTCTCCCCGCTCGCCCGGAAACCTGGGTAATCAACTGAAAAGCCCGCTCCCCGGCACGCATTTCCGGTAGGTGCAAGGCCATATCAGCAGATATGACACCAACCAGAGTCACCAAAGGAAAATCCAGACCTTTGGCAATCATCTGAGTCCCTACCAATACATCAACTTCACCGCTCTTAACACCAAAATAAATTTTCTCATAAGAACCTTTCCTAGAAGTAGTGTCCCCATCAACCCGGGCAACCCGAGCTTTGGGCAAGAGCTTTTTTACCTCTTCCGCCACTCGCTCCGTACCGGTCCCAAAATGACGTATAGCTTCAGAACCGCACTGAGGGCATATTCTGGGTACAGGAATACTATAACCGCAATAATGACATTTTAATCGACTGTTTCCACCATGGGATGTAAGGGAAATATTGCAATGACTGCATTCCAATACTGTTCCACAGGTGCGGCAGGATACAAAGGTATGATAACCTCGTCGATTTAAAAAGAGCAAAGATTGCTCCCCATGAGAAAAACGTTCTTTCAGTTTATCTTGGAGCAGACGACTAAAAATGGAGCGATTGCCTTCTTTTAATTCCTGTCTCATATCCACAATTTTCACCGGTGGCAAAGGCCTGTGATGAATCCTGTTTTTTAATTTAATTAATTGATATGAACCCTCCACAGCCTTGTAATACGTTTCTACACTGGGGGTAGCACTGCCCATAAGAAAGGAAGCCTTTTGTAGGCGGCATCTTGCCCTAGCTACCTCTCGAGCATGGAAGCGAGGCACGTTATCCTGTTTATAACTTGGTTCATGTTCTTCATCCATAATAATCAAACCTAAATGAAAACAGGGCGCAAAAACCGCCGATCGAGCCCCAACTACGACTTTTACAAAACCACGAGCAACATTTACCCAAGCATCTCTCCGTTCTCCCCAACTCAAACCGCTATGCAAAACCGCTACTCTTTCACCTAACCGAGATTTAAACACAGACACCAGCTGGGGGGTAAGAGAAATTTCGGGCACCAAAATGATGGATTCCTTCCCTTGCGCCAACATTTTCTCGACTAAACGCAAGTAAATTTCTGTTTTACCACTCCCAGTGACCCCATGCAAAAGTACCGGTCGGTTATTTAATGCATATTCATTTGCGATGGATTTCAATACATGAATCTGTTCCTCCGTTAGCCGATGCTTTTCCGCCGGGGGTAATGTTCGTGCATCATAAGGATCACGATAGATCTCCTCAGACTTTACCTGAATCAGCCCTTTTTTCAACAAGGAATTTAAAGAGGAACGTGGGGCTCCTGTTGTGGCAAGGACTAGGCTAACAGGACTTCCGGGATGTTTTGCCAGATAGGAGAGGATCAGCTTTTGTTTTGGTCCCAACCTGCCCGGTTTTTTACCATCCTTCCCGAGGTTATGAGATGGCAGTACCAAAAAGCAATATTCAACTAACTTTCCTCTGAGCCCAGTGGAAGATCGCTTCAATCCCCCCGGCAACATACACTGCAAGGCTGAAGCTCTGGGGCAAAGATAATATTTTGCCATCCAGGAAGCCAGATCTATTAGATCCTTACTTAAAAGAGGAAAGGGATAAACCAGCTCATCAATGTCTTTGACCTGATCCACCTCAGGCACGTCAACAAAGCCCACAACCATTCCTTCCAATTTTTGTCTACCAAAAGGGACTTTTACAATAGAGCCTACCTCTATTTGCTCTGATAATCTATCCGGTATTCGGTAATGAAATATCCGGTCAACTGCCTGAACTGCTTTATTTATAATGATTTCTGCAAATTGGGCTTTAACCGGCAATTTCTTCCCTCCCATAATCTTCCCTCAATAATATTATAGCAGAAAAATAGTGACAACAAAAGATGCGCTTCATCAAGTCGGAACCGGATTAAAAAAACAGGCAGAAAAAAAGCATCCTTGGAGAATGCTCTTCATTCAAAATATTTTTAATAATCGTTAGTTTAACCCACTAAGCGGTCTCTTGTAAGTTTTTAAACCTATGCTGACACAGTTGGTATTTTGTTACCGTACTAAATCATAAGCCGCTTTAATAATTTCAGGAGATAAATCCTCATATAGCCCCCCAGAAGATCCAAAAATATATCGAGAGAAATCCGACCACTCTTTCAACAACTGAGGAATTTCTTCCTTTACCCTCTTAAGGGACTTAATACTATCTCTATCTTCGTATTCAAAATTACCCCAAAAAACCCAATCCCTGTATTCATCAACGTTAAAATTTTGCGAACTGATGCCACATGAAGGTTGAAGACACTGAATACCTGAGAAACCGGCATTTTTCAGCATCGGCACCAAATCTAAAACCTGTCCGTCAGAATGAAAGATGAAAGGAACTTGATCCTTGTGATACTCGTCAATCATCTCAGAAAGCAGGGGAAAATAATACTCTTGCAAGAAACGAGGTGACACCATTAAACCGTCGTTTCCCGCCAAATCATCCGCTACTAAAACGCCTTCGCAGCCATCCTGGAGAGCGCGTTCAATCTGCTCCTTGGTGTTATTAATAATGGACCTCATTTTATTGGCCGCTTCCTCCGGCTCCCTGACAACCAAATAACACATGTGCATAAAATCAAATTGTTTTATTAACATTGTCAAAGGTCCCTGATATAAGCCCATCGTAAAAAAACCTTCCTGACGCCAGGAGGACCAGGAAACTGACGGCTCACTCATTTCAAAGGTCACAAGATCCGCATTAAGATAATGCAAAAGAGCGGATAAATCCTTTTGACCAAACAATTCTACCATCCCTGGAGCAATAAACATCTCTCCTTTAGGCGGCCGATCCGCATTTTGTCCTAATAAGGTCTGCCACACTCTCTCTCGACCATTCAAAAATACCTACTCCCTTCGCTGCTGAAAGCTAATTAATCAAAATTTTGATCACCGAACTTTTGACTAGGATTATTATAGCAGAAAAAACAATGGGGTAGAAGAATATTCTTGCAGCACTTATTCTGATAGCTGGTATTTATTCTCATAAAGATCCCGATCAAAGGGAACTTTCCGACTTGGACATTCTTCCCGTAGACATAACAAACAGTTGAAATAGTTGGTATCGTCAGGAAAATAAAAACCGGACTCTGATTTTATGGGATCCATTAAAAAGCTTTCCGATAACTCCACACCGATTAAACCCTTTACATCCCCCAATAGCTGAAATAAGGGTTTTTGTTCCGATAAAGGCCATTCCGGAAGAGATCCTGGTCTCATAATAGCTGTTTTGCCCAAACCTAATTCAGGACCAATTTCCTGGTCAAAAATGTCCGTTGCGCTACGCAGAATTTCTTCTTTGATGCCATCTATGACAAGCAGGCTAAAAGAATCGGTAAAAGATTTCGACCACTCTTCCAATTCGGTACCGCTCGTGACCACGAAAGCAATTACCTTCTCACAATCATCAAAATTAATACGCAAAACTTTACTGGTAAATTTCAGTCCGTCAATTACGACATAATTGTCACCTTTTTCTTCCACATTAACTAAGCGATAAGCAATTTTGGGTTTACCAATTTCTAAGGCTTGTGCGATTAAGGGATCCACTTTTTTCCCCAAAGCAGGTTTCAGATGTAAACGCTTAAATAAGCGCTCACGATCAATAGTGCATTCAGCATATTTTACCACAGTATCCATTTCCCGAACCTCCTTAATTGTTAATTGCTTTCTATTAAGAAATTGTATAATCAACAAAATGTTGTCTTGACTTTTTATTACTTCGCATATAACTAAAACGGCTTCGACCCCAGCAGGCAGAAACCGTTTTAACACAATTCCTGAACCTGAGAAGTAGCTTCAAGAAGGTTTAAACTATATCAACGTCCAAATCATATGACTCCAGGATTTTCAGAGCGTCTTTTACGTTTTCTTTTTCCAAAGAAGGCAAATCCCCCAGCAAATACCTCTGTCCTAAAGCTTCATACTTATTGACTCCCATACGATGATAAGGTAATATGTCGATTTTTTCCAGACCCCATAATTTCATGAATCGTCCCATAGCCTTAATGTTTTTTTCATCATCATTATATCCGGGAATCATGGGAAATCTGAGATGCATCTCAATACCCATATTTTTAATTTTGGCTGCGTTTTCCAAAATCAACTTATTGTCAACACCTGTAATTTCTTTGTGTTTTTCCGGATCCATATGCTTTAAATCAAAGAGAACCATATCCACCTTCTGCAAAATTTTCTCTAATGTATCCCATGATGTAAATCCGCAGGTATCGACACAGGTATGATATCCCCAATTATAACACTTGTCAATAAGTTCCATCAAAAAATCAGCCTGAGCGGTACATTCACCACCACCGAAAGTGACTCCCCCATTGGAATTAGCATAATAAACCGAATCCTTTTCGATAATATCGAACACTTCATCTACCGTCATCCACTTTCCCGCCATGGACCGCGCATCAGCCGGGCAAACATCAATGCAAGCCCCACAATTTTTACAAATAGAACGGTCAACGAAAACAGAACCGTCTTCTAGTTTTTTGTTGGCACCATTGGGGCAGGCCTCCATACAGGTATAGCATTGGGCACAAGTCATGGGGAAAAACATCATTTGCGGCTGATGTTGTATCGATTCCGGATTAGAGCACCAGGGACATCTGAGGGGACATCCTTTAAAAAACACCGTAGTGCGCAGCCCTGGCCCATCTTCTGTGGAATACCGTTGAATATTATAAATAAGGCCTTTTTTTTCAGAAACTATATCTGGTTGAGCCATCTTACATTCCTCCTTTTTTGAAATGAGCCTCCCGCCTTTTCCAGGCAGGAGGCTCTCTTATTGCCTAGTATCCTTTTTTATTTGAAGGTCAACTCGGTTCTCTTAATGATTTCATCCTGAATTCCTGGATCCAGTCTGGTAAAGTAAGCACTGAATCCGGCAACTCTCACAACTAAATCTTTGTATTTTTCCGGTTGTAATTGCGCATTTCTCAATGTTTTACTGCTCACAATATTAAACTGAATGTGTGACCCGCCTTGATCCATATAAGATTTAACCAAGCTTAGCAAGTTTCTAACCCCGCGCGGAGTTTCAACAACTGAAGGATTAAATTTCACGTTGAAGTGGTTAGAATTAAATTTAACCGTATCAAGAGCAAAGGCTGCTGAGTTAATTAAAGCTGTAGGTCCTTCATGGTCCGTACCTGGTGTAGCGGAAACACTACCGTCAGTCAAAGCGCGATAAGCAGGTCTACCGTTCGGCAAAGCACCCATTACAGCACCGAAAAGGTTGTGTAAGCTGTTAGAATATGCTTCCGGTTTTCCTAATTTGCCACAATAGTTTCGACCGGCTTTATAGTAAGATTCCCAGACCACATCGTAACATTTACGAACAAACTGGTTAACTTCTTTAATGTCGTTACCATGTTTCGGAGCATCTAAGCACATTTTCTGAATATCTTCGTAACCTTCAAAGTTGGCGGCTACAGCTTCTTTCAATTGCTCCATGGTTAATTTCTTTTCATCAAAAACTAAATGTTTTACAGCCAACAATGAGTTAGCAGCGTCAACAGTACCTACGTTAATCATCAGATCGGCGGTATAGTCGGCACCGTCATCCCAACAGTCTCTACCTCTTTCCATACAGCCGTCAGTCATCACGGAGCGTAAGGGTAAGGGCAGGTAGGCTGCTTGGAAATCATTACCAACGCGGCCATGTTTACGCATGGTATCTACGGCAAATTCAGTTTGTTTTACCCAAGCCTCAAATAATTCATCGAAGGATTTAAAGTTCGCAGGATCGCCGGTTTTCGGCCCAACTTCAATTCCGGTCAAGGGGTCTACACCGTTATTGAAAGCCAATTCAAAAGCTTTTGCAATACAAACTTCACCTTCTACCGGGTGTGAAGTTTTGTTGGCAATATCGGTACCAACACAACCAAAGATAGCAACACGTCTTGCTTCTTCTAAGGTAACACCTTCTTCTCTGTATCGATCCATTTCCCTAGTGATGGCTATTTGCGTATTCATAATCTGAGGATGACCAACACCGGTCTTAATTACTTCAACACATTTAAAGAGAAAATCCTCTTTTAACATGGGGTGCCAGAACAGAGCCAATGGGGGCTGAATATTCTTCAAATCGATATGAGCATCACAGCAGATATAGTCCATTTCGCCGGTAGCATCAAAACCATCTGCAGTTAATCCGCCAATACATAAGGTCTGCCCAACGTGGGAGGACCATGCTTTAGCAAATTTGGGCCCATGATAGTATCCGATTTCCTGAAGTTTAATAAAGATCAACTTGGTCATGGTCAATGCATCTTCCCTGGTGATTCTGCCTTCGGCCAGATCCTTTTGATAGAAGGGTTCCATATACTGTCCCCAATATCCTAGGGAATACCCACAACCGGTAACTTCAATTTCCAATGCTAAGTGAGCAAAGAGGAAACTCTGCATAGCTTCTCTTAATGTACGAGCAGGATGTTCCGGTACATATTCACAGATTTCGGCCATTTCCAATAATTCCATCTTGCGTTCATAGTTTTGTTCTTGGGCAGCCATTTCTCGAGCTAATTTTGCATAACGATGTGCCCACTTAACAATGGCATCCATGATAATAATCACAGCTTTATAGAAATGAAACTTGCTTCTATTCTCACTGCTAACAACCAATTTACTCATACGTTCCTGAGCTTCTTTTTTGATGTTGGCAGCGCCCATATTAATAAATCTTTCATAGTTCATGGTTCCGCCGCCGGCCGGCCAAGAGTTACCATCATAGAATAAACCTGTTTCCTGAGCCGGCATGGAGCTGTACCCATAAACTTCTTCAAACATACGGTTGGCATTGTCATAACTGTTTCGTGTGCCCCAATAGCTAACAATATCGGCAAAAGTGGCTCGGTCTTCCTCAGTAACTTCTACTTCTCCCAAGTGGCTGATAATGGTCCCTTCGTTATTTTTCATCCAGTCACAGTTCCATTCCGGGAAAGCATAAACGCCGCACACATATTGGGTTAAGCTACCGGCAAACAAGCTATCATCAATATACAAAGTTTTGTTTTCTAATACATGAGCCAGCAACTTTGCTCTTCTGATGATTGAAGGTTCACCGTCTGTTTGAGGATAGCTTTCATTCAATAAATTAAGTCTTTCATTATCAAGCTTTTGGGGAGCATTCAGCAAATATTCCTTTAATTTTTTAACTCTTTCTTCACTGTACTTACGAGCCTTTGTTTCAACCGCCATTTTTTATTGCCTCCTTATTAATATTAATTAAATTTACTCTTAGCGTATATTACATGCCCTTTCACCAGGGCTTACTACCGGACCTGGGTTACCACAAACCCTCTTTCCCATGGTTTCATACTATAATCAATCTTAACTGGAGTGACCTTTTCCTTGAGATCTTTATCAAAGATAAATTCAACCCCGCCAATTACGATTACTTCATCATTTGCATTTGCCTCACCTAACGTCAAACTGACTTCCGGACCTCTATTTCATCCACACCCGTCCACAATTAATTCCAGTCGCACAGACTGTTTGTGTCTTTCGGTTTGCTCTGCCAGTTTTTTTAAAGCGATATCGGTCACCTCAATCACTTGCACCACCTCCCCTTCATTAAACTGGTGTTAATAAAAATACCATCTCCAAGAATTTATTACCCAGCATCTTGTTATAATTCTCACTAACAGTAGATTCCATCTTGCCAACCTTCTTGACAATATATATAGCAAGTTACGTGCCAACTTTATCAGCAATAGTTCTTGTTTTTATTATTTAATCGTAAATGATCCGCCAAATCTGCATCAACAAAGGGTTTGTTTGGTTTAAAAGATTCGTCATGATATTAATATTTTTTTATGATTTATTCAAGAATTGACTTCTGTTTAATTACATGTTGCAAATTATATGCCAACATAATCAAGGTATAATATGTCTCAAAAGTTGTTAGTTTCAAGGCTTTTCGCATTAAAGCTATTTTTTTATCACATTTGATCATAGTTTTCAGTGCAAATATGCTAGATTTTATGGTATAATTATCTGGCTAAACTGCGGTTATCTAAGTTTTTTTAAATTTTTAAACTAAAGTGTTTTAATATGATACATAAGTGTTTTATTTCAAATCATATCCGCGATATTTATTAATAACAAAAAATTAAATTGTGCTAATATGCAACACAATCATTAAACAACCCCTGCCACTTGCCGGCAGGGGTTGTAGTTTAATTATTTACGAAACTATTCTTCTTTCTTGAATCGAATCATGGGACATTTCGTACAGACGTCCAAACCAGGCCATTCATTCCCATTAAATGTTAAAGAAGCACCCTGAGAGTATTCCGTACGCCGAACCAATTGTTGGGCTACACCGAGAATCTGATCTCCTGGTATAAAAACATTAACCTCACCTTTTTCAGTTTTACCTGAGGAGTAACTGCCGGAACACATGGTATTCATGTTTGGTTTGTGATTCAGAAAACTCCAAACAGCACCGCCGCATACGGCAGAATTAATTGTATGGTTAAATTGCAAAGGATGCATGTTAAAGGCACCGATATAATCATTCAAGATATGGTAGGCCTGAAAGGGATTGCAGATAAATAAAACCACATCGGGCTCAACAGGAGTTTTGGCCAGGGGAGCCGTAAGAAAAGAGTGGATTTCACCTAAGGAAAACCTTGGCTTACCAGCTACCACCTGCTTAGCTTTTTCAAAATCAATCACATATTTCTGATGTGCTTTTATGCCATCTTCCGAAGGCTCTTCATAGCCAAAAATGTCGAGACAATTGTCACACAAGATGTTTTCCTTCCCACCCTTCAGTATATAGCCGGCCATACGAGAAGCGGAGGTATATTGGCAGAAGGTAGCTCTTCCTATCATCCTTTTTTCTGCCGGATATTGATCAAATTCTTCTTGTGATTTAAAAAATTTAATAGCTACCGGGTGATAGTCCAACTTTAGTAGTCTTTCAAAAACCTCCTGTGCCATGTCATAATCCATTTTATGTTCCTGAGCATAATTCTTGTTCATCTTATTCCCTCCATAGACAAGTTCTTTATCGAAGTTATTCACGCACTAATCGTCCGTAAGAACCCCGTTTCACTTTGTCCGTTTAGTCGAAATGAACATCCCTGATATAAGACAATTTTTTTAGGCTGGAATGAGCATATTTTTCACGCACAAAAGCAGTTATTTCTTCCAAGGTTCCTACCTTTATTGCTTCTCCGCAACAAGCCCTAACACATGCAGGAAGCTCTCCTTCTTTCAGAGAGTGCAGACATAAATTGCATTTTTCCATTTTTCCTTCAATACTAAATTGCGGCACCCCAAAGGGACAGGCCCAAAGACAGACACGACAACCGATACATTTACCTTGATCTACAACGACCACCCCGTCTTCCAGGCGCTTGCTAATGGCATTTGTAGGACAAATCTTTGCACAGGGGGGATTGCCGCAATGCATACAGGATAAGGGTAAAAACTCACATCGATCTTTATTATCTTTTGAAACTTCAGTCTCAATAACTTCGATATATTTAGGACCTACCGGCAGATTATGTTCTAATTTGCAGGCAATTTCACAAGCACGGCAATTCATGCACCGGTCCATATCCACATAGATGATCTTCTGTTTGTTATTCATGCTATCTCCCTCGACTTACTCCATTTTTGTTATCTCCACCAAGGTATTAAAATAGGCAGTAGTATTTCCGTCTAAAAAAGGCTGATACTCATTCATGATCCCGTCAAAAAATGCTCTGGGTCCTCCATAACTTAAGGGGGTTAATTTATTCACACTCCAGCCAAGCTTCACCCACATTCCCGAGCTTAATTCTACAACACCAGGTTGCACTCGATTACTAATCTTAGCTTGAATGTGATCTAATTCACCCCGATCATTAAAAATGGTTACCAGATCTCCATCTTTAATACCCCTAGAAATAGCATCATTCTTATTGATAAACACCTTTGCCGGACCTTCAATTTCTTTAATCCAAGGCAGATTGTAAAATTGAGAGTGTGTTCTAAAAGCCGGGTGCTGAGAAATAATTGTTAAGGGATATTTCTCAGCCAATTGAGGAGTACTAATCGGACTTTCATCAGGTTCAATAAAATGAGGCACCGGTTCAAAATCTCCCGGAACTTGTTTACCTCTTTCTTCCATCCCGACCGAATAAAGTTCAATTTTCCCCGTGGGTGTCGTAAATTCATAATCATGATAAGGAACCGTAGGACACCATTGCTCCGGTAATAAGGCAGGGCCATTCGGCGACACCATTGCATCCACATCACATTCATATTCAATTAAGGTACGAATCCAATCCAGCCCGGTAGTTTTACGGGAGAAATATTTTTCAAAACCCATACGACGAGCCAATTCCGACCAAATTTCAATGTCCGGCACCGCTTCATAATAAGGTTGGCATACTGGTACAACGATCTGATTATAATGGTGCCAATAGGAAGGATGAAAGCCATATTGTTCCAAGAAATGGCAGGCTGGCAAAACGATATCTGCCCAATCAGTATCATCTGTCATAAATTGTTCGATAACTACAAACAGATCTAAATTTTTTAAGGCTTCAATGGTATAATCCACATATGGCTGTTGAGAAATAAGTCCGCCACGCCAGGAAATAACTGCTTTAATAGGAGGATTCTCTGCTTTATGCAAGGCTATCGGAAAAGAGGCAATATTGATCATTCGGGTTGGCTTTAGGGATGCACCCTCCGGGGAAGAAACCTTTGAACATGCTACAAAACCAGACAATGCAGGAAACCCCATAGCATCCATAAAGTTGTAATTAGCGCTTTTTTTGCCGATATGACCACAGACAGCAGCCAAACAAGCTAAAGCTCTTTGTGTCTGATGACCGTTACTATATCTTTGCTGCCCATAGCCGCATTCTAAATGGGATTCATGGGTAGCGTACATTTCTGCTGCCATTCGAATTTGATCAGAAGGAATTCCAGTCACTTCTGCTGTTTTTTCCAATGTCCATTCCTGAGCCAATTTTTCTAAATCTTCAAAGCCATGGGTATATTTAGCAATAAACTCCATATCATGTAAGTCGTTTTCTATAATATGATGGATCATACCCAAAGCCATGGCACCATCGGTGCCAGGCCTGGGACGCAAATGTAAATCTGCTTTAGATGCCACTGCCGTAACATAAGGATCAACGACAATCAGCTTAGCGCCCCGATCCATGGCTTTATATAAGAAGGGATATAGGTGGGGATTAGTAGCAGAGGGGTTACGACCAACCAGCATAATTAATTCTGCATGTTCCGACCAAATCTCCGGGGACATGGTATGCTGAAAACCTAATGTATGATAAGATCCGGAAAACCCGGAAAGAACACAAAAACTTCCAACAGTTTGAGTTGCTCCATAGAGATTCAAAAATCTTTTGCTGACGGCTTTGGCCATATGTTCCCGATTACCGGAATAAGTATATTCTGCAAGGGATTCAGCACCATATTTCTGCTTGGTATAATTCAGCTTATTAATAATATAATCAAAGGCCTCGTCCCAGCTAATACGTTTAAAACTACCCTTTCCCCTTGCATCAACCCGCATTAAGGGGTATTTAACTCGGTCCGGACTATTAATTTTTTGCACATTGGCATATCCCTTAAGACAAAGATGTCCCCGGGTAATAGGATGATCAGGATCACCTTCAATTTTTATGACCTTTTCATCTTTAACGTACACTAACATCCCGCAAGTATCATAACAATTATGGGGACAGGCAGTTTTTACCACTCTATCTGCAAGCACCTTTTTTCCGCCTATCCAGACCGGTACATTGATTGCAATTGCGTATTGATCCAAATCTTCTTTTAAAGGCCATATTATATCCTTTCCAATCGTCACATTTTTGCCTCCTCTTCCTGGTTAGCCGATCGCTTTATATTGTTAAAATTCAAGCTTAATGGACTTTTGATACATGGTCTTTTTCAAAAGTACTTATATATGAAAATAAATAAGTATATGATTTCACGAGTGCATTAACTAATTATAACACGATCGCAAGGATATTATATAGTTGTTTTAGTCAAGTCCAAATTAATTAGCAATTTCCTCGGTAACACTTTAACCGGTTCGTGGTCAAGGCTGCTCCTTTCCTAAATATCCCAATCAGTAAGCGTTTATGCCGCGAAAGCCGGGTTGATCAGTGAAGGGCCGCATGGTAGGCTGAGGGCCTGGCAGCACCAAACACAAGGCCAGCTTTTGGGCACACATGAAAGCTTTTAAATCATTATTTGAACCTGTAGGCATCCGTAACAGGGCTGCCTGTGGTGCCGGAAGCCATGCGGCCAGAGGCTCACTGTCAGCCTGGACCGTGGAATAAATGCGACTCTAAGCAACAAATGTAACTTTAAATTTTTTATGATCTTGATAATAGAGATCCATCTCAAAATATTTTCGCCCTGTCTGCCATTTTTCGCTTTGTTCCATCAACAGGGCACCCATGAGCCGAATTACTGACTCCTCATTAGGGAAGATGCGTATGACCCGTTCCCTTCGTCGTATCTCCTGATTAAGACGTTCTATCCGATTAGTTGTACGTAGTCTTTTACGGTATTTAAGGGGCATGATTAAAACGGCGGTAATATCGTCAAAAGCTTCATCAATAAAGATGTCGCTTTGAACGCTTTGGATTCATTATGTGGCTATGATATGATCCCGGACACTTTTGGCACTTTCCAGTCAATGGCTTCGTAAAGACGGCGCAGATCTTCCTTCATTTCTACTTGTAGATTACGCTTTGGTGTTTGATCTAGCATGTTCACATGAAAAATGGGTTGACGTATCTTTGCCATGTAGCTCATGAAATTGTTTCTGGATGGCATTGCAAACCTTCTCGTTATCGGGAAGTCACTAGGTGTACATCCTTTAGTCCCCGCTCTTTTAATGATTTAAAAAACTCGCTCAGCTGCTTTCGATTCGCTATTGGCCACCTGAAAGCCGATAACTGCAGTTACCTTCTTCGTTAACGCCAATAGAGATGAGTAAGCCTCTAGATTGCACCCTGTTATTAATGCGTGCTTTGAGATAAAGAGCATCGACTATTATAAATGGATAGTGGCTTTCCAGCGGTCTTGTTCGAAAGTCATTAACCATGGGATCCAGTCTTTGACAAAGGGCTGAAACGGTTGATTTAGAAAACTTCTTGCCACCCAGAGTTCTTCGGTGATAGTTTCCACCTTCCGGGTAGGGAACGCCATTAACCACCATTTCCATCATTTGCCAGCATCAGTGCCTGTTCGCTCCGTTAGTAACGTTCAAAGAGTTCGGTGCTGAATTCGCCGTTTCGGTGGCGAGGAATACGTAAATTCAATGTTCCAACCCGTGTAACTAGTTCACGCTCATAACTGCCATTGCGATATGCCTTTCGTTGGTCAGTTCTCTCCTTGTAAGTTCAGCACATAGCTGTTCAATTGGACCCCGGGACCTCATTAAAGATTTTTTCCATCAGTTTTGCTATGGCTGCATCTCGTCCGTTACTCATAAAAAATCCGTGCAATTCTTCTTCGGTTAGGGTAATATTAAACTGAGCCATGGATTTCATCCTCCTCGGTTTGGTATTTGCTTGTCACTTATATTTTAACCGAGGATATGAGTTTGTGGCTCATTTTCTTTTTACACAATTATAAGGGCTTAATCGTTGTTTTAGAAAACTTATGGAAACGATAGACGTTAAATATTCTAAAACAAACATTATATCAGATGGTAAGGGTGATAAATTGAATTCAGATGGAGTAATAATTCTCCATCTGAATTAAAGGATATACTTTAATGATTAAATTTTGATGTTACCAGATATTATTTAACAAAACAACCCCGGGGATATAAATAGTAACAATTAAGCAAAATAATTGATACCATCTAACAAATCGCGCAATCTGGGTCATGCCCAAAGCGTACACCAGCCAAAATAAGAACAGGATGCCCCACTGAAACCCACATCAAAGCTAATTTTATATCTCCTGCCATGGTAGCTTGATAAACTGCAATGGGCGACAAAACTACTAACAAACAAGCTATACCATCAGGGCCTCGACCATCCGTGCCCCTTAAACTGCTAATTCAAAAACACAAAAGTTAAATGCAAAAAAAGCAGAACCACAGAGCAGCCCACCGAAGCACCCTGTCCAAACATATCCGTGACGATGCCGCCAAGAACAATAAATACCACAAGACTACCTATAATCACATTTACAGGGCCGGTTTCTTTACCATCTACTTTTCCAAAAGCACTGGCTGTATTATACACCAAAGCACAAGCAACCCAGAATAGAACAAAACCTAAAACCATTAATCACCCTCCTTTCCTCTTATATTAAATACAGCTTTTACAACCTCCTTTTTTGGAAGATTTATCTCCTTCATAAATTTTGTATAAAAGGCATCACTGGATGAAAGTTCAATATGTTGCACCTCATCTGAAAGCTGCTCAGCCAACTCTCTTTGCTTTTTAGATAACAGAGCCATTTTAGCCCCTTCCCCTGCCGCATTACCTACCGAAATAATTTTCTTCACATCGATACCCGGAAACATTCCCAGTAAAACTGCATTCTTCTGGTTGATGTAGTTACCAAAGGCTCCAGCCAAAAACACCTGATTAATTTGGCTTGTAGATATGTCTAATTTCTCGGCCAAAACCTGAATTCCCGCAGCGATAGCTCCTTTAGCCAGTTGTAATTCCCGAATATCCTTTTGTGAAATAATAATATCCCGCTCGTTTCCATACTCTTGCCAAAAGCTGAGACGAATTCCATGATATTATTATTGCGGCGGAGTCGTTTTTTCAGGTTTTCATCAATCCGGAATTCTAATTTACTGCCGTCAAGGATCTGCCCTTTAAAATTGATCAGACCAACTTTGTATAATGCGGCAATAGCGTCAATAATCCCTGAGCCGCAGATTCCTTTCGGTGCAACATCCCCTATGACCTTTAACTGAACCTTGCCGTTACTAATACGCACTTTTTCTATAGCCCCGTCACCGGCGCGCATTCCGTCATGTATTTGAGCTCCTTCAAAAGCGGGACCGGCAGCAGTGGAGCATGTTAGAATACACCCTTTACCGGCTAATACAATCTCACCATTGGTACCGATATCAACAGCAAGGGTATATCCTTCTTGATCATAAATTTTTGTAGCCAACATCACACCTGTGGTATCAGAACCAACATATCCGGCAATGTTAGGAATTACAAGAACTTCCCCTTCCGGATGTATGGGAAATCCCATTTCCTTTGCTGTTACCGTCATTTGCCCTTTAAAGCAGGGGACAAAAGGAGCTTTGACCAAGCTGCCGGGATCCGCCCCCAGAAACAAATGACTCATAGCGGTATTTCCCACAACTACAATATTATAAACATATTTTTCTTCTATGTTATTTTCTCTGAGTAAATTTTGCATTAAATTAGACATGGTCTCAATAACGGTATTTTGTAATTTTTCCAATTGACTAAAGTCTTCACTTACCATACTGATTCTAGCGACTACATCTGCACCAAAAGCAGACTGAGGATTTGTCTCCCCGCCGGCACTAATTACTTCACCGGTATTTAAATTAATCAGATAAACCGCAATGGTAGTCGTACCGATATCGAATACAAAGCCGTATTTATTTTCTCTGGTGTCACCAGGTTCCACCTCAATTATAGTATCATTTACTAAGACAGCAGTAACTGCATAAGAAGAGGACCTAAGAATCGCGGGTAATTTATTTAAGAGATTTTTTGGCACCTTCCTATTTATTGTTGTTTTTTTTATGGATTCCACCTGATTCAACAACCGTTCCAAATCGGGTAATTGATCACATAGATCCGGTTTTTTTAGAGTAACAAAGTATTTTTCTACATTCGGATCAAAAAAACGCTCTTGATTAAAGTTCTGCAATCCGATTTTTCTATTTACGGCATCTTCAAACTTCGGAATTTCAATTACGATATCTTCTTGAATCAACCTTTGGCAGGAAAGCACCCACCCCTCATCTAGCTCTTCTTGAGAAAAATGCCTCATTTCACTTGATGTTAACGCAGAAAGCTGGCCGGATAAGACCTTGACACCACATTTGCCGCAGGTTCCTCTGCCTGCACAATCACTGTTGATCAAAATCCCATGCTGCACCAAAAAGTCCATGAGATTGCAGTTTGCCTCGGCTTGATAACACTGAGTTTTTTGATCCCTAATAATTTTTACCTGCATTTTTTTCATTCCTTCGTATTTTTAATAAAGGTTTCCCATGAAAGCGAAAAACTGTTCATGGGAAACCAATACATCCCTCTTAAATCCTTTTATTAAATTGCACGATTAGAGGTTTTTCAAACCTTGTTCTCTTAATTCAGCTTTAACCTTTTCATAAATTTCAACGTATTCAGGCAATGGCTGGCAAGATTCGATATCATAGCATTGATCAAAAGGTTTACCGGTCTTATGCAGATCACGAGCAAGCATTCTTTCTTCATATTTTGCTAAGCAATATTTAACCAATCTGTTAGCTTCAGCAAAGCCGATCTGTGCTTCACAAGCAGCATCACATACTTCACTAGCGAAACGAGCACCAATAGGAGTAGCTCCCATATGTCCACCGCTCTGCCAACCTGTACCTCCACCACTGAACATACCGGTAACAGCACAACCGATTGCGCCGGCAGCATGTTCCCAGAAATAAGTTTCGCAGCAGGGTCCGGATACAACAACGCCCCAAGGTGCACCGGCCACTGAGAAGGTATTGGTGTTATTAGTCCAGGCAGCGCCAGCATGGAAGTTAGTCCACAAAGCAGTGCGACTGGTGGTAGCAAAGTACAAGTTATCGGCACTCCATAATCCCAGGTAGGAAGGATTGTAGAGCATGCAATAAGCAAATAATTCAGCTGTGGTTGCTACTGCTGCAGTATTAGGTGCACCGGAAAGTCCACCAATATAAGCCTGCCCAATACCCCATTGATGATGTCCAAAAGCAAATGTGGATACAGTTCTGGTGAATTGTTCGTAACTGGTCTTTAAGTGAGGCATAATGTAAACGTGACGCACGTCCCCTTTACGCATACCGGAATCGGAGTTCATGGCAGCCATAGCAGCCTGTAAGGATACCGGGGCGCTGGAGCAGTCAGCTAAACCGGGACGGCCGGCAGCTTTTCTGGCCCATTCTACGGCAGCAACCCTTTTCAGTTCACTGACCATTTCAGCAGGGCTCCATGGTCGTACATCAGCACCACCGATTTGGGGGATAATACCTTGGAAACAAACATGGTCCAGTCTTTCTTCAGATGCATAAGCATAAAATACGCGGTCAATCAAAGCGGGATCCTGGCTACCCAAAACACGAGCTAAAATGTTTCCTGTGGGTCTGGGGTCATTCAGGTGTCGTTTAACCATGGTGGTAGCATCTCTGCCTTCTCCAATGGTGGAGGAGGAAGGGAATACCTTCATAATAGCGTCAACTTCTTCTTCCGTCCACTTGATCTGTCTTTTGGTAGTTACATTGTAGACACCAACTTCAATGAAAAGCTCTTTGGCAGCTTTATAAATATTATTGATTAATTCGATATCCTGTGGAACTATCTCATCCGGTTTGTATTGAATATTATATTTTTTAACAAGTCTCTTTACTGCCGGCCAATACACCTTTAAATCAAAATCTTTTTCCGACAACATGGGGCCTTCTTCTGAACGATTCCAATAATTAAATAACCGACCTTTCACTCAAATCCCTCCAATTTTTTATCTTAAATTAATAAAAGTATTAAAATCAATTCATTTGCACATTAAAAGAAATTATTGATTATTTTCCAAGAATTCTTTTGGCTTCTTCTACTGCTGCAATAGCGTCTTGAGCATAACCATCGGCACCAATTTTATCTGCGAAATCTTGGTGTACAACACCGCCGCCTACCATTACTTTAAATTTATCTCTAATGCCTTTGGACTTTAAGAAATTAATCACATCACCCTGTGAAGGCATGGTAGCTGTCATTAAAGCTGATAAAGCAATAATCTGTGCATTATTCTTTTCTGCAGTATCAATAAACATTTCAGGAGATACGTCTTTTCCAAGGTCAATTACGTCAAAGCCGGCAACGGATAAGGTTCCTACTACCATATCTTTTCCAACGGTGTGAACGTCACCTTGAACGGTTCCGATAACAACTGTACCAAGGGATTCAGCTTGAGTATTTGCTTTTGCCATTTCAGGAAGCAAAATATTGGAAGCTGCTTTCATAGCATCAGAAGCTAACATAACTTCCGGTAAGAAGAATTCCATATTAGCAAATTTTTCACCGACCTCAGTCATTGCTTCGCTTAATGCATCGAATATTTCTCTGGCGCCACTACCCTTAGCCAATTCTTCTTGTACGAGTTGTAAAGTTAATTCCTCATCTTGGTCTATTAAAGCTTCTTTAATATTTTCAAATGCCATTTTATATCCTCCTTAATTGACTTTTAATATTAATCCCTTTTTATTGAGCATTCTTCAACACAAGAGAAACTATACGGTTCTAGATATATTCTATAAAATCTTTTTCTCCTCCTTTCCCAACCCTACTCTAGCTTTTGATCGAAGAATGCTTGACCGTTTTGCTTTGGTGATTCTCAATAATGTCCCACATAATTGAAACTCTCAAAACGGTTTTTCGCCATGAAACTTGACGCTTATCATACCTATAATCAATTGCAAACATTGTGCCAAAATAACAAAAACTAGATTGTAATAATTATTTTTTATTTTACTTCAATGAAAACACTTATGAATACAGGGACTTTAACCCTTTAGCATTTTAAATTTTACTTCAATTTACTTCTATGTTTTACATAATATAGCATATTTAATTAATTATTTGATCAGTTTTTCACCTTATTTTTTTACCTGTGTCGTTTTAAAACATTCGTGTCTTAAAACGACACAAAACCATCTTATGACCCCAAAATGTGTTTTAAATTATTACACATTGATCGTATTCTGATTACTACTAAAAAAAACGGGTTTCTTTCTCAAAATAGTTCAGATAAGAAACCCGATTGTATATCTACCTTCGCATCATTTAATTTCAAAAGATACTCTGCAAGTTTCCGACCAGGCGGACTTGATTTGTGGCAAAATTTCCTCCCATATATTGGAGATAATGACTATCTTCGTTTCATTACCCTTAGCTTGTATGGGTTTTTTATGTCAACTGATCATTCACTGCATCAAATAGAACCAGCCTTGCTCCCGCATTATGGATAAATCCTTTGATCCGGAAAGCATTCTTTAACAGTTTTTGCGCAAATTTCTCTGCTTGCGCCGGATCAACGCTCTCCTTTGTAGACACCACGTAGTGACCGATCTCTTATAAGGTGTTTTTTACATTGCGTCGCACGGCTAAGCTTCTTTCCTGATTCATAAGATCAAGATCAAGATTCCTTCAATTTTTGTGAAACTGGTCTCTACTATAGGTGCATTCTGGTTAAGGGTTCTTACCTTATCTCGTACTTGCTCTAAGGTTTCTTGATCCACCAATCCACCTTATTAATAATGATCAGTTGCCCGGCAATAACCTGTTCTTCCACCGCATTGACTACATCTACCAGCTCAAGAAAATTTTCCGGATCCACCAAAGATATCATTCCTCGATACTCATAGCGTTGTCCGGTCTGATTTTAATTTCATTAAACATATGACGGATTGGCTGCGGATTGGCCATACCCGGGTCTCCACCAAAAGATAATCTAAGGGATATTGGGAAAACTGCACCAGAGCATCCACAAATTACCTGCTAAACAACTGCAAAAAGATCTGCCCGTTATTTAATTCCTTGATTTCGAAGCCATGGTCATGAAACAAACTGCCGTCAATGCCTACCTGTCCCCATTCATTTACAATTACACCGGCTTTGATGTTCCTTTCCGCCAGGTCGTCTAGGATATTATTCATTAAGGTTGTCTTGCCGGACCCTAAAAACCCGTAACTAAATATAGTTGAATGGGTTTTTCTAATGTCATTACATTGTTTCCTCGATCTGTACAATCAGCTCATCAAATTGGGAATAATGGACGAGTATAATAATTTTCCGTTCAGATAAAGGCTGGGCAGCTGTTTAACCTCCATCTTTTTGGTGCGGGCAATATCCTCCAAATTGTTATAGCGATATTCTACCACATCAATTTTGTCGCCGTCAACTGGGCATCCTCGGCAACAACCCACATATAGTACAGGCGGCGCAAGCTGTAGGATCAAGCAGAAGGCTTCAACCGGGGTTTTTTAAGGTTTTTTCATAATCTGGCAGTTCAACTTCAATATCAATTTCACTTAATTCATAATTGGCAATCATTTCACGAGCCTTATCCGTATGGAGGACGGCATGGGATACGGCAATGGTATTCTCAATAGGCGTGGCAAAAAGGCATGTCACAGCCGGGAGCGATGATCAAATTCTTATTATTAATTTCAATGGAGTCAATCAGATCAATGGTAGCCTTAATATTATCTTGTTGATTGCCAAAAAGCATAATCGTCGTTAATGGGATGTTCCCGCCAATTACAACATTATACTTGTCAGTAATTTTCTTTGCTTCCGGCAGATTTACATTCTCGTCAATGGAGATGGAGTCCGGTCCGGTTTGGCACATCAGCTCAATAATGTGTGTGGCATTACCGCAGACAAAGAAAGCGGAAAAAGCGCCTTTTTCTCGAATATAATCAAATATTCTTTTATATGGTTCGGATAAGAATTTTTTTGAAAACAGCCGGTGATATCTGTGATACAACAAGGTCAACAGGTACGATAACATCAACACCCTCGTCTAAATACAGTTGAGCCATCTGTAAGGAAATCTCTGTACAATAATTCAATAATTTTTGTACGTATTCGGGATTCTTTTTCATTTCTCGGAAAAACTTGGTGCCCCTTAAATGAGACGCAAGGGTAAAAGGCCCGCAGAAAAGCCCATAAAGAGCAGTTTTGTCGCCAATTTCTTTTTTGATACGACGTGTCACATCAATGACCAAAGGCAAGCGCCCGTCCTCTTTTGAGATCATTTGCGTGGGAATTTCATCGGTATCATGCAAAGGACCGTCCATAACACATGGGGGGGAATTCTTTTCAAATCGAACGGTGCAACCTAAAATTTCTGCTTCCAGCTGCAAGTCAAAAAGTAACACTAAGCCGTCAGGACTATATACTTTATTAACTTCCATCAAGCTTTCATAGAGCTTATCGGCATCGGTATAAACCTCTGTAGCATCATATCCCTTTAAATACCCGGCGTGCACACCGGCAAACGGAATCCAACCTGGACGAGGTACTTCTTCGTGCTGCAAAATCTTGTAAATCATTTCTTTTCCTGTCATCGTCATGTTAATAAATCACTCCTTATTATTATTATCATCCATACATACATATTGGACGACTGTCAATATGTCTCTTAAATATAATAATAAGCAAGTTTTATGCCAAATCAAATAGTAAAGTTATAACAGTGAAAAAATCCGTTCCTGTGCTAAAAATCCGCAATTTATTCGCTTTATCAAGAAGATTAAAATTATAAAATATTCAACCAAAGCTATAAAAATATTAACAGCAACAAAACGAAAGAAATCATGTCCCAAAATAATTCAAACATGTATCAAATAAATACATAATGATCATCTTCTCTCTAAACTTGTCTTAAATAGCTACATTTCAGTTGTTTGGTCTAAGCCGTATTCTTTCATTTTTCGGTATAGAGTACTTCTGCTGATACCTAATGCGGACGATGCTTCTACAATACTATTTTTCTGTTCCAAGGCATGACTTATGGCCATCTTTTCCACCTCTTGTAATGTATATACTTTTGCATTTTTCTCTTCAATAGTAGGCGTTAAATCCAAAATATTTTTGGGTAAATCATTAACTGATAATTGGCTACCTTCTGCCAAGAGAATGCTTCGCTCCAGCACATTTTCCAGTTCTCTTACATTACCCGGCCAATCATACGCCTTTAAAGCACGCATTGCCCCTTGGGATATACTGGTGATATTTTTTTGTGAACTCTTACTTACTTGAGGCAACAAAGCTCCTACAAGCAGCGGAATATCATCCTTCCTGTCCCTTAAAGGAGGAATGTTTACGGTAATTACATTTAATCTAAAAAACAAATCTTCACGGAAAGCGCCTTCTTTGACTCTATTGTGCAAATTTTGGTTCGTAGCAGCAATAACGCGTGCATCGATAGGGATCGGACGATAGCCTCCCACTCGCACAATTTCTTTCTCTTGTAATACCCTAAGGAGAATTGCTTGTAAATCAAGAGGCATATCGCCAATTTCATCCAAGAAAATTGTTCCATGCTGGGCCCGTTCAAATTTCCCCGGTCTTCCATTGCGATTGGCACCGGTAAAACTTCCTGCTTCATAGCCAAAAAGCTCACTTTCAATCAAGCTTCTGGGTATCGCCGAACAGTTAACCGCAATAAAGGGGCCTTTTTTCCCGCTTGCGTTATGAATCGCCTGAGCAAATAACTCTTTACCGGTACCGCTCTCTCCTAATAGCAACACTGTCGAATTTGTAACAGCAGCTGTGCTGGCAATCTCTTTCGCTTTCACGAAATTTTCACTTTTTCCGATAATCGAATTAAAGCTAAACTCTGCTTGAGCCCCGGTGATTTTATTTACCAAATCAAAAACTCTTTCTCTTTTCTGGATAGTCAAGATGGAGCCTTCATACTCTTTACGTTTGTTAAAATAAGGATGAACTGAAACGTTTAAGTTTTCCACCGCGTTCCCGGATTCACATGTAACCTCAAAATTTTCTGCTAGTCCTTTTTGCACGGTTTTTAAGACGTCTTTCATGCAAGGAATTTCGTCTTTTAAAAGCTTTCCAGAAAGATTTTCTTCTTTGATAAATAATAATTTTTTGGCTCGATTATTTAATTGACGAATCTCCCCTCTGGCGGTGACATTAACAATTCCTTGCGGCACGCTTTCCAGTGTACTATTCAAAATAATATTGGCATTGCTGATTTCCTCCATTGCCAATTCAATCTTTAATTGATTTTCAATCGCCTTGGCTGAGGCTACAACCATGCCTAAGGTATGAGGGTGAACATTCCTGGAGTCGGCAGACATATTGATCACACCTTCCAGCCTACCATCTACACCAAATATAGGGCTTCCTGAACATGTAATTCCGTGATGAATCGTGCAGTAATGCTCACCACCCACGATTTGCAAGGGTTTATTTTCAATAATGGCTGTTCCGACAGCATTTGTTCCAGCTTCCTGCTCTGTCCAAATAGCACCTTCCATTAAATTTATCTGACGGTTGATCCGAAGCTGTTCTTCGTCACCGGCTAATACGAGGACAACTCCTTGGTCGTTGGATAGAAATATTACAAAGCCACTTCCAGCTACATATTGGTAAAGCAAATTAATATAAGGAGTAGCAATTCTGATCAATTTTTCATTCTGTTTTTTTACCAAAGCAAGCTCCTCCGGAGTAATGACCCGGGCGATTTCATTAGAAAATGGATTCGTTTTCTGTGCCAAGCAGCGTTTCCATGATTTAAGAATGACAGGCCGGATATTTTCATCCTCTTTGCCAAATCGAATAAAATCTTCCCAGCCCTTCAAAAGCTCTCTTTGTATTTCATCACTATATCTTTTTACATATTGCACCATAAAATCTACTCTCCCTCAGAAAGATATATCTAATTGTATCATAATTAGACAGATTT
>JAXGQR010000016.1:0-43017 GCA_040766325.1 Dehalobacterium sp. | reverse complement strand
TCCAATGTGGAGGTTCCGCGGAGCGTGAGGGATACGCTGTCACCGTATTTAATTTATTTCAATACATCCAATGTGGAGGTTCCGCGGTATTGCACTAGATGTAGACAAATGGTATGCCTTATTTCAATACATCCAATGTGGAGGTTCCGCGGCCTCACCAAGCTGCGGGATGGCCGCTACGTCCATTTCAATACATCCAATGTGGAGGTTCCGCTGGTGGCGGTGGGGGAAGGGGAGAGGAGGAGAGCAATTTCAATACATCCAATGTGGAGGTTCCGCGTCATCCTGGCTGACCTCTTCATCCCAATCCTTGAATTTCAATACATCCAATGTGGAGGTTCCGCTAAGACAAAACGACCGCTTTCCAGCTTAGAAAAAACTGCTAAGCCTTATTACATCAGCTTTTGGCGCTCATTTTTCCAAGCTCAACTAAATTACAACAAAATTTAACTCTATCGTCCCTCACCTCACTTATATCAAGCTTCTTACCTATTTACTATATAATCTAACCTGGAAAAAATCAAATAATTAATGACTCGGGATCGATACCCGTATTGCCCATACTTTCTTCGTGAAAAGAAGACTCACTCATTGTTTGAATAAATGTTATAAAATCATACTCCGGGTCAATTACTTTTTTGAGTTTTCCTTTAAGTTCCAATAAATTCCCAGGAGTGATATGTCCCCTGAACACAGATTTCTGATAATGCTTCAGATACTGCTTGCATATCTTGAATACCTTCGTAACACGTTTCTCGCCAACATCATAAAAAAGAATGACATAGTTATAGTTTAGATTCTTCATTTCTTATCCTCCAAACTAAAAGGAATAAAGCTTTTCTCCTCCATTATATATTTAATTAACTTATATCCATCCAGCCTAATAGCGTGTCTATAGCTGCACCTTCTTTTTAAAGTTTGATGCTCAAAAGCCTGGTTCATCCGTTCCTCGAACGCCTCAATAAAGACTTTACGCCCGCTTTCATTGAGCAAGGCGTAATTCAATTTTTTGTCAAAATGCTTCTCTACGGTTATCTTCCTGTTATTAACACAGTCGAATATTGTCTTATAAACCAAAACTGGTTTAAACACCTCTGATAAATCTAAGCTTAATAAAAACCGGCGTTCTGCAGGCTCATGCAAAAAAGATATGGCTTGATCCAGGTGAGTATGATAAATTTCTGTAATCGTCTTCGTATACAGTAAGGAATTACCAAAAGATATCAAAGCGTTTATGGGATTATCAGGAGGTCTTTTTATCCTTTTGTTCATCGCAAATGATTCCGGTAAAATATTTCGGAAACTTTGGTAGAATTTTGCCCAAATTGCCCCTTCTACACGAAGCAGTTGATTGATATCATTTGTCTTATCAACCAACTTTGGAACATCTTTGCGTAACCAATCAAGGTAATCCTTAAGTTCATTTTTTCCGTGACGATAGTAATGGTAAAGCACAAAATAGATATTACGGGCAATCCCTTTCACTATTGCCCCGGCGATTATCATTCTTTTCTCTTTATACGCCAATGCCTGAGCGACAGTCAACCTGCCACTTATTAATTGCTCCTTCGGATAAAATGTTCCAATATAGTTTCCATAATAACCAAAAAAATGAACAACGATGCCTGCTTTTGATAATAACTGCAGCATTTTCGTGCTAAGAGTGATATCATTAAAGCAATATAATTCTCGTGTATCCTTTATTGGTAAATAGATATTTTTTTCATCTTTACGGAATACAATGGAAAAATCCTTTTGAAATAAATCTCCGGACGAGAAAATATAGCGCGTCTCATTACTCTTACTGATTCTTCATCCCTCCTAATCTAGATAAAACAATAATCATAGTAGGCACATTTCTTGCAAATAGGCTTTAAAACAGGAGAAGGTGGTTGCTCTTGCTCTAAAAAATCCTCAATCTGACGATAATAAGCTTTACGTTCTTCGATATCTTGCTCCGACATCACCAACGTGTGAACACTTTTGCTTTGCTTATTCTTCTCTAGACATTCTAAGCGACCTTTACGAATAATCCCCTTATCATACAGAGTAACTAAATAGAATTCCAACTGGGCTTTCGCTGCTGCTAAGTCGGCATCCGATTTCTTGATTTCCGTGACATACTCCGCTGTCATTTTGTCCAGCTTGATTCCATCTAAAGCAATCTCTTCAGTGCCTTGCTTTTTCAGTTCATGCAGTACTTTGCCAATCCTAACGTCTTCCGAATTATCTTCCATATTTAGATTGTGGGAAAATAACCAACACTGTCTTTGACAATGGGAATAGTAATTCACGATAGTTCCTGTAAGCATTTATAAAAACATCCCTCCATAATACTCCTCTAATGCCGTCCGATCCAACACTCCGTCTGTTACGAATTGCTCTCCGCCATCAATAAAATAATAGCCACCATACTCCTCTACCCCGTATGGAATCTTGTTACGAAATACTGTGAAAGTAAAATAAGACATTTTTAGTGCCAACCTGGAGAATTCAATTTTTTGTTGAGCATATCCCATATCCCGATTCGTACCTAAAGCCCTATATTCTTCCCACACTTCATAACCATTTAAATCTTCCCAAATATATGGAATGAATAATTGAAAACTCTGATCGATTAAGCGCATTTGCTCCTCTATGCGCCTACAATTTAACTGAACACAATCATTATCTAAGTATGCCAAATTCATCTTATTGGCCTTACTGGTTTTAGCAATCAAATCAGCAAAAACCTGGGCATAAATTTCGTCAAAACGCTTCTCTTCTACCTTTCTTCTAATAGCAACATCCCTGACGGAGTACCGCAAGCGCGCATCTCCCCGATAAATTACTTCCTCATTGTCAAGATCAAAGAAATAGGCTACAGCCCCGCTAGTGTTCAAGCATGACCGATTGATTCGTCCCAAAAATTGTTCTTCGGCATCCGGGAGGGAAATATCCTTGAAACCAATTTCCATATCAATGTTGACTCCGGCCTCGATAACTTGCGTTGCGATCAAAACCATCTTTTCCCCGTTATTAATCCTTTTTATAATCTGTTCTCTTCTTGCCCCATTATCATCACCTGTAAGTAAAACAGCATGACATTCCTCCTTGCAAAGTTCGAAGAATTCTCTGGCTGTCTTTTTCTTAATGAATTCAACTAACACTCTTTTATCTTTAAACCGTAATACAATATCCTTAAGCTCTTCTAAGGTAATCTTGCCCTTTTCCAATAAAGAGAAATCCAGATGCACTCTTCCTCTAAAGAGTGGATCTTGATAATACTTTTGTGGATCCTTCACTAACGAAACAAACTTGCCTTCGACATTCCTAAGCAGAAGGTCCAACTGAGGAAGTGTGGCGGACATGATTATAATCTTCATATTAAGTTGTTGGGCATATCTTTGGAGAAAAGTAATGATTTCCCGCCAGATACTATTTTTGTAACTTTGAATTTCGTCCAAAATGATCACACTATTGCATAGCGTAAGCAACGGAAAACAACGTTCCCGCCCGCAACCAAACAAAGCATTAAAGAAATTAATATGAGAAGTTAAAACAATCGGATAGTTATTAAAAATGCGATCCAACCAGGCCGCTTCATAATTGTCTTTCTCACCATCTCCTCCCATAACAACGGGAGTAATCGAATTAACCACCGTCATGTGATCTCCAAAAAAAGGTGCTAGTGTGTCTTTTGTTTGCTCCACCAAAGTATTAAAGGGGAATATGTAGAAAATATTATTGATCTGAGTATCCATTTCAAGAACTCGTAAACTAAGATTGATGGCCATATTCGTTTTTCCGGCTCCCGTTGGTGCCTCTAGATAATAAATATGGGCTTCTGGATTTTCTCTAAGATTAGCTTCTGACTCAATAAATATTTCATTACGCAAAGCATTGATAGGAGCTCCCTGGAAAGATTCTGAATCCTCATGATACCGCCGGATACTTGTGACCAGGGGGCTTTCATCATAGCTTTTCTTGAGATCTTTTCCTCCATTTAATATCACCGCCGGCATTACCGGCTGACCTGTCATAAATTCTTGAGTAGCACAATAATCACAGCCCGTGATCAATGTGAAAAGCAATCGGCAAAGAATGTAAAAACTGACAGGATCTTTAATCGACTGAGACTCCTGCATATAATATTGGATATCTTCAAAAACACTTTCTTCAAGCTCACTATGAAAATACTCTTCATCCCAGAGTTCCAACTTGGAAAACTGACTTCCATCACCTAATTCCCCATGGTGCTTATAGATGCAGTAGGCAAATGCACTCAGACATTTCTTAATTGCTTCTGATGGATTTTTTAATAAGATTCGATACATATAATCAATGTACAAATAACTTGAAGCTAGGGCATAATGAGAATTATTCGCTTTCCTGACCATATGCCGGAAATCTTTGTTCCCTAAAACCTGATACTGATAACGCGGGTTGATCTTTCCAAAATCATGTAAATATATGGCATAGCAAAATAATTGATAAACCTTTTGGCCTTCTTCGTCATAAAATCCGCAACCTTCGATTAATCCTTTTACAATTTTCTCAATTCCTTTTTTATCACAATAGATAGCAAAGTAATTATGTGTTAGATTAGAATGTGCCAGAAGGGTTTCGGTTTCTTCTTTTTCATCAATTTTCTTAGTATGAGCAAGAAAGCGCGTATCTTTTATGATTTCAGGAGTCAATAATTCTACAGTTTTCACAATATCATCCCCTAATCAATCGGGCAGAAAGCGATTTTACTTTCCGCCCGATTGTACTTCTTGCTTAGTAAAAATAATACTGCCGTTGACCATCTGTGTATAGACGGTCTGGCAAATGTTCTATGGGAATATTACCATTTGTGTAGATAAAACGAGCATATTCATAAAAGTTATGTTTCCGGACTAAAGTTATAGGAGCATTTTCCATAAATAGATATTGAGAAGGTCCGCCTCCATCCAATGCTTTTAGGTCGCCGTCAAATCTAAACAAGGAATCAATTCGAGATTCACGGGAAGGAGATAGTTCCACCATTCTCACTTCATCTATCTGAGTTGGAAAGTCATTACGTCCTAAATATGGAATATAAACACACTGTCCATGAAGTAAACTATGACAAAGCTTGTCCCATATCTCATCAGACAAGTTATTCTGGGCAAGGAAAATTGTCCAGCTGGGATGTTCCAACCATTGTTCCCGCACCTGAAGATTCCCGCCTTGCTCTTTCGAGGCATATCCGACGCTATTGTTAAAATACTGAATTTTCTTTGTGAAATAGCCATTTTCCCCATTAGGAATAATTGCTACATGCAGATTCGACAATACTTCATAAAATTCCGGAAAATCACGTTCTTCCTGATCGTATAGCTTGTAATTACGGTATCCGCTTAAACCCAGAATTGCCCCCAGCAGCCCCAGTAGGGCAACTTTATGAATATTATTATAGGTAAAATAAACCTGAGCGTTCACATCGGGTTTGCGAAAGCAGGCAGCCTTCCCCGACAGAGTAAATCGTATGCCTTTCATCAACACCACCTCTTAATATATAGATTCAACTTCGCAATGCAACGAGCCATAATTTACCTTGATAGTCACGGGATTGCAATAAATCTCCACAGATTGAATCTGATCATAGTGGGGCTCCAGAACCTGTGCCAATTTATTTAGATCATAAAGGATGTGATCCCCATCCTTTTGCACATTTACATAACGCTCCAAATTTGCTAAGAATAATTTACTTTCTTCTTTTAATTCAATAAACACGGCCAGTTCATTTTCGCAACCGCTTTTAGAGTTGGTATTAAAGGCAGTTGTCGCTACCCGAGCTGCCCATTTGAATTTATCATATGCTTCTTGTGTATATCCTTCAAATCCATCAGCTAATCCGATATATTCATCATAATTCGCAGGATTAACAGAGAATGAATAAACATAATGGGCTTCGTCTGTGACAATTTTTGTTCCCATGGAAGAGGCCAGCTTGTCCTCGCTCTTCTCATTAGAATTACGAAAAGGAGAGAGAATATCTTGAACAAATACCTTTGTGTCCTCGTAGAGATTCAATCCTTGATTTATTTGCACTGCCCCCTTAATGCTAATATTTTGCTTTTTTTCAGCAAAGGTGGCGCCAAAATTCATTACATCAACAGCTGAAAATAGTTTTCCTAAGACTTCCTTTGAAGAAATCTTTTCATCTAAACTACCGAAAAGGAAGGAATACCTCTCATTGAGATCTCGGGGCTGTAACTTTTCTCCTCCTTTATCTTCTCTGATCTGCATGCTCTTTATATAAAGCACCGGCTCCCCTTGAATCATCCACATTCGTTTCATAGGATATTTTATAGCTTTATCACTACCCATAATAATATTATCCGCGGTTGTTTTAGGGTATCCTGATAAATCTGCATTAAAATTCGACATGTAAGCTCCTACCGCAATAATGCCGTATACTCTATTGTTTTTCTTCATTTCATTTACCCCCTTCATTTTCATCCGGTTTTACTTCTTCTGTATCCTGTTGTTTATTCTCATCCTCTTCTTTAAAGTAAATAATATTACTTGATGCGAAGCCGTAAAAAAGCGCATCAAGTTCAATAGCTTCTTCCTTTTCGGGAGCGTAAGAAGTCACAATGCTTAACATGTTATTGAAACGTTGATTATTAAAATCGATAGCATGAGAATATTTAAAGAAATACTTATAGTGCTCTTCCTTAATGGTTTTAATGTTTTTAGCGGAAGCAATCCCTCTCCATAAGACATCATAGTGCATCTTCTGAGCTTGACTTAAACTGAAATAATAATAGAGAATTTGGCCCACCGCTATATAAAACTCCAGGGAATTTTGGCAAGCAATATGCTCATTTTTGCTTTTGCTAAGCACCTTGTCCTTTAAGCTTAGATATGTTTCTTCCAGGGCATAACCCATATCATTTTCCTCCCCATTAAAATAATTTAATAGTGTTAGTCTGACATTTAGCGTTTGGGCTAAAGCAGATATATATTCTAGATTTTGCAACCTGGCTAAGAGCACGTTCATCGTAACCCTGTCCACACAACTTCGAATCGGTACTTCATTGCCTTTTCTCAACCAATCATGCATTGCATTCCGCGACATTACAATTTGTACAGCTAATTCTCCTGACAAATTATCTGTCACTCTTACTTTTTCGGTATAATAGTTTCGTATCAAATGTCCGCCATATAAGTAAAAATTAATATGAGCCTCCACTTCGTTTAACTTATTCAAATTTTTACTGGGGTAATTTGGCAAATCAAAATAATCTTTAAAGTGAATTGGCTTGTCCATTTTGTTGTTAAACATTGGTAAAAAATCATATTCATCGATGGTTACATTGATCCCACGATCCAGGTGGACATACATGGCTGGTCGTCGGACTTTTATATCCTCTGCCACCGCAAATAGTCCCGGCAGATGATCACCCACGGGAATGTAACCGGCATAAAGAGCCTTTTCTTCCTGTTCCAGGCCATTCAGCCATAAGAAAAATTTATGCAGCAAAACACCATCCTCTGCAGTAATCCGGTAGGGCACCTTAAATTTGTTGTTTTATGCTCCAGATAAGGTTTTTTCGCATTCATACCCATATTTGCATTAGAAAGACCAATTACCTGTTCATCGATCTTTATGTTATAATTGTTACTATTGAATATGCGTGGCAATAGGTAGCGGCCACTTTCATATTGATATTTTTCAATGGGCACATCCAGGAACAGCTTTACATAGCTATTATCTTTAATATCGTATAGGATAATCATGTCTTTAATGCAGTCTAATGAATTTAAAAATTTGGTTTTGCATTCTTCAATAATTTCCGTACTTAAGGATTTGTATCCGGCAGTTGCAAGAATTTCTGCACTTTTTTTATCCTTAGTCTTCGGTAAAGCTTCAAAATACCGATTAATATGTTCTATTAAGTCCGAGTTAATATCCCTATTAGCTATAAAAACATCGTGTTTACAAAACAAGGTATAAATATTGTTACTATGAATTTGCTTTTTAGGGTCAATGGGTTTATTCATTTCAATTAAGGTACTCACAAAATCAGCTTCTTTAAACCATTCTACTAATGGGTCATTGTCAGGTGCTATTGACTTTTTAACAAAATAGCAATCTATCTCATTATTTTCCCTCAGTCGGAAGTATAATCCTGGTTTCAGTTTATAATTCTGGATCACAATCGTATCCACATCAAACTTCGCGTCTTGCACCTGATGATTCGTAAACTCTTGGAGCAGTTCCTTAAACATTTTTTCACCTCCTTGCCAGACAATAACCCATCCCTAAACTATTTTTTTCCAGAACCCCTGAAGCCAACACAATATTAGCCATCTGCTGAGCCCATGGTTGAGGTTTTACATCCAGCTTTATTTTATGACCAAGAAAGATAGTATTTTTGCTTTTGTACTTGATTTTTATTGGAATTTTATTCAGGATTTCTATTCTGTCAAAAAAGAACTCTTCCGGTGCCTCAAATGATTCGTCGAGGCTTCTGCACTTCTTATATGCGTTTAGATGGATCCTTTCTGATAGAAGCGCGATTCCGTCATTATGTAACCAAGATCTATTTTCCAAAGTGCTTACTATAGGAGTTAGTGTTATTAATTGATTGATGTGCTTAAAAGAATAGTTTCGTAATTCACTTGAAATAACCTTAGCAACGCCATTAGTTTTTGGTAGATATTGCCTAATTCTCATGGCAAAGGTTAAGTGCATTGTGCGCAGATTAAAACAGTAAATCCTCCCTTTCCGATAAATCTTATCTTGCTCAAAGGATAAGGAGAGGAAAAACAATATTGTTTGAACCCCCTTTGATGATGGAATATCTTTAGCTCCTCATCCAGCAGCATGCCCTGATTAATTTGTTCAGCAATATCCGATTGCACTTCGTCAAATGTGACATCCTTTAAAAATTGAATTGTAAATACGAGTTCATTATAGTGATTCAACTTTTTCACCACCTTTTAACTTTTCAACGTTATAATATTTACCGTAGAAGCTGTTTGATTTATAATATATCATCCATTACGGAATTTGTCAACTCCTTCCTAAATTTCACTGTTGATAAACTAATATTTTTGGATATACTATAAATTGAAACAAACAAATGTATTGAAATACGTTTTAATATTTACATGATGTAATTTTTGCAACCTTAACATTCTATGTTTATCAATATAAACCACTGCATAATGTTTGTTTCATAATTATAAAAAGGCTTTGGAACATCTGACAAGCATTCTTAAGCCTTTTCTTTTTTATTTTCTTCCACTTTTAAAACTATTTTATGCATACCTCTGACTTTTCGGTTAGAACGCTTGAGTATGCCCTATCACTGTACAAAGCCAAATATAATAATTGACTATCGGATAAAATCATTATGGAACATTTCTTTGGGCATCCAAATCGTATATCCCATATTTTTAGGAAAATTTTTCATTTGCTTTAACCAGTCGGGGCGCATCGGAATCCCCACGGCATCGCCCTCCAAACGTCTGATTTCCTTCTTCTTCAGAAGGAGATAAGGGATGCCTCTCCAACGGCAAAACTCAACGGTTTTAGCTATCGACTCCCGCTCATAGTTGTTGTCGCCAACAGGTAGAATCACCTCATAGCTAACATCAATTCTTAAATCAGTGGTGCGATAGTGGTACACCTAACCGTTATTAGAAAACTCAACACCGCAATATTTTACCTCACCTTTTTTGTCCCACCCATTCTGTACCGGATATGCTGTATGCCCGGCCATCAATAGCACCTGCACGATGGACAACCTTTCCAATATTATGCAATAAGGAACCTATATTCACGATTGTTACTGAGTCAAGCACATGATCACTCCTTCCATTCCCAAAATCTTTTTTCAACATAAGTTGTTATCCCATTATTAAACTTTCTTTGAATATATTTTGAATCTTTCTTGTTGCTTTTATAAATTCAATGATTATTAACAAATTCCTCTAAAAAATGTTTTTTTGACGTATATTTGGAAAAATAAAAGAAACCACAGTGTAGTTATACTACCATGGTTCCTTTTCCTAATTCACCCTATTCCAACACAAACCTAAATTTAACTCCCATCATTCTTTGTCTTTGAATTTCACAGACACATGTGCGGCATCACAAAAGGGCTTGTTTCTTGATTCGCCACAACGACACAAAGCAACCCTGTTCCTAACTTCATATGTTTTTCCATCTGACGACTCAATAGGGATATTTCCCCTAACAAAAATGCCGGCGCTCACACCGTTTTCCGGATCCTGAACGATTTCAATCGAGGGTTCATATGTAGGTTCAATTCTTTCTCCAGTTTTTTCAACAGATGTTAATCGACCAGCCGGGCAATCACTTGCCGCCTTAATTGCTTCTTTCTTATTATCATCATTGTCAGATCTTGCCGTTAATTGCCAGGCATCTCCTTTTTTCTCTATGACAGAAACGAGCAAAAGCGCACCTGTTATCATCCATTAAGTCAATACCAGGTCCCTCCATATAGTCGGCTCTGTCCTCATATTTAGCTTTTGAAGCAGTTTCATCACCTAATGAAATTGGTTGTCTCGTGACTTCCATCACAAAATGGAGCATTTTTGACTTCCCGCAAGCGGCATAGGGCATATACATCAGATTGGGGCAGTGCACAGCCCTCTTTTAATTCATATTGCTTTCCATCCTTAACAATGATTTTTTCGTACAATGGTACATTGCCTGACACAATATACGGCCCATTCTGTGTGATTTTAATTTTATAATCTTTTTTATTTTCTGACATCATGGTCAACACCTCTCAACATAGACTATTAAATTTGTTTCTCTAGCTAGTATAACACGTCTGCTTAGCAGCAATGCACCTTCATTAGATTAGTTGTTAATAAACATATTTTTATTTTGATAAGCAAAGACAGGGTATGGTCACTTAATTCGTAGGAATTATAGAGCCATACCCATTATTGTTTTCCAAATTTTACTTAAGTCCAACAAGCTCAGCTTATTTAATTTTCTCCAGAATAAAAAAGGTATGCTTGTAGTGATTTTTTTCATCCACCTTGCCTTCCTTTTTCTCTATAACCTTCCATTCTCCCCTGTCATAGTTGGGGAAAAAAGTATCTCCCGGAAAATCCTCATGAATTTCTGTCAGATACATCTTCTCCGTATAGGGAAAAAGCAAGTTAAATATTTTTGCCCCGCCGATGACAAAATACTCCTCCGAAGCATTAATCATGGGCTTTAGCTCCTCAATGTTATAAAAAATTTCAACATTTTCATCATTAACCTGATAATCTTTATTTCGTGTGAGGATGATATGCTTTCTTCCCGGAAGCACCTTGGGTAATGATTCAAAGGTCTTTCTCCCCATGATCATGGTTTTGCTTTGGGAAAGAGTTACCTCCTTAAAAAATTTAACATCATCCGGGAGACGCCAAGGAAGTCCTTGTTCCTTACCAATGACATTGTTTTGGGAAATAGCAACCACATAGCTTAGCATGTTATTCCTCCTTTTTTTCATGGATCGTTGCTGCCGGGACCAATCTTATATTTCTATTTAATATTTAATCCTATATTAGGCAAAGAGTCAAGATAGAATCAACCCTTCATTATTTAGAGAAGAATAGGAAAACCTGATAAGAAAAACACGGGGTTTCCGTGTTCTTCGTGTTGTTTTTGCATATTCACTTAGTCATGAAAATTAATCATGATCCTCTTCCGCATCCTCCTAAGTTTGGTGAATCGTACCATAGGGATGCTGGTATGGTGCGTAAATGGAATATAATTTTTTAGTCTTATTACCGATGTTGGTCAGATTATGCCACTTACCGCAGGAAAGATAAAAATATTGCCTTAACCGTTTTTCCAGGAAACGCCGAAGCCACCCCTGGGATAATGCCAATCAATATTGCCGTAAGGACAGCCGATACGGCTGGTACCGCATTCCAGGCAACCTTCATAGCCTACAGCAATCCGTTTTTCTTCCTCATCCCATTGGTAGACATGGGCTGGGCAAAACCGGGTACAGGGTTTGTCCGTACATTGTTCGAGGCAGACTTTACCGTCGATAATATGAATATGACTCAGTTTATCCGTATTAAAACGCACCAGATATAGCTTATCATTTAGATTCATAGAAATGTCCTCCATGCCCCATAAACATCTTTGAGTAAACCTCTCTTTGAGCGAATTTGATAAACTTTTTTGAGGATCTCTCTTTGCCGTTGTTTTTTAGGTATTCCGTCCACAGTTAAATACATCTTGAGCACCTGGGCAGCCATTTCCGGGTAATCCTCTAAAAGATGAGGATTATCTTCAAATAATTTACCCATATGGCGATAATGCTTCAGATCTTTCAGGACAAAAGAATCACGCAAACGGGTTTCATAAACTGCCATAGCCTGGTCACTGAAATCATCCCTTTGGATAGATTCTACCGCCACTTCCCCGGCGATTTTCCCCGAGATCATTGCCAGGTTGGCACCCTCCCGGTTTAAGGAATTCATCAGCATTGCCGTATCTCCCACCACCAGCAAACCTCGGCGGTAAAGCTTGGGCATATGGTCATATCCTCCTTCGGGGATTAAATGAGCCAGATATTCCTTGGTTTCTCCCCCCTGCAAGAGGCGTTTCACGTAAGGCTTTGCTTTAAAAGCTTCAATCAGATCGTTGGGGGTCCAGTGCTTTTCGATCAGGGGATCCAGCAGAGCACCCACACCCACGGAAAGGGATTCCTTATTAGTATAGATAAAGGCGGAGCCCATCATGCCGTCTGTGGAATCGCCATATAATTCGATGGTTGCTCCCTGTCCCTTTTCCAGACAGAAACGATCCTCGATGGTTTCCGGAGGTAAAGCAATAACTTCCTTTACGGCAAGGGCCACAACTTTCGTCGTTAAGGGATAAGCCAACCCTGCCTGTACCGCGAGGAAATTATTAACTCCTTCCGCCAGGATGACCATTTTGGCCCCTAACTCCCCTTCTTCACGTCCTGTACGCACTCCAACAACCTTTTGATCCTGATAAAGGAAATCAATGACCACGGTTTCCGTAATAATCATCACGCCGGCTTTTTCCGCTTGTTGTGCCAGCCAACGGTCAAAGGGGACCCGGAAAACAGAATGAGCATTATAGGGTTCATCAGCCCATGCCGGATCCCGATAAGCAGCCATCACCGACTGGTCATCGCTCAGCAAGCCAAAGCGCTGTTCAATAATGGGCCGTTCCAAAGGCGCTTCCTGCCAAAACTCCGGTACCACTTCGGCGGTGGGATCCGTGTACAGAATTCCTCCCATCACATTCTTGGTGCCCGGGTAATCGCCCCTTTCGATGATTACTGTTTTCATTCCGGCACGAGCTGCGCTAATGGCAGCAGACAAGCCTGCGGGGCCGCCGCCCACGACAATCACATCAAAGTTTTCCACCTTTGCACCTCCTCAGAATGACATTAAATTTAATATTTCATTAATTACCGCTGCCTAATCTTTTTTTAAATTCTTCCGTCAGCGCGGGCACGATTTGAAAAAGATCCCCCGTAATACCAAAATTGGCTACGGAAAAAATAGGCGCCTCCGTATCATTATTAATGGCCATGATAAAATCTGAGGTTGCCATTCCGGCCAGATGCTGAATGGCACCGGAAATACCAATAGCGATATAAACCTTGGGTCGCACCGTCACCCCCGATTGACCCACCTGCTGATCATGGGTTAACCAGCCTGCTTCCACCGCTCCCCGAGATCCGGCCAGAGTTGCTCCCAAGACATCGGCCAATTCCTGGGCCATAGCCAAATGCCTTTTGGCCCCAAGGCCCAAGCCGACTGCCACAATAATTTCTGCCTTATCCAGAAAAGCATTCCCCGCATCTGTGGGGATAAACTCCACAACCTTGGTGCGAAAATCATCCTCCGCAAAATTAAAGGGAGCGATGATAATTTCACCGGTTCGTCCCTCTGCCTTGGGCGGCATCTCCATTACTCTGGGGCGCACCGTCGCCATTTGGGGACGGCTTGTCCGGCAAAGAATGGTCGCCATAATATTGCCTCCAAAGGCAGGCCGGGTTTGCTGCAAATTTTTTGTCTCCGAATCAATGCCCAGCACCGTGCAGTCAGCGGTCAGTCCCGTCTCAAGCTTGGTGGCCACGGCAGGAAAAACATCACGTCCCATGGAGGTGGCCCCCATCAGGATGATCTCCGGGCGGTACTGCCGGGCCAGGTCTGTCATTGCTGCCGTATAGGGTTCTGTGCGGTAATCCTTCAGCACAGGGTGATCAACCACGTAGACTTTTTCCGCGCCATAGGCAAAGGCCTCGGGCACCACATTCTCAATCCCATAGCCGATAATCACTCCACAAAGCTCACAGCCGATGGTATCGGCAAGCTTACGCCCTTCACCCAACAACTCCCAGGACACGGGTGCCACTACTCCCATATTGACTTCAATAATCACCCATACCCCACGCCAGCCCTGATCCCCTTGCTCCCCCGTCTGGGCGGGCTTTGGCGCCGCCATATATTCCTTGACCCTTTCCGGTAAAGGCTCTTGCACATCAAAGGCAGATCCGCTTTTTTCGGCAGGTGTTTCTTTGGCTCCCATGGGCAGTTCAGGTAAGGAAAGGGCATCTGTGGGACAGACCTTCACGCAATGACCCAAGTCCTTACATTTTTCCGGGTCAACCACCGCCACCCCATCCACCAGATCAAAGGCTTCTACGGGGCATTCTACCACACAGGCGCCGCAGCCAATACATTTTGCCTTATCAACAACAACAGTCATGATTGAGTCCCTCCCTTCACCTGGGGACTTTTCATAATGATATTTTGTTGGAGAATCTTTTGCACGATGACGGCGGCAGTTCCTGCCGGATCCTTGCTGCCATCGACGATTTCCCCTCCGCTCCGTCCCAAAGGCGCAAAAATCCTGGTCACGCTGGTAGGCGAGCCCTTAAGACCCATTTGCGCCGGATCCAAAGGCAGGGATTTTGCATCCCAAATCTCCGGTTGATACACTGAGGCCTTCATTACATTGGGTAAGGTGGCATAGCGTAAATCATTCAGTTCTTTTTCTACTGTAAGAAGAGCAGGCAGCTCTGCCTGCACCACCTGACGACCATGTTCTGTTTTCCGTTCCACTGTAATACTGGTTTCTGTCAGCTCCCTTACTTTGATCACATAGGTAAGCTGAGGAAAACCAAGGCGTTGAGCAATACCAGGCCCGGTCTGGGCGGTATCGCCGTCAATGGCTTCCTTTCCGGCAAACACCAAATTAACCGGTTCAGTCTCATTCAATTTTTCTAATGCTGTGGCTAAAATATAGGAGGTAGCCAGGGTGTCGGAGCCGCCAAAGGCCCGGTCACTTAGAAGAATGGCTCGATCAGCCCCATAGGACATGGCTTTTTTCAGGGCTTCCCGGGCTTGCATAGGACCCATGCTGATGATGGTTACCTTACCCCCCATCTTTTCCCGCAGGTGCAGAGCCTCTTCCAAGCCATGAATATCATAAGGATTAATAATCGAGGGCACCCCTTCCCGCATCAGAGTGTTGGTATCCGGATCAATCCTCACTTCAGACGTATCAGGTACCTGCTTTAAGCAAACTACGAAATGCACAAAACCCCTCCTCTCTTGCATAGAACAGCAAAGACTAATGATTTCGAACAATTTATTAGATAATTAGCCTTGTTCGAAATATCAAGTAATAAAACGAGTATAGCATATAAACCTTGTCTTTGGGCTAAAAATGTCGAATTTTTAGCTGATTGATACTAAAACGTGTGATAAAATTGGTTGATGCTAACAGCATCAACCAATTTTTATTAATACTTTTCAAATTTTTATTTAATTTTTGCTTTCTTCGAGGTACTCTCAAATATTTGAAATAATAATCCGATGGTTAAACCGAAAATACATGCTCCTGTCATTTCCAAATAATAGTCAGAGACAGGCCGCTTAGCGATAAATTTTTGTCCTTCAATTAACCAGGTATAAAATAATTCGCAAAATATCCATCCAAACAAACCGGCTATGATACTTTTGATCTTAATAAAATCAAAACCTGTAATTTTTAGAGAGTAATAGAAAAGAACAGCGATGACGCTTGCCACAAGAGAGGTGATTACCATTCCAAGAATTGCGTTCGGTCGATCAATGGTAACAATGAGACTGCTTAACTGATATGTACTATATTTACCAATCCCCAAAGATAACAAAATGCGCGTATAAATTTCAAATGGTATGGCAGCGATCATGCCAATCAGAGCAATCAATAAGGGCTTATCAAAACTCACTCTCTGTTCCTCCCCATTTTCACCCAACCTATAATTTGATGCTATTATTTTAACCCCATATACGTGATATTATGACATGGAAAATAATATTTCGGGCAGCACAGCTCAATAACTTGATTATTCATTCATCTGCCCCTATAAAAATAAAGTCCAATCGCTTTGTGCAATTGGACTTTATCTTTATTTTTATCTCTTTATATGACGGCATCATGAAACAGTCATTTGCGCTTTTTGATGATCTCTTATCAGAAAATAAGCCATTATCGACATAAAGATGACAAATCCCAGCATCGCAACCATGGATGAAGTATAATTACCAGTTTGGGTTCTTAAAGAACCTGCTAATGTTGGCCCGATAGAAGATGATATAATCAGGTTTAAATTAGTAATGCTGAAATTAAGCGCGAAATTCTTGTTGCCAAAACGACTACGCACGAAACTTGCCGATAATGTGGGTGCACTGCCATACATAAAGCCCACCACGATGCAACCGGCAATGAAGGCAGCAAGAATTGATGTATTAAAATACAGCAACAGCAGGAGTGAGCCGGTTAACCCGAAAACACAGGATAAAACTATGCTGGTGGGAAATCCCTTACGGTCAAAGGAAATCCCTGTTAAGATCCTGCCAAATCCATTAGAAACGGAAAGTAGTCCTACCATAAAAGCTGCATAAGCAGAACTTAACCCCTGATCAAGGGCAATTGATCCGGCATGAGCAACCAACATCAAACCGGCTACGGTGCAGCTGATCACCCACAGCATATAAAGGAGAAAGGTCTTTGATTTTATCATTTCCATCGGTGAATATTCCATCGCAGGAGCGGTAGCGGAAGACAAACCGGCAACAGAGGATGTCTGCGCAGTTGGTTGGTACACCTGTTCCCGAATGAGCATGGCTCCGATGAAGATAAGTACAAAATCTCCAATGCCAAAAGCCATAAAAGTATTTCTCCAGCCTATGGAATTAATCAAGCCGGTGGCTAAAGCGCCCAAAACCATGCCCCCTAATCCGAAGGCAAAGAGCAATAACCCTGAGATCAGTCCCTTCCTTTCAAACATAGCCGTCAAGGTGCTGATCAAACAATTGTAGGTAACGCCAACACCAAACCCGCAAAACACACCATAGGCTATAAAAATCTGCCATAGTTGAACGGTTCTGGAGGCAAGGAGAAAACCGGCCAGTATAAATGATCCGGAAAATAGCATAATCCATCTAAAAGAAAATCTCTTCCTCAGAAAACCGCCGGCTAATCCACCCAGGCAGAAAAAAATCATGGAAATCGAAAAGATCAGCGAAGTTTCCGTCCGATCCCATCCAAATTCCACTTCCAGTGGTGCGACAAAAATTGACCAGGCATAGATCAACCCCATTAACAACATCAATAAGAATCCATAAATTGCGTAAAATTGCTTTTTAATGATTGTTCCCCCCTCTACTTTAGATAAAATGAAATAACTACAACAAGAAGTATACCATAGCTTTAATCTGCTTTGTACAGCTATTTCGACATAATTTCACCCTACTGCTTATTGCACAACGTCATAAGGCCAATCAATAATGCCGCCAAAATCATAAACATTGGTATAACCCATTTCCAGTAAAAAATTTGATCCTTGGGCACTTCTAATGCCGGTGCGGCAGTAAACTAGTATTTTTGCGTTTTTATCCGGCAGTATCTGATAAGCCTTCTCTTTGATCTCTGTATGAGGCAAAAGAACTGACCCTTCAATATGTCCTGCCCTGTACTCGCTGTCTGTACGTACATCAAGGATCATCACATCCTCTTCCCCATCAATTATTGCCTTTGCCTCTTGAGCAGTAATCTTTTGATATACGCCCGCCTTAGTCTTGGAATCCTGATCAATAGGGCGAATCTCAATTCCTGTAACTTGCACAGGATAACTTTCTCGAATTTCAGGAAGTATCGTAATTTCTACCTCTTGGCCTACAGAGATTTGCTCCTTGTTATCTATATCGGCAATATTAACATTTGCCTTGTCAAAATCTACATCATCAGTGGTAACAGTCACTAATATACTGTTTTCAGTTATATTTTCTATCACCCCATGAAAGGTAATCGTGTCTTCCTGCTGAGCACAGCCGGCCACAAACAGCAACATGACACAAACAAGCAATAAATAACCATAACCTTTTATTTTTAGGATCTTTGTTTTCATAATCCCTGTACCTCCATTCTATATCAATATTCCTTTTCTTTTCTTCACGATATATTAATTTCCTCCTTTTCTTCGATAACAGTAAAATAAAAAAGTTGGGAGGGCATCCCAACTCATCTTTTCTTATTTTACTTTTTTATCTCCCGCATCTCATCAATCTCCTCAACCGATTCCATATCTACCTTAGAGATGGGAAAATTATCAGGTCCGTAAATCGTATCTTCTTCAACAGATTCCTGTACCATATTTCTTAATTTCTCGGGCAGATAAGCATGAGGGTCCGGGATAAAATTCTTTTCTTTGGTCATATCATAACCACCTCCTCAATTATTGTCTCAATTTCTTAAGCTTTTATGCGAGTAAACGGTCCCTCCGTTTCACTCATTAGACAAGATGTGTGGGATAGATTAAAATGGTTTTTAAGAAAGCGAAATTAGTGAGGTGCATTTATGTGCAATCGTGAAAATGCGATCATAAAAGAAAGCATCAATATCCTGAAATGCCCTGTTTGTGGCGATAGGATGCATCTTGACGGAACAAAAAGCATTGTTTGCTCTAAAAAACATTGTTTTGATATTTCCAAAAATAGGTATGTGAATCTACTATTGGATCAGGGCAAGTCAAAATATGATAAGGAACTATTTCAGTCCAGAAACATAGTTTCTCAAACTGGTTTTTTCGAACCACTAATCGAGTCTATCGTGCTGCTCATTAACAAGAATATTCCTGACCTTAAAACCAAGCATATCAAGATTTTAGATGCCGGTTGTGGTGAAGGATTTCATTTAGCCAAGATTATCAATTGCTTTCATGATCAGGAAATGGATCATCTTATGGGCGTTGGCATTGACATTTCTAAAGAAGGAATACAAATTGCCGCAAAAAATTATAAAAATTCTCTTTGGCTTGTAGCAGACTTGGCCAGGTTGCCTTTTATCAATCAGCAATTTGATATCATCTTAAATATTCTTTCTCCTGCTAACTATGGCGAGTTTGAAAGAACTATTTCCGATCAGGGTATCTTAATCAAGGTTGTTCCAGACAGTGAATATCTCAAGGAGTTAAGGACATCCTTCTATCAAGAAACAGATAAAGAAATGTATTCAAACAAAGTAGTCATTGAGCATTTTGACAGAAACTTTGCTCTTATTGACACCGAAAGGATAAAATACAAGTTTAGGTTAAGTAACGATGAACTGCGTCATTTAATAAAAATGACACCTTTATCCTGGGGAGTCCCAAATGAAAAAATTAATGAGGTATTTAATCAAGGTATTAATAATATTACTGTAGATTTTAATATTTTGGTTGGCATACCCCAAAAATAAGTTAAGCTGGCTACCCTATCATCGAGCAGACGGCCTCTCTATCATTGAAATTATTATAGATAACCACCTTAACCATCGCGAATATCAAAAAGTTTGAACATAGTATTCTTTGCAAATTTCCTTCTTTTTATACGCCCCCCAGCACTTCAACCAGGGCCTTAGGAATTTGTTTGATAATTTCATAGATCTGTGTTGCCGGCGTCGGCTTGGCATAAAATCCAGCTAAGCGATTAATCATAGCGGCTTGCGCTGATGCCAATCACTCTCTTAAATAACCTGACTTCCGGTTGGAAATAGTGAAACACCAGGGTTTGAGAGATAATGTTATAATAAAAATTTATTAACTACAAGAAAACCTTCCTACTTACCTTATCGGGTGCAATTTAATTCATGGGTTCAGGTATCGCTTTTGCCGAAAAGGGGACAGAAACTTTCACGAACAAAAAACCAGCTTTTTTAAACTACAAAGCTGGTTTTATGTTCTTTTTTATTTCATCAATCGCAGATTTTTTTCTCTGTTTTGCCCTGAGTTTAACCATTAAGGGGAAGCACATAAAACAAAATGGCAAAGAAGTGGCAAACGCTCCCTCCCAACACAAAAAGGTGGAAGATGGAATGGTTATAAGGAATCTTTTTGGCCAAATAAAGAAGAGCCCCAAGGGTATAAAGCAAACCGCCTAAAACAAGCCATTTCACACCTGAAACAGAGAGGTTAAGCACTAAAGGTTTAAAGGCAAAAACAATGACCCAGCCCATCAGAAGATAGGTTAAGGTAGAGACAATTTTAAACCTTTTAATAAAAAATATTTTTAAGACAATCCCGATCAATGCCAAAGCCCAGATGACCGCAAAAATGGTCCAGCCAAGAGCGCCGTGGAGGGTTACTAAAGTAAAAGGGGTATAGGTACCGGCAATTAATAAGTAAATTGCCGCATGATCCAGGATTTTAAAGACAGATTTCACCTTCTGATTTTGGAAGCTATGGTAAAGGGTAGAGAACAGATATAAAATAACCAAAGTAACACCATAGATGCAGGAACTGACCACATGCCAAGCGTTGCCATAAAAAGCAGCAAATATAATCAGGATCGTGAGCGCTGCTACCGCCAAAAGAGTACCTAGCCCGTGCGTCACTGCATTTAATATTTCCTCAAAAATTGTATATCCACCGGTATCTTCCATTTATTATTTACTTCCTTCTTTTTATTTTTTCATTAAAAATCCAAGACCGATCCTCGAAGCTGACTTCACGAAATACTTGGTGAAGCATCCAGACATGATTAAAACCCAGTCTGTTCCGTACGTTGAATTATTTCGTCCTGAAGTTCTCTGGTCAGGTTATTAAAGTAATCGCTATAACCGGCTACCCGCACAATCAGGTCATTGTAATTCTCTGGATGACGTTGGGCGTCCTGAAGCATTTTGCTGTTCACAACATTGAACTGAATGTGATGACCGTCCAAAGCAAAGTATGCACGGATCAGATCCTTTAAGCCTTCCAGGCCGGTCTCTCCTTCCAGCACGCTGGGAATAAACTTCTGGTTCAGCAAGGCTCCACCGGTACGCAGTTGATCCAGCTTGGCCGCAGACTTGATCACTGCGGTGGGACCACATCTGTCTGCCCCTTGTACAGGTGAAATACCTTCAGAGAGGGCCACGCCGGCTTTCCGACCATCAGGGGTAGCTCCAATGACAGAACCAAAATAGACGTGGCTTGTGGTGGGTAACATTTCTACCCGGTACTGACCACCGTTGGGAGTAGGTCTTCCGTTGGTCAGTTCGTATATAATCTCAAACATATCCATAATCAAGCTGTCAGCCCTATCGTCATCATTGCCATATTTAGGCGTCTTATTCAAAAAGATCTGGCGTTCCTTTTCATACCCTTGAAAATCTGCCGCAAGGATGGTGAGCAGCTGATTCATGGTCAGGGATTGATCGTCGAAGATATACTTTTTGATAGAGCTGAAACAATCGGTAATGGAGCCTAGTCCCACAAATTGGATATAACGGCTGTTATAACGGGCTCCACCAGCATTATAGTCCTTCCCTTTGGTGATGCAGTCTTCGATAATCACACTCATAAAAGGTGCCGGCATATATTTGGCATACATTTTTTCAATGACATTGTTGCCGCGAATGTCTACATCGATGAAGTAAGCGATCTGTTTTTTAAAAGCTCCCAATAAATCATCCATAGATTTGAAGTCCCTTGCATCACCGGTTTCTAAACCGATTTTTTTCCCTGATCGAGGATCAATTCCGTTGTGCAAGGTAATTTCCAGCACTTTAACCATATTAAAGTAACCCGTGAGGATATAAGCTTCTTTGCCAAAGGCCCCTACTTCAACACAGCCTGAAGCGCCCCCTTTGCGGGCATCTTCCAGACTCTTGCCTTGGCGCAGCAATTCCATAACAACGGCATCATGATTAAACACAGAAGGAAAACCCATGCCCTCTTTAATCACTCGCCCGGCTTCGATGAGGAATTTATCCGGATTTTTTTTGCTGATTTGCACGTTAGTCGATGGTTGTAAAAGACGCATATCCTTGATAATATCCAACAACAGATAGGAAACATCATTGACGCCGTTGGAGCCGTCCGCCTGCATGCCGCCAATGTTAATATTACAAAAATCTGTATAAGTAGCACTTTCTTTTAAAGTAATGCCCACTTTGGGTGGTGCCGGTTGATTGTTAAACTTTACCCAAAAGCTTTCCAATAATTCCATGGCACTTTCCCGGGTTAGAGTACCCGCGGCAACTTCTTTTTGATAGAATGGATTCAGATGATGATCCAAATGTCCGGGACAAAAAGCATCCCAGGTGTTCAACTCCGTGATCACACCTAGATGGACAAACCAGTACATTTGCAAAGCTTCGTGAAATGTTCTCGGTGCGTGGGCCGGAACCCATTCACAAATATCGGCGATCTCGAGTAATTCGGCTTTGCGCTTTTCTTCGGTGCATGTTGCTGCCATTTCCCTAGCCAGATCCGCGTGGCGCTTGCCAAATATAATCAGAGCATCACAGGCAATATTCATGGCCTTTAACTCTTCCTGTTTGTCATAAGCCTCGAAATCATGGACAAAATCCAGCTGATCAAGCTGTTCCTTAATCTCGGCTTTAAAATCCAGCATACCCTTGGAATATATTTTATCGTCACAAACTGTATGACCGGGAGAACGTTGTTCCATAAATTCTGTAAAAATTCCTGCTTCGTAGCAATCATGCCATTCCGGTGTCATTTGTTCCATAATCAAATCACGGATGGCTTTCCCCTGCCAAAAAGGGATGATCACCTCTTCTTGGATCTTCTTCGCCTCGTCGCTAACCTTAAAAAAAATCTTATCCCGTTGATCCATGACCTCAAAGTCTTCAATGGTATGACAGCATAGTTCCGGATAGGTGGGGGCAGACTGAGGTTTGGGTCCCCGTTCTCCAACGATCAACTCTCCGTCTAGGATAACCACAGTTTTATTCTCGCAGAGATGTTTAAAAGATAAGGCTCGTAGCACCGGGATTGAAACTTTGCCCTGATATTTTTGATAAGCTTCCGTCATTAAAACGGCACGTTCAATTGAGATAGTTGGAACGGTATTAACACTTTGTTCACGCAATTTTCGAATACGCTCGTTCATGCCCGGTTGATGATTTGCTTTTATTTTCATTTTTTAACCTCCTATATGTACATTTATTCCTTGCTTAAAGAGAATTTCCGCTAGTACCTGCATCTGCTCTAATTTAGGTTCCTCAATGTGAGAGATTGTGTAAGGTAGGTGCAATCGGTGGTATTTTGCTTCTGCCAATTTATGATATGGGAGTAAGTAAATTTCCTTTAACCCTAGTTCATGCATCAATTGACCGATACATCGGATATAATCCGGTGCGTCGTTAATGGTGGGAATGACAGGGACTCTAATCCATATGTTTGCCTGCCTTTTCACAAGATAACGAAGATTGTTTAAAATCAGAGCTGCCGGAACTTTTGTGTATTTTTGGTGCATGTCATCATCTAAATGCTTGATATCATACAGAAACAAATCTACATAAGGAAGTACATCATCAAAAGAACGTTCCGGAATAAAGCCACAAGTATCCACGGTGGTATGATAACCCCGCTCTTTGCATCTTTTCAAGAATTCAACCGCAAAATCCAGCTGGCTTAGGGGTTCTCCTCCGCTCAATGTTACGCCGCCTGTGCTTTGTTGATAGAAAATCTCATCCTTACTTACTTCTGCCAACACCTCTTCTACAGTCATTTCTTGTCCCAATTTTTCTAATGCCAAGGTAGGACAAGCCTCGCAGCATGTGCCGCAACGATCGCATAAATTTTTGTCAATGATAATACCTTGATCAGATGCTTTTAGTGCCTGGTTAGAACAGACCTCTACACAAGAGTTACAGCCAATGCATTTATCTTGGTGATAAATGATCTCCGGACGAAATGATAAGTTCTCCGGATTATGGCACCAGGCGCAACGCAGGGGACAGCCTTTCAGAAAGACTGTGCTACGGATACCGGGCCCGTCATGAATGGAATATTTTTGAATATTGCTGACAATTGCTGTAGTCACAAAGCTGCCTCCCTAATATTAGAATAAGCATCAGATAAGTTCAGATTTTTCAATCTAATTATATTCTTTTTGTTTATTATTTTAAAGAGGCAGATAAAACCCTTTTACATGGCATAAATTGACTCAGTATTTAAAGGAATTTAAATCCGTTTCTTGAATTCTATTAATTAATATGATTCTAATCCGGGAGGGATCCATATCATGAGACCCATATCCGAAAAAAATCATTATGCGGAAATCAGTGATGTGATCGAGGAGCTCACCAAACAAAACAAACGGCTAACCATCATTAATCACATTGCTCAAAGCATCAATGTGGAGATGTCTTATAATGAAATCATCCATCAAGTTTCTGAGCCCTTAAAAACGGTATTAGCTTACGATCTATTAAGCTTTTGTCTTATCGAAAACAACCAATTGGTTATAAAATCTGGTATCCCCAAGGAACAAAAGATTTTAGGCGAGGGCTGGGTGCTTCATGCTGAGAATTCAGCCCCCTGGAAAGCGATTCGTGAAAAAAGCTGTTTCTTGCGTCAAGATATCCCCAACGATCCTCATAAATATCAGGAGGATAAGGATTTGCTTTCTCTGCCCATCCGTTCTGCCATTATGGCACCTCTTTTAGTTAATAATGAGGTCATCGGTGCCCTCAATTTCGGCAGCAAAAATACCTATGCCTATCGAGAGCAAGATTTTCTTTTTGTTCAGCAATTAGCGGATCAATTAGCCGTATGCCTCAAGAATGCTCAGCTTTATAACCAAATTTCCAAAATTAAAGCAGACTGGGAACAAACCTTCCAAGCTGTCCCAGATCAATTGTTTCTTATGGATCAAAACTATACCGTCTTAAGGCATAACCACCATCCTGAAATCTCCGCCACTCCTAAACAACCGAAATGTTATCAAATCTGCAATCGTTGCCATGGCCGCCTGCATCTTTGTCCTGCCGGAGATGCATTTATCTATGGGGAATCCGCTACCAAGGAGCTGATCAGTGCCGATCAGCAAAAAATTTATCTCATTTCTGCATACCCTGTCAGGGCCAGTCAGGAAAAAATCAGTAATATGGTGCTCTATATTCAAGATATCACAGAAAAACGGCTGTTGGAATACAAGCTCTTTGAATCGGCAAAGATGGCTTCCCTGGGAGAGATGGCAGCAGGGGTGGCTCATGAATTGAATAGTACCCTGACCGCAGTTATCGGTAACTCCGATTTATTATTAAGAAGATCCTTATCGGTAGATAAATCCACTAAACTCCTTACGGATATTAAAAAATGCGGCCAGCGTAGCAAAAAGATCATCCAAAACCTGCTTACCTTTTCCCGTCAGGATAAGGTGACCTTAGAAACTGTGTTAATTAATGATGTAGTGAAAAACAGCCTTTCCCTCATTTCCTATCAGATCGAAAAAAATAACATTACCATTCAAGAAAACTACCTAAGGAACATCCCCCCTTTGATCGGGAACAAGCTCCAGTTGGAGCAAGTGGTGATTAATTTTCTTTTGAATGCCCGTGATGCCTTACAAGGAAAGAAAAATGGCATCATTACCGTTAGCACCACCCTTACCGACGATATTAAAACAAGAACTACCTGGGCAGTTGTGACCGTAGAAGATAATGGAGAAGGCATCCCTGAAAAAGTTTTGGATAAAATTTTTCAGCCTTTTTTTACCTTAAGGGCCAACACGGGAGGCACGGGTCTAGGACTCGCCCTCAGCCTGGGCATTGCCCAAACCCATGGCGGTAGGATTGAAGTTTGGAGCGAATTAGGCAAAGGAAGCAAATTTTCCTTAATGCTTCCCCTTTGATAAGTTCCATGGATAAGGAGGCCAAAGTCATGGAAAAACCCAGTATTCTCGTCATTGATGATGAAGTAGAAGTTTGTACCTTCTTTTCCTTTTATTTTCAGGAGGAAAAAGGTTTTACTATCCAGGTGGCTTATTCCGGCAAGGATGCACGGGCTTGTTTTTTAAATAATAGTTACGATCTGGCTTTAGTGGATTTGAAGCTTCCTGACGATGATGGCATTAACCTATTAAAAGAAATTAAGACTTCCAACCCTCATTGCCGTGTGATCATCATGACTGGCTACAGTACCATCAAATCTGCTGTAGAAGCCATGAAGTATGGAGCCGATGACTATATCGACAAGCCTTTTGATGATTTGAACCAATTAGATGAAATATTAGACCAAGTGCTCCAAGAAATCCAGGATGATCAGTCCCCCTTTACTCCGGAATTAGACACAGATGCTTTAAACTTTGGTATCGTCCTAGCAAAAAATAGTCCTTTGAAACATGTGTTGGGCTTGGGGAAAAAAATCGCCAATAAAAAAATTCCCATTCTCATCGAAGGAGAAACAGGCACCGGCAAGGAGCTATTGGCGCGTTTCATTCATGGTCATAGCCATCGTGCAAACCATCCCTTCATTCCTGTCAATTGTGGTGCTCTATCGGAGAGCTTATTGGAAAGTGAATTATTCGGCCACGAAAAAGGTGCCTTTACCGGGGCATCCAGCACCAGAAGAGGTTTCTTTGAAATTGCTCATAATAGTACTCTTTTTCTGGATGAAATTAATAGCGCCTCCCCCGCCATCCAATTAAAGCTCCTACGGGTTTTGGAAACGGGAGAATTCTTTCGCGTGGGCGGAGAAACACATATTAAAACCGATGTACGCATTATTGCCGCTTCTAATCAAAATCTAAGACAAGCTGTGCAGGAAGGGGATTTTCGCGAGGACCTGTTCTATCGATTAGATGTGGTCAAGCTCCATTTGCCACCCTTAAGGGAAAGAAAAGTGGATCTTCCCCTGCTTATTCAATATTACCTTGATAAGAATAAGCAGGAAAAAGGAAAAGGATCTTTAATCTCTTTTTCCTCGAAAGCCTTTGATGCCCTGATGAATTATTCTTGGCCTGGCAATGTACGAGAGTTATCCAATATCATCATCCGGGCCTTAACTCTTTGTGAGGAAAAAGAAATTCCAGCTCATCTCCTACCGAAGCATATTTTGGACACTTCAACCCCTACTGCTCTAGCTGAGGAACAGGTTAAAGATTGGGAAACCTGGCGGGAAACTCAATTGCATTCCATTTTGAGCCAGGATTCCATTCAGTTTATGGACGTCCTGGAAAAATGGGAGTCTGAAAAAAAACTATTCCTGCATTCACTAATCATGGAGATTCTAAATAAAACAGAGAATAATCAAAAAAGAGCGGCACAGCTTTTAGGTATTAGCCCCAGAATTCTACGCTATTGGAAAAATGAACAAAAATGAAAGAAAAGATAAGAGGGATCATGGAATTGATCCCCTTATCTTTCATGCTGCCTTTGCAACAAATCGCCGTAATTTCGACAATGCCGTTTTTTCGGCTTTTAACTTATAGATAAATGAATTTTATCGAAAGTATGTACATCATAGATTTAACCTATATGGGTAACCTGTCTAAACTTTTGAAACGAATTTTCCTTAGCCGGAATTCCGGCTTACACTTATCACCCAATACTTTCTTTTCCAACTCCTGCATAGCCTTTGCTAAATCCTCTCCTTGGCATCCTTCTTGCATTAATCATATCACATAAAACCATATTTCGTATCTCATTTTATTATTCATCTTTCACTTGTTCTTTATATCTAGCATTCTTAAAAAGATGCTTTCCTGTTCAATTCTATCTATCAAGGAAAAGGAGGTTCAAGCTCATGATTCAGGACTATTATTGCGCAAAATCCGTCTCCGATGCCCTATCAGCCCTAAAAGAAAGTCAAGGACAAGCCCGAATTATTGCCGGGGGAACTGATTTGTTACTGGATATCGCAGAGGAGAAAAAGCATGCAACGAAATTAGTGGATATTACCCAGATCCCCGAACTGAGGGAAATCACCCTTGAGGAAAATTTCATCCGAATCGGCGCAGCTGTAACCCACACCCAGATTACCCAATCACCTTATATTCAAAAATATTTTCCAGCCTTGGCTGCTGCTTCAGGAAAAGTGGGGTCCCTGCAGATCAGAAACGTCTCCACTCTGGTGGGTAACATCATTAATGCCCAGCCGGCAGCTGACGGCGCATTAGCCTTAAGTGCATTAGAAGCCAGAATTGAGATTTTGTCCGAAGGAAGCTTAAGCACAATACCAATCGATGAAGCTTATTTGGGGGTGGGAAAAAGTTCTGTCAATAGCCATGAGCACCTGGTCACCGACGTTCTCGTCCCTCTGCCTCAGCAAAATCAGAGTTCCGCGTTTATTCGTTTAGATCAAAGAAAGGCACTAGCACTGCCCATGTTAAATGTGGCTGTTAATGTTATATTGGATTCACACAAGGAACACTTTAAAAAGGTAACAATTGTGATGGCACCTGTAGGACCAAAACCCGCTCGTGCTACGGAAGCCGAAGATTTCCTTCAAAATTCAAATGCTCCTGTTACACCGGACACAATTGCGAAAGCTGCCCAATTAGCATCTAAAGAAGCCAACCCTCGAACCAGCTTGATTCGTGGTTCAAGAGAATATCGTTTGGATGTCTTACCGGTATTGGTAAAAAGAGCTCTCGACCAAGCTGTGCTGCAAATCAAGCATGACAATCATGTTATGTAAAGGAGGTACCACCGCTATGTTTAACCTAAAATTCACTTTAAATGGAGAGGCTGTTGAAGTCATGGTCTCTCATGGGGCAATGCTGGTTGATATTCTACGGGATCAACTGAACCTAACCGGCACAAAAAAAGGCTGTGGCAAGGGAGAATGCGGTGCCTGTACCGTAATTATGAACGGTATTGCCGTCAACTCATGTATGATTCCGGCGATGAAGGCCTTCGGTGCCATGATCGAAACCATTGAAGGGATTGCTCCTAAAGATGGGTTGCATCCCCTCCAGGAATCTTTTATCAATGAAGGTGCAGTCCAATGCGGCTTTTGTACCCCGGGGATGATCATGTCAGCCAAAGCTTTGTTGGACCATAATCCTAATCCCACGTCAAATGAGATTAAGGAAGCTATTGGAGGAAATATCTGTCGCTGCACCGGCTTTGTAAAGATTGAGAAAGCCATCCAAAAAGCTGCGCAGAAAATAGATCAAGTAAAAGATAAAGAAGGGAAATGCCAAGAAAGGAGGGATTCTTGTGCAAACCTATAATATCGTTGGAAAAAATATTCCCAGAAATGATGCTTTGGAAAAGGTCACCGGCACGGCCACCTTTTCCAGTGATTTGAATCTACCCGGCATGCTTCATGGCAAGGTATTAAGAAGTCCACATCCCCACGCCAAGATTTTATCTATTGATACCACGGAAGCAGAGAACTATCCCGGTGTCAAAGCGGTCGCCACCTGGAAAAATACACCCCGAGTATTGTTTAATACCTCTGCTACCATGACTTTTACCGTGCCTCATCTGACACCGGTACTGGATCAATATATCTTCGATAATGTGGTGCGTTATGTGGGGGATGAAATCGCTGCAGTTGCTGCTGTTAGCGAGGAGGCGGCCTCAGAAGCCCTGAAGTTGATCAAAGTAGAATATGAAATGTTACCTGCTGTTTTTGATCCCTTAGATGCCATCGCCGAGGATGCTCCCATCATTCATGAAAGCGAATCAGGAAAAAACATTTCCGGAGAGATTATCAATATTCAGCTGGGTGATATCGAGGTGGGTTTTGCAGAATGCGATGTGGTACTTGAGGAAACTTTTAAGCTACCGACCCAAAAACAAGTCCAGTTGGAGACCCAGGCCGCAGTAGCTCGGGTGGGCACCAATGGGGAAATCACAGTTTATTCTACCACTCAAACACCCCACCCTACTAAAATGATATTAGCCAAAATCTTTGATCTCCCTGAAAGTAAAGTTCGTGTCCTCAATCCCCCTTATGTGGGAGGAGGCTTCGGTGTTCGCATTGGTCTCAGTGCCAAAGCGGAGCCCATTGCTGTAGCACTAGCGAAGCTTTCTGGGAGACCGGTAAAATTAGTTTACTCCAGGGAAGAAGACTTTATCGCTTCGGATACCAGGCATGGTGGTTACGTTACCGTCAAGCTGGGGGCTAAAAAAGACGGCACTTTTCATGCCATTCATATGCAATCTAAGCTAAATGGCGGTGCTTACTGCAGCTTTGGTGGAGAAGTTCCCGGTGTTTTAGGCGCAATGGGTCTATCTGTTTACAGGATTCCCCACCAGAGCTATCAAGGCTATACCGTCTATACAAATCGCACCCCTGCTGGTGCCATGCGTGGTTTTGGCAATCCTCAAGCTATGTTTGCTATTGAATCCATGGTAGATATGATGGCAGAAAAACTTGGTATAGATCTTCTGGAGCTCCATCGGAATAATATTATGCAGGTGGGAGACACTTGGTGCTTGCCTTATGAGTGTTCCTCCACCGGGCTTATGGAATGCATGGAAAAAGGCGCCAATAGTATCGGCTGGGAAAGAAGAGGTAAATTGAATCGACCGGGAGACTCTAAACGCCGGGGTATCGGTATGGGTGTAGGTACCCACGTTAGTAATTCTTGGCCCTTCTGTGTCGACTATGATAATGCCATTATCACGATTCAGCAGGATGGCTCTGTGATGTTATCCTCCGGTGTACCGGACATCGGTACCGGCACTACCACCACCCTACCTCAGCTGGCTGCCGAGGCTCTAGGTATTTCAATGGAACAAATATCTATGACTTTTGCCGATACCTTGACTACTCCCTTCGATATTGGAAGCCATGCAAGCCGCACCCTGTATGCAGCCGGCACAGCGGTTCTTGCCGCTGCCAACGATGTTAAACAACAAATATTAGAATATGCGGCGGATCTACTAGATACGCCGGCAGAAAGATTAGATATTAAAGAAGGTGTGGTTTTCATTCAGGGACAGCCTTTTGGCATCTGCTACGGCAGTGATGCCTGCAAAATGGGGAACGCAAAGTTTACAAGCATCACCTTGAAAGATCTAGCCTACTATGCTCATCTGAGAAATAAGCAATTCATCGGTGTCGGTCGGATCGTGCCACCTAATGCTCCGCCGTGGCATGCTCATTTTGTTGAGGTTGAAGTTGATACGGAAACCGGTGTAATTCAGATCATTAAGGTAGCAGCTGTTCATGACGTAGGTCGTGCTATCAATCCTAAAATTGTGGAAGGGCAAATTGAAGGTGGCGTGATGATGGGCTTGGGTTATGCTCTAGGAGAAGAAATCCTTGTAGACGAGAAAGGTAAACCCCAACATACCGGGATCCATAAATATTTTCTACCCACCGCTATGGACACACCGGAAATTGAAGCCATGTATGTAGAATCCAATGATCCCACCGGCCCCTTTGGTGCCAAAGGTGTGGGTGAATGCGGCCTGGTGCCGACAGCACCGGCTGTCGCGACAGCAGTATACGATGCCATCGGTATACGTTTTACTGAAATTCCCATGACCCCGGAAAGAGTTTATAAAAAAATCAAAGAACAAAGTAAGTAATAACAGACAGAAGCAAGAGAGGTGTTCTTAACACCTTTCTTGCTTCTTTTTTTATAGTCAAAATCTGTTTTTCAAAGGCTATATCAGGTTTATGCTAATCATTAGAATTTAACCGATAGTTCTGTATCAAAGCGCTTGCCGTCAATATTGATGAATATATCGTATGCTCCGGTTAAACCTTCTCTGCTGAGATAGAACTGGAACTCGTCGTCCTTGGTTTCTTCAATAGAGAGACAGGCTGCATTAACATCGTGCACATCTGTGGGTACCAGATAATACTTGGCATCTTCCTCACTTTTTAATTCCAGAATACCTTCTGAGCGCTCCGTAAAGGTACCCCGAAGTGCCAGACGGTCTTCCTCCAACTCGATTACGCAATGATGTTTATCCGGCAGTTTACCCGCATCTTTAAAGTTTGGTTTCAAGGGGTATTCCGGAGTGACACCAAAGCTGCCTAAAATTTTTCCTTTACCTAAGGCAAAGTTAGTTTTTTCATCGTATAAAGATAATCTTCTTGCCCGGTAATAGTTACCACCCTGAATTTTTAACTCATATTTTACCTCATCATTTAAGATTTCCACTGTAATGGATTCCAGGTTTAAGTGAATATGTTCATCCTTATATTTATTCAAGAGCATAGCACCCAAACCATCTGTATGTTTGCCCCGATAAGTGGCAATACCCCCGGAGTGAACCATATAATGGCCGTCGGCGTAGTAGTCGACATTGCAGATATATGGAGAATAAAATTCATCGCCTCTTTCCTTGCCATACTGCCAGACCTGTTCTATCTCCATCTTTTCCCGATCTATTCTGTAGATAACACCCCGGGAATAGTTCTTTTCCGGCGGTATTCTTGTGGCTTCATTTTTTGATCGATAGGTTCCGTTGTCAAAGATGAATACATCCCCATTGGGTAGAATCATCGCCGCATGCTGCTCATACTGCCAGTCAAAATCGCCCTTAGTAATATTTTTTAAGAAATATTTTTGCCATTCTTCGCCCCAGCCTTCCGGATCGCCGATGATCCAGTTAAGCTCCGACGTATCATAATCGTAATTAATTACCGCATCCTGGTGCCGGCCGGACAAGGTGATAGAATTTGTTGCTTTATCGAACCATACAGAATTGTTGTGAAACCAGTCATAATGATCCCAGTCACCGGCTTTACCCTGGTCTCTGGGTAGCATCGGTAATAAATCCCATGATTTAACAATCTGGCCTGTAGCGCGGTCGATTTCCACAATATAGTCTTCTACCGACTCACCGAAATCCTGATCTGAACAAGCCAAAATATTGCCATTTTCCAATTCTACATCATCATGATGATGCCCGCCGGGCAGTGTATACTCGGTGTATATTTTGCCGCTGAAATCCATTTCAATTAAGCCAACAGTATAATAGGGTTTTTGCAGAGGCCGGGGGGAAGACAAAAGAAGGCGGCCATTGGCCAATTTTTTGATATCCCAACTGGCTTTGGATGTCAACACCCAGCGTAAGTCTCCGGCATAGTCGAAGCCGGCTGTACGACAAGATTCGATTGGAAAGGTAGCGGCAGAGACGAACATAAGGTCTTTGCCAAAATATTCCGGTGTGGTGTGACAATATAAAGCTTTGTTCACATTGACTTCTTCAGTGCTGATTTTTACCTGACCGGTTTTGCCATTTCCCAAGGTAATAGCTACCGTATTTTCATAATTGTCGTATAATCCATAGATGGGCAATACATGTTCCTTGGAGGCAGCAAAGGTGTGATTGAGATCTCCCGCCGGGGCTTTACCTTTTACCGTGATTTCTGCCGTTACCTCTTCATCTGTATTAAAGCAGATCACAGCAGCCAGAGGATTGATAAGATAAGGATTCTGTACCACCAGGGGATTCTCCAAAGTATAACTGCCTGATCTAAGTTTTGCTAAAAAGTCTTCTTCGGCATCAGTTTGCAATGAAATAAGATGTTTGGTTGTCTCCAAAAAAGTTCTCATAGATTTGTCTCTCCCTTTTCCTCAAAATTACGTTTATCATAACGGATGCTTATATAATTAATTATATCAACCTTATTACCAAGAAATTTGTAGTAGAGACTACAGTTGGAGATATAAAATTCAGCACTGATAGCATATAAAAATGCCGCCTTAACCAGGCGGCTGTTTATTAATTTATTTAATTTTTGAAAACGCTTTTTCAGCATCTCTTGCGGCGCGAATCACTTGACTTATGTTTTTTCTATTGATAATTATTTCAAGGCCATATAACACAGTCCAATCAATATTTTTTAGCTGATCCTTTCAATTCATTAAAGAATTAGGGACAATTTATTTCTTTTTCTTACCAGACACAATCTCCACTCTAAATCCTTTACGACTCTGACGTACGGTTGCTGCCATAAAACTAAAAAACATTACGCTCCATACGACCCCTGTTACCAAAATTCCCGCTAGCATTCCAGCCCAGGAAGGCCAAAGCAAAGGGCGGCCTAAGAGATAGAGTCCATAGGTAAATGCGGACAGAAATCCTCCTTCGTAGGTTACCGGTGCAATTTGCTCAAGAACAGCAATGAACTCAGCCGGACGGAAAAAATAAATAACTCCTATAGCCAAAAACAAAATGAAGACCATATTGACCAGATACATAATCATCGAAGCACCCGGGGCAATCCGCTGCTGTGGTTTATCCGCATTATAGCGGCTATTGTTGATCGAGTAGAATAGGCCGATGGCACTTGAGCCAAGAGACAGCAAAACAGCCCCAACAGCTAAGGTAAGAAGTAGTGGGAAATTCAATCCCACGGCTAATCCTGTTCCCACTAACATGGCCTCCATCAGCACCAAGGTTGGAAGCACCGAGGCTAATAGTTTACCCAAAACCACCGGCCATCCGGCCAGGGGCACAGAGTTTAGAAACCAATCCGATTCCCCTTCCCGGCCAAAGGATAGCAAAGCCATATTGCCGCTAAACATAATTGTGTACATAATGAAAATGGTTATTAATGAAGCACGTGACCCTGATGAATCACTTATGAGATATTGGGCAATAAAAAAGGCCATAATAATCAGAGGGGTTAAATAACCAAACCATTCCCGAGTATCCCGTTTTATATAAAGTAAATCCTTCTTGGCCACCGCCCATATTCCTGGAAGTGCCGAGGCTTTAACATAAGTTTTTTCATCCTCTAATTTGGCTGCAAAGATCTTTTCCCATTGGACGGATTTTATTTCATTTTCTTTATTTTTCTCTATTCTATGCACTTTTCGTTTCGTCTTACGGCGGAAGCCTCCATCTACCTGGCTTAAGGATATAAAGCCTCGACGAAAGCCCCGTTCTACAAAGCGAAAGGCTAAACTGAAAAAGAACACCCCCACCAAAAAGATAAGGAAACTCCAAGCCAAGCTCCCCATTATATTGCCTGACATGGCAGCAACTAAGGCAGTAGATCCCCAACCCCAGGGAAAATAGTTCATGACATCAAGGAATTGAGCATTGCCGGCCAGCCAAGAACCGAGATCTAGTTGTTCAGCTTGATCCATCATCAAATTAGGCATCTGGAGTAATAAAACAATGACAATCCCCGAAAAAGCCCCAATAAATCCTACCGCTTCTTTGCTGCGATGAGGAGGAACAACGCGCATGATGATCACGTTTAACAATTCTGCAAAGGCTGTACCAATAATCAGTAAACCTAAGGTTACAAAAATAACTACCGGATAAAAAACGCCGGTCGCCTGAAACAGCAATCCATAAAAGATCCCCGGTAACAGCACAAAGAGCAAAGCAATCACTAAGTTGCTAAACAAGACACTCAATGATTTAACGGTAAAAACCGCTTTTAGGGACACCGGCGCTACAAATAAAAGTTCAAGATCTTCCGACATATAAAGAGACGAAAAGGCCGCAGTAATGCCAAAAAATATTTGGGCCACCAAACTACTCATAAATAACAAACTCAGTAGACTCTGGCCCCATTCAAAGGAAACACTTTCCAATGCACCATATGCTAAAGAACCTAAGTAGATAATGCTAAACATGACCCATGCCAAAACTAAACCCACTAAAACCCAAGTCTTCTTTGGGCGATACCGCCACTTGTTCCACGTTACACGCAATTGGTTTTTTGTCAGAAGCATCAAGTCATCCCGAAAAGATTGGGCAGGTGGCGGTGTCTCTAAGGATGGAGGTAAATTGATCTTCACTGGCTATCTCCCTCCAGACTTTTGATCAACTCATCATTTTCATGGCCCCCCGTAAGCTCAAGAAATATATCTTCCAGGCTTTCCCTTGCGTGACCGGTCGATTGGCGCAATTCCTCCGGGCTACCCTGAGCAATCATTTTTCCGCCTTTGAGAATACCAACCCGATGACACATTCGCTCCGCGATCTCCAGGATATGGGTGGAAATAAAAACAGCCACCCCTTGTTTTGCTAGTTCTAGTAAGATGTCCTTAAGTAAGCGTGCACTAGCCGGATCAAGACCGACGGTTGGTTCATCCAAGAGTATGACCTGAGGTTGATGGATAAGAGCCGATGACAGCACTACTTTCTGACGCATACCATGAGAAAAACCCTCTAAGAGTTCATCGGCACGATCTGCAAGGCCAAACATCTCCATTAACATCTCAGCGCGTTGGATACTGATCTCTTTAGGCATGCGATACAGGGAGGCCACCAAAAGTAAAAATTCTCGAGCCGACAGTTTACCGTATAATTTAGGCTGATCGGGCACGTAGGCCATCAGAGCTTTCGCTTCATTTGGCTGCTTTCTAATATCATAACCACAGATATAAGCCTCGCCTACACTAGGTTCCAACAAACCGGTCAGCATTTTTATTGTGGTGGTTTTCCCTGATCCGTTGGGACCCAAAAAGCCATATATTTCTCCACCTTTAACCTCAAGGTTAAGATCATTTACCACCGTGACAGTGCCGTAGCGCTTCGTCAGTTGATGGGTCTTAATCAGGACCTGTTCCATGTGAATTTTTCTCCTTTCATCTACTCTTAATCTTTATTCGTTGATCAAATAAACTTGCTGCCACTACCGTCCGTAAGAAACCCCTTCTGTAAGCGGGGAGCGATTTCTATTCATTAATTAGATGGAGCTAAACTCCACCTGATGCCAAGAACTATGTTTACCTGGATGAAAGCACGAATTGAAATAAAAACTAAAAAAGCATCTCATATGAGGTGCTTTTAAATTTTGTGATCAATATAGTTTATTGAATTTATAGTCTATTTTATTTATCATGTGAAAATAAGTCTATTAAATTCTGCTAATAAAATATATTACCATAAAAAATATTGAAAGTGAATCAGCACACCTAAGTGCTTCAATTATATTTCGCATTATAAATTTCTATGGCCTTGATTGCCGTGCAATATAGCGATCCAGTTCCTTAGAAACAGCATCATCCAGCAATGAAGCCGGTGCCTCATCAAGACGCCTCTTCCATTCCTCATTGGCCCGGCGCAATACATAAGCATAATCATCACCCGGGCGCATTTCGCTATTAGCATTCCAGTCCGACACGCTGGGATACCACTCTTCGCCAAAATGTGCCAAGGTATCTTCTCCCGTAATATATTCACCGCCGGAACCTACTTTCAAAATCACATCCATGGAGGCGGCCTCCTCGGAAACATCCATACCCCATCTGATATGAAACAACCTGCTGGTGATCTCCTCATCAATGATGGTTTTTTCGTAGGAGGTAGTCTCCAGACCCGCTAAGGTACCGATCTCTGAAAGCATATAGTCGCCTCCGGCTAAAATGGTGCCGATAACAGCCTCATATGATTCAATACCCATTTGCACATCCGGACATGTAGAGTCCGTACTGTAGGTGCAGGTCACGTGACGGAAGATGGTAAAAACGTTTTCCCATCTCTAGAGATCCTACCTGAAGCAATAGTCTGGAGGGGGAACCACAGCAGTATTGAGCACCATGCATGTTGCCCATGGTTGCGCCTGTGCCGTAGCCTACTGGATTCCCGGATTTACCAGTTGGGCTAGTACAATGCCGGAAATAAGCTCCGCGTTCTGCAATACCAACGTGCCGAATAATCTTACAGGTCCGCTAATACCCGTACTAGTAGCCGTACCTGTAGTTACTGCCTGTCCGCGCTCCGCCAGTGCGATAATAGCATCGGCAGCATCTTGCGACCAGGCAAGGGGACTAAGGGAAGGACAGGAACCTGAAGCCATATATATGTTTCCATCAGGCTCCAGTTTTTCGCCCACAGCGATTTCCACCATATCCATGGCCTGATGCATTTGTGTGTAATCAAACAGTTTGGTATAAAATGGCTTGTCCGTATGGTGCAAAAGTACACGCATGATACTAAAATGACGCTTATTAATATCCACGTCGTTTGCCTCGACACCATTATTAGAGTTCATATTCATGACTTTACTTGCCTGATAGATTTTGATCAGATTCTCCACATCTCTAAGGGTACCTCGTCTGCGTCCTTGATCAATATCAGTAACATAAACCGGGCCGATTGGCCCTGGAACACCGAAATCGCCTCCACCCAAGTTCAGGGATTTTTTGCAATCTCGACCTCGGATTTCGAAATGGGGCGGGGCCTTCTCAAGTGCCGTTATCACCTGCTTTTCCATAAAATATACCTGATTGCCTATTACCTTAAAACCATGCTTTTTAAATATATCCACTGCACGCCGGCTATGAAACAGAATACCGTTCTCCTGTAACAATCTCATTGAATAGTCATGGATACGTTGTAGATCATCATCATGCAGCATAGATATCTTAACATTTCTCATCTCCGATATTTTCATCTCCTTAGTTTGATCTTTCAAACAACATATATCTTCTAATAAAAATTTAATTATCAATTGGGATCTGTATTTGGCAATATAAAAATCTAACATTTCGGAACTTAATTTTCCCAGCACCCTAATTCCATATTTAACAGTTCATGGAAGAGTGAGCTAACCTGTAACTCTTACCGGTAAAGACTAATAAATGGCTATGATGTATAAGTCTATCAATAATCGCACTAGTCATTTTCTCATCGTAAAATATACCGTTCCATTTACTGAATTCAAGGTTAGTGGTAATTATAACGCTTCGTTTTTCATAACATTCCGCCACCACCTGGAACAGTAGCTGTGAACCCTCTTTCTCAAATGGTATATAGCCCCACTCATCACAGATTAGAAGGTCACATTTTTGGAGTTGCCGAAAAAATCTTTTCAATTCTCCGGCTGCTTTAGCGTCTGTTAGTTGGTTTACAAGTGCTGCGGTTCTGAAAAACCTAACTTTTTTACCTTGTTGGCAAGCTTCAACTCCTATAGCCGTTGCTAAATGGCTTTTACCTGTCCCCACAGCTCCGTAAAGAATTAAGTTCTCTTTCTTTTTTACGAAAGCAGCTGTCTTTAAATCCTCTACAGTTATTGCCGGTGGTATTTGTATATTATCAAAGGCATAGCCATTAAAAGTTTTAATTACATCGAAGCTAGCAGCTTTTAGTAGTCTGTTTTTTCTTACAACTTCCCGGTTTTCAACTTCGCGGCGTAATAATTTTAATAAAAATTCTTCATGGCTTTCGGCTTCTACCTCCTTGTAACCCTGGTAAAAGCCTTTGCCGATCTTAAGCTTTTTGCAATATTTTGTAATTAACTCCTCCATTTATGAACACCTTGTTTTTAGAAGTGTGTCATAAATGGTCGTGTCTATCTGATACCCTTGAAGTTCCGGAACTTTGTCCGGAAGTATCAAGTCCTCAACATCCAGGGCTTTTGATGTCATTCTTAGGTATGTAGCCCAAATACTATCAATATCGTCAGACCCTTTTAGAATTGCTTCTTCAAACGCTTTAGCTGCAATGGTAATGTCTGTTTCGTTGACCATTTTAGTAAGGGCTTTTAGAGCAGCTTTTTTCTGCTCGTATTCACACTTACTTAAGTAGTTCTGAAGGGTAGAAGGCAGGTCTTTGAAAAAGCCGGTGTATTTAAGTGCCATTGGTCTTTTTGACATAAGCTCCAGGTATGGACACCATTTCATAGACTCTTTTTCTTCCCCATATAGCCTCTCATGTCGTACTATTTCTTGATATTCCTGGTCCATTAAGATGGTTTCATTAGCTGTTGCTTTGACCCAGAGCTGTTTTCCAGCAAAGTCAGGGGCGGACGAGTATATACGATTTTCAAATTTGACTTTACCGTAGTTATCAGCTTTGGCAACTTCCAGCCGGCAGACTTCAAATGGTACTATGGACAAACTATTCATAGCTTTTTTATCTTCCATAAATAGTTCCGCAATGGTTCCGGACTTTTTGTAATGCTTCCGCTGCATATCCTGATCGCATAAATTAAGCAATTCTTTATTGTATTCTTCAAAGTCATCAAATTCAGGGATCGGGACTAAAAAATTCCGTCGATTGTAGCCAACTTTATTCTCTATATTGCCTTTTTCATGACCACTGTTTGGATTACAAAAGTTTGTAGAAAAGCCATAATGGAGCATGAACCTTTCAAAGCCCTTTGTTAAATCTCTTTCTCCATGCTTTTTAATCTCTTTGACGGCAGTTGACATGTTATCAAACCATATACTTGTAGGGGTTTTCCCAATATGCTCAAGTATGTTTTTTAGCCCTTCTAGTAGGCATTCTTGATTCTGAGCCTTAAATATTTGTAAATAGCCGCCGTTACTATAGGGAAATGATATGTTGAGATAATACCCGGAATACTTTTTACCCCTCTTTATGAACTGGGCTTCACCAAAATCTACCTGGGCTTCTCCCGGAGGATGGTCTAACGGTATATATCCATCGGTTCCGCCTGCCAGTTCCTTTTTCTTTTGGGCAACATATTTTCTAATAGAGCGGTCTGAGACATTAAACTCTTCACCATAAAGCTCCTTAAGCCGGTTAAATACCCTCTGGGCGGTATGTCTTTGTTTAGGTTTAGCCTTTTGATCCTGTTCAAGCCATTGATCAATTAAGGCTTTAAAAGGATCAAGCTTGCCTTTTCTTTGTTGTTTTTTCTTAAGTTCTAGATTAAAATCAGCTTTTTCGGTATATTTTTTTACAGTCTCAAAATCATGTCCAGTTTCTTCAGCAATTTTGCGTAGTGATTTTCCTTTGTGGTTTCGCAAATATTTGATAAAATATATTTGCTCCATTGTCAACATCCTTTCTTTTCCCCCTTTAGCTTTAGACACTAAAAGGGTAGTTTATTTTAAGGGTGCTGGCAATGGATTTTTCCATTTAATGCTCGATTTTTTAAGTTCCATTCTGCTCGGTTGTTTTTTGCAAGAGTTTTTTACCGAAAGTTGCAAATAATTTTTCCATAGTATTGCAACTCCATTTTCCATAATGTTGCAAGCTCCATTTTCTACTTTTCAGCAGAAAAATAGAGTTTTGCAGACATTTATCACAATTTTGATCTTTGAAAAATGAGGATTTTCTCAGGGGCTCTGCCCCTGAAACCCCGCCCTCGCCGGGGGGCAGAGGGCCATTAGAATGGCCCTTGAATTAAGGGTTTTGGTATTGACTGGCCGTCAAGGGTCTTCGGCTAGCGCCTTCGATGAACTCCGCTACGCTTCGCCCTTGACAGCCGCCAGGTATGTACTTTTATAAGATCAGCTAGAAATATTACTATACCTGTGTTCGAGTTCTTTAATCATTGGTGTTTGGTTATGTCATCGGCCCTCCTTGTTGTCTGTTGAGGTTATCGAGCGGTAAATGTCGTTGATGCTGGATTCCCTTAGACGGTTGTTTTCTCCCGGAAACAAGAGAAGATAGCAGTGGTGCATAAGCCTGCCTACAAGGGCGGCAGTCATCTGCTCATCATAGAGTACATTAACCCACCGGGAAAATTCCAAGTTTGTGTTAAGAATGACCGATTTCTGCTCATGTATCTCGGAAAGAAAGTCAAAGAGCAATTGGGCGCCAGTACGGTCGTATGGTACGTAACCCCACTCATCAAGGATAATGATAGACGCTTTATTCAGTTTTTTTAGTAACATTCCGAGTGTTCCAGCCTTCTTTGCTTCCGAAAGTTGATTGACCAATGCTGCGGTACGGTAAAACTTAACAGGAATGCCTTTTTGACAGGCAGTCACGCCCAGTGCAATTGAAAGCATGGTTTTACCGGTTCCTGTTCTGCCGTACATGATAATATTTTTCTTTTCCCTCACAAAATTAAGGGATTTCAGGCTTTCCGGCGTTAGGTCTGAAGGAAGGGTAATTTCATCAAAACGGAATCCTTCAAATGTTTTGATGCTATAGAAGCCTGCATTATTAATCAGTTTAGCTACACGGCCTTGTTCACGGTTTTTTAGTTCTGCAGATAATAATTTATATAAATACTCCTGATGGGATTCGCCCTCCATTGTCTGTGCCATATCGGCCAGATTGCGGCTTAACTTTAGTTTTTTGCAACAGTCTATAATTTTATCTTCAAGCATTTGCGGCACCTCCCTTTTTCAGGAAGACGTCGTAAGCAATAAGGTTGGTTGTCATCTGACCGACTTTTGGTATTTCCGGACCAAGCGGCATAGGCGGAAGTTCCGGCACATCGGCGTAAAGACGCCGGTAAAGGTTTCTCAGACTATCGGCATCGGATGCCCCATAACATAGCGCCTGATTGACAGTGTTAAGAGCACTTTCAAAGCCGGTTCTGTCCGTGAGTTCTGCCAGAACTTTAAGGATCTTTCCTGTTTCCGTATTGGAACAGCCCTCAAGGAACTGTTTCATTGCAGACGGCATTATGTCATAGATACCCGAATATTTCAATGCGCGCGGTCGTATGGAAAGCTGCCTAAGGTATGGAAGCCAGTCCATGCTCTGCTGTTTAGTATCGCCGTAAAGACGGCGGTGTCTTACGATTTCGCGATAGTTTTCATCCATCACGATAACAAGCGATGATGTCAGTTTCAGGTTAACCGTTGTATTTGCATGTTTCGGTGATACCGAATATTCATGCATTCCTTTATTCAAATAAAATTTGCCCCAGTTGTTAGTAGTAACAGCCTTTTTACCGCTCAGGTCGAATTCAATTTCAGGAAGGGGATGACAATGTTTTAAATCTTCCTCAAACAGTTCCTCTATTGTTTTGTTGTGGCGGTAATGCTCTCTTTTGGCATCTTCCTCACACATATTGAGAAGTTGCCGGTTAAAATCGGGAAGATTAAGAAAACGCGGTATGGGGACAAGTAAGTTACGTCTATGGTAACCGACTTTGTTTTCAACGTTGCCTTTTT
>JAXGQR010000015.1:0-43368 GCA_040766325.1 Dehalobacterium sp. | reverse complement strand
AAATTGCATTACCCGGTTCCCGCCGCCTTGAGTTTGCTGCATCATAAAGAAGAACAAACCGACTAAAAGAAGAATCGGCAAAAGCGCGGAAAGGATTCCTGTCCACCAGGGAGGTCCCGGTTCTTCATCAAATTTCACCAATACACCCTGATCCCGCAGGATTCCTGCTAAATTAGGATTAACAGGCACTATGGAAGAAAATTTATCTTCATTTTTTAAAGTACCTTCAATGGTATATCGATTCTCACTGGCGAGAATTATAACATCTTTGACCTCGCCATTCTCGACCTTAGCCATAAACTCATCATAAGATAATTCCCCGGTTTCTTCGGCGGGGGGAGCAGTCATTTGATAAAAAGAAACGGCTATTAAGACAATAAGTACATAAATAGCAAGGTTTTTAAAAACACGATTCAAACGTTACACTCCTCTCGACACTTTAGAAGAATCAATTACAAAAAATAAAAAAATATACTAAGTGATTGTACCATATTTTATTCCTATTTTCAAACTATGGTATTTATGACAATCAGCACTTTTTTGTCCGAATCAACACGGCTGTGCGATCTTGGGGATTCACTTCAAAAAGCCTGCTCCTACGGCATCCCGCAACCCAGACAATTTTATCTCCCGCCAGGATCAAGGGGACATCGTCTCTTAAGTCAATGGGGATCTTTTCATCAATAAAATAATTTTTTATTTTCTTTTTACCTTTCATCCCCCAAGGGTAAAAATAATCACCTGCCCGACGGTTTCTGACGGTCAGAGTTTCTTTTAAAATATCGTGACCAAAAACCTGTGTGTTGCAATCCGGGGCGAAAGTCGCATCCGGCCAAGAAATAATGGAAACGGTGACCCCAAGGGACAATCCAGGTACATACGTTGTCCCCGGCACCACAAGAGCGACCGGGTCCATGGGAGGGGCAGCAGGAACGGTTTTTATTTTTTTCTTCCGGGATAGAATCAAGGCATGATCTTCCCGGCGACCATAAATACCCCCGGGTAAAGACAATTCCTGCCCCGGCCCAAGCCCGATCAGGGCTTCCGTATGATCAAAGGTTAAGGTGCCCTGCTTTTGGGTAAAATCATCTGTCATTTGGCGGATCAAGCGGCGCTGTAAGGCCGGATGAAAAGAAATAAGCTGCTGAAAGTTGATTCCTCTTTGATCCTGGTCCAGGGTTAATGTGATTTTTGCTCCCGCAGAGCGGGTCATTTTTTCCAGTAAATCATTTTCTTCCCGGCAGATATCTGCTAATTTCACCAAAGAGGCCACAATACGAGGATTAAATTGTTTCAGATGAGGTATCAGATCTAAACGAATGCGGTTCCGCGTATAAATTTTTTCCTCATTGGTTGCATCCAAACAAAAAGGAATCTCATGCTCACGACAGAAATCCAGGATTTCCTCCTTGAAAACACCCAGCATCGGTCGGATCAAAATACCTTCTTGGGGTGCCATGGCGGCTAATCCTTCCGAACCCGCACCTCTAAGCAGGTGCAACAGTACCGTTTCGGCCTGGTCATCTCCATGATGGGCGGTCACGATAAAATCCGCGCGAATTTCCTCTGCCGTCCGCTGCAAAAATTGATAACGTAGGATGCGCGCACCTTCCTCGGGAGATAAATCTGTCTTTTGGAGATAGCCGGGCACATCCTCTCTGGACACGGTACACGGCAAACCCATCTTTCTTGCTTGATCGGCAACAAAGGATTCCTCCTCATCGCTTTGGGCCCCTCGCATCATATGATTCAAATGGGCCACATGAAGTTTCAAATTATGTGGAAGGGCAATTTCACCCATAATATGAAGCAAAGCCATGGAATCCGGCCCCCCGGAGACAGCAAGAAGCAAAGTAGCCCCTGGGGCAAAGAGATGATATTTTTTTACGGCGCTGAGAATTTTCTTTTTCATCATTTTACTTTTCCCTATCTTCATGAGGAGATAATGGGTTTTCCCCTTTGAAAAAATCGAAAAAACACGGTTCTATCCGTGTTTTCGCGATCCAATACCTTTTTCCCTTTATTATAACCAAATTTTTATTTCTAATAATCTTCAAGATCCTCCACATCATCTTCCACAACGGCCACAATAACGGATATATCATCCCGGGGTCTGCCTCCCCCCAGGTTCACGGCATTTTTCACCAGGGATTCCGCCAATCTTTTGGGGTTTCTTTCCGGACTGTTCTCGATGATTCCGGCAATCCAGCGCTCCGCATCCTCCAACCTATGCCCGGTATCTAATAAACCGTCGGAGGCGAGCACAATCACATCCCCAGGACGGATCACCTCTTTCATCGTCTCCATCTCCACATGATTTAAAATCCCAATCGGTAGACTTGAGGCACGAATGATATTGACCCCTTCCTTTTTCTTGACAAAACTGGGTCCGGCGCCAATTTTAATAAAATCTGTGGCTCCGGAAAATAAGTCGATGATACAAATATCCATGGTGGCAAAGGTATCTTCTTTAGCCCGAAACATGAGCACAGAATTTATGGTTTGGATAGCGCTGGTTTCATCAAAGCCATTTTCCAGTAGTTTTTCCAAGAGATGCAGAGAAGTTTCTGATTCCAGGGCAGCGCTTTCCCCGATACCCATTCCGTCACTAAGCATGAGAATCTGTTTTCCTTCGGGCAGGAAAATAACATTGGTACTGTCGCCACACACATCCTCTTCATGTTTAGCTATGGCATATTGAGCAATGTTCAGCCTAAAAGCCCGGGCATCCATCATGCGGAAACGGCAGCTTTTGATACCGGTGTCATAGGAACAATTTGATTGGATAATCTGATACTCTTTCCCCACAAGCCGAGATAAAGCAGGAAGAAGAATCCTTTGACAGTCGTCAACTCCAGGACAGGAAATCACCTCCAAGACTAAATCCAGGGAATTTTCTCCAATGTTCATGACGGAAACCCGTTCCACAAAAAATCCTCTCCCGGCTAACATTTTTTTTAAATGAGCCTCCAAATAATATCGTGAGTTCCCGCTGTTTTTGATTTCTTTGGTGACTTTATCAATAATCTGCGCCGATCCGGTCAATTGATTGGCCATCAGGCTGCGGGTGTTTTCCATATGCAACTGCCAATAGTGATTCTTTTGATACAGTTCAAATAAACAATTAACGGCAATAAGCATTTCCTGAGCATGGGAACACCTTTTGCGTAAGCCTACAGGCATATCCTTGATACTGACACCACCATCTTTTTCAATGGCGGTAAATAAAGAAACTATGGAGCGATAAGTTTGGTAAAAATCCTTTTCCCAGCATAGTTTCTGTAAGGTGCAATCCTGGCATACCCGAGCGGAGATTCGGTGCAGCACAGAATTGATATTATAATCATCGCTTGAATCCTGTTCACCGGCAATTTGCTCCATGGTAGCGGCCAATTCATGAAAAACGTGACTGACACTATTTAATTTGTTCAGGGCAAGACGCTGGGAATAGTCTTCTTTGGGGGTCTGTTCCTTTCCGGCCAGGCTGTAATGAAAGATGCTACCCAACTTGTGCAGCCATGCCATTGGCACTAAAAAAAATAAAAGGCCGGCCATAGCGGAGGCTGTGAGGGAAGATATAATTAAACTAGTATCCAAAAGGTATAGAGCCAAAAGCAGATTGCCTAATAAAAAGCCCATCACCACACCCAGTCGACCGAAACCGTTAAATACTCCGGCTAATAATCCGGAGAAGGCATACAGGCCAATGATGGAGGGGGCAATCATGGAGGATAGACTAGGTACCACACCTACTAAGGTCCCCATAGCAGCACCGGCACCGCCTCCCCCGATAAAGGCCGCTAAAATAACGGTCAAGCGACTGATCATGGCACCGATTTCTATGCCGGCCACACTGAAACTTCCCATACCCATGATTAAGCCGATCAGGGCGACAAAAATGCAGACGATCTCATCGGCTGAAAAACGATTTATGGCTTGGCGATTCAAGATCAACCTTTGTACTACTAAAAAAACCAAGGATAACCCGGCTGCGAAGGCGCCTTCAAAAAGGAGCGAGATGATTTGGTATTCAGATGCATGTCCCCAAAAAAGGCCGAGGCCCTTGACCACAAGGACGGCAGAAAAAACCACGGCCGGCACCTGGGTCCATTGCCGATCAAGATCTATGGAATGAAAGAAAAAAACAATGCCTAAAAGGATGATTATCCCCATATTATATAAATAAGCCTGTCCCGATAAAACGGTTAATAAGCCCCCCATAATCGGCAAGGCCTGAAAAAAAGCCTGTCTTCTGTCGCTACAGGCCAAAGCAGCATAAAAAGCAGGACCGAAGGGCAAGATACTCCCCAGAACCTCAGCTCTGCTCAAGATAAAACCCACCGCCGCAAAGAAGATGATTTCCGGTAAGACGAGGAGAAAATCATCCCAGGACCGGCGAGGAATTTTATATTTTACGGTTGGCGCAAACTTGACGGCTAATTTTTTGCTCCCCATTTTCAGCTTTAAGGGCCAATCGTACTTGTACTTAAATTTGGACTGTTTTTGTTTTCGTTGATATTCTATGTTGATCCGAGTGTTTCCCGACACAGCACCACACCCCTAATTATTATTCTATTCCATTATAGAGGGGGGACAGGAAAAAACTTGTCGGTTTTTACAAGGCCGGGCTGCGAAGTTTGCGACCATCTTTTTAGTTTTCTACATCTTTTTTACACGAGAAATAAAAAACGTGCACCAAGATAAGAACCTTGTTGCACGTGATTAATTGTTGGTGACCCGTAGGGGATTCGAACCCCTGAAACTGCCAGCGTGAAAGGCTGGTGAGTTAAGCCGCTTCTCCAACGGGCCAGAAAAAAATGGTGAGCCATCCGCGACTCGAACGCGGGACACCCTGATTAAAAGTCAGGTGCTCTACCGACTGAGCTAATGGCTCATTTGTCTCACAGGAACATATTATACTACAGCAAGCTTCTTCTGTCAACAAGTATTTTATAATCTTAATTTTTGTATAATACATCAAAAATTGTCTTATACAGGGGAAGAAGCTTTGTTTCTCTGTGTTTATATATATTGCACTAAATTACCCTATTTGTCAACTGCTAGTTTGCTTATTTTACATTGAATCCGGAATTTTATTTTATTTAATAATGTGTGATTAAATTGGGAGTGTCGCTTCATTAATAGAGTTCTTCTCTAATAATGGTTTGATCCCTCTTGGGGCCAACTGACACAAGGACAACCTTACAGCCGGAAAGTTCTTCAATTTTCTTAATGTACTTTTGTGCTTTTGGCGGCAATGCTTCGAAGGTCTTGGCTTTGCTAGTATCTTCCTGCCATCCTTCCACGGTCTCATAAATTGGCCGGCATTCCTCCAAGGTTTGCAGGCTGGATGGGAAGTGGGACAATGTCTGCCCTCGATATTCATAGCCATAACATATTTTAATTTCAGCTAATTTATCCAATACATCCATCTTCGTTAAAGCCAGCCCCGTTAAACCGTTCATGCGCACACTGTAACGGGCAATTACCGCATCAAACCAGCCGCAGCGCCGGGGACGTCCCGTGGTTGTGCCAAACTCAAAACCTTCTTTGCGGATCATTTCGCCCATAGCATCGTTTAATTCGGTGGGGAAGGGGCCTTCTCCGACCCGAGTGGTATAAGCCTTGACTACACCCAACACCTTGTTAATTTTGGTAGGACCTATACCAGCTCCGATGCAAGCTCCTCCAGCCGTTGGATGAGATGAGGTGACAAAGGGATATGTTCCCTGATCCAAATCTAACAAAGTCCCCTGAGCTCCTTCAAAGAGCACATTTTGTCCCTGCTCCAAAGCTTGATTAACCAGAAGCGAAGTATCCGTAATATAGGGTTTGATTCGTTCGATAAGAGGTTTGAATTGAGCCAGGATGTCTTCTTTACGAAAACCTTCCACCCCATAAACTTGCGTAAAAATCAAGTTTTTTTCCTTGAGATTATCCTCTACTTTGCGGGCAAAGATCTCCTCGTCCAGAAGATCAACCATGCGGATCCCCACTCGTAAGGCCTTATCAACATAGGCGGGACCAATACCCTTTTTCGTGGTGCCAATCTTTTGATCTCCTTTACCTTCCTCCTGAAGTTGATCCAAAAGCCGATGATAGGGCATAATAACATGAGTTCGGTCAGAGATATGCAAATGATCGGTTGCTATGCCGCGTTCTGTTAAACCATCCAATTCATTCAAGAGGGTCTCAATATCCGCCACCACACCATTACCGATAATGCACGAGGTATTGGGATATAAAATACCGGAGGGAATCAGATGAAGCTTATATTCTTCCTCCCCCACCACTACCGTATGACCGGCATTACTGCCTCCCTGGTAACGCACAACCATATCGGCCTTTTCTGCCAGAAAATCTGTGATTTTTCCTTTACCTTCGTCTCCCCATTGGGCCCCAATTAATACCACTGCTGACATGAGCAGCACCTCCACTAACTAAATTTGACACGAATGTATTTCAAAACTCCAGATCATTAAATCTTGGATGAAATATCCCGTGCTACTACAATCCCTGTTACCGATGCCTGCATCAAACCTCTGGTAATCCCCGCTCCGTCACCAATGGTGTAAAGATTGGCAACTTCCGTTTCAAAGTTGTTGGAAACACGCACCTTAGATGAGTAAAATTTCACTTCGGCTCCATAAAGGAGTGTGTTCCGAGCATAAATACCCGGAGCAATATGATCAAAAGCTTTTAATGTCTCAATAATCGAGGTCAGATATCGGGCGGGCAAAACGTAACTTAAATCCCCCGGCACGGCGGTTTTTAAAGTAGGTATCGTGGTTGATTTTTTTAAACGGTCATAGTCTGTGCGCCGTCCTTTTAGGACATCACCCAGCCGTTGCACCATTACACCGCCCCCTGTGAGCATATTGGCCAAACGGGCAATATATTCCCCATAGGCAATGGGCTCGTTAAAGGGTTCCGTAAACCTGGTTGATACTAAAAGAGCAAAATTTGTATTCTTTGTTTTCAGTCTCTCATCAGAATAGCTATGTCCGTTGACAACTGCAATTTTTCTTTCATAATGTTCTTCGGAGACGACACCACCGGGATTAACACAGAAGGAACGCACCTTGTTATCAAAAGTATCGGAATAATAAACCAGTTTTGCCTCATACAAGTCCCGGGTAAGATGATCCATGACAGAATTAGGCACTTCTATGCGTAGTCCGATATCTACTTCGTTATTATCTGTTTTGATATTAAGGTCCCGGGTTTGCTGGGCAAGCCATTCGGCTCCTCCCCGTCCCGGCGCTGCCACCACAAAATCCGCTAATATTTCCAAAGGTTCTTGCCCTCTGGGTTTCACCAGGACCCCGCGCGCCTGATCTCCCTCGGTCAAAATTTTTTCTACCTTGGTTAATTCCATAAAGTCCACATTAGTTTCGTTAATCAGATAACGATACATACCCCGGAGCACATTAAAGGCCCGCTCTGTTCCCAGATGGCGAACAGGACAAGGAATCAGCTGGATACTGTGTTTGGAGGCCTCGTAGGCAATATCATCCACCTTTTTCTCATCCAGTCCGTAAACGATTTCCTGAGCACCAAATTCTAAATAGATTTTATCCGCATAATTAATTCCTGTCTGGGCTTCTTCCGGGGACATATATTCCAAGATGCGTCCACCAACATCCGGAGAAAGAGAGAGTTTGCCATCACTAAATGCACCGGCACCGGACCAACCACTGGTGATCGCACAAGGATCACAATTTATGCACTTGCCCTGTTCCCGGGCAGGGCAAGTCCTTTTATCAATAGTATGCCCTTTATCAATGATAAGAATATGAACCTGGGGTTTTTTCCTGGTCAATTCAATCGCGGTAAAAATCCCTGCCGGACCTGCCCCAATAATGACCACATCATATTTCTTTTGCACCCTTTTACTACCCCCGTTCTGTCTCGTGCCAAATTAAAGATTTTTTACACAAAAACCACCCGAATAGGTATTTTCCCATTTCCCATTCAGGTCCCTCAGAGTCTTATGGCACAATATAACATGATAATCCACATTAATAGTATCAGAGGGATCGGGAGATGTCAAACAAAGCCAATTGTTTTTTATTTTATTTATGTTAATATTCGGTTATTTTTTCTTTAATAAACCCCCGATTATGGTTTTGGCACCGGACAAGACCATGTCACCCAACCCTTTATTTTTATGCAAAACTTTTGAAAGAGCAGCAAGCATGCGGTCGAGCTGAGGATAAGTAATCGTTAACGGGGGCTCCAAACGAATCACATTGGGATTATTCAAAGTATAGGCTGTAATAATCTGATGTTTGTTCATCAATTCACCGGCTACTAATGAACCTAAATATTCTTGGGACACCTTTTCCAATGCCCCCCCAGACAGGGTGTTTAGTATTTTATGTTCCGACGGAGCAAATTCTACGCCCAAGATCAAGCCTCGGCCTCGTACCTCTTTGATAAAGGGATATCGATTTTTTAGCTCGTCCAATTTTCCCTTAAGATAAATACCTTTTTCCGCCGCGGCACCAGCCAAATTATCCCGCAGCAAAATATCCATCGCCGTGATGCCGGCGGCGGCCGCCCGGCTGTTTCCCCCAAAAGTAGATGTATGCAAAGTTGCTTTTTCCAAGGCGCCGTAAGCCTTTTTCCATATTTTTTCTCCGGTAATATAAGCGGCTAAAGGCATCAGGCCACCACCGAATGATTTGGCCAGACACATCACATCCGGCACCACATCTTCGTGTTCACAGGCAAACATCCGGCCTGTCCTGCCAAAACCGGTCTGAATTTCATCTATGATCAGTAATGTCTCATAGCGGGAGCAGATTTCTCTCACCCGCTTTAAATAACCTGCCGGAGGAACAATAATGCCCCCCTCGCCCTGAATGGGCTCAACGATAAAAGCCGCCTTGTCACCGCTTGATAGTTCCTTGGCTAAGGCCTCCTCATCCCCGTAAGGAATAAAGCTCACCCCCGGCAATAAAGGATGAAAAGGCATCCGGTATTTATCTCGCCCCGTCACTGACAGCGCTCCAAAAGTTTTCCCATGAAAGGATCCTTGACAGGAAACAATCTTATGTCTGCCGGTGGCAGCCCGGGCAAGCTTCAAAGCGCCCTCCACGGCCTCAGCTCCGCTGTTGCCAAAGAAACTGTACTGCAGATCACCCGGGGTGATCAAAGCGAGATTTTTCGCCAGAGCACCGGCTAAGGGATTTAGGGCAGCTTGTAAAAGATTCGGGGTCTCTTCTACCAGCCTTAAGGCCGCGTTAATTTCCGGATGATTATGGCCTAAATTAAGGGCGCCATATCCCCCCAAAAAATCCAGATATTCCAGGCCTTTTTCATCCCATACCGAACAATTTTGCGCCCGGACAAATAATTTATCAAAATTAATCAAACCCATCATATTTACTAATTCCGGGTTGATATAGTTACGGTGATTTTCCCTGTTTTCTGCCCGTGATAATGATAAAGCCTCTTTCAGCTGCAAAAAACCGGATAATTGATCCATCCCCCCCAAAAAATCTACCTCCTTTTGGGCTAGTTCTTAATTAATATGGCATTAAAAATATCTCTATGGTCAACACATTGCCCTCAACACTTGTTTTCAAAGATACCGGGGTTTCCCGGTTGTTTCTAAACTTAAAATCTAAGGTGCCGTAGCTGACGGTAGCGTCCTTTCCGTCCGCCACATAGGGTACCGGCAGGCTATGGGAATGTCTTTCTACTACGGTAAGCCCCGCATCTCGCACCGCATTATATAAGGTGCTGGATACCTGGCAGATGCCGCCTCCATACCCATCAACAAGTTCTTTATTAACAAATATCCCCGCTTTTTCATAACCTCTTTGCGGTGTTCGCGGTCCCACAGTCTGATTAAATGAAAACTGTTTGCCAGGACTTAGCTGAAAATTATTAATCGCCTGTGCCGCCAGTCTCAAATTTTGCGTACGATTTTTATCAGAGGCATTAAAATATGTCGTAAAGCTACCGATTCTCTGGGGCATTTTGGCCCGCTCTGCAGCAATTTTATCCTGCACCTCAATCAATTGTTCCGGTGAAATCCTTCCCGGAGAGCGCTGGATATTCTCCGGGATATAGATGCTGCACTCTTTTGTCACAGGATCATAAATCACTACCACACCCAAAGCTTCCAAACTTCGTAAGGGCATATAAACCCGACCTTGTTCCAAAAAAGGCTTTCCCGTCATGGGGTAGGTTTCGATCGTGTCTTTGATGATATAGATTTCATTAATGCCCGGTGGGATTACGGAAACTTGTTCATAAGTATAACAAACCACGGCAGATAGATGGGAATCCCATTGTAAGGGAACATTGATCAGCTCCGACACTTCACGCACCGGTAAGTAGGTGGTGCTGCCGGTAATCGCCTCAACGGAGATCTGGTGACTCATCTCCCCTTGATGAATCTTTAGGGTAATTTCTCCTTGGGCCCAAGCCCCGGTCCGGATGATTAAGATCAAAACAAGTGCCGTCAAAAAACACCTTGTTCTAAGGTTTTTGTTCAAGTTCAATCTTCCTCCTTTTTTCACCTTCCCATTATATCGTAAAGCGGGGTAAAAAATTAGCTAATTATGCTATTTTAGAAAAATCAAAACCCCGACAAATAACCACAATAAAGCAAGCATTCGCGCGCCGATTATGTGGGATTGTCTGATGGGGATAGTTTTCTTTTTGTAGATTCTCCTATAAATCCTATCTACCCCATGTTCCGGACGAAAAAAGAACCAGGTGCCAATAAGGATTAAAAGAATGCCCAATCCACGCAATATGATCAGTCCTTTATGTTAATTTTCCCAAAGACCAAGGCCTTCAACCTGATATCAATCGCCGAAGCTAATGCCTACAGCTTTCGCCGTGCTCACCAACTCCCCCTGAGGCGGTACTTTCTTTTGTTCTTTAATCCCTTCCCTGAGGGGAATGGTAATAATGTTCTCACCGCGCAGGGCAACCATAACATCCCTTTCTCCCCGAGCCACGGCATGGACTGCAACAGAACCGTACCGCGTCGCTAAAAGTCGATCGAAAGGGGTCGGACTCCCTCCCCTTTGTAAATGTCCCAAAACGGTGACTCTCGTTTCCTTGCCGGAGATTTCCGTGATTTTTTCCTGAACATATTGTCCAATACCGCCTAATTTTACCGGATTATAAATATTTCCCACATTAACCCCCGCTGTTACCTGCTCTCCTCCCAGGGGAGCCGCTCCTTCGGCAACGACAATAATACTAAAATTTCGTCCCCGAGCTACACGCTCTTGAATTTTTGCAGATACTTTTTCAATGGTAAAGGGAATCTCCGGAATTAAGATCACATCTGCTCCACCGGCAATTCCTGAGTGGATTGCAATCCAGCCGGCGTCGCGGCCCATTCCTCCAAGATCATCACCCGGTGATGACTTTCTGCCGTAGTATGCAGTTTATCAATTGCATCTGTCGCCGTAGCCATGGCAGTATCAAAACCGAAAGGTCATATCTGTTCCCGAAATATCATTATCAATGGTTTTGGGAACACCAATCACGTTAATCCCCAGATCATAAAACTTCTGGGCAATATTTAACGTCCCATCACCTCCAATGATAATCAGAGCATCTAGTTTTCTTTTGCGGATCACTTCTAAGGCCTGTTTTGATTTATCCACATAGACAACCTGACCATTGGAAATAACTTGATAGCGAAAGGGACTGTCCCGGTTCGTGGTGCCCAAAATAGTACCACCCCTAGGCAATATCCCCACTACCGACTCCGTACCTAAAGGAATAAGGTCATCTTCCACTAAACCTTTATAGCCATTTTTTATACCCCAGACCTCCATATCATAATCATGGATGGCTGTTTTTACCACCGCTCGAATCACTGCATTAAGGCCGGGGCAATCCCCTCCTCCTGTTAGGACGCCAATTCTCATCTGTAAAACCTCCTTTAATAAATTTTTTATCGCGCCATGATACCCTTATTTTCATAGGACTTCACTTTATTAATCTTAAACCTTGCCCCTAGGGAAAAGTTTCTTCCAAAGGTAGACTTTCCTATTAATTTCTATTTTAACAGCTTTTATTTGACATTCCATGCAAAAATCCCTCTTTTGAAGCAAGTTCTTCATCCCATCAGGATAAAATAAGCATGGGACGGCGAGCCGCAGAAAAGGAATTTAAACATGATTGTCGAAATAATGTACAAGCCAATACCGTAAATAATCTAATTGGGAGGTGATCCTATGCCTATCGTTCAAATGGAAATATTAAAAGGACGCACAGTGGAACAAAAACGTGCAATGGTCAAAGAAGTTACGGAAGCCATTACCCGAACCCTCTCCTGCCCCCCGGAAGCAGTGACGATCATTATCCGAGAAATGGAAAAGGACGAACTTGCTACAGCCGGCGTGCTTAATGCCGATAAGTGTTAAGAAGAAAAAGAAAACCCTTCTGCCTGATCAAGGAGAAGGGTTTTCTGCATTTTATTATTTTTTCAGCCAAGACATCATAGCCCGCAGCTCTTTGCCTACGGTCTCAATCTGATGGGCTTTATCTCGTTTCACAATAGCATTGTACATGGGACGGCCCGCTTTATTTTCCAAAATCCAGCCTTGGGCAAATTTACCGTCTTGGATTTCTTCCAGAACTTTTTTCATTTCATTTTTGGTCTCATCAGTAATAATACGCGGCCCGGTAGAAATATCTCCCCACTCAGCCGTATCACTGATGGAATATCTCATATTGGCAATACCGCCTTCATAAATCAGATCCACAATCAATTTCATCTCATGGAGACATTCAAAATAAGCTACTTCCGGTTGATAGCCAGCTTCTACCAGGGTTTCAAAACCGGCACGAATCAGATGAGTTAAACCGCCGCATAAAACAGCTTGTTCGCCAAACAAGTCCGTTTCTGTTTCCTCCTTAAAGGTAGTCTCAAGCACACCGGCTCTGGTGCCGCCAATGCCTTTGGCAAAAGCTAAAGCAAAATCCTTGGCCTTCCCGGAATAGTCTTGTTGTACAGCGATAAGACAGGGAACACCGGCGCCTTCTTTAAACTGTCTCCGTACCAAATGTCCCGGTCCTTTAGGGGCAATCATAATCACATCTACATCTTCCGGGGGCTGAATCTGAGCGAAGTGAATGTTAAAGCCATGAGAAAAACCAATAATATTTCCCGGTTTCAGGTGAGGTGCGATACATTCCCGATAAACCTCCGCCTGCACTTCATCGGGCAATAAAATATGTATCATGTCAGCCTGTTCGGCCGCCTCAGCAGCAGTAGCTACCTTCATCCCATCTGCCACCGCCCGGTCCCAGCTTTTACTGCCTTCTTTTAAGGCAACAATCACATCTAAACCACTATCCTGCAGGCTTTGTGCCTGGGCATGTCCCTGACTCCCATAACCGATCACTGCTATTTTTTTCCCTTTAAGCAAGGATAGATCCGCATCACTATCATAATACATCTTTGCCATCAAACATTTCCTCCCTTTCGTGAAAAAAGCTCACGATACCTTTTAATTATTACTCCATTTTACATTAGTACCATAAATAGTGCAAGTTTTTTACTTCTCATGAAAAAAAGAGGCGACACTTTCCCAACATTCTTTCCCGGGTGATCCCGTCATCATGAGCCTTTTTCTCTTTGAGGCGATTCAGATAGTCATAAGCATAGGTGGTGCTTTTGCCTGTTGCATCCGTCATTAAAACAGGCAATCCGGCAGCGTTATTAACATAGGTCCGGGTCTCACCCATGGGCCTGGTTTGTGAGAGCAAAGCTCCCCGTCCGTCATAGGCTTTGCTGTTAATAATGCTTTGGCTGTTCTCGTATTGCTTGATTTCACTGACTTGGTTCAGGTGGTTGTAGGCGTAATCAACGGTTTCCCCCAAAGCATTGGTGACACTCTTTACATTCCCCAGAGGGTCATAGTGAAAATCAGTTTGGTTTCCGTTCCCGTCTGTAAGGCGAATCATATTATCCGTCAGGTCATAAGCGTAGCTTTCCTTGACCCCGGTGCCGCCGCTTACGGGATAGGCTTTGCGCTCAATGACCATCCAATTCACCGATTTTATAACTTAAAAGGACCCCTTGGAATAAATAATCATCTGAATGGGTATTAATGATCCCGCGCTGATAGGTAAGGGTTTTGGTTTGACTCAGGCTTGGATCCTTTATGGTTACGGTGACGGGATTGTTATTGTCATCCTCCCCATCCTCTTCATAAAAATTATCCGTGTATTGAAAATTGATCTTCCTGCCGATGCTGTCCGTGATCTCTGTGACCAATGGATACACTTGATCCAGACATACCTTATCCATCAGGGCATTACTGATATATTTTGTAATAATAGGTATTATTTTCTTATCATTAGATGTTTTTTGATAAATACCTTCTTTTTAGAACAAAACTTATTTTCAAATTATTTGTTTTTTTGCACTTGCCGCCGACTTACTTCAGATTCCACTTCGCAGTGGACACCCTTGTCCTTAGCTATACACTTCCCACTTCCGGGGTGTGTTCGGGACTTTCACCCCTTAGATTGAGCCCATGCAGGGCGCACAATTAAAAAGGGAGATCATCCGACAGATGACTCCCTTTTTTTATAATGCTCCAGCATGAGCGCAATCTAACAAGCAAATATTCCGCACCGGACATAACCGATAGGAGAAATAAATAGCCTGGCATTTTATTCAACTTTAAACCTTAACTTTCATGAATCAACTCCGATCAAATTGCCCTCTCAGATCACACTCGAAAGCGATACCCGGCACCCCATACTGTTTCCACATATTGAGGCTGAGCGGGATTGATTTCAATTTTATCCCGGATGCGGGCAATATGAACAGTGACCGTGGCCGCATCTCCCAAAGCATCCATACCCCAGACCTTTTCAAATAATTCCTCCCGACCAAAGACCCGATTAGGATTTTGGGCTAAAAACAAAAGAAGATCTAGCTCTTTATGAGCTAAATTTACCTCACGCTCGTTGATAAAAACCCGGCGCGCCTCCCTTTCGATGCGTAAGCCCCGAATGGTAATAACAGAGGATTCCCCTTTCGGGGCACTTCCCTGCATGATTTTCTTTAATCGCTCGTAGTTGTTCAGATGGGCCTGCACCCGGGCTACCAGCTCCCCCGGACTAAAAGGCTTAGTAATGTAATCGTCAGCACCTAGACTTAGTCCTTTGATCTTATCAATTTCCTCTTTTTTGGCTGAAACGAGAAGAACAGGGATATCCTTCTCCTCTTGGATATGGCGTAGGATCTCCAACCCGTCCATGCCGGGAAGCATAATATCAATAATTAAAAGATCATAGGCCTTTTCTTGGATCAGCTTGAAGGCCTTTAGGCCATCAGCACAAATCTCAACCTCAAAGCCGGCCACTTCCAAATAATCTTTCTCCAATTCCGCAATACTGGAATCATCCTCCACAATTAAAATCTTTTTCATAATGACCCCCCTATCATCCTTTGCGCAGGGAGATCATAATGCTGGTCCCCCCTTCGTCTGCCCGTACTGCCCAAATGCGTCCCTGATGACCTTCTACAATTTGTTTCCCGATGGCCAATCCCAGGCCGCTGCCCTTTCGCTCCGTTCTCGCCTGGTCTCCGCGATAAAAGCGTTCAAAAATATAAGGTAAATCCTCTTCCCGAATCCCCGAACCATTATCGCGAAATTCCATAATCACACCGGTATTGGTCTCCCTCAGCGAAACATGAATCTCTCCCAGTCCTTCCGGCACATACTTGACGGCATTGTCCAGGATATTCATAAGCACCCGTTGCATCTTTTCTTGATCCAAAAAAACAAATTGCGCTTGAGTCAATTCATTGTGAAAAAATAATTTAATTTTTTTGCTTTCCAGCTCCAGCCCATGCTCCGATAAAACTGATTTCAAATAATCCTCAATCAAGACCCGCTCCAATTGGAAAGGAATTTGATTCAAATCCAATTTAGAAAAAAGCAATAGGTCGTCAATTAATTTATCTACCTGGTCTGCTTTCAACCCAATCGTCTTTAAATACTTCGTAATTTTTTCCGGATTATCGGCCACTCCATCCAAAATTCCTTCCACATAACCTTTAATCGAGGTAATGGGGGTTTTTAAATCATGAGAAATACTGGTGATCAGCATCTTGCGATTCTCTTCAAATTTCAATTGGTTATGGATCAATTCCTTAAGCTTAATACGCATCATTTCCAGATCACGACAAAGTTCCTGAAGCTCCCGGTCTCCTTCAGCCAGAATTTCTTCCTCCAGATTCCCCTTGCTGATCTTTCCGGCAGCCTGCTGCAGGTGCTGGACAGGCTGCAAAATGGTCTGAGAAATCTGTTGACCGATAAAAAAATTGGTAATGATCAAAGAGATGAGAAAAACCAGTACTATAAACCACAAAACGACCTTTAAACCAACGGCAGAATCCGCTACCGGAGCCATCAGAAGCACTTGAACCAGGGATCCATCCAAATAGCTTAATTGCACCGGGCGCACGATATAAGAGACATTATTAATCTTCACCCGGTCGTTGCCGGCCCGGAGCAATTTAGTTACATCAATCTGAGTGAAGTCGGCAGAGGAAAAAAACACCTGACCGTTTTTCAGGATTACCAGCTCTCCTTTGACATGCTCCAGTTGGCTTAATAATTCCCGCTGATTTACCTCCTCTTCAATGGCTTCCGGCTGGTCTGTCAAAAGATTTTGCTCATTGCGGAAAAATTGCCGCTCGATGGTGATTAATTGTTGATAACGAGAAACCGCAATATTAGGGTCACTTAATTTCCCATAAAAAAACAAAAAGATCAAAGTCAATAAAACGGTAATCACCAGGGGAATGGCAACTGTCATTAAATTTGCCATGATCAATCTTTTCTTCAGATTCATTCTATCTCCTTTTCAGCACCTTAAAATTCCTTCCGCTCAAATAAATAAAAGGCGGCTACAAAGAGCATGATTCCATAACCCACCAGGAGAAGTATTTCACGAAGGACGATCTGCCACGGAAAAGGCTGCGCCAGCCATAGTTTATACCAGCCGATGTGAGTAGTGATAAGCAGGCTGGAATATTGAGGAAAAATCAAGACCAAAACATGGGAAGCCACAAATAATAAAACCGTAATAAAAAAAACAGAAATACCGCTTTTGATCATTTGGGCCAACAGAATAATCCCCAAGGCTAAAACTAACAAGGGTAACAAACTTACCACATAAACCATGAAGGATTTAACGATACTTACCATGGTCATTCCTTGGTAATCCACAATGAAACCGGCGAGAGTGGAAAAAATAAAGATCAGTAACAAATTAAATAAAACAAAGAGAGCAATGGCGGTCACCTTAGCACTAAAGATTTTAAAGCGGCTGACCGGTCGCGTCAGGACAATGCGGATGATATTATGGGCGAACTCTCCGGAAAAACTATCAATGGCAACTAAGGCAATAAATAAGGGTAAGATGGAATATAGCACCACGGATAAGACAAGAATGGGAAACTCCCCGCTGCCTGCTCCCCGAATTCCAAAGCCGGAGCGCACACCAATTATCATTAATTGACCAAGGATAATAACGGCGATGGAAAGAAGCAGCGCGGCCAAGGCCTTCTTTTTCTTGTATAATTTTTCCAGTTCATTCGTTAGGGCAGCTTTAAACACGGCCATTGCTTTCCACCTCACTAACGAAATAATTTTCCAGGCTGGCATAATTCTTGAGAATGTTCTCTTTATCATCTACATTGAGAATCTTGCCCTGGTAGATCACCCCGATCCGGCTGCAGGTTAGCTCAACATCATGAATTAAATGGCTGGAAATAAAAAAGGTCGTACCCTCTTTTTCCGCTAAACTTTTTATCAGATTACGAATGTCAATCATCCCTTCTACATCCAGACCATTTAAAGGCTCGTCTAAAATCAGAAGTTTGGGGCGGGATAGGATGGCTATAGCCAAGCCTAAGCGCTGCTTCATCCCCAGAGAAAACTTTTTCGGTTTTTCGTCCCGATAACGATGAATCCCGGTTATCTCTAAAACCTCTTCGATACGTGCCTGATCAACCGAGGGATAAAAGCGGGCTAGTTGTTTTAAATTATCATAAGCACTAAGATAAGGATAAGACTCCACTACCTCGATTAAACAGCCGACCTGGGCCATGGCTTTTTCATATTCTTCAATTATATCATAACCAAAGAGCTTGACAGAGCCCCGGTCAGGCTTAATTAGTCCCGTCATGATTTTCATAGCGGTGGTTTTGCCCGCTCCATTAGGGCCCAAAAACCCGAAAATATCACCTTGATAGATCTCCAGATCCAAATCCTCAATGCCCCGACCATTGGAATAGATCTTAGTCAGCTCTTTTATTTCAATTATTTTTTCCATTGTCATGCCTCCACATTACCACGCATTAATCTCCGTAAAACCGCCACTTTATCGATAACCTAATTCAGGCAAAGCTTGCACTCTGCCTGAATTGGGTACAATTCTTTATCACTTCCCAAGAACTTGCATCAATCAATCAAGATCCGGACGGAAATCATAATCTAAGCGTATGTTATTAGCCTGGGTCCCTTGCTGCAGATATAAGGAGATACGACCGGAGTAGCCATCAAAATAGATATTTCCTGTCATTGTGCTGCCTTCTGCCGTAGTGGCCTCAAGGGTGGCATTGTTGTTCGAATCTTCATTATTAAAACGTGCTTCAAAAGTAAAGGCATTGGGGGCGTTGACGTATTTTTCGAAACCTTCTTTCAGTTCTTCCCGGTAACTTCCGTGAACAACTTGTTTATCCAAAGAGGTGATTTCTAGGACTCGTTCGCCGATTTTGACGAATTTTCCGTCCTGTTCCATCAGGATATCATTTTTAAAGGTACCGACGAATTTTCCCGGTGTAGGTAAATGGGAGTTTTGGTTCTCATCTACCTCTTGGGTGATCACCTTTTTCCCCTTAAGATCCGGTTTCACAACCTTGGTGTTATTAACATCTCTTAGTTCAAAGAGGATTTCCAGACTGATTTCATGGGTTTCACCTTGGGCATCCACCCCGGAAATGCTGGCAGAACCTAAGATACTCTCCAGAGCACCCTCCGGATTCACTTCAGCGATACCTCTCACCTCTTTAACATAGACATCGGAGCTTAAATCCGTGATTCCCGTCTGATTGCCGTTAAATTGCTGCTTCATTTGGAAAGATGCCAGGGCGTTGATCAGTGCCGGGATCTGTGCCTCGGTCAAATTTCCCGTGATACTTTTACTTCCATCAGAATTTTCCGTTACGATCACATGGTCTTTCAAGCTGCCCACCAGAGCATCCAAAATGCGTTCCACATCCTTAGCTTCTTCCCGGTTAAAGGGATTATCCTCTTTATCTAAGACCACATTTGAATTCCTACGGCCTAGATAAGTGGTGACAACGTAACTATCCTCATCGGAAGATTTTCGGATATGCACCTCATCATCGGCATAATAATAATAGCTGTAGGAATTTCTTCTACTAGCGATATTTTGGGAGCGAGTGTTTTCTTCCCGGGCCCCTTTCTTGAGATCATACTTTTGCACACTGCTTTCCGACGTCACCACCTTACCGTTATCCTTCAGGTCCATTGATACGTCGAGGGTAAAGCTTTGGTAGTTCTCCGTGCAGTTTTGAGCCGTTATCTTGATGGCATCCTTCAGTTGATCATAGCCGCTTTTGTCCAGGATATCCGCCAAGGCAGTCCCGGCAAATAAAAAGGCGCCTAAGGTAAAGATGGCTATCATGGCACGTCTTTTTTTCTTGCTCATCTTAATCACTCCTTCTTTTTATTCTCAATACAGTGAGAATCTGCTTCTTTACCCTAATTATAACGAAGGAGTCTTGCTTTTCCGTGAACAAAATCTAAACAAATTATAAACTTTCGACATTTCTATAAATCGACCTTATCCGATCATCTCGTTTAAAATCCGATTAGTATCCCAAATTAATTCATAGCATACCTTTTCCTGCAGTCCTTCCTCCGCGATTTTTCCCATATCCGACGGCTTGTGTACATCTAAACCCAAAAGATCACGACAGATCAGGGACCCATGGGCTTCTTTAAATTTGTTCTCAAATTCCGTCTTCTTTTGGAGGACAAGTCTTCTTGATGCCAGATCATAAGGCTGATCCTGCCCATATTTAAGCCCTAAGACCATTAAGGCTGCTGCGACACAGCCACAGGTTTCCCCATGAAACATGCCGCAGGCAAAAGGACAGGCCATCTTTAGCGCTGTTGACCGGTCCAAACCCATCTTTTCTCCTGCTTGAGCCAAGACAATTTGGGTACAGGTATAACCCTGACTATAAAGCTCATCAATCTCATCCAAAGAAAGATCCTTATCCATTTTTCTTCCTCCTTAATTGCAGTCTTTTTTCACGTACCAACCGTACATTTCGCCCTAAGGTTTATTTATTGCACTCGCAAAAAGCTCAGTCCAAAATTATACGCCTCTTCCCTACAAAGGGGGGTACCTGATCATAATTTATTTCTAACTCTATGGAGCCGGGTAAATGATGCGCCAATAACTCCTCCGGCAGATCATGTGTGGAATCTACGGTCAAGAGCAGTTTTTTTCTTTCTACCAGCTTGGCCCGATAATTGCGTAAGCCAGGAAAGGCATACATAATTTCATCTAATTGATGGATGCTGATCGAGGTGCCGCAATCCAGAAAAAGAGTATTGTCCTTTCGCCCTTGGATCTTGTCCAGCCTGGGTAAAATCCCGCCACAGAGACAAGGATCCCTTACCCATCGCGCCACATCCCCGATGCGGTAACGAATCAGGGGCATCGCTTCATTGCGTAAGGTAGTCAACACCACCTCCCCCACCTCTCCCGGAGGCAGCTGGGCGCCGGTTTTACTGTCGATAATCTCAATCAGGAGGTCGGCATCTCTTAAATGATAACCTAAACCCGCCGTACATTGCACTCCGCCGCCAAATCCCGTTTCCGTCATACCATAATGGGTAAAAACCATACAGTGCCAGGTGTCTTTAATAGCACGAATCACGCTTTCCGGTACATAATCCGCACTAAGGAGCACACTCCGGGGCCGTAAGCTTGCATCCACACGGCACAGATAGAGAATTTCCCCCGGCATGCCCACCAGACAATCAAATCCCCGCGCAGCGGACAAAGCCAAAGAGACATCGTGGACATGGCCATGGATCACAGAAGAAACACCGATCCGTTCTAAGCCTTTTTGCAAAAGGTCGGCAATGCTGTTCTCACGGGTACTGGACATCATAATTAAAACAGACTGTCCCTTATGTACCATGGTGGTCATGCCTAAAGCGAAAAAATCCATCGTCCGCTCCAGATCATTTTCCGTAAAAAAAATGCGTTTCGGAACACCGGTGCTTCCGGAGGTGGCAAGAGAGGTAATACGGCTAATATCCCTTTGGGGAACACAGGTAAAAGCGAAGGGATCTTGGATAATCTCTTCAGGATAGGTAAAGGGTATTTGTTCCATGTCCCCCAAGGAAATTATTTTTTCTGCGTCGATCCCTGCCAATCTCTTTTTATAAAAAGCACCATTATTTCGGGCATAGGAAAGGGTTTTTCGCACTTGATTCATTTGCCAGGCGTGCAGGGTCTTGGCGGTGAGATGCGCCCCTAGTCCGGTAATCTCTCCCACCCAGGCTTGAACAGGTGAAATCAAAAAGATGCCTCCTTCCGGGCAACAATCAAACAATAGCCGCATTTTATTTGCTGTAATGTTTCCTTATCTGCACCCAAATTATGACATAAGGCCTTTAAGCCATAGCGAAAGATCAGTTGACCCCACATAGCATGGAGATCTTGACTATAATCTTCAAAAAGTTTAACTTTAAAACCTTGCTCTGTAAGTGCTCTAAATAAAGTCTCCTTATCTTCTACCTGCCCCAAGAGGCCGGAGAGTTCTCCTCTTTTTCCTTGGGCGTAGAGATCGGAAATGATTAAATAGCCCCGATGCTTTAACACACGGGCGCATTCTTTTAGTACCCTTGCAGGGGCCTCCATTTTGGATAAGCTGCATTCCAGCAACACCCCATCCAATTCCCCTTGATCAAAAGGGAGACGCATTGCATTGCCAACCAAAACATAGTCTCGACCCTGAGATTTTGCCGCGACTTCATCCTTTTCAATGCCCCAGGCAGCCAGGTGATACTTCCGGCGCAGATATTCAACCGTTAAGCCGGAACCGCAGCCCAGGTCGGCCAAATGGGCCCCGGGAGGAAAGCGGCAAAAAGACAAGGCCCGGTCTGTAATCTTAAAACCACCGGGACGACAAATTTCTCCCAGGCAAATGTGCTCTGTCATCTGTCCCACTCCGTTAGATAATAAGCGCAGAAGGGAACAATTTTCCCTCGGTCATAAACATGAAGGCTGCACCTTCTTAAGCGTTCTAAATCCAGATTCCCTGCATCTTGAAAAGCCATGGCGGTGATGGTAAAGCCGTGGGATTTGACCCTTTGCAAAAAATATTCCATATTGCGAAGATCCGGTTCCATGGAGCTAGATAACACTCCGGCTTCCTTTTTCTTGTCTCTTTCCCAGTGCCGGGCCACAAAAGCCCGGTTTTGTTCCGCCGATGTTGGCGTAGCACAGGAGCAGCATGCCGGTTTTTGCTCCCGTTTTCGGGATAGAGGCACAATCCCTTCCGGCATGACCACAAAGGATCCATGAAAACCGCACAAGGGATGGTCACAGCAAGAGGGCAGGAGATTGTCCATATTTATCATTCCATCTGTCTGACGCTGGATTTGAAAAATCAGTTCATCCAAGGTGAAGCGCATGTCATCTGACGGCGCCTGGGGCACACGGCCAAAATAGCTGACAGGCTGAAAATGAACCCCCCGCACTGTCGGCGACATAGAAATGGCAAAACGCAAAATCTCCCCGATAGATTGGTCATTTATTCCCGGTACAATGGTTGGCACCAAGGTAACCCCGATATTAAAATCGCGGCAATTTTCAATGGCCTTTTTTTTCACCTGCCATAATTCAGTCCCCCGCAGGGTGCGGTAAATCTGATCATCAGTACCGTCAAACTGCATAAAAAGGAAGGAGAGGCCCGCCTTAGCCAGTTGCTCCACATACCCACGATCCTGGGCCAGGCGTATGCCGTTACTGTTTAACTGGACATAGCGGCATCCTGCTTCCTTGGCTTTAGCCACGATTTCCGGGAGATCCTCGCGCACAGTCGGTTCCCCCCCGCTCAACTGCACCAGGGTTTTCCCGGGCACAGCCAAATCCTTCAGGTAAGCTGTGATCTGAGCAAGGCTTGGATCGGCCTCCTCCCCACTCTCGGCAAAACAAAAGGAACAGTGCAGGTTACAGCGTTTGGTTACTTCCAATAGAACACAACAGGTATCCTGTTGATGATCGGGGCATAGACCGCAAGCATGGGGACAATTAAGATTTTCACCCTCTTTTATTTCCGGTGTTCCACCCAGCCACTCCTTGATGGAAACATGGTTGCGCCAAATGATGGTGGAAAAGCTACCGTGGCGGGAGCATGCCTTTTCCAGATAGACTCCATTCTCTTTTTGCACATGGCAGGCAGGAATCCGTTCCAGGCACACAGGGCAAATACTGAATGTCCGGCGCAAGATTTCAGGCTTGCTCATCTATTTATCCTCCAACTCCATTTCCACCTCAGCCATACGACCCTTGACCAATTGTTCCGGAATATATACATTGCCACACTCCGGACAGCGCAGCACATCTGTATAAAAGCTATGCCCCAAATAAGTAAAGTCCGTTTTTTGAGGGATCATTTCTTTTTGACAAGAGCAGCAAATCATCACCTTTTTCTCTGCCATCTTCTATGCCTCCTCTATGCTCATTCGGTGGCTGTATGCATTAACCAGTTTAAATCCCTTTTCCACCGGATAATATTCCACCCAATAAGTCATTTGGCCAATCTTTAAATGGCCGGTAAAATGACCGGTTTCCGGGTTCATCAGCTTTTTGCCACTTTTTTCGCAGGTTTCTATGACCTCGATGACCTCCGACTCCAGAATCATTTCTCGATTTAATTTCTCCTTTAATTCAAGGGAAATCTCCACAAAGAACTCTTTTTTATTTTGTGTCATAGTTCCTTCTTCCTCCCAAAATTCTTTCAATACCAGGCGTTTTAAATCAATGCGATTTTCTCTCCGCTCCGAAAAGGTAGGAGTTGGGCGCTGATTGTCATTAAGATTAAATAAGATATCTAGAATATGGTACACAGGTTTTTGGGCCGAGGCAAAAATATCTCGACAATTGACACAATAGGCAATGTAGGGAAGATTGTTCTGAGAAATCCTCGCCTTGGTTACTTCCCGGGCATAAGCCGGGTCTGCAATTGACACCTGCCCGCCCCAGCTGCAGCAGCGAGCATATTTCCCCTCCGCCGGAAGGGGTTCCAGCAGGAATCCGGCATCTTTGACCATCTCCCGTACACATTGCTGAAGATCTCCTTCATGTCTGCTGGAGCAAGGATCAAAAACGGATACCGTTTCTCCTGCTCCTGCTCCTGTTCTCTTCGGTGTGATCCCGGTTTTTGCCATCAGTTGCAGCAAAAAGACGGTTTTAATCTCCGGTAAATATTTTTGGAACATTTGCTTACAGGTAGGACAGGCTAAAACAAAGGTCGGCTGCCCCAAGGAGTTCCACTTTTCCCTGAGCCACGATAAAACGTCTTGATGCAGCGGCTCGTTTCCTGCCCAAGCAGCCGGTGCTCCGCAACACCCCAGCATCAGAGCAGTATCCTGATAATGGTCTAATAGATAGCGGTAACTTTCCGTGACGTAGCGCGGATCTGATGCTCCCAACTGACAACCGGGAAAAAAGAGATAGGTGCTTTTTTCAAAGCCCCGGGGCATGCGCACCAAAGATGCTTCCTCGCCATTGGTAAATGCCATATCCCGCAGCCAAAAGTCGTGGAAAGCCCAAGGCATGGCGCCTTTTTCCCACATAATACGATGGCCTTTTAAGAGCAAATCACCGGTATCAATTTTTTGGGGACAAACCTCCTTACACAGACCACATTGATTACAGGTGGAAATCAATCGGGTTGCGATAGTACCGGCCCCATCCAAGGTTCCGGGATGAATGGTCCCCTCAACTTCTTCGCCGATCCGTCGGGGATATTTACCGAAATAGCGCATTAAGTCACAATGGCGAATACAGGTATCACAAGAACATCTCAAGCAGCGCTTCGCCTCTGATATGGCTTCATCCTTGCTGAAGGTTTCACCTGTGGGCTGTACAGCGTCCTCATATGGCACCAGATCCATGTTCATTTTAATATTGGTCTCAAGGTGCTCCACCGGGTGATTCATTGACCCGGCCTTGAGATAACGCTCTATGGCATGGACAACTTGCAGCCCATCGGCAATGGCTTCAATAATATTCTTACCGACCAACTCACCGCCTAAAAAAACGCCGGACCGATTCCCCGCAAAGGCACCACCGGCGTCCTGTTTTACCCCAAAATCCGTTCCGTCCTTGCCGGTAGCAAGATAAATAGCATCAAAATCTTTTAATTCTTCTAATTGAGTAATCTCTCTATTAAGCACCAATTCATATTCTTCATGGGAAAACTGGCGTTCAATGTCCGCTAAAAAAATTTCCGGTGGGAGCAAGTCCCATAGACGACCGCCAATACGGTCCGACTTTTCGAAAACCGTGACCTGATATTTTTTTGATGCCAACCTAAGAGCACAAGCCAGCCCGCTGATGCCGGCTCCGATAATAGCAATTTTCTTATCCTTGGGCGGCATATTATAACAATTGGGGTCAAGATTACGGGCATATTCTATCGCGGCTTTTTCTAAAAGCTTCAAATTAATCGATTCATCTTTTCCCTGGCGGGGGCAAACCTCGCGACAAGGCTCATGACACAAAGAAGAAACAATCCCGGGGAAGCCCACGGCATTGAGATAGTATCTATAAGCCGCATTAAAACCACCCCGCTGGATTTTAGAGATAAAATCCCGGATGTCCAAATGAAAGGGACAGGCAACAGTACAAAAAGCAGGTTCATCTTGTAAACAGGTTTTGATTTTTTCTTTAAATTTATCCATGGCCTCTCCTTTTAAATTATTACTGCTACTATTTTACCTTAACTAAACTTATTATGCACTCCCAAATTGCACCCTCCTGCTCTAGTTACTTCCATTTCTTTTTTGCCTTAGAAAAAATCAACTCTCCAAGGGAAAGCCCCAGTTTGACTTTTGTTACTAAGATCAAAACAAGCTTGCCCCGATAATCAAGGGCAAGCTTGTTAAATACACAAATAAATTTTTAGAAGAACCGGTCTCCCGGTGAATCTCCCAGGGGAATAAAGAAGTCGTCACCGCCAAACTTCACCGGATTGGCTTTAATTTCTTCCAACTCATCATAAAGATCGGAGCCCAGGAAATATTTTTGGGGTGGCTCCACCTTGCCACCGACAGCGATGATATCCAGTCCGGCTTTTACTTTTTCCGGTGTTGCCGGCATTTCATAGATACGTACGCCGCAAGCATTATTGATCGCATTTAATACCGCCACATGGCCCGATGACTGAAAAGCTTCTGACGCTCCGGAAGATCCGAAAGGTCCCACCTCATCAGGTCGTTCGTAATGAATGACATTTATTTCATCAGGAATATCTTCAATATATGGGATGCCGGCTCCAAGCATATTATTATGTTTTTTGACATCATCGTAGTTCTCACTGAGGGCAAAACCAATGCTATGCGAGATCCCCCCATAGGCTTGGCCGTTTACCGCATCAATGTTACCTACCTTACCCACATCATCCACGCAGGTAAAACGAATGACCCGCGTTTTTCCTGTTTTTGTATCAACTTCGACCTCTGCCATATTCAAAATATAGGTGTATGCCGGAGTGGGATCCCCAATCCCCGTATTAGGATCAAGACGGCATAAGCCGGGCACAGATACGGTCTCAAATCTGCCATAATATTTGGTTTCAATGCCCTCTGCTACCATTTCCTCATAGGTACGATAGGTGCCATCAGGTTTGCGCATCGCATTCAGCAGTTTTTCAGCGGCATCAATGGTTGCCCGACCGCTCATAAAATGAGTACGGCTCGCACCGGACATCCCGCTATCCGGGCAAATTTTAGTGTCATTTTGCACCAGGCGCACGCGATCCGGTGTCAGGCGTAAGGGTTTCAAAGCTTCCAAGGTCAGCATCAAAGAGCCAATATCTCCTCCTTGACCTAATTCCTGATAGGTGTCGTATTTGATGATGATATTGTCCGGGCCTAATTCCAAGGCGACAGAAGAACTGTCCGTACCACCCTCGGTAACATTAAAACCACCCCAGGCAAGGCCCACACCCCGTCGGATTTCCGGTGTATCAGCGGCTTTTGCCTCCCGCACCGCTTTTTCATATAAGGGCCGCATGATTTTCATCATTTCCTCCATCGGATACTGACGGAAAGGATAGCTGTTAATATTGGTATCTCCTTCGCGAGCAATGTTGATCCAGCGGAATTCAAAAGGATCAATACCGGCTTTTTCTGCCAGCATATCCATCAAAGCCTCAGAAAGCGTATAAGCCTGAGGTGAGCCATAGCTGCGGTAAGCAGTGCCAAAGTTATGATTGGTATTGGCAATACGCACCAGTCCGGCTACATGAGGCACCTTATAGGGGAAGAAGGCGAACCGGGCCGGTTTTGTCATCACATCGTCACCGCCCCAGGAATAAGCTCCGTGATCCATCCCAATGTCAAATTCAGCAGCAGTGATTCTTCCATCCTTATCACAGGAAAGACGACCGTTGGAATAACTGGGGCAGCGCTTGCCGGAGAAGTGCTGATGTTCTTCGTAACTCATGGAAAGAGCCACCGGCCTCTTGGTCACCACAGCAGCGGCAGCCGCCAAACAAAGGTCCCCGGCATTAGTGGACCAACCGAAGCTGGCTCCTGTGGGATTCATGACGACACGAAGTTTGTCCTTTGGAACCCCGACCGAATTGCCAATGCGGCCAATGGAGGAATAAACCCCTTGGGATTTACACTGTAAGGTCAAATAGTCATCTTCATCAAAATAGGCCTGTACGGTGGTGCCTTCAATGGACAGATGAGGTTCCCGTGTGGAATGGAAGCTTCCCTGAACACTATATGCAGATTGATCCATGGTTTCCCGAACCTGCGTCGCATCCTCCAAGCCATTTCCCTTGAGGACCGGCTGCATGGAAAAGATATTGGGGGTATCTTCATGAACCCGCATGGCATCCGGCATCACGGCATCCAAATAATTCAGGTATTCCGGCAGCTGTTCAATCTCCACTTTCACCTTGGCTGCAGCCGCGCGCGCATGATCCTTAGTATCGGCAACGGCCAAGGCCACAACATCCCCATAACGGAATATTTTGTCCTCCGCGAGAACCTTTCTGCTGGGAACCATAACAGTGGTACGTTCATGGAAATGAGCTTCGGCCATGACGTTAGTTCCCCCGGCCTCCTTCAATTCCTTATGAGTAATAATTTTTACCACACCGGGCATTTTTTCTGCTTCAGAAGTATCAATGTTAAGAATCTTCGCGTGATGGGCGATCCTAGGTTGTGCTATAGCCACATGGAGAGATTCCGCAGGCATTTTCAGCTCCTGGTCATCCCCATAATCTGCCAGTCCGGTAACCTTGGCCAGCGCCGTAGGACGCACAAGGGGTTTACCATAGAATTCAAAATCCTCCGGCATTTTGAAGGAAATATCTTCAATTGTTGCTTCACCACGGATAACCTGCGCAGCAGCCATTACTGCATCCACCAGTTGCTTATAACCGGTGCAACGGCACACATTACGATGTTTTTGGAACCAGGCGCGCACTTCTTCCCGGGTAGGGTTGTTATTTTCCTGTAGTAAAGCATAGGCAGAAACAATAAAGCCCGGGGAGCAAAAACCACATTGAACGGCACCATAATTCATCCACGCCACCTGTAGAGGATGCAAATGATACGGCGTGCCAATGCCCTCAATTGTGATCACCTGACTGTATTCGTCCACATTTTTGATCTTTCTGGTACAGGCCCGAACTACCTTTCCATCCAGGATCACGGAGCATGACCCGCAGACCCCTGTTCCGCAGCCAATTTTTGTCCCTGTAAGTCCCAAACGACGCAACACTCCAGCCAAAGTGTCTCGGTCCGGGTTACAGGTAAACATGCGATTAACACCATTGATGTTGAGCCACATTTTTTTAAGCCTCATATACATACCTCCATTTTAAATTTTTTCCGCCGTGCATTCTTCACCACGCTTTTTCCGCAGCCATCAAGAATTACCTTGTCTCTAAAACTATTTTAATCCGGCACGTATTAATCGGCAATTAAATATTGATTAAATTCAGAATAGACAATATATATTCTCATGTCAATAGATTACGAATATACAGAAAAATATACTACGATTCGTAGATTTTAGCAAAATAGAGGGGGAAATTTAGGATAAATGTGACGATTCGTAAGTTATCCTCCCTTTCCCTGACTTGTTTTTGATATAACCCATACCGCTCATCTGAGCAACCAGTGTTTGATCTTCATCGAAGACATTTACATTATAAACTGACAACCTGCTGGAACAAGAAGCTTCGCGCGCCTCTGCCGTGATAATTTTTCCTTTGGGTGATTTGATAAAAGTAATATTGTTGGTAATGCCTACAGTCACAAGCCCTTTAGCATTGGAAGCAGCCGCGAAGGCATAGTCGGCCAGGGTGAAAATTGCTCCCCCGTGGACCATATTAACACCATTTAAGTGCTTTTCCGAGATTTTCATTTCCGTTAAAGCGTAACCAGCTGCAATCTTTAATAGTTTAATGTCCAGCAAGGCAGCAAGTTTATCATTTTTTATATTTTTGATACTGTTTTCATCCATCTCTTTCCCTCCTTTTCTCACTATAAGCAAAGAACCCGCTTTGCGTCAAGAAAAAACCCCGGCCTCAATATATACTTTTTACAATAAACGCCGGATCAATTCCTTATCTTAATCAATTTTCTTTTTAAATTTAATTATTGCCAACACTAAAAAGACGGCCCCAAAACTACTTAAAATAATAAATTCCTGATAAAGGGCCATAAATGTATTGCCTTTTAACATAATGCCCCGCAGCACGTTTAAAAAATAGGTTAAAGGGATCACCGTGCTCACCCCATAAATAATATCCGGCATGGCTTCTCGGGGGAACATATACCCGGAGAGCAGTATATTGGGCATAATCATAAACATAGATAATTGCATGGCCTGGAGCTGACTCTTGGAGACAGTAGAAATTAACAAACCGACTCCCAGGGCACTGATTAAAAAGATAATGGAAAAGAACAAGAGCAGCAGCACACTGCCGGAGACCGTAACTCCAAACCAAAAAAGACTAAGGGCCAGGGCGACAACAATATCAATAAAACCGATAATAACATAAGGAATTAACTTGCCCACCATTAATTCCATTTTGGTAATCGGTGTGACAATCAGCTGCTCCATCGTCCCTCTTTCTCTCTCCCGGACAACAGAGAAGGAGGTTAGCATCAGGGTTACCGTTTGCAAAATAATACCGATGAGACCGGGAATATTAAAATTGGTACTGCTCATATCCGGGTTGTACCAAACTCTGCTTCTTAATTCTACAGGTTGAGTTAAAGGCCCCCCTAAGGTTTTTTCCATTACATCCACTGAAAGGGACTGGACAACGCCTCCGGCAGCGGATAAGATGGTCTGAGCTGTTGTTGGATCACTGCCATCAACAATTAATTGAATGAAAGCTGTTTCCCCTCTTCTTAGATCGTCTGAATATCCGGGAGGAATCACAATACCCACCTTACCATGCCCGTGATCAATATATTTTTCCACCTCTTTGATACTTGTCACATAAGCATCCACATCAAAATATTGGGAGTTGGTAAATCGCTCCAAGAGCTCACGGCTTTCCTGTCCGATATCGTTATTTAACACAACCGTAGGAATATGATCCACACTGGTGGATATGGCATAGCCAAAAAGCAAGAGCTGCATAATCGGCATCATGATAATAATGGCGATGGTCTTTTTATCTCTTTTTATTTGTGCGAATTCCTTTTTGATGATGGCCAAAGTTCTTCTAAGATTAAAATTCATCGTGTACGCTCCCAAAAGACATTTTTTCTTTTTCCTTACCGACTTAATCTTTTTTCTTTTTCTACAAGAAAGACAAAAACATCTTCCAGTGAGGGCATTACTTTTTCCATGCTGAAAACATCAATATTTTGTGCTGTCAAATAATCATGCAGTTGTTGTAAGGGGACACCGGGTTCCAGCAAAGCATGAATCCCTGCTCCATAAACCGCCGCATCTTTAATCTCTTCATAAAGTTTTAGGGCGTCTATGGATCTCAACGTGTCATCGGTCAAAATTTCAATAATGTCTCCTTGAATAATATTTTCCTTCATGTTATGAGGTGTATCCAGGGATAACATATGGCCGTAATACAAGATGCCGATGGTATTACAATGTTCCGCTTCATCCATATAGTGGGTCGTCACTAAAATAGTCACCCCTTCCCGAGAAAGGTTGTAAATAAGATCCCAGAATTGTCTGCGGGCAATGGGATCCACACCGCCTGTGGGTTCATCCAAGAGGAGGAGGCGTGGACGGTGAATGATGGCGCAGCCCAAAGCCAGTCTTTGCTTCCAGCCACCGGATAAATTTCCCGCAAGCATTTTTTCTCGGCCCACTAAATCCGCCATGGCCAGGATTCTTTTTTTCTCCTCGGCTAGTTTCCTGCCATAAATACCATAAGCACCGCCGAAAAAATCAAGATTTTCTTCCACGGTTAAGTCTTCATAAAGGCTGAATTTTTGCGACATATAACCAATGGCACTTCTCAGTTTTTCCTGATCATGAGCAATATCCCGGCCCAATACCCGCCCGGTGCCAAAGGTAGGACTGATTAAACCCATGAGCATCCGGATCACCGTTGTTTTGCCGGATCCGTTAGGACCTAAAAAACCAAAGACCTCGCCTTTTTTAACATCAAAGCTAATATTATCGACGACCCGATGAGCACCGAATGCTTTCGTCAAATTCCTGATTTCAATTGCATTTTCCATAATTCATCCTCATTTTTGATCTCCACCCTGATATTCATGCCCCAGGATATTTACAAAGACATCTTCCAAAGACGGCTTAATTTTTTTAATCTCTTGAACTATGATGCCCTCTTGGTTAAAATCCTCTAAGATTTGATGATGGTCTATGCTCTCGTCTTCCAGCACCAGATGAATTTCCTCTCCCATTAAATAGGCATCTTCTACATAAGGTAATGAAGAAGCAAAATCTTTTCCCTGATAAGGATTTTCCGTGAACAAACTCAGGAGGTTTTTGCGAAAACTATTGATCATCTTCGTCGGGGCATTTTGATTAATAATTCTCCCTTGATACATGAGACCGATGACATCACATCTTTCCGCTTCATCCATATAAGGGGTACTGACAAAGATCGTCACCCCCTGCGCCCGCAGATCAAAAAGAATCTTCCATAATTCTCTCCTTGCCACCGGATCCACTCCAATAGTTGGCTCATCCAGGAATAAGTATTCCGGTGTATGAATCAGATTGCAAGACAAAGCCAATTTCTGCTTCATGCCTCCCGAAAGCTGATCCGCCAGCTTATTAATGTGCTCCTTAAGGTTACTGAAATTCAGCAAATAATCAATTCTTTCTTTCATGACCCTCCGGGGCACCTCATATATTTCGGCGTAAAAAATCAGGTTTTCCATTACCGTAAGATCGCCGTATAGACTAAATTTCTGAGGCATATAGCCGATGTATTTTTTGATTTCTTCACTGTCTTTAACAATATCTAAATTTCTAATCGTGCCTTTGCCGCTGTCAGGGCTGATCAAAGAACAAAGCATACGCATGGTAGTGGTCTTCCCCGCCCCATCCGGTCCCACTAAGCCAAAAATGGTCCCCCGTTTGACGGCAAGGTTTAACTTATGTACGGCAACAATTGGGCCAAAGCTTTTACTGAGGGAAAATGTTTGGATGTCAAATTCCATGTCAGGTTCTCCTTCTCTCCTCTTATCAATCAATCTTGATCTCAACATCGACAGGCATACCCGGCTTAATAATGCTCGTGGCATCCAAAACCTCAATTTTGACGGCAAAAACCGTATTCATTCTTTCTTCCTTAGTTTGAATATTCTTCGGCGTAAATTCCGCTTCATGACTAATACTGAATACTCGGCCCTCGATTGCCTGATTTTCATGGGAATCAACAAAGAGCCGGGCCTCCTGACCCACGACAACATGACCGATATTGGCTTCTGAAACATATACTTTTACTTCCCCGCGCCGGGGATCATAAAGCTCGGCAATAGGTTTTCCCTGAGAGATCAATTCACCCTGGTGATAAAGAAACCGAGAGACAACCCCATCTATCGGCGACCTAAGCACCCTTTTATCCAATTCTTTTTCCTCTTGCTCCAGTGATACTTGGGCTTGTTCCAGTTGTACTTTGCCAATTTCCAATTGATCTTTTAATTGTTGAGTCTGGGCATTGCTGTTGGAAACAGCCAGTTGATAACTTGCTTTGGCCTGGAGCATTCTGTTTTCTGCCCTTTGGATATCGGCCGCCGTTGGATATGATTTTAATAAGTCTAATTTAGCCACAGCCGCATTATACTGGGTCTGGGCAATATGATACTTGCTTTCGGCTTCTTCAAACTGACTTTGGGAAATTGCTTCTTCTACTAATAATTCCTGATATCTATGAAGATTTTTTTTACTGGTTTCCAAACTGATCGCCGCTTGGTTCACTGCCTCCTGGGCCTGTTTGATTTCTTCGGGACCGGCACCCTCCATGACTTTTTGGTATTCTGCTTCTGCGGCAAGATATGCATTTTCGGCTTGTTGAATCATATCCCGATTTTGGGCGGAAGAATTTTTAATATAATTGTCCAGTAAGTTAAGGTTTTCCTGGACCAAGTCTAAGCTGATCTTGGCCTGATCATAACGATTCTCTAAGGTGGTATTACTGATGATTGCGATAATTTGCCCGGCCTGAACCGCATCTCCTTCTTTGACTTCACATTTTTCCAAGGTACCGGTCACCTCGGCACTAATCACCACACCGGTGTTCTCTGCAACGCCGGAAGTTTCAATGAAGGTTCCTTCCTCCGTTACGATCAGAGATGTCCCCCCTCTTTGACTGGCGTTATATACAAAAATCGCCGCCAAAAGCAGGATTATAAGGAACGGAATCAGCACTATCGGCCCTTTAGATTGAATAAATTTTAATATTTTTCCCATATTTCCCTCCCCGGAAGCAATTATCATTGGTGTACTTCTCGTCTTTGTCTTTTCGAAGCGTGTTCATTGTATTTATTTTGAGTAGTGGATGACATTCTTGGGACATACTTGTTGACAGTTGGTGCATTGGAAACACCGGGAGGTTTCAATTTCAGCTTTTTTATTCATTGATTTAACTGCTATTGCGTCGGAAGGGCAAACTTTCTCGCAAAGCTTGCATCCACCACAATCTTCCTTATGAACCCTTTCTGAAAATACCGCAAATCTCCCAAAAACTTTTTGGAGCGGTTCAAAGGGACAAATGAGATTATGAAATACCTCCTGCTTATATCTAAGCGTTACAAGCACTGAGACAATCAGCCAAATTAATAAGATGGGAATATTTATCTCCAAACTTTTTTGTGCAAGCAACATGATTGCTATGCTGCCAACCAATGCGACCCATGCAAATTTTCCCGAGCTAAGCCACTTGGGGGACTTATCCGTCTGTAGCTTCAGCTTTTTGGAAAGCTTTTCCGTCGGAATCATCACCGTATTCATCGGACAGACATAACCACAATATACTCGGCCAAATAACAATGATACTAAGAGACTTGCCCCATATAAAACAAGCCAGAGCATCACTTTACCATTAAGTAATAAAAATACGAATAGGACAAGAAACAAAATACGTATTACATTAATAAAAAATTTCATAATATTTCATAAGCCTTCCTTGTTTTTTTAATATTATAGCTCTACAATATTAAAAAAGGTGTTACCATGGTAACGCATATGGAGATTATATATGACTCAGGATATTAATTTAATCAAAAGTACAGCATTGATAAAATCTTTATCAGATAAAGATATACTTACTAACCTTAAAAGCGGAAAGTTTAGGGTTACTGCTTATAAGAAAAATAGCGTTGTTCATTTTGATGGAGAAACATGTAGTAAATTAGAAATAATCTTATCCGGCAAGGTTGCTGTAGATCGTATTGACAAGTCTGGAAATCTGCTTACAATCTCAGAGTTTTACAAAGGTGATGTTTTAGGCGGAAACCTATTGTTTTCAAAAAATCCTTATTATCCTATGACCATATCAACACAATTGCCCACGGATATATTGGAAATTGATCGAGAAGTGTTGTTTGAATTGCTCTGTAATAATCCTATCTTTTTACGAACATACTTGGAGTTTATTTCTGACCGTGCATTCATTCTAGGAGATAAGATAAAACATTATCTCAATAAAACAATACGCGAAAGCATTATGAACTATCTCGATTACGAGAGTAAAAAACAAAATTCTAATCACATCAAACTAAATTTAACCAAAAAGGCACTTGCTGAAAAAATCGGGGTTCAACGTACATCTTTATCCCGAGAGTTAGCAAAAATGAGAAAAGACGGGCTGATTCAATTTGACTCTGATACGATTACTCTATTGAAATAATGAAAAGACCACCATTGCGCCCCCTGATTTGTAATGATACAATAAGTTGGATTTTACCTGCTTTAAAATTTTTACTGATTAAGTATTCGTGGTTCTAAACATTTTACCTTTAAATATATTGATGGGGGAGTTGATATAAGATCATGTTGTTTTGGGAATTATTAAAAGCGATATTTTTAGGAGTGGTGGAAGGCATTACAGAATGGCTGCCCATCAGCAGCACGGGGCATATGATTTTGGTTGAGGAATTTATCCAATTAAACGCCTCGGCAGCATTTAAAGAAATGTTTTTTGTGGTCATTCAGCTGGGGGCTATTATGGCGGTAGTCCTGCTTTTTTTCCATAAACTGAATCCTTTTTCGCCCCAAAAAACCAATCAGGAAAAAAAGGACACCATGGCCATCTGGTATAAGGTGATTATCGGCGTGATTCCCGCCGCCGTGATCGGTTTATTATTTGATGATTGGTTAAATGAACATTTATATAACTACCAAACCGTAGCTATTATGTTAATTCTTTATGGGATTCTTTTTATTGTGATTGAAAATCGTAATCAGGGACGCATGCCTCAAGTCAATGATTTCAGGGAGTTGTCTTATAAGACCGCCTTCTTAATCGGTATGTTCCAGGTATTATCCCTGATCCCGGGCACTTCCCGCTCGGGGGCAACCATTTTAGGGGGGATTATCTTAGGCACTTCCCGCTTTATTGCAGCAGAGTTTTCCTTCTTTCTATCCATCCCCGTTATGTTTGGAGCCAGCGCCCTCAAACTGGTGAAATTTGGCTTTAACTTTACCCAAATGAAAATTGCTCTACTCCTGACAGGTATGGTGGTGGCATTTTTCGTCTCCATCCTGGCAATCCGTTTCTTACTGGGCTATATTAAAAATAACGATTTTAAGGCCTTCGGTTGGTACCGCATCATATTAGGGCTGGTGGTGATCGGCTACTTTATTATACGTGGATAAAGTAAATCTACGATAGTTAGCAGGAACAGAAGTGGGGTCTTACGGACGGTAGTGCGTGATAAATACTTAAAGGCAGGGGATACAAATCTCCCTGCCTTTTTTATGTCTGAATTTACTTATAGCGGTTCCTTAGCCAGATCCATAAACTTTGTATACTCTTTAATAAAGGCCAGCTCTGCCGTGCCCACCGGTCCGTTTCTATGCTTGGCCACAATAATTTCCGCAATCCCTCTTTGCTCCGTGTCCGGATCATAATACTCCGGACGATGGATAAAAATCACAATGTCCGCATCCTGCTCCAAGGCCCCTGATTCTCTCAAGTGACTTAGGTTAGGTCTCTTATCGGCACTTTGCTCTACGGCACGGGACAACTGGGATAAAGCCAGCACCGGCACATCTAGTTCCCGAGCCAGAGCTTTTAATGAACGGGATATTTCCGAAATCTCCTGCTGGCGGTTTTCCGAACGACGACTCCCTTGCATCAGTTGAATATAGTCAATGACGATAAGATCCAGGCCCTTTTCCATCTTTAGCCTTCTGGCCTTCGCTCTCATTTCCATAACGGTTATCCCGGGAGTATCATCCAAATAAATTTTCGCTTCCGCCAAAGGTGCCAAAGCTACAGAAAGGCGCCGCCATTCTTCTTCATTTACATAACCGGTCCTAACCTTCGATTGGTCAACCCGCGCTTCTGCACAAAGCATTCTCTGGGCTAACTGCTCTTTGGACATTTCCAGACTAAAAATAGCCACAGTCTTATCATGTTTAACCGCCAGGTTTTGGGCGACATTTAAGCAGAAGGAGGTTTTTCCCATCGCCGGTCGTGCGGCTACGATCACTAAATCGCTCCTCTGTAAACCGGAAAGATAATGATCTAAATTGCGGAAAGTGGGCAGTCCTGTCACGCCATCTTGGGACTTGACACGACCAATCTGTTCAAAGGCCTCTACTACCACATCTCGCATGGAGACAAAGCCCTCCCGGGCTTTTCTTTGCGTCACGGAAAAAATCATTTTTTCCGCTTCATCAATGATTTCCGCCGCTTCCAAATCTTGTTCGTAACCATGCTGGGCGATTTTCGTAGAAAACACTGATTAAGGAACGGAGCAAGGCTTTCTCTTCCACAATTTTGGCATAATAGGCTGCATTCATCGCTGTGGGTACCGTATTGGCCAAAGAGGCCACATAAGAAAGACCCCCAACCTTGTCCAAGTCTCCCCGCCGGCGCAATTCTTCCACTAAAGTCACCAAATCCACCGGCTCATTACGTTCATTTAAAGTTAAAAAACAATCATAGATGATGCGGTGAGCATCTTTATAAAAGTCGCCGGTTCGAACATGTTCGATCACATGATAGATGGCCTCCCCATCTAACAATAAAGAACCCAGCAACGCTTGTTCTGCGTCTACATTTTGCGGGGGAACCCGTTCTAAAGGCATACTCACGATTTAAACCCTCCACAAATATTCCATGGCTTCCTCCACAGTGACAGCTGTTACCACCTCAATCCCTTTTAATCCCTGAGGCGTATCTTTTTCATTACCTTTGGGGATGACAACCCTGGTCATCCCGGCCTGCTTGGCGCCATAAATTTTTTCACAAATACCCCCTACCGGTTTTACCTTGCCCTGAATAGATAATTCTCCGGTGACAGCAACGTCCTGGCGCACGGCTTTCTCATAGACACTGCTGTAGATAGATGCGAAAATGGCCACCCCGGCAGAAGGGCCGTCAATATTACCTCCGCCGACAACATTGACGTGAATATCAAAATCATTCAAATTCTGACCGGTAATCTTACGAAAAACAGAAGAGGCATTAAAAACAGAATCCTTAGCCATGGTGCCTGCCGTTTCATTAAAGCGAATCTGTCCTTTTCCTTTTTCCGTTGCCGGAAAAGCCACTGCCTCTATTTCCAGGACAGAACCTACAAATCCGGCAACCCCCAGACCAAAAACCTTGCCCACCTCTCCCTCCGGAGAGGCCTTTTCCGTCACATAGGGTACCAGGCGGGCAGTCTGCACCACCTCATAAATATCCTCTTTAGTAATATAAACTGTGCCCTCTTGTCCGGATAATTCTTGTCGGTAAAGGGCAAGACCATAAGCATCGGTTAAGATATTATTAGCCTTACGGCCTTCGATGGTATATTCGGCGATAATATCCGGCACCAGGGGATCATATGCAATTTCCAGCCTGCGGGCGGCATTCACCACGATTTCTTTGATATCCTGTGGGGTTAAGGGCATGAAAAACACTTCGCCGCACCGGGACCTAAGCGCAGGATTCAAATCCCCGGGACTTCTTGTGGTGGCACCGATCAACACAAAATCTGCCGGTGCCCCCTGATCAAAAAGCTGTTTAATATATTGAGGAATACTCTCATCATGAGGATCATAATAAGAGGACTCAAAATGCACCCTCTTATCCTCCAATACTTTGAGCAGTTTATTCAGCAGCATGGGATCCATTTCCCCAATCTCATCAATAAATAACACGCCGCCGTGGGCCTCGGACACCAAACCCAGCTTTGGCTCCGGTGTACCGGTCTCGGCCAGATCTCTTTTTGCTCCCTGATAAATAGGGTCGTGAACAGATCCTAACAAGGGATTGGTGATATCTCGGGGATCCCAGCGCAAGGTATTTCCATCCACTTCAACAAACTTGGCCTCCGGCGCAAAGGAAGTGGTTTTTAGCTTTTGCGCCGCCTCTAAGGCCAAACGAGCAGCAGTTGTTTTGCCCACCCCCGGTGGGCCGTAAAGGATCACATGTTGAGGAAAGGGGCAGGCAACTTTAGCCATCAACGCCTTTAAGGCTTTTTCCTGGCCCACTACCTCCCCCAACTCCCTAGGTCGCAAAACCTCCATAGCTGAACGAGCCAGCTTAACATGCTCCATTTTTTCCAGAATTGCTAACTTTTTTAGTGTCTGAGCATTTTCTGCATTGCTGTTTTCTTTCACAATCTGCATTTTTATTTCTTTTAAATATTCTTCATGGCGTTCCTGCATGCGATCGGAAATCATTTTTTCCAATCTTTCCTCTACGGAACGACGCGCAACAAGTTCGGCCAATTCGGTTTCAATCTCTTCAAGTAAGCCGGGAATTTCCTCCATCTTTGGAACAACCTCTAAAGTAGGATCCTTAAAAACAATCTTTTGCAGTCCCAGCACCCTATCTTCTAAATTCGGGGAGTTCATTAAAGAGATCGCCTCTAGTTTCGTTGCCTGAATCACCATACGGTCAGATCCAAAAAGATCAGCAACCAGGGAATATAACGCAGTTACCTGGTGTTCCACATCTTCTCTTTGCCACTCTCCGTCCACTTGCTGCTTCTGATTGATAAACTTATCTAAGAATCCTTTCATGTAATACCCCTTCCCCTTATTTGCCAAGTACATTCCTAGAATATTTGGGATTATTGAGCCGTGACATTGATTTTAATAGTAACCTGCACCTCAGGATGCAGCTTAACCGTAGCCTCATAGGAACCGGTACTTTTAATCGGCTCTTTGATTTCCATCTTGCGTCGATCAACGGTTACATTATATTGTGCTTGCACCTGTTCGGAAATTTCCTTATTGGTAACAGCGCCAAACAAACGGCCGCCTTCACCCGCCTTGGCAGCAACATTAACGACCGCCCCCTTAAGCTTCTTGGCGCTACTTTTTGCTTCCTCCAGCTCCTTTTGTTTTTTTGCCTCGGTACGGGCGTTTTCCTGGGCCAGTTTGGTCAGATTAGCCTTGGATGCCTCCACACCTAATCCTTTGGGCAGAAGAAAATTTCGACCGTAACCTTCCGCGACCTGCACCAGGTCGCCTTTTTTCCCTAATGATTTCACATCTTGAGTTAAGATAATTTTCATGAATTTCACACTCCTCTATCAATCAACCTGCTGTAACAGGTTATTATCATCCTGATGATTTTACTTGATTATCCTCAAAATAACTTTCGATTAAGGCCATTAACTTTGCTTCCGCCTCCGGAAGATCGATATCTTTTAACTGGGCTCCTGCTCCGGTTAAATGGCCTCCGCCGCCTAAAGACTCCAATAATATCTGCACATTGATTTCCCCGTTGGATCGTCCGCTGATATTAACTCCTTCCAAGCTCTTGTATAGCACAAAAGATGCTTTCATCCCTTCTATATTTAATAGTATATCGGCAGCTTCTGCAGCGATAATCGTATTATGAGGTACGATTTCCTCCATAAAACCGAGAGCGATGTTCTCAAATACAATCTTTGCGTACTGCACGATCCGAGCTCGTTCCACTACCATGGCAAAATCATCTTGTAAAAGCTTTCGTACCAAATTAGTTTCCGCACCCATACGGCGTAAAAAACCTGCGGCTTCAAAAGTCCTGACACCCGTCTGGAAAACAAAATACTTGGAATCTACCATGATGCCCCCTAACATCGCCGATGCCGCCATAGGATCTAAGGATACCTCTTCCTCTAAATATTGGATGATTTCCGTGACCAGTTCGCTGGTGGAAGAAGCATAAGGTTCTACATAAACTAATTGAGCGTCATTGATAAACTCCTCACCCCTTCGGTGGTGATCAATGATAACAATCCGTCCAGCGCGCGGAATAAGCCTCTCTTCTACCAAAAGAGAAGGTTTATTGGTGTCACAAATAACCAAAAGGGTTTCCGAATTTACTTGACTCAGTGCTTCTTCCCCGGTAACAAGGCGCTTACCATATAAAGGATCCTCTTTGATCATGGGCCATAATTTGCCTAAGGAGCCGGTGGAATTATCCAAAACAATCTGCACCGGTTTCCCAAAATGCATCGCTACTTTGGCAATACCCAAAGAAGCGCCGGCACTATCTAAATCCGTACTTACATGACCCATAACAATGACATGGGCTGCTTGTTGGATATAATAACTCAAGGTATTGGCTACCACCCGGGCCCGTACCTTCGTCTTTTTTTCCGTAACATTGCTTTTCCCGCCATAAAACAAAACCCTATCCGTCCATTTAACCACGGCTTGGTCGCCGCCGCGGCCTAAAGCCAATTCCAAGCCTTGATTTGCTAAACGGTATAAATCAATGATAGGTTCTTCACCTACCCCTACACCCATACTCAAGGTAATAGGGATAGTATTGCCTAATTTAATCTCCCGAATCTGATCCATAATCTCAAAGCGGTTTTTTTGACATTCACTTAGGGCTTCCTGACTCATCACAACCAAATAGCGGCCTTCCCCTTGCTTTATTAGAAAACCTTCCAATTTTAAAGCCCATTCCGTCAAAACTTTATCAATCGCAGCTTGCAAAACCAACTTCTTTTCTTCTTCTATTTCCTGAAGAGTTTCTATTAAATTGTCAATTTGAATCAGAACAATTACCGGTTTGTCTTCCTGCCGATGCTGACAGACACCTATTTTTTCAGTAATATCATCAATTTTAAGCACATAGCCCTGAGAATGATCCATTGACCTTTTTTCGATGTGTAAAACTCTGCCTTTGAAAGATAATTGTAGGGGTTTTTTGCTGTTTAACAGATGATAAGTGTTGCCCGAAAGACCGGGCAAGAGATCGGCCACAGTTCCTTTTACTTCTTCTCGATTCAAGAGTCGATGCAAAAATTTATTGGCCCAGAGGACCTCGCCTTTAGGATCTGTAATTGCTATACCTAAACCCATATCCTCCACAATGTCGGCAAAGATCTGGTTATCCACGGTGCCTTTTGGGGGATCTGCCTTTATTTTTTGCAAATGATACCAAATCACAAAGACGCTTAAGCCCAGCACCAGGCCTAACCAAAAATATGAACCATCCATAGTGATTAGCCCCTTTCACCCCAATAATTATTTGACGGTTTCTTTCTCCCGGAAAAAACGCCTGTAATCAAATAACGGATCAAAAAGCCCAATCATAATCAAGGCGAAGAAAAATATCGTACTGAAAAGAAAAGCAGCCATCACAACCATCACCCGCATGAAACCGGTTAAAATGTTATTCTTCCATAAGAATACCATAAAGGAAATCCCTGATACCAATAAAATGGGATAATAAATATAAAGAATATTTTGTCCAATCAAGATAAAAATGTTATGCTCCAGGTAACGTCCCACAAGAAACATCGTGAGACCCAAAATAACGCCCCAGACAATCTGCCAGGGCAGATGCCAATCCCGAAACAGAGGCATTTCTGGAACCGTGTATTTCAACCTTTTAAGGAATTGCCTGACAATGAGATAATTAATCAGCGCCAAGCCCATCGAGGCACCAACCAGGGCTCCCGGGAGCAAGGTCTCGAACATGGTAAATATTTGTTCTTTATATTGTTCTGCGCTAACGCCCTCAGGCAGGATATTCTCCATTATACCCATAGATTCATAAACCTTAAAGCCTTCATTTATTGCCATTTTCATATCCGTGATCATGTGGGTTAGGGGCAAATTGGCGACAAAAGCAGAAAGGGCAATAGCTGTTACCGTAGAGACAGCGGCTGTTAAGGTACCGAAAAGAAGTGCCTTTAAGGGTGAAAGCATATTTTTAAAACAATAACCGTAAATCAACGCCATTCCACCCATATTTACCAAAAAAAGAATACTCTGCACAGGGCCGGCCAAAATCGCGATCAACAACCCGGTGACCGCCAAACCCATCAGACCTATTTTCATATTATGGCGCATGATTAAAAGGATAATCGGAACCGTCCATACCAAAGCGGTAATCATCCCTAAAACCGGAATATATAT
>JAXGQR010000014.1:0-56266 GCA_040766325.1 Dehalobacterium sp. | reverse complement strand
GCGATCTCAACGTTTTTATGGTATTATGCATACTGGTCTTTGTTTTATTTGCCGGTCCGACGAGATATGTTTTAAATTTATTTACAGAATCTATAGGCAATTATCTGCAAAATTTTGTTTTCATGACTTTTTATTCCGGCACATCCGATCAAAGCGGTTGGATAGGTAATTGGACAATCTTCTATTGGGGTTGGTGGATTGCATGGGCTCCTTTTGTAGGTGGTTTTGTAGCCAGAATATCAAAAGGTAGAACAATTCGCCAGTTTGTGGTAGGCGTCCTGTTAATACCATTTATTTTTACCTGGATTTGGTTTTCTGTGATCGGAGGGACAGCGATGAATTTCCAAATAAATGGAGTTGTTCCGATGTGGCAATCGATTCAGGCCAATTCTGGATCCGGATTTTTTGTCATGGCTGATGGGTTACCTTTGACGATTTTGATTAGTTATGTGGTATTGATAAATCTCTTTATTTTTATGGTAACATCTGCAGATTCAGCATCTTTCTATGTGGCGATGTTGATGGCAAAAGGAAACCCGCAACCTACAATTCCCATGAGAGGACTTTGGGGCTTTTGCATAGGCATTATTTCAGTGATCTTATTAGTTACAGGTGGCATGGCGGCTTTACAAACTGCCTCAATCATATCTGCACTGCCTTTTTCAATTGTTATGTTTCTCATGATTGTATCATTAGCGAAGAATTTAAATTCTGAGGAGATAATTTATAAAGGTGAAATTGTTGATGTAGATACTTCTTCGCAACAGGTTAAAATGCAATAAGGTGAAAAGAGAGGGACGCTTTGTTTGCCATATCGAGAGTGTAATGGAGAGACGGATCTTCATATTCCATTACCTAAGGAACACGAGGGGTCAGGAACACGAGGGGTCAGTCCCCTCAGGAACACGAGGGGTCAGTCCCCTCGTGTTCTCATTGCCACCCGATTAAAATGGAGAATACTCATAATCTTCATCGGCAGTTACACACTGCTCTATTTCTTCCGGCCAGCCTTTAACGCCTTGAACGATTTCAGTATTTTCCAGTGTTCCTGCTGCTGCACCGGGAACACGGAATTTCTTGATATCCAATCTTTCAATAGGAGTTTCTACAGGTTGAGGGATTTGAGGAACATAGCTGTATGGGTAGCGATATGCTCGGTAAATAAAATCACTGGTAGCGTCAAATGGTGCAATAAATTCCCACACAATTTCTTTCATCCGAGTAACCTCAATTAACCGCGATCCGATACCTTCAGTAATTAATGTATTACCGTTGGGCAGACGTTGAGCAGAAGAAACGAGGGGGCTATAGAAACGGTAATTGCCAATTACACCGGCATGAGGGTATAAATCTTTACCGGTAACCTGCCAGACTACATTCATTGTAATCGGATTGATTTCAAGAATACGAGAGCGGTCAGCAATATCTGATTTTGTGCCATCCTTTGAAGTTCTGCCGGGTGATCCGTATCCTGCCCAGCCACCATTATCAAAGACTAAAATGTTTCCTTCTCCGGGAAGACCTTTGGGGATCATATGGACATGGTGTTGGCCGATAATTTGACCAATCTTTTTTAATTCTTCCGTCTCTGTAAAGTCAGGGCCCATTCTCCAAACAACTTTACCTGTTTCCTTAGAGATAATAGCGGAGATATTAGCTTCACGAGCATCCCAGATGATGTTTTTGGGGTGGAATCTCTCATCCCCTTGATCGTACCATTTATTTGGTCCCAGCTCACTCATAGAGTTAATATGAACCCAGTCACCCATACCACCACCGTTTCGGTGCATGTTAGGATTTCTGAATAAGGCATTTTTAGCTATTTCTGAGAAGCCAAACTCATTGAAATGCTCATTAGCACGCCATTCCCAAACAATATTGCCTTCCCAATCTACTTCAATAAAGCAATCGTCAAGTAAAAGCTTATCAGAGATTTTTTTATTATATACATTTTCATGACAAAGAATCAAAGTATTACCACTATCTGTTTTGCATTCCATTCCTGGAACGTAGTAACCTACAGGATTACCTTCTCTTTGATAATCATGGTGTTGACGAGCCATCCATTGTGGTTCATTTTCCGGATCCTCAATATATTCTTTTTTATCGAATTTCCATACTACTTTTCCTTCCCAATCTACTTGCACGAGGTCAGTTTGGTCTTGGTAAGCGTGTTTAACATCACGTGTACCAAGGTGACCAAATACCTGACCACCCGGCAGCAATTTGTTTGGGAAACCCTGGAGATCCTTCCAGTGTTTTACCACGTTGCCATTCATGTCAATTAAGATAGCTCCAATCCCATGGATAGGCATAATCGTATAGCCGCTCCAAGCTTTTTGGGGATCATAAATCGTGACTCCCGTTGGGTGAATCGTAGGTTGACCCATTAAAATACACTCCTTTTTTGTGATGTGATCATTTAGTAAATGATAAAGTCCGTTTAATGATATAATAGATATAGCATTATGATAGTTATGAAAGACTTTTATATTTAATATATCATTTTAATTTGTCTTATGGCAACATCAGTCCCCAGTCAAGTCCAAATTTGTGTGTAAAATACCTCGGTCATCAAAGCAGTAGCTAATCAAACAATAGTCTAAGCGTTTATGCCGCGAAAGCTGTTGACAATGAGTACATGGCATGTTAGGCTGGTTGGCCGGGCATCACTACACCAGCGTAAGGCCTGCCTATCATTGTGGAGTGATGGCCTTGATGCCCATCAACATGCCATGGGAGGCTCGTTGTCAACAGACCGTGGAATAAATGCGGCTATACAGGGCAAGCAATTTAAGCAGCAGTGTCGTCTTCTGAGTCATTATCCCGGACAGTATGGTAATATAGCTCCATATCAAAGTATTTACGGCCTGTCTGCCATTTTTCATCCTGCTCCATTAAAAGAGCTCCCATGAGCCGGATAACAGATGCCTCATTGGGGAAGATCCGGATAACCCGTTCCCGGCGTCGGATTTCCTCATTAAGTCTCTCTACTCCATTGGTGGTACGAAGCCGCTTCCGATATCTGAGAGGCAACGCCAGAACAGCAGTGATATCGTCAAAAGCTTCGTCCAGCAAGTTTGTGGCTTTTGGTGCCCTGGCTTCATACTTTGCGATAATCTGGTCCCGAACCTTGCGGGCACTCTCAAGATCGACAGACTCGTATAGCCGGCGCAGGTCTTCCTTGATTTCTGGCTGCAATGCCTTAGGTGCATGGTCCAGCATGTTCCTGGAGAAGTGGGTTTGACAACGCTGCCAGCTGGCTCCCTGAAAGTGTTTTCTTACAGCATTAACAAGGCCCTTGTGATCATCTGAGGTAACCACGCGGACATCTTTCAGCCCCCGTTCTTTTAAGGAGCCAAAGAACTCGCCCCAGCTGTTTTCGGACTCACTGTTCGCCAACTGAAATCCAACTACCTCGCGATGTCCTTCCTCATTGATGCCGATGGCTATAAGCAGTCCTCTGGATTGTATACGCTTGTTTTCACGTACTTTTACATAAATGGCATCCACCATTAGAAAAGGATAATGGCTTTTCAGAGGCCGTGTTCTAAATGCATTCACCATTGGATCCAGGTTCTTGCATAGAGTGGAGATAGTCGATTTTGAAAACTTCTTTCCACAGAGTTCTTCAGTAATCGACTCAATCTTTCGAGTAGAAACCCCATTGATGACCATCTCCATCATTGCCAACACCAGTGCCTGCTCACTCCGTTGATAGCGCATAAAAAGCTCTGTGCTGAACTGTCCGTTGCGGTGTCGGGGGATTCTTAAGGTTAACGTCCCAATTCGTGTAGTTAGCTGCCTTTCTCTGGTACCATTACGATAGGCGGTTCTTCCTTCCGTCCTTTCATAAGGCTCAGCACCTAACTGTTCTGTAGATTGTGCTAAGAGTACCTGGTTGAAGATTTCCTCCAACAGTTTGGAAAATGCTTCATCTTTACCATTTGATAAAAAAAGTCCGTGCAAAAGTTCCTCGGTTATTGTAATATTAAACTGAGCCATGGTTCATCCTCCTCGGTTTGGTATTTGTTGGGTAACTTATATTTTAACCGAGGTGTGAGCTTTGGTTCAACTTCTTTTTACACCATTATATAGACTTAATCCGGCTAAATATAACCGTAATTAACCTATAGATAGCAAGGTTTTTGCCTTTTTAAGGCTGAATTGTTATATAGTAAGATGCACTGGGCAGGAAGATAATGATTCGAGGGTGTGCAGAAATGAACCATATCGGTATGATTATTAAAACGTATCGAACCAAATTGGGAATGAGTCGTAACCGCTTAGCCGAAAATGTTTGTTCAGAAAAATATATTTATTTATATAGAAAAAGGAGAACGTGAACCGGCAACAGAAATGACCCGAAAATTAGGGGATAAGTTAGGCGTTGATCTGTTTGATTTCTACCCATATCTTGACTGTGCTGATCCGGTATCAGTACGAGAAAGCATAAAAAAATTTGTATTTTATCGGTCCAGAGGAGATTTTGCTGCGCTTAAAGAAGTGACGGACCAAGTAATAGATCTACCTGATTACAAAAAAAGGCCATGGCATTGTGAAATCGGAATTAATCGGTTTTTATATATGGCTTTTATAGAGAATAAATATCATGAAGTAATAACTGAGATAAACAGGTTGATTAATATGGTGGATGTACAGCTTCTTAATGATGACTGTATATTAGGTTTATATATCATGCTCTCATCCTGCTATCAAATAACGGGAGATTTACCTAATGCGAAATGTGCGGTATTAAAAGCAAATGAAATAATCCTTAACAATCAGAACATCAGAGATAAGCAAAATGTAATATCTGTTAAAATATCGCTGCAGTCAATGTTTTATTTATCTGGTGAATATAAAAAATCTATTCAAGTAGGCAATGAACTTCTTCTCTATCAACAAGATGTGGATTCCTATGAACGGATGAACTATACTTACTTTTTTCTGGCCTTCGCTTATTATAAAACCGAGGCTTATCATAAGGCGATAGAATCCTTCAAAAAAGGTATGTATCATCTTTTGATTTTGCATAAGCCGATAGATGTTGAATTATTGTCTTCATATGAAGTATTTAGTAAGATGTTGAATGACGGGGGGATAAACCCCTATTTAGTCGCCGAATTTAAAGATAAGTACAAGATAAGTTGACACTGGCTTTTAATCTATTAGACCATTGTTAAGCATTCTTCAGCAGCATGAAGGATGCTTTTCTTGTATTTTCATCGCAAAAAACCTTATTTGCATTGGAACAATTGTACCATTCACATTATCCATCATATTATATATAGTTTATATCGATAATTGTATATGAAAGGGCAAAACAGGCGAAAGTCTGTGGCGCAAAACTATAGGGCCTTCAAATGGCAGCCAGTTGCATAAAAACTGGTTGCTATTTTTTTTGTCTTGATAGAGCCTGATACTTCTCGTATTTTTTATCTTTTGTGGAATGAAATCCGCTGTAAAATATTACTACACGACGACATCGCTTTCATCCCCAAAATAGCGATGAAGCCGTTTGAAATTAGGATGGTGCATATGACTGATATCGAACTGAGAAAATTAAAGCGGGCCGATTTGCTGGAAATGCTGATTGACCAAAGCAAAGAGAATGAAAATCTGCAGCAACAATTAAATGACGCCTTGAATCAGCTGCAACAAAGAGAAATAAAAATAAATCAAGCCGGTTCTATTGCTGAAGCAGCTCTCCAAATTAATGGCGTATTTGAGGCTGCTCAAAACGCATGCGCTCAATATCTAGAGAACATTGAACGCCTCCATGGGGATCAGGAAAAAATCCGGGCGGAACAGGAGACCACCAGTACCCGGATCTTGGCCGAAAGTCAGGAAAAAGCAGCACAGATTCTTGCTGAGACAGAGCAAAAATGCCGGGAGCTAGAGCATAATACGCGTGAAAAGTGTGCCAAGATGATTGCCGCCGCAAAAGAGGAAGCGGCAGCATATTGGGATGAGTTGTCCCAAGCTCTTCTCCATTCTAATCATCAAAAGGAAATCATAGATGAAAATTAACAATAAGAAAAAAAACCTTGCGAGACCATCGGTAGCACTTTTAAAAGCGGAATTAAAAAGGGAACGTTATCGCAACCAATATTTCAAAGTACTGCGCAGCACCATATACACCTTGATCACCGTAGCGGCGGTAGCGATCCTTGTCGCAACCCTGTGGCTGCCCGTTCTCCAGATTCATGGCAGCTCCATGACACCCACTCTGCAGGACGGAGATATTGTGGTTTCTCTTAAAAGCTCTGATTATAAGCCAGGTGAAATTGTGGCCTTTTATTACAACAACAAGGTTCTGATCAAACGGGTCATTGCCCAGGCCGGTGACTGGATCGATATTAAGGAAGACGGATCGATTATCGTCAACGGCGAGACGTTGGATGAACCATATATTGAAGAAAAGGACTTTGGCGATACCGATATTGAGCTGCCCTATCAGGTACCGGAAGCAAGAATATTTGTGCTGGGAGATCACCGTGATGTTTCTGTTGATTCCCGCAACACCATGATGGGCAGTATTGCGCAGGAACAAATCGTCGGCAAGCTGGTATTCCGATTTTGGCCGCTCAATGTATTTGGGTCACTTAAATACTGAAGAAAGGAGGATGACGGATGGGTCACGGTATACTGCAATGCGCAGCAAAATTTATCGCAGAACAACGGAGACAAAGGCGTTGGCATAAAGCAGTCAGCTTCATGGGGGATGTTGTAGTGTTCATTACCACCTATGCGTTAATTCTTCCTGCAATAACTATGGAACGGGAGACCATCTGCGGGCTGGAAGAGCATGTCCATACGGATGCTTGCTATAGCACCGAAATGGTTGAATCCGGAAAGGAAATAATCTGTACCCATGAAACCTTAGAGATCCATAAACATACTGCTGACTGCAAAGACGATGCGGGTAAAGTGATGTGTGGTTATGCGGATTTTGTGGTACATACACATAATAAGGATTGCTATGACAGTGATGGGGATTTGATTTGTCCCTTGCCGGAAATTGAGGAGCATATCCATGACGATAGCTGCTATCAAGAAGATGAAATTTTGATCTGCACAGAAGAGGAGGACTCCGGGCATAGCCATAGCAAGAAATGTTATTCCCAAGAAAAAGGGGAGTTCATCTGTGATCGAGAGGAAAGCGATGGGGAAGGCGACGACCATGAGCACGGTGACTCCTGTTACTAATGGATAGCTGAATTAACCTGCGATGAAGAAGAAAGACCGCAGGGGCATGTACATAGTGATGACTGCTACGAGACGGAGCGGACCTTGGATTGCGATCAAGAAGAAGTTGTTCTGCACAAGCACACCGGGAAATGTTTTGACGAGGGTGATAACCTGATTTGCAAAATCCCTGAGGTTCTTAAACACCGGCACACGGAGGAGTGTTTCCGGCAGTCGGAAAGCGAACTCATTGAGGTGCGGGTTCTGACTTGTGGCCAGGAAGAACATACTCACACCGAGGCATGCTATCACAGTGATGGTGGAAGTAGTGACGGCGATAGCGGTGAAAGTGCGATCAAAGACGGAGAAGGCAAGGATTATTCTTGTGGCCTGGAAGAACATGAGCACAGCGAAGACTGCTATGACGAGGAAGGAAACCTGATCTGTGAGCTGTCGGAGCATACCCATGCCGACGAGTGCCGGCTGGTAGAAGAATCCCCTCAAGAGCAGGAAAAGGAATATTTTTGTGGTCTGGAAGAGCATGGGCACGGAGAAGACTGCTATGATGAGGAAGGAAACCTGATCTGTGAACTGTCGGAACATACCCATGCCGATGAGTGCCTGCAGCTAATGATCATGCCTCTGGCAGCTCCCCCAAACTATGAGGTAGATACTGTCGATAGCAGGTCGGATGGCATTACCATCAATTTATTTAATTACAGCATTCCTGGGATAAATAATTCAAGAGCTTTTACATTTAACAAAGTAGGGGGTTCAGCATTTAACGACTGGACCGGGTCTGATAAAGCATACCAAGGAATTCTAAGCAATACCTTGGATACTAATGGCTATCCAAGGCTCAATTCTTCAGTTACCGGCAGCACTCAAAGCTTGGATTACTTGTTCAATGGTACTAATAATGATTACAAAAAGGCCTATATGGATGTCAATCATTTGTTTGAGAAGGATAACAAGGGTTACTACTATTTTGATAGTGATGAGAGTTATGCATATTATGATACGTCACAGGTGAATAATAGAAATTTTCAAGTTTATCGTCCCACATATGAGCATAGCGATGGAGGACCCATAGGATTTTTCCCTTTTAATGATTACGACAATACTAAAAAGGATATCGCAACCACTGATGGAGAGTATAATCATTTCTTTGGACTGAGTTTGAAGGCTGAGTTTCTGATGCCCCCGGACGGTAAAATTTATCATGAAGATGGTTCTGCACCCCAAGACATGGTTTTCACTTTTTCCGGTGACGATGATGCCTGGGTCTTTATTGATGATGTTTTGGTTCTTGATATCGGTGGTGTCCATAGTGCTATGGGCGGTTCAATCAATTTTGCATCAGGTGTTGTAAAGGTAGATAATGAGCCGGACACATCTATCAGCGCTGCTTTTGCATTGGCTGGGCGAACATGGAATAATACAGCATATTCAAAACATAAAATGTCCTTCTATTACTTGGAACGTGGTGCCCATTTTTCAAACTTGGCTTTGAAGTTTAATTTGCCTACTTTCAAGAAGGAAAATTTAAAAATTACCAAAAAAGTTGAAGATGTTGATCCCAGAATAGATCCAAACGCCGACTTCTATTTCCAGTTATTTTTAAATAAAGGTGCCGGAGATACAGAGTATGAGATATACAAAGGGCCTGCAGTATATGAAGACGGCAGTCCAGTGAGCTTTGATCCCGTTACGGGGGTATTTACCTTAAGGGCAGATCAGACTGTGACTGTGCCGGATTTAATTAATGTCAGAGAATACAGAGTAAAGGAACTGCATATAGATCGGCAACAGATCGCATCTGTTGAAGCGCATGATGAGGTATTGACACTGATACCTGAAGTAGGGGGCGGCCAACTTTTTGAAGCGACCAGTCCGGAAAAGACGATTGGGGAAAAAGGAGAAATCACCTTTAAAAATATAGCGCGGGCGTCATTATATGTAGAAAAACACTGGCAGGAACCGGATGGCTCGGAAAAAACCACCGGTTTGCCCGACGAGGTAAATCTCCAGCTGTGGCGCAAATGCGAGACGGTGCCGCAAGGAGAACTTTTCGAAAGCTTCACTCTGGACGCCGCCGGCAACTGGAAAAAGAAATGGAGCGATCTCCCTGTCAGTGACGGTAACGGCAAAACTTATTATTACTATGTCAAGGAAGTCGAGCCCCCACCGGGCTATGCCGTGACCTACGAGAATAACGAGGGCGTTACTGACGGCGTGATCAAGGTATTCAACAAAACCGCCTACAGTCTGCCGGAAACCGGCGGGACAGGAACCACACTATATACAATGGCAGGCCTTGTTTTAATGCTAGGTGCTGGTCTAATGTACGGGTATGGCGTGAGGCGCAGATATGAAAGGAGGGGTGGCTAATAGACCTCTTCCTTAAGGCAAGGTAAACTGTGCCGGATGTATTCTTAATATATTTATTATAAATCCCAATAAAAAAAGTAAGAAAAGGTTTTAAAAAGCCAAATATAAAATGAAAGGATGTTTCTAATGAAAAAGTTTTCTCCTATTCTGCTCGTGCTGATCACGATTCTGGCTCTGAGCACCATGGATTTTGCCGCCGGAAGCGGCAGCATCACAGTTGAAAACGCCACTATTGATCACAATTATGCCGGTTACAAGATCTTTGACGCAACCTACGCTGAAGGTGCTGTGTCCTACACCATTAAGTCAACCGATCCCTGGTACAGCTTGGTAAGCCGTGTTGACAGTCCTTTTACCCTAACTCAGGTTGGTTCTACCACTACCCATAATGTGGGTGTAAAAGAAGACAAAACTGACTCGGATATTATCACATGGCTTAAGGGCCAGTCACTTCCTGGCACACCAGATCTTGAGAATGTACCCGCCTCAAGCACTACTGTGATGTGGGACGGTGTCTCCTACGGTTATTATCTGATTACCAGTGACCTTGGCACTCTGGTGACCGTGACCAACGTTGATTCTGCCGTTATCATTAGGGATAAAAACAAGATACCCGGCTGGGAAGATCCCACCCCTGAGGATCCCGATGACGGCACTGAACAAGGTAAAAACGTATCCTCTAATGGAATTAACTGGGGTCCTACCAATACCTCTTCCATCGGAGATGAAGTTTATTTCAAAATCAATGCTTTCATCCCCAAATATGACGGTGAACGCCAGGTCAAAGAGTATATTTTTATCGATACCCTTGATGACGGCTTTACTTATAACAACGATCTTGCTGTAAAAATTAACGGAGCAACACAGGATGCGCCAGCCGACTATTCCGTTGTCGTGAACGGTCAGGTCATAACCATCACTATCCCTATTAAAGATTCCTACCCCACCGAGTCTTCTGTGGAGATTAACTATACCGCCACGGTTGACAAAGATGCTGTGTACGATAATGAAAACAGTGTGGATATGGATTGGACACTAGTTGACCCTGAGGATCCCGACGGATCTGGTGATCCTAATGATCCAGATGATGTACCACCGACCACCGAAACCCATACCTACGTCTATGGCTTTAACCTCCAAAAATATAAAGAAACCGTTGCTGAAGGCAACAAACTGACCGGAGCGGAATTTAAGCTCTATGACGCCTTGAGCGGCGGAAATGAAATTCCCGTTGTATGGGATGCAACACTTGGTGGATACCGTGTAGCTGTTGCAGGTGAAACCGGCGCTGCTATTGAGGCCGGCACTGCCAAGATCTTTGGTCTGGCTGAAGGCACCTACTACCTGGAAGAAACCCAGGCTCCTGACGGCTATAACCCTCTTACGGCACGCCAAGCAGTAGTGATTAGCGCTGCAAGCTCAACGAACGGATATCTGACGAACGAAGTAGCCGTAGTCAACCTTACCGGCACCGTACTGCCTGAGACCGGGGGTATCGGCACCACCATCTTCTATGTGATCGGCGGCCTGCTCATGGGCGGTGCTTTGATCCTAATGGTGACCAGAAAGATAATGTCCGCCGGACGCAACTAAAACAGTTAAACCTTGTAAAAATCTATTATCAACATATCAGCATATCAGCATATCAGAAATTCTTTTCCGGACGGGGCGGTATGGGCCGCCCCCCAACCGGGAAAGATATGCAATATAACTGTAGGGAGAACGCCATGAAGAAGCATTTAGCCAGTATTATCTTAGTTTCCATATTTTTTGTGGGGCTCTCGGTGCTGTTATATCCTGCCCTTAGTAATTACTGGAATTCGAAAACCCAGTCTCGGGCCATTGTGAATTATGAAGATGTCCTTGCTGATCTTACCCCGGAGGACTTTTCTGCTTTATTTTCAGCTGCGGATGCTTATAATGCCAAAATACGCACTAATCAGTTTCCTTTGGTTAATCCCAGTCGCCTTGATGAATATAACAAGCTACTTAATGTAACCGGCAACGGAATGATGGGATATGTCAGCATAGAAAAGATCAAGGTGGAGCTGCCTATTTATCATGACGTCGCTGATTCTGTTTTGAATGTGGCGGCGGGGCATTTTGACTGGTCCAGTCTGCCGGTGGGCGGACCCGGTACCCACACTGTGATCACCGCCCATCGTGGTCTTCCCAGTGCCAGTCTGTTTACAAAGTTGGATAAGCTGGAGTTGGGCGATACCTTCACTTTAACTGTTCTGAACAAAGTGCTCACCTATGAGGTGGATCAGATTCTTATTGTGGAGCCTGATGAGCTGAATGATTTGTTTATCATAGAGGGAGAGGATTATTGTACCCTGCTCACCTGTACGCCGTACGGCATCAATACCCAACGTCTTTTGGTGCGGGGCACCAGGATTGAGGGGGAGCAGGCAAAGCCCACAATTTATCTCCCCGCCGATGCATATCGGATCGATCCTTTGATTGTGACACCGATTATCGCCGTACCCATGCTGCTGGTGCTATTGGTGTTACTGTTGGTAAAATTCCGAACCAAGAAGGATGAGGTTTAAGGAGGCTCATAATCATGTTTGATAAAAATAATAAAATCCTCATATTTTTCAGCGCACTCTTACTGTTGTTATTTGTAAGTACGACAGTTTTAGGTGCCGGAAACAGTAATGATCAACGTACCTCTTCCCTTACCGTGACGCTAAAGGAAGGGGGCAGTAATCGGGTTGTTCCCGGTGCCTCCCTTACTCTGTATCAGGTGGCCGAAGCAGAGGCGGATAATCTTCACCCGTCCTATATGCATACAGAGGATTTTAAGGATTCTGGCATCAGCCTTGGTGATCTGAATGAGGAAGGTCTGGCTCAGCACCTTGCTGTTTACGCGGCAGATCAAGGCTTGACCGGTATCAGGAAAACCTCCGGCAGAGAGGGCTCTGTGACCTTTGATACCTTAGGCACGGGTCTTTATCTGATCGTTCAAAGAGGAAGCGTGTCCGGTTACTATGCCATTTCCCCCTTCCTCGTTTCCCTGCCCCTGCTCAGTGGGGACGGAGAAGATCTAATCTATGATGTGAATGCCACGCCCAAGGTTGAGAAACGTCCCGGCGGTGGTGGCGGCGGCTCATCAAATACAACAAAAATAACTGTGAAAAAAGTATGGGCAGAAGATGGGCAAAAAAAAAGGCCGGGCAGTGTGACGATTAAGCTGCTCCGGGATGATGAAGTTTACGATACCATCAAGCTCTCTGAGGCCAATGCCTGGTCGTACACCTGGAGCAAATTGAGTAAAAATTACCGGTGGAGTGTTACCGAAACAGAGGTACCGGCAGGTTATACGGTAAGCTACGCCACATCAGACACCAGGACCACGATTACCAATAGCTTTAATACAGAGCTTCCGGTGGACCCGGGCCCCTCTGAACCAAGTGATCCGACGGATCCCGTTCCTATTGTGCCGTCACCCACTGATCCTCCCGAACCACCGGGGGTAGAGGTGTCTCCTGATCCAGCGATCCCTGCTCTTGGCGGTTCGCCCTCCCCTGGGGATAGCGGTTCTTTGATCAAAGCCGGACAGCTTAACTGGCCGATTCCAATATTAGCGGTTATGGGGCTGATCTTGTTTGCTCTAGGGTGGCAATGGACTTTCCTTAAGAAGAGAAAAGAATATGGAAAATAAAGCGGGTAAGGGTAAAGTACTGATGATTGCGGGAGCAGTGTTGGTTGGTGCGGCATTGTTCTTGCTTTTGCATAACCTTTATGAGGATCATATGGCGGGACAAATTGCCGGAGCCTTGCTGCCAGATGTGCAGGCCGCCGCAATTGGAGATCAAAATCAGGGGCTGCAGCGGTTTCCCGGGGATGATATGACCGTAAGGGAAATCGACGGCCAGGATTATATCGGCTATCTTTCTATTCCTGCTCTGGATCTGGAGCTTCCCGTAATGTCCTCATGGGATGAGGAGAGGCTGAAAATAGCTCCCTGCCGTCATTTCGGCTCCACCTGGAACGACAATCTGGTTATTGCCGGACACAACTACAAACGCCATTTTGGTTTTTTATCGAAGCTGGAAAGGGGCGATGGTGTTTTTTTACCGATATGGACGGCATTGAGAGCACCTATCAAGTTAAAGAAATCGGTGTTGTGCAGCCGACGGCTGCGGAAGAATTAAAGAACAGTGAGTGGGATCTGATTTTGTATACCTGTACCTATGGGGGACAAGATCGGATCGCAGTTTGCTGTGCCCGTGAGCAGTAATGGCAGGGAGGAACGCAGGGTCGGTCCGAACCGTACCTGCATTCCTTTAATTTACAGACAAAACCATCAAGTTTACCCTTATTTTGCCGTCACCAAGGCAATGTCCTCCTGGTATTTGAGAATAAAATTAAAGGTATCTTTAATTCTTTCGTCCTGTAAAGATTCAATATTTAAGGCTAATAACACTTTGGCCCAGTCTAGAGTTTCGGCGATGCTGGGCTTTTTGCGCAGCTTTTGTTTCCGTAGTTGCTGAATAAAATCTACAATTTGCTGTGCCAGGTTTTCCGATATTCCCGGCACTTTCGATCGGATAATTGCTAATTCCCGCTCAAAGTCGGGATAATCGATAAAAAAATGGACACATCTGCGTTTCAAACCGTCGCTAAAATCCCGGGAGCCATTGCTGGTCAAGAACATCATGGGTATTGATTTTGCTTGTACCGTGCCAAATTCCGGAATGGTAACTTGAAAATCAGAAAGGGCTTCCAAGAGAAAGCTCTCGAATTCTTCATCGCTTTTATCGATTTCATCAATTAAAAGCACCACCGGTTTTTCCGAGAGGAAGGCTTTCAGTAAGGGACGGGCCAAAAGAAAGTCGGTGGAAAAGATGTCCTTTTGGGCTGAGGACCAATTGGTATTGTTTTTTACTGTGGATTGTAAGTACAAAAGCTGCTTTTGGTAATTCCATTCATAGAGAGCTTGATGTTCGTCCAGGCCTTCATAACACTGCAAGCGAATCAATTCCAAATCAAAAGCCAGGGCCATGGATTTGGCCAGTTCTGTTTTCCCCACCCCTGCCGGACCTTCTAAGAGTAGAGGTTTTTTGAGCAGGGAAGCTAAACTCAAAATTGTGGCCAGGTTCTGGTCACATAAATAGTCTACCTGTTTTAAACTCTCTTTAATATCATCTATGGACAGCATGCCAAACCTCCGCTTTATCATCATATAAACCAGTATATCACAACAAAAAAATGAAATATAGACTGCAGAAATAATCCCTTCCTATGATATGATAAACTAAGATTTACTTGGAGGATTATTTCTATGGAAAAGAAAATATTATCATTTGTTCATGCCCTGCGTCATGGGGGCCTAAAGGTTTCTCCCGGGGAGTTAATGGATGCCCTGACCGCTCTGACCTCCTTTGGCATTGATGAGCCGGAAAAGTTTTATATATTACTAAAAGCCACCTTGGTCAAAAGCGAGACGGATGGTGCCGTTTTTGATTTGGCTTTCCGCTTATTTTTTCGGGACGAGGCAAAGCGACCCGACGCTTTACAAAAGCCCGATTCCAGCAGCGGATTTGGCACGAGTGTCGATGGATCAGGTACGGGAAAAGCCGGTATGGGCCGGGCTTCCCGAGCTCTTTATGAAGCTGTAAAAAGGAAACGTTCTGAAGATTTAATTGCCATGGCGGAAAAGCTTCTCGCAGGCCTGGAGATGGAAGAAGATCATGTGGACCAACTCCTGCAACAGTTAAAAGTTAAGATGGAATGGTTTATGGTGGAAAACGCTTTGGAGCGGGAAGGGGAAGCGGCTAGGGAAAATCTGCAGTTGTTAAAAGATCTTGAACAATATATGCGCTATCGTGTCGAAAAAATTTTAGTAGAGAAAAAAGGTCGTCAAGGCTTAGAAGAGCTACTGACGGAAGAGAACTTAATGGAAAAGGATTTTGCCTCTTTAAATGAATTTCAGGTAAAAGAGATGGAAAAACGGGTAGCCCGCTTAGCCAATAAGTTAGCATCCCGATATTCCTATCGCTTTAAACCCGCAAAATCCGGACGGGTTGATATGAGACGGGTGTTGAGAAAGGCCGCCCGTATGGGGCGTACACCGGAGGAGTTATTGTATCGGGACAAGGTAATGGATAGACCCAGATTGATCCTTTTATGTGATATTTCCGGCTCAGTTGCCATCTACAGCGCTTTTCTCCTGCAGTTGGTCTATGCTATGGCCCGGCGCTTTCATGATTTAAGAGCCTTTCTCTTTGTTGACGAGATTGCCGAGATTACCACGCAAATTAAAACCGGCCATGTGGGAGAGGGAATCAGTCGGGCTCTCACCCAAACCCGTTGTTCCCGCCTGGGGATCTCTAATTTTGGCCAGGTATTTGAAATCTTTAATCAGAATTTTGGGCACCTTTTAGATCCCAAAACGACAGTAATCATCTTGGGGGATGGGAAGAATAATTGGTATCCCCCCCGTGTGGAAGAATTAAAGATGATTAACGAAAAGGTAAAGCATGTTTATTGGTTAAATCCGGAGCCAAAGGAAAAATGGAATCAGGACGACAGTATCATCGGAATCTATGGTCATTATTGCCGCGAAGTGATGGAATGCCGCAATTTAGACCAGTTGGAACAAGCGGTGCGCAGTATTTTATAATCGAATTAGTAATCCGGCACAAGATGAAAGGGAAATAGCATGTTGCTATTCAATATCCGAAGTGATAAAATAGGCGTAATATTTTATTTTTTTTACCTTATTTGGAACGAAAGATGATGGAGGGGAAAAATTTTGTTGATGACTGGTGCTCAGGCTGTTGTAGCCGGTTTAAAAGAAGAAGGGGTAGAACTGGTTTTTGGGTATCCCGGCGGTGCGGCTCTTAATATATATGATGCTCTTTATGATTCCGGTATTACCCATATTCTTGCCAGACATGAGCAAGGTGCTGCCCATGCGGCTGACGGTTATGCTCGATCTACAGGCAAGGTAGGGGTTTGTCTGGCTACCTCCGGCCCGGGGGCAACCAATTTGGTGACTGGGATTGCTACCGCTAATATGGATTCGGTACCGATGGTGTTTATTACCTCCCAGGTGGGAACTTCTCTCATCGGGAAGGATTCCTTCCAGGAGGCGGATATTACCGGTATTACCACGCCTATTACGAAACATAACTTTTTGGTAAAGCGTCCTCAAGACTTGATGAAGAGGGTAAAAGAAGCTTTCTATATCGCCCGGACCGGTCGACCGGGACCGGTATTAATTGATATTCCTAAGGATATTACAGGCATGAAAGAAGATTTTTCTTATCCTGAAAGCATACATTTGCGCGGCTATCAACCTTTGTTTGAGGGGGATTCTGCTAAAGTTGAGGAATTAGCCGCAGTTATCAAAAAGGCGAAAAAACCCATTATCTTTGTCGGCGGTGGGTTGAGAATTGCCGGTGCATGGTCTGAGTTTATCTCATTAATCGAAAAGACAGGAATTCCCGTGGTCTCTAGCCTCATGGGTTTAGGATGCCTTCCTGCCGATCATGAACTGCATTTGGGTATGTTGGGCATGCATGGGACTTATACGGCAAATCAAAGTGTTACCCAATGTGACCTTTTAATCGGCATTGGTGTGAGATTTGATGACCGTGTGACCGGGATGGTATCAAAGTTTGCGCCGGAAGCGCAGATTGTGCATATGGATATTGATCCGGCGGAGATTAATAAGAATGTGCGCACCGACATTAAAATTTTAGGAGATTTAAAATGGTCCTTACCTTTACTGAACGAAATAGTTGAACCGGGTGAGATCGCATCATGGCAAAAACAGGTTTTATCTTGGAAAGAGGAACATCCTCTGCGCTTTGAGGAGAACGGCAAGGTGATTAAACCTCAAAGGGTGGTTAAGGCCATAAATGATTTAACAGATGGGTCTGCTTTTTTGGTGACAGATGTAGGACAACATCAGATGTGGGCGGCCCAGTATTATGACTTCAAAAAACCGCGCAGATTCGTCACTTCAGGGGGATTGGGCACCATGGGATATGGGTTGCCGGCAGCCATCGGGGTTCAATTGGGGAATTCGGGTGAGGCAGTATGGACAATATCCGGGGACGGTAGCATTTTAATGAATATCCAAGAAGTAGCAACTGCAGTGGAGCAAAATTTGCCGATTAAAGTGGCGATTATTAATAATCAGGGTTTGGGCATGGTGCGCCAATGGCAAAGAATTTTTTATGATCAACGATATTCCTGTTCCAGATACGGAACGGAAACAAATTTGGTTAAAGTTGTGGAGGCCTTTGGGGCTAAAGGAATAAGGGTAGAGAAGCCTGAAGAATTATATCCTGCCTTGGAGGAAGCCAATCGGCATTCTGGTCCTGTATTTCTTGATGTGGTGGTTTGTGATCAGGAAAATGTGTTGCCTATGGTACCCGCCGGTGCCCCCATTGATCAGATGATAGGAGGTTAAGCTGTGAAACATACATTGGCAGTTCTGGTGGAAAACAGACCGGGGGTGTTGACCCATATTTCTGGCCTGATCTCCCGCAGGGCATTTAATATTGAAAGTATTGCTGCCGGTTCCACTGAGGAATCGGATATGACTAGAATTACCCTGGTAGTGGATGTGGAAAATGAGGATGAGCTGGATCAGGTCGTAAATCAACTTAGTAAATTAGTAGATGTTATTAAAATTGTTAATCTCACCAAGGTAGATTCCATTAACCGGGATCTGGCCCTGATTAAGGTCTGGGCCTTGCCGGAGCACCGTTCCGATATTGTCGACATTGTAGATATTTTTCGCGCTAAAATTGTCGATGTGCATCCTGAGACCATGGTAATTGAATTAACCGGGGAAGAAGATAAAATTGATGCGCTCTGCGAGGTATTAAAAGGGCACGGTATTATTGAAATTGTCCGGACCGGGAAAATTGCCCTAAGCAGAAGTGCCGAAGCGGCAAAAAATTCTAAGGGTCTGAAATAATTTAAAAATCTTTTAAGGGTCTTTAACTACCAAATGCCTGAAAAGAGAAAATTCTTTTCAGGCATTTTTAATGGATTATTTGATCTGCTCCACATAGGCTTTGTCTTTGATAATCTTCGTAATACGAAAAACCCTGTTGTTAGAGTCAATGTATTCATCCCCCACACTCAAGGGAACCGAGGTGTGGGTAAGAGTCTCGTTGTTGGCCTTGTCTACCAGCCAGTAACTGGCATGCGGCGTAGTTTGATCTTGAGATAAACTCTGTAGAGACGGATAATTTTTAGTTATATCCTGGGAAAAGAAAAGAACAATTGCTAAAAAAAGAATTACAAGAGCAGGCCGCAGCTTTTTCACCGGATATCACCCTTAATAAACTTACTCCTTTTAGCTAGCTTTTCCCTCGAGACCATTTTTATGTATGGGTTATTTGAGATTTTCCGGATTGAGGGGCTGCAGGCTATCAGGTATAAAGCGGCCGTTTTCACGGATTAAGACGTCGTCAAAATAAATCCGGCCTCCTCCATATTCCTCTGTCTGGATGGAGACTAAATCCCAATGGATGGCTGATTTATTGCCGTTAAAAGCATCCTGATAGGAGGATCCGGGGGTAAAATGAAAACTGCCCATGATCTTTTCGTCAAATAGTGTATCATTCATCGGTGTGGTGATGTGAGGATTCACCCCCAGAGCAAACTCACCGATGAAGCGGGCGCCCTCATCTGTATCAAGTATCTTATTCAGCTTCTCAGTTTGGTTGCAGCGGGCATTAATGATTTTACCCTGTTTAAACTCAAAAGAAATATTTTCAAAGGTGTTTCCTTGGTAAGAGGTGGTCGTATTATAAGTGATGATCCCCTCTACCGAATCTCTTACCGGTGCCGTATACACTTCACCATCAGGAATGTTAAGATGTCCGTCGCACTTGATCGCGGGAATGTCCTTAATGGAAAAAGACAAATCGGTACCGAGGCCGGTAATTTTCACTTGATCCGTTTGGTTCAAAAGCTCCACCAAGGGGTCCATGGCCCGCGACATTTTTTGATAATCCAGGTTGCAAACCTGGAAATAAAAATCACTAAAATCATCGGTACTCATGCCGGCTAACTGGGCCATGGAATTATTCGGATATCTTAAAACCACCCATTTTGTTTGGGGGACGCGAATCCCATGGTGTACCGGATCCACCCAATATTTCATATATAATTGCATTTTTTCTTCCGGAACGGCACTCATCTCGTAGGAATTATCTCCGGCGCGAATGCCGATGTAGGCATCCATGTCCTTCATGCGCTCCGCTTCCCAGCGAGCAATATACTCCAAATGCTCCTGAGCAGTATTTTGCAAAAGCAGGCGGTTGATTTCAGGACTCTTTATGGAGACAAAAGGCAATCCTTCTGCCTGATAAATTTTCTGAATGAGCTCCTTAGCAAGCTCTGTCACAAAGCCGGTTACTTCAATGAGCACTTTTTCTCCCGGTTGTATCTTCAGGGAATATTGCACAATATTTTCTGCTAAGGTTGCAAATCTAGGATCTTTCATGATTAGATTCCTCCTTCAAACGGTAAAACTTACCAAACCAATTAATTCTAACAAATCTTTCAGGGAAAAACAATGAAATATTTTAAGTCCGACCCTATTATTATGCCAAGAGAGAGAAAAACTTATAGTTTAGAAAGATATTTTGTCATATAATGATAATAAAGAAGGGAGGTCTTGAGATGTACGGTATGGTTGTGCGCTGGGTGTTAAATGCAGTGGCTTTACTGATCACGGCAAGTTTGTTTCAGGGAATTGAAATTTCAGGATTTTTTTCGGCTTTGGTGGCGGCAATCGTCTGGGGTGTTGTTAATGCTGTTATTCGCCCGATAGTTTTATTTTTTACCTTGCCTCTTAATCTGCTTACACTGGGACTATTTACCTTTATTATCAATGGCTTGATGTTAAAAATTGTTGAGGCGGTCGTCGTTGGGGTTTCAATTCAGGGATTTTGGTCCTTTATTTTTGGCGCCTTGGTACTATCTATCATCAGCGGTATTCTGTCTTCCTTCGTGGAAGGTCGATAAAGAAAATTTGCATAATAATATTTGTTTTCTAAACCAAAACTGATATAATATTTCATACATTTATACAACTTAATCAAGTTGAAAAGAGGAGATTAAATGGCAGTCAATTTAAAGGGCAGAAGCTTACTCACCTTGATGGATTTTACTCCTGGTGAGATTAGATATTTGTTGGACTTGGCAAAAGATTTAAAGAGTAAGAGAAGAAGTGGCATCTATAATTATCTGCTGCGCGGGAAAAATATTGTCTTATTGTTCGAAAAAACCTCCACACGTACGCGCTGTGCTTTTGAGGTCGCTGCCTTAGAAGAAGGAGCCCATGTTACCTTTTTGGATGCCAACAGTTCTCAGATGGGTAAAAAGGAATCTCTCGAGGATACCGCACGGGTTTTAGGGCGTTTTTATGACGGTATTGAATACCGTGGCTACGAACAAGCGGTAGTTGAGAAACTGGCGGAATACTCCGGGGTACCCGTATGGAATGGCCTGACGGATTTAGATCATCCCACACAGATACTGGCGGACCTTATGACGATTGAAGAACATGTGGCGAAACCTCTTAACAAGGTAAAAGTGGTCTATGTGGGGGATACCCGCAACAATATGGCCTATGCTTGGATGTATGGATGCGCTAAAATGGGCATGCATTTTGTGGCTGTGGGGCCACAAGAACTTAGCCCCAATGAAGACATCATGGCTAAGGCCCAAGCAGTAGCAAAAGAAACCGGCGCTGTTTTAAGTTTTGACGCCTCTCTCGAGGGAGTCAAGGGAGCAGACGTTATTTACACCGATGTTTGGGCTTCTATGGGTGAGGAAGCGCAAATCCCGGAGAGGGTAAAGCTTTTAACGCCATATCAGGTAAATCGGGCATTACTGGAGCAGACGGAAAATCCCGATGTAATTTTTATGCATTGCCTGCCTGCCTTCCACGATTTTGAAACGCGAATGGCCCAAGAACAGCGGGATCAGGGCTATGATATTCGTGAGGTTACGGATGAGGTTTTTCGCAGTCGTCATTCCGTGGTCTTTGATGAAGCGGAAAACAGAATGCATACCATTAAGGCGGTTTTAGTGGCTACCCTTTAACTGCAGCATCCGCATGAGATAAAAACCGAAAAGACAAGGAGATAGGGAAAGGACCTAATATGGATTACCTGATTTCTTTTTTGGAAGGAATAATCACCTTTATTTCACCATGCTTACTACCGATGCTGCCGGTTTATATCTCTTATTTTACCGGTCAGGAAAATGACGGTTCCCCATTTAGAACCCTGCTCAATGCCGCGGGTTTTGTCTTAGGTTTTACCCTGGTGTTTGTTGCCCTGGGGGCATTTGCCGGCACCATGGGCGGCTTTCTCATAAAATACCATCAGATTGTAAATTTGATCTTGGGTACGATTGTGATTTTCTTTGGCTTAAATTTTATGGGTTTGATCAAAATCCCTTGGGTGAATTTTAACCGCCAATTTAGCTCCAACACCTCTCAGGGCAGTTTTTTCTCCACGATTCTATTTGGTATGGTTTTCTCTGTGGGCTGGACACCTTGTGTCGGTACTTTTTTAGGCTCGGCTTTGATGTTGGCCGCCTCCGGAGGTGAAACAATAAAGGGTATTTTGATGCTCCTGAGTTTTTCCATGGGGCTGGGCCTTCCTTTTATGCTCAGTGCCATTTTAATCAACCAGTTAAAATCAACCTTTGCTTTGATCAAAAAGCATTATCGGATGATTAATCTTATTTCGGGAGGCTTTCTGGTTGTGGTCGGTCTCTTGATGGCCACAGGTATCATGGGAAAGCTTATCACCCTACTAACATTTTAGGAGATTAAAATATGAACCGTGTGAAATCTCTTTTTTTTGTCATGCTGCTCGTTATCTTGATTGCCGGAGCTTATCTTGCCTATAACAATTTGACAGGTCGTTATCAACCTGATGCGGCTGGGATTGATATAGTTGAGGAGACCAAAGAAGAGACAGATCATCAAGAAGAAAAAAAGATCTTGGCCCCGGATTTTACCGTCTTTGATGCTCAGGACCAAGAGGTAAGGCTGTCTGATTTTAGAGGGCATCCTGTTGTTTTAAACTTTTGGGCCTCCTGGTGCCCCCCTTGCCAAAGTGAGATGATTCATTTTGATCAGGTTTATGGTGCTCTGAAAGAGGATGTGGTGTTTATGATGATCGATTTAGTTGACGGTCAGCGGGAAACCAGGGCCAAGGGCGAGAAGTATATTGCTGAGGAAGGATTTCATTTTCCCGTTTATTTTGATTTGGAACTGAATGCTGCCATGGCCTACAGAATTGCCAGCATCCCCACCACTTTTTTTATTAATCGTGAGGGCTATCTTGTTACTTATTACCGAGGACCTCTTGATTCCCAAACCTTAACATCTGCCATCGCATTAATCCAGTAAAAGTGAACTTTTTCCCAGCCCCTTGATACCAAGGTAAAGACATGTCCATCATTGAATTAAACTTCCCCTCGGCTCAGGCCGGGGGGATTTTAAATTTCCTGACCTTGGGCCGATACATAATAAAAAAATTATCTGAGCAGGATATATTTGAAAACAATATATCATATCAGATAGGGGATGCTTATGGTGCGAAAAATTGGCATATTATTGGTCGTTGCTCTAGTCATCGGTGCGTCAAGTTATTTATTTATCAGAGATGATGCGCCACCTCCTCCACGAAAACAGCTAACACCTTCACAAAATTTACCCCGCGAAGATAAGTTGGCCAAATCACCCCAGGAGCACGTAGAGGAAAATATTAACGGAGATGGTCTCGAAAATGACCTTATGCTGGACCGGATTACCCAGGATAAGAATGAAGGCAGGGTTTCCAGTCTTAATCAGGAAGAACAAATAAGGTTTTTGGAAAATATCAGCCCCAACAAGATAAATGATGTGCTTCGTGTGTACAACACAACACTCCCGGAAGGAATTACGGATCAAGTCCAGTATTTTGTCCATAAAATATCTTATGACTATTTTTTGATTACCGGAGAAAACGGCGCAGAAATCAAGGAAAGCCCGGCACCGGATGCGTCTGTTGTTTGTCGTGTTAATCATTTAGACAAGGTTACACTGCTCCAGCAGGCAAAAGGCCGGGATTTTGCAGGTTCCGATATTTGGTACCGGGTGGCCTGCAGTCATGAGGATGAAACCAAAGAAGGTTATCTTCATTCATCTTTTGGCACCCCGAGGACCTTTCGTTTTGACAAAATGCAGGCTGGGGTCAAGGATCTTGAGCAGCAACTGACTCAGGGACCATTACACTTTATCAGAAACTACAAAAACTATTACGGTGACCCGCCCAAAAAGGGGGAAGCTGCCGTAGATGAGTTTGGGTATCGTTTTTATCATAGTGCCCCTGCTTATGAACAAGCAGATACGTCCGCCGGCTTTCGATATATCCCCGATGGGATCTTGGTGCGCCTGCTTGGTGAAACAGATGACTTTTATCATATAAACGTGCCCACTTTTGGCGGGGACTATTATGTGCCCAAACAGTATCTTGATCCCTCCGTTACCTTAAGGGCTTTAAATCATGTGGTGGTAGTAGACCGGACGCAACAAAACCAAGCCGCCTTTAGTGTTGATGATAAAGGCCTGAACTTGGTTTCTTATACCTTGTCCACGACCGGGCTTCCGGGGGATTATTCCTTTGAAACCACCTTAGGTAGTTTCAAAGCTATAGAAAAGAAAGATCGTTTTGAATATCTGCAAAAAGGAACCTCGGAAATTGGAGGCTATGCACCATATGCCATTCGCTTTACCGGGGGTGCTTATATTCATGGTGTTCCGGTAGCCTATGTGGAAGAAGGAGGAGAAAAGGTAGACCCGGGACCAACAGAATATCTCCACACCATCGGCACCTATCCCCGCTCCAATATGTGTGTGCGAAATTTTACCAGTCATGCCAGATTCCTCTATCAGTGGATGGATCACGAAAACGGTGCTGTAATCGTGATTGAGTGATTTAAACCACGTATTATAAGGAAATTCAGAAATGGTGGTGATAACATATTATTGTAAAAATGGAATAATTATTATATAGTGGAAATATGGTTTAAAATTATTTCTATAAAGGGGGTTAAGGATGACAGAAATACTGCAACAATTAAACACGATTTTTTTGTGCGCAGTGCTGATAGTGTCTCTATTAATTCTTACAAAAGCTGCAGATGTTTTGGTAGAAAATGCCTCCAAACTCTCTAAAGCATGGGGACTATCAGAAGTGGTAATCGGGGCCACAATCGTATCTTTAGGAACAACACTTCCCGAGTTATCAGCATCCACCATATCAGCACTTCAAGGTAACAGTGGTTTTGCTTTGGGGAATGCTGTCGGTTCTCTGATTACAAATACGAGTTTGGTATTAGGTGTTGCGGCCCTGTTTGGTTTGATTCCCGTTGGAAGGAAGGAATCACAAAAGATGACCATTTTGGTTGGTGCCATCATATTAATGGTAGTTCCCTCACTTGTAACATTTGCCAAAACAGGCCAAGGTAATATCCCACAAGGGTTAGGTTTGTTAATGGTTGCTTTAGTACCTGTTTATATGGTCTTTATCATCTTACAAGAAAAGAAGAACCCCAGTTTGGATGATGAGCTTGGACGGAAGGAAGTGCAATCATCGCAAAAGGTTTTTCTTTTAAGTTTATTTGTAATTGTAGCGGCTTTAGTTATTGCCGGAAGTGCATCGCTACTTGTTAGTTCGTCAGAAATATTAGCTGTGCGAATTGGAGTTCCGGATTCAGTAGTTGCCTCGACCCTTGTTGCTTTTGGAACCAGCGTTCCGGAGTTGAGCACGGCAATTGCTGCGACGAAAAGCGGACATGGAGGATTAGCCCTGGGAAATGTTTTAGGGGCAAATATTCTGAATATTCTCTTCGTTGTTGGCATATCCGTCGTTCTGACACAAGGCGGCATAATGGTGTCCAAGGAATTTTTGCTGATTCATTACGTTGTGATGGTTATTGTCACGGGGATATTTGGCTTTTTTGCTTATAATAATAAGGTTAATAAATTATCCCGAGGCGAAGGGCGTTTACTTATCTGTGTTTATTGTGTTTATCTAGTGGCCAATTTACTATATAAATAGTTTGATGGTAGTTTAGGGAACGAGTTATGTTCCCTTTTTTGCTTAAAGGAAGCAGATTTGGCCGTGCTCTAGTTTGGCGATACGTGCCAGAGATTCTATCCGAATCCCATCCCCGCGCAGGGATTTGCCCCCGTCCTGGAAGGCCTTTTCAATAACAATACCAATACCGACGATGGTTGCTCCTGATTGACGCACAATTTCCATCATCCCCCGTGCTGCGTCTCCTGTAGCCAGGAAGTCATCGATGATTAACACCCGGTCCTGGGGGGAGAGGAAATTGGCGGAGACCATAATATCCACATCTTCATCCTTGGTATAGGAGTGGACATGGCCTAAATATGCTTCATCGCTCATGGTTGAGGGCCTTTTTTTCTTGGCAAAAACTAAAGGCACTTGTAAAGAGAGGGCGGTCATAATGGCGATGGCAATCCCCGAAGCCTCCAAAGTGAGAACCTTCGTTATTTTCTCGCCCGCAAATCTGCGGGCGAATTCCTGTCCCATAGCTTGCATTAAGAGGGGATCAATCTGGTGATTTAAAAAAGAATCAACTCTTAGAATTCCCTCATCGATAATCTTGCCCTCATCTTTGATTTTTTGTTTTAATAATTCCATGATTTTTCCTCGTTTCACTTTATCATCTACTAAAGGTCCCAGCTCTTCCTTTATCTTTCTTCCCGATTATAGGGAATGCTTAAAGCCTTGGGTGAAGATACCCGATGGTTTTTCGTTTCCCGGGTGGCCATAATTAACACTAATATCGTCGCGATGTAAGGGAGCATCTGTAGAAAAAAGGGCGAAATATCGATGCCGCGTGTTTGAATACGAAAGCCTAACGCTTCTAATCCGCCAAAAATATAAGAACCGGCCAGGCATTTTGTCGGATTCCAGGTAGCAAATATTACTAAGGCTACAGCGATCCATCCTCTGCCCGCTGTCATGTTTTCCAGCCAGGAAGGGGCATAAGCCAGAGACAGATAAGCGCCCCCTAATCCAGCCAGCATACCGCCGACAATGACGGAGATATAGCGGACACGAAAAACATTAATACCGACAGTATCGGCGGCCGCGGGGTTTTCTCCCACCGCCTGCAAAGATAAGCCCCAATGAGTTTTATATAACAATAAAGCCAGCACAATCACGAGCAGGAAGCTCACATACACCAATGCATCCTGGCGAAAGAAAATCGGTCCGATGATGGGGAGGTCTCCTAATATTGGCACGGTAAACGCCTTAAAGGAAACAGGTGCCGGAATCCCCACGTAAGATTTACCCAAAAACCCGGAAAAACCGGTGCCGAAAATTGTTAAAGCCAAACCACAAACCACCTGATTGGCGCGTAGGGTAATCGTGAGAAAAGCATGAATCAGGGCCATGAGCCCACCGGCGATTAATGATGTAAGCACGGCTAACCAAAGGTTTTGAGTGGCCACGCTGACGATAAAACCCGCTACAGCGCCAACCAGCATCATCCCTTCTACCCCTAAGTTGATGACACCTGATTTTTCCGCCAAAATTTCCCCTAAAGCGGCAAAAAGAAGCGGGGTACCGGCCATAACAGCAGTAGAAAGCAGGGTTACAATAAAAGAATTATCCATTATTCCACCTCCCGGGAAAGGGTCTTTTTAGGGGCTTTATCTAGTTTGATATTATAGTTTGTGAGAAGCTGTCCCCCTAAAACAAAAAACAGAATTAAACCTTGGAGCATATTGACGGTGGCGGAAGGCAAACCAATTAGTTGAATCGCATAGCCCCCCACTAAAAGTCCTCCGAATAAAAAGGAGACCAAGGCCAGAGAGGCGGGATGGAGGCGCGCCAACCAGGCCACAATTATGGCCGTATAACCATATCCGGGGCTTAAGCCGGGCTGAAGACGACCGGCAATACCGGAAACCTCTGCCATCCCGGCGATTCCGGCTAGACCACCGCTTAAAAACAGCACCAGACAAATATTCTTCTTAATATTCATGCCGGCATAACGGGCAGCGGCCGGGCTCTCTCCAATGATCCGCACCTCATAACCCCATTTGGTATATTTAAAGAGGATATAGATCACAATTGCTGCAACAATGGCAAAAACAAGTCCCAGATGAATACGGGTATCTCCCAAGGTCGGCAGCAGGGCTGCCGGGACAAACTGCGGGGTCAGAGGAAAATTGAAACCCGCCGGATCCTTCCACGGTCCATAGACCAGGTAATCTGCCCCTAAGATCGCGATATAATTCATCAATAAAGTGGTTATCGTTTCATTTACATTCATATAAGCCCGGGGAATGGCCGGCAACAGCGCCCACAAGGCACCCCCCAGAAAACCCAGCACCAGCATTAAAGGTATCATCACCAGAGCGGGAAGTCCGGGAAAGGTAAGGGCAACCCAGGTGGCAGCAACAGCCCCCATATATATTTGGCCCTCCGCCCCAATATTCCACAGCTGCATACGAAAAGCCAGAGAAACACCTAAACCGGCCAGCATCAAGGGGATGGCTTTGACGATACTTTCCGTAATACCGTAAGTGGAACCAAAAGCACTTTTAAAAAGCATCCCGTAAACTTCAAGGGGATTGTTCCCATTCAAACTCAGGAAAAGTCCTCCAAAAACAAGGGCCAGGAGGATGGAGAGCACAGGAATGATAAACAGCAGCGAGATTGAGGGAGTCATTCTTTTTTCCAAGGTGATTTTCATGGTTAATTACCCTCCTCAGGCCCGGTAATGCCTGTCATTAAGTAACCTAATTTCTCTTTGGTCGTGGTCCCGGGATATTCTTCACCCATAATCTTTCCTTCATAGAGGACAATAATCCGGTCTGAGAGATTGATAATTTCATCCAGATCTTCGGAAATAAGCAGGACCCCTACGCCTTCATTTCTTTGGGCCAGTAGTAAAGAACGTACCGATTCTGTAGCTCCGATATCCAAGCCCCTTACAGGGTAAACGGCGATCATTACCCTCGGCCGGGTGGAGATTTCTCGTGCTAACAGCAGCTTTTGGAGATTGCCGCCGGACATAAGCTTTACCGGGCTGTCCAAGCCGGAGGTTTTAATATTGAAATTTTCCACCAATTCTTTTGTTTCCCGGCGCACCGGGGTATAGTTTAAAAATACCCCGGTCGGAAAATCATAATATTTTTTCAACATCACATTATCGACAGCACTTAAGTTAGGCACTAACCCCATCCCTAGTCGATCTTCGGGCACATGGGCAACGCCGGCAGCGATAAATTCCCTGGGCAGTTTACCTGTATAGTCTTGTCCATCCATCATAATTTTTCCTTGATAGATGCTGCGTAGGCCGGTGAGAACTTCAGCCAATTCCCTTTGGCCGTTACCTGCTACTCCGGCGACGCCGACGATTTCGCCGCCGTTAATGGTTAAAGAAAGATCTATTAAACCGGGCAGTCCCTTATCGTTGAGAGCCCGGATATTTTCTAATTTTATAATGGGAATCGGATCATAGGGCACTTTATTACTGCGGTCTTCAGGGATTTCATGGCCTACCATAAGCTGTGCCAGTTCCTCTTTGTTGGTTTTGTTTTTTTCCAGAGTGGCGATGGATCTGCCTCCGCGAAGCACGGTGACACGATCGGCCATATCCATTACTTCTTGCATTTTATGAGTAATGACAATCACGGCCTTGCCGCTTTCCGCCATCTTTTTCAGGGTGGCAAAGAGATCCCGGGATTCTTGTGGGGTGAGTACCGCCGTAGGTTCATCCAAAATCAAAATATCCGATCCACGGAAAAGACTTTTAATGATCTCAACACGTTGTTGTTCCCCTACAGATAATTGCCAAACTTTAGCCTTAGGATCAAGGGCCAGGTTATATTTTTGTGATATTTCCTGGATAGATTGAATAATTTTCTTTTTGTTTAACCAAAAAGATTTTGTATCATAGCCCAAAATTACATTCTCCGCCACCGTTAAGGGTGGGACAAGACGAAAATGCTGGTGAATCATACCGATTCCTGCATCTATGGCATCTTTGGGAGATTTAAAGCGTAGGGATTTCCCTTTGATTATGATTTGGCCTTCATCAGCTTTATAAAGGCCGGTGAGAATATTCATTAAAGTGCTTTTTCCGGCCCCGTTTTCCCCTAAGAGAGCATGAATTTCCCCGGCCTTGATCTCCAAATTTACCTTTTCATTGGCGATCACTCCGGGAAATGTTTTCGTGATACCTTCCATTTTAACCAGGATCGGGTGTGTCATTTTTATCCCCCTAAAATAAAGTGAAACTTTTCGTTATTTGCATCAATTAGGAATTACGCTTGTGTGGCAAAATGTATGGCTGCCGGTATCAGATCACCGGCAGCCAAAATATCAGTTTGTTGAGATTAATTCGGGCTACCTTCAACACCCTGGACAAACCAATCCATATTTAAGATTTCTTCGTCGGTCATGGAAGTGCCTTCCGGAACCTTATCCGCCCCTGTTTGATCCATGATGGGTCCGGCAAAAATATTCAATTCACCGGAGAGGATGCGTGCTTTTTCAGTTTCAATGAGCTGTTTTACATCATCAGGGACAAAATCGGCGATGGGTGCCAGATCTACAACATCGTCAGACATGGGGCCCCAGTACTCTTCCGACTTCCAGGTTCCTGCTTGTACGGCTTTTATCGTTTCCACATAATATGGACCCCAGTTCCATACCGGACCTGTAATTACCGCATTAGGAGCAAATTGGGACATATTACTGTTATAGCTGATGCCGTAAGCACCGCCCTCTTCTGCTGCCTGCATCGGTCCCGGTGTATCCTGATGTTGGGCAATAACATCTGCTCCATCGAGAAGCAAACTTTTAGCGGCATCCTTTTCTTTTGCAGGATCATACCAGGTGTTGGTCCAAACAACCTTAACCTTTACATCCGGGTTGACAGAAAGAGCACCCATGGTAAAGGCATTAATGCCGCGGATACATTCCGGAATGGGGAAAGCTGCGACATAACCGATGACGTTGGATTTGGTCATTTTTCCGGCAGCAATACCGGATAGGTAACGGGGTTGTTCGATTTGGCCAAAATAGGTGCCGACATTTTCTGCTGTATTATAACCTGAACAATGGAGAAAAATGACATCTTTGTTTGCTTCGGCCACCTTAATCACGCTATCCATGTAACCGAAACTGGTAGCGAAAATTACTTTACAGCCTTGCTCGATTAATTGATTTAATACCCGCTCGGTATCGGCAGCGTTTTCCGGTACGTTTTCCACCTTAATTAATTCAACACTGTCACCTAGTTCACTTTTCATGTATTCTGCTCCTAGATCATGAGCATAGGTGTACCCGGCATCCCCAATGGGGCCCACATAAATGAAACCAATTTTCATAGGTTCATCACCGGCAGCCGGTTCTTCGGGTGTTTCACCCTCTTGACCGCCGCAACCGACAGTTAATGCAACAATTGCGACTAGCATTAATAAAACAAGGAAATACTTTTTCATGGATTTCATCAAGATCTAAACCTCCTGAGAATTTTTTGGATCAAATAAGTGCACGCTTCCCTCCTTAACAGTTTATTAAGATTTCTTATCTAAAGGGAATTCAATATGCTCTGTCAAAATCCTGCAAAACCCGCATATTTTTTAATAATTAAGGTTTAATGTTCGAATTAATACTATTGATGACAATTTATTATTACAAAATAATTAAAAATTCGACAAATCCATGGGAATCATAAGCAGAATTATAACATAAATGAGAGGATTTGAACAATGTTTACGCAAATAAAAAAGCTCCGGCCGAAAACGTAGGACGAAGCTGATTAATACCTGAATCGTAAAAAATGGTTAAAAGCAAACGATGGCAGCTGAGGCAGATCCTAAAATAGCACCGATCAGCACATCCGAGGGATAATGCAATCCTAAATAAATGCGGGAAATCCCCACCACAAAAGATAAGGGCAGAGCAATCAGCGCAAAAACAGGAAAGCTAACGGCTAAAACTGTTGCTAAAGAGAAGGTTGCTGCCGTATGACCGGAAGGAAAGGAATAGTCCTTGAGAATCAAGTTCTTCCAGATATTTGTTTGAGGAATCGTCAAAAAGGGCCTGGGCCGCGGCAAGACTTTTTTCGCAGTTTGCACGACAATTTGACTACCTCCCATAGCCAATAAAACCTCTTTACCTAAGGATTGAAAAGACAAGAGAAGGGTTAAACAGATAAGAACCGAGGCTCTTAAGCCACCTAAATGAGTCATCTTGGGCATGATCTTATCCAGAAAAGAGCATTGACATTTTTTATTAATGTAACAGAAAAGGTTAATATCCCAGTGGAGTATTTTGTGCATTTGTCACCACCCTACCATCAATGTATAGATGACATTATCATACCATAAACCATGCCTTTCGGGAAGTAAAAAGTAAAAAAAATTTGAGAGCGAGAAATAATCTATGGCAGGGATAACATCGATCAAGAAAGATGAAATCGTGGTATAATTTAGCAGTAACAAAAAGGAGGTTTACAGCCATGGCGGATCAGGAATTACGGAGCCTTATCAGGGAACAGGGGCCACTGACTTTCGCATCTTTTATGGAATTGGTGCTCTATCATCCCGAATATGGCTATTATAATTCGGAAAAAACCATTCTGGGTAAAGAAGGTGATTTCTACACCAGTCCCCATGTCAGTTCTCTCTTTGGAGAAATGATCACGGTACAATTGGCGGAAATGGCATCACTTGTGGAAGGGCCGGTTTTTTCAGTTGTAGAGTATGGGGCCGGCAGAGGATTATTAGCTTATGATATTTTAAAAACCCTAGAGGCAAAATACCCAGAAGTCTTTGAGCGAACTATTTATTATATCATTGAAGCAGGTACCGGTTTAAAAAGGGAGCAAAAGAGACTCCTAGGGGAGTTTGCAGCACAGGTGCGTTGGGTGGACAAACTGGAACAGGTGGGTAAGCCTTTGCGCGGTTGTGTTCTCTCTAATGAATTGGTGGATGCTTTTCCGGTGCACCGGATCATCAAGTTGGAGGATCAAATTAAGGAGATTTATGTAAAAGACGAGGAAGGCCTATTAAAGGAAGTAACGGATCTACCCTCCACGCCTTTGCTAGAAGCCTATTTTGATGATCTGAAGATTACCTTAGCGGAAGGTCAACAGGGAGAGGTTAATTTAGCTGCTTACGATTGGCTCGACACCATCGGCCAAAATTTGGATCAGGGTTTTGTCCTCACCATTGATTATGGTTATGAATCCTCTCTTTTATACCATGAGAGCAGGAGAGACGGAACCTTAATGTGTTATTATCAACACCGCATGGAGGAAAATCCCTACCTGCGCTTGGGAGAACAGGATATTACAGCTCATGTGAATTTTTCTGCATTAAAATATTGGGGCCAAAAGATTGGTCTTTTGACAACGGGTTTTACCAATCAGATGCATTTTCTCTTTAATTTAGGCCTTGCAGAAGTTTTGGCCCGGGATACCCAAAAAGCTCTTGCCGCCCAGCAGTTAGTTAATCCGGAGGGTATGGGAGGAATCTTTAAGGTATTGATTCAACACAAAAATATCGCTCATCCCCAGTTAAGAGGATTTAAGGAGATCTGCTAGATCAAGGAGCAAAATGCCATAAATTACAACTTCTAAAATGAGCCAAAATGACTAAAGATAGTATGGGGAAGGAGGGTTTTTAATGCCCCATACGATAAATTGGTTGACCTGGTGTCCAGATACATTTCAGCGGGCCCATGTCCTTAATCAACCGATTTTGATGTATTTAACGGCTCCCTGGTGCCATTGGTGCAGTATTATGGATAAAACAACCTTTGCGGATCATCAGGTGATCCGACGGATGAAAGATAGATTTGTACCCATGAAGGTCAATGTGGATCAATACCCTCATGTGGCGGATCGCTATCACTTTGGCGGCTATCCCAGTGTGATTATTTTAACGGGGCAAGGAGAGGTTTTGCAAGGGGATAATTACATACCTTCAAGGGAAATGATCAGCTTTTTGGATGCTGGCTATAGAGAATTTCAATGCGGTAATTATCACCGGGATCATGGTAAAAATCATTCTTTGCAGCAGCGCCAAGGATGGGAACAAGAACAGGGCTCGTCCATGGGTGCACCCTACTCCACCTTATTAGAAATTAATCATCTCATCAGCCGCTCTTATGATGAGCAATTTGGGGGATTTTTTATTGATGGGGGGAAAATGAAATTTCCCTTGCCGGAGATTTGCGATTATTTATTAGCTTTTGCCCAGGTGCGCGCCTCTACCCGGGAAAAAACTATGGTGCAGAAAACCTTAGATGAGATGTTAAGGGGAGGGCTTTACGATGGGGAAAAAGGCGGTTTTTTTCGCTATTGTGAACACCAAGACTGGACCGGCGTTCATGAGGAAAAATTATTGGAGAGCAATGCCGCCCTGTTACAGTGCTATTTGACAGCATTAGATCATTTTGAAGAGAAATCTTACAGCATCGCGCTTGTTCGGACGATTAACTTTCTTGTAACTGATTTTTTCGATGAAAAAACAGGCTTGTTTGGGGGAAGTCAGCGGGGAGGCTCTGTGGACAAAATTCCTTATACGAATTGGAATAGTCAGATGGCATCTGCCCTGCTGCAAGGAGGTAGGATTCTTAATTATCCCCCTTATGTACAGATGGGGCTTCAGCTATTAGATGTGTTATGGAGGAAATGCTACCGTCATGATCGGGGCATGAGCCATTTTTATTTACCGGATACCGATGCTCCGACTCTGTTATCCGATCAAACCAAATATATCCTTGCCTTACTGGACGGTTATCAATATCGGGAAGATAAAATTTATCTCAAACGAGCCGGAGTGTTGATGAATCTGATGGCAGAATACTACCGCCAGCCCACCGGGAATTTCGGCGATATCTCTAACATGGAACCGAAGCAGGGATATTTAAAGATTCCCTTAGTACCTTTTATCGAGAATATTGATGTAGCATTACTTTATTTGCGGATGGCTCGTTTAATTAAAGCAGAATCTTATAAGGCGAAAGGGGAAAAAATACTTCATAACCTAGGGCAGAGGCATTACAATAATCCTATTTTTGTTGCAAAATTAGGATCAGGACTTTTGGAACTGGAAAAGTATCATGCATATCAAAACCAAATGGATGCTTGCGTGCGTTAACAAGCACCAAAAAGGAGTGAAGGAAGATTCGAAGACCATTATTTTTCCTCCTGTTAATTTTTCTTATGTTTTGGCCCAGCGGCCTCTCTGGGTTCGCCTGTATGGATAGATCATGTCCGGAACTGAAAAGCAGTGAGCCTGCTCTGTCCGGTGCACATATTATGGAGCTGCAGGAATTGCTCTTTCGGGCGGGGTTTTATTTCGGAGAGATAGATGGGAACTATGGTCCCGACACCGAGGAGGGCGTAAAACTCTTTCAACTTGACCGAGGATTAGAGCCAAACGGCATAGTAGAGCAAAAAACCTGGGATGCCTTAGCACAACTGTATGAGCAAGTAATAGCCCAAGAAAAGAAAAAGGAAGGCCCGCAAGGTGTAGTGACCATTAAGGTGGATTTGGATACTCTGCAACTCCATATCATCGATGACGAGCAAGTCTTTAAAACTTATCCTATTGCCATCGGTAAATATAAAACCCCCAGTCCCGTTGGGGAATACAAAATCATCCACAAAGCCCTTAACTGGGGCACAGGTTTTGGCACCAGATGGATGGGACTGAATGTACCATGGGGGATTTACGGTATCCACGGCACCAATAAACCGGGGTCCATTGGCCAGGCTGCTTCCCATGGCTGCTTTCGTATGTTTAATCGGGATGTGGAAGAAATCTATCCCTGGATTCCTATCGGCACAAGGGTGATCGTCACCGGCTACACCCCTGAGTTTAAGGGCTTTCGCCGTCCATTAAAGGTAAAATCGACAGGTCAGGATGTAGCGATCCTTCAATATCGCCTACAGGAACTAGGCTTTCAAATGGATTATGCCGACGGCCGTTTCGGTAATGCTACAGAATTAGCCGTAAAGCTTTTTGAAGCCTATCATATGCTGCCGATAGACGGAGAGGCCGATATGGAAATGTTGGAACGTTTGACGGGGTATTTCCCCAAGTAGATCTAAAAAAAGGCATCATTTTTACACGATAAGTGCAAAAGTGATGCCTTTTAAATGTTTAGGATCTTTTATTGGTATTCGTTATAGCTTTTGTAAGCAACAACCTTATAACCGTTTTCTTCTAAGGTTTTAATAATCGGTTCTCCATAAAAGGAGGTGAGGCGAATAACAATATAGGTCTTACCATCTTCCCGGAAAACCGCAACCCGTGAAATATTCGCAGCACTTTTTTGGATCAGTTGAGTAACGTTGGCCAATACTCCGGGTTGATCCTCAACTTCGATGTCGATACGGCTGCCTTGTTCCTTCACCCCGAGCAGTTCGATAAAAGCGTCGAAAATATTCGTCTCGGTAATAATGCCCACTAATTTCCCGCCATCCACCACAGGCAAGGCGCCTATTTTATGTTCCCGCATTTTAATGGCGGCTTCTTCTACATAAGCGTCGGGCTCAATGGTAATGACCGTTTGTTTTTTGGGGATGGCGTCCTTAATTTTCATTTTTGCCAATAAATAATTGATTTCAAAAACACTGAGGGAGGTAGCAGGCGATGGAGATACCTCGCTTAAATCCCGATCTGTAACAATGCCTACCAATTTTCCATTCTCCAGCACAGGCAAACGACGGATATTATGTTTACGCATTAATTCAAATGCATCGGCAATGGTTGTTTGCTTCGTGATTGTTACCGGTTCCTTGGTCATCTTTGAACGAACATGCATAATTACCCCTCCCTATTTTATTGAGGTTAGTTTTTACCTTTATTCTCTATATCATACCAATACCAAATTCTATTTTTAAGAGGTCAATTCCTGCCGCTAAAAAAAATTTATAAAAATATCTTTCCGATCTGCCTCAGGGAGAAGGGTTTGGCCGTTTTTTTAGAGAAATAATGGCCAAGCTCATTTTGACGATCAAAAAGGAGGGTTTAAAGGGGGAATTAACAAGGGCATAGGAAAACAATATTTAAAGCAACCAAAAAGGAGGACTTTTCATGGACCATCAGCAATGGCATAGGAAGGCCATCGGAGAAAAAGTCGTGCAGGCTTTGATCAAAAACGAATTTGATGCCATATATGTTGCCACTCGGGAAGAGGCGATCAAGGAAGTGTTCAAATATATTACGGGGGAATGTACTGTAGGTATCGGAGGATCCGCCACCATCTCAGAGCTGGGGATCCCGCAAAAAGCTGCTACCTTGGGGGCCAAGGTGCTAAGTCATCATGAACCTGGTTTATCCGACGAAGAAAAGATGGCCATTCGTAGGATGCATCCTTTAAGTGATATTTTTTTGTGCAGCAGTAATGCCATCACCTTGGAGGGTCATTTAGTGAATGTGGATAATACAGGTAACCGGGTCGCCGCGATGACCTTTGGACCGAAAAAAATTGTGATTGTGGCCGGAACCAATAAAATTTGTGTAGATGAAAAGGCAGCTTTTGAACGGATTAAAATGATTGCCGCACCAATGAATAACAAAAGATTAAATACCGGCAATCCCTGCACGTTGAAGGGTATCTGATGATTGCCAATCAAAAAACAGACTCTGTCGCATTTATTCCGTTCTGAGAAAAAAACCTCGGAGCAGTGATATTACAGTGATTCTGGTGGGAGAAGATTTAGGGTATTAACGTTACCCCAAAGGAGGAATTTTCATGGAGAATCAACAATGGCATCGGAAGGCCCTCGGAGAAAGAGTCGTGCAGGCTTTGATCAAAAACGAATTTGATGCAGTCTATGTTGCCACCCGGGAAGAGGCGATCAAGGAAGTGCTCAAATTTATTACTGCGGAAATTAGTGTCGGTATCGGAGGCTCTGCCACCATTGCGGGGCTGGGGATCCCGGAAAAAGCTGCCGCTTTAGGGGCTAAGGTGCTCAATCACAATATACCCGGCTTATCCGCTGAAGAAAAAATGAAAATCCGCAGAGCACAACTAATATGTGATGTATTCTTATGCAGCAGCAATGCTCTCACCTTGGATGGACACCTGGTAAATGTGGATGGTGTGGGTAATCGGGTTGCCGCGATGACCTTTGGACCGAAAAAAATTGTTATAGTGGCCGGTACCAATAAAATTTGTGTAGATGAACAGGCAGCTTTAGAACGGATTGAAATGATTGCCGCTCCGACAAACAATAAACGATTAAATCATCCCAATCCCTGTACCGAGACCGGGATCTGTAGCAATTGTCGGACCAAAACCAGAACCTGCCGCATTTATTCCGTTCTGAGAAAAAAACCCCTGCTCAGTGATATCACGGTACTTTTAGTAGGGGAAGATTTAGGATATTAAGCTTTACCGCATCTTTTAAACATATTTCAAGAGGGATCATGTTCTGATCATCTGGGCCTAAGGAAACAGAAGAGCCTTGTGACTCTAATGCCACAAGGCGTTTTTGTGTGGTTTTATCCTCATAATATCTTTTTTAGTTACTGCAACCCCTTTGCAAAAACTTAAGGTGTGCTTATTCCACTTTTCCGATATTATAAAAAGGCCAGATGCGAAAGACGGCTTTTCCTTCAATTTCGTCCACAGGAATAAAAGAAACATCGGCACTGCGGCTGTCATGACTGTTGCCTCTGTTGTCACCCATAACAAATACGGTTCCCGGCGGCACTATAGTATCAATATCTCCGTCCGTAAAAGATCCGTTGATATAAGGTTCGTTTTGTTCGATGTCATTTACATAGACCTTGCCATCTTTAATGCGCAGCTTATCTCCCCCGAGGGCGATGGCTCTTTTGACATAATAGGTATCCGGTCGATCCGGGGCATTTAAAATTACGATATCCCCTCGATTGGGCATACCTAAAGTGTAGCCGATACGATTGGTAAATAAACGGTCATGGTCATGGAGGGTCGGATACATGGATTGCCCATAAACCTCCGTGATTTGAAACAAATAAGTACGAATAATTAAGGCAATGACTACTGCTAATAATAAACTTTTTCCATATTCCCAGATAGTACTGGTTAGAGATTTTTTCAAGATCTTTCACCCCTTAAATTTTATTATATCATAACTTCAAAGAAGCTTAAATAAACTTTCCGCCCTTAATGAGATTTTTCTATTCCGTAAATTGGTAAGTGATGATCTGAAAATGTGATGCCATTAATTTCGCGTATAGAGAAAAGTTCATGACGAATAATATAAAGCAGGAGGTGTGCCATGAAAAAAATTATTTTCTTTATTCTTACAATCGGAATTATTCTTTGTCAACCTTTAACGGTAAGTGCGGATCCCAAGGTGCGGGCAGAAACGGCAGTTTTGATAGATGGTCATAGCGGGGAAATATTATGGGAAAAAGATGCTCATAAGTTGCGACATCCTGCCAGTACGATTAAAATGCTGACCTGTTTAATTGCTCTGGAGCAAGGGAATCTTCGTGAGCAGGTGGAAGTAGGAGAAAAGGCGCATCAAACATATGTGGGGCAAACCATCGAATTAATTAAGGGGGATTGGATTTCCCTGGAGTATTTAGTGGAAGCTGCTCTTTTATGGTCGGCTAATGATGCTGCCGTAGCCATCGCAGAACATATGGCCGGGGACCCTCAACTTTTTTCTCTGTTGATGTACCATAAAGCCTGGGCGCTGGGAGCTTATAACTCTAGTTTTCGTAACCCTAACGGTTATTCTGTGCCCGGTCAATATTCTACCGCCTATGATTTGGCCCTGATTGCACGTACGGCGATGGGTAATCCTTGTTTTGCCCAAATCGTGCAGAAGCGGGAGCTAGAAATTGATTGGCTGGATCATACGCAAACAAAGAAGAAGCAGAAAACATTGCGCAATATCAATAAAATTTTTGATTATTACCCTGCAGCTAATGGCATTAAAACCGGTACCACCAATGCGGCCGGCGGTTGCTTGGTGGCTTCCGCAGTAAAAGGAGACAAGTGGCTTATTGCTTCTGTTCTGGGTAGCTCACGACGGTATCATGATGCGGCAGCTTTATTTGATTATGGTTTTGAAAATTTTTCCCCATAAGGACACAGAAAGGGAAAAATCAGGTATAATGAGTTGTAAAATGATCAAGGAGAACCCGATATGAAAGAAGTGACGATTTATACCGACGGAGCTTGTTCTAATAATCCGGGGCCGGGAGGCTGGGGTGCTGTTTTGATGTATGGAGAGCACCAAAAGGAAATAGCGGGTTTTGATCCCGGGACCACTAATCAGCGCATGGAATTAACAGCGGCGATTGAAGCGTTAAAAAGCCTCAAAGAAGCATGTCGAGTTAAGCTTTACAGCGACAGTGCCTATTTGGTTAATGCTTTTAATCAACGCTGGCTGGATAATTGGCAAAGGAATGGGTGGAAGAATTCGAAAAAGGAACCGGTGGAAAACCAGGATTTATGGAAGGAGCTTCTAAAGCTGGCCGAGAAGCATCAAATCATCTGGATTAAGGTGAAGGGACATGCCGATAATATTTATAACAATCGCTGCGATGAATTAGCGCGCAGGGAAGTTGCTCAAAATAGGTAGGTTATCCCTAAAAGCTGTTGTCCCATTGAAAGGGCGCGGCTTTTTTAATTTCTTTACCTAACCTTGACATATACAAATTTTATCGGGATAATAGAAATTATTTATTATTAGCAGGAATCAGGCCCCACGGTGCGAATACTAACTATATAAGTGAAAATATTGGTAGATATTTAGAGATATTAAGGGATAAATCAAAAGGTAAGTAACAATACGATAGGGCGGGAGTAGGAAAATGTTAAGTTTTAAGCAAATCAGAGCTTTTATTATCGTCGCCGATTTAAAAAGCTTCACCCAGGCGGCCGAGGAATTATTTATGACTCAACCGGCTGTTAGTGCGCAGATTAAAACAATGGAGGAACATCTGGGCGTTCCATTAATTGTTCGTAATGATAAAAGAGTGCGCCTCACAGATGCCGGTCAAATCTTTTATCGGGAAGCCCGAGAATTAATGACAATTTATAATCGCGCCATCGAAAGCATGGATGAAATAAAGGCATTGAAAAAAGGCAGTTTATCTTTGGGGGCCAGTACGATTCCAGGTGAGTACATCATGCCTCATTTTATTGGGGAATTTCGCCGGCTTTTCCCGGGGATAAATATTACTTTAAATATTACCGATACAGGTCAAGTGGTGGATCTGCTCTATGATCGCAAAATTGATTTAGGTGTAGTAGGGGCTAAGGTAGAATCCAGCTATGTGGAATATTTTCCTTTTCTTCAGGATGAATTAGTGCTGATTGCCGGGATGGGGTACCCAATAGAGGAGGAAATCTCCATCGGGGATCTGTCATCCCTGGAGTGGATTTCGCGCGAGGCAGGATCCGGTACCCGCAGTGTGGTTAGGGATTGTTTGGCTGCACAGGGCATTAAGGAATCCGATTTAAAAATTGTCATGGAATTGGGTAGCACCCAGGCGGTGGTTACCGGTGTGATTAGTAATTTAGGAGTGGGCTTCGTTTCTCATTGGGCAGCCGATGTCTTTATCAAAGCCGGGGTTGTCCAACAAGTAAAAATTCGCGACCTTGATTTAAAGCGCCACATCTATGCCGTGATCTCAAAAAACACGGCCGCCACCAGAGCCCGGGACGTTTTCTTAGATCATCTGCTCCGGCAAAAAAAAGAAGAGCAAGAAAAAAAGGATCCTCAGTGATCCTTTTTTTGTCTAGGCTTAAACGTTAAAGCGGAAATTAATAATATCCCCGTCTTGTACCAGATAGTCTTTTCCTTCCAAACGGAAAAGCCCCTTTTCTCTGGCCTTGGCTATGGAGCCTGCCTCTTTCAAATCTTGATAGGAGACAACCTCAGCCCTGATAAAACCTCGTTCAATGTCGGAATGAATTTTTCCGGCCGCTTTTTTGGCGGGGAAATTCTTAGGGATAGTCCAAGCACGCACCTCATCTTCTCCGGAAGTCAAGAAGGAAATTAATCCTAACAGGTCATAAATCGCGCGGGCCAGGCGATCAATACCCGGCTCTCGGATGCCCAGATCTTCCATGAAAAGTGCCTTATCTTCCGCATCCAGTTGACTGATCTCCGCCTCAACCTGGGCACAGATTTCTAAAACCATCATCTGATGTGCCGCGCCGTAAGCCTGAACCTCTTCTTTTTGCGGATAGGAACCGCTGGAAAATTGTTTTTCGTCCAGATTTACGACAATCAGCATCGGCTTATCGGTTAAAAAGGTGATATGTTTAAGCGCTTCCTTTTCTTCCTCGGTGAAGGAAAGGGTGCTTACAGGTTGTTCATTTTCCAGTCCTTCCCGGATTCTAATTAACAGTTCCTCTTCTAAGGGATGCTCCATTTTTTTCTTCTTAGTGCTGTTGATGCGCTCCAGACGCGTTTCCACCAATTGAAGATCTGCAAAAAGCAATTCCATATTGACCGTTTCCAGATCTCGAATGATATCCAGGGAATCGTCCACATGAAGCACCTGGCTGTTTTCAAAAGCGCGCACAATTTGGACCAAAGCATCTACATCGCGCACCGCCGATAAAAACTCATTGCCTGTGCCCTGGCCTTGACTGGAACCCCGCACCAAACCCGGGACATCAATAACTTCTATTTGAGCATAGGTGGTTTTTTTGGGATGAAACATCTCCGTTAAAAAATCAATCCGTTCGTCGGGAACCTGCGCCGTGCTGATATTTGTGGCCGTTTTGCCGGAATAAAAGGCGCTGGTTTCGATGTTGGCGTTGGTTAATAAATTAAAAAAAGTAGTCTTGCCTACTGTGGGAAGACCGACAATACCGCAAGAAAGAGCCATAAAAACACCTCCAATGGGATTATTATACTTGATAGTTCTATTAGGGACAAGTGATAAGCAATATAAAATAATATTGACAAAATAAATAGATTAGCTTATACTGGGCTCAATTGAAAAACCGATATTTTTTAGGTGCCCGCGAGGGATAATAGGGAACCAGGTTGCAAATCCTGGACGGTCCCACCACTGTAATTAGACGTTAAGACATGTACATTTGCCACTGGGTCTACTGGGAAGGCGTATATGTTAGTCTATAAGTCAGGAGACCTGCCTAAAGAATTTTCACGATGAACAATGGTAAAGTTCTAGCTTATGGGAAGCTGGAACTTTTTTTTGTACTTTCAGTTAGTTTAAGTACACTTAAGGCCTTTGCCGGCTAAGAATTCTCAGAGGAGTGGTCACCATGGAAACTATCGCTCAGATAAAAATTGAAAAACTTTTCTTCCCCCAAACAAAAGAAACCGCCCTGAAAAACATTGATATTAAAATTAATAAAGGCGATTTCATCGTTATTACCGGAGGTGTAGCATCAGGAAAATCCGTTTTTCTACATGCGATCACAGGAGCCATTCCTCACTACTATCAAGGAGAGCTGGAGGGGAAGGTTACCCTGATGGGGCAGGATATCAAAGAGGTAAGTCTTAATCAAATGTCTCGATATGTGGGGTATATGATGCAGGAACCGCAAAATCAACTGATAAGTTTGGATATTTACGACGATGTTTCTTTTGGATTGGGCAATCTGGAATTACCTGTGGAAGAAATCGATGAAATTGTGCAGGATACCTTGGAATTTGTGGGGCTAAAAGGTTATGAAAAAAGACCGACATCATCTCTTTCAGGGGGGCAGGCACAACGGGTAGTTCTGGCCGGTGTTTTGGCTCTCCGTACCCCGATGCTGATTTTGGATCAGCCTACGGCTGAATTGGATCCCTATGGTCGCCATGAGCTTTATCAACGATTGGGGCAGTTAAATAAAAAACGGAATCTAACCATTGTTTTGGTGATGGATCGTATCGAAGAAGTAATTAACTATGCCAACCGGGTTTTTTATATGGAAGAGGGGGAAATTATCAGGGAATATTTACCCGAAGAATATCTGAAGAAACGCAATGAGGAGCTAAATAAACGGCTGGAAAAAAGGAGCCTTGGCCAGAGTAAAAATTATCAAGACAGGCAGGACCATGAGGTGGTTGTTAATCTTTCAAATGTCTCATATCGCTACCCCAATAATTATCCAGGTTGCGAGGGGATCAATTTAAAAATTTTTCGGGGCGATTTTTTAGCGGTAATCGGCTTAAACGGTTCCGGGAAATCAACTTTAGCAAAACTGATCGCCGGGTTATTAATGCCCTCTCAGGGCACCATTGAAGTTTTTGAGGAGGCTATGAACAAGAAAAATCTCCATAAAATCCGCGCACGGATCGGATTTTTGTTTCAGAATCCTGACCATCAGATTTTCGCCGATTCTTTAGCAGAAGAGGTTGGATTTTCTCTAAAGTTGAGGGGTGAAGAAAAGGAGGTGATAAATAAAAAAATTGATGAGAGCCTTGAATTTGTCGGTCTCTTAAAATACAAGGATTTGCATCCCCAGCGCTTAAGCCGTGGTCAGCGCCAGCTCTTAGCCCTGGCATCGGTTCTGGTGGGGGATCCGGAGTTGATTATTGCCGATGAACCGACCTCTGGTCTTGACGAGAATCAAGGATACATGATTATGGATAAACTAGCAGATTTGGCGCGGCAGGGAAAGACTATCCTACTTATCACCCATGATTTGACCATGGCCCAAAACTACTCCAACAGAATGGTCGCCCTGCAAAACCATCGCCTTCAATTGGATATACCGACGAGCAATCTGAAGGAATATCTTAAACCTTTAAGGGACATTAATTTGGATTTTAGTAATATTACTGCGTTTAACGAATTGTGCGAAGAGCAAGGAGGTTAAAAATGGAGATATCGTCTACTGCTTATGAAACAAGGGAAACTCAGGAACAACTGAACGATAAATTGGATCCGCGCACAAAGTTAGCCTGGTACGGACTGATGATTCTTTGGGCCTTAATCTGCATAACACCCCTTCAACTTATTGTTGTTTTATGTGTGGGGATAACTGTTTCTCTGATTCTAAAGGGTTCTTTGAAACAATATCGGGTGATGATCGCCATTATGCTTTTACTAGGAGTGCAGATGCTGATTTTGCAGCTGCTATTTTGTCGGGAAGGAGTTCTTATTTATCAGTGGGGCATTATTAAAATCTATAGTGAAGCCATCCCCCGCACAGTTATGGGGATGTTAAGAACCACTGTGATTGTCTTTGCCAGCATGCAGTTTTTAACTTCTGCTTCACCGCTGGAATTTACTTTGATGCTGATGAAATTTAAAATCCCTTATCGGGTGGCCATGCTGGTGGGCTTGGGTGTTCGTTTCTTACCTTTGATGAAAGAGGAATATCTGTCCATTATTGAAAGCCAAAGTGCCCGAGGATTAAAAACGGAAACTGTTGGGGACAAAATCAAGGCCATTATTCCCACCTTTCTGCCTTTTTTATACCGTGCCGTCAGGCGTTCGACCGAAATCGCCCTGGCCATGGAATTACGGGGTTATGGACGGAGTAAAACTCGCACCTTTGCCTCCAAGATTGAATTGAAAACCTACGATAAGGTTTTAATCGGCATCATATTTTTTATCATGATCATTAGTTCTTTATATAAATTGGCACCATTGACCAGCTAAAATACATTAATCAGACAAGGAGAGGTTCACATGAAAGAAAGTTTATTTAGAACAGATACCAAAGCTTTAGTCGGCAGTGTTATTGTAGGAATTGTCTTTCTCATCATGATGCAAGTGACAGGACGTATCGACGCTATTTTGGATCCCACCTTATTACTCTTTAACGGCACGTGTTGGTCATTCTTTACCGGTCTCATTGTTTTAATGTACAGACAACCTGCCGGGATTATTGCCGGGTTGTTAGAAGCAATCATCGCTATGGCTACCGCTTATTCCCCCTTGGCATTCTTCTTTTTGTTTGCCAATACCATCGGATCTATTATGTATTCATTGGTTGCCCGGGAATTCTCCATGGAAAAACTGAGCCATCATTATCTGGCAATGACCGCCTGTAATGTCACAGGAAATTTTTGTGTCATGCTCGGTTTGATTTTTATTGTCAATTTGGACTGGAAGGTGGCCTTAGCTACTTCCTCCATCACCACTTTGGTGGCCACCATTGTGGCGGGACTGCTCACCAAAAGCGTTTATGGTGCATTACAAAAATCATCTTTGCTCTAAGGGGTTAAAAACTATATACAATAAAGAAGGTGATAAAAGATGAAGCAGCTGAATTATATGAATCATGATCCTCAGGAGAACAACCCTCAATATCTTGAAGATCTGGCTACCGGTTATTGGTTTTCAGAGACTATTTTTACCGCTGTGGAAATAGATGTTTTTTCCTTGTTGGAACCGGAGGGTATGGCCCTGGAGGAGTTAGTAAAGATCACGGGACTAAATGCATCGGGTTTAAAGCGATTTATGGATGCTTTATGTGCTCTGGGTTTAGTTGGCGTGAATGGTGCAATTTATTATAACGGTCCAATGGCAGCTAAGTATTTGGTCAAGGGTAAAGAGGACTATCAGGGGGATTCCATCCTCGGGCGTAAATATGTTTTTGATAATTGGCGCAGTCTGAAAGACTGTCTCATGGAGGGCAGAAGAGTAAGGTACCCCTCCCGAGAAAATGACCTGAGGGAACTGGAAGAACGTAATCGTTGGTACAGTTCGGTCATGAGTACCGTCGCCCGGAATAAGGCCCAGGAAATACTACCTTTTTTTCGCAATTTATCTCTCACCGGTAATATTTTAGATGTTGGCTCAGGAACAGGCTCCATTGCAGCCGCCTTTTTAGAAACATATCCTGATACCCAAGGGACCCTTTTGGATTTGGAGGCTGTTTTGGTTTATGCCCGGGAACAATTATCAGATAAGTTTGGGGAGCGGGTCACATACGTTCCGGCTAATATTTTGGAGTCCTGGCCGGTGGAGTCGGATCAATTTGATTTAGTGATTCTTTCCAATATTGTGCATGCATATGGAGAAGAGGCAATCACTTTGATTTTAAAGAGGGCGGTAGCTTGCTTGAAACCCTCCGGGTATTTGCTCATTCACGATTTCTTTTTCGAACATAACCGGGCCAAAGCAGCGCTTTTTGATCTTAATATGTTAGTCAATACCTTTAATGGACAGGTGTTTAGCATTCATTGGATCAGAGAAAAATTACAGGAACTAGGGCTTGCGGTTACAGAGATGGTACCTCTAGCATCGGACACGTCCTTGTTATTTGGGGCTAAAAGTGCAGAAGGATTAAAAGAACTGGCTTTGGACAAAAAAGCCCAACTGGCAGCCAAAATAGAGAAGATCGGTTTTCGCAGAGCTATCGTGACTTCCACTGAGATCATTCATATCCCCAATTGGGTACAATGGCACTGTCGATATGGTTGCAGCAATTTTGGAGCAGCTCACTGTCCTCCTAACAGTCCGTCCCCCCAACAAACTAGGGAGATGCTCCAAGATTATTCCACCTGTATTTTGATTGAGGGTGAACCGCGCACAGGGAAATTTCAACGTCAAGTCCTGAAGGCAGAAAAAACGGCTTTTTTTGAGGGCTATTATCGGGCATTTGCTCTTTGGGCCGGACCCTGCTCTATCTGTGCTGAATGTGAGGGTGGGACAGGATGTAAGAATACCCAAAACGCCCGCCCCTCCATGGAGGCCTCCGGCATTGATGTCTTTGAAACAGTGAAGCGAGCAGGGATTTCTTTGAGACCCCTGGCTCCTGATGATTACTATGTAAAATATTTTGCCATTTTATTATTGGAGTGATATCGATGGGCGATGCCCACCTTTTCTTAGGTGGGCATCAATTTTAGGTTTATTTTTGTCGATGACAGGAAGGCTTTTTCTCATCGATCCACGTATTAGCCAAAGATGCTGCGCAACCAGCTTAAAAGGGAATCGATCAGGTTTTGGAAAAAGCTCTTGTTTTCATTTAAGGTATCCTTAACAATATCAAGGTTTCGACTTATATTATCCAATTGTTTGGTAATGGTATCCACATTCAAATCCAGCTTGCTGATTTTTTCCATCAGGTTAAGAATCTGATTGATCTGCTCTTCGGAGAGATTGAGGCCTAATTCTTGAGCAATATTTAGGATCACTTGACGCATATCTTCCGGCGTTTTGATCTTTTGTTGGGTGATTTCTTTTTTAACGTTTTGGATCAGCTTCACAGCATCATCTTTGCCAATATCCTGGCTAATGTCTTCCGTGACAAAAAGTTCCTCATTGGCTGTTTCTTTGGCCGATGTGGAAAGTTTTTTCCCGGTAGCTTCTTCAAAGGCTAGCATAATACCGGTGAGAGCCGTGGTTCCGGTGACATCGAAGGGAGCAGCAACGGTTACCCGAGCATCCTTGACACCTGCGGTGACCATGGCGTTGGCGTACATTTCGTTGGTGACCCAGGTGATATTATGGGTACTGACAGCCAGCCCTTCCCCTTCGGGCAGTAACTTGACATGAGCGGAAGAAATCGCTTTTGTACCGATCTTTTCCTTAGTTGCAATTCCTTTAAGATGCTTTTCTACATCATGAATAGACACTTCAATAATATCAATACCTTGATCAGAGACACCGAATTGTTCTAGCATTTGTGATTTTTGAGCAGAGGTTAAATCTGCCCCCAGGCTTACCGCCTCTGTTTTACCGGCGAAAACAGCCAAAGGCATCATCATGAGTAGTATTGTGATGATACCAAGCATCATCAGAGTTTTTCTGTTTCTATGTAACATGGTCTCACTCCTCTTTAAATTGGTTTAATCCTTCCACATATTATAGACTATCCTTCAGGGAAAAATGTTTCTGAAATCGAAAAATATTTATCCGACATCTAACGTCACTATTAGAGAAACTTTGTTTATTTCTGCAAACAAATATTATCAGTATTAAATGTAACTAATCATCATGTATTCGGTAAATTGATCCACATGTAAGTAAATCCGTTTTAAACCCAGCATTATTTTATGGGGAACTGAGACGCGATCAGGTTTTTTCTCCACCGTTCCCTCCACTAAAGCAAGTACCTTTTCCTCAGCATATTCACCAAAAACATTAAAGCGCTTCCATTGAAAAGAATCCTCTGAAAGAAAATTAAAACCTTCCTTAGTAATAAAGCCTAATTGGAACCCGCTGTCTTGAGCAAGGTAGCGGACTGCTTTGCTGTGGGCACCATATGGATAAGCAATAGCCACGACTTCGTTCCCAATATTTTTTTCAATCATTTCTTTTGATTGAAGCAAATCCGCACGAATCCGTGCTTCATATTGATCCAGACTCTCTTTGTCCCCCTCCGGCTGCAAACGGTTGGTGAGAGCAGGTTTTTCCTTATTCTTCAGCAGGAAATTATAATGACTCTCATGACTGTGGCTTTGAATATCAATAACACCGGAATCAACCATTTCTTTTCCCTGCTCCCAGGTGAAATGGGGTAGGAATCCCGGTGTTTTGCCCACCTCGTCGGTGACAACAAAGATGGTTCCTTTCAACCCCAATTCCTTTAGAATAGGATAAGCATAGGTATAGTTACTAAGGTAGCCATCATCAAAGGTAATAAGCAAGGGCTTTGGTGGCAGCGCTTCTTCTTGCTTGATTATGGCTGCCAGTTCCGTTGCGGTAAGAAAAGTATAGCCCGCCTTTTTTAAGGCGCTTATATGCTTTTTGAAATCAGCGGGGGTAATGGTCACACTGCTGCTTTTTTCATCTAAATGATGGTAGGTGAGCACAGCTATCTGAGTCTGTGCTTGTGATACCTTGTGACCATAAAAATTCATTATTCCTAAAAAGACGAAGATCATAAGAATTAGGACGAGGATAATTTTTTTCATCAACATTCTCCTTACATCTGGATCGATAAAGTAAAGATTCTTAATAGAATCATTTTGATAGACGTCCAGTCGGTCAATTTGTTCCACCATTTGACAATATCCTCAAGATGCAGTTTGAAAATTATAGGGGATGATAATTTATCATATATGGAACCATGAAAAGTGATATAATATGGCTAGCGTAGCAATTGGAGGTGGAAGAATGACGGCTGGAGTTTTAAAAGAGGAGTTAGAACAGCTGATTTTTCAATGGGGTGGAGATCTTTTTGGGGTGGCATCTTTGGACGACGTTGCCGAAGGTATTGCCCAGGAATACGGAGATACGTATCAGGGATTAAATCGGGCCATTTCTGTGGCTGTGTTTTTCCCCAAAGAGGTTTTAAATGAATTGGCGGAGGGGCCAACCCATACCTATTTATACTATTATGATGTGATCAATGCCCGTTTAAATGATATTGCCTTGAGAATCAGCAATTTACTGCAAAAGAAAGGTTTTCGCACCTTTCCTATCCCGGCATCGCAACGGGTCAATGAATCAAAACTGGCAGGTATCTTTAGCCATCGTTTGGCTGCAAGCCGAGCGGGCTTAGGCTGGATCGGCAAAAGCTGTTGCCTCGTCAATCCTCAGGTAGGTCCGCGTCTGCGCCTGGTCACGGTTTTGACCAACGCTCCTTTGGAAAAAGATCAACCTTTAGAGGACGGGCGCTGTGGTTCCTGTACCGCATGTCAAGATGCTTGCCCCCCGCAGGCCATTAAAGGGCATGAATTTCACCTGGGTGAACCTTTATCATTACGCTTAGATGCCCAGGCCTGCCATGATTATTTAGCCAAGGTGCGCCATAGTTTTGGTAAAAGAGTGTGCGGACGCTGTTTGGCTGCATGTCCCTGGGGTAAATAAGGGCATGAGAAGTTACACTGTTTTGGCGGATATCGGAGAAATATTTGGGACAGGGGGTGAATAATCATGTCTGAGCAAAAAGTACGTTTGACCCAGATGGTAAAGGCTGCCGGGTGAGCGGCAAAAATCGGTCCGGGGACCTTAACAGAAATTTTAGCACAGCTGCCTAAGTTTCAGCATGAAAATCTGCTGGTAAGTTCAGACAACTATGATGATGCGGGGGTTTACAAGCTGCGGGATGACTTGGCATTAATCCAAACGGTGGACTTTTTTACCCCGATGGTGGATGATCCCTATGCTTTTGGCCAGATTGCGGCAGCAAATGCTCTTAGTGATATTTATGCGATGGGAGGGACACCTCTTACCGCGATGAATATTACCGCCTTTCCCAAATGTGAAAATTTAGAGATTTTGGGGGAAATTCTCTTGGGAGGAGCAGATAAAGTTAAAGAAGCGGAGGCCCTGTTGATTGGGGGTCATACCATTGATGACACGGAGCCCAAGTATGGTTTGGCGGTAACGGGCATTGCCCGACCGGAAGAGATCCTGCCTAACAGCAATGGGCAGGCGGGGGATATTCTGGTTTTAACAAAATCCCTGGGCAATGGGATTTTGGCAACTGCCGTAAAGGCAGATTTGGCGGAGCAGAATTTAATTGACCGGATGATTGCTGAAATGGCCTTTCTGAACAAGGATGCGGCCGTTAGTATGAAGGAAGCAAAGGCTCATTGTGCTACGGATATTACGGGATTTGGTTTTTTGGGCCATTTAGGAGAAGTGACGGCAGCCAGCCGTGTTGCGGCACAAATTTGGGCCGATCAGATCCCGGTCTGGCCGGAAGCGGTGGAGTTTGCAAAAATGGGTTTGATTCCGGCAGGTAGCTATACTAATCAGGACCACATGAAAGAGCGGGTGAAATTTGATGCGGATGTACCTGTCTTTATGCGGGATCTGATGTTTGACCCACAAACCAGCGGCGGACTTTTGATCGCGGTACCGGAAAAAAGATTGAAGATCTTAACAGAGGCCCTTGAAGCAAGAGGGGTTGGTTATGCCGTGGTGGGGATGCTACTGCCGGGTGTTACAAAGGAAGATGATGTTGGGAAAATTTATATAAAGGGGAATGGAAAATGGTCGTAAAAAAAACCGATGAACAAAAATGCGGCAGTGAACTGAGCTCCTTTATTCATGAAAGGCCGATTACCGACTTATCGACTCGTTTGGTTACAGAGCGCGCCAGCATTGCAATCCTCGTTAAAGACAATACTATCGGTAACGGGAATCGGGAATGGGGAGAGTCCCTTTTAATAAATTTCTTTCAGACACTTGCTCAAAGGGAACCCTTGCCCCAATATATTATTTTTATGAATCAGGGAGTCTTTCTTTCCTGTGAAGGATCCAAGGTATTAGGTTACCTGATCGAAATGGAACAAAACGGGGTTCAAATCCTGAACTCCGATAGCTGTCTCATGCATTATAAAATGAAGCAAAAAGTTTGCGCCGGGGAAATTTCCACCATGTATAACATTTTAGATAAACTTGCTTTAGTCGAGAAGATTTTAACGATCTAATACCGGATCGGGGTGATTTTTTGCGTTTACCGAAGATGAAAAAGCTTTTTTCCCCTTTATTTAAAGGGAAAAAACGTCGGTCTGAGCACCGGGAAGATCCGCCGGATAATCTGGTTCAGCTGATCAAAAATGAACCCGGTCTGATTCCGGACAAAATTATCGACCGGGTAAGAAAAGGCGGAATGGCATCATTACCTTCCCTCACCGCTATTTGGTCGGAACTATCCTTGGAAAAGCAGAATCAGTTATGGGAGATTTGGCAAGAGGATGGTTTGATTGACGGGATCGTCAAGGATCTAGGCTCGAAGTACGAGGACAAGCATCTTTTAGCCGCTCAGGTTTTAAAGGAGATAAAGCATGAAAAGTTACTCCTTCCTTTAATCAATGCTTTAGAATCCTCCGACCAATTTGTGCCTGCCCGTGTGGCAGAAGTGCTGCTCTCTTATGGCCAGCCAGGGATGGATTTAATCATGGCAAGATTACCGGAACTCTCTGAGGAAGGAAAATATCTGGCCATATCCATTCTTGAGGAATTTGGCGACCCTAAGGCGATCCCGCCCCTCCTGAAAGAACTTGCCCATACTGCTCCCAAGGTGCGCATGAAGGCGGTAGAGGCTCTGGGGGAACTCGGTAATTATAAGGTTGCAACTTCCATTATAGAAATGCTTCAGGATGATGAATGGGAGGTTCGTTCCAGAGCAGCAAAAGCTCTAGGAAAAATAAAAGACTCCCAAGCAATTCCGGCTCTGCAAAGATTATTAGAAGATGAAACCTGGTGGGTGCGAGAAAATGCCCACGATGCGCTGAAAAAGATTTTGGCGGCAAGGGAGGATCTAAACGAGTGAATTTGACATCCTTGCGCCTTTTTGGCGAACAAATTATCAATGAGCAGAATCTTTTGGCTATATCAGGGGATCTGCTAAGAATAATCATGATCCTGGCGGGATCTCGTATTTTGATAAAATTAGGTAGATCCATTATCCAAGGACTCTTTACTCAATCTTTACGCTCTCGCCTCTTTAGGGAAGAAAAAAGATTGGAAACAATAAAGGGTATTTCCCTCAGCATTGTCACCTATAGTATTTACTTTATGGCTGTGATGATGATTCTGAGCGTGTTGGGCGTAAATACTGCTTCCATTCTTGCCAGTGTCGGAATCATTGGTTTAGCAGTTGGTTTTGGCGCTCAGAGCCTGGTCAAGGATGTAATTACAGGGTTCTTTATGATTTTGGAAAACTATTTTACCGTAGGAGAATACATTCAGGCCGCCGATGTGGGGGGAATCGTGGAAGACACGGGCCTAAGGACGACTACCATCAGAGATTGGGGGGGAGAGCTGCATATCATCCCGAACAGTCAAATTACGATGGTGACTAATTTTAGCCGGGGAAAAGCCCGGGCACAGGTGGATATCAGGATATCCTATAATGAGAATATTGATCGAGCCATTGAGGTGCTTCAAAAGGAGGCCGACCAGGTGGGCCGAGAATTTGAGAAGACGATTGTAGAACCGCCTCGAGTATTAGGGGTACAGGATCTAGGGTCATCGGAAGTGCTGATTCGCGTGGTTGCCTTCACTCAGGCTTTAGAGCAGTGGTCTTTGGAAAGAGAATTGCGCAAACGATTAAAAGGTGCCTTAGACCGGGCAGGGATCGAGATCCCGCCTCCTGCTATAAAGGTAGTCTATGAAAACCCGTTGGAGGATAAGGAGGAATAAGAGATGGCGCAGTTTTATTTAGGGGATATAGTACGCTTAAAAAAACCTCACCCCTGTGGAGGTTACGAATGGGAAGTGATGCGCACCGGGATGGATTTTCGCATTAAATGCCTCACCTGTAGTCATCAGGTGATGCTGTCCCGGGTTGATTTTGAAAAACGAGTAAAAAAAATTATCAAAAGCAACGCGCCTGCGGAAAAATAATTTGCGCAGCGCTACAATTAGGAAAATATGGTATAATATTCTTAAAATACCTTGATTAAAGGAGGTTTTGGGAATTAGTCAAGATGATATTGATGAGGTTTATCCGATGATAGAACCTTAAACAAAGGAGGGATGCTATATGCTTAAGGATAAATTTAATCTCACCAAAGAAGAAAATATATTTTTAGCGAAGAAAAGAATTGTTGAAAATATCTATCACAGTGCAAAATTAGAAGGATGCAATGTGACTTTTCCTGATACGCAAACTATACTTGGTGGTGTTAGTGTTGCCGGCGTTAAAATAAATGATGTAGAGTGCATATTGAACCTAAGAAATGCATGGAAGTTTTTATTGTCAAATATAGACGCTGAGTTTAATTTGGATTTTGCTTGCAAAATTAATTATTATGTGGCGATGCAGGAAAGCCTAGAGTGGGGCAAACTAAGGACAGGTGAAATAGGTATTACTGGTGTTGATTTTAAGCCTAAAATACCGGTTAAAAATGAAGTTGTTGAAGAAATGAATAATATACTCAAAATCAATTGTATAACCGAAAGAGCACTGATTTACTTCCTTTGGTCAGCAAGAAGTCAATTGTTTTGGGATGGGAATAAAAGAACAAGCACGTTGTGTGCAAATAAAATATTAATACCGCATGGAAAGGGAATATTTAGTATCAGAGACAACGATCTTGAGGAGTTCAATAGACGGCTAACCGAGTTTTATAATTCGAATAATTATAATGTAATACTAGATTTTTTGTACAATAATTGTGTATTAGGAATTGTATATAATTGACATATTCTCTTGGATAAGTCCAAGGGATTCTAATATTATCAAAGAATGCCTGCTAAGCGAGTTTTTTCATGAATTATAGTTAGTCTCTTCACCGAGCAAACGGCCATGTTAAAAACTCAAACAACAGGAAAATATAAAATCGCTGAATCATTTGCACCATAAATGATTCAGTGATTTTTCTGTTTTATCTTTTTTAGTTTGGGATTGTTGCAAAAAAATCCTGAACTTAAATAAGTCAACCACAAATGGAAATAAAATCAATAGAATGATATTATTACATATAATTACAAAATATGATTTGGGAGATAAAAATGCTATTTCAAAAAAAACAGGCTCTTCCTATCAATGTACAAAATTATATTTATGAAACATATTTTAAACTGGTGTATAAACTTGCACTATCTTTTACACGGGATGTTTGTTTAGCAGAAGACATTTGCCAGGATGTTTTTATGATTTGCTTTAATAGGTATCATCAACTTAAGGACCCACAAAAAACTGGACCATGGCTTTCCACTATTACGATTAATACTGCCCGTAATTTTATAAGAAGAAATCGAAAAGTGATTACAATTCCTCTAGAAGATATAGGTGAGATTGAGGCGTCGGTGGAAATAAGTCCGGAAAGTGAGTTAGAACGGCAAGAACTGCGCGCCTTTTTGTTTAAAGAAATTGGTCAGCTTCCGGTTGAGTTTCAAGAAGTACTTGTCTTAAAATATTATCATGACCTAACTGTTGCGAATATTGGAGAAATTTTAAAGATTCCGGAGGGAACTGTGAGATCCAGACTTCACCGGGCCCGTCAGAAAATTAAACGAGTCTTAAAGATTCAGAGGAACTTCAAAATTCAAATATGGGGAGGGCGAAAAATGGATAATTCGAGTACACCTGATGATAAATTGGAAGAACTTATTAAAGCGACATTAAAGGAATATATTGATGGACAGGAAACGGCTCCGGAGATAAAAGATAGGGTACGTCAAAATCTAGGGTTAAAACAAAAAAGAACTGCTTCCAGCTCTCGAAAGAAATTTTTGATTGGAGTTGCAGCGGCTATTATATGTATCATCCTAGGAAGTGTCATATTGTTTCCTGGACAAGTAAATGCCTTTAGTATGCCTTTATTCAAACGATTTGGATATTTTATAAATAACAAGGTTTACAACATTAGCGAAACGTACCGTCCGGACTCTAGCCAAAAGCTTCCCTCTGGCCCCCCACCGGAAAATGAGATAGACTCCTCATTATATAAAAAAGTGGAAAACGCTAAAAAGAATCTTCCTTTTGACCTGCGGATACCCCAATATCTTCCGGTTGGACTGAAATTAGCAGATGTGCGTATCGAGGGGGAAAAATCGGTGATGCAGGCCACTTTGGAATGTGAAGGGGAAGGAAAGAATATCAAGATTGTTCAGAGAGGGATTTCGACTAACAGTAGTACAGGAATAAGTTATGATGTTGAGGATGCGGTAGTAAAAAATATAACCATTGGAGATTTTCCGGCTACTTTATTCTTGATGAAAAATGAAAGAGTAATGATTTGTTGGAGGGAAGAAGGTATCTTTTATAAATTGTTAGGTAATACATCTGAAAGCGAAACGATAAAAATAGCAAATAATTTATCAAAATAGGGAGCG
>JAXGQR010000013.1:0-68495 GCA_040766325.1 Dehalobacterium sp. | reverse complement strand
TACTCCTGCTACCTGGATGTTGGTGGTAGAATAGTCTGCAGATTCCCTGGCATCATTCATATTCCCGGCAGCAGAGGCCGGTGCTTCTGCTCCGCTTAAGCTATCTGTTGCTGCTTCGTTTAGTGATTTTCGTACTGCTTGATATTCTTCTCTTCTTACTATTTCTGATGATTCCAGGATTTTTTTAAGGTTTTGGTAGCTCCCCACCACCGGAAGCTTATTTTTTTCGATATATACGGTCTTCTTATCCCCGTCCCAGGAAACACGGGCATAAAGGGCCTCACTGACAAATCTCAGAGGGAGCAGCGTCTGGTCCTTTTCAATGATGGGAACCGGTGCTAAGGTGACCTTACTTCCGTTGATGGTGGCGGTGTTTTCATGGAGATTAATTTTCAAAATACTTTCTTCGGATACAGCTTGAATCGTGCCGGTTTTTTCATCCCAGGTGACTTGGGCATCCAAGGCTTCAAAAACAGTACGGAAAGGGACAAAGACATAATTATCAACAATCCGGGGTTGAACGTCAAATTTTAAGGTCTTGTTGTCGCAGATCACCTTAATTTCCCCTTGTCCCCTAACGACCTCAAAGGATGAAAAAAGACCTAAAGTAAAGATCAGGACTAATAATAGAGTAACAAGGAAACCAAATTTTTTCATAGCAGTACCTCCTTCATTTTTAAAGTTGCCTGTAATGCTTACATCAGGATATTTGGACAAATTTTGGATATTATTTATCTTATAGACGTATCTGAGATCGGTTTTGTTTCCTTTTAGGATCTAGATGGGTTTATAATTTTTAACCCGATAAAAGAAAAATTTAATATGGACATTCAATATGATTAGAATATCCTTATATTTTCTACTGTTAATTAAAATAATCAAAATAGTGAAAAAATATTGTTTAATAGTTAAAATAAGCATAGAATATGGATAAGAAAGAAAAAACATTAATATCTTATAAGGAAATGATGAGGAGGCTACTAAAGAGAGAAGGAAAGCCTGAGTAAAGGTGTAGTAAGGGGTTTATGTGTCGTTTAAGCATTATATTTAGAAAGAAAGAGGTGCTTACATGAATTTGTTGGATGGGAAAGTTGCGATTGTCACAGGTGCGGCGATGGGTATGGGGGCAGCGACTGCGGAACTATTTGCTCAAAATGGTGCTAAAGTTGTAATAGCCGATTTTAATGAGGAACTTGGCAGAAAACAAACAGAAAAAATCATGACAGCAGGCGGGACGGCATCTTTTATTAATGTAGATGTTTCTGATCCTGCAGCTGTGGAGAGAATGGTACAGTTTACCGTTGATACATATGGAAAACTTGATTGTGCTGTAAACAATGCCGCTCGTACACCGGATGACAAGCCTTTAGCGGAAATGAGCAAGAAAGTAATGGATGGAGTACTCGCCGTTGATCTGAAGGGCGTTGCTTTGTGTCTTAAATATGAGATTATGCAGATGTTGAAACAAGGGACCGGGGGATCAATTATTAATATTTCATCTGTCAGCGGGATAAGGCCTCAACCCGGAACACCGATTTATATTGCAGCAAAATTTGGTGTGATCGGTTTGACAAAAAGCGCTTCCATGGATTATTCTGATAAAGGGATCCGTGTCAATTCGGTTGCACCAGGTGCCGTAAAAACACCGATGCTCATGGATGCTCTGGAACACTTTGGTTTTGACCCTGTGGCATATGCCAAACAATTAAGTATGCTGGGCCGTTTTGCTGAAGCATCGGAAATTGCTGAGGCAAGCATGTGGCTCGCATCGGATGAATCCTCTTATATCACTGGTGCGGTACTGGCTGTTGAAGGCGGATACACTTCGATGTAACAGATAAATAGTAACGGATAATCTAATTTTAAGGAGGGTATATCATGGGTGTTTTGGAAGGAAGAGTAAGTATTATCACCGGTGGTGCCAATGGTCTCGGAGCAGTAACTGCAGAATTGTTTGCCGAAAATGGTGCCAAGGTTATAATTGCTGATATAGATGAAGAAAATGGCATGGCTGTAACAGAAAAGATCAAGCAAAATGGAGGAGCTGCTGCCTTTGTTAAGGCAGATGTTACCAAACCTGAATCTGTTGAGAATATGGTGCAATTTGCTGTGGATACATATGGTCGTCTGGATATTGCCGTAAATAGCGCTGCACGCATAAAGGATAAAAAACCTATTGCCGAAATGGATATTGAAGAATTTGATGAGATTATTGATATCAATTTAAAGGGAGTAATTCTTTCCATTAAATATGAATTACGGCAAATGATGATTCAAGGAAAAGGTGGAAATATAGTAAATATTTCTGCTGTTAGCGGTCTCAGAGCTCAGACTAATATTCCGGCCCATATGGCTGTGAAGCATGCCGTTGTTGGGCTTACCAAAAGTGCCGCCATGGATTATTCTCCTCATGGCATCCGCGTCAATGCTGTTGCCCCCGGGGCAATCGGCTCAGAAAAATTGAACGCGGCTATGGAAGGTTTTAATTTTAAAAGTCCTGAATATGCTGATCATCTCAGCATGATGAAGCGTTTTGCCGAGCCAATTGAAGTAGCTAAGGCTATTTTATGGTTGGCCTCAGATGCGTCTTCTTACGTAACTGGTACGACTTTACCCGTTGATGGTGGCTTTACAGCAAAATAAGTGCACCTGAACTGAAGTTAGGGTTTTGGGGTAGTTAATGTGCAACAAAGTGATATAAAACAAATAATAAAGCTCAACACCTAAGTATTGGTTGTTGAGCTTTATTGTTGATTTCATTATTAAAAAATATACAATATTATTCTTCTTGGATGTTAAAGATCATAATAATAGGCAACCTCTGCCGGATGAGGAATTTTGTTAATGGCATCTGCCTCTTTTCGTTTGTTGGCAATCCATCGATTAAGAAGTTCCTTTGGAAAGACCCCTCCCCGGGTAAGGTATTCCTGATCTGCCTCTAATGCGTTCAGGGCTTCATCAAGTGTTCGGGGCAGCGCATCCAGCTTATTTTTCTCTTCTTCGGAAAGATTAAATAGATTAAAGTCATAGGGACCCCAGCCATTTTCATGGGGATCAATCTTATTTATAATCCCGTCAATCCCTGCCATCAGAATAGCGGCATAGGCGTAATAGGGATTACAAGTTGCATCAGGGTTTCTCAGCTCAAAACGCTTTGACTTAGGTGATTTTGCATATGCCGGAATACGGATTACCGCACTTCTGTTAGAAGTAGCATAACCAATGGTCACCGGAGCTTCAAAACCCGGGACAAGCCGTTTAAAAGAATTGGTGGAGGGATTGGTTAGGCCGCAAAGGGATTTGGCATGCTTTAAAAGTCCGCCCATGAACCAATGTGCCTCCTTACTTAGTGTCTGCTGATTAATTAGCAAAGCATTGATTTTACTGACTTTAAGGCCATTTTATAGTATAATTAATGCAAGGGTTTTGTTAATTTTAAACCATTTTTCTTGCACTTTTTATGAAAATTACTATAGATTGGAGTCTAAAAATCATGTACAAACCTACTGATAAGTTGCAGTTTACATTTCTTGATTTTAATCAGCCTATGGGCCTTCGAATGAATCCGAATAATCGATGGATCAAAATGGCAGACTGCATTCCTTGGGATGTGTTTGAAGAGAAATATGCGAAATTGTTTCCAAGCAGCACCGGAAATGTGGCTAAGCCGCTCCGACTTGCACTTGGCGCTCTGATCATACAGACCAAATATCAGTTCTCTGACCGTGAACTGGTTGATCAGCTTGCAGAGAATCCATATTATCAGTATTTCATAGGGCTGCCTGGTTACCAGCAGGAACCTCCAATTGAGGCCAGCGTTCTGGTTCTTTTCCGCAAGCGAATCGACATGGGTATGATCATGGAAGCCAATGAGTATATGCTCTCAGATAATCGCAAGGATGATGACAATCAGCCGCCTTCCGGCACTTCTGGATCTGTTGAAGTAAAAGAAGGAGCGGCGGAACCTGGAAACGAGGGAACTATGATGCTTGATGCAACCTGTGCTCCGTCAAACATAAGATACCCACAGGATTATTCCCTTCTGAACGAGGCAAGGGAAAAACTGGAAAACATCATAGACCGTTTTTCAAAAAGCTATGGATTCAAGAAACCTAGAACCTATCGTCGCGAAGCCAGAAAGAACTATCTGGCTCTTGCGAAATGCAAAAAACGCAGCACCAAGAAGATCCGTAAAACCATACGCAAGCAACTGGGTTATGTTAACAGAGACCTTGGCTATCTGGAACAATACATGTCTGAGGGTTATGCCCCAACATCGAAAGAAATAAGGCTGTTATTGACCATCCGAAAGCTGTATGAACAGCAGGAGTATATGTACAGAAACAGCACGCATTCCATCGCAAACCGAATTGTCAGTATCGCGCAGCCATATCTCCGGCCAATCGTCAGAGGTAAGATCAAGTCGCCAGTGGAATTTGGAGCCAAGTTTGATCTGAGCATTGATTCCGAGGGCTATGGAAGGATCGAAAAAATATCATTTGACGCCTACAATGAAAGCACCTGCCTGCAGGAAGCGGTCGAACGCTTCAAAGAACGTACCGGACACTATCCGGAAAGAGTTCTGGCAGATCAGATATACCGGAACCGCGCAAACAGGGCTTACTGCAAACTTCATGGAATCCGGTTATCGGGACCCAAACTTGGCAGGCCAACGGCAACAGCAAAAACAGATAAAAAGATAGAGTACAAGGATAATACGGACAGGATTGAAGTAGAAAGATCGTTCAGCTTAAGCAAACGTTGCTATGGTATGGGATTGATCAGAACCAAGCTGGAAGAAACTACGTTGACCTCCATCGCATTATCTGTATTCGTGACGAATCTTTTCAAGATTCAGGCACGAATACTTTCTGTGCTATTTTTACTGTTTGAAATTTTAGACGCTAATCCTGCTGAATTAAGCCAAAATGCGGCTTGATCAGCAGACACTAATTAGCCGGGCTCATAAACTCATCCACTCCGGCATGAAGGGGGATAAAGACAAAATCAACCCCCAAAGCTTTGGCGGTGGTCGTCGCTCTTTCAATACACACTTCAGTCATATAGTCCAAGGCGGCCAATAATTTTTCCGGCCTTTGATAAATATCACTCACCGTATTAATCAGGCCCCGAATATTATCGGAAAACATATCGAAAGGACAGGTTTGGGCGGTGGCAGCACCCATGGGGAATCCTCTCTTAACAATATGTTCAATCAGGGAACCCATGTGTCCCAGCCATTTGGCTGCAGCCTCTCCTCCTCGTTTCAGGGCATCCAGCGCTTTTTGCACATCAGGCTGAGCAAAGGTGGTTAATTCGATATAAAGAGCATATTCAATAGGGTTTCTAAACACCAACTTAGAAAGCGGCTCTAAATCCTTAAATTTTCTGGGATAAACCTTGGTCAGGAAAAAATGGGTGGGATCAAGCAAAAACTCATCATATTCATCATCTTCCAAAAAGGTATTGTCACCAATCTGAAAGGAGGCATCAAGAGGAAGATTATGATCTGCACCGGGCCATTTGATATAATTACAATTCATGGCCTCCATAGGAGGAATAGGATACAATACAGGAGCCCAAGCTAAATCCGGCTCAAAATCATCTAAGAAACCATCAATGCCAGGCAAAATATTCCTGATATCCATCATGGCATCATACATGGAAATATCATATCCACGGGCATAGTAATTTCCGACCTTAGGAGCAAAAGGAACAGTATCCGGTTTCTTTAAAGCTACAACATCCTTAATACGGTTGGTACGAATTTCAAACATTTCCTGAGCAGTTGTCATGTTTTACATCTCCTTCATCCGTATTTGCAACTTGTTTCATCTAGTGAGTTAGAACACTATTTTGGGGCGAACCATTTAATCCTCCTTTCTCAATTTGTATTATAAAAAAATCTCGTAGCGAAGTTATTCTTTTTTGCCATTTGATAATTGTATATAAAAACTAAATAATCTCTTTAATTTAATTATAAACTAAATAATCAAATAATCAATAGATTCCTATTTTCTGATTATTTGTGCTAAATAACCTATAATACTCCTGGGAGGTACCCGCTCTAAACCGATCCACTCCATTATTTCCATTTCTTAGTTTAGGTCCGTTTTCTAAAAATCCAGACAATGAGAATGGAAATTTCATAAAGGAGAAGCATTGGCAAAGACATTAAAGATTGTGTGACAATATCTGGCGTGGGCGTGACAATCGCTGCAATGACAAAGCTAAGTACGATTGCATATTTTCGTTTTTGAAGCAGGGTCTTATGAGTAATCAATCCTATTCGAGTCAGAAAGAAAGCTACCAGAGGCAGTTGAAAAATTATGCCGAAAGGGATTAAGATTGCAACAACAAAGCTTAAATACCTCGATGCACCCAGCATGGGAATAAACCCGGACCCGGCGGTAATAATTAGAAAATTAAAAGCCGTGCCCAACACCAGATAATAGGAAAAAGCAGCGCCTCCTAAAAATAAGAGCACCGAAAAAGGTACGATCACGATTAAATACTTTTTTTCCCTAGTATTTAAGGCTGGGAGAATAAAACACCACACCTGCCAGAGAATTATCGGTAGAGCAAAAATCAACCCAGCAAAGGCGCTGGCTTTCATCTTGGCCATAAAACCTTCAAAAGGGGTAAGAATCACCAGTTCTAAGTCCATTTTTTGCAAGGGATAGGTCAAATAACTGAAAATCTGTTCCTGAAAAAGAAAAAAAGCCAACCCTGTTAATATTAGCCAAGCAGCAAAAGAGATGATTAAAGTTTTACGCAGATCCTGCAAATGTTCCACTAACGTCATAGGTTGATCCTTTGACACTTTCCTGCCTCCCACTTTATCAAATCAGCCAGCCTGCTCCATTGTCCATTCAACAACTAGCTGACGACTGCCACCAAACCCAAAAAACCTGTTTATGTCGCTAGCGCCTTAATAACACAACCTGATTTAAGAGGCGTCTTGAATGACATTTGTTCCAACTCATCCAGCAAATCTAGCAAAGCTTCCCGTCCTTCAGAAATGGGAAAGGATGATAATTTTTCTCGCCCTTTTATCAGTAGGTTCCGAGTATCCAGAGGGTATTTTTCCCTTATCAACCCCCAAACCATACCAATATTGCGACCGAATTGTGACAAATCCTCTTCCTGTTCCTTGGTACATCCGGCTAAAGACCCACCGACCTGACAGGCCAGTCCGGCTAAAAGCCCATATTCCATCTCTAATACCTGAAGATAGTCCTGCTCGTGTGGTGATCCTTCTTCGATTAAATAACGCCGCAGCATGCCTCCTTCGTTCATGCGACAGATTATATCGGCCATTCTATTTAGCCAATCGAGCAAACCATATTCATGTAATTTCCCAAAACTAAGAGCAAAAAGATAATCACCTACCAGCACAGGAAACTGAGGTATAGCCTTGGGACAATCATCAGGAATCTTATTATGAATCTCCTGGGCAATAAAACTCATTTGTATAACCCCTCCCATGGGGATACGCCTGGGATCCTGATCATGACCTGGGAACAATTTCCCTGACAATAGCTCCAATGCTGGAAAGAAATTTTTTTCTATTTCGGAAAGTTTAAATTCCGGAATCAACTGCGCCAAATGCCCGGACTTAAAACGAAAGTTTTTTTCTAAAAAAACCGTCACTTTATTTAATTCAGATTGTACCAAAGTAAACATGAATGTCCTCTCCCTTAATGATTCACTTTCTGTATTCCAGCCTGTGTCATTCTAACTCTCATCAATCGTATCTTATATCATACCGTATTTTCCGTATTTCGACAAGGATCCATTTCCTTGAGTTTCCGCAGAATTACCCACAGAGCCTTAGGGCTGAAGTTTTTTTATCCACAACTTTCTAAAAATGCATAAAAGATAAGGAGTCCTCACCCTTTTTGTAGTAAAATTAAGTCACCACAAAAAACCTTACTAAACAAAAAGCGGAGGGCTCCTTATGACTTATTTTACAACAAATACCTACACTTTGAAACGAGAAATTTTAACCTTTTCAAATAAAATTGCTCACAAGCTTTCCAAACCGGATAGGAAGTTTACTGCTGAGATGACTTACGGAATGTTGGCTTCTAATAGCTGCCTTTTGACTGACATCGTCGATCAGCTTCACGAAGACTCTCAAAAAGTAAATAGCGTTGAAAGACTTTCGCGTCATCTGAGGCAAGGTGTTCCCAAAGATGCCTTATACTCTTACTTGGATACCATACGTAAATGGGTTCCTGATGATCCAGTGGTTTTTATTGATGACAGCGATGTCATCAAACCAGATGGCTATAAGTTTGAAGCACTGGGCACTGTGCGAGATGGCTCCAAAAGCACCGTCAAAAAAAATGTCTATGAAAAGGGTTACCATGTCACAGAAGCCTGTGTTCTGACAAAAAGCAACCATCCCGTCAGCATTTATTCCAAGGTCCATTCTTCCCTGGAGAAGGGTTATACCTCCATCAATAACATTACTTTTGAAGCGATGGAACGTGGCAAGGCACTGTTTGGAAAAGCAACCTTTGTTATGGACAGGGGCTATGATGCTAATAAGATGTTTTTAGAACTTGACTCCCTGGATCAGGATTATGTCATTCGGCTCACTGCAAAAAGGAAGCTGTTTTTTCATAACAAATGGGTTCCTGCTGCAGAACTAAGAAACCGTAGAAAGGGCAAAATCAAAACCCCTGTATTCTACAAAGGCAAGAAAAGGGAGGCATATTTATCCCACGTAAAGGTTCAAATAACCGCATCCAAAAAAAATATTTATTTGGTTCTTGTTTATGGGCTCACGGAGCATCCAATGATGCTGGCAACCAACAAAGAATTAAAGTCAAAAGAAGATGTCGTTCGTGTTGCCAGGCTTTATTTCTCACGGTGGCGCATTGAGGAATATTTCCGCTGTAAAAAGCAGGTTTTCCAGTTTGAAAATTTCCGTGTCCGAAAATTAAAAGCAATCAATGCTCTCAATTTTTATATCACCTTATGTATGGCATTCCTTGCTTTGATCTCAATAAAATCGGAAGCCAGTGCACTAAAGGCTTCTATTATTCAAACTGCCGCTCCTATAAAGCATAAAGTCCAGTTTTACTATTATCGGCTGGCTAAAGGTATTTCTGGTATACTTGCATATGCTAAAAAAGGGGTCAGACTCTGGTTCAAGACAAGACGGCCTGTATTTCGCCAGCTCTGCCTTAAGTTGATCGCTTGATGGATTATAGCAATATTTCTTTCCTAAGTCCGGTTTCAGACGGGGCTTAGTTGATATGTCTCTAATCTAGGAATTTCTAATAAACACCTTCTAAAAATAAAAGTTTGGCGCCCTTGGTGGATTTATTTACCTTTAAAGTGCATTCTGCGGAAACTCAAGTCCATTTCCGGAAGGTTTATTTTTTGGCCTTTGTTGCCAAAATAAAATAAGCCTTCAACATTTTATTGTTGTAAGACTTATAGTAAGAATTCTCGGCTATAGTTTTTTAACTTTATGCCTGGTAAAATAAATATCCCTCCTAAAAATTTAGAGCTACCTTATGGAGGGGGACATTTGTCCCACGGGCAATTTCCTGGGCTTCCACAGTACCGGCCTGGAAACTTTCCTTCAAAATCTTGCATGCATCCCAAGGATCAACACGATCCCCGCAGGTAAACACATCTACAGACGCATAACCAAGTTCCGGCCAAGTGTGAATGGCCAAATGAGATTCAGAAATCACCACTACACCGCTCACCCCTTGGGGGCTAAACTTATGGAAAACAAATTCCCTTACTTCCGCTCCTGCATCTAAGGCAGCTTGCACCATATTTCGTTCAACTTGTTTCAAGTCATTTAGTACTTCGAACGGACAATCATAAAATTCTGCCAACACGTGGCGACCTAGAGCCCTCAATTATCATTCCTCCCTATTTGTCCAATATTTCCTCCTTTATCGAGGGAGACAACTGTGACGGTATTATTCTAGCATAATAGCGTTGAAAGTCAAGTAGAAAAATCAAATATTTTCAGGGTAGCTAGGCTACTGATTAGATTAACTACCAATCTTGTTCCTGTCCTTCTATAACTATAAAAATCAAGGGTGCCGCCATAAAAATACTCATGGTGGCTGCCGCCACAATTCCGGAATCATTAAAGATCAAGGCAGTGATACAACCAGAAACCACGCCCCAGAAACCCTTGGCCAGAAAAGGATATTGAGTCATAGCTTTTTTCATCACACCTAACGGCCAGTAAAAGAATAAAACAGTAGCTGCTAGGATCACTAAAAAAACCCTGCTCCAAATCGTCCATCGAATCAATTTAAGATTCATGGCACCTTTGCGCACAATAATATCATATGCTTCAGCAATTCCATTGGTTTTTAAAGCGTTGATAGTACGTCCAAAATGGGATTGGAGGCTGACACTCTGCCCCGCATCCCACAGAGCAAAACTCAAGAGACCGGTGAGAAGAATTCCTCCTAACAGTAGAAACACTTTAGGGGAGATTTCTTTGAAATTCAAGAGATACATCATGATACCAAAACCTACTAACGCAGCCACAGAGCCGCCGGCATTGGTACCTAGGCGCGGAGATGCTAGGAAAAAAATTATTGATGCAAAAAAAACTGAGGCGAAAATAATTGTCTTTTTTTTGCTTCGGCTGATCTCTATTAGAGAAGCCATAGCAATCATTGCTGCGCCCAGCCAAACCCCCATAAATTCATTGCCAATCCCGTAATAGCGAGCCCCTCCCATGGCATCGTATCCTAAAATAGATCGCTGCATCAAGGGTGCTCCCCATAGAATGTCCAATAGAATTGCTCCGGCGGTAAGACTGAACAGGAAACAGAAAGGAGCCAGGGGATGAATCCCACCTATCTTTAAAGCTAAGACAGTCAAAATAAGAATACAGACCATGATTAGAGTGATAAAAACTCCAAGAGACGGACCGGGATAGGCACCCATAATTAAGAGGGTTAAGGGTACTGCAGACAAAGCCAACAGAGCCACCTTAATTAGGGCATGCATAGATAAAGCCGTGCTTTTCTCAGTCTCCTTCCTTGTGATTCCCAGACCATGATTAATAAATAAAGTTCCCACCGCTCCCACTACTAGAATGATTTGTCCCAGAACGTATCCTTTTACCAAAGGGGATCGATAACGGTTGATAAAGATCATTTCTTCATTTAAGCGAATCAAGGATGCACTTTTATTAGTTTCAAGAGTAGGTAAAATCGTCATCTTTCGTCCATGCATCCCCTCCGGCACTGGCAGGTGAAAAAAGTCCAACACCGTTGGTGCAATGTCTGTATTGGCCACAATACCCTCCCGTCTGGTGGTGCCGGATGCCAGAAAACCTGTTGCTCCGTCCTTTTGCCAAAGAATCAAAGGGGTTACTAAATTTTTTTCCTTAATCATGGTACGGGAAGGAGTGGGTGTTACCACCAGCACCAGGGTATTGTAGTGCTCCACCCTGGTCAGCATTTCGGCTAAAAAAAGGTCAAGCTCTTTTAGAACATTTTTTTTATTTTCCTCAAAGACCTCCTCCCCAACCCTTGTTTCTTCCTCCATTAGACGTATTGTATCCCCAGTTTCTACTACAATAAAATCGGCCTGGGTCAGGGCTTTAGAAAGGGCTATGCCCAGAGCATCATAATCATCACCCTCAGTAAAAATGCCTTTTTCTTTTATTTCCAAAAGCTCTTCTCCCACCAGGGCAAAATCCACCCGCCCCCTACGATCCATGACCACTGTCGCTCCATGGCGTCTATACTCTAGGCTATCATTTTTTTTTCGATCTGCCCCTCCGATATAAGCGGTGGTAAAGCCCCCTTGATGCAGGGCTTCTCCTAACAGACCCGGCACACCTATGGATCTGTTCCCGTCAAAAGTGCGGCGGAGGGTGGGAATATCAAGATGAAGTAAATCTGTGCCCTCCGGGGCTTCATCTCCGGTACGCCTGCGATAAACATCTCCCCCCGTCTGATGCTGATACATCTCTCCAGGTAAAAGGGCTAAACCAACATCATCACTCCCTAAGGCTACACGACCGGCACCGATGGTCACCAAGCTGTGGGCACGCACCCTTCCCCCTGCCGTATTTGCGTTCATGAGACCTAAACCCCCTTCCCGCATCATTCTATGCACAGTGGTCATTTCTTTTGATGCCAGATCTTCTAAAGATAGGTAATCCACCAGTACCATGACTACCTTTTGTTTTTCCTTAATCGAGACAAAATCATTGGGATTTTGCGCAGCGGCTGTATTAGAAAGGGAAAAAATCACTAATAGCAAAAAGATCCCGAGCATCCTCGTACAAAAAGCTGCAAGCAAATTCTTCCTTCTTTTACGCACGGGCCCACCGTCCTTTGGCCTTGGGCTTATCCTTTTCATGCAGGATTCGGTGTGCAATAACATGATACAAGTCCTCAGTTTGGCGTACCATTTCCTGCTCTGAAAAACGGCTCCGAGCTATAACACCGGCAGCTTTGCCCAGCCTAGAGGCCCATGTGCGTCGAGTAAGAAGCTCCATCATACCTTGGGCTAATGACGAGCTATCACCAGGCGGCACTAATAAACCTGTTTTTCGATGTTGAATTAACTCTGGGATCCCTCCTGCCCAAGTTGCAAGAATCGGCCTTTGAGCAGCCATGGCCTCAATTACCCCCAAAGGCAGTCCCTCGGATAAGGATGGAAGAACATAAACATCCAATAGCGGATAAATCTCACCCGGGCGGGGATGATGACCTAAAAATCGAACCTTCTCCGTTAAACCCAGGGCACGAGCCTCCTTTTCCCATAGTAAACGTAAAGGACCATCTCCCACCACCAAAAATTGCACATCTTCCAACATGCTGCTTAATTGTCGTGCAGCACTGAGAAAAACCCCCCCCCTTTTTGAGGTGCACAGCGAGCTACCATCCCCACCACGGGAAGATCAGGGTTTAAACCTAAGCGAAACTTCGCTTCCAGCAACATAGACCGAGGAAAGGAAGAGAAATTATTCAAATTGATACCATTATAAATCACAGAAATTTTAGACGCAGGAATCCCTTCCCAGCGCATAAGCTCATTTTTTAAGCCATTAGAAACAGCGATAAAACTATCTGTATGACGTCCTAGATATGATTGGACTTTACTAATGAACCAACGCTGAGATTTTAACATTGGATATTGATAGACAGAATTATGTACGGTGGCAAGAAAATAAGGCAAGTCATGTTGTCCCATTAATCCGGACATCAAACCGGCGATGCGTCCCACCAATCCTGCTTTCATGCCATGGGTATGCACCAGATCAATTCTTCTCTTTAGAATCAGCTGTTTCAGTCTTTGAATATTTGTCAGATCAGACCATAAAGAAAGATTACCTTTCAAGGGAAAATCAATCACTTCCACCTGGGAATCTGTTATTAACTCCGTCCAACTTTGCCTATCCGGACAGGCCAGGGTTATTTGATATTTGCTTTGATCAAAATTACCCAGCAGAGACAGAACGTGTTGTTTCATGCCACCACCCATGGGCCGTACAACGTGTAATACATGCATTATCTTTTTCCTTCGTTCCATTGCTCTTTTCACTTCTTAATAATTCGACCGATTGTGTCTTAGTTTTACACCCGATAGGAAAATTATTCAAAACGTACTCCGATCACTTTTCCTAAAATAGACACTTCTAGCATATTGGCTAACTGTACCTCATAATCAGGGTTTTCGGGTATCAATGCGACAATATGATCTTTAAAAAAAGCTTTTCTTATAAAAGGCTCATTATCATGCATGGTTAACAATACTATATCTCCATTATTAAAATTATTTTGTTTTTGAACCATAGCCCAGTCACCTTTTAAGATCCGTGCATTTTTCATGGATTCGTCCTTAACATAAAAGAAAAAAAGATCCTGATCAAAGGAATCTGTCTTCTGTTTTTTTGATTCATTGTCCAACAAATAATCGATGGTTACATCGAAATATTGGGCAATTTTAATTAAAGTCGGAAAATCAGGAGCACGGGTTCCCGCTTCATATTGTGCAATGGTAGAACGACTTAACTCTAGTACCTCTGACAGTTTTTTTTGTGAAATCATTCTCTCTTTGCGCAGCTTTTTTAAACATTCATCAAACACAAAATCATCCTCTTTAAGTCAACAAACAGACCTCACAAAATAATATCACAATAAGTGATATTATGAAATAATTTGTCACCTTTAGAAACATTTTTTTGATTGACACTGTTACTTTTTGTGACTATTATTAATATGACAAATAAACTATTTTTTTGAAAACATTTACAAAATGCTGAAACATTTAGCAGGAATCTGTCGTCTAATTGAAGCCTATTCTAGAACTTTTAAATCTTGGCGTATAACTACATAGTTAGTAAAATAAATAATGAAAGGGAGACTACCCTTGAAAAACAATCTAGCCGAGATAAGAAAACGCAAAGAGAAGGAATGGTCTATGAGGATTACCCAGCAAAAGGTAGCTAATTCTTTACGAATATCTCGCAGTCATTACAATATGATTGAAACCGGGGATCGAGATCCTAGTCTGCGCCTGGCCAAAAATATCGCCGACTTTTTTGAAGTATCCATTGATGAGATTTTCTTTCAAGAAAACGAGGATCCGGTGGTGTCATTGGATATCGGTGGTCACAAAAAAATTGGCACTCAAAATGGTCAATGTAAGAATAATGATATTATAAGTAAGCTGGAAGAAAAAGAAAGATGCTAAATCATCATTCAGTCCAAACGAAGGAGCAGGTGGGCAATTTACATCACGAGAGATTGTTACGTATCAGTGAGGAAATGGATAAACTGATCATAAATTATTATCGAAACAGTAAAAAAAATGACAAAAACCAGCACCGATGTGATATAGTATCTAAAAACCAATCATCATTATATGAGTAAATAAGGCGAAATTTGCGTTTTTTATCGAAAAATGAAAACTTTTTTAGTTTTGTTTCGTCTATTAAGTATTCAAATGATTGTAGATACTTATACACACATCAGGAGGATTTGTTATGACAAAAAAAAGGCGAAGGCTAAGAAAACGAAAGGGTACTTTACCTCGGCGATGATCTGGATTTCCTTGATTTTCGCACTCTTATTTCTAGTTATTCTTATCCAAAAGGGCATTCCCTTTATGCCAATCCAGAAAAGAAGGAGAACACCCTCCCTGTAACTACAGTGGACAAGCATCCTCCTGCAATTTCTGAGCAAGTGCCGGAGACCCCGGTAAGTGATTCCATTATTGAAAACCAATCTGAAGCAAATCTTCCATCTGTACAAATTCCTGAATCAGATCAACAAAACGATATAATAAAAGAAAATAATGTTCCGTCATCGTCTGAACCTATCGCATCTCCACCTATTGTAACTGACCCTCCTGCTTCTCCTTCTTCTAAGAAAACCCCAATTTTCTCCGGGAACAGTCAAGCAGGAAAAAAAGTAGCTCTCACCTTTGATGACGGACCTGTGCCCAATTATACAGCAGAATATCTTCGTGTTTTAGATGAATATCAAGTTCCCGCTACCTTCTTTATGATTGGTGTCCAGGTGGATAAATACCCGCACTTAGCGCAAAAAGTCGTTGATATGGGGCAAACCATCGGCAGTCATTCTTATCGTCACGGCAGACTAAACTTGAAATCACCGGAGATTCTTCAAGAGGATTTTCGTAAGTCCATGGCCAGTTTTAATTCCATAAGTGAGATCAAGTTTTTCCGCCCTCCCTACGGTGATTACAATAATATGGTTACTGAGACCGCCCAGAACTTTGGTCTTACCTCTATTGGCTGGAATATCGATCCCCGGGACTGGGAAGTAGAGGACTCCAATCTAATTGCTAATCACGTTCTATCCCACGTCAAAGACGGGGCAATTATTCTCCTCCACGAAGGAAAACCCAGCACCTTGGCTGCCTTACCAAAGATTTTTGAAGGCCTTGCCGAAATGGGTTACAAGATTGTGCCGGTGGCGGAGCTTCTCCTCTAAAAGATTTTCATAAATATAAGGACAGTCTTGACTTGTCAAGGCTTGTCCATTTTTTTGTGTCTATATTGGCCAGGCATGATGGAGATAGTTAGACAAATTGCAAAAGATCAGAAAAATGCTCCAATTTATAGGTAGCCTTTTCGTAGTTTGCAGCATCACCGATAGCAGCACAATCCATGTTAGCGGACAGCGCAGCTTCCACACCTGCTATAGCATCCTCAACCACCAAACAATATTCTGGTGCAATTTTCAAATAATCACTTGCTTTCAAAAATACTTCCGGGTCCGGTTTGGAGCGGGTAATATTGGTGCCGTCAGAAATGACATCAAAATAATTCTCCAATCCGATTTGTTTTAAAATTAGTTTAGCATTTTTACTGGAAGAACCTATAGCGATTTTAATTCCTCGGTTCTTAATCTGATCCAAAGTTTTTTTTACCTCAGGGCTCAGATCCTGAGGCGACATTTTCTTTAGCAAATTACGGTATATCATATTTTTTTGCTCAGCTAGCTTTTTTTTTGCTTCATGAGAAAATTCATCACTCTTAGATCCCAGCAGAGCTTCCAGGCTTTCCATTCTACCGATACCACGTAGTTGGTTGTTTACTATTTCATCAAAATATACCCCGATTTCATCAGCAATTTTTTTCCAGGCTAAATAATGACTATGATCCGTACTACAAATAACCCCGTCTAGATCAAAAATAATGGCATGATATTTTATCATTATCCCCCCTATGCTTAAACTTTCATTATTACAAAGAGCCATTTAAATTCTTAGAATTCAACTCCAATTGTTAGTTTTTAGACCAAATTCCTAAAAATTATTGTTATAACAAGGAATTAATGGAACATTTGTTGAAACTAATAATAAAAACAATTTGGAAAAAACATTTCCAAATAATGCATTCAACTGTATATTTATGTATATCAAAGAAAATAAATGCTATTAGATTTAATTATAGCCCTATAATCCTATTAATCAAGGGAGGAGGAGAATGATGAGTAAGACAATTATTATTTCCAATCGTCTACCGATTACTGTTAAAAAAAATAATGAAACTATTGCATACCAAAAGAGTATCGGGGGACTAGCCACCGGACTAAAAAAGTATCATCAACAAGCAGACAGCATTTGGGTGGGCTGGTCAGGATTGGCAGATGAAAAAATTAGTCTTGAGGAAAAAAATGCTATTAAGCAAGAACTCATAACTCACCAATGTCTTCCCGTTTTTTTAACAGAAGGAGAAATTGACCGCTATTATAACGGGTTTTGTAATGAAACGATCTGGCCCTTATTTCATTATTTTGCAAGCAAAGTTAAATACGAGGTCGAGACGTGGAAAGCATACGAAGAAGTTAATAAGAAGTTCTTCAATACTGTGGAGTCGGTGGTCGGTGAAAATGATATTATTTGGGTGCACGATTATCAATTAATGCTGCTGCCCCAAATGATTAAGGAAAAATACCCCAATACTCAGGTGGGATTTTTCCTGCATATTCCTTTTCCTTCTTTCGAAATTTTTCGACTTTTGATTTGGCGCAAGGAAATTCTGAGGGGAATGTTGGGCGCAGACCTGATCGGATTTCATACTTATGAGTATGTGCGCCACTTTTTAAGTAGCATCCGCCACTTGCTAGGTCTGGAAAATACTATGAACCGCATCAGCTATGAGGATCGCTACGTTCAAATCGGTGCTTTCCCCATGGGTATTGATTACCAATTTTTCGAAAAAGAGTTTGAGGACAGCTCTTTTCAGAAAGAGACTAGGGAAATTATCGACAATACCGAAGATATGAAGATCATTTTATCCGTGGATCGCTTGGATTATACTAAAGGCATTCCACATCGACTTAGAGCCTTTGGTCGTTTCCTGGCAAAATATCCGGAATATCGGGAAAAGGTCAGATTTAATTTAATTGTGGCCCCCTCACGAGAAGGGGTTGGTACTTACGATGAATTAAGAAAGGAAATCACTGAAATTGTCAGCTCCATCAACGGAAAATTTGGCACATTCACCTGGATGCCCGTCTGGTATTTCTTCCGTTCCTTTTCACAGGAAAGCTTAATTGACCTTTATCGTCATTCAGACGTGTTATTGGTCACACCTCTAAGAGACGGTATGAACCTAGTATGTAAAGAGTACATTGCAGCCAGAACAGATTGCGAAGGGATGGTTGTGATTAGTGAAACCGCCGGTGCAGCCTGCGAATTAGGTGAAGCAGTAATCGTCAATGCCAATGATTTCGATGCCATCTTAGAAGGAATCAAAACGGCCTTGGAAATGCCTCGTGAGGAAAAATTGATGAGAAATAAAATGATGCGCCGCAGAATAATGCGCTATAATGTAGAATTTTGGGCGGAAGAGTTTTTAAATGATTTACAGCGTACCGTTACGGAATCAAACCAGATGATAGCCCAAAGAAGCATTGAAAAAGACAGTCGTTTTATCGAAACTGCTTATCAAAATGCCGAGAAACGTCTTCTCTTATTAGATTATGACGGTACCTTAGTAGGTTTTAACCCACTGCCCCACCAGGCCAAACCGGATAAGGAACTGAAATGTTTATTAAGGATCTTGGCCGATGATCTTAAGAACACACTGGTCATTATCTCCGGTAGAGAAAGGCATGACTTAGAAAAATGGTTCCATGATCTTAACCTGCATCTCATCGCCTCTCACGGATTATGGTTGCGTTCTCCCGGACAGGAATGGACGATGACCGCAACTCTGGACAATGATTGGAAAGCACCTATCCGCCACATTATGGAGTTTTATTCCGACCGCATACCTGGATCCTTTATCGAAGAAAAAGACTATTCCCTGGCTTGGCACTACCGAAAATGTAATCCCTACATCATCTCGATAAAACTGAGTGAAGTAAAGGAAACCCTACGCTCCATCACTGAATCCGAAACCCTTGGTCTCCAGGAAGGTAATAAGGTATTAGAGGTTAAGGACTCCAGAGTCAACAAAGGATTCGGGTCTTCATATTTTATCCAACATCAAGATTATAATTTTATTTTCGCGGCTGGAGATGATTATACTGATGAAGATTTATTCGCCGCCCTACCCCAAGGTGCTTTTAAAGTTAAAATTGGCTTGGGTAATACTAATGCTGATTACTTCTTGAAATCCTGGCAATCTATGCGTCTCATGCTAAAAAAATTTGCCGATATCAGCAATCCAGAGAAAGAATAATTGAAAGGAATCATTATGTTAAAGATGAGAGCAATCTATGAAATTGAAGATTTAAAGCTTGATCAGTATCATATTTCCTTAAACGAAACACTTTTTCATAACGCCAACGGCTATATCGGCATCCGTTACGATTTCGAAGAAGGATATCCGGAAAAAATTGGTTATGTGCGCAGCCAATACATTAATGGTTTTTATGATTACACTCCTACGAGACAGGCGGAGAACTTATATGGTCTGGTTAATGAAAAACAAACCATGTTAAACATCGCTGATACTCAGTCAATTAAGGTGTTTTTTGACGATGAGCAATTCTGCATGTTTAATGGTACTGTATTAAAGAGTAGACTATGGCTGGACATGGATAAGGGGACCACCGTGAGAAATGTAATTTGGCGTTCCCCCTTTGGAAAAGAAGTGGAATTAACCGTTACCCGGATGGCTTCATTTCATCAGCTTTCTTTATTCACCATTGAATATGAAATACTTCCGCTTAACTTTTCAGGAGAAGTAGTGATTGAATCAGGACATAACGGAGAAGTATATAATTTTGTAGACCCGGAAGACCCGCGCATGGCTTTTGAGTTCATGCAACACTTGACTCCTGTAATGAGTGAATTTAAAGATGGGGTTTCCTATATTACCTCCGCCACTTCCCGCTCTGGGCTGGAAGTGTGTAGCTGTGTCAAGAATATTTTATTTCAAAAACATCAGCAGGAATTTATTACCGAAGGTAATAAAATTATTTGTCAATTCGAAACAGAGGCGACCCAAGGGGAATCAATCAAGCTGTACAAGTATTCCGTTTTCTGTGACTCGATCCGCCACGTAAATGCCAGAAAGCAAGCAGAACAAGAAATGGTTCAGGCTCTTTCCGTTCCTTTAATTTATTTCTATCAAAAGCAGGAGGAATACCTAGCAAATTATTGGGATCACTGCCTGATTGAAATTGAAGGAAATCATGAAATGAATCTCGCCACCCGCTATAGTGTCTATCAATTAATTCAAGCTGTGGGTAAAGACAACTACAGTAATATTGCACCCAAAGGACTGAGTGGAGATGGTTATGAAGGGCAATACTTCTGGGACTCCGAAATGTATATCCAACCTTTTTTCACAGTGACAAAGCCCGACTTAAGCAGAATCCTGCTGGAAAACCGTTATGCTATCCTGGACATGGCCCGAGAAAACGCCCGAATTTTAGGACACCAAAAAGGCGCTCTTTTCCCCTGGCGTACCATTATGGGACGGGAATGTTCCGGTTATTTTCCATCAGGTTCTGCCCAATACCATATAAACGGGGATATTGCCTATGCAGTTGTGGCTTATTATCTGGCCACTAAAGACGTAACCTTCTTGGAAGAAATCGGTGCCGAAATTATTTTTGAAACAGCTCGCTTATGGATGGAAGCGGGAAATTTTCATGAAGGAAAATTCTATATTAATAATGTTACCGGTCCAGACGAATATACTTGTATTGTGAATAACAATTACTTTACCAATATTGTGGCTCAATACAATCTACTCTGGGCTGTAAAATTATTCCACTTACTTAAGAATTCCGACAGTTTTGTTGCATTAATAAACAAGCTAGAGATACAAGAAAATGAAATTGTCGGTTTTAAAAAAGCTGCGGAAAACATGTATTTGCCTTATGATGAACAACTTAAAATTAATCCTCAAGATGACTCTTTTCTGCAAAAAAGAAGGTGGAATTTGAGCACAATTCCGAAAAATAAATTTCCCTTGTTGCTCCATTACCATCCTTTACACTTATATCGCCACCAAATATGCAAACAGGCAGATACAATCATGGCCCACTTTATCATGGAGGATGCACAGTCAGAAGAAACAATGATCAATTCTTTCCATTTTTACGAAAAAATAACAACCCATGATTCCTCTCTTTCTTACTGTATCTTCAGCATCATGGCCGCTAGGCTGGGCATGGTAGACAAGGCCTATGCATATTATGAGCTCACCGCCAAATTGGATCTGACAGATGGACATGGCAATACCGATGACGGTATTCATGTGGCCAATATGGGAGGTAACGCTTTGGCGATTATATACGGGTTCGGCGGTTTCCGTCTTAAAGAACAAGGGATTTCTTTACGGCCAATACTGCCCGACCAATGGACCGGTTACAGCTTCAATCTAACCTTTGAGGGCAGCAAGATTTTGGTTCGGGTGGGGAAAGACCGGTGTTTGATCAACCTGAAAAGCGGTAACGCAAAAAAAATAAATGTTTATGGTCAAGAATATTTATTGGAGGATACCCTTAATATTGCCAGGCCGCAATAAGCCTCGCGTGCCTGCATAAGCCATAGGCACTTAGATCATATGAAATTTCATACTGACAGCCAAAGCCCGACTTCCCCAAATTAGATTTTTACTCTTTATTTGTCGAAGTCGGGTTCCTTGTAACCTTTGTATCATTTAATTGCCAATATTTACATTTTATGATTATATCATTTATGCATTTTTCTTGTCTTTTATCAAGCACGAACCGTCCCTTTGCCCCTACTTCTCTTCCTTATCCTCTCTCGCTTCCGAAAAATTCACATGAACCAACTTGAGGCATTTTTGAGATATTTCCATTTGTCCTTTCAGAGATTCCTTTCCTGCTTTTATTTCCTCTAGGGTAATTTCCGAATTTTTTTATGTTTAAAGGTAGATTCGACCATATACTCCACTTCTCCGGCAAAGAACCCCAAATCCATTAATTCTTTTTTAATCTTTTCGATTTCTTCCCACTCTTTTTTATGGGCATGATTTTTGAAACGAAATTTTGTCAAAAGTAAGTTGCGAATTGAAGTCACGAATAAATATCCTCCTGGCTCTAATATTTCTATATAAATACTACTTCGTCAGTTTAAATTTTTTATGTCCGATATTGGCTAATATATTACCCAATTTAATCAGCAGAGGATTAATTCATTGAAGCAGCCCAACAGTCAGGTAAGTTGCTTTTTAATTAGAAGAGACACATTTGACTACTTTCCGGCAGATGGTCCAGGCAACCATGGGCAGCCAACGTATCGATTACTGTTTTGCTGGCTTTGCCTCGAATCCGGATATCATCCCAGGTGCTGAAAGGCTTTTCTTGTCGCGCCGCCACCAAATTATGGGCTGCCGTAACTCCCAACCCTTGCAGGCTGGAGAAAGGAGGCAATATTCCTCGGTCGGTAATTTGAAATAGCTCCGCCGCCGATTTTTCCAAACTTACCGGAAGGAGATTAAAGCCCCGCCGGTACATCTCCAGAACCACTTCCAGAATTGTGAGCAGGTTTTTTTCTTTGGCGCTGGCTTCATTTCCCTTACCCTCGATTTCGTCCATGGCCCGCAGCACCTCTTTCACGCCTCGCACCATCAGATCTGCATCAAACTCATCGGCGCGTACGGAGAAAAAGCTGGCATAAAAGGCTTCAGGGAAATTCACCTTAAACCAGGCGATGCGGAAAGCCATGGTCACATAGGCGGTAGCATGGGCTTTGGGAAACATATATTTAATCTTTTTACAAGAATCAATGTACCACTGCGGCACCTGAGCTGCTTTCATCGCTTCTTCATATTCCGGCTTGACGCCTTTCCCTTTGCGGACATCCTCCATGATTTTAAAGGCGATTTGGGGCTCCAGGCCCTTTTGCATCAGGTAAACCATAATGTCATCACGGCAGGAAATGGTTTCCGATGTCCGGCAGGTACCGGATCGAATCAATTCCTGGGCATTATTCAACCACACGTCGGTGCCGTGAGAGAATCCACTGATGCGCACTAGATCCGAAAAAGAATTGGGTCGGATATCCTCCAACATTTGCCGCACGAATTTGGTGCCAAACTCCGGAACCCCGTAGGTACCTACATTGGATCGAATTTCCTCCGGTGTCACTTTTAATATCTCCACACCAGAAAAAAGACATAAAGTCTCCTGATCATCCAGCCGGATGGTCCTGGCGTCAACACCTGTTAAATCCTCCAGCATTTTAATCACTGTTGGATCATCATGACCTAGAATATCCAACTTAACCAACCGATCACTAATTGAATGGTAATCAAAATGGGTGGTAATAATATCAGATTTCATATCATCCGCCGGACGCTGGAGAGGAGTAAATTTATGAATATCCAGCTTGGTGGGGACAACCATCAGTCCTCCCGGGTGCTGACCTGTGGTTCTTTTGACTCCGGAACATCCTGCAACCAAACGGTTTATCTCAGCATCCCGGGCCTGAAAATTCCGCTCCTGTAAATAATTTTTCACGAAACCGTAGGCCGTCCGTTCAGCAATGGTGGAAATAGTACCGGCACGAAAAACATGATCCTTGCCGAAAAGTTCCTCTACATACTTATGAGCCTTAGGTTGATAATCTCCGGAGAAGTTTAGATCAATATCCGGGGTTTTGTCTCCTTTAAATCCTAGGAAAGTTTCAAAAGGAATATCATGTCCGTCCTTGAGAAGGGGCTTCTTGCACCGAGGACATTTCTTATCGGGCAAATCTGGTCCGGATCCAACAGAACCATCAGTGATAAAACAACTGTAATGGCATGTAGAGCAACGATAATGTGGAGGTAATGGATTAACCTCGGTAATCCCCATCATCGTGGCTACAATAGAAGAACCTACGGAACCCCGGGAACCTACCAGATAGCCATCATCATTGGACTTTTTTACCAATTTATGAGCAATCAAATACAGTACGGAGAAGCCGTGTTTGATAATTGAGGTCAGTTCTTTGTCAATTCTAGCCCGCACTATTTCAGGCAGTTCTTCGCCATAGAGAGACCGAGCGGTGTTATAAGTCATCTTCTGCACCTGCTCCTCCGCCCCTTCAATTTCCGGAGGATACAGCTCTTGAGGGATCGGTCGGATATCCTCAATTTGCTCCGCAATCCAATTAGGATCCCGAATCACCACTTTTTGAGCCATCTCCTCACCTAGGTAGGAAAACTCCGCCAGCATCTCTTCCGTGGTACGAAAATAAAGGGGTGCCTGGATATCATCCTCAAAACCTTGCCCAGCCAAAAGGATCTTGCGGTAAATCCCATCTCTCTCCGTGATAAAATGAACATCTCCCGTAGCAACCACTGGTTTTCGGTGTTTCTCTCCTAATTTAAATATGGTTTTATTGATTTCCATTAAACTACGGCGGTCGGCTACTTCATCTTTGCGCAGGAGAAATTCATTGTTCCCCAAAGGTTGAATCTCAAGATAATCATAAAACTGGATAATTCGGTCGATTTCATCGGAGGGTTTTTTATTTAAAATTCCCCGGTACAATTCTCCCGCCTCACAGGCAGTACCTAATAACAATCCGGACCGGTGTTCTCTTAAAACACTTTTTAAAATCCGGGGCCTGCGATAAAAAGTTTCCAAATGAGAACGGGAAATCAAGCGATATAAATTCAACAATCCTTCCTGATTTCTTACTAAAATGATAATATGATAAGATTTTTGCTTATGCCAGGGAAGATCTCCATTCTCATCATCAACAAGGTAACCTTCTACCCCGTAAATAATTTTAATGTTATGCTTTTTTCCTGCCTCATAGGCCTCAGGAAAAGCCTGTACCACCCCGTGGTCCGTAATAGCAATAGCCTTATGACCCCAACTGGCAGCAAGCGCAATGGCTTTGCCTGTATCCACCACCGAGTCTAGGGAGCTCATTTTAGTATGAAGATGGAGTTCCACCCTTTTTTCCGGGGCTAGATCCTCACGTACCACCGCCTGACCTAGATTGACATCATTAGCCATCAGAGTTAATTCCTGAGAATATTTGTCTGTTTGCACCGGACCCTGTACCTTTACCCAGACTCCCATTTGCAAATCTTGGAAAATAGTATCCGGAGTTTTGTCATCGGAAAAAAGCTTGACGCTGATCGCATCTGTATCATCAGTGATATCAAAAATGATCAGGGTACGACCGGAACGTAGTTCCCTAGTTTCCAGGAAAATGATCCGGCCCATGACCACCACTTTACGCTCTTCTTCCTTAATTTTTTCCAAGGCGACCGGCTCTCCCTTAATCACTTTGCCTAAAATCACAGCACCTCGGGATGGGGCACCTTTTTTATCCTTGTCTTGTGACACAGGTGAGCTTGCAGCCGCACAATATTGCAATAAGGCGGTCCGGTCAATTTCCTCATAAATATTCCAGGAAGGCTCGGCTGCCTGATTTCTTTTCTCTCCATATTCTTTATCTTCTTCCCCATCCTCTTCCATTTTTAATTCCACTCGAACATCCAATCCGTAGCGAAAGTGCATCAGACTGGCAAGAATCTGGGGTAGCTTTTTTCTTCACAAATCTCCACCGCAAAAGGATGGGGAAAGGTTAAGAGCAACACCTCCCGACATGATCCATCGGGAGTAAAGAAATCACAGCATTGCCATTTTGCCATATAAAGCCAGTTCTTCACCCCGGTAACCTTCTCTTCCAAAGTTTCAAGCAGAACATCTTTATCCCTTTCAACTATCTGTGCCAAGGCGTTTTTTTCCTCCCATACCATCACATCTAAGAATACATCTCTGAAAGCAGGGAGTTGTTCTTGAATCAAAGCACAAAAGGAACTAATATCCTCCTGAGAAACCCGATGAGGCAATTCCACCATCAAAGTAAGAGATTTACTTTTCTTGCTAATGCGGGCTTTTTTAATTCTCATCTGTCTAAAAACAGCTTTGGCCTCCCGAGGAGACCACATTGGGCAATTAAGCTGTCTAAATCTGTCATATATTCACCTCTTTAACACGCTCTAACCATTCTTAGTGATGATGACTCTCCTCACACCCAGCATCATGAAGTTCGTTTTCTTCGTCTAAAGAAACATTTTTATGTTTCAGCCCAATCCCAACTGCCTTAGCAATTTCCCAATACATTTTCATACGTGCTTGTATGCCTTTTTTTATCCCTAATTTTTCTTCCTTCATAATGTGAGTCATCCCTGTAAGCTCAACTTCCTGAACTTTGAGATGATGATCATGAGCATATTTGGTCAGGGTTACCTCTACCCCGAAACCGCTGTCCTCAACATGTCGAATAGCTTGGAGCAAATCCTTTCTCAAGGCTCGCTGACCGGAAAGATAGGGTGCTACCGTCTGAGCCAAGTCCGTAGCTAAACGACCTTTTTCAAAAATTCCGATGGACATGGCCACATCCCGTGTCAACACAGGATCAATCAAATCCCGTACATGGGCAGGCGTTAATCCAATCAGATCGGCATCCAAAAAAAGAATTACATCATGGTGTGCCTGAGCTACGCCGGCGCTCATGGCTCCTCCTTTACCCATATTTTCCGGTAACTCGATTACCTTAGCCCCCGAAGCCCGAGCTCTTTCGGCAGTATGATCCTTCGAACCGTCGCTAACAACAATAATTTCTTTAATTTCCGAAATTTGTTTTAAGACTGTAACGATACCACCAATGGTGCTTTCTTCATTATAGGCGGGAATAATTGCTGTGACGGATGACATTGATTCAAAACCTCCATCAAAACTACATGTTTTTCATCTTTTTAAGGATATAAGACACAATTTCGTCGAGGGTAACCATCTCAACTTTACCCCCGGAACGCATTTTAACCTCTCCCTTTCCTTCAGCCAGGGATTTGGAGCCAATAGTCACCCGGAAAGGATAGCCGATGAGATCCGCATCTTTAAATTTCACTCCAGGACGTTCCCTGCGATCATCAATGACCACTTCCACACCGGCCCGGATCATATCCTGGTAGATTTTTTCTGCCGCGGCCATCTGGTCGGGGTCCTTATCGCTCACCGGAACTAGCACCGCGTGATAGGGAGCAATAGCTAGTGGCCAGATAATGCCGTCCTCATCATGATTTTGCTCAATAGCTGCTGCCATGGTTCTGCCTACACCGATCCCGTAGCAACCCATAACCATCAATTGCTCTTTCCCGTTTTCATCCAGGAATTTTGCCCCCATGGATTCACTGTACTTTGTGCCCAGTTTAAAGATCTGACCCGCTTCAATACCCCGGGCAAAAGCCAGTTCATGACGGCATTGGGGGCAAAACTCTCCGGCTTCCACCAATCGTACATCTGCCACATCATCAATAGGAAAATCTCGTCCTGGATTTACATTTTTAAGGTGATATTGGTCCTTATTAGCGCCGCTTATCATATTAGCCAGGTAAGGAATTTCCTGATCAACAACAATACGTACGTTCTTCACCCCCACAGGACCTAAATAACCGGCAGGAGAACCAATATGCTGCTGAATTTCCTCATCCTTAGCCATATTTAATTCCAAGCAACCGAGGTGATTCTTAACCTTTATTTCATTTACCTTCCGATCCCCTCGGAGCAAAACCATGACAAATTCTTCGTCTGCCATATAACACAATGTTTTCAAAGTTTTCTTCGCCAGCACCCCTAAAAAGTCGATTAAAGCATCGATTGTCTTGCAATCGGGGGTATATACCTCTTCCAGGGGTTCTGGAATTGCCTGACTGGGGATTTTGTCCAAATAGGCGGTGGCGATTTCCGTACTTGCGGCATAAGCACATGAAGTGCAGTAAATAATCCCTGCTTCACCGGATTCCGCCAGCACCATAAACTCTTGGCTCGTATCCCCGCCGATGGCTCCGCTGTCTGCTGCTACCGGACGAAAATTTAAACCGCAGCGAGTAAAAATATTGGTATAGGCCTGGTGCATCAATCGATAACTTTCATCCAGACCTGCTTCATCTCGGTCAAAAGAATACATATCCTTCATAATAAACTCCCGCCCGCGCATTAAGCCGAAACGGGGGCGTCGCTCATCCCGGTATTTATTCTGAATCTGGTAGAGTCTTAGGGGGAGCTGTTTATAGGAATTTACATCTCCTGCTACTAAATCGGTAATCACCTCTTCATGGGTGGGACCCAGGCAAAAATCTCGGCCGTGGCGGTCGTGCAAACGCCATAATTCCTCACCGTAAACCTGCCAGCGACCGGACTGCTGCCATAGTTCCGCCGGATGGACGATGGGCAGCATTAATTCCTGACATCCGGCAGCATCCATTTCCTCCCGAATAATATCCATAATCTTCTTCATAGTGCGCCAGGCTAGAGGCATGTATGTATAAACACCGGAAGCAGTCTTACGCAGCATTCCGGAGCGCAATAGCAAGCGATGGCTGACGATATCAGCCTCAGCGGGTACCTCCCGTAAAGTAGGGGCAAACATTTGTGAAGCTCTCATCTTTTTTCCTCCCTGTTATCATTGACATTATCCGAATAAAATGTGCTTGTTAATAATTAAATAACATTATTATTGCCATATTTTGACTTTTTAGTCCCGTAGGTAGGGCAAACATTCTAGAGGTTATCTCCTTGACGGCAAAAATCGCGTACCTCAGCAATTAAAGCGTCTACCAACTGGTCCTCGTGAAGCTTCTTGACCACCTTACCCTTTTTAAAGAGAAGTCCTGTCCCTTTTCCTCCGGCAATACCAAAATCAGCTTCTCTTGCTTCCCCGGGACCATTAACAACACATCCCATGACAGCTACAGTGATGGGATGCAAAACTTTCAAGCCTTTAAGACCCTCTTCCACCTGCTCGGCAATGGTAATGAGGTCAATTTGGGTACGACCGCATGTGGGGCAGGAGATAAACTTAATACCGTCTCTTCTTAGATCTAAGGCACGTAAAATTTCTTTGGCAACATAGACCTCTTCTACCGGATCCCCTGTTAAAGAAACCCGTATCGTATCTCCGATCCCTTCCGCCAACAAAGCCCCGATCCCTACCGCCGATTTTATACTGCCGCTTTTGGGGGTGCCCGCTTCCGTGACCCCCAAGTGAAAGGGATAATCTGTCTTCTCGGCCAGCAACCGATAAGCAGACAGCATCAAAGGTATAGAAGATGATTTTAAAGAAACTTTAATCTTATTATAATTTAATTTCTCCAAAATGCCAATATGTCCCAAGGCGCTTTCTACTAAAGCCTCGGCGGTTGGGCGGCCATACTTTTCCAAAAGGTCTTTTCCCAGGGAACCGGCGTTGACTCCGATACGAATAGGAATATCTCCGGCTACTGCCGCAGCTTGAACCACCGCACGCACTCTTGCGCTCTCTCCGATATTCCCTGGATTTAAGCGTAATCCATGAACCCCAGCTTCAATCGCTCCTAAAGCTAGCCGGTAATCAAAATGAATATCGGCAATCAAGGGAAGGTTGATCTGAGCAAGTATTTGAGGCAGAGCTTCCACCGCTTCCCAATCCGGGACAGCAGAACGCACAATATCACATCCTGCTTCCTCCAGCCTGTTAATCTGTGTTACAGTAGCTGCCACATCTCTAGTGTCCGTATTAGTCATGGACTGGATGGAGATGAGAGCATCACCGCCGATAGGTACCGACCCAACAACAATTTGCCGAGTTCTTCTTCTCTTCATTAATTTCTCTCCTGTTTCCCCAATTTTCCTAAACAAACTCTTTATTATTCCTCAGGATAATCCTATATCCGAACCAAACTGAACCAAAGAAGCCAAAATTAGGTTAATCCTGAGCTTAAATTCCTTAAATTTTTTGGCTATTTATTGAAACAACCGCTGAATATCCTTGTAGGTGACCATTAACATCAGTCCCATCAAAAGGACGAACCCGATGAAATGAATGAAATTTTCTTTTTCCGGTGCCAATGGACGTCCCCGCAACCCTTCTAGAGCCAGAAAAATTAAGCGGCTGCCATCCAAAGCCGGGATGGGAAAGAGATTGATCAATCCCAGATTGATGCTTAAAACTCCGGCAAAGGTTAAAACACTGCCGATTCCCAATCGAGATACTTCTCCCACCATAGAAACAATACCCACAGGTCCTGCTAAATCAGGTTGGATCGCCCCGGTAATCATTTGCACAATGGCTAAAATAAGAAGCTTAGTAAATTCATAGGTCTGAGTAACCCCCAAAGAGGCTGCTTCCATGAAGCCTTTTTTATCCATAGAAGTGGTAACACCGATAAGTCCAATATTATTTTCCTGATCCAATTCCGGCACTACCTGAAAGATTTTGATCTGCTCATCTCGATGAACTGTAATGGTCAATTCTTGATTAGGGCTCTGATGGATGATTTGTACCATCTCATCCCAAGTAGAAATCTCGGCACCGTTGATGTTCACCACTCGGTCCCCCGGTTCCATCCCTGCACGGGCAGCAGGTTGATCGGGCATGACCTGGCCCAAGACATTATCATTGGAGGGAATACCCACTCCCATATATGCTATGATAAAAAACAAGATGGCAGTAACAAAATTCATCACCGGCCCGGAAAAAATAATGGACATACGCTGAAGCACCGTTTTATTGTTAAAGCCGCGGGGATCATCACAACCGGTTAAGGATCTTTCCCCTCCCTCCTGTTCGGTTTCGTCCATCCCTGCCATACGTACATAACCACCTATAGGCAAAAGACGCAAAGTGTAGATTGTGCTGCCTTTTTCAATATCAAAAAGCTTCGGTCCCATACCCAAACTAAATTCATCTACCTGTACATCATTTTTTTTGGCCGTAATAAAATGACCGAACTCGTGAACCAGAATTAACACGCCCAGAATAATAATTGACCAGAGGATTGACATTTATCGTACCTCCTCGATAATTTCCCGTGCCCATCTGTCAGATGTTAGAATATCCTCCAAAGTAGGCCTCCGGATCATCTCATGTTTCCTTAGAATACCCTCAATGTATCGGGGAATATCCATAAAGTCAATTTTACCAAGTAAGAATTCTTGTACCAACACCTCATTGGCTCCATTTAACACTACAGGATATGTTCCCCCTGCCTGTCCTGCTTCATATGCCAGCCTCAAGCAAGGAAATCTCTCAAAATCCGGCTCTTCAAAGGTAATTTGTTTCAGCTGGCCAAAATCAAGGCGTGCTAAATGATTTTGCCAACGATGTGGATAGGTAAGGGCATATTGAATGGGAATTTTCATATCCGTCTTGCCTAGATGGCCTAATATTGAGCCGTCCTGATATTGGACCATGGAATGAATTACACTTTGAGGATGAATCACTACGGATATATTCTCAAAGGGAATATCAAAAAGCCACCGAGCTTCAATTACCTCTAATCCCTTATTCATCATAGTTGCGGAATCAATTGTAATCTTCGCCCCCATACGCCAAGTCGGGTGTTTTAAAGCCATTTCCGGGGTAACGGTCTCCATTTCCCCACGGGTATAAGTGCGAAAGGGTCCGCCAGAGGCAGTGAGGAGGATTTTCTCAATGGTCTCCCCTTCTTCAAGGCACTGAAAAACAGCTGAATGCTCGCTGTCTACCGGGATAATTTTTACCCCATGCTCCCGGGCCAGGGGCATCACCAAGGAACCTCCCGCCACCAATGTTTCTTTGTTGGCTAGAGCAATATCCTTACCTGCAGCAATGCCCTGCAAAGTTGGCTGAAGACCGATTACTCCTGAGACAGCGGTGAAGAGGATATCTGCTTGCGGTAGCGTAGCTGCAGCAATTAAGCCCTCCATACCCGTGAGAATTTCTCCTTTAAAGGAGGGCAGCCTCTCCTTTAATGCCGGGTAGAGGTTTTCATCATAAATCACTGCCAGATGGGGATGATATTTTTTTATCTGTTCCGCCAATAAATCCACATTAGAATGGGCCGCCAAAGCGGTTATGGAAAATTCCTTCGGAAACCAGTCTACCACTTCCAAAGTCTGACGACCGATAGATCCGGTGGAACCCAATAATGATATACATTTCATAAAATCCAATCCTGCTCCTTTTAGCTTTGGTTTTGCTTATTAAGAAATATTTCCTACTATTTTCTTTTTTCTTCATCTTTGGTTTTTATCAACTTATTAATGGATTTTCCTGCCACCAGCGTGACAGGTCCGATAATAACACCCCATGGGCCTAAAAGCTTTAAGCCGATGAAAATAGCTGCTAGGGTAGACAATGGATGGACGTTAATCGTCGTTGCCACCAGCTTTGGTTCCAGTATCTGTCTTTGCACAGTAATAAAGGTATAAAGTACGATAAGACCTAAAGCAAATTTTACCTCCCCTGTTATTAAGGATATAATAATCCAGGTCACAAAAACCAACCCCGGGCCTAGTACCGGGAGAATGTCCACAAAACCAATTAAAAGCCCCATCATAAAGGCATATTCCACCCCTAAAATTGATAAGCCCACAATGGACACAAGGGAGGTAATACTCACCAAGACAACAATCGCACCTAAGTAACGTACTAAGGAAGATGTCATATCTAAATAAACACTTTCCACATTCTTCTGCCATTTTAAAGGTAAGATGCTGATAAAAAATTTTTCCACTATAACCTTATCCCGGGAAAAGAAAAAAGTGGCAATAATGGTTATTACTACCATAATAAACAGGCTGGGGAGAGCAGTTACTATATCTACGGTTCCGTTGACAGCGGCATAAACAATAGCAGATAAAGTATTGGTAACATTGGAGAGGCCTTGCTGGATTTGCTGCATTACTTCCGGTGAAAAATCCATATTATCGTAAAAATACTGAAATTCATGTAAAATATTATTAAAGAGCTGATTAAGATCTGGGATATTACGAGAAAACCGATGGAGCTCTGTGAGTAGTTTTGAAGTGATCAGTACCAAGATACCGGAAATTGCGCCAAAAAATGTCATAAGAATGATCAACACCGAAAAACCGCGAGGTATCTTCAATCGTTTCGTCAACCAGGAGACGACAGGATCAATCAACACCGCCACCACCAGAGCAAAAATAAACGGAATTAAGGCCGGCATGACCAAATGAATAATTGCACCCGTAGCAGGTAATATATGATAATATAGTAAATAAAGGATAATGCATGCTAGGGTCAGGGTTCCTGCCTTAACTAATCGATCCATAAACGTTTCACCTCATCCTATATAAATGGCTTTAAAAAATAGTACATCAGAGGTGCCACCAATGTCAAGCTGTCAAAACGATCTAGGATTCCCCCGTGACCGAGTATGATATTGCCGGAATCTTTCACTCCCACCCAGCGTTTTATGGCAGATTCCATCAGATCGCCCATTTGACCGGCGACAGAACATACTCCACCCAAAGTTATCAGTACTTGCAGCGGGATCTGAGGGAAAAAACCTTTCGCGGCATAGACCACTATCAAACAGAGTAAGGTCCCACCCAAAGCTCCTTCTACTGTTTTATTCGGACTAATGGTGGGTGAAAGTTTATGGCGGCCGAATAAACGGCCGCAGCAATAGGCTCCTGTATCTGTGGTCCAGGTGATAATAAAGGCTAAAAATATGTATTTAAATCCCGTAGGAAAGGTTTCCCGAATTAAAATTAAGTGTGATAAGGTCCAAGCAAATAATAGCAAACCGGTAAGAGAAATGGCGACAGATTCATAACTTCTGCCGCTGAAAAGCACAGTAAAGATAAAAATAAGCAAGATGAGAAAAAAGGCTCCTCCGGGTATAATCCACATACCTTGGGTTTCCATCAGTATCAATACACCACCGGCGAAAGCGGAAATGAAGGAGGCTTCATAACCTTTATATCTCATCATACTACCATATTCATAAAGCCCGATGAAAATGATTCCAGCAACACCGATGCAAAAAATCAATCCCCCCTGATAAGAAATCCATAATATTAGGGGAATGCCTATCACTGCACTTAAAACTCTCTGCCAAAGCAAATGATGATACCTCCAAATATTTCACTTATATACCGCCATAACGGCGCTCTCGTTGTTGAAAATCAATCATAGCATGGTAGAATTCTTTCTTACCGAAATCAGGCCAATTAATGTCGGAAAAATAGAACTCAGCATAAGCCAGCTGCCAAAGGAGAAAGTTACTGATACGCAACTCACCGGAAGGACGAATCAGAAGATCAGATCGGCTGTCCTGCTGTAAAAGATAGGAAGCAAAAGTTCCTCGGTCACAGCTTCGCTTCGCATCACCTGCAGCAATTCTATCGCCCAGAATGCGGGCAGCCCTAACTATTTCCATGCGTCCTCCATAATTCAAAGCTACGTTCATTGAAAGTCCTGGGTTTTGCCGTGTATTTAGGCAGTTACTTGAACTAATTGGGCACAAGGCAACCTCAAGAAGTTCGATAATTGATTTAATATTCGTCTGTGCGCCTTGCCAGTTCTTTTGTGTAATATCGCACCGCTTTATCAGAACAGAAACCTCATCTTTAGGCCTCTTCCAATTTTCTGTCGGAAAAGGCATAGACACTGAGAATAGGAGCCTGCTCCACCGCTGCTTCAATTACCTTACGCAATGCCTCGACCCCATAACGGTGTCCCACAGTACGAGGCAAACCTCTTTGGGCCCAGCGTCCGTTTCCGTCCATGATGATGGCAACATGTTGGGGTAATTTAGCCTGATCAACTTGAGCTACTAGAAGTTCTTCTTCCGATTCCCGTGACTTTTCGTTTTGGCTTTGATTTTTTTAAATTGTTGTTGTTTCTGATGCTGTTTGAACTTACTAAAAAACAAGGTCCAAAACTTCCCCATGCGGGACCCTCCCTTGAATTATACATTCAAATTTATTAAATAGTGTCTGCTGATCAAGCCGCATTTTGGCTTAATTCAGCAGGATTAGCGTCTAAAATTTCAAACAGTAAAAATAGCACAGAAAGTATTCGTGCCTGAATCTTGAAAAGATTCGTCACGAATACAGATAATGCGATGGAGGTCAACGTAGTTTCTTCCAGCTTCATTCTGATCAATCCATACCTTACAGTAATGTTTGCTTAAGCTGAACGATCTTTCTACTTCAATCCTGTCCGTATTATCCTTGTACTCTATCTTTTTATCTGTTTTTGCTGTTGCCGTTGGCCTGCCAAGTTTGGGTCCCGATAACCGGATTCCATGAAGTTTGCAGTGCTCCTGTTTGCGCGGTCTTGGTATATCTGATCTGCCAGAACTCTTTCCGGATAGTGTCCGTACGTTTTGAAGCGTTCGACCGCTTCCTGCAGGCAGGTGTTTTCATTGTAGGCGTCAAATGATATTTTTTCGATCCCCTTCCATAGCCCTCGGAATCAATGCTCAGATCAAACCTGGGCTCCAAATTCCACTGGCGACTTGATCTTACCTCTGACGATTGCCGAGATATGGCTTTCAGCGATACTGACAATTCGGTTTGCGATGGAATGCGTGCTGTTTCTGTACATATACTCCTGCTGTTCATACAGCTTTCGGATGGTCAATAACAGCCTTATTTCTTTCGATGTTGGGGCATAACCCCTGCATTGCCATTAACGCAGATAGCCAAGGTCTCTGTTAACATAACCCAGTTGCTTGCGTATGGTTTTACGGATCTTCTTTGGTGCTGTTTTTTGCATTTCGCAAGAGCCAGATAGTTCTTTCTGGCTTCGCGACGATAGGTTCTAGGTTTCTTGAATCCATAGCTTTTTGAAAAACGGTCTATGATGTTTTCCAGTTTTTCCCTTGCCTCGTTCAGAAGGGAATAATCCTGTGGGTATCTTATGTTTGACGGAGCACAGGTTGCATCAAGCACGCACTCCTCGTTTCAGGTTCCGCCGCTCCTTCTTTTACTTCAACAGATCCGAAGTGCCGGAAGGCGGCTGATTGTCATCATCCTTGCGATTATCTGAGAGCATATACTCATTGGCTTCCATGATCATACCCATGTCGATTCGCTTGCGGAAAAGAACCAGAACGCTGGCCTCAATTGGAGGTTCCTGCTGGTAACCAGGCAGCCCTATGAAATACTGATAATATGGATTCTCCAAGCTAGACTTCAATCAGTTCACGGTCAGAGAACTGATATTTGGTCTGTATGATCAGAGCGCCAAGTGCAAAGCCGGAGCGGCTTAGCCACATTTCCGGTGCTGTTTGGAAACAATTTCGCATATTTCTCTTCAAACACATCCTGCGGAATGCAGTCTGCCATTTTGATCCATCGATTATTCGGATTCATTCGAAGGCCCATAGGCTGATTAAAATCAAGAAATGTAAACTGCAACTTATCAGTAGGTTTGTAAAATATTTTTAGGACTCCAATCTATAGTAATTTTCATAAAAAGTGCAAGAAAAATGGTTTAAAATTAACAAAACCCTTGCATTAATTATACTATAAAATGGCCTTAAAGTCAGTAAAATCAATGCTTTGCTAATTAATCAGCAGACACTAAATAACCCCCTCCTTGGAGGGGGTCTGAAATTTACTCTTCAATAATAGCCTCAGTAGGACAAGCATCCACGCATGCGCCACACTCTACGCATGTATCCTGATCAATTTCGTAAATATCACCTTCTTTAATTGCATCATTGGGGCATTCACTGACACACGTACCGCAGGCAACACACTCATCGGTAATTTTATACATCCACTACACCTCCTTCCCAATACACACCCACTTTTCATATGAAAACACTAATTTTACATTCTGTCCCGAAAACCGTTGGCGTACTACCCGGCAGCTGCCTTCAGGACGGCCCCCTTTTGGTGTTAAGGCAAGCTTTTTTTCCGTCACCACAAAACCCTGCTCCATCAGGATTTTTTCAGCCTCGTCCTGGTATAGTCCTAAAACGTCCGGTACAGAAATTTGCATCCTCGTCATCTTAGATTATACTTCCATTATTTCTTCTTCTTTGGCATTCATCACTTCATCCAATTTTTTGATATACTTATCAGTAATTTTTTGAATTTCATCCAATCCTCTTTTACTCTCATCTTCGGAAATTTCACGCTCTTTTTCAAATTCTTTAATCATATCATTGGTTTCCCGACGCACATTCCGCACCGCTACCCGGGCATCTTCCGTTTTCTTTTTAACCACCTTAACCAGTTCCTTACGCCTTTCTTCTGTTAATTGAGGTATGCCAATGCGAATTACGTTGCCATCACTGCTTGGTGTTAACCCTAAATCCGATTTCAGAATTGCCTTTTCAATAGAAGGAATGGTGGATTTATCCCAGGGTTGAATTAACAGTAACCGAGCTTCCGGAACACTCACATTGGCCATTTGATTTACGGGTGTAAGAGTCCCATAATAATCTACCTGAACCTTGTCCAAAAGTGCCGGCGTCGCTCTTCCTGCCCGCAATGAGGCTAAATCTTTTTTCAAAACCTCTACGCTTTTGCTCATTTTTTCTTCCGCTTCTTGAATAGTCTCACGAATCATGGTCTTATCCCTCCTATATAAGTTCCAATTTCTTCGCCTAAAACGACTTTCAGGATATTTCCCTCTTGATTTATGTTAAAAACAATAAGTGGAATACCATTATCCTTGCACAAAGAGGCAGCCGTAGAATCCATTACACCTAACCCCTGATTTAAAACTTCCATATGACTAAGATTTTGATATTTAATTGCAGACTGATTCGTTACCGGATCGGAATCATAAACCCCATCTACCTTTTTGGCCATTAATATCACTTCGGCCTCAATTTCAGCCGCCCGTAAAGCGGCTGTGGTGTCAGTGGAAAAATATGGATTACCGGTGCCGGCAGCAAATATTACTACCCGGCCTTTTTCCAAATGACGGATAGCTCTTCTGCGAATATAAGGCTCGGCGATTTGCCGCATTTCAATTGCCACCTGCACTCTAGTATCTACGTCAACTTGTTCCAAAGCATCCTGCAAAGCCAGGGAATTCATGACCGTAGCCAGCATCCCCATATAGTCTGCCGTTGCACGATCCATACCTTTGGCGCTTCCAGCAATCCCTCGCCAGATGTTCCCCCCACCGACAACAATGGCTACATCTACCCCGATATTTCGTATTTCCTTCACTTGTTGAGCCACGGATGAAAGCATTTCCTGATTAATGCCGTAACCTAAATTGCCTGCCAAAGCTTCTCCGCTTAGTTTGAGCACAATTCTTTTATACTTTGGTTTTTTCATGCAGCATTACCTCCAGTCTACCACAGTATCTTTCTGATTTAAAGGCCAAAATTCCTGCTATCTGCCGAAGATTTAACACAAATTCTAACGAGAGTTAATCAGGCAAAAAAGAGCACAATGATTGTGCTCTAATTACTATTTGGTCAAAGCGGCTACTTCTGATGCCAAGTCACAAGATTTTTTCTCTAAACCTTCAGCAACTTGAAATCGTGCAAACCTTCGTACAGATATGTTTTCCCCGATTTTAGCAATTTTTTCATTAATCAGATCCAAAACCGTCATATCCGGATCTTTAATGAAGGGTTGTTCCAACAAACATACCTCTTTATAATATTTTTCAATCCGGCCTTCAACCATTTTATCAACTACTTTTTCCGGCTTCCCTTCATTTAATGCCTGAGCACGAATAATTTCTTTTTCTTTAGCAATGATTTCTTCTGCAATCTCTTCCCGCCTTATAAATTCAGGTTTTGCCGCGGCAACTTGCATAGCAATATCCTTACACAATTGGCGAAAATCATCATTTTTGGCCACGAAGTCGGTTTCGCAGTTCACTTCCACTAAAACGCCGATACGTCCTCCACCATGGATATATGATTCCACCAAACCTTCGGCCGCGATACGACCGGCTTTTTTGGCGGCAGAAGCTAAACCTTTTTCTCGTAAATATTCGATGGCTTTGTCCATATCCCCGCCAGTTTCAGTTAGAGCCTTTTTGCAGTCCATCATACCTGCAGAAGTTCTTTCTCTTAATTCTTTTACCATTGCAGCTGTAATCATTTGTCTTTCGACCTCCATATTCTATTCATTTATTAGCCCGTAAATGTACATCGTTAGTACATCAAAAAAGGTAGAGATGAGATAAGGTTCTTCTGCCCTTGGTCATCCCTACCTATTCTCCATTAATCTTATTCAGCCATTGTCATGCCTTGATTACCTTCGATAACGGCATCGGCCATTTTTGCGGTGAGAAGCTTGACAGCTCTGATAGCATCATCATTTCCAGGAATTACGTAATCAATTTCATCCGGATCGCAGTTGGTATCAACAATTCCCACGAGGGGAATACCTAAGCGACGGCCTTCAGCCACCGCAATTCTTTCCTTGCGCGGATCTACCACAAAAATAGCACCGGGTAGTTCCTTCATATCCTTAATCCCACCTAAGAAACGTTCCAATTTTTCCATCTCGCCCCGAAGCTGAGAAACTTCTTTTTTAGGCAATACTTCGAAAACGCCTTCTTCTTCCATTTTTTCCAGTTCTCGTAGACGTTGGATTCTCTTTTGGATGGTGGGGAAATTAGTAAGCATGCCACCTAACCATCTTTCCTTGACATAAAACATACCACAGCGTTCTGCCTCTTCCTGAATAGATTCCTGTGCCTGTTTCTTGGTCCCGACAAAGAGAATGCTCTTTCCCGATGCCGCTACATCTTTAATGAAATTGTAGGCTTCGTCTACCTTGCCTACGGTTTTCTGCAGATCGATAATGTAGATCCCGTTTCTCTCTGTAAAAATGTAGGGAGCCATTTTGGGATTCCAGCGTCTAGTCTGATGTCCGAAATGTACCCCAGCTTCCAAAAGTTGTTTCATAGAAATTACGCCCATTGATTATTCCTCCTTATTTTGTTGATCCCTCCGGTTTTTTCCTTTGTATTTCGGGACCTTAGGCTCGCTAAAGCACATCCCGAAATCCATCCAAAACCGTGTGTAATCATACCTGAAACAGTATAGCATAAAACCATCTTTTATGGCAAGTTTTTATTTGACTAAAGGATGTATTTGCTTAAATCCTCATTCTTAATCACATCATTCAGCTTTCCTTCCACGTATGACCGGGTAATAGTCACCTGGCTTTCTGCCGCATCAGGGGCATCAAAAAGGAGATCTTCCAGCACTTTTTCCAGAATGGTATGGAGACGTCTGGCTCCGATATTTTCTGTCTGACTATTGACCAGATCGGCAATTTCCGCAATAGCATCGATACCGTCTTCGGAAAAGCTGACATGGACGCCATCTGTATGAAGCAAAGCCACATATTGTTTAATTAGAGAGTTTTGTGGTTCCAACAAAATTCGTTTAAAATCACCCTTATACAGGCTTTCTAATTCTACCCGAATGGGGAAACGACCCTGCAGCTCAGGAATCAAATCCGAGGGCTTGGTAAATGTGAAAAGCACCGGCAGCTATAAAAAGCATATAATCTGTCTTCACCGGCCCATATTTCGTCATCACGGTAGAACCTTCAACAATGGGCAGAATGTCACGCTGTACTCCTTCTCTGGACACATCCGCTCCCCCATGATTATCCTTGCCGGCAATTTTATCGATTTCATCAAGAAAAATGATTCCCGATTGTTCCGCCCGTTCCACACCCTGACTTACCACCTCATCCATATCGATTAATTTCTGAGCTTCCTCCTGGGCGAGAATTTTCCGGGCTTCTGAGACGGGTAAGCGTCTTTTCTTCCTTTTCTTTGGGATCATGTTCCCTAACATATCCTGGAGATTCATGCCCATTTCTTCCATACCGGTGCCCCCGAAAATTTCCATCATAGGCGGTGTTTGTTCTTCCAGTTCCACTTCCACCATTTCGTCTTCCAATTCTCCCCGGTACAATTGTTCCTTGACACGTGCTCTTCTTTGCCGGGCTTCTTCCCGAGCGTTGCTCTGCTGGGGATCCTGCTGATTGGCAGAATTACCCCCAAAGAGCATTTCCATAGGAGAACGGCCAGCACTTTTACTGGAAATGGGCGCTAAAAGATTCAGCAGACGATTCTGCGCTAATTGTTCTCCTTTACTGCGCATCTGCTCCATTTGTTCATTTTTCACACCTCGAATGGAAGTCTCCACCAAATCTCGAATAATAGATTCCACATCCCGGCCAACATAGCCAACTTCAGTAAATTTTGTTGCTTCCACCTTAATAAAGGGCGCTTTGACCAATTTGGCCAAACGGCGGGCAATCTCCGTTTTTCCCACCCCTGTGGGACCGATCATAATAATATTTTTGGGCATGATCTCATCCTGAATGGCCGGTCCCAGCTGCTGCCGGCGATAACGGTTTCTCAAAGATACCGCCACACATTTTTTAGCATTTTGTTGTCCGACAATATATTTATCCAGTTCCTTGACTATTTGGCGGGGGTTAAATTGATCATCTCCATCCTCCTAGCTTTCTTTAGAGTTCCTCTATGGTGATATTGTGATTGGTATAGACGCAAATTTCTGCGGCGATCCGCAGGGCTTCCTCCACAATGGCACGGGGTTCCATCTCTGTATGAGTAGAGAGTGCTCGAGCAGCGGCAAGAGCATATGGACCGCCGGAACCAACGGCTGTAATGTTGTCGTCCGGTTCAATCACCTCTCCCGTACCTGATAAGACAAGCAGGTTTTCCTTATCTGCCACGATCAGCATCGCCTCCAGCTGGCGCATGTATTTGTCCATACGCCACTCTTTGGCTAGTTCCACGGCTGCCCGAGGCAAATTGCCCCGATACTCCTCCAGCTTGGTTTCAAACTTCCCTAACAAGGTAAAAGCATCGGCTACAGAACCGGCAAAACCGGTCACTACTTGACCATGATTGATTTTACGCACCTTCTTGGCACCGTGCTTCATAGCGATGGAGTTACCTAGGGTTACCTGTCCGTCTCCGGCTACTGCGACCTGATTCCCCCGTCGCACGGCCACAATGGTAGTTCCATGAAACATATCACAAACACCTCCTGGTATAATTTTGCTTATTTTATGCTCGAGGATGTGACTTCAAATACTCTGCCTTCATGCGACCTTTGGTCACGTGGGTATAAATCTGTGTCGTGGACATATTCACATGACCTAACAATTCTTGTACGGAACGAAGATCCGCCCCTCCTTCCAAGAGATGAGTAGCAAAGGTATGGCGTAGAGTATGAGGGCTGATCTTCTTGGATAGAGCAATTTGTTCCACATATTTGTTTACAATATTACGCACACTCCGAGCAGAAAGTCGGGTGCCAAATTTATTTAAAAAAAGAGCATTTTCTTCTTTATATCTTTGATTTTGAGCTGTTTGATCAGAGCGACCATTGTATAGATAGTCTTTTATCGCATACATGGCCGGGATCCCTAAAAGTGCGATGCGTTCCTTTTTACCTTTACCGAAAACTCTTACGTAACCCAGATTAAAATCCACATCATGGATATTTAAGCTCACCAATTCACTTACCCTGAGTCCGCCGGCATAAATGGTTTCCAGAATCGCCCGATCTCGCTGACCCATGGGGGACTGATCAGGTGCTGATAAGAGTTTTTCCATTTCTTTAATATAAAGAAAGTGAGGTAATTTTTTGTCTTTTTTTGGTGTGCTGATCATGATCATAGGATTTTTCTCGATGATCTCCTCCCGAGTTAAATAATTGTAAAAAGAGCGGAGAGCGGCAAGTTTTCGAGCAAGAGATGTACGACTAAGACCCTTATGCTGCAATTGAGCCAAAAAACGTCGTACTGTAAGATAATCTACTTGAGAAAGATTTATCTGCTCTGATACATTCCCATCATGAATTAAAAATGAGGTGAATTCTTCTAAATCATGACCGTACGCTTCCAGGGTGTGAGGGGAGGCCTGCTTTTCCATCTGTAAATAAGCCATGAATTGTTCCACTAGTATATCCATGGAGATTTCCTCGGGATCACCAAGATAATCATTGTTAGTATGCTTTAATACTTTCCTGATATAATCCACGCAGCATACCTCCTTTTTAAATTAACCGGTTGAATAGCCGATAATTGATCAGATTTTCTTCAGCAGTTTGTCAGATGACATTAGAATATCAATTAGTCCATCAATTGGTTATCGGTTAAAAATTGGTTTAAAGCGATTAATGCTCTTTCTGCCAATTGGCGGTTCTTTTCTTTTTTATCACGAATACGTTTTTCCAAAGGCTGCATGATGCCAAAGTTAATATTCATGGGCTGGAATTCTTTTCCGTCAGCTGTGGTAATATACCGACACAAGCTACCCATAGCGCTTTCCTGAGGAAAAATCATGGTTTCTCGTCTTTGATCAAGGCATGCTCCATTAATCCCGGCAATTATTCCCGTTGCAGCCGACTCCACATAACCTTCCACGCCGGTAATTTGCCCGGCAAAGAGAATTCGGAGACTCTTTTTACTTTGAAGGGTAGGCAGAAGCACCTGAGGAGAATTGATATAGGTATTTCTGTGCATTACACCAAAACGAACAAATTCCGCTTTTTCCAAACCAGGGATCATGCGAAAAATTCGTAGTTGTTCTGGCCATTTTAGGTGAGTTTGAAAGCCCACCAGATTATATAAGGTGGCAGCAGCGTTATCTTGGCGCAGTTGCACTACGGCATAGGGACGTTTTCCCGTACGAGGATCTGTTAAACCTACGGGCTTTAAAGGGCCAAAAGCCAGGGTTTTTATGCCCCGGCGCGCTATTTCTTCTACAGGCATACAGCCTTCAAAGTATTTTTCTTTATCATCCTGCTCAAACTCATGTCCTTCATGTACTTCCCCATTAATTAAAGCGTCATAGAATCGGTGATATTCCTCTTCATTCATCGGGCAATTAAGATAATCATCATTCCCTTTCCCATAACGAGAAGCACGAAAAGCAATCTCATGATTTATAGAATCCCCAGTGACAATGGGGGCAACAGCATCATGGAAATAAAAATACCCTGCGCCTAGAAAATCCTCGATCTCTCGAGCAAGAAGTGGACTGGTCAATGGACCGCTAGCCAATATTACGATTCCCTCCTCGGGGATAGTTTGGGCTTCTGCACGGCAAACAGAAATCAAAGGGTGCTTTACAATTTTTTCCGTAACAGTGCGGGCAAAACCATCCCGATCTACCGCCAGGGCGCCACCTGCGGGTACTCTGTTAACGTCTGCTGCAGCCATGATCAGGGAATCACAGCACCGCATTTCTTCCTTTAAAAGTCCAACAGCATTTTCAATGTTGGCCGCCCGGAGAGAATTGCTGCATACCAATTCGGCAAAATCACCGCTTCGGTGCACCGGCGATTTTTTCCCCGGGCGCATTTCAATCAGTTGAACGCGACTTCCCCGGCGAGCAGCCTGCCACGCGGCCTCTGATCCGGCTAATCCGGCGCCGATCACAGTAATTTCAGACATAACATTAAGACTCCTCTTCCTTTTCCATTTTCAACTCTTTTTCCTTGGCTTTGCACTCAGGGCAATAAATTGTTTTCTCTTTGTTTTTGTTCATCTTTTCTACCATCATGCTGCCACATTCAGAACAAACCTCTCCGGTGGGTTTATCCCAGGAAACGTATTCACAGTCAGGATAATTTTTACAGCCGTAAAAGATACGACCTCTTTTCCCTTTGCGTTCAACAATTTCTCCACCACAGGCATGACATTTGACACCGATTTCTGTTAAAATCGGCTTTGTATTTCGGCATTCAGGAAAACCCGGACAGGCCAAAAACCTGCCATAGCGTCCCAGCTTAAAGACCATATTACGTCCACATTTTTCACAAATCTCATCTGAAACCTCATCTTCAATTTCAATTTCCCCGATTTGCTCCTCAGCATACTCCAAATCCTTCTGAAAAGAGGGGTAAAATTCATTGAGGATTTGTTTCCATGGTAGCTTCCCTTCCTCCACCAAATCTAGTTGCTTCTCCATTCCGGCGGTAAACTCCACGTTCAAGATATTCGGAAAATATTCTGTTAATAAATCCACAACCAGTTTACCTAATTCTGTGGCATGAAATCTCTTCTCCTGTCGGATTACATAGCCCCTGGCTAAAATGGTATCAATAATGGGTGCATAAGTGCTAGGCCTACCAATACCCTTTTCTTCCAAGGTTTTTACCAATGAGGCATCAGAATAACGGGGTGGTGGTTGAGTAAAATGCTGTTTGGGAATGAATTCATGCAATATAAGACTTTGACCTTCTTCCACCTGAGGAATCAAATCGTCTTCATCCGGAGCATCATCGTCTTTTCCTTCGCTATAAACCTGCATAAAACCAGGGAATTGAACAATAGTCCCTGAAGCGCGAAAGATAAAACTCCTGTTCTGATCTGTATGATCATTGTCCCCAAGAATTTGCCCTTTAATATCCACAGTAGTTACTTCTAAAACGGCAGAGCTCATTTGACTGGCCACAAAACGTTCCCATATCAATTTGTAAAGCTTGTACTGTGGGTTCTTTAAGAAAGGTTTGACCTGATCCGGTGTGCGGAATACCGAGGTTGGCCGAATAGCTTCATGGGCATTTTGAATTTTACCTTTACCGACAAATTGCCGTGTTTGTTCCGGCACATAAGGAACTCCAAATTTATTAAGGATAAATTCCCGAGCCTTGTTGTGCTGTTTCCGAGATACGGGTGGAGTCGGTACGCATATAGGTAATCAGACCTACGGTTCCCTGGCCCACATCTAACCCTTCATATAACTGCTGTGCCTGCTGCATGGTTTTTCGTGCAGTGAAGCCCAACTTTCGGGAGGCTTCCTGTTGCATGCTGCTGGTGGTAAAGGGCGGAGCTGGATTGCGCCTTTTTTCTTTTTTGATGATTTCTTGCACCACAAAAGACAATCGGCTAAGATCGGACAAAATCTGATCCATGGTTTCTCGGTTAGGAATCTCCGCCTTTTCATTGTCGATCTTATACAGCTTAGCTGTTAAAGGCTTGCCATCAGCAAGAAAATCTCCTACGAGGCTCCAATATTCTTCCGGTATAAACTTTTCAATTTCTTCCTCTCGGTCACATACCAGTCGCATAGCTACAGATTGCACCCGACCGGCGCTTAATCCTTTACGCACCTTTTTCCAAAGTAAGGGGCTTAATTTATAACCTACCAAACGGTCAAGAATGCGCCGGGCTTGTTGTGAGTTTACACGTTCCATATCTAAGGTACGAGGTTTTTTTACCGCTGCCTGAATGGCAGGTTTGGTAATTTCATTAAATTCAATGCGGCATTTTTCCCCGTCGGGGATTCCTAAATATGTTTTTAAATGCCAGGCAATGGCTTCCCCTTCCCGATCAGGGTCGGCGGCAAGCAGAACCCGAGAGGATTTTTTGGCGGTACTCTTTAATTCTTTTAAAAGTTCGCCCTTACCTCGAATGGTTATATATTTAGGCTGAAAATCATTATCTATATCTACCCCCAACTGACTTTTAGGCAGATCACGTATGTGACCCATGGAGGATTTCACCGTATAATTACGGCCTAAAAGTTTTCCAATGCTTTTGGCCTTGGTGGGAGATTCTACAATAACTAAAGTTTTCGACATACACTCACCTCTGACAGGGTTCATTTGACTTAGTTGGCGTTTATGCTGTCCTTAAACATGATAGAAAAATATTTACGGCAGAAAGATATCGGACAAATAATCCACATAAGTCAGTCTGACGCTCAGGGACAAAGTGCCCCGGTACTTATAAAATCACATTTATCATATAATATTTACCCGGAATTTGCTTAATTAAACCTTTAATTTCCCATTGGGTTAAAAGAGCAGCCAGTTGCGGTACCGGGAGGCCCGATTGCTCGACCAATTGATCAAAATGGACGCCGCCTCCAGCTAGAAGCTCCAAAAGTTCTCGTTCCTGCCGAGAAAAAGTAAATAAATCCATCTTGTCCAATGGATGCTCATTTTGCTCACATTCTGCACCGTATCCATCCATATACTCTTCTAAAATATCATGAGCATGCTCCACTAATTTCGCCCCTTGGCGGATTAATTTGTGGGTTCCTCGGCTTAAAGGGCTGGTTACAGGCCCAGGAACGGCAAAAACATCTCGTCCCTGTTCCAGGGCAAAATCTACTGTGATCAAGGAACCACTCTTTTCAGCTGCTTCCACCACCAGCACACCTTTACTCACGCCGCTGATAATACGATTACGCATTGGAAAATGATGTTGCAAAGGAGGTGCTCCCAAGGGAAATTCCGAAATAATCACACCCGATCTGGCAATTTCCTGATAAAGCTCCTGATTTTCCCGCGGATAGACGACGTCAATGCCTGATCCTAAAACAGCCATGGTCTTTCCACCGGCTTTGAGGCAGCCTTTGTGACTCCAAGTATCAATGCCACGAGCCAAACCACTAACCACCCAAACCCTTTCCTGAGCTAAATCCCGGGCGATGGTTTCTGCCATTAAGCGCCCATAGGAGGAAGCTTTGCGAGAACCCACGAGAGCGATACAAAGATCCTCTTCTTTAGGCAGTCTACCACGATATAATAGAAAATAAGGAGGATCATAAATATTTTTCAAGTTTTTCGGATAATCCGTTTCCCCGATGGTAACGATCCGGGCATCGGTTAGAAGAAAGCGTTCAAAGATACGGTCTATTTCACTTTGCGAAATATTTTTTTCCGGAGTGCCATGACCACTATAAAATCCCGGAATTTTCAACCAATGCTTACTCTGTTGCCAAGCATACTCAAAACTCTGATAATAGTCAACCAGAATTTTTAACTGTCTCTGGGTGATGCCATGCAAACTATATAAGGCCAAAAGATATTTTTGTTCCTGTTCTTCCATCTTCATCCCTCTTCCCTGCGACATCCGCGCATACTGATTGATTCGAACTAGCATCAAAAAAACCTTTTATCTACTGTTGTATTAGTGCCTATACCTCATTATAATTTAAATAATAAGAAAATAATTCCAGAGCTTCAAGAGAGGAGACTGTCGGTGGAGGCCTTAAAGGATTTCTTGGCTGTGAATTTGCCCCATATTTTTTCTATTCTGGTAGTACTGATCTTTGCCCGTATGGGTTGGAAAGCATGGAAAAATCGTCCCTAATAACTTTGAGGGCTTTTTTAGAGAAGGCTGGGACTAGTCCGGTAATTGCATCAGGACATGCCCCAGCCCTCTTTATATCAGATTATTTTTGCCAAAGGGTCAAAATCCGTTCCATTTCCATGCCACGGGAACCTTTAATTAAAACCACATCATCAGGTTTTAGATAATCTTTTAAAAATGATACGATTTCTTCATGGTTGTCAAAGATACGACATTTTTTATCATCAGAGATTCCTGCCGCAACATCAGGGGCATTTTCCCCCATGATCAACGTGAAACCCACATTATATTTTCGACACAATTGCCCCACCTGAAAATGCCCGGGAACGGCCATCTCCCCTAGTTCAAAGATGTTCCCCAACACCGCCACGGATCTTTTGCCCTGAGCCAGAGAATTCAAAACAGCCAGCGCTGCCTGCATAGAATCGGGACTGGCGTTGTAAGTGTCATTAATAAATTTAATACCATCTAGTTCCAAAAGCGCGCCCCGCATCATATCAGGACGAAAGCCAGCCATCCCGGTTCGAGCTTCTTCAGGACTTAAGCCCAGTTCCATAGCACAAGCAAGAGCCAACAAGCCGTTGGACACATGGTGCTCACCTACTGCCTCAATATGAAAGGAATAAGTCTTTCCCCGGATGTCCACTTTAAAGGAAATGCCTGCTTCCTGTTGATCCAGATCATAAGCGGTAAAATCCCCCGGTTTTTCCACGGCCACCGTGATGATGCGTCCGGCAAAATTATTTTTAAACTCCGGATACAATTGGGAAATATTCCCTAGCAACGGATCGTTACCATTTAAGATTAGCAGCCCTTTCGGCCCCATACCTTCTACAATTTCCATCTTGGCTTTGAGTATGTTTTCCTTACTCCCCAGTCTTTCTATGTGGGAAATACCGATATTGGTAATCACGGCGATATTGGGTAAGGCTGTTTTGGCAAGGAGACGAATTTCCCCCAAACCCCGCATGCCCATCTCCAGAACCATCACGTCCTGATCCTCGGACCATCGTAAAATAGTCTGAGGTAGACCAATCTCATTATTAAAATTTGCTTCCGTTTTATGTACTTTGAGTTTTGCAGAAAGCACAGCAGCAATCATATTTTTTGTGCTGGTTTTTCCCACGCTTCCTGTGACTGCAATCACCGGTTTGTCAAATTTTGTCGGTAAACCCCGGCCAAGTCCAAAAAAGCTTGGCGAGTATCCGACACCAAAATAAATGGGACTGTGGGATTGGTCAAAACCTTGCGTTCTGCTATTACCGCTGCTGCCCCTGAAGCTACAGCCTTATCAATAAAATCATGACCGTCAAAATGGTCACCCCTAAGAGCAAGAAAAAGATCCCCAGGTTTAACCTTTCTGCTGTCGGTAGAAACCTGCGTAATTTGAATCTTTGTCCAGGATGAGCATAGTTTTCCACCCACACCGCGGGCAATTTCATCTAAAGTCATACTTTTCATCACTTATTTTTTTCCTCTTTTCCTCCCAATGCTGACAATATCCAGCAAATCCTTAGATCTTAGCTATTTGGATGTCTTCAGATTATTATCCCGTTTGAATTTTTCCAAGCCCAAGGTAATGATACGGTCAATTAGATCGGTATAGGAGATACCGGAAATCTCCCAAAGCTTGGGATACATGCTGATGGAGGTAAAACCCGGTAGAGTGTTAATTTCGTTAATGATCACTTCTTCTTCCGGGGTCAGGAAGACGTCTACTCGAGCCAACCCTTGGCAGCATAATGCCTGATATGTTCGAATGGCGGCATTTTGCACTTTGGCTATGGCTTCCGGAGAAAGTTGGGCCGGAATTTCAATAATGGAATCCTGATCATTGACGTATTTGGCATCATAAGAATAAAAATCCTTGGTATTGATCACCTCTCCCGGTATGGAAGCCTGGGGATTTTCATTACCTAAAACGGAACATTCAATTTCGCGTCCGATAATTGCAGTTTCCACAATTAATTTATGGTCAAACAAAAAGGCTTCTTGAACTGCATTCTGAAATTCTACTTCATTCTCCACCTTGCTGACTCCTACGGAGGAACCTAAGTTAGCCGGTTTGACAAAAACAGGCAAGCCCAGTTTAGCAACAATTTCATGATATCCGGGATTCTCTTCCGCGCCATGATATTTATGAAGCACCAGATAGTTGGCGTTGGGAAGCCTGGCATCCCGTAGGAGCCTTTTCATTACATCCTTATCCATGCCCACGGCAGAACCAAGAACATCGGCTCCTACGAAGGGAATTCCGGCCATCTTTAATGCCCCCTGAACGGTACCGTCTTCTCCATATGGACCGTGCAAAACGGGGAAAACAATATCAAGCTTTTCAATTACTTTTTCCCCTTTTAGATTGATGAGCTGCTCTTCTCCTCCTCCGGTGATCAGGGCAAGAATTTCTTCCGGATTTTCAGGATCCGTCACATATTCAAAAAGCGTTCCCCGAGCAATCTTTTGATCCAGAGACCAACATCCCGACTTGCTAATGCCGATCATGGTCACCTGATATTTATTTTTATCTATAGCTTGATAGATATTTCTGGCTGAACGTACTGAGACCTCATGTTCTGCTGATTTTCCGCCAAATAAAATACCTACATGAACTTTTTTTGACATAGCCCACCTCCAAAGTTTCGTACTTCTCTTTGATCGTATGTTTAATTCTCCCTTTTTATACGTCGATTGTCAAGGGACTAGAATTCTTTTTTTGCACTATGTAATAGTATAATTGCAAAAAGTTCCGCCAGAACCGGATCAAATTGACTTCCGGCGTTATTCCTAATTTCTTCAAAGACCTCTTCGATTTTCAAAGCCTTACGGAAATATTGATCGGTCGTCATAGAGGAATAGGCATCGGCGATACTGATAATTCTTGATTGAAGAGGTATTTCTTCTCCGATTAGTCCATTGGGATAACCGGTACCGTCCCAACGTTCATGATGGTGAAAAACATATTCGGCCAAATGGGCCAGTTCATTCACAGAGCTTAAAATACGATAGCCGCCTTCCACATGGTGCTTCATTTTTGTCCATTCTTCTGTAGTAAACTGACCGGGTTTGTTGATGATTTCATTTTTTAAGATAATTTTACCTATATCATGAAACATCCCGGCCATTTTCAGTTCTCCCAATTCCTCTTGAGAAAGATCTAATTTTCGCCCGATGATCTCACAAATCTTAACCACCTTATCAGCCTGTTCCTTTTCCTTTGGAAAACGTCGATAAAAAGCCTGAAGAAGATTTTTTACCGTATTTAACTTTGTTATTCGGCTTTCTTCCAGTTTCCGATGGTACATATCCCCTTCGGCCTTTTTTAAAACGAGATGAAAATCTTCTTTCGGTGACGTTTTCGTCGCCCAACCAAAAGAGACAGACAATTCGACTTGATCCACAAGTTCTTCAATCTTTATTCGGGTCTGTTTCATTTCCTTTGTGATACGCTGAACCAGCTTTTCTAAATCTTTATCACTTGTCTGTGGAAGTTCATCCCCCCCTATGCGAGCAATAATCTCATCGCGACGACAAACCTTTTGTATTACCTGTGCCGTCTTAATTAACAATTGATCTCCTGCTTGATGGCCAAAGCATCATTGGTTAATTTCAGTCCGTTCACATCTGCCATAATTAAACTTAAAGGAAGATTTCGTTCCTGATCAAGGCGGTGCAATTCCGCCTCATAAAACATGCGATTATAGAGGCCGGTAAGCTGATCATGAAAACTCAAATAAGTTATTTTCTCTTCTCGTTCCTTCCAATCGCTAATATCTCGAGCAGCAGAATAAATTAACTGATGATATGGATAAGAGCGCCATTCAATATAGCGGTAGTTTCCAGCCCGGCATCGGCAACGATTTATAAAATTAAAAACCTTTTCCTGCCATGCCAATTGAGCAAAGGCTCCTATGGTATCCTCCAGGTCTTCAGGATGAACCAGATCTAGAAAATTCATTTGCTCTATTTCTGAGCGGGGGTAACCTAAACTTTCCTCCCAGGCCGCATTGACTCTCAGAAAGTTTCCTTTTAAGTCGGTAATGCAAAGCAAATCCAGATTCACATTAAAAAAGATTTCCAAGTCCAAAGATTTTTTCTCTAGCTCCTTAGACGGTTGATTTATGTGGATAATTTCCTGTGTTTTCGTTGAAGCATCCAGTACCCAAGTGACAAAAGCACCCTTTTTCGGAGATGAGATCAAAATTTGATACCACTTTTGCATAGGCTCAATGAATTGCTTGATGGTTTTATTTCCTCCCTCTAAAGCAACTTCTCCGAAGCAACTAATCCAATCAAAAGACGTATTCTTTATTTTCGGAATAATTTCCGTCACTCGTCGCTCCAGGATCTTTTCTCTTTTTAGGCCGGTAAGATCTTCAAAAGCTTTGTTTACTTCAAGAAATACATAATCATAAGGCAGCCCCTGATCGTCAAAAATCAGCTGATGATATGCATAACCCATAGGAGCATTCTCAATTATGGCTTGAAAAATCTCACTTTTCATCCCTTCAACTCCAATATAAGAACTTGTCCGGAAATGGTTACCGAAATTATTCCTTTCTGAATTAAAATATTTTACATATGATGATTTTATCCTTCTTTATAATTATTTTTTTTATTGTTTCGCAGCTGGGAAAAATCTTGCAAATAATTTCAATATTAAGCAGGAACGGCTCTTCTGGTGCAGAATAATAACGAATATATGTTCCACTTTGCAAAGGAGACGGAGTATTTCTATGTTTGCCATTATTAACAGTTGCTGTGTATATGGGATGTTTGGTCATTTGATCAGAGTAGAGGTAGATGTGAGCAATGGTCTACCCGGCTTTGACATTGTGGGTCTGCCAGACGCTTCTGTCAAGGAAAGCAAAGAAAGGGTACGTACAGCACTAAAAAATTCCGGCTTTGATTTTCCCATGAAAAGAATTACGGTCAATTTAGCTCCCGCAGACATTAAAAAAGAAGGCTCTCTCTTTGACCTACCTATCGCCTTAGGAATTCTCGCTGCTACAGAGCAAATTCCCTATGGGGAAAAACTCCTTAGAACTGCTATAGTGGGGGAGCTTTCCCTAGACGGTAGAGTGCGCCCCATACCCGGCGTTCTGGCTATGTCAGAAGAAATTTCCCAAAGACAGGAGATTAATTGTTTCATAGTACCGGAAGAAAACGGGCCGGAAGGTGCACTTATTCCGGGAAAGCCAGTTTATGGCATGAACCATTTAAAGGATGCAGCAGCTTTCTTTCATGATGAAGAGAAATTTACCCCTGTTGCCGTGGATATCAACCATCTTTTAGAGTATAGTGCCAGTAGTGATAATTTGGATATGTCCGATGTTCGTGGACAACAAGGGGTAAAAAGAGCTCTAGAGGTAGCCGCTGCAGGAAGTCATAATATTCTCCTTTCCGGATCTCCCGGTTCTGGTAAAACCATGCTGGCCAGGCGTTTGCCTTCTATCCTTCCTTCCTTGACTTTGGAAGAAAGCCTGGAATTAACTCGGATTTACAGTATTTCCGGGTATCTGCCAAAAAATCAGGCCTTAATCACTCGGCGTCCTTTTCGTGCTCCGCACCATAGCGCTTCCGCCGCTAGTCTCATCGGAGGGGGACGCTTACCACGTCCGGGAGAAATTAGTCTAGCTTGTCATGGTGTCTTATTTTTGGATGAAATGGCGGAATTTCAAAAAAATATTTTGGAAGCATTACGCCAGCCCTTAGAGGATAAATTCGTCACCATTACCCGGGTGGAAGCAGCCTATACCTTTCCCGCCAAATTTCAACTGGTGGGAGCTATGAACCCCTGCCCCTGCGGTTATTACGGTGATCCGGCCAAGGAATGCAGCTGCACCCCCCATCAAATTCACAAATATTTAGGCCGAATTTCCGGACCTTTGCTGGATCGCATAGATATCCGTATCGATGTCCCCCGGGTGGAATATCAGGATTTAATTGTAGAGAATCAAGAGGAATCTTCGAATCAAATTCGGCGACGGGTACAAGCGGCCCGAAAACTTCAGCAAGAGCGCCTAGCCGGAACCGGACTTCTCTGCAACGCGCATCTGGGACGCAAAGAAATTGAAAAATTTTGTCGACCTACGACTAAGGCCAAAAGACTTTTAAAGGAAGCTTTTGACCATCTAAAGCTCAGTGCCCGATCCCATGACCGGATCCTGAAGGTAGCACGCACCATCGCCGATCTCGACAACGCCCAGGATATTCAAGAGCAACATATCGGCGAAGCCCTCCAGTATCGTGGTTAAGACAAGAGCGATAAACATTAAACTTTAGGCTTGGGGAAACAGTTTTGGAGGACATTATGAAGCTGATACAAAATTTTCAAGATGAAAAAATAAACAAATACATCACAATTTGTCAGGTCGTTTTTATTTTTTTAGCGGGCATATTTGTTTTAAATATCCGCCAAGCCTCGTTTAACAATTTCCTGGAAATCGTTATTCTAATGAGCACCATCCTCATATCCAGTATAGTTTTCATCTACATCCCTCTGATCAAATCTAGGGGTTATAATTATGCCTGGCTAATTGAACTTATCGTTTTCCTTATTTATTTAGCAATCGTTTTTTATTTTTTACAAGGAGGACACCAATACCTTTTCAAACTGATTATCATCATGCCTGTGATTGTCCTTTCCTTAAAATATGGTTTAATAATGGCTTTTCTTTCTGCCATCCTCATCACCAGCATCAATTTTTATCTTAGCTATCTCCATAACTTTGTTAACCTTGACGCCGATATTATCCTTGCCAGTATAATTATCCTATTAGCCTGGCTTTTGGGCCATATGGCAGAAACCCAATACGAAATTAGAAACCACCTGGAAGAGGAAATCATCTATCGAAAACAGATAGAAAAAAAACAGGAAGAGCAGCTCGCTTTTCTCCAAAACATCATCGACACCATTCCACATCCTATTTTTCAAACGAATGTTAATCTTCAATTTACCATTTGTAATAAAAGTTTCGAAGATTTTTTTGGTATTAAAAAGCAGGAAGTTCTGTATAAAACCATTTGGGATGTATTTCCTTTTCCCTTTGCTCTGGAATTTTCATCATTAAAAAGAAACGTACGATCTTCCTTGGATACGCCCTCATTGGAATACAAGCTCACCAATCAGGCGGGTTCCTTGCGTGATGTTATCGTTAATAAGGTAGAGTTATATCCCCTTGATGAGCAATTCAACGGTATTCTGGGCCTAATCCTGGATCAAACAGAACAAAAGCAATTCCGCATGGAAATAGCCCGAATGGAAAAATTGAATCTGGTGGGAGAAATGGCAGCAGGCATCGCTCATGAAATCAGGAATCCCATTTCTACCGTGAAGGGGTTTTTGCAGCTTTATCAAATTGAAAAAGATGCAGCTACCCTTCACAACCATGTGGGTTTGATGATTGATGAGCTTGAAAGAGCCAATAGTATCATCACTGTTTATCTTTCTCTGGCCAAAGACAAAACCACGAGCTTGACCACAAGACAACTTAATGAGGTTATTTCATCTCTTGTGCCACTCATTCAATCTGATGCTGCCATGACGGAACACGATGTCACCTTTGAGCTAAATCCAATACCAGAAATACTCCTGGATGAAGCCCAGATCAAACAGCTGCTCCTGAATTTTTGCCGCAACGGTTTTGATGCCATGGAGAAAGGCAGAAATTTGCTGATCAGTACCTATTTAGAAAATAGAAAGGTTGTTTTGCAAATAAAGGATCAAGGAAAAGGAATCGCACCTGAAATCATCGAAAAACTAGGCACTCCTTTTGTAACCAATAAACCGGAGGGCACAGGGCTAGGCCTGGCGGTTTGTTTCAGCGTCGCCGCCCGGCATCATGCTACCATTACTTATGATACCGGAAAAGAAGGGACAACCTTTTATGTCCGTTTCCCCACTTTCACCTCTCCATAACCCTGGCTTACTTAATACAAACCTTGGTTACTAATTATTCTAATCTTTAACAACTTAATAATACCTGAAATTACAAAAAGCTTAGGACACTCCGTCCTAAGCTTTTTGTAATTTATTTTTTTATATGCCTTTAGAGAAAGCATAGCAAGGTGACCAAAGCAAATAATGGTAACAGAATGCAAACACTATAGGCGATATAGCCGAAGAAACTGGGCATTTTTACGCCACAACCCTCGGCAATAGAACGCACCATAAAGTTAGGTGCATTACCAATGTAGGTAACGGCCCCGAAAAATACGGACCCGGCCGCAATGGCCAGGAGATATATGGGGTTTTCTTCCCAAAGAAGAGCGGCTGCCGGAGCTTCAGCCATACCGGGGTAGAATTGACCTAAAGCCGTACTGAAAAAGGTCAGATAGGTAGGTGCATTATCCAGGAAACTGGACAGGGATCCCGTAATCCAAAAATATTGCGCCGGCTCTTTTACAGCAGCGGTGATGAAACCTAGGGCACCGGCCTCTCCTGCCTTTAATATCGCGAGCACGGGAGCCATGGTGATAAAAATGCCGAAGAAAAGATAAGCTACTTCCAATATGGGGCCCCAAAGAATATTCGTTTTCCGTGCGCAGCGCTTTCGGTGTGATTTTCATAGAGATAAAGATAATGGCGACCAAAACAAGATCCCGAATAATATCCTGAATACCTCGATGTACACCTAAAATGTTGACCTCACTCATTTTCACACTGCCGCTAAAGATGATGATACCAATAATGGTAGCCAGAAGAATAAAATTTTGGGTACCAAGGATTTGTATTTTTTTACCGTTAGACGGAAGCACTGCGCAGTCATCTTCACAAGACAGCGGAGACTGGGATCCGGTTTTTTCCTTGGCCTCTTTCCTGAGATAAAATTTATCAAAGATAATGTAGAGCACAAGCAAGGAGATTAGCACCACCATCATCGGACCAATCAAACGCAGAGTCCAGAAAAAGGGCACGCCATGAAGAAAACCCAGGAATAAAGGCGGATCTCCTAAGGGAGTGAGAGAACCTCCGACATTAGCAACCATAAAAATAAAGAATACGACCATAAAGGCTTTATATTTACGATGCTTGTTCACCCTAAGAAAGGGGCGAATGAGCAGTGAGGCGGCGCCGGTGGTCCCCATCCAGGAGGCCAGTAACGAGCCAATCATAAGAAAACCGGCATTGACTGCCGTGGTTCCTTTAAGGGAAGTACGTACCAAAATGCCGCCACCTACGGTAAAGAGGGCACCTAAAAGTACAATAAAGGGAATGTAGTCGGCAATCAGGACATGAAGAATTTCATATATTCCTTCTCCCTGGTAAAAGATTACCAAGGGAATAGCCATTAATGCGGCCCAGCCGGCTGAAATTTTACCGAAATGATGATGCCAGATATTAGGTATAATTACAGGCCCAAGGGCAATAGATAATAACATACCGACAAAAGGAATCGCTGAAAATAAGGGTAAAATTGTACCTAGGGAATGTTCCATTTCTTCTTCCTCCAATTACAAAAAATGACGATTACGAAACAATCTGTTTCGTACGCTTGATTCTTCACAGTTTTCATGATTAACGATTAGAAGGCATCTTCAATAACTTCTATTTTTTTGAACTTACCTTCCTGATCCAATTGTACCGCTACCACGCAAAAACCAATATTTCGATGAAATTGTCCGGTTTTAGCAAGGTAGTATTGAGCAACTTTTTTAATTTTTTCCTGCTTGCGATAATGCACCGTTTCCTGGGGGAGGCCAAATGCCAAAGAAGAACGGGTTTTCACTTCAATGAAAACGAGCCGCTCCTTCAGCTCTCCAATAATATCTATCTCCCCTAAGCGACAGCGAAAATTTCGGGTAACAATGTGATAGCCCCGACGCTTTAGCTCTGCTGTCGCTATATCCTCCCCATGTTTTCCCGTAGCCTTTCTGGTATCAGCCAAGACCAACACCTCCCTAGTTGACGCAAGTTCTTTACTTGGTAAGTTTTTTTTAAGTTAGAATGCACTTTTGCTAACTTCCTCTTTTTGTGTATTCTGATGGCTATCTTCCGGGAAATATTTTATGGTGGACACCTTACGTTGGGTGAAGAACTCTACCCCGTCCTGCCCCTGAGCTTTTATGCCGCTACCGAAAATAGAGTTTTTGGTTCCGCCAAAGGGTAGATAGGGCACCGGAGCCGGAACCCCTACATTAACACCGGCCATACCTACCTCAATCTCATCTAGAAACTTCTGAGTGTAATAGCCATTTTGGGTGAAAATTGCTCCCCCATTACCAAATTGAGAATTGTTCATTACTTTTAAGGCATGGTCTAAATTCTCCACCTTCATCAGGGAAACAACAGGACCGAAAATTTCCTCTTGGGCTACTCGCATTTCCGGTGTGACTTCCGACAAAATCGTGGGACCGATAAAATATCCTCCCTGATTTATAGCCGGTAGCTCCGGATTTCTTCCGTCCAAGGCTAGATTAGCCCCTTCTTGCAGCCCAATTTCCACATATTTTCTAACTCGATCCAGGTGTTTTTGAGAGATCAGCGGTCCCACATAAACACAGGGATCAGTAGCATCCCCCACCTTAAGTTTTTGAGCCGCTGCGATCATGGCTTCTTTGACCTGATCATAGATTTCCGGTACAGCAGCCACTACGGACCCGGCCATACATCTTTGCCCAGCAGCACCATAACAGGAATTAAGATACTGACCGATAAAACCGTCCATTTTCACATCTTCCATCACCAATAGGGTGTTTTTCGCACCGGCTAAAACCATTGCTCTTTTTCCTTCTCGGCCGCAAACCTCGGAAATACGCTTTCCTACGGGAGTGGAGCCGACAAAACAAACTCCCTGTACTTTGGGACTGGCCATTAAAGCCTCTCCCACGGTATAGTCTCCGTTCACAAGGTTTACTACCCCTGGGGGCAGTCCAATTTCCTGAAATATTTCCATCATTCTTTGCATAAACAATGGTGATTGTTCACTGGCTTTATAAACAATGGTATTACCAGTGCCAATGGCATAGGGAATAAACCAGCCGAAAATCAAAGCAGGAAAGTTATAGGGGGCTATGCCGGCGATAACTCCTAAGGGCTTTCGCACCACCTGTCCTTCCATATCACCGCCGATTTCGATCTTTTCACCTCGGGTCAGCATGGGAATGGCACACGCTGTCTCCACAATTTGAATCACCCGATTTACTTCACCTCGGGCATCCTCAATATGTTTCGCCTGGTCAACGGCAATAATCGTAGCCAATTCCTCCACATATTCCTTCATTTTGTTACGCAGCTCAAATAAATAAGAAACTCGCTTATGGACAGATTCCTTACGCCAGCTTTGATAGGCAGTATGGGCAGCATCAATAGCTTCCTGTACCCTATCCTGACTTGTGCAGGGCACTTCTCCGATTGCTTGTCCGGTAGAAGGATTAAAAATCTTCATTTGTTCTGCACCCGTTTCTTCTACCCAAGCACCGTTAATGAAATTTCGCACTTTGATATAGTCCTTGATATAATCCATCTTTTCACTCCTTATTTGTCCTTTGAATTAATAATTCGACCAGACTTTTTAATTCCCTTTTTCTGATACTTCTTTATAAGTAACTTTTTATATGTAGATAAGAACCTATATGCTGAAGAAACGTTCCCGGCATCGCTTGGAGTAAAACCTAAACTAATGCCAGAAACGTCTTTCTTCATATCCTTTTGATTATTTCATTTTTATTACAAATAAAATGCTACCATTAGGCCTTACTATTAAAATTTCCCCGTATCACCAGGGCATTTTCACCAAGAATCAGGTGATCTAATTCTCCTTGGGGAATTTTCTTGTACTCTCCTACTTTAACCAAGTAGAAGATGGCGCCAAGACCCAACCATACCCCTAAAGCAATCCAAGATGGCATGGATAAAAAGGCCGGCATACCCGGTACCAATAAAAGAACGAGAAATGTCAATGAAGCTAATGTGCCAAATAAATATAAAAATCGTCCCTTTCTATCCGCCTCATATCCTGGCTTTCCACTTAAGATATAAGCTGAATAAGAAGTGTATCCATAACCAACGGCAGTGCCCACAGCACACATATCCACAATCCAGGATATTACCGCACGGCCAAACCAAGGAGCGATTAAGGCCATTACCATAACAAAGAGTACCGCATTGGAAGGCGTATTATGCTTAGGATGAAGCTTGGAAAACCAGGAGGGCAAAATTTTGGCCCGAGACATCCCAAATAACAATCTGCTGGAAGCCATGAAAAACCCATTAATACCAGTGAAAATACCCATTAATACCCCTGCTACCAAAATAGCCAATCCAATGGGACCTATCATATCAGTCATAGCTTGACCTGTAGCCCACACAGGGCTTGCAGCTAATAATTCCTGCCATGGATGAGCAAAGGGCTGTCGATAAGGTTACTATGACATACATAATAGCACCAAAAAAGATAGCAAAAAAGATAAGATTACGTCCCTGCTTGGGGGAAAAATTAAATTCTTCTGCCGCTTGAGGAATGGTATCAAAGCCAACAAATAACCAGGGAGAAATAGCAACAATGGAAAGGATCCCAGCAATTGCACTATTTCCGGGAGCAAAAAGGGGCTGCATATTGCTAAAGGTGGCACTGGGTGATATCACTGCTCCACCGGCTAATAAAAAGACTGCACTCACTAAGATTACCACCATTGCCAATTGGAACTTGCCGAACCACATCGGCCCCACGATAATTCATATAACCGAAGAACAAAATTGTAACAGTGGCTACTGCAACATCTGCCAAATGAACATCCCAACCGGCGAGAATATAAATAATACTGACTGAAGATCTCAGGTAAAACAAACTGTCCTAAAATAGGAATCGCCGTTGCATTAAGAGGCACTATGGAGAAATACCTAAGGCCAGTAGCCAACCGCAAAAATAGGCATGATATACTTCCAAATGTACTGTAGGAATAAGCAAACTCTCCCCCAGCCACAGGTATAGTTTTAACCATAAAACCATAGCTATTGCCTATGACCATCATCAAAAGTCCCCCTAAAGCCAGGCCGATAGCTGCACCCAAAGGACCTGCCATTGTCATCCAATCACCGGGTAAAACAAAACAACCAAAACCAATGATGCTACCCAAAGCCAACGCCCAAACATTTGATGGTTTTAAATTTCGTTCTAATTGTACTCTTTTGTCCATTAAAACTCCTCTCCTAGTCATCTTTTATATTTAAATAAGTTTAATAGGTATAATTTTTTCATTATCACATCCTTTTAATCTTTTGGTTTTTGTTATCATAATTATACGTTAATTAATCTTTCGTTACATTAAGCACTCCTGTTAAGAGGTTAATTGCGTAAAATAGACAGAATGTCAGAACTGTCATCTCAAAAATCAAAAAAAGGACGTACCATTAGGCACGCCTTAAAAGTAGATATGCTAAGATTACCTTGAAATAATATGAAAATCACCAGATAAAACAAATTAACTCTGTGTCATATCCCAGTTTCTTTCTTATATACCTTGCTATAAAATAATTCAGTTTCATCTGTAATTTGTTGTCTTAATTTTAGAAACTCCAGGTCATAAATTCTCTGGAGCCGGGGTAAATTAACATCATAACTTCTGTTCATACGACCGGGTAGCTTACCGTCTAAAGAGATGACTCGATCCCCCAGAAAAATCGCTTCATCAATATTATTGGTAACAAAACAGATGGTTCTTTTTTCTTCCTCCCAGATCCGGCTGATTTCCTGTTCCATTAAGATTCTGGTTTGGACCGGCTTAACCCCTCAATTAAGGACAATATCCTTGTATTTATTTTGTAATCAGACTTTTTCTCGGTGACTTGCGCGGTTTCCATTGACACGGAGCCTCTATGGTCATGGATTGATGCCCTAGGGGCATGCCTATTGAGGGCATACCGGCGGGCTAGGTTACCATGACCATCTCTCCATGTCAATGGTTCGCATAGCCAAACCTTAGTGTACTTTTTATCCTTCTTCCACCGCAATTTAGCTCTTGAAGGCAATCATGCACTGAAGGATTCGATCTTTATGGCATCATTCATAAATGCCTTTTATAACTCATTAGGAGCCATATATTTAATGCTGCCATGCCTTCTGCGTTCGTTATAGTACTTCATGTATTCGGATACTACGGAATAAACCTCCATAAAGCTTGTTAAATTCGTTTTGACTATAGCACTCGCTTTCTAAAATTGAGTGGAAGGATTCTATATGCGCAATCATATTTGGTGTTCTTACAGGAATTCTTTCATGGGTTATGCCTATCTTCTCTACAGTTTCTTTAAAGAGGTTAGAGGTAAGTTGTGGGCAGTTCTTATTATGGGCAAGTTCATTCCTTTACCCATACCTCTTTTATTTAATGAATTTTTCAGTATTCTTGCTGCATCTTTTGCTTTGCAGGATTACCATAAACAGAGTCAATTACAGAGCGGTCATAAACATCTATTAGAGATAATTGAAAAAAGAATGAATCTGTTCCCGTTATATAGCCATAAATCCATTTGCCAAAGTTGATTTGCTGTCTATTTCAGCTTGTTTTGCTAAACGCTTGGGATGCTTATTGCGGATCTCTTTTTGAGGGCGAAGAATATTGAGTTCTTTACAGAGACGATATACTTTTTTGCGGTTACACTATTCTGGTGGAATCCTCACTCTTGTAAGCAATGACTGGCCTAGCATCTTTAAATTGTGGATCACAGATCTTTCTTACGTTACAACCTGGCTTCTCGATACTTATTCCCTTAAAGGTACCGCTGGCGCTCGGGTCGCTCCTCAGCGTTGCCCTATCCTCCCTTGTGGTAAAGCACGGTTAGTATAACATAAATACCTACTTGATTGGAATAACAAAAACCCAAATTGTCCTTGACATGGGGTACACTTTAAATTTTAAATACGTTGGGTTACTAACGAAGAACGATAAAATTCAACAACGGAAATTACCTGCTTTATGGGAAAAATAAGTTACCCACAGGTTTGGAGTTATCCACATTCGAATCCATGTTTAAACAAAAAAAGGAACAGGAGAGATGCAGTAACTTATTGACTTCTGTATTTTTTTACGATGCGGGCAACCTTGCTCTGACTGACATTCATCATTTTCGCTACTTTATAAGTACTTTTAAGACTTTTATACGCTTCGAGTTTTAATTTCCTGAGCTTTTGAAGGCAACAATGGAATATCCTCAGATATATTCGTTGTTATATCCTGAGAAGTAGCAGAGCCTCAATATTTCTTGAGGTAAGTCTGTCGTTTTAATCTCCGAACTATCATTAATCAGGACAAGACGTTCAATCAAATTTTCTAATTCACGAATATTCCGGCCATTCGTATTTTTAAATGTTCAATCACTACAGGAGAGATGTATACACCAGTTTTATACTTATTATTATATTTCTCCATGAAATAGTCGATAAGACATGGGATATCCTCCTGCCGATTTCTCAATGAAGAAATTTCGATTTTAATTGTTTCTAATCGGTAATACAAGTCGTTACGGAAGGTTTCCTTTTGAACACATTCCTTCAGATCACGGTTTGTAGCTGCAATAATACGAAAATCAATAACTACCTCCTTGGATGCACCGATGGGAATAAAACTATGATCTTGTACTAACTGAAGTATCTTTGATTGGAGACTAGGGAAGTTCCCCAACTTCATCCAGGAAAAGTGTTCCTTTGTCCGCCAGCGTTGCCAATCCTGGTTTGCCTTCCCGATTTGCTCCGCTGAAAGCTCCTTTTACATAGCCAAACATTTCCGTTTCCAAAAGATTTTCGGGAATGGAAGCACAGTTAATGGTGATGAAGGGTCCATCCTTCCGACTGCTGTTATTATGAATATATCGGGCAAGAAGATTCTTACCCACGCCGCTTTCTCCCAACAATAAGACTGTTGCATCAAATTTAGCTATCCGGCTTGCCAAAGAAAGGCATTCTTGCATTGATATGCTGTCTGCAATAATATTACGGTACCGTTCTTTTGTTTGATAATGAATTAGTGCCTTTTTATACTGAGCGCTGATTTTTTGGCTTCTCTTTAAGTTATTTTTTAGTTGAATAATACCGGAAATATCCCGACTGTTCATTACAATCATTTTTACATTACCATCTTCATTTAAGATCGGCGTGGCTGTCACCGTCAAGGTTTTCCCGGTTTTGGTGATTTGTTCCATGGTAACCGTTTTTTTCTGTGCCATAACGACAGGAACAACAGGGGGTGCGCAGTATCCATTGTCACATAAATAATGATAAGATTTTCCAATGAGCTTCTCTGTATCAATGTCATAATGTCTCCGGCTAACATCATTTACGTAAACAATGTATCCATTGGCATCAATCACATATATTTCATCATAAGAATTATCTAATATCATTTTAAGATCTTCCCAGGAAAGATCTTGGGGAGATATATTGGTTGGATTGTGGAAAGAATTCGTAGCATGACTCATGATACCACCTCCTATTTCTTTTACTACAATATATCTTCATATTCATATCTTCTCTTTTTAACTTAATAATTCCTGCATCCATAAGAAAATCAATTATTTAGGCTAATTCTCATAAGACAATCAGAAAAGGAAGTGTACTCCGAACCTTCGGAGTACACTTCCTCCATGATATAATGGATTATTCTAGAACTTCCGGATGTGCGCTTATTTCAGCTTCCGCTGCTTCTACAATAGCATGAAGCTTTGCTTTAACAGCATCACTTAATTCAACAGACGGTCGATGGGTTGCAATGATTTCATTAGCTTTTATACGAGCTATTTCTGCCGCATCTTTTCCGTCGGTGCTCAATTTCCACCCACTGCGGTTCTGACGATTCATTAAGGCGCTGGTAGAGTGATAACCACGTAGATATTTCATGGTTAATTCATCACACATATAATCCCCGCCGGGCCCTGCCCGATGAATGGAGTCAATTGCCAATGATTCGTCTGTAACAGGAATACCTTCCATCAGGCGCCTTACCATCTTGAAGGTTTCGTTGTCCAGTACCAGTTGTGTATGACTGTAGGAAATCCCTGCTTCCAACAGACCTGCACCATAAATGAGATTTGCTCCGGAAAGAACCGAAAATATGGCAGTGATTGTTTTTTCGTGACCACATTGATAATCAGTCATTTTACTGTCAGTCTACCCACCTGCGACCCAGCTGGGCAAATTATAATACTGAGCAATTTTTGGGGCTGCACCGTTCAACATTGCCACTTCTGGAGAACCCATGGGCGTGGTGAGATGTTGCATATCAAATACCATAGAGGAACCACCATAAATGACGGGAGCACCTTTGGAAACAGCTTGATTAAGGATAATCCCAGCCAAAATTTCTGCATTGTATACCACTAAAGAACCGGCCATTGTGATGGGACCGGACATTCCTGCTAATACCATAGAAAGAATGTTGCAAGGAATACCGTTCTTAGCAGATATAACAATGGCATTGCATACGTGACGCACCAGTTTCAAGGGACTGGTAGGGCAGCAATTGAAGGTCATAATGGGTTTTTCTCTTAATTTATCATGTCCACCCACAACTTCTGCAGCCATATCAATAATTTTTTGAGCTCGGTAACCATTACCAGGACCAAAGACAGTATGTTTGGTCGTGTTCGCAAACAATTCTTCAGCTTCATGAAGAGGAGCCGAATCATTGCTCATATCCCCGGCGGTAATCGATCTTTCCACAATATCAATTTCACCTCCATCAAGCAGCATCGCCAAAAGTGCGGCTTCACCTACATCTTTTGATAGCGACGCGGATTTCACCTGTTTGAGAGCCGAGAACAGTAACCCTGTCCAAAGGTATTGATAAACACGGACTGACCTAAATCGACCATACCGTATGCTTCCCGTCTCGCTGCAAAGTAATAATTGCGGGAGCCGAATAACGGCATCTTCAATCCATTCAGGGAATTTGGACAATTCCGGCTCTTTTGTCGACCTCAGCACCGATACCTTCTACATGCCTGAGCCTCTTCAGATTCAATAAATACCCCCTGTTTCAAACAACGCACTGCGTAATCATATCAAGCTCATTCTCAGTAAAGAAGTTTAGGCCAATGCCACCACAGTTGTTGGTGTCTGAAAAACTGTTTCTTTTAAACATAGCTTCCTCCCTCTCTTAAATCGATAAATTCATTTTTCGTTTATACAGATAAATATTGCAAAAAGCATGCCAAGCATTGTGAAAAATATCATAAATTTATATTTGCTATCAACCTTCAATAAAATACGATGCAATACGAAAAAATAATTAGCTTCATTAGAGTCATTCTTTTATAAAACGTACCATAGCAGAGCTATCACAGTCAATTCACGCGATATAAATGGTTGAATGACTTGCTTTTATGAATTAAATGACTTGCTTTTATGATCAAATGTTACCAGCACATCTTTCATTGCCATCAAACACAACAATTAGGCCGCCCAAAATTACCAGCAAGCCACCTACAATTAAGTTGTGAGCGGAATCCCTCATATGAAGGAAAATTGCCGCTAGCAAAGAGGCAAAAGCACCTCTAAATAGCTAAGGATACTCGCCTGCTGGCTGCTACCTTCTTAATCCCACCATATATAAGGCAGTTGCAACACCTGAATCATGATTCCTGCAAAAGCCAAGATTCCGATATCAGCAGTAGTAATATTTTTAAAAATGAAGGGCCATGGGAAAATGTCAGAATAAGCATGACAATTGCAGAGAAGGCGTATTAAAACCAAGCCGAGAAGGTAGTGCGCCAGCTTTTTTAATAAAAGCACAAAACAAGCATAAGCTACACCACTAGCTAAACCATAAATATTTCCTTCTGCCAATGAAAGAAGCCAAATCCCATTCACCAAAACCTACCATACAGATAATCCCAAAGCGAAAATCCTAAAGCCAAAAAAAGAGCCTGCGCTAATTTTTTCCTTTAATAATACGTAGCCAAGAGAACAATAAAGCAAGGAGCCGTATAATAAAAAGGATAAAACCGTTGCATACCGTGGTCAATTGAATGGACTTGGTGAGCAAAAAGCTACTATATGGCTAAATCGTTCCTGCTGCAATTAATATTTTCTTTTGTCCTGAAGAAATAATTTTCTCCATTCTTTGGTGATTGCTAATAAGATAAGCAAACTGAAAATCCAAAAAGAAAGCGAAAAAAGACGATGGTTGGGCTGATTAGCTACCCCTTGTACGATTAAGCCATAGGAAACCCCCAGATTAAGCACGTAATGGGAATTCTGCACTCTGTGGATAATAAGAATTTTCCAGCATATCCGATTTTCCTTTCCTCTTAGAATGTCAGAACTGTCATCTCAAAAATCAAAAAAAGGACGTACCATTAGGCACGCCTTAAAAGTAGATATGCTAAGATTACCTTGAAATAATATGAAAATCACCAGATAAAACAAATTAACTCTGTGCCATATCCCTATTTTCTCTCATATACCTTGCTATAAAACTAATTCAGTTTCATCTGTAATTTGTTGTCTTAATTTTAGAAACTCCAGGTCTGTAAATTCTCTAGGCCGGGGTAAATTAACATCATAACTTCTGTTCATACGACCGGGTAGCTTACCGTCTAAAGAGATGACTCGATCCCCCAGAAAAATCGCTTCATCAATATTATTGGTAACAAAACAAATGGTTCTTTTTTCTGCCTCCCAAATCCGACTGATTTCCTGTTCCATTAAGATTCTGGTTTGGGCATCCAATTGACCAAAAGGTTCGTCCAAAAGCAGTAATTTAGGTTCATTCACATACGCCCGAGCAATACCTACTCTTTGCTTCATTCCCCCACTAAGCTGATGAGGATACTTGTTTTCAAAGCCTTCTAGCCCCACTAATTTAATGTAATGCGCTGCCCGTTCTCTTCTTTCTTTTTTGGGAACGCCACGAAGCTTAGGACCCATCTCAACATTTCCCATTACAGTTTCCCAGGGAAAAAGAGTGTATCTTTGGAAAACAAATCCTACAGAGGGTCCTGGTCCATCAACTTCCTTACCATCTACATAGACTTTACCGGTTGTTGGTTTTTCAAATCCGGCAATCATACGGAATAAGGTACTTTTTCCCGACTGCCCCGGGCCCAATATCACCACAAATTCATTCTCATATACGGTAAAGTCCATTTTGCTCAAGACTTTCTTTGAGCCAAAATCCTTGGTGATACCGACACACTCGATAATTTTTTTTGGTTTTGACGATGCTGATTGTTTTTGCGTCTTATTTAATCCAGCGTTCTTTTCCATGGACAAAGCCCCCTTTCCAAATAAACTATGGCGAGAGAACTAAGAAATGCCACAAGACAGATAACTAACATACCGGCAATGACCATGGCCGTATTATCAATGTTCATACCTTGAACGATAATAAAACCGACCCCTTCTCGCGCTCCGACCAATTCTGCAGCGACAACGCAGGTCCACGAAATACTGAGCGCGACTTGTAGTCCAGCAAAAATCGCCGGATAGGAGGCTGGAAAGGTAACCTGAAAATGCTCCTGCCAATAACTGGCGCCCAAGTTTCTGATACAATCATAAAGTTCTGGTTCTACTAAGCGAATTCCGTTAAAGGAATTGATGATCACAGGAACTACAGCACCGATAAGTATAATAAATATTTTTGAAGTTTCACCAATGCCAAACCACAAAATGGATAAGGAGATCCATGCAATAGGCGGCATCGGTTTGAAAAATTCAAAGATGGGTTTAATAATCCCATAGGCATATTTATTAAAGCCCATCA
>JAXGQR010000012.1:0-75737 GCA_040766325.1 Dehalobacterium sp. | reverse complement strand
AGTATCTTTCTCATTAGCAACTCCCCGTATAAACATTTTAAATATTAGTGATCCTTAAATCAGAAAGTGTTAGATTTTATCGTAATAGAACCGCCACTAATCAAAGTCGAGTCTTCAACAAGCATTCCGCCAGTAGCTTTAACATAATAATTATTAGAAGAAGAACCCAATAAACCACCATATGAACCTCTACCCCAAACTAAATAATTTATAATATAACTACCCCAGTAGCTCTTGTTCCATGACCAAAAACTTGCTACTTGAGAACCACTTGATGTGTATGCCACTGAACTATTTGTAGGGCCACCATATACGCGATCCCTGTATTCCCTAGGAAGATCTCCAACAGCTGCGGATGTAATAAGTATGTCTTGATTTCCTAATTCTGTATAACTACTATCAATATACTTTTCAGCATGATAATGAACATTGTATTTAAGCGAAACAGGACCCCAATTCGATGCAGCACAAACAAGTGTGCCACTACCTGATGCATTAACAGTTGGGTTAAAGGCTAATATTTCATCAACAATATTATCATTTTCTTCTACAGACTCATCTTCAAAGAGAATATTGTTTGGACTAACAGTTGTTTCAGATACTTGGACCAGCTTATCCACTGTAGGGCGGAGTGTATTAGTGCCTGTCCAATCAATATTCTTTTTAAATTCAAGAGTCTTTTCTAAATAATAGTCATCGCCGTTACCATACGGATAGCAGCTGAGGACATCTTCATTATATGTCCAGGATGGGGAAATTAACCCTAGTTCCCGACCTTCATTTAAATAATATTGATATACATTATTATACGTTATAAATTTAAACGCATAATAGTAAAGGGAATCATTAAATATGGGGTTTTGTTTTAAAAAATTGATAACATCTCTATCTTTAAGTATATCTTCCACATATTGCTTTACTTCAACGTCGGTGGCTAACACCCCTAGCCCTTCTGCTTGTGAATATAATGCTGCTTCTTCAAACAACACATTAAATATATCAGATATATCTTCTTCCTTATTGAAAAACTCATGTTCATTAATTCTATTATCTAAATCTGCTTGGGTTATTTTCCATCCATCAACAACTGCGATAATTTCGTCATTGGCTGCAGTGAGAAAACCAGTTTCTTTCACAGATTCAACAAATGATGTCGCGCCTTGGTTCAATAGGCTTTCCTCCGTAGCTTGGGCGAAAGGAATGCCAACAATAAATATAGTAACAATACAGCAAACAGCCAACATAGTTAGATGCTTAGTTTTCATTTTTCTTTCTCCCCAAAATTTTATATTATTTTATCAAGTACCACAACGCCGGGTTTGGTTTTTTTGAATCTTAACATATCTTTAGGCAACCACTAATTAGACCACCGGAATCACCCCATTTTTGTTTTCAAGAAAACGAAGGGTCGAGTAGAGCAGGGGGCTTTCACCCTCACAGATCCGGACATGAGACTCTCACCTCATCCGGCTCATACATTTCAGCAGTAGGTGAAAACACCTGCCAGTGAGCGAATAGATTCGGCTCTCGTTTTCTAATGTCCCGAATCCATCTGATTGCTCTGCCAGTGTGTCCTTTGAATTTCTTGTATTTCAATTCCGCTCACTTCGCTTGGTGCAAATCCAGTTGCCGATTTACCCTAGCTAATGATAAACGACGATAACTACCGTAATAATTGAACCAGCCTCTTATCACTGGATTGCACCACTGAGCCAATTCTTCAAGGGTTTTAGTGTTCCATAAATGTAACTTCCAGCTGGCAAAACCATTTAGGCATTGGGGAACCAAGGAGATGCTTCTCTCGGCTTCAGATTTTTCACCCTTTCATCTCACCCTCGGCTACTTCAATTCAGTAAACGAACAAGATCAAATTTCTAGCACAAGTACGGTTCGTTGAAATTCAGGAAAATTCCCCCTGATTTTCTGAATTTTTCTAAACATTATCCCGGAGATCTAATATATACCACAACTCGTCTACCCCCATTCTTTATCATAAAATTTTTGGTTCTACATATAAGAGAAAATAAACAACCATTTCGCTCCATTAATTTGTAAAAATTTTCAGAGTTACCTAAAGCTCATACAAAAAAGCCGAGATGTGTTTCCAGACTTTTTTCTTATCTTTAAACATTTTTATTGTTTACTCTATAAAAATGCTGGATGTATATGAATAATCTGATTCAGCAATACTTCCTTTTTTTGCGAAATGATATACCTGCGTCCGATAATAGTATCCCCTAGCCCCCTGTGTTAGGATAGTTGTCGGGTGATTAAAAATATTATATGCTAGTAGCCAAGAGAGAGAGGATCATTATGGCTACCTACAATAAAGAATTTAAAGACAAATTAATCAAGCTGATGTTACCACCCGAAAACAAGCCTGTTAAGGAACTGGTTGATGAATATCATGTTCATGAACAAACCCTGTATAAATGGCGCAAAAGGGCAAAATCCAAAGGAATGGTCTATCCGGACAATGCAGGCTCCAAACAAAAGTATTCAAAAGAGATGCAGTTGCAGATAATTATTGAGACCAGTCCATTGAATAACCATGAGCTTTCTGAGTATTGCCGGCGTAAAGGCATATATGCCGAAGAAATCGAGTCCTGGAAGAAAGCTTTCATCAATGGTGAAACGGATGAAGAGTCCAAGATCAAACAAGAACTCAGAGACAGTCAGACGGCACTCAAGCTTACTAAGAAAGAACTGGCCCGGAAGGAGAAAGCCCTTGCCGAAGCCGCTGCACTCCTGGTACTAAAAAAAAAGATGCAAGCGATTTGGAATTCGGACGAGGAAGATTGACCACCCGTTCAAATCGCATTAAAGTAGTTGCGGCCATAGATGAAGCAGTAGTTTCTGGGGCCAGGCAATTCAAGGCTTGTGAAGTAGTCGGCATCAGCGAGAGGACCTACCAGCGCTGGAAAGTTCAAGGTGCTGATACAAAAGACGGTCGCCCAGATGCGCTAAGACCAATACCTGCAAACAAATTGCATTTGGATGAAGAGAAGATGATCCTGCAAGTGATGAATCAAAAGGAACATCGAAGTCTTTCACCAAATCAAGTTTTCCATAAGCTAATTGATAAACAAGGCACTTATATAGCATCGGTTTCAAGTATTTATCGGGTTTTGAGGCATTATGGTCAAATCAATCATCGAGGTTATGCAAAAGCGCCCATAAACAAGAATATTACAACACATTGTGCAACAGGCCCCAATCAAGTATGGATGTGGGATATCACCTGGCTTCCAGGTCCTGCGAAAGGAATATACTACTACTTGTACATGATCATTGATTTGTTCAGCCGAAAAGTCGTTGGCTGGGAAATCTGGGATCATGAGAGTTCTGAAAATGCCAGTGTTCTTGTGAAAAAGGCTGTATACTCTGAAAACGTATTGTTGAGGAACGAACCTTTAGTGTTGCATTCCGATAATGGTAGTCCGATGAAAGGTGCTTCCCTGCTGACAACGCTGTACAATTTAGGGATTGTGAGGTCGAACAGCAGGCCAAGAGTGAGTAACGACAACGCTTATATTGAGTCGATGTTTCGAACGGTCAAATACATGCCCTCTTTTCCCCATAATGGATTTTTACATATTGAAACTGCTCGCAGATGGGTAGATGCTTTTGTAGAATATTACAATAATGACCACCACCACAGTAGCTTGAAATTTCTGACCCCCAGTCAAAGACACAATGGTTCATCAAAAGATATCCTTAATAAAAGAAAAGAAATATTGGAAACCGCTAAGGCAAAGAATCCTGAAAGATGGACCGGGCCGGTCCAAGACTGCACCATTGAGCAAGCCGTTTGGCTGAATCCATCGAATGAGAAAAGCAAACAAAAAGTGTGCTAGCATATTTGAGAAAAGCGACAACTATGTTGACAAATACCGTTAAAGAACGTAAGAAAATGATTAAAGAAAATACTGAATTTAATAAGACAATTGATAATTTTATCAAACAATTACAAATTAGTGAAGATGATTATTGGAATGTTTATGAGGTATACAATCAATTCCGTGTTATAACCTTTAATAATCTTTGGCAGGTACTACTAGAAGAAGGACGCAGTAATGGATTAGTCGATCCTCAGAATGCGACTCAGGAAGTTATCACAAAATATAAATATTATGATATCGATGAGTATTATTTTGACACTTTGCTGGAGTTCAAAGATAATTCCACAGTAGATATGATACAGAAGGATGATTTTAATTATTGTATAATGTTAGATAAGGTATTTACGTTTAACGGCGCAGGTGAATCAGGCATGAGTAAAAAGGATATAAGTGACAAGGAAAAAGAACAAGTCATAAACGCAATGCCAGAAATTAATGCAACTTCAAATGTCTCTAAAAGTGTTAGTGCTACTACACTACAAGCTGTTGCAGATGCTGGATGGTTGAGTTTCCCATACACGGTATCGTTCCAAGGGCTCCAATTTGACGAACATAATATGCAGTTTATTAGTCCAATTGATATAATAATATATAGGACCACTCAATACGCACCTGAAATTGAATCAAGAGTTTCAGGCTTCATTACTGAATGTAAGGCGTTAAATTCCAGCGGCTCAGTAGTTTATAATCTTACTGGGACATTCGGGAACAGATTAAATTGGTCATATTTAACACCATATGGTCTTGTATATGGAAAAGGTAGTTATGGTGGCAATTTGGGGGCGTCTGGAACTTATAAAGTTAGAGTTACTGGCGGGCTTTCAATTGATAATGCTACTCCAGGTGTCCATACTAGTTCATTGACTACATCTAACTTCTAAAAATCATGGTATTAAAATAAAAAAAGAAAAACGAATAAACTTTCGTATAGGGTGACTTGCCCGGTCACCCTATACGAAATATAAAACATTTCCAGAGTCAGCCATTTTATTTGGCTCTCCTGTCCTGATATTAATATTTGACTGTTGGCATCAACTTAAGAATACAAATAGTTTAAAAACCCCAAGGAAGAAGAGAAACAACATTTGTCGTGACAATTCATTCTGTAAGAAACAGAGCGCAGGCTCGTTGAACTGAATCAATTGGATAGTGAGCCACATAAAAAGCAACATATGTACTCTGTGCCCACAGCACTTTCGGCCGCTATATCCGCCAGACAACACCAGCAAGCTCAAGATCGATAAAGCAAAGGTTCGGGCAGATTCCCTGCTAGACGGCAAGGTTTTGTTAAGCTTTTCAGATGACACATTGAGTTCGGGGGGGCATCGTGCTTGGCCATAAGCGGCTTATGGATGGAGAACGCTGCCTCCGTGACCTGAAACATACTCTGGATATTTGCCCCGTATATCATCGTTTGTTCAGAGCGTATAAAATCACGCTTTGGTCGATGAAGACCAATTATTCATGCGGTTTTCGCCGGTTTTGTTCATCTACATGCTGATCAACGCTAGTCATGCTTTGTTGTCAGTTCGATTCTTTCTTGGGGCTAAGCAGGAAGAATGTAAGATGTAGAAAGGTGTTGTTGTCTGCCAAGCCCAAGGTATTTTACGCTAGACATAGTCGTATAACCTAGCCAGAAATTCTACTGCTTTTCTGCGGGATCTGCTGAAAGAGAGTCATCAATGTAGAGATATTCACTTACTTTTCGTCAGTTAAAGTATCAGTTGTATAGAAACCAATAGACAGCATCCTTTTGGAAAGTAGCATTACCGGCACCGGCATCGATACCAAAATAGCGATCATCTTTATAATTTATTAACTAAAAAAAGGGGAAAAAGAAATAAAATGGATATTCGTGAGATTGCCAACCTGGCTTGTAAGATTTTAGGATTATACATAATTATTCAAGCTTTTAATATAATATTTAACTTCTTATACCTTGCTGTGACCTCTTCCTTTCAGGATCAATTGGTGACTTTGGTTTTTGCAATAGGTTACCTTATTTTTGGAATATTGTTATGGTGTTTTTCCGGAAAATTGGCATCTTTAATGGTTAAAATGAAAAGTAATGATTCTGAACAGTTTCGGATTGATCGACAGAAAATGGATGTTGATTGTGTCCAAAGAGTAGCCTTTTCCGTGATAGGTCTTTTCTTTATTGGAGATTCACTACCCAAATTAATTGGCATGTTAAGTAGTATTTATTTAGCTATCTCGCATAATAATCCAGTGTCAACTTTATTTTTTATATCAGCAGAAGCAGTAGCTGAGTTTATTATCGGGATATCAATTTTTTTGGGTGCGCAGGGCTTGGTTAATTTATTAAATAAGCTAAGGAGTGCCGGTTTAGATACGGATGAAAATATAAAGTGAGGGAGCGTTTATATTTTTGCCACGTTCCGGCGAAAATACCGTAATATAAATTTAAGCCAGTATTTTGCCATCGGCAAGGTGCCGACTTTTTTTCCACTGAAAACTATATTTAAGACAATTGCTTATTTTGTCATAGCGAAATATAATAGTTGTAAACAGAGTTCTTCCCTCCGAATCCCAGCTTTTTCTTTGAACAAAAGAGGGGTGCAAAATCATGATTAATCTTGAACAGACCAAAAATGATGCTATAAATGCCTATCAAGAAGGCAATGTTATGAATAACCGGGGATTACGAAAAAAAAACCTGCCGCATATTTATATATGGGTTGTTTACCATGTATGGGTCGTTGTCTGTTCGACATTGTGGATGGCGTCACCCCTTACTGAGAATGTTTTCGGATACGATCCGCAGGTCTTGATGTACTCCGTCACTTTAATATCCTCAGGTATTTGTATTTCCATCATAAAAAAAGAATGGTTTGAAAAAACCGCCCGTACCGGGGTGCTGCTTTTGATTGCGGGAATGATTCTACATTTGACCCTACATTACACTTCGGTCAAGCTGATTATGGCAGTCACAATCGGAATATCCCTGGGCCTTGTGAATATCAGTATTTTAATGTCCTTTGTATTTACCTTGAACAATACGGAAAAGCTATACGCTATGGCCGGATGCAGCCTGCTCACATATATAATATTGCTTCTTCAAAAAAGCTGGCCAGGCGGTTATCTTCAGAATAGTCACGATTTGCTGCTATCCTTTGTAATCATCGTGTTTGCTCTTAGCCCCATCTTGTTTATTAAGAAGACCGGCATACCGGCAAATGATGCGGACATCGGGATTGATTGTCCGAAATTTTGTACAAGGATATATTTAACCTTGTTTTTCAACTTTATTATTGTCATCTTGTGCATTGGCGTCGGAAGAGGTATTCTCAACATTGCTGCAGGAAATGGGGAGTATCCGGCGTTATGGTGGTATTATTTCGGTGGTGTGATTGGCAGCTTTATTTATATTGGAATTTACCGCTATAATTCCAAACCATTTATTTGGTTGGGCAACATAACTTTCAGCAGCTTTGCCATGGGGCTTTTTTGTAGTGCTTTTATCGAAAGAAGTTCCGGTATGGCTGTGGCGTTTGCTATTTTGCTGGGGATCAGCAATGCTGTTGGGATAATTAATATTTATTATATCATTGGTGTGGTGGGTAAAAAATACAACAGTATGCATTATCTAAAATTATCCGTTCTTTTTATTGGTGTTGGTGGTGGCATATCCGGCATGATCATAGGTAATTTCATTCAACGGGCAAACTCCTTCGAAATATCTATGGTTGCATCTGTCATTTCTGTGGTGGTGATGTTGTTGTTTATCATGTTGTCTCCCATGGTATCTCAGTCACATTATTATAATGACTGGGCCAAGGATTCAGAAAAGACGGAGATTGATAATGAACAAGTATATATGTTCAAGAAATATCAACTGAGCAAGCGTGAAATTGAAGTGTGCAAGCTGCTCTTGCAGGGCTATACCATGCGTCAGATTTCGGGTATTTTATCCATCGCCTATTCTACGGTCAATACATATTGCACCTCCACATACCGTAAGTTGGGGATTAACAGCCGAACGGAATTACTGATCCTTTTCAAGGATTATATTTAATAAAATAGCTTCATGAGAGCATAAAACAGCACCTCATTAGAACTAATGAGGTGCTGTTTTATGCTCTCATGCGAATTAATGAATAGACATAGCATCATCAATAAATCAGAATGAAGCCACAAAGGGAATTTTAAGGATAAATTAAAGTATTGAGAGGTGAAGAAATGTCGCTGTTTGACAGGCTAAAGCAGATGTTGAATCCTGACGGAAAGATAATAAAGAATGGGGACCCGGATGCATTAAATATTGCCGACGGCCGGGATGCACCATCTGATCCACCTGATTGCGGAGTGCAGACGGTCATAACGCTAGAAGACAAACAAAGCAAGGTTGGCAAATTGACGCCGAGGGAACGTGATCTTTATCTTCTGCTCCTTGAAGGTTTTACCCTTAAGGAATGTGCAAAACAGCTCTCGATCAAATACTCAACGGCGAATACCCACATGACGGCAATTTACAAAAAGCTGGGGGTTAATACCAGAGCGGAACTGATTATCAACTATCGAGGTATCGACAGTGGGAAAACATAACCGTCCTGATGAGATCAAAAATTAACCCTTCACAATAAGACCGAAAGGCAGTATTCGTGGAAAAAGTATGCTGCTGGTCATCAAATAAAATCAAATAAGGGAGGAATTATTATGTTGAAATACCAGAAAAAAGAGGTTTGTAAAGCTCTTCCCCTGCTATTGGTCTTAGTGATGCTTTTGACTGCCTCAACAGGTACTATACAGGCTAACGGGCCGGAGGATGGACAGCCCACGGTGACAGACAGTCAGGGCGAGCTGCCCCTTGGCGTAAGTGAGATGATGGACAGCAGTATTCAACTTGAGGAGCCGGCCTTACCAAAGGATACCTCACCCTTAGGAAACGGTCTTTTTGAGGCGGATACAATACCACCGGAATTTGCAGTAGGTTATCCAAAACAACATGAAGATCCTCTTCATCCTGGTTGCAAACGTGTAAAAATGATAGTTGCACCTCTGGAGGGAGAAGTAAAGGCATATTACATTGCAATCGAGCATAATGCTACCCCCCAAGTAATAGTCAAGTTAAAGCAGGAAACTTGAGTTTCCGTAAAATTATCCACAGAGCTTTAAAACTGATTTTTTTATCCACAACTTTCTAAAAATGCATAAAAGATAAGGAGTCCTCACTCTTTTTGTAGTAAAATTAAGTCACCACAAAAAACCTTACTAAACAAAAAGCGGAGGGCTCCTTATGACTTATTCTACAACAAATACCTACACTTTGAAACGAGAAATTTTAACCTTTTCAAATAAAATTGCTCACAAGCTTTCCAAACCGGATAGAAAGTTTACTGCTGAGATGACTTACGGAATGTTGGCTTCTAATAGCTGCCTTTTGACTGACATCGTCGATCAGCTTCACGAAGACTCTCAAAAAATAAACAGCGTTGAAAGACTTTCGCGTCATCTGAGGCAAGGTGTTCCCAAAGATGCTTTATACTCTTACTTGAATACCATAGGCAAATGGGTTCCTGATGAGCCAGTGGTTTTTATTGATGACAGCGATGTCATCAAACCAGACGGCTACAAGTTTGAAGCACTGGGTACTGTGCGTGATGGCTCTAAAAGCACCGTCAAAAAAAATGTCTATGAAAAGGGTTACCATGTCACAGAAGCCTGTGTTCTGACAAAAAGCAATCATCCCGTCAGCATTTATTCCAAGGTCCATTCTTCCCTGGAGAAGGGTTATACCTCCATCAATAACATTACTTTTGAAGCAATGGAACGTGGCAAGGCACTGTTTGGAAAAGCAACCTTTGTTATGGACAGGGGCTATGATGCTAATAAGATGTTTTTAGAACTTGACTCCCTAGATCAGGATTATGTCATTCGGCTCACTGCAAAAAGGAAGCTGTTTTTTCATAACAAATGGGTTCCTGCTGCAGAACTAAGAAACCGTAGAAAGGGCAAAATCAAAACCCCTGTATTCTACAAAGGCAAGAAAAGGGAGGCATATTTATCCCACGTAAAGGTTCAAATAACCGCATCCAAAAAAAATATTTATTTGGTTCTTGTTTATGGGCTCACGGAGCATCCAATGATGCTGGCAACCAACAAAGAATTAAAGTCAAAAGAAGATGTCGTTCGTGTTGCCAGGCTTTATTTTTCACGGTGGCGCATTGAGGAATATTTCCGCTGTAAAAAGCAGGTTTTCCAGTTTGAAAATTTCCGTGTCCGAAAATTAAAAGCAATCAATGCTCTCAATTTTTATATCACCTTATGTATGGCATTCCTTGCATTGATCTCAATGAAATCGGAAGCCAGTGCACTAAAGGCTTCTATTATCCAAACTGCTGCTCCTGTAAAGCATAAAGTCCAGTTTTACTATTATCGGTTGGCTAAAGGTATTTCTGGTATACTTGCATATGCTAAAAAAGGGGTCCGACTCTGGTTCAAGACAAAACGGCCTGTATTTCGCCAGCTCTGCCTTAAGTTGATCGCTTGATTGATTAAAGCAATATTTCTTTCCCAAGTCCGGTTTCAGACGGGGCTTAGTTGGTGTGTCTCTAATCTAGGAATTTCTAATAAACCTCTTCCAAATACAGTAGCTTGGAGTTCTTGGTGGATTTATTCTCCTTTAAAGTGCATTCTGCGGAAACTCAAGAAAGCAGGAAAAGATAGTGCGAATAATGATGCCTTAGATTACGATTCTCAGGATAATGTTCGAACAAACGGCTATATTCTTACATCACACCAATTACCGGATGATGATACTGTTTATGATTTCTGGTTTGTATTAGAAGATGCTGCCGGCAATCTATCTGAACCGAAAAAAGTTGAGTTGGAAACTCCTATTAAGATTCTAACTGATGGATATCCCCAAGTGGGGGTAGTTCAAGCAGGAGGAAGTAAACAGGTGGAAATACTCGCAAAAGCTAATGGAAGTGCTACCACCTATTATGTAGCAGTTGCTGATGAGTCTCCAATTCCAACCTATGCTCAAGTAAAAAATGGTCAAGACAGCACAGGTAATTCGGCTTTAGTTTCGGGAAATGTGATATTGAAGGCTGATGTGCAAGCCTCGGCTATTGTGAATCTTCCAGCTGATGATACTAATTACGATATCTATGTGGTACTTTATGAAGAACACCATGGCGGAAGTTTTGTAACAAGTATTTGGAGTGAAGTAGTTAAGCTTGATATTAAAACCCCAGTTAAAGCGTGGGAGGTATCAAACGCCACGGATTTGGAAAATGCCTTAACCAACTTTAAGGACGGAGATACCATCAAACTTGCGAATAGTATTGAGTATAACAAGCGCATTTCCATTTCGAGCAAAGCAGTAACCATGGATATAGGCCCCCACACCCTGGATGTAAATCCTGTATTGTACAATGGATTTGAAGTTCATGATGCAGCGGCAGTAAATGTAATTGGTTCGGGCGTACTGAATATCACCGGCGTTGATAACGGATTACATGTAAAAGATAAAGGTTCATTCACAGCCGACCCATCTGTGACTTGTAAAATTATGTGTAAAAATGAATACTATTACAACAATGACTACTTAGGCAACGGAATATATGTTTCCGGTGAAGGTGAGGTCTCGCTGTCAGGAAATGTAATTGGCGCGATGAACGGTGTTCAAACTGATGGTTCTGGAACCGTTGCGATTAAAGGTGATGTTGTAGCTGCTGTTAATAATATTTCTACACATGGGATCTATGCTCGCGGAGGTACAGTGACAGTTGACGGCAATGTGATGGCGCAATACGGGCTTGGCGTGTATTGTGTGGAAAAAGGAGAGGTGTCCGTCACAGGTAATGTGACGGGTTATAACCGCGGCGCGATTGTCAGCGGTTCAAACAGTGCTTCAGACTGTATCATTATGATTGGCGGTAATTTACAGGTGACGGATAAGGTTAACGGAAAGGGCGCGGAGTTCACAGGAGAAGGAACAATTACTGTGGAGGGTGAGATCATAGCTCCCATTTATATTAGATATCCGACTGTAATTTATGATATAAACGATAACATTCCTAGCAATAAGCCGGGCTATCGTATGTATCAAATGCCAGGTTATGATGGGATCGTTTATGTCAAGGACAGCACACCGCCTATTACACATGTAGGTGATGAATTCACCGAAATCCATGAAGGCGTTCCTCTTAAATATAAAATCTTGACTATAGGAGCAGGCGGAAATACCGTTGAGGTAATAGCAAATTACGAGCAAGACGACTCTGGAAATTATAAGGGCTATACAGAAATAACAATTCCTAATACTGTGACATATCAAGCCCACACTTACTACGTAACGGGTATTGCTAAGTTGGCATTTCAATCGTGTGCATCTCTTACAAGTATCATTATCCCTAACACCATTACAAGTATTGGTGATTATGCGTTTTCTGGATGTATCAGTCTTGTAGATATTAATTTACCAAATAGCTTGGGAAGTATAGGAGACGCGGGATTCCTGGGTTTCTATAGTCTGAAGAGTGTAGTTGTTCCCGACAGTGTCACCGAGCTTGGTCAATCAACTTTTAGAGATTGTATTAGTCTCGAAAGCGTAGAGCTGCCCAATATCAAGATAATTTGCGATAGCAGTTTTGCAAAATGCCCCAGCCTAAACAAAATAGTTATTCCTAATAGCGTAGAGACTATAGAATCAAGCGCTTTTAGTGAGTGCTATGGACTTACTAAAATTACCATACCTGTCAACGTGACCTCAATCGGTGCAAATGCATTCTGGAATTGCACCAAGCTAACGGAAATTACCTTTTTAAGCATAAATCCACCACACCTTGCGGTTAGCAATCCATTCCAAGGCACTCCAGTAAAAAAGACAGTTTATGTACCAAGAGGCTGCGTGGCAAATTATCAACCCCTTACGGAGGCTGGTAGGCATCTTGAAGGAGCAACCATCAGAGAACTAAGCTTAACACAAAAAGTTACCTTTACAGTAACACCAGTAGATGCAACAGTAGTCGTGAAGGATAATACGAATGCTATAATAACAGCAGAAGAAGATGGAACCTATAAATTAGCAGCAGGCACGTACACCTACACAGTAACCAAAGAAGGTTATGATACAGCTACAGGCTCCATCACAGTTGCAGAAGCGGCACTAACAAAAACAATAACCCTTAAAGAGACATCAACAAACCCACCTGGTGGTGATTCGGGCGACGGCGGGTCTGGCGGAGGCAGCTCTGGCAACACTACCAAAAACAACTATGTCCAGGACAAATATATGATAGAACGAGATAGAGAAGTAGAAATTGACTTAGCAAGAGGCTCTACCCTACTTTCAGCAGCACAGCTAAAAAGACTAGCAGAACAGAATAAAAATAAGCCAGTGGTAATAAAGGGCGAAGATTATATATTGACCTTCCAAAAAGGTACTATGAAAGTTGTGGCGGGACAGCAGAATCATGACTTTGGTGCAAAGTTTAACACCGGCACCAATTACAGTAAAATCAGGGGGCTAGCAGGTAGCAACCTTGCTTTGATGATTAGATACAACCACAGTGGCAAGCTTCCTGCAGAGGCTACCATAACTATTAAAGTGGGTACTAAGTACGCAGGCCAGACCCTGTACTATTATTATTACAACTCCACCACCGGTAAACTGGAATATCTGCAGTCGACAATCGTAGATGAAGACGGCTATGCCACAGTTAAGCAAGATAGATGTTCCGACTATGTGTTTTTGACTGAAAAACTAGGTTCTAATCCTAAGGAAAACACAAACAGTATTATTAAACTTGATCCCAAGGCAATGACAAATGTTAATAGTAGTCTAATACCATATTTTAAGGAAGACAACGAAGAGATAATTGTCAAGTTTAGCGCTATGTCCGACGGCATGATGCACTTGATCGGTGACAACGAGACTGCCTACCTCTTTAGGCAAGAAGTTAAAGAGTTTTCCGATACCGTCTCCCATTGGGCAAAGGACGACATTGACTTTGTCACTGCCAGAGAGTTATTTGTCGGTACAGGCAATGGGAAGTTTAGCCCTGACGCCTCAATGACAAGAGGCATGGTTATTACTGTTTTAGATAAACTCTGGGGCGCTGATGTGAGTGAATTTACCGGCACACGCTTTGATGATGTCAATGAAACAGCCTACTATGCACCCTATGTGGAATGGGCAGCGGCAAATGGCATTGTTAGTGGAATAGGCAATGATGCCTTTGCCCCCAATCGAGCCATTAGTCGTGAAGAACTAGCAGTTATTATAACAAAATTTACAAAGTTCGCAGGTTTCAACCTAAATACCAGCACCGGCAATCCTTCTACAGCTTTTGCAGATGCCCACACAATTAGTGGCTGGGCACAGGACAGCGTAAGAACCCTTCAAGAAGCCTGCATCATCAGCGGCAAGCCAGGCAATATTTTTGGTTCCCAAGACACAGCTACAAGAGCAGAATTCGCGGTAATCTTAAGAAAATTAATAACAAACATAGTTAAATAAGTAAAGCCATACCAGGCACCCTATTGCGAGAATTTTATGGGTGTAAAAACAGTTACAATATGATATAATCAGCAGGTGAAGAAAAGTTTGGCTTTACATAAAGGGGGAAATAGTAATGGCAAAGCATATTAAAACAGTGGTTGCAGGGAGTTTAAAAAGCACCGTTAAGGATGGTGGCTGCGGAGCCTGTCAGTCTTCTTGCCAATCAGCTTGTAAAACATCCTGCACGGTAGGAAATCAAGTTTGCGCAAAATAAGTTAATGGGCCTTAACCCGCTGGGGTAAGGCCTAATTTTTTAAGGAGAGGGAATGAGACTTAAAAGATGGGACTTCAATTAAATGTTAAGGATACGCATAAGTTTGAAATAGATGGAACCAAAATCCTGATCGATGTAAATTCAGGATCAATTCATGTGATTGATGAGGCGGTCTGGGCTTTTCATGAAGCCTTATTAAAGACGAAAGGTGACCTTGAAGGAGCGGTGGAGGAAGCAGAACATGAGCTAGGAGAGGTTCTGGCTCATGATATTAAAGAGGAAATTCAAGAACTGATCAATCAGGGACAATTATTTGCATTAGATGAATATCAAGATACTTATCAAGCTGCTGAGAATCCGATCTTAAAATCATTATGCTTAAATGTTTCCCATGATTGTAACCTAAGATGTGCTTACTGTTTTGCCGAGAGCGGCAATTTTGGCGGAGAACGGCTTTTAATGTCTGTGGAGACGGGGAAAAAGGCTCTCGATTACCTTTTGCAACATTCCGGTAAGCGTAAGCATTGTGAAGTGGACTTTTTTGGCGGAGAACCTTTATTGAATATTGATGTGGTGCAGGAATTGGTAGCTTACGGCAAAGCACAAGGAGAAAAGCTAGGCAAGGAAATTAAATTTACCTTAACCACCAATGGCGTAGCACTAGATGAAAAGACCCAGGAGTTTTTGAATCGGGAGCAGATCAGTGTGGTATTGAGTTTGGATGGTCGACCGGAAGTCAATGATCGGGTGCGCAAATTTCCTTCAGGTACAGGCAGCTATAAGGTCATCCATGATCATTTCAAAAGATTTGTTCAGAGCCGTGACCATGAGAATTATTATCTACGGGGTACTTTTACCGGCTGGAATAAGGACTTTTTCCAGGATGCCCGACATTTGGTCGAGGAAGGATATAATATTATTTCTTTGGAACCGGTGGTCACAGCACCGGAAGATGCATATGCCTTAAAAGAGGAGGATTTACCGGCTCTGAAAGAAGAATATGTGAAGTTAGCCCGCTACTATCATCAAAGAAAAGAAGCAGGGCAACCTTTTCAATTTTTTCATTTCAACCTGGATTTAACCCATGGCCCTTGTTTACCCAAAAGACTTACCGGGTGTGGTGCCGGTTATGAATATTTGGTGGTAACCCCTGAGGGAGATTTTTATCCTTGCCATCAATTTGTGGGACGGGAAGAGTATAAAATGGGTTCTCTGGATGAGGAAAAAATAAATCTGGAAATGGCCCAAAGATTTCGGGAGGCTCATATCTACAACAAACCATCTTGTCGGGACTGCTGGGCAAGATTTTATTGCAGCGGCGGTTGTCATGCTAATGCCGACGCAGCTAATCATAATATCCTGGAACCGTATCAATTAGGTTGCGATCTGGAAAAGATACGTCTGGAATGTGCCATTTGGCTCCAGGTAATAAATACCCATTAAATCTATAAGTATATTCTTAATTTACCCTATGTGAAAATTATGGTATACTTATCAAGGTGTTTTTATCCGATTGAGGAAAGATCACCTAAATTGTCTGGGGTTTCCCAAAATAATGCTGCGAATGGAGGAAGGCATGTTCACTTTTTCAAAAGATGATTTGCAGCAAAACCAACCTCAAAAGCGGAAATTAGCCTGGAATGTTTTTTTTGGAACAAAGAACAAATCTGTATTTATTATTGGGTTAATTGCATTGGTTTTGTTGGCAGGAACAGGAGTAGGCTTAATGCAATCAGGTAAAGCATATGCCCTGGTTGTAAACGGCAAGGAGACATTAGTATTTAACAGTAAAGTTCAAGCTGAGCAAGCAGTTGCAACGTTTTTGCACAGCAAATCCCAAGAGCTGGGTAAAGATGCTGCAACGGAAGATGTTATTGAGATTAAAAAAGTTAATGATAAGGTCAAGGATTCTTTTTCAGAGGAAGAAGTTCATCAAGTTTTAGACCAAGCTTTGAATGTCCTAATACCGGGAGCGGTGGTTTTAATTGATGGCGAGGAGAAGATCATTTTAGATGATCAAGCAACCGGCGAGAAGCTGATCCGAAAGGTGAAGGATGAATATACACCTAAGGATGAGGATTTGCAGGTTGTAAAAGTTGATCTGAAAGAAAAGGTTGAAATTACGGAAAAAAAGGTACCGGTAAAAGAAATCGCTACCTTAGACCAAGCTTATCAGATGCTCACGACCGGTGCGGAGAAATTGGTGAAACATACTGTGCAACCGGGGGAATCCTTATGGACGATTGCTTTGGATAATGGGATAGATCCTGATGAATTAGAAGAGGCTAATCCTGATATTGATAACAAGAAACTTCAGATTGGTGCAGAAGTTAATCTCGTTAAAGTTGAGCCTTTATTACATGTGACAACTGTCTCCGAATATAGCGAAGTAAAAGCTGTTCCCTTTGAAGTGGTAGTGGAAAAAGATAATAGTATGCTGCGAGGCAAACAAAAGGTCAAACAGGAAGGTAAAGAGGGCAAAAAAGAGTTTACCTATCGCTTGGTTCAAGAAAACGGCAAACAAGTTGACAAGCAATTTGTTGATGGTGTAGTTCTAGCCAAACCGGTGAATAAGGTTGTTGTGCAAGGCACAAAAACAGTGCTGGCTTCACGAGGAAGCGGAGGTTCTTTAAGATGGCCCTTAAAGGGACCCATAACTTCCCGTTTTGGCAACCGCAGACTGGGTTATCATACCGGCTTAGATATTAACGGAGATACCGGTGACTCCGTCCGAGCGGCAGAAGCGGGTAAGATTACATATGCAGGCTGGGATGGTAATTACGGGAAAATTGTGCGGATTAATCACGGCAATGGGGTTGAAACTTGGTATGCTCATCTTTCCGCCTTTAAAGTTAGTGTCGGGGATGAGGTGGACCAAGGTGATTTGATCGGTCTGGTAGGTAGCACCGGCAGAAGCACCGGATCGCATCTGCATCTTGAGGTCAGATCCAACGGCAATGCTTTAGATCCGCTGAAATATTTAAATTAAAAACTAGTTGAACCGGATGATTTCATCCGGTTTTTCTGTTATCGGCCTAGATACATAAATAATTTTATTCTAGAAAAAATATCGGATGGAGACTTGAAAATCAAGCAAGAATACTACATAATAGTAGCAGCAGGTACTCCTATGGGGTATACAAGGAGGATCATAAATGGACTTAATGCATGCGAAAACTATTGCTGTGGTGGGACTTTCACCAGACCCGACTAAGGCCAGCCATCAGGTGGCCAAATACTTAATAAAAAATGGGTACGATGTCATTCCCGTTAACCCAACGGTAAAAGAAGTGTTAGGACTCACCAGCTACCCGGATTTATTGTCTTTGCCCGCGGGGATTTCTATAGATATTGTGAATATTTTTCGAAAATCTTCGGCTGTACCACCCATTGTAGAACAGGCAATTAAAAGACGAGCTAAGATGATTTGGATGCAAGAAGGTGTCGTTAACGAAGAGGCTAAAAAGATGGCGGAAGAAGCAGGTATAGATGTCATCATGGATAGCTGTATTTTGAAAGTTCATCGGGCAGGAAAGGGAGGTACTAAAGTGCATTATGATTTAATTGTGATTGGTGGTGGCCCGGCAGGGTTGACGGCCGGCCTTTACGGTGCGCGGGGAGGGTTAAAGACCCTGATCCTGGAAAAAACGATGCCGGGAGGTCAGGCAGCCATGACGGAATTTATCGAGAACTACCCCGGCTATCCCCAAGGGGTGCAGGGTTCTGAACTAATGATGAATTTTATGGAACAAGCCTTGCGCTTTGGGGCGGAGTTTAAAACAGAAGAAGTAACGAAGGTAGATTTTTCCTCCAAAGAAAAGTTGATTGTAACGGAACAGGGAACATATCAAACCGCGGCTGTAATTATTGCCACAGGATCCCGGCCGCGCTTTCTTGAGGTGCCGGGGGAAAAAGAGTTTACAGGGCGCGGGGTTTCATACTGTGCTACCTGTGACGGAGCATTTTTCCGCGATAAAAAGGTCTTGGTTGCCGGGGGTGGAGATGCAGCATTGGAAGAGGCTATGTTCTTGACCAAATATGCCCGGGAAGTTGTCCTGGTGCATCGGAGAGATCAGCTGCGTGCCGCCAAAGTTATTCAAGACCGGGCGAAAAAATATGATAAGCTGCGTTTTCTTTGGGATTCGGTGATTGAAGAGATTCGTGGCGGGCTCAAAGGTGTGGAAGAAGTAGCGGTGCGTAACGTCAAGTCCGGTGATGTAAGGCCGGAGCCTACGGATGGTGTCTTTGTCTTTATCGGCAATTTGCCCAACACAGCTTTTCTCAAGGATGTTCTGGATTTAACCGAGGGAGGCTATATCAAGACCCAGGAACTGCTGATGACCTCGATACCGGGGGTTTTTGCTGCCGGAGATGTACGGGAAAAATTCTTGCGCCAGGTTAGTACGGCAGTAGGGGATGGGGCAGAAGCAGCTATGGCCGTAGAACGGTATCTTAGCGAATTGGAGTAATCGTTTTTTAGATTATTATGGGCATAAAGGAGGTGAAAAAGATGTGTGAAGGATGTGGATGCCACAGTGGCATTGATACAGTAGTATTAAAAGTCGAAGGGATGAGCTGTGACCATTGTAAAAACGCAGTGGAAAAAGAAGTGAAAGCACTACCTGGGGTCAGCTCGGCAGAAGTAACCTTAGACGATAGCACGGTCACGATTAATTTTGATACTCATGTCGTCGGCTTGGAAGAGATTAAAAAAGCAATTGTTGAAGCCGGTTATCAAGTCGGATAGTCCTTCGATTTCCTCTCCTGGAGGGATTGCATAAAATTTGGCAAGTTGGTTTATCCTAAAAAGGATCTTGAAGGAGGCGATAATTTGGCTTATCGAATTAGTGAAGATTGTATTGCTTGTGGTGCATGTGCCCCGGAATGTCCCGTAGAGGTCATCAGCGAAGGGGAAGACATCTATGTGATTGACGAAGAAGGTTGTATCGACTGTGGCAATTGTGCTGAAGTATGCCCCGTAGGTGCACCCCATGAAGTAAGTTAAAAGAACCCTGAGGGTTCTTTTTTTATAGTTTAAATTCCCGGAAAAAAATTTCATAAATTATAAATTAAAAGAAGGATTAATAAAATTTATGCAGAAATATGTCTTAACAAAATGGGAACGTTTTCAGGTAACGTTACCATAAATAACGGGAATATAAAATAAAACCAAAATAATATCGAAGATGCAGTGAAAACAATAGAGACTTTGAAAACCTTGAATGTAATTTCCTAATACTCCAGCTTAGGATAACCGGAATCTAAGGATAAAGTGTTGGGTGCTTCAAGGAATTGGAATACTTTAAATACCGTACTCCAAATACGGCTTTAAGCATGGTTTCTCATGATCCAACCAATAATGTCGTGGTTATAAACTGATTAATCTTTCAAAAGTTTGTATCATGTAATTCCATTTTAGATAGCCATGTTTGTTTTATCTGATGCTAAAATATTAAATTTGAAAGGAGATAAGAGGTTTTATGAATGAATTTGGTGTAGAAATCAAACCCGCTGCTCGCACAAAACGTCTGCTGGAACGATGGTATAACACCCCATGGAAGATTAATATCGATCGTATTAGATATTACACAGAGTCATTCAAAACGACTGAAGGGGAACCCATAGTAATTCGACGAGCGAAAGCTTTCGCCAATGTGGCTGCAAAAGCTCCAGTGAATCTTCACCCTGATGATCTGATTGTAGGTTATCGCGACGTTGATATTAAATGTACCAGTATCCACTGTGACTGGTCCGGACCCTTCTTTAAAAATGACATTGAAGCACTAAAGGCCAGGAAATACGAGAAATTCATATTGACTCCTGAAGACGAAAAAATACTACTTGAGGAAATATTCCCATATTGGGAAGGTGATGGCAGGTGGATGAATACTGTCAGTCGTCAGTTGTACGAAACCACACCTCCGGAATTACGAAACATCATCTATGCAGATGGCAATGATGGTGCTTACCCGCCGAATCCAAGTAATATCGTTTCCCTTGCGTTTCGTTCTGAAACAGACCCCGGCCACTATCTCTTCCCTTACGATGAGTACCTGGGCAAGGGGTGCGAGGGGATTAAGCAGGAAGCCCTCGACCACCTGGCATCCTTGAGTATTGAGAACTTCGAGGATCTCAAGAAGGTTCCTTTCCTTAGAGCTGTTGTAATCGCCATGGATGCTGCAATTAACTATGGCCGTCGTTATGCCAGCGAAGCACTTCGCCAAGCTGCTATTGAGAAGGATCCTGTGCGCAAGGCAGAACTCGAAGAAATTGCTGCTGTGTGTGAACAGGTTCCGGCGAAACCTGCTTGCACCTTCCACGAAGCTGTACAAGCTTACATGTTTTATAAAATTTTGAGCCGCATGGAATCAATTGATCACACCAACGGTCTTGGCCTTCTTGACCGATGGTTGTATCCTTATTATCAAAACGATCTTGCTGCAGGTCGCATTACCAAGGAACGTGCGCAGGAAATTTTAGAATCCTTGTTTATTAAGCTCGCAGAAACTACCCAGTGTTATAGCAGCGGAGTCCTTGATTGGTTCGCCGGCGCCCATTCTTTTCAGTCGGTATGCCTTGGCGGTATCGGCAAAAATGGCCAGGACGTTACTAACGAACTTTCCTATATGGCGCTCGATGCTTTTGTGAACACGCGTCTATTTCAGCCTTCCGTATCTGTACGTGTTTCAAGCAAGACACCTTACGAATTCCTCATGAAAATCGCCCAAGTTGTATCACTAGGCACTGGTATGCCTGCTATTGTTAATGATGATGTTGCGATTCCGGGTATTTTGGCTTGGAAGAAGGGTCTTAATGATCCGGACATCACCGTTGAAGATGCACGCTCGTATGTGCCCAATGGCTGCATAGAAGAAACATTGCCGAATCATTATGGCAGCACAATGCATAGCTACACGAATATGGGCGCTGTACTCGAAATGGCTTTGTTTAATGGTTATAGCCGTGTGTATGACCGGAAGATGTTGGTTAAATACAATCGTGATGCTCGTAAGTGGACGACTTTTGAGGAAGTGTTAGATGGCGCTAAAGCTGCTCTGGAGGAATGCATTGAGTTCGGCATTGGTCTTCTGAATGTTCAGGAAAAAGTGGAAGCTGAATTTTTTCCGACGGTGTGGCAGTCCGCTTTTATGAAGGATTGCATTGAACTTGGAAAGAGTAAAGAAGAGGGAGGAGCTCGCTATAACTGTAATACACTTTGTAATAACATAGGTGTTTCGGACATGGGGGATTCTCTCGCTGCTATTAAGAAAGTTGTATTTGAAGACAGAAAATGCACGATGACGGAACTCATTGATGCCCTATATAAGAATTTTGAAGGATATGAAGAACTCCATGCCGCGCTTAAGGCCGCTCCCAAATTCGGTAATGACGATGATTTTGCTGACGAATGGACTGCTTGGGTTCATAACCTGTATACTGATTTAAACTCCGAAAAGCGTAACCCACGTGGTGGAGCTTGTACCGGCGGTAATGCATCTATGTCTACTTATTTGCCTTTTGGTAAAGCGTGTTGGGCTCTACCCAGCGGTCGTAAAGCTAAGGAGCCGTTGAATGATGCCATTGGACCAGTTCAAGGTTGTGATAATAAGGGCACTACAGCTTTATTTAATTCCATGTCTAAGATTGATCATACAAAACAATTGAACACTATATGGAACGTACGTCTCGAAGGCGATTATTTTAAAACAGAGGATGGTTTGCACCGGTTCGCACAACTGGTTCGTACCTTCATAGACCAGAAGTGCCACCAGATGCAGGTTAATTGCTTGGACAACGAGATTTTACACCTTGCGCAGAAAAAACCTGAAAAATATCGCGATTTAATTGTCCGTGTAGTAGGCTATAGTGCTTTCTTCACCGAATTAACCCCTCCGGTACAAGATATCATTATCACACGCACAATACATAAGGATGATTAATAAAAACAAGTAGCATCATGATTTTTCATAATAGTTTACGTTTTCATTAGTCTACATGTCTTGTACGGGTAGCCTCTTTCAGAGAAATAGTTTCTCTGAAAGAGGTAATGATCGAGTTTGAAAGAAAATAGTGTGGTTAGTTTTTAGCACTTAAAAATAGCTTAAATTAGGAAAGGTAATTGTTATGGAGGGATTGATTTTTAAAATTGACCGTGGTTCTACACACGATGGGCCTGGTATGCGTGTTGTTGTATATTTAAAGGGTTGTCCGTTACACTGCAATTGGTGCTCGACTCCTCAATCACAGAAGTTCATGCCTGAAATTATGCATATGGGAAATAGATGTGTTCTATGCGGAAAATGCCTTAACCATTGTCCTGAACGGGCTATTTCTCTTACTGAAGAAGGGCTTACCATTGATCGCTTGTGCTGTACAAATTGCAGTATTTGTGCCGATGTCTGTCTCCATGGGGGAATGCAACTTGCAGGGACACTCATGGAAATGGAAGAAGTGTACAATGTGGTTGCTCGATATGGTAGCTTCTTTTTGAGGACGGGTGGTGGAGTAACCATTAGTGGTGGTGAGCCTCTTTTTCAGTATGAGTTTACTAAGGCATTGCTTAAGCGTTGCCGCAAGGGTTATATTAACACAAATCTTGAGACCAGCGGCTATATTGAGCATAGTAAGTTTGAGGACATTCTGAGATACCTAAACTATATTTGTATAGATTTGAAGCACATGAACCCTTGCGTACACAAGGAAATAACCGGTGTCTCAAACGAAATCATTCTTGAGAACATCAGATGTGCCAGCGAACGTGTCAATTTGTTTATCCGCTACCCTATGATACCAGGAAAAAATGATTCCGATGAGAACGTGGTTGCCACAGCCAAATTCATAGCTAATTTAGGCTCCAAATTCAACCGCCTGGATCTTCTGCCTTACCATAACTTAGGTACAGTGAACTACGTCCGGCTCGGTAGAGAGTATCTTCTACCGATGGAATTGGAACCTTTACCTAAGTCACGCATGCAAGAGATTAGGGATATATTCCTTGATTACGGAGTAAACACGGTTATCGCCTAAGTGGCCAAGATTTGATATATGTGTAGAGATGGAGTAAGGATAAGTCGGATAAATGAGGAGAAGGTTTAAAGCGACGGAGGATTGCGCCCATATTATATGGGTTATAAAAAAAGTTTATAAATTTCAAAAAGTAAGAAGGAATACGTCGATTTATGTAGAATGATCATTTACAAATGGTAACGTTTTCAGGTAACGGTTCCATAACGACACAACTATGGCAATATAGAAAATAAAAGATAGCTGGGGATAAAAAAATGGCTTATACCATTAAAGATGTAGCTAAAAAGGCAGGAGTATCAAAAACCACCATATCGCGAGTTCTTAATTCTCCAGACCTTGTAAAACAGGAGACTAAAGATAAAGTGCTAAACGCTATCCAAGAACTGGGGTATCGTCCTAACGAGATCGCTCGCAGTATGGTTTTAAAGAAAAGTGGAATTTTAGGGCTGGTGATACCTGATGTTTTAAATCCTTTCTTTGGTGAAACTGCAAAAATCATAATTGACGAAGCTAAAGAAAGGGGCTACTCAGTTATAGTTTGTAATACTAGCAATAATCGAGATATTGAAAAAGAATGGGTAGATTTTCTTCTGAATAAAAGGGTAGATGGTATTCTCTTTGCATCCGTGCAATTAACGGATCCCTTTGTAGAAGAAATTGTCAGAATGGGATTTCCCTGTGTGATGTACAACAGGCGTTTGCGGACCAAGGAATGTGATTTTGTGATTTCTAATAACAAAGTCGGAGCACAAAAAGCTGTTGAGCATCTAATTAATCTAGGACATCAAACGATTGGTTATATAGGCGGTCCTGCACGTTTCTCGACACATCGAGATAGGCTGGAAGGTTACAAGAAAGCTCTGAAAAAAAACGGACTAGAAATAAACAAAGAGCTCATTTGTTGTGGCGAACTAGATATAAATTTCGCTAATGAAGCAACGAAAAATCTATTGCAATTATCAAACCCGCCAACGGCTATTTTTGCAGATAATGATATTATGGCACTCGAATCAATAGAGGCTATTCTTCAATCTAATCTGCGGGTTCCTGAAGATATCGCCTTAGTGGGTTATGACGACATACATATTGCCTCTCACCAACTAATTGCTCTCACAACTGTTGCGCAAAACAAGTATGATATGAGCATTATTGCTCTGGAGCATTTAATAAACAAAATAGAAAAAGATAAGGAGTTGACTGCTGACAAGCCCTTGAATGTAACCCTTGAGCCGAAGTTATTGATTAGAAGAACATGTGGGTTTTATAAATCCGGTAAGGGATGTGAATCAAAGGAGGAAGGGGTAAGCAAAATTTTCCAAAAGGATAATAAATAGTCAAGAAAAATGCAATAAAAAGGTGGAAATTAAAATGGATTTTTATGAAGAGGCGGTTAAAGTAGTTGAAAAGAACAGAGGGAAAATCTCTATAACTAGTAAAATCAATGTAACAAATATGGAAGAGCTTAGCATTGCCTATACTCCCGGTGTAGCTAAACCGACAAAGATGGTGAGTGAAAATAAGGATTTGGCTTACAAATTTACTTCAAAGGGCAATTTGGTAGCAGTCGTAACCGATGGTACTGCCGTATTGGGATTAGGCAATATTGGGCCTGAAGGAGCAATGGTTGTGATGGAGGGTAAGGCGATCTTGATGAAGGCTCTTGCCGATATAGATGCCTTTCCCATTTGTTTAGCCACAACTGACACTGAGGAGATAATAAAAACAATTAAATACTTAGAACCTACTTTTGGGGCTATTAATTTGGAAGATATCTCCGGTCCAAGATGTTTTGAAATTGAAGAAAGATTAAAAAAAGAATTGGATATTCCCGTTTTTCATGATGATCAACATGGAACTGCAATAGTAGCTTCAGCAGCACTATTAAATGCGTTAAAAATAGTTGGGAAATCTTTTGACGTAAATGTAATCATTAACGGAGCTGGAGCAGCGGGTGTAGCTATATTAAATTTATTGCAGAAAATTGGTATAAAAAATATCGTGATATGTGACCGTAATGGGGCAATTTATCGGGGACGCAAGACAGGTATGAATCCCTATAAGGAAGAGATTGCCGAGAGAACCAATCCAAACCTTGTTATGAGCTTAACAGATGCCTTAAAAGGTGCCGATGTATTTATTGGCGTATCAACAAGCAATGTAGTATCCGAAGAAATGGTAAGAAGTATGAACAATGACCCCATTATTTTGGCAATGGCCAATCCTATACCGGAAATAATGCCGGAAGAAGCAAAGATGGCCGGAGCTAGAATTGTAGGGACAGGTAGAATGGATTATCCTAATCAAGTAAACAATCTATTGTGTTTTCCCGGCATTTTGCGGGGTGCCCTGGATTCAAGAGCAACGGTTATCAATGACGAAATGAAAATTGCTGCCGTATATGCTATTGCATCAATGGTGAAGCCTGAAGACCTTAATGAGGACTGTATTTTGCCCAATGCGCTGGACAAAAATATTGCCAAGGAAGTTGCAAAAGCTGTGTATAATGCGGCGCATGATTCAGGCGTTGCCAGGAGTTAATTTTTTTTAATCATGATATTAGCAAAAGCTTAGTGATCATATAAAATTCCGCGTTCAATTACATAAGGCGATTCTCTGGTTTTTCAGGAAGTATGTATATTTTATTGGGAAGATCCTTCAAATCAATTGTTGCAAATTCAATTTTCAATTGAATAAAATTAATATTTTTGTCTTGCGCTCTGTTCGATAGTTTGTTGAACGCATAGGGTACTGAGGTTTAAAGAGAGGAGGCATATTCATGTTATAGAAACTGATACTGCATAAAAATTCACTCAAGGTTAGTATGGTTTGTTAAAATCTTATCTTATTTATAACAGAAAAATAGCGGACAACCTGGGATTATGGAGTAATTAGAACAATTATTAAAGTTTAATAACAAAGTAGTATTGAAGGTATATTTTTATAAGTATAATTTTTGGGAGGGATTTGATTTGAAGATTTTTAAACATGGAGGACACAGACTTTTCGAAAATGATCCGGAAACAACCAAAATAGTTACAGAAATGCTATTGGATCTAGAAAAGAATGGAATGGATGCTGTAATCAAATATAGTAAAAAGTTTGATAATTGGAATCCAGATAGTTTTGAGCTAACCGAAAGTCAGATTAATAAAGCGATAGCTGAAGTTGAAGATCAAGTAATTGAAGATACCGAATACTGCCAGACAAATATCAGGAACTTTGCCCAAGCACAGCTTGAGTCAATGCTTCCGATGGAAGTTGAAATCCGGAAAGGAATAACCTTGGGCCATAAGCATATACCTGTTAACTCCGTAGGAAGCTACATCCCGGGTGGTACGTATCCGCTGTTCAATTCGGCATCAATGAGCATAATACCTGCAAAAGTAGCGGGAGTAAAAGAGGTAATCGCATGCACTCCTCCGGCAAAAGGTATTGGTTATTTTCCTGCAACAATTAATGCTATGAAAAAAGCAGGAGCAGATAGAATATTTATACTAGGTGGGGTACCTGCTCTTGCATTGATGGCTTTTGGAATGGGTGTTGTTGAACCTGTAGATATTCTTTGCGGTGCAGGGAACAAATATGTTACAGAAGCAAAACGACAGCTTTTCGGAAGATGTGGTATCGATCTGTTGGCTGGCCCATCAGAAATATTGGTAATTGCAGATGACACTGCCGATCCGGCTCTCGTTGCCTGCGACTTGCTGGGACAGGCGGAACATGATCCTCATTCGGGGATAGCCCTTATTTGTATGAGCGAAAAGTTTGCGAAGGCTTGTCAAGATGAAGTTGCAAAGCAACTTGAACTTTTGCCCTCGCCGGCTAAGGAAATTGCAACAGCCTCCTGGGGAAATAACGGTCCTATATATATAGCAGAAGACAAGGATGAAGCAATAGCAATATGCAACGATTATGCTCCAGAACATTTAGAAATTCATGTTGAGGATTTGGCTTATTATCATGACCATCTGACCTGCTATGGATCTTTGTTCGAAGGTGAAGAAACAACGGTTGCTTATGGAGATAAAGGGATTGGGACAAATCATATTCTTCCCACAAGCCGTGCAGCCAGATACACTGGTGGCGTATGGGTAGGAAAATTCCTTAAAACATGTACCTATCAAAGAGCGACACCGGAAGCAAGCCATGAGTTAGGCAAAATTATGGAGAGACAATGCCTCAAGGAAAAATTGCCGGCTCATGCTAAGACGTGCACTGTTCGTATTGAGAGATTTAGTAAAAGGTAGTGAAAAATGTATATCAAGGGAAGTAAAAACAAAAAGCTGGATACTTATGGGTGTTTCGCAAAAAAAACGTTGAAGAAGCCCCAATGAGAAACTAAAGATTAAGGTGCTTTTCAACGCAAGTGTCGGATTATTGTTCACGCATTAATCCAACAGAAGTATAAATATTTTCCAATATAATTCTACTGCAAAAAATATTTTCTGTCAAAGTAATAATATCTGAGTTCAGATGTATTTTGCACAACAATTTGTCATTACAAATTGTTGTGCAAAATTAAATACTAACCATCCAATGATCAATAAATATTAATTATAATCAGATAAGCGTTTTCCTTATCCTGGCAAGGTCCTGGTCTTAATAACCACGGAAACGTAAATAAATATTTAATGATCCAATTGTGGTGAGTTATTTGTTTGGCTCAAAGTAAGTTAGGAGGTGGCTATTGTTAAAGGAAAATTGTTACCTTAATTATGAAATATTTATTAATCTAGTGTCAAAAGACAATTATATGGGGGTGTATTTATGAAAAATAAAACAAAAAAATGGTTTATTTTGCTCCTAGTACTAGGTTTCATTTTTACAATGTCAGCATGTTCAAGCGGTGAAAATGACACATCGACTAATGAATCGGCTCCTGCGACCGGTGAGACGGAGAATACTGATACCCCAGAAAATTCAGCTGTAGCAGTAGAAGATTCAGGGATACTTGGTGTCTACGACCAAAAACCCGTTCCCTCCCTTAAGGGAAAAACTATAGGCGTTTCCGTCATAGGAACCAACAAGCATCTAAATTCCATGTTCTATAAAGGAACATTAGATAAAATTGAAGAACTCGGGGGAACTGCAATAGGTGTTGACGCTGAACAAAATGATCAGAAACGTTTATCTGATCTTGATAACTTGCTTGTCCAAAAACCTGATGCAATTATAGGTATCTTGGGTGACGCTCAGGTATGCGCTCCTAGTTACAAAAAGATATCGGAAGCAGGGATACCTATAGTTACTATATTGATGGATACTCCATACTGTGTTTCTAACATTGATATCAATAACTATGAAGTTGGCCGAGATCTAGCTCAAAGTCTTTTTGACAAGGTTGGTGGAGAAGGTAAAGTAGCCGTTTTTAATGGTTTCTATGGCGTGACTGTCTGTGGGATTCGAGCTGACATGCTCTACTTAGTTCAAAAGTGGCAATATCCTAATATTGAATTTATTGAGCCTGAATTACAGGATGTTATGCAAGGTACAGTAGAAGATGCCAGGAAAAAAACACAAGATCTTTTGACGAAATATCCTCCTGGATCGGGGTTAAAAGTTATTTATTCAACCTGGGATCTGGCGAGTGTTGGTATTTCACAGGCTATTGAAGAATCAGGTCGTAAAGATATATTTACTGCCGGTGTCGACGGAGAGCCAGTGGCACTAGACCAGGTTGAAAATAGCGATTCTTTCTTATTTACTATTGCCAATGAACCATACAAAATGGGGCAAAAGGCAGCTGAAAACGTGGCTAAACACTTAGCCGGTCAAGATGTACCAAAAACGGATTATTGTCCTACGTTAAAGGTTGATGATAGTAATGTCGCAGAAGCTAGAAAGATATTGTTCCCGGATGGGGCAAATTAATGATTTAGTATAAAGATTCGAAGTTGTTGAAAAAAGCATAAATAGTTAAAAACATTAGGAGGTATAGGATATGCAGAATGATATTTATTCAAAATTAGGACAGGCACTTTTGGATCAAGATGAGGATGCTGCCGTAGAGTTAGCAAAAGAAATAGTAGCCTCAGATGGTGATTGTTTAAAAGGGATTTTAGCTATGTCTGACGCTATGACTGAATTGGGTAATAAATTTCAGTCTCTAGAAGTTTTTCTGCCGGAGCTTCTGATTGCTAGTGATGCTATGAAAGCAGCCCTTAAATATTTAAAGGAAGGCTTAGTAGGCAAGGGAGAAGCCGCTCCACAAGTCGGCAAGGTAGTTATCGGTACTGTTAAGGGGGATGTCCACGAAGTAGGTAAAGACCTTGTAGCAATGATGTTAAGCATTGGTGGGTTTGAAGTGCAAGATTTGGGAGTTGACGTTGCGCCGTCTCAATTTATAGCTACAGCGGAGCCGATGGGAGCAGATATTATCGGTCTTTCAGCTTTAATGACTACTACCATTATTGCCCAGCGTGATGTGATAGAGTTCTTAGAAGCAAAAGGAGTAAGAGATAAATACAAAGTGATTGTTGGTGGCGGTGGCGTAAGTCAGGCTTGGGTTGATGAGATTGGGGCTGACGGGTTTGCAAAGGATGCCATTGCAGCAGTAGAATTAGCCAAAAATGTGTTACAAAAATAATTATTAAATTAAATAATTTTAGGAGGAATCCAAGCGATGAAAGGTAGATTCTTAGATTACTGGGCAAGGGCTGAAAGTGGTCCAATTGTATTTGAAAAAGACTTTGACCTTAAGGTATATTGGCCAAGGTTACGGGATTTGGCAAAGAAATATAAAATCGAATATGATCCAAATCATATAGTTCCTATGGATGATGAGCAACTTGATAACGTGTTCAAAGCTGCCTATGAACTAGTTTTGGATGTAGGTATTTTATGTCAGGATACTGAGCGTTTGATCAAATTTAAACCTGAAGAACTACAGGAAACATTTGACAATATGCCTCAAGAACTTGTTTTGGGACTTGGTGAAGAGGCCATTAGGCTCTCTCATAAAGGATTTGAGGATTATGACAACCAAAGGAACCCGCATTTTGTGCAAGGGCGTATTTTAGGACCGATTTCTCCAGAGGTATATACTTCAATTAGTATGAGTTATTTAAAAGAACCAATTATGGATATGAACCATTTCCAAGGCGTTATCGGTCGTGTTAACGGAGTCGATGTTAAACCTAATAGTCCCTTTGAGATGCTGTCTGAAATGGAAAGGGTGGCATTAGTCAGAGATGCATGCCGAAGAGCTGGAAGACCCGGCTTCAGCGACGGCGGAACTATGCCCACAGGATATCGTTCTCAGATCGTCGCAGATCATCCGGGGTGGGGTACTACGATTGGGGATCAGCGTTGTACTAATCTTATGCCTCAGATGAAAACCAATTATGAGTATATGTGCAAAGCTTTGGAGATGTATCAATATGGCGCTCATACTTGGGGTGGATCTATAGCATATATCGGGAGCCTTAGCGGGGGACCGGCAACATCAGCTATACAAGTATGTGCTGATAATATTGCCACTGACTTGGTGTATCAATTAAGTCTGCATGGTTCCTGGGCACTGGATGCATTGTATTTCTCCAATTCCAGCAGAACCGCTTTATTCGCTTCGTTATGGGGAGGCGCTGCCTACCTGAAGCATGTTAACCACCCGGCTTACATCGGACCATCCTGGCAACAGACCGCAAAACTTGGAAAAGAATATTTCTGGGAACATGTAGCCGGTGCTATCGGGAGTTCAGTCCTTGGCATGGGGGTTTGTGGAGGTACAGGAGCTCAAAGCGCAGGCCCCGACTGTGCATGTGGTTTAGGAGTGAGATTGGCCGGTGAAGTAGGACAAGCAGTGGGACGTGCCCGTTTGACCAGAAAGCAGGCTAATGATCTGGTGCTGAAAATTCTTGAAAAATATCAACCGATGATTGATAGCAGAACCTTGCATACCATTGGGGTAAACTATCAAGATGCCTATGACGTTGAATCTGCTACTCCGAAACCGGAATTTTTGGAAATTTATAACGAGGTTAAAAAAGAACTAGTCGAAATGGGGCTTCCCATGCGGGTTTTTGATTAAGTAGAGGATGCCGCCAAAAGAAACAAACCTCAGAAAGAGTGCATGATTGCTTGCTGAATAAATGATAATTATGGTGAATTTAGCTGATAAGCTTAAAGGGGTGGACTTCGGAGTTATTCCGAAGTTTGCCCCCACTCTTACATAATTTTGAGCAACGAATTATATGACCCTAAACGCATGGATATGAAAACATAAAGAAATGGATTTTAAAAGTAATGCTATTGCAATTTACATTTAGAGGCCTAGGGCCAAAAAATTAAGATATTTTTGATCATAATGAATGGTAACTGAGTGAGAAGAAGGCAAAGAAGAAAACGAACCCCAATAGATATAGAATAATCTCTAGGTGCATGGAAAATTTCCCTCCAAATTCTAACCATATAAGCAAATATTACTTATAGAATATGCTCCTAGTAATACATAGAAACAATTACAATAAACAATTTTCTGAGAATGTTTGTTTTCTGGCAGTAATTCATTTTCTTTAGGCTGTTAAATCTCTATGGAAGAAGGTGTTTTGTAATGAGTAATGATTACCAAATTGAAATGATTGATATTGAAAAGTCATTTCCTGGGGTAAAATCATTGCAAAAAGTTAATTTTCAGTTACTAAAAGGAGAAATTCATGGTTTAGTAGGGGAAAATGGCGCAGGAAAGTCTACGCTAATGAAAATATTAGCAGGTGTTTATACTCATGATGCCGGGATAATTAAGTTATTTGGAGAAGAACAAGGAAAACTAACACCAAGCATTGTACAAAATGCAGGAGTTAGTTTTATTCATCAGGAGAGATATGTAGTCCCGCATTTAACGGTTGCAGAATCATTATTCTTAGGCATTGAACCATCTATTTCTCCATTAAAATTTATTAATCGTAAAAAAATGGAGAAAATGGCTGAAACTATTATTAATGAAAACCTAGGTATATCAATTGCGGGAAACAGATTAATTGGCACTTTAACGGTAGCTGAACAGCAATTAGTTCAAATATGCCGAGCATTAATGCACCAACCAAAAGTAATTGTTTTTGATGAACCAACTGCTGTTCTTGCGGCTAAAGAATCTCAATTATTATTTAAAATAATTAAAGATTTGAAGAATAGAGGAATCAGTGTAATTTATATATCTCATTATTTAGGTGAAATTCTTGATTTATGTGATAGAATTACCGCTATACGTAATGGAAAAAAAGTTGATACAGTTGCATGCAAAGGATTAACAGTAGAAGATATTGTATTTATGATGATTGGCCACAAAATTCAAGAACAGTTCCCTCCCAAAAATAGAAAAATTGGTGAAACACTGCTAAAGGTAGATAAATTGACGCACAGCAAAATGTTTAGAAATATAAGTTTTGAACTTAAAAAAGGCGAAATATTAGGTATAGTAGGTTTGATGGGATCGGGACATGATGTGCTCAGCAGTGAAATATACCACAATAAGGAAATTGTTAGCGGAATGATTCACTTTGATAATAAGTTATTGAATAAAGTTAATCCAAATAGAGCTGTAAAACTGGGGATAGGATATATACCGGAGGATAGACGAGGTGTTGGTGTAATTCAACGAATGTCGGTACAGGAAAACATCACATTGGCGGATTTAGCTCGTGTTAGTAAGAATAATATTATCAATAAAGAAAAAGAAAATTTAGCTGTAGATGAATTAATAAATAAACTAGCAATTCGCACTCCTGGTCGTGAACAATTAGCTGGAGTTCTTAGTGGGGGAAACCAGCAGAAAGTTGTAATTGCAAAATGGTTACACAGTGATGCTAAACTATATATATTAAATCAGCCAACCTCTGGAGTGGACGTAGGAGCAAAGACTGAAATTTATGCTTTAATTAAAAATATTGCAGAACAGGGTGCCGGTGTACTTATGTTTTCGCAGGATTTGCAAGAGGTGGTTGGGATGTGTACAAGGATTTTGGTCATGTTCCGTGGAGAAATAGTATGTGAATTAGATGGTAACAGTACTACAGTGGATCAATTAATGGTTTATATGACAGGAGGGAAAAAGAATGGCGGAAACGATAGCATTAATGCGCAAGAAATTTGCTGTTAATGGCTCTTGGGTGCATTATAGTGGATATATTGCATTTGTCTTCATATTGGTTTTTTTCACAATAAAGTCGAAGATTTTTTTAACTCCGAATAATATAAGTAATATATTAATTCAAAGTAGTCCTTTGGGTGTTGTAGGTTGCGGAATGGCAACTATCTTGCTAGGCGGTGGTTCCCATATTTTAAGGGGTGGTATAGATCTATCCCTAGCAGATAACATTGCTTTTGGTGTTGGAATAATGGCAATTATGATACAAACCCAGCAATCATTTTTAGCGGGTTTTGCGTTGGTTCTTTTGGTTGGTCTGATTATAGGGATAATAAATGCCTACGCTATAGTAAAACTAAATGTTATTCCTTTGGTAGGAACCCTTGCGATGATGTATGTGTTGAAAGGAGGTGCGATGTTAGTAACCAATAATGTTTATATCATTGTGGATAACCCGATACTTAATTTTATTGGAAAGGGAAATATTTTAGGAATACCGGTAATGGTATTAATATTTGTATTAGTCAGTATTATTATGTATTTAGCGATAAATAGAACTGCTTATGGAAATTGGCTAAGTGCTGCCGGTGGCAATACAGAGGTTGCCAAAATTTCTGGGGTTAAGGTTGGGACTGTCATTGCATCCACCTATGTGATTGCATCATTAACAGCGGCAATTTCAGCGGTTTTAGTTTCAGCTAGGGTATCGGGTAGCGTGCGCGGTATTGGAGACTCTATGCTTATGGATGTGCTACTGGTTGGTTATTTGAGCGCAATATTTAGTCGCGCAGGGATACCGTCAATTCCTGGTGCTATCATAAGTGCTTTATTTGTAGGGACATTAACCAATGGCTTCACTTTAATAAATTTTCCAACATTTTGGGTTTATGCAATTAAGGGTGTATTAATATTGGTTGCAGTTTCAGTTACTACTAAAACTCGGAAAGGAGTGTGAGTCAAATGCAATTGGCTATGTTTAAAGAAAAGCAATTTGGCATTATTATAGCTGTTGCAATATTGGTTGCGTTAGTAGTGCTTGGAAACGTCTTTCCGGTTTTTTTTGGTCCTAGTAATATACTGAATATTTTAAGTCAATCATCTGTCTTGGCAATAATGGCTATTGGATTATGTTTTGTAATTGTTGTTGGAGGAATTGATCTTTCCATTGTAGTAAGTTTTGATCTTGGGGCCATGGTTGCAATGCTACTGCTGAAAGCAGGTATTATTTGGCCGATTGCCTTTGTTGCCGGTTTAGCAACAGGATTATTGATTGGTTTGATAAATAGTTTTATGGTAGTTAAGGTAAAAGTAAGCCCATTTTTGACAACCTTGGGAACTATGTTGATAGGTCAAAGTATTGAAAAAATTGTCACTCATGGTGGCGATTCAATATTTATTTCAGGGATGCCCGGATTTTTTGTCTTTCTGGGTCGTGGAAGTGTTTATTTGAAACAAATAAGTGAGGGAAGTATGGTTGACTTTAAATTTTCCGTGCTCTTAGCCATATTATTAGCTATAGTTACCTACTTCGTATTATGCCGCACAATATTTGGTCGTAATTTATCTGCCGTTGGTGCGCAAAGTGCAGCCGCTGAATTATCAGGTGTATCGGTAGGCAGATATGTTACATATGCCTTTATGATAAGTGGCGTATTTTCTGCATTAGCGGGTCTGGTCGCAGCTTCTGTTGCCAGCGGATTTGTTCCAATGACGGGGAGCTATTATATGCTTGATGCTATAGGCGCTGTTTTTGTTGGTAGTATTATAAGCAAAAGAAAGACAGCAAATATTCAGGGAACATTAGTTGGTGTTATTTTATTCGGAATAGTGGCGAATGCTTTGAATATTGCAGGAGTGCACTACTATTGGCAAAATGTTGTTCGAGGTAGCTTAATCTTAATTGTGTTAGGATTCGACGGAATATTAGGGAAAAATGTGTTGGTCAAGAAAAAAGTTGCAAAAATATAGTTATTAATTACAACTAAAAAACGACTACTAATCTACTTAAAAAGGGAGGATATTGATCAATGACAGGAAAAGAAATGATCTACAAAATTTTACAGCACGAAGAAGTACCTCGTCCAGGTTGGATTCCGTTTGCCGGTGTGCATGCCGGGTATTTAAAGGGATATGATGCTACAGAGGTTTATACAGATGAGGGGAAATTGTTTGAATCTTTGATAGAAGTTAATAAGGTGTATAATCCTGATGGTCAAGTGCTTTTATTCGATTTACAGTTGGAAGCAGAAATCTTAGGATGTACTATAAGATTTGAAAAAAACGGTCCTCCCTGTGTTATGGATAATCCTCTTGCAGACACGGATGAAATACATACTAAAATGATTTCTAAAGAAGACGGCCGTTTGCCTTTGGTAATTAACGTAACCCGACGTATAAAAAAAGAAATTGGAGATAAGACGGCTCTTTATGGACTATTTTGTGGGCCTTTCACCCTTGCTTCTCATTTGAGAGGCACAAAGTTATTCCGCGATTTGAAAAAGAACCCAGACTATGTGGAAAAACTCATGGCCTATTGTACGGAAATCTCCTTGCAAATGGCTCAACTGTATTTAGACGAGGGTGTTGATGTTATCGTACCTGTTGACCCTGTTGTATCACAGATATCACCGGCTGTTTTCAAAAAATTCTTATCCGAACCATATAAAAGAATATTTGATTATATTCGAGAAAAAGGCGCTTTTTCCGCTTTCTTTGTCTGCGGTAATGCCACACACATTATTGAGCTGATGTGCCAAACCGGACCGGACTCCATCTCCATTGACGAGAATGTAAATCTGCCGGAAGCAAAGAAAATTACTGACAAGTATAATGTTGTAATTGGCGGGAACATCCCATTAACGACGATTATGCTTTTTGGCAATCAACAAGATAATATTAAGGCTACCATTGATCTGATTGACTCCATTGAAATTAATAATAAGAATTTGATCATCGCTCCCGGCTGTGACATGCCTTTTGCCACGCCTATTGAGAATACCATTGCCGTATCCCATGCCGTCCTCCATACGGATAAGGCTCGTGAAATGATTGCCAATTATGAATTAAGTGAAATTGATATTGAAGTTGAACTGCCAGATTATGAAAACCTTAAAAAACCCCTGGTTGAAGCCTTCTTGCTTGATCCTACAGCTTGCGCCGCCTGTACCTATATGTGGGCTGTTGCCGAGGATGCCCAGAAGCATTTTGGCGACAAAATTGATGTGGTAGAATATCGCTATAACAATTTGGAGGATATTGCCCGCACCAAAAAGATGGAGGTTAAACAGCTGCCCAGCCTTTATCTGAACGGAAAATTATTATACTCGTCCATTATTCCCAATTTGGATGAGCTGATTGTACAGATCGAGGAAACAATGTAATGACATTAGAAAAACCCATTCAACTATATTTAGTTACGGGTTTTTTAGGGTCCGGCAAGACAACCTTAATGAATAATATCCTAGACGACCTGGCGGAAAGGAACATCAAAGCCGGTGTAATTGTAAATGAATGGGGACAGGTAGGCATTGACGGCAGTTTGTTTCATGACCATGGCTTCGAAATCAAGGAATTAAATAACGGGCAGATCTTTTGCAGTTGTTTAGCAGGTAATTTTGTGGATGCTCTGGTGCAGTTTTCCCAATATCCCTTAGATTATCTTTTGGTGGAGACCTCGGGTATGGCCAATCCGCAGCCAATCCGTCATATGTTTAATGAAATTAAAAATCAGACCGGACAACGCTATGAGTATCGAGGAATGATATCTTTGGTGGATCCGGAAAATTTTCTTGAGCTGGTAGATGTAGTCAATGCGGTGGAAGAACAGGTTATTGCCGGGCAACTGATCATTATTAATAAGGTGGATCTGGTGGATCAAGAAACCTTAGAGCAAGTACGAGATAAGGTAAGAACCCTTAACCAGAATGCACCTATAGTAGAGACCAGTTTCACAAAAATTGAAGGAATCTTGGATCTTGATCTTATGAATCAGGAAAGAAGCTTAGCCGTGCGACGCAATGTAAAAACACCTTATAAGAGACCGGTGCACTACGTGGTGTCTACAAAGGAGAGCGTTGATCCGGCGCAAGCAGAGAAATTTGCGCAAAAACTGTTAAAGAATGCTTTCCGGATCAAAGGATTTATCCATAATGCGGAGCAAGGCTGGTTCTATTTGGATGCAGTGAATGATCAGTTAGACATAAAACCCATACAAGCTAAGGGTAATGAAACGAAGATAGTCATTATCTCCAACATATGGGAGGAAATTTTGCCACAAATCAAGTCCGCCTGGTCGGAAACTTGCAGAGTACCTTTTGAAATTAAATAATTTTTGTAAATGTTTTTCATATACGAAAGTACACAAAAGAATGAATGAGATGGGTTAATCTTCAATTCCTGTCTCATTCGGCTTTTCTCAAGTATCATAATAGGTACCGTTTAGTCCCCAGTCATCCAAAATTATAAAAACGCTTGAGAATAATTTCGTACAATTGACGCATAACCCCTGCCGCTCGGCATAGGGGTTGTTTAATATTCGTATTGCATAATAAAACAATTATGCTTTTTGTTTTTGAAAAATAGCATGGAATTGATTTAAAATAAAACACTTATGTATCATATTAAATCAAATTATCATGAATATGAAAACTACATGCAGCTGTCATAGAGAAAGAATAATACAAAATAGTATTGAAAAGGCTAAAGTTCATGGTTTACAGGCCTTTGACGGATTGCATATAATATTAGAATAAGAATTATTACTAATAATATTGGCATGTAATGTTGGCATGGTTGTTGCTCCGATATATAACAAGGCTCACAAAATGAGATTTCTTGTTAGTGATAATTATAACATGAAACTGAGCAGATAAATTTTTCGGTGTTTGTATTTCCATCAATATTGGATTGAGGAGGTTTAAATACAAAAAAATGGCTATTAACGACACTGAAGTGGCGAGGGAGTATCATGAGGGGAGACTAAATAGATTAAAGGATTATTTACTGGATTCACCGCAAAAGCTCGACAATGAGCGGTTAAAGTTGTTGTTAGAGATCAGCCCGAAATTAGAGGGTGAACCCAACATAATCAAAAGAGCAAAAATATTTGCCCATATCCTGGAAAACAAAACTCTTTATATTGATGAAAACTTTTTTGTCGGGAGTATCTCACAGTATGTAGCGGGGGTTTATGCTTACCCCGAGTGGAATATTGAATGGATGAGGGATGATTCAGGAAAATGTGTCAGTCACCTTGGAGAAGTTGCGATTTCAGATGAGGATAGAGAATTATTTAATGCTGCGATCGACTATTACGGTGAGCGTAGTATGCATTATAAGACAGACAAAGTTTTCGAGGAGATTTATGGGTACAGCCCCAAAGCTGCTCAGGAGATTGGTCTTTTTTATGATGCTAATTCCTGGCCGGCCGGGGGCGGCAATTTAAATTATACTAAAGTGATGAATGAAGGCTTGGCCTCCATGATCAAGGAAGCAGAAAAACGTCTGGCTGAGTTGACCAAATTAAAACTATATAATAAAGACCGACAAAAGGTGTGGTTTTATCAAGCGGTAATTATTGCTATGCGGGCAATCATCACCTTAGCTCATCGATATGCAGAGCTGGCTAGAAAAATGTCCCATGACGAGAAAAATCCTGTGAGAAAACAGGAATTGCGGGAAATTGCCGATATTTGCCGGAGGGTGCCCGAGCGTCCTGCCAGGACTCTTAAGGAAGCGATGCAGAGTTTCTTTTTGATTCACATCGCGGCACAAATCGAGGCAACCGGTTGTGGTTATTCCTTAGGCTACTGGGGCCAGAATATGGAGCCCTTTTATCAAAAGGATAAAAAAGAGGGCATAATTACACGCGAAGAGGCCCTTTATTTAACCAAGTTAATGTTTATTAAGATTCAGGAAATTGCCTATTATCATGGGCCCAAATTGGCCGCGGCTTGGTCCTCTCATATCGGCCAAACAATTACTCTTGGCGGGTATACCGAAGACGGAAAAGACGCTACGTGCGCAATGGACTATATCGTTCTGGATGCCCACATTCATTTGCAGAATATTCAGCCGCCAACGGCCTTGATGTGGCATCCGCTACTGAAGGATGATTTCCTATTAAAGGTTGTTGAATTGCTTAGAACCGGTGTGGGCCATCCCCAGATTATGAACGCGGATGTGGCTATAATGAGGTCGTTGGAGCGGTTTAAGGATGAGGGAATTACCATTGAGGAAGCGCGGCGCCCCGGTGTTTTTGGATGTGTCGCAACAGCTCCGGTGAACAAAACGTGTCATCCAACGGTGGGGGAATCTAACATTGCGAAGACTTTTGAGTTGGCCTTGAATAACGGTGTGGATCCTCTCACGGCGTTAGAAATAGGACCTCAAACCGGTGATGCGGAAAGCTTTACTTCATTTGACCAGCTTTGGGAAGCATTTAAAACTCAAATGGAATACTGTATTTTTCTCACCAAACAATATGGGACAATCGGTATGAATATTAACGCCGAAGATTTACCCTTCCCCTTGCGTTCAGTTTTAATTGATGGCTGCATGGAGAGCGGTACCCATATTTGGGATGGTGGCTCAAGATTCGTTGCAGAATTGTGCATATTTGTAGGCACGATTGATGCAGTTAACTCTTTGCTAGCAGTCAAGAAACTTGTGTTTGATGAGCGGAAAATAACCATGAAACAGCTGAAGGAAGCCTTAGCCGCAAACTTCGAAGGTTACGATGAGATATACCGCATGTGCCTGGATGCGCCCAAACATGGCAACGATATTCCTGCAGTAAACGATTTTGTGCGTAAAGTTTATGATACCCTTTACGATTCTTACGAAAAGTTCGGCGACGATTACCTTGGTCGGAAGAGTAAGCCTGATGCCTATTCCAATAGTCTGCACAACATGTTTGGCAAAGTAACGGGGGCGCTTCCGGAAGGTCGTCTGGCCGGAGTTGCCCTTACCGATGGTAGTGTGTCGGCTCTGCCCGGGAGTGATACCGAAGGACCTACCGCTCTGGTCAATTCGGCAGCTAAGGCCATGGATACCGTCAAGTTTAATTCCAACCACTTTAATGTGAAATTCAATCCTATCGCATTGGAGGGCCCCAAAGGAGCCAGGAATCTTCTGAATCTGATTAAGACTTACATGGATCAGGGGGGGTCCCATATCCAATTTAACGTAGTAAGATCCGAGACTCTGAAGGATGCTCAACTTCATCCGGAAAAATACAGAGATCTGGTGGTCAGGGTGGCCGGTTTTAGTGCCTATTTTACCAGGCTGGATCCAGGTGTACAAAATGAAATTATTAAGCGAAACGAGTTGGTTTTTAGTAAGTAGATATTATAGGTTATGGTTTTGCTTATCTTCCCTGAAAGTTCAATAAGTATTAGATGATATAAAGGTTTCCCAGGAGATTTTTCATTTCGAGGGAAACCTTTATTCTTATATATCAGAGCATGGATTGCCATCATCACATATTCTTTTCTGCTGCCACCCGGAAAAAACCCCGCTTTCATAGGCCAAGGTATCGGAGGGATATTTCTCGTTTAAATCACGCAAAATTTCCATATTACTCTGGGCAGCGCAAATTTGGTTCACCTTATCCTCAATGGTCTTTAATGCATCAAAAAGTGCCCTGTCTTTTTCTCGTAAAACCGGTCCTAAGGTCTGCAGCACATAGCACAGTTTTTTCCCCTGGATACGTAAAGCGTGTACCTGGGCTAAATCCTGATAGTTTGTTCTTTTACTAAGATTATTCCTTTTAAGAAGGAGGCTCTGAAAATGTTGTTGCAAATCTTGATCAGTAATGTTTTTAAAAGATATCTTCATAAGCCCGGCCCAAACCTCCAGCAGTAGCGGTGTGGTAATCCCTGAGGAAATTTCTCGGGTTAAGGTGTGTTGGCGTTTTTCCCGTTCTTCTTGTAATATTCTTTGGAGTGTGGATTTGCTTGAGAATAAATTCGGACGTGTTTGAATAAATTTATACCAGCTCTCGGACATAACATCTATTTCCCTGAGATAACGGAATTTTTCCGCTACTATTTTTAATCGCTCTTGGATTTTTATTTCGTCTTTCCGACTGTAAAAAGGTTTAAGAAAGGAAAGAAGGGCACGCAGGCGCAGAGTTTCGGCGCAAAGCTGGTGTGTAGTTTCCGGATCAGCCGGTGCTTCCAAAAATATTGCCTGTTTTTTGATGATCTCCTGCAGGCTAAAGAGTAATAACTCCTGCAAGTTGTGACTTAAGTCCTTATTATCGTCCCAGGAAAAGCCTGTAGGCAGTTCCTTGTGAAGGGGCAGGTCGGCCAGGATCAAACCCCGTAAATATTTGCTTTTTTCCTCAAGCAACATGGGCGTTTTTTGGGCCAGTAGGGAACCTAATTCCAGCAGGCTTACGATCTGTCCTTTTTTTAGTTCTAATTCCACTTCTGCTAGGGAGGCTTTTTTCTCACCGCTGACAATGCTGCCTCGATCTATGGCCAATTCTATCAAACTACCGTCTTTCATTGTCAAATCCAAAACTTGACGCTGAAAGTTGGTCTGAAAAATAGGGATGAGATCATCATCTCCCACCAGGGAGGAAAGCTTGGGTCCGATGGGTAAATTGAGGAAGGGAAGAAGATCCGGCAGGTTTTGATCCAGCTGAACATTCCATTCATTACGGACATGAAGTCCCCCGAGGCTGGAGCCGGAATCTTTTACCGTAGCAATATAAGACCCTCCGGACCTACGGATGCGATAAGTGCATTGTGCTTGCATTAAACGATAATCCTGGGTGTCATAATAGGTGGTTTCAAATTCATGGATTACCGGTGTGCCCCAAAACTTACCGGCAGCAAAAAGATCATCGTCCAAAATGAACGCGGAGTTATCTTCATTTACCAGCTGTAGTTTTAATTCGATTTCCTGATCTTTCATATCCTAAACCTCGCTTTTTACATTTGATTGTGAGGAGTTTTTTGCTTTATATCAACTTAACAAATGTTGTGCTCCTAATCTTGGATCGTCTGTTAACGGAGCAAAATCCACATCACCAGCGGAATGGTAAAAATAGACAGGAAGGTGCTGATAAAGATCAGTCTTGAGGCCAGGTGATAATCATTTTTATACTTAGCGGCAAATATCGAGGTCATCGCCGCCACCGGCATAGAAGCAAAAAGAACAGGAATATTGATGAGATAGCCGTCAAAATTAAAGAAACGCAAAATACCATATACAGTGAGAGGCAAGAAGGTTAACCGGAGCAAACTCCAGAGGAATGCCTTGCCATCCTGAAATAATGTTCTTAATTCTGTATCCCCCAAAACTGATCCAATAAAAATCATGGCCAGGGGTATCGTAATGCTACCGATCATTTCAAAGGTTTGTCCAATAACTGCCGGCATAGTAAAGGGTGAAGCCATGAGGATAAAACCTATCATTACTGCCAATATGGGAGGGTTGATCATTTTTTTGATCCTTCTTAGCTGTAAGAAATTCCACGCGGTCTTTTCGCCTTCCGCCAAGCTCGGGCGGCTCATAATCACTACCCCGTAAGTCCAGGCAAAAACAGAAAACATCATATCATAGACAGCCATATAAAAGAGGCCTTGTTGCCCAAAAGCAGCTAAGGCCACAGGATAGCCCATGAAACTGGTATTCCCGAAAATTAATGAGAATTGAAATACACCCTGGCTTATTCCATTTACCTTGATTATCTTAACTAAAAGAAGAGATAACAGGATGACGAAAATATGCTGGCAAAAGGACATGATCAGTAGCTGAAGGCTTTCGGTCATAAGCTCCTGAGAAAAAGTCATACTGTTTAAGGAAACAATGATCAGTGCAGGAACTGCCACGTTGATTAGAAGATTGCTGATATCATGATTCATATCATTAGATATTAGTTTAATTTTTTTACAGAAGAAACCGATAATAATCAGTATAAATAAAATGACAATTTGGTTTAAAACGACTAGCATACGCTCCGCTCTTTCCTGAAGACAATCTCTTCTTTTTATGTGTTCCGCCCCTTGGGGTTTTGTTTTGTAAACCTATCATCATATTATCATGGGATAGATTAAATAGCCATATTTAAATGAAACTTCCGCGACTTGTGCAAAAACTTGCCAAATTAATGAACCAAAATTGATCAATTTGCCCCATTATATTGCACATCAACCTGCATTTCAACCGGAAAAGGTTCTTGCTATAAGCAAATTTTATTGGAAAAGCCTTTGGCATAAATATTGCATTAATTTAAAGAGCGGCATAGTTTAGAAAATTAAAATTGACAGACAAAGGGGTGGTGTCTTAAGATGGAGGATTTGTTGATTGGTGGGCTTTTAAGAGGGAGCATGTATATTCTAATGGCACTGGGACTATCCTTGGTATTTGGAGTAATGAAAATTCCTAATTTTGCTCACGGTGAATTTTATATGGTAGGAGCTTATCTTGCTTTTTATAGCATCATGGTGTGGGAATTACCTGCACTTTTTAGTTTCCTCATTGCTGCTGCGGGCGGGTTTATCCTGGGTGTTTTTATTGAGAAAACTGTGTTTTATCCCTTAAGAAAGCGGTCCAAAAGAGATTGGGTTCTCAACAGCTTTTTAGTCACCGCCGGGTTATCCTTTATTCTGCAAAACCTGGCCCAGGCACTGATCGGCGTAGAATATAAAGGGGTTACCAATATTTGGCCAGGATCCCTGAAAATTGCGTCCATTAATGTTTCTAATGACCGTATTGTTGGTTTTGTCGTAGCAATAACAACGGTAGCATTATTCTGGCTATTTTTAAAGAAATCAAAAGTCGGTAATGCCATCTTGGCTGTCTCGGAAAATGAAACGGGTGCTACGTTAATAGGTGTAGATCTCAATCGGATTCATACCTTGACCTTTGCCCTTAGTTGCACATTGGCGGCAGTAGCGGGTGCTGCTCTTTTATCGATAATACCGGCCTTTCCTACCATGGGACTTCAGCCCCTGATGAAATCGTGGCTGGTGGTTATTTTAGTGGGGATGGGCAACCTGGGGGCGACAATGATTGGGGGACTCGCTGTAGGTTTGATAGAAACATTTGCCTCTTATTACTTTGGAGTCAGCTGGCAGGATGTGATATCGGTTTCGCTGATTGTTTTAGTGCTTATCTTTAAACCTTCCGGAATATTTGGGAAAAAACAGAAAGTGTAGGTGGCAAAATGCTGAGAAAAATCATTGGTTTCAATAATATAATAAATGACAACCTAAGTGCGTTTGGTTTATCTACTGTTAGTGTCGCGGGTTTTTTACTTTTAGCCTTAGCGCCTTATTACGTGGGCAGTGAATATATGCTGTACCTGTTGGCGGTCAGTTTAATGTATGGAACGCTAGCCATGGGATTTGATTTGTCTGCCGGTTTTATCAGTGTTGCCAACTGGGGATATGCCGCGATGATGGGCTTAGGAGCCTATACCTCTGCCTTGCTCTTAATCAATCTGGGTATTAGCCCCTGGATTGGGATCTTCATTGGCGCATTATTTGCCGCCTTATTAGGACTCGTCATTGGTGTCCTGACCTTAAAAATGGACGGAATGTTTGCGGCTATTTTAGCCTGGTTCGTCGGTTTGGTTTTAATGGCTCTGGCGGCAAGTTTGCAGTGGCTAACCAGGGGTACCTTAGGTTTGAATGTAAGCCTTTTCTTTGATACCGGTTGGACGAAACCATATTTTTATGTCATCTTTGTTATTTGTATTATAACCTATATGGTTTTACGTAAGGTAACAAGCTCCAAATTAGGCCTAGCCTTTATTGCCTTAGGTCAGGATGCGGAAGCAGCCCGGTCCAGCGGGGTAGATCCCATGAAATACAAGGTGATAAATTTCACCATATCTTGCTTTATCGCCGGCTTGTGCGGGGGCTTTTATGCCCATTTTTTTGGACTTTTGACACCGGATTTATTAGCGACGAGAAATACAGTGCAGATTTTGGTCATTGCATATATTGGCGGCAGGGGAAGCATCTGGGGCCCTCTTTTAGCAGCTTTTATCATTTATCCTGCTTTTGAATATTTGAATTTCCTGTTGTCCTACAAATTTGTGATTTATGGGCTGCTTTTAATTGTAGTAATGATTTTCTATCCCAGTGGCATATCCGGAATGCTTCGTAGCTTGGGTGCATTTATCTCCAAAAAACTGCATCTCAACGACGATAGTAATATTGTGATGGAGGGCGAGAAAAGAAATTTTTAAAAAATAATCATCCTTTAAAAGGGGGTGGCTGGTCAAGATCTATGATGGTTTAGAGGGAACATGCACGAATAGGCTGAACCAAAAATTAAAGGGAGGTTATTAAATGAGCAGATCAAACAAAGCAGTGCTTACTTTTTTAATTGTTTTATTGGCAGTATCCTTGATGGTGACAGGCTGTGGCGGTTCCGATACAGGCGGTCAAGCAGATGATAAGGTATTAAAAGTGGGTGTTAACCTGCCCCTGACCGGACCCAGTGCAAGAACCGGTGAAGAGTTTCAAAAAGCAGTTATGTTGGCCTTTGAAGAAATTGACTACAAAATTGGCGATTATACAGTGGAATTAGTCTGGATCAATGACCAATCTGACCCTCAGGTTGCCACCAGCGCCTATGAGCAAGCAGTTCAAAAAGACGGTATTGAAGTCAGTATGTTAGGTTGGAATAGTTCCACGACGGTAGCAATTATGGAACCAGTTGCCAAATATAAGATTCCTCATATCTTCACTTGTGGTGCCACTAATCTGGTGGATGAAAAATGGAACTCTGATGATAAATATAAATACTATACGGTTAAAGGATGGGCGGTGCCCGAATCATTGAGTGCCGCTTATTTGGACGCTATTAATGAGTTTATTGATAATGGATTATGGGAGCCGCGCAACAAGAAAATCTTCTTTATTTCGGAAGACACCGACTGGGGACGCACTTTTTCAACAAAAGTCGGAGAAATGTTTGCGGCCGATGGTTGGACCATTGTGGGGGATGAATCTGTGAAACCTGGCGATACGGATCTTTATCCTGTATTAACGAAGATTAAAAATTCTGATGCTTGCATATTCGGAGGGACTTTCTACAACGTTCCTTCTCAAAGTGCCCTAATTAAACAATCCCGGGAATTAAATATCAATGCGGTAACGATTGTCGATGCCCTAAATAGCACTTCCGAGTGGTATGAGTTAGTCGGTGATACCTCTAATTTTGTGCTGGACAGCGCACCGCAATATCGTGATACGGAAACAGCCAAAGAGTTTATTGCCAATTATGAGGAAAAATATGGTTTTGTGCCTTCAACAACTGCCGGCGGATTGCAGTATGATTATAGTCGCTACTTTATCCAAATAATGAATGAATGTTTGGAAGCCAACGGTAAGCTGGACAGTGAAACAATTTTCCAATTTGTCAAAGATAATTTATGGACCGGTAATATTAAATTTACCGACGGTGTGGTCATGGAAAGTTATGAATACAATGAAGAATCCCTGCCGGATCCGGTGGTGGGCGAAGGGAAATTCGTTTTCCCCATTATTCAGTGGTTTGACGGAGAAATGAATGTCATCTGGCCTTCAACTCAAAAAACTATGGACTTTCAGGTACCCGATTACGCAAAATAATAGGGCAAATGAGTCTGCTTGAGCCAGGTACCCGAGAAAGTTGCGGGTATCTGGCAGAATTATAAAATCACCGTAGGGAAGGCAGGTGTTGTGGTATGATTTTATCAACCGAGGGCGTAGAAAAGCGTTTTGGTGGCTTAGTCGCGGTAAATAATGTTTCGATTACAGTGAATGAGGGGGAAATATTCGGTATTATCGGGCCCAACGGCGCCGGCAAAACAACTTTTCTAAATTGTATTTCAGGTTATTACCGACCGGAAAAAGGGAAAATTATTTATAAGGGCCAAGATATTACCGGGAAGCATCCTCATCAGCTTTGTCATCAGGGTATTGCCCGGACTTTTCAAATTGTGCGGTCTTTCCCGAAATTAAGTGCCCTCGATAACGTGCGCGTTGGATTAATTTTCGGCGGCGGTCTGAAAACCTATGACGAATCATTGGATCATTTAACGAGAAACTACCCTAAATTGAACGAAGAAGAAACTGATCCTACTATCCATAAAGCTGAAAGTTTATTGAATTTTGTTGAGTTCCCCGTTTCAAGAAATACTTTAGCAGAAAATCTTAATACCATGCAGTTGAAACGATTAGAATTAGCTCGCGCCCTGGGCACTAATGCCGGGTTACTGCTTTTGGATGAAGTTGCTGCAGGATTAACACCCGCTGAGCTTCCAGATTTTATTGCATTGGTCAAAAAAATCAGGGACAGTGGCATCACCATTATCTGCATTGAACATGTAATGAAGTTTATCATGGAAGTTTGCGATCGAATTGCGGTCATTCATTTCGGTAGTAAAATAGCGGAAGGAACGACTGATGAAATAAAATCTAATCCCAAAGTACTGGAAGCTTATTTAGGTGAAGAACACGTTCACTAAAGTGGTGTTAGGAGAGGGTATTATGCTGAAACTAAGCAATATTAGTGCGGGTTATGGTAAACTGGATGTGCTCTGGGACATTTCTTTTGAGGTTGATGCCGGTGAATTTGTGGCAATTGTAGGTCCCAATGGTGTAGGTAAAACCACAATCATGCGTACCATTGCCGGTATTATTAAACCAAAACAAGGTGAGATTACTTTTTTGGGGCAAAGAATTGACGGCATGCCTGCCCAATTGGTGATGCGCTCAGGTATCAGTTTTATCACGGACGAAGGTAATTTGTTTTCTGGGATGACCGTAATGGAAAACCTTAGACTAGGTGCTTATATTATAAAGGATAAAGAAAAAGTTAAAAAAACGTTGCAAGATGTTTTTGACCTTTTCCCCAGACTTGAGGAACGTAAAAAACAATTTGCAGGAACCTTAAGCGGTGGCGAAAGAAAAATGCTGGCAATTGCCCGGGGGTTGATGTCGAACCCCAAACTAATACTGGTCGACGAGCCTTCCTTGGGTCTAGCCCCCAAACTGGTATTATCGGTTTTTGAGACGCTGAAAGAGCTGACCAAGAGAGGTGTCACCGTATTATTGGTGGAACAAAATGTCAATACTACATTAAAGATTGTCGATCGAGGATATGTGATCGAACAGGGACATATTGTCCTCAAAGGAAGTAGCAAGGATCTTAGGGAAAATGAGCATATCAAAACAGCTTATTTGGGTATCTAATGTAGACTTGACGAACTTGATCCACAGAACTGAATAGGAATTATTCTGGAATTTAAAGCACGGGAAAGATTATTTTCCTGTGCTTTATTGTTAGAATTTCCAATGAAAGGACGGCATATCTATAGTATAATGAGGCTTAGAAAAAAGAGAAAGACATAAATAAACGGACAACGGAATTTTAACCGATCATTCCGTGTCACCCAGGGGAGGGGCTGACATGATAAGAGATCTCTTTTTTTATAGCAGTGGTGAAGTTAAGCTTTTTTTCAAGGGCATGATCGCCATGATTTTGCCGGCAATAATTATGCTGATAGTCAGATATCCATATTATCCGAAAATAATAGCATATAAGGCATTTCGAGAATGTGCACGTGTGTCCATGAATTGGGAAACTCGACATTGGCAGGAGTTGGCTGGGGATAATTTTATCTTGCGTTTTCAAGCAGGGGACGAGAATGTGGCCCAACTGGTTTTAGAAACGGCGGAATCATCTTTTACCCCGGTGAATGAACTTATGGGGTATGATTCCAAGATAAAAATACCGATCATTTTATATCCTGATAATATATCCTTAAATAAAAGCTTTGGCTGGCCGGCGGATGAAAGGGCGATGGGGGTCTATTGGGCAGGGGTGATTCGCGTTTTGTCGCCTAAGGCCTGGATTGAGGGAGAGGATCTGGCAGCAAGGTTTCAATCAGAAGGACCTATTGCCCATGAGTACGCTCATTTTGTTGTCGATTACCTGGCCAGTGGCAATTACCCCCGCTGGTTGACAGAAGGAATTGCTCAAAGAATAGAACGCAAAATCACCGGATATGAAATGCCCTTAACTGGGACAGAGACCTTTTATCCTGTGGAGGATATGGACAGTAAGTTCGATCTCTTGCCTAATCAAAGTATGGCTTACCGCCAATCCTTAGCCATGGTGGATTTTTTCGTCTTGACTTTTGGGCAAGATCCCTTATATTATGTTTTGCAAGAACTAGAAAAAGGGCGAAGTCTCGATCAAGCCTTTCAGACCGCTCTTGGTTGTAATGTGAAAGAGTTTGAATCGCGTTTTTTTGGAGCAGGAATAGGCGAGCTCCAGTCGAATATAAATAAGAAGTAGAATTTAGATAGAAAATGGTGAAAGAGGGATTATAATTGTCCAAGCTGATTATTAACGGGCCATCCCGTTTGAATGGCAAGGTGAGGATTAGTGGTGCCAAAAATGCCGCCTTGGCTATTATTTCTGCTGCTCTTTTAGGAGAAGGAGAAACGATTCTGGAAAACGTTCCCCCCATCGGGGATGTGGTAATTTTAACGAAGATACTTGCCGCCTTAGGTGTTGAAGTGAAGTGGCTGGAGAAGGAGACTTTAAGCCTCAAGGTACCGGATGATCTAGACCATGAAGCAACCTATAGTCAGGTGAAAAGCCTCCGAGCCTCTAACCTGCTTTTGGGTGCTTTATTGGCGCGTAAACGTAAGGCCAAAGTTGCTTTACCCGGGGGATGTCAAATTGGTTCCCGCCCTATGGATCTGCATATTAAAGGTTTGAATCAATTGGGCTGTGAGTTGCATATTGAGCATGGTTTTATTCAGGGGAGTGCCGATCAGATGCACGGCGCGCGCATTTATTTAGATTTTCCCAGTGTGGGAGCGACAGAGAATATTGTCATTGCTGCTACGCGAGCCGAGGGGCAGACGATTCTGGAAAACGCCGCCAAAGAACCGGAAATTGTGGATATGGCCAACTTTCTTAATGCTATGGGGGCGAAGGTACGGGGAGCCGGTACGGATATCATCCGAGTTGATGGCGTCAAGCAATTAAGGGGAACCCGTTATAGTATTATCCCTGATCGTATTGAGGCCGGTACCTTTATGGTGGGTGCCGCCATGACCCGAGGCAAGGTTTTGGTGGAAAACGTGATCCTGACGCATCTAAAACCGATGATTGCTAAGCTAAAAGAGGTAGGATCTTATGTTGAGGAAAGAGATAATGAGGTCTTGGTTGTTGGACCCAAAACCCTTCAATCCTCCGACGTTAAAACATTTCCCTACCCCGGATTTCCCACGGACATGCAATCCCAGATGATGGCTCTCTTAACTCTGGCCCAAGGCACCAGTATCATAACGGAAAATATTTTTGAAAATCGCATGCAACTAGCTGGCGAATTAAAAAGAATGGGTGCCAAGGTTACATTGGAAAGTCGTATGGCAGTCATTGAAGGGATAGAAAAACTTATGGGTGCCTCCGTTAAGGCTTCGGATTTAAGAGCGGGAGCAGCATTGGCCTTGGCTGCTGTTGCGGCCGACGGTAAAAGTGAAATTAATAATCTGGAGATTATTGACCGCGGATATTTTAATTTGGAAGGGAAACTTTGCGCCTTAGGGGCTGATGTGGTAAGGGTATCAGAATCATAAAAAAGATTAAAAATCGCTGCGGCGATTTTTTTCGATCAATCAGGAAGAACAAGTTGAAACTTTTTAATAAAAAGGAATTTTCATTTTTATGGATAATTAATAAGGGATAATGAGAAATGAGGCAATTGATTAATGGAGTGGCAATGCAAGAGGCAAGAAGCAAGAGGCAAGAGGCAAGAGAGACTAAGAGAGGTAACTGATTAATGGAGTGTGCAACCCTGTTTAGTGGAAGCTCAGGTAATTGTATTTACGTGGGTACGGAAAAAACCAAGGTTTTAGTTGATGCCGGATCTTCCGGCAAAAGAATTAAAGAGGCCTTGAATGAGCTCAATATTGATATAAAAGAGATCCAGGCATTGTTAGTGACTCATGAACATATCGATCACATAAAGGGTCTGGGGGTCTTATCGCGGCGCTATGATCTTCCTATTTATGCTTCCCCCAAAACCTGGCAAAAATTAACCTGTATTGGTAAAATAGCAGAACATAATCAAAAGGAATTTGATTACGGCATGGAAATTGGAGATTTAAAAGTCGATTTTTTTAAAACCTCCCATGATGCCATTCAGCCTGTGGGTATGGTGTTTTATCATCGGGAAAAGAAGATCGGCATCGCGACAGATACCGGATGTATTACCTCAGGTATGAAAAAAGCCTTGTCAGGAGCGGATGTCATCTTTTTTGAAGCAAATCATGATGAAGAAATGCTGGCAAAGGGACCTTACCCTTTTCCTCTAAAAAAAAGGATTGGCGGGGATCAAGGTCACCTATCCAATGATATGGCAGGAAAAGCTCTCAGGGAACTGATCACAGAGAAGACCCGGCATGTGATTTTATCCCATCTCAGTGAGATTAATAATACCCCGGAGCTAGCATATCATACCGTAGCAAGCACTTTGGCCGAGGCCGATATTTTGGATCAGGTGGCCTTAACGGTGGCACCGCGCTACCAAGTCCATTCGTTGATCAAAATTAAACGTCTTTAGGCATAGAGAAAAGTAACAAATGGCACAATACAATAGAGGAGGAGGGATGAATTCCATGAGCTATTTTAATGAATACCAACCTACAAAATGCCGGGGGATCCTGTTTTATATTGTCCTCATGTTGATTTGCGCAGTCTTAGGAGGAGTGGTTGCTTTAAGTGCTGCCCAGTCTTTGGGCTATTTTGAACAGGAAAAGATCGAGGATGGAGCCACAAGGACTCCGGAAATCAATATTCCTCCTGCCGGAGATATTACCGATAAGACGGCGGTGGTGACCATTTCCGAAGTGGTAGGCCCTGCAGTGGTGGGAATAAGCAATCTTGATATTTACTCCGATTTTTTTCAGGGTGAACGGGAAGTGGAACAAGGTACCGGTTCCGGCGTCATCTTTGACGGAGCAGGTTATATTGTTACCAATAACCACGTGGTTGAAGGAGCTCGCAAACTCATCGTTAGTTTGGCCGATGGTCGCCAGGTTACAGCAGAAATCGTCGGCACGGATGCCAGGACGGATTTGGCTGTAATTAAGATTAATGAAAATAATTTAACTGTAGCCGGGTTCGGGAATTCTGATGATGTGAGAGTCGGGGAAGTAGCTATTGCCATTGGCAATCCAGGGGGAGCTGATTTTGCCCGTTCAGTAACCCAAGGCATTATCAGCGGGCTAAATCGCTTGTTAATTACAGATGAAGGGCTGCAGTTTCGACTAATTCAGACGGATGCTGCCATCAATCCGGGAAATTCCGGTGGTGCTTTAGTCAATGTCCAGGGCAAGGTGATCGGCATTAACAGTATCAAAATTGCTCGGGAAGGTTTTGAAGGAATGGGTTTTGCCATCCCCTCTAATGAAGTGCAGAAGATTGTGGCGGATTTGATTAAATACAAAAAAGTGATTCGTCCTGCTTTAGGTGTATATATGGTGCGGGATGTAGATAAGGAATTGGCCGAATACAATGATTTAGGCGTAGAATATGGAGTTTTAATCGATCCGCAACCTGGCGGGCCTTCAGCACAGGCCGGTATGCGGCGCTATGATATTATTGTGGAGATCTCCGGCGAGAAAATTACCAACCGTTTTGATCTGCAAAATGAGATCTTTGCGAAAAAGGTTGGCGAGACCGTTCCGGTTGTAGTGGTAAGAAACGGAAAAAGGGTCGAGCTCTCTGTGACTTTGGCAGAATTGGAACAATAATGGCAACTGATGAAAATGATGGATGGAACGGGATGGGGAGTTCATGCAGATAAAAATTATTACGGTCGGCAAGTTAAAAGAGAAATATCTAAAAGAGGGCATTCAAGAATATCTGAAAAGGCTGACGCCCCACGCTAAGGTGGACATTGTGGAGGTCCCTGATGAGAAAACTGTAGAAAATGCCTCTGCAACAGAACTAAAACTGATTAAGGATAAAGAAGGGGAGAGAATCGCCAGACATCTTAAAGAAGGAACTTATCTCATTGCTTTGGATGTTCAAGGCCAAAATCTTTCTTCTGAGGAAATGGCCACCAAAATAGGGGATCTTGGAGTACGAGGGAAAAGTGATCTCACCTTTTTAATCGGTGGATCGGTGGGACTGGCGAATCCTTTGCTAAAGCAAGCCGATTTCAGATTGTCTTTCGGCCGCATGACTTTTCCCCACCAGCTAATGCGCTTGATTTTAGTAGAACAATTGTATCGGGCGTTTAAGATTAATGCGGGGCATCCGTACCATAAATAAAGTGCAAAAGACCATGCCGCAATTTACGGCATGGTCTTAGTTATTCATAAATATTTTTTGGCATTCCCATATATTAGAACATTGAAATCATTTTTCCCGGTTTCTCTATTGTACGCTTACATTCTGCTGATAATTCTCTCTACAGCTTTTTCCGTGTTTTCCCTGGTTCCAAAAGCGGTTAAACGGAAATAGCCTTCACCGTTAGCACCAAATCCTGCCCCGGGGGTTCCTACAATGTGAACTTCTCGCATTAATTTATCAAAGAAATCCCAGGAGCCCATATTGTCCGGAGTTTTAAGCCAAATATAGGGTGCGTTTATGCCTCCGAACACCTTATAACCGGCTTTTTTCAGGCCATTGAGGATAATCCCGGCATTTTCCATATAGTAATTGATATTTTCCTTCACTTGCTTTTGCCCTTCAGGAGATAGAACGGCAGCTGCACCTACCTGAACCGGATAGGAAACTCCGTTGAATTTGGTGGTCTGCCGGCGCAGCCACAAGGGATTGAGGCTATGGGGTTCACCTTTGCTATCGTAGATCTTAACATCTTTGGGGACAATAGTGTAGGCACATCGGGTGCCGGTAAAACCTGCTGTTTTGGAAAAACTGCGGAATTCTACGGCTACTTCCCGGGCGCCTTCAATTTCAAAAATACTGTGGGGTACTCCTTCTTCTTGGATAAAGGCTTCATATGCAGCATCAAATAAGATGATGGATTTGTTTTCCCGGGCATAATCGACCCATTCTTTTAGCTCTTCTTTGGATAAGGTCATCCCCGTTGGGTTATTAGGAAAGCAAAGATAAATCATGTCAATTTTACCTGTAGGCAAGGAGGGTTTCATGCCGTTTTCTTCTGTACAAGGCAGATAGACGATTTTTTCGAACTGATTGTTATCCTGGATGAAACCTGTGCGTCCAGCCATTACATTGCTATCCACATAAACGGGATAAACAGGGTCGGTTACCGCCAGGGTGTTGCCGACATCAAAAAGTTCCTGAAAATTAGCGGTATCGCTTTTGGCCCCGTCACTTACAAAAACCTCATCCTGGGCGATATTGATGCCCCGAGAGGTAAAATCATGTTCCACGATTTTTTCCAAGAGAAAATCATACCCTTGTTCCGGACCGTATCCGCGGAAGGTTGCCGGTTGACCCATTTCGTCTACTGCTTTTTTCATGGCTTCCACCACAGCCTGGGGGAGAGGGCGGGTGACATCCCCAATACCCAGCCTGATGATATCGGCTTCAGGATTATTGTTTTTAAACTCGTTTACTCTTCGGGCAATTTCGGAAAAAAGATAATTACCCGGCAGCTTTAGATAATTTTCATTCATCTGTGCCATTTAGGATCTTCATTTCCTTTCATTATAAGTATTTTAGTTACTAAAAAAATTATAGTGAAATTCAAACTATTTATCAACTCTTCAGGATGAGAATATTGTATACAATTATTAGTTTAAGAGTTGCATAAAAAAGCTCGGAGTATGACCGAGCTTTTTATTATAGGGATTTAGTTCACATACCTTTAGAGAAAGTAAAGCAAGGTGATCAAAGCAAATAAAGGTAACAGGATGCAGACACTATAGGCGATATAGCCAAAGAAACTGGGCATTTTTACGCCACAACCCTCGGCAATAGAACGCACCATAAAGTTAGGTGCATTACCAATGTAGGTAACGGCCCCGAAAAATACGGACCCGGCAGAAATAGCCAGGAGATATACGGGGTTTTCTTCCAAAAGAAGAGCGACAGCCGGAGCTTCAGCCATACCGGGGTAGAATTGACCTAAAGCCGTACTGAAAAAGGTCAGATAGGTAGGTGCATTATCCAGGAAACTGGACAGGGATCCCGTAATCCAAAAATATTGCGCCGGCTCTTTTACAGCAGCGGTGATGAAACCTAGGGCACCGGCCTCTCCTGCCTTTAATATCGCGAGCACGGGAGCCATGGTGATAAAAATGCCGAAGAAAAGATAAGCTACTTCCAGTATGGGTCCCCAAGTATATTCGTTTTCTGTGCGCAGTGCTTTCGGTGTGATTTTCATGGAGATAAAGATAATGGCGACCAAAATAAGATCCCGAATAATATCCTGAATACCCCGATGCACACCTAAAATGTTGACCTCGCTCATTTTCACACTACCGCTAAAGATGATGATACCAATAACGGCAGCCAGAAGAATGAAATTCTGGGTACCAAGGATTTGTATTTTTTTACCGTTAGACGGAAGCACTGCGCAGTCATCTTCACAAGACAGCTGAGATTGGGAGTCGTTTTTTTCCTTAGCCTCTTTCCTGAGATAAAATTTATCAAAGGCAATGTAGATGATAAGCAAGAATATAAGTACAATCAACATCGGAATAAACAAGCGCAGAGTCCAGAAAAAGGGCACGCCATGAAGGAAACCCAGGAATAAAGGCGGATCTCCTAAGGAGTGAGAGAACCCCCGACATTAGCAACCATAAAAATAAAGAATACCACCATAAAAGCTTTATATTTACGATGCTTGTTCACCCTAAGAAAGGGGCGGATAAGCAGTGAGGCGGCGCCGGTGGTTCCCATCCATGAGGCCAGTAACGAGCCAATAACGAGAAATCCGGCATTAACTGCTGTGGTTCCTTTAAGGGAAGTACGTACCAAAATGCCGCCACCGACGGTAAAGAGGGCACCTAAAAGTACGATAAAGGGAATATAGTCGGCAATCAGGACATGAAGAATTTCATATATTCCTTCTCCTGGTAAAAGATGACCAAGGGAATAGCCATTAATGCGGCCCAGCCGGCTGAAATTTTACCGAAATGATGATGCCAGATACTAGAATAAGTACAGGCCCAAGGGCAATAGATAATAGCATACCGACAAAAGGAATTGCTGAAAATAAGGGTAAAATTGTACCTAGGGAATGTTCCATTTCTTCTTCCTCCATTTTAAGTTGCATGTTTTTTTTAGCGCAAAAGATTAATATTTCTGAGTGCTTCTAGTGATCTTTTATATTTGATAGTTGGTAGGTCGAAATTCTGCAATGTAGGGTAAATTGCGATATTGCTCCTGATAATCAAGACCATAGCCAACGACAAAGACATCCGGCATCAAAAAGCCCCAATATGCGATGGGAATATTTAACAGCCGCTCAGCCGGATTATCTAGAAGGGTGCAGATCTTCAAACTGGCAGGTTTCCCGCCTCCAAGTGTTGACAGATATACCCCAGGGTCAGACCGGTACCAATGACATCTTCTACCAAGAGCACATGTCGGCCCCTTAAGTTCAGATCAAGATCTTTGGTAATACGTACTACACCCGGTTTGTTTGTGACTTCTTTGGACACACCGATGGAAAGAAAATCGATATTAATGGGAATGGTCAAATGGCGTGTTAAATCCGCTGTAAAATAGAGGGATCCCTTTAAGATACAGATGATCACTAATTCTGTATCCCGATAATCATGATTAATCTGATCTGCCATTATTTTAATTTGGTGTTGAATCTCTTCTTCCGTAAAAATAATTTTACCGACTCCATCGGGTGTATTCATTAGCTTTCAACTCCTTTCTGCAGTCCAAACCTCTTAAGGAGGGTGTAATAATCATTTTTAAAAATTATATTAATATTGGTTCCGGGATAAAGTTTTTTGAGTAAGGCCACTTTTTTCTTTTTTCGGAAACATATTTTTGATTCATGGTGGTCAGCTCAATATAGGTATCAAATTTAGGCAGATAAAAATCAGGAGAAAAGGCCATCTTTACATTTCCTTCTGCATCCCATTCAATAGGAAAGGTTCTGGGCTCATATTCCCATTCCAGGTTATACATGTTAAGAATTTTTGCAAATTCTTCTTCAGAGGGGTGTTTAAAAACTATCGGCTTTGCTGCGAGACTCTCTTTATCTTCCCTGGGAACAAGAGATTCTTGTTTATTAATTACCAAATAGTGTAACAAGGAGGCGGCTTCGTCCATCTGAAAATTATCCGTGTTTAATGTTAAATGGTAGAGGCCCGGGTCTGACCAATCTTTTTGGAAAAGAGTTGAGATATATCGTTTATGCTTGCGATCGGAGAGCTCCAGAAATCTTTCCGCATCTTTTTTTTCGAGACTATGGGAAGCCATAATTCTTCTGGTACGGACCTCTTGGGAGGCGATAATGCGCACATGAAGAGCGTGAGGATGTTGGGCAAAGATTATTTGCGCTCCCAATCCGACGATAATGGAAGGTTGGATCTCAATGAAATCCACCAGTTTCTGCTCTAGGTATTGGGCAAAGGTGATACCTTGTTCCGTCATGCTGAGGTAAAAACCAGGGCTTTCCGCTAACATATGGAGTTCATGCTTGTTTGCAACTTCCGGAAGCCATTGGTTCATCACCATATCCCTGGTGATGATGGGCAAATTTAATTTTTGTGCCAAAAGTTCTGTGATTTCTTCTCCGAAGCTTCCTGTTTGTCTTGAAATTGTAATAAAATGCAAAATCATAACCCCCTACAAACAGAATTGATATCTTCTTTAGACGGCCATTTTTGAGATAATCAGAAACATTATACCATAAAAATTGCTGCAAGAGAGGATAATTTGGTACCAATTTGTTGCAGCGGCGTAATGGCGCAAGAATAAAAAAATTAATGGGTGATAAATAAGAAGGAGGGAAAACACAAAGCAAATTAAACAGAAAACTATAAAATTCAATAAATTCAGACAATAATCAGGGAATTTGCCTGTATTTGAAAATTGACTTTTTATGGGGAGGTATAGTAATATTTAAGCAAGCTCCAAGGAATTCCTAAAACGGAAGGCCAACATGGATGCAAAACGGAAACGAAACATTACACTTTGTTATAAGTACTGAGGAATCAAGTAATCAAGATTCGAAAATCGGATTAGGGGCGGTGCCAGAGGCTGCACCGGTACTGATAAAATGGAAGCTGATGCTGAAATTAAGTCAGGCCGAAGCAGAAGATGAGCAATCGTATCACCTGGAAGATACAGAGCTTATGAGATCGTGTTAAATGAGGAAACAAAAGTGGCGGATCGTGTTAGCGGGAAGTTGATAAAGGTTCGTTGGAGCTTATTTATATATATAGAGAGGAAAAGGCAGGAAGTGAGTCAGGAAAGCATGAAACAAAGGAGTAAAAAATGACAGGGCGTTGAATCTTTATCAGACAATGCCCTGTCATTTTTTGTGGGGAATTTTTCGCTGCTAGAAGTCTCACCTTAGGGCCGCATGTCTTCCGGCAACAAAGCCGGAAGACCAGGCCCATTGAAGATTATAGCCGCCGCACATGCCGTCAATATCTATGATCTCACCGGCAAAATATAGGCCGGGAACCAGCTTGGATTCCATACTTTGGGGGTTTATTTCCTTAGTGTTTATACCTCCTGCCGTTACTTGGGCATGAGGCCATCCTTTGGTTCCCGTGATGACAAATCTCCAATCCGTTAATATGGTGGCAATTTTCTTCACCTCGTGGGAAGAAATACCAATCGCCGGGACTTTGATATCTGAGATACCTGATTCTTTCAGGAGCACAGGAATTAATCTTTTGTTAATTAGACCGACCAGGCTGAAGAATAAGGTTTTTGTTCCGCTGTTTTGGAAGCGCTTTGTTAAGAGCTCGGATAGTTCCTCTTGTGACAGATGATCGATGATGGAAAGCTTCAATTGTGCTATCTGGTTTTTCTCAAGTATTGCACCGGCTTTCCTGCTGATTTGCAAAATTGGGGGACCGGAAACCCCGTAGTTACCAAAAAGAATATCGCCTCGGTCCCAAGCCACCACTTTTTCTTGATGTATAAGTTCCGCTTTGCCGACAAATTTAACCCCTTCAATTTGTTTAAAGAAATTTCCGGACAGCTTTAACTGCACCAGGCCGGGAAAGAGCGGCGTTACGGTATGGCCCAGATCCTGAGCTAAGGGGTAGCCGCTGCCGTCGGATCCACTTGACGGCATAGCCTTCCCCCCAGAGGCCAAGATGACCCTGTCCCCTGTTAGGGTGGTGCCATTTTTTAGCTTTATTTTAAAGATACCGTTTTTCCGCCTGATTTTTTCCACAAAACTATCACAAAGAATCTCCACCGAAAGGGCTTGCAATTCGTAAAGCAAAACATCCAATACGCTGGAGGCTTGATCCGATCGGGGAAAAACCTTTCCCAAGTCTTCGATTTTGTGCGCAATGCCCAATTTTTCAAAAAATTCAATAGTTTTTGTTACATCAAATTGTGTTAGGGTCTCTTGGGCAAAATGGGGGTTGTTCCCCTGATAGCAGCTAAGAGCAGTATTGATATTTGTGTAATTACAACGGCCGTTTCCCGTGGCGAGAATTTTTTTGCCTACCCGAGGGTTTCTTTCCAAAAGGGTTACTTTGGCTCCATGGCGTCGGGCAACAATGGCTGCCATCATTCCTGATGCCCCGCCTCCCGCCACAATAACATGATGTTTCATTTGCATCATTCATTTAAAGTTCCTTTTCTTTATCCTTTGCCCTTATTGTAACAGCTTTTCAGAAATAAAAAAATCCTTAAACATCATTGCGGGGAATAGATTGTTTTTTGGAGTTGGGGTTATGATTTTGTGCCTCCCTGGTTAAAGGGGTTAGCCCCCGACTTTTTTCTTTTCTGGCTTTTTTGTTGTCCGGCTGACTGTCCTTGGTCATGATTTATCTACCTCCGTAACGGGACTGGCTTTTACATGTCCTTTTTTTGCTTTACCTTGAATTTCGGGAACAGGACCAAACTCATTTTTTTCTTTATGCATTTTTTTATTGCTTTCCGTTCCATTGGGTTCATGCGGATTGGGTCTGCGCATTCCTGCTTTCGCCATATTTATACCTGCCTTTCCTTTGAGAATATGCTTATTATTTGAATAAGTAGGGGAAATAATGTATAATGGTTGTAATTTCAAACTATATTATTGATTTTAGCCTCATCTTCACAAATGAAAGGAGTTTACGTATAATGGAAAAAGTTATTTTACAGGCTGAAAGAAGGACGGGTAAACCAAAAGCAACTCGGGCTCAGGGGCTTGTGCCTGGGGTTCTTTACGGTAAAGGAGAAGAGGCCATATCTGTCAGTTTTCAGAATCTACCTTTGAAAAAAATCCTAGCTAAATATGGACATAACGCCACGGTTTGGGTAAGTATGGATAACGAAGAAAAGTTTGGCTTTGTTAGAGATGTTCAGAAACATCCTGTGGAAGATAAAATCTTACATATTGACGTGCAGATGGTTTCTCAGGATCAGGAGGTTAAAATACTTCTCCCGATCACTTACATCGGAATCGAAGAATTGGATAAAAGAGTGTTACTCTTGCAGCCGATGAAACATGAAGTAGAAGTAATTGGTAAGATGACGATCATGCCTAATCAAATTGTTGTTGATGTTTCGGAGCGCGAATCAGGGGATACTATTACCTTCCAGGATTTTGCCTTGGATCCGGAAATCAAAAATAACGATCCGGAAGATGAAATCTATGCGGTTATTAAAGCTAGGAAAGAAAGCGTAGCTGAGGAAGAAGAAACTGAAACAGAAGAAACCGGAGCCGCCGGGGAAGCCAATGCCGGGGAAGAATAAACAGCTTAAAAACGGTGTTGATGAATCAGAAAACAGCAAGCGGGTATCCCAAAGGATACCCGCATTTTTTATTAAGTACGAACTATCCCTTATTTTTCGATAATTTTTCTCGGCACCTAAGGGAAAAAGTGTGATCTGATGCTTGGAACTCTGTTTAATTTCGTAAATAATGTGTATAATTCTTTCTAAGAAGTGTTATTGTCTTAATTACGCCAAGGAAAGGGGTGCGGGCTATTTTTGAATTGATTTCTTCCATATTGAAATATGTTTTTACAATTTTAATTTACCTATTTATTTTTTGGATTGCCCGTCTGATCTATTTGGATATCAGCGTGATGCAACGGGGACCATCTCCTGCTTTTTCCAATCAACCCTATCTTAAATTGATTAATCGCCGGGATCAGCTGGGATTTAAGGTAGAGGAAATTTATAATCTGCGGGAGAAAAATACCATCGGTCGTTCCCCCAAAAATGAAATTGTGCTTAAAGATCCTTATATCTCTAGTGAGCATGTGCGCATCTGGCAGTCGGAGGGTGTCTATTACTTAGAGGATTTGGGCAGTAAGAATGGTTCTATGCTAAATGGCCTGCCGGTTTCCGGACCGGTCTTACTGAAAAACGGCGACAAAATTTCTTTTGGACAACTGGAATTTTTATTTGTCACGGAACAAAAATGAGGTGAAGGTTCATGCCCTTGCTCAAAAAATATCAAAGCCCCGTTAATATTATTGCCTTAATTAATATCATCGCTTTTGGCCTTTTATATTTTTATCAGGAGCCTTTAAACCGAGATATTCTTATCGCCGGCGGTGTGGTGATTTTCATTATTTATTTGGCGAATATCTTGGTAATTAATTTTAAGTTTGAAGATGAAATCCTGTTTTTAATAGTCTCCATGTTATGTACGCTGGGGATTATCATGCTTTTTCGCCTCGATCCTGAATTAGGCAGAAAACAAATTATTTGGTTTATCTTAGGCAATGTGGTCTTTTTTATTGCCTCATTTATTTACCGTAAGCTAGACTTTTGGGAGCATCTGCGCTATCTCTACCCGGTATTTTACCTGATTCTTTTCCTTTTGACCATGTTTTTTGGCAGTCAGGTGAAGGGTGCTACCAACTGGATTTATATCGGTGATTTTAGCTATCAGCCTTCGGAAATTATGAAACTGGTCTTTGTGTTTTTTATTGCTGCTTATTATGCCCAGCCGGATAAGTTTGCCATTAATAGTTTAAAGATATTCGGGACAAAAATTAACCTGGCGAGCAAATGGGTATTTATGGGGCTGGCCTATTTTCAAATGGGATTACTGGTGCTCCAAAGAGAGTTAGGGACCATCCTGGTATTACTTTTGATTTATTTAACAATAGTCTATATTTATGAAGAAGATCGGAGATTTTTGTACTTGAATGGGGCCTTATTATTTTTGGGAGGTATTATCGGGGTGGCCACCCTGCATTATGTTCAGGTACGGATTGCCGCTTGGATCAACCCCTGGTCTGATATTGCAGTAAAGGGCTATCAAATTGCTCAATCCCTTTTTGCCATTGGTTCCGGGGGACTTTGGGGTAGCGGTCTAGGATTGGGTCAGCCGCATTATATACCGGAAGTACATACAGATTTTATCTTTTCCGCTATTTGCGAGGAAATGGGGATTTTCGGCGGTATCGCAGTAATTTTATTGTATTTTATTTTGGTCTACCGGGGATTAAAAATCGCCTTGGGTCTAAAAAACACTTTCCATCGATATATTGCTTTGGGTATTTCCTTGATGTTTGGTTATCAAACCTTTATTATTATTGGTGGTGTCATAAAACTGATTCCCTTAACAGGCATCACCTTACCTTTTATCAGCTATGGCGGAAGTTCTTTAACCTCCAGCTTTCTTGCCTTAGGGATTTTGCAGAGTATTTCCTCATCTAAGTTTATGGAAGAGGAGGAGCTTTATGAACAAGATGGAGAAAAAGTCCCGGATGCTGAAGCGGCAGAAAAGGACAATTAATGTTTTAGTATTAATGAGCGTGCTCTTTATCACCTTAATTGGTTATATAACTTATTTTGAACTCTTTGGCAAAGAAAATATTATGGCCAGCTCCTACAATCGTCGTCAATGGGCTAGGGAGGATAAGGTTTTACGGGGTACCATATTCGATCGCAAAGGGGTAGCCCTGGCTCAGAGTGAAATGGCTGGAGAAAAACAAATACGCAGCTATCCCTTTGGTGCTCTTTATAGCCATGTAATCGGTTATAATTCTGTATCCTATGGTAAAACGCAGCTGGAATCTAAATATAACGACCAATTATCAAATATTAATCCTTTGAACCCGGTGACCGATTTAAGAGACAAGATCACTGGAACGAAAAGTGTAGGTAATAACCTTTATCTGACTCTGGATCATCAATTGGGGAAAAGAGCCTCCGAATTATTAGGTAATAGAAACGGAGCTGTGGTTGCCCTGCAGCCTCAGACCGGGGAGGTCTTGGCTCTCGTTAGTAAGCCGGATTTTGATCCCAATAATGAAAGTTTAAATGAAAACTGGAGCGAACTGATTGAATCTGAAGAAAATCCCCTGCTTCCTCGGGCGACCCAAGGATTGTATGTACCGGGATCCACTTTTAAGGTGGCGGTAAGCTTAAAGGCCTTGGAAACAGGGTTGGCTATGGAAAACTTTAATGATCAGGGTAGTGTGATCATTGACGGTAAAAAGATCGGAAATCACGGAGGCACAGCCCATGGTATCCTGGATCTGGAGAGGGCTTTAGCTGTTTCCAGCAATACGTACTTTGCCTCTTTGGGGGTGGAATTAGGAGAAGGTCATCTTGAGGATTTAGCTCAAGAAGTGGGTTTGGGTAAAAGTATTCCCTTTGACATTCCAGTTAGCACCAGTCGTTTTAGCTATCAAAGTATGAGTGAAACTGATCAAGCAGCTGTAGCTATCGGTCAGGGAAAAATCCTGGTCTCTCCATTACAAATGGCGATGATCACCGCCGGTATCGCCAATCACGGTCTAGTGATGAAGCCTTATTTGGTTGATAAAGTGATCAGTGCTAACGGCTTTGTCGTTAAAAGACAGGAGCCTAACGTTTTTTATCGCCTGGCGGAGGCAGAGTATGCCGATCGTGTGAAAGAAATGATGTTGACTGTGGTAGATAGGGGAACGGGGAGTAACGCGCAAATTTTCGGCATTGGTGTAGGAGGCAAAACCGGGACGGCACAAAATGAATTAAGCATTGTGGAAGATGAAAAAGAGCATACCTGGTTCATCGGCTTTGCGCCGGCGGAAAATCCTCAGATTGCTGTGGCGGTACTCTTAGAATATAGTGGTTCCACCGGAGGAAAACAGGCGGCACCCATCGCCAGGGAACTAATGATCCAATGGCTTAAAGAGCAGGGAATGATATAGGGGGAGAAAAATGAGCAAAAGATCTGTACAAAGAGTTGCCGCGATCCATGATTTATCCGGTTTTGGACGATCATCTTTAGCGGTGGTGGTACCAATTTTGTCTACCATGGGGATGCAGGTTTGTTCTGTACCCACGGCAGTATTATCAACGCATACAGGAGGGTTTGAACAGTATTCCTTTGTGGATTTAACGGATTCTCTACCCGCTTTTTTTGAGCATTGGAAACAACTAGATCTGGATTTCGATTGTATTTATACCGGATTTTTAGGTTCCTCAAAACAAATCGGCATTATTTCCGAATTTATTGATAATTTTGGCCAAAAATCAGATACTTTAGTGGTGGTCGATCCGGTTCTGGGGGATAATGGTCATCTTTACAGTACCATGACGGTAGAGATGAAAAAAGAAATGAAAAAATTAGTAAAAAAGGCGGATGTTATTACCCCCAATTTTACTGAAGCCGCCTATCTTTTAAATCAAACCTATGATTTGAACATTGGCATCAAAGATCTGAAAAAATGGCTTTTTGAATTATCTCAAATGGGTCCCGAAAAGGTAATTATCACCAGTGCTCCTGCTTGTGCGGATACTAAAACCACCAATGTCATGGCCTATAACAGAGAAGACGATCGTTACTGGAAGGTGAGCTGTGTATATATTCCGGCTCATTATCCCGGTGCCGGAGATGTCTTTACCAGTGTTTTAGTGGGCAGCTTGCTTCAGGGGGATAACCTGCCCATTGCCCTGGATCGAGGTGTGCAGTTTATTACTGCCGCCATTAGAGCCAGTTACGGAGCTTCTTATCCCAAGCGAGAAGGTGTCCTCTTAGAACGGGTGTTAGCAAACCTCAACATGCCTTTTATCATTAGCAGTTATGAGATCATCGATTAAACAGGCTTAGCATATTAAGGGAGTGGTAAATGATGGCTCAGGTTAAAACCAATGCTATGCGCATTCTTGACCAAAATGGCGTTCCCTATCAAGGAATGACCTACGATAACCGTGATGGCAAAATAGATGGCATATCTGTCGCTCAAAAAATCGGACGCGATCCTCAGATGGTCTATAAAACCTTAGTCACGGAAGGCCGCAACAGAAACATCTATGTTTTTGTCATTCCGGTGGAGGGGGAGCTTGATCTAAAGAAAGCTGCAGCGGCAGCCGGTGAGAAAAAAGTTGAAATGGTGCCGGTGAAAGAGATCCAAAAATTTACAGGCTATATCAGAGGGGGATGTTCTCCCATCGGGATGAAAAAGGCTTATCCAACTTTTTTAGCCCGGGAGGCCATGGAATTGGAAGAGATCATCGTAAGTGGTGGTAAGATCGGGGTTCAGATCCAACTTTCTGTAGCCGGGTTTCAAAAGGTTACCGAAGCAGTAGTGGCGGAGTTGCTAAAATAGGGATTTATTAATTTTTAAATTATTTCCAATAATTTCTTGCAATTTTATCTTGAACTGTGGTAATATTAAGAGCATACTAAAAAGCAGCTGGGAACATGGCAATGTTTGGTTTTGCTTTTTAATAAGTATAAATGAATGATTTATTAGGGAGGATTTTAAATTGCAAGGAACTGTTAAATGGTTTAACGCAGAAAAAGGGTTTGGCTTTATTGAAAGTGAAGAAGGCGGCGATGTTTTCGTTCACTTTTCGGCCATTCAAAAAGAAGGATTTAAGACATTGGATGAAGGGCAGAAGGTAGAGTTCGATATAGTTGAAGGAAACCGAGGACCTCAGGCATCGAATGTGACACCGTTTTAATCTGATATTGTATTGCAGACGGGGAAGGGGTTTTCCAGGTTAAGGAAAACCCTTTTTTAATAATGAACCTTATTAGTTATAATAATAAAGTGGAAGAAGGATGAATTTATTTATATGTTTAACAAAATCGGTCTGAGTGATCCTGTGGTCAAAGCTACTATTGAAATGGGTTTTGAAGAACCTACTCCAATTCAAGCTCAAACGATTCCTGTGGCATTAAAAGGGCAGGATGTAATTGGACAGGCCCAAACAGGAACAGGAAAAACAGCGGCCTTTGGGATTCCTATGATAGAAAAAATGACTACGGAATTGGAATTTATTCAAGGCTTGGTGGTAACACCTACCAGGGAGCTCGCCATTCAAGTAGCGGAGGAATTGAATAAAATCGGTCAATTCAAACGTATTCGCGCGCTACCTATCTATGGCGGACAGGACATTAATTATCAAATTAGAGCCTTAAAGAACCGCCCTCAAATTATTGTGGGTACGCCGGGACGACTAATGGATCATATGCGCAGGAGAACTATCCGCTTGCAAAATGTAGGTATCGTCGTACTTGATGAAGCAGACGAGATGCTTAACATGGGTTTTATTGAAGACATCGAGAGTATCCTCAAAGAAGTCCCGGGGGATAGACAAACCTTGCTTTTTTCGGCGACCATGCCTAAACCTATTCAATCTTTAGCACAAAAATTTATGATCAACCCTGTTTTGGTCAGTATCAAAAATAAAGAGGTAACAGTACCTGATACCAGACAGTATTATATTGAGGTGCAGGAACGCCAAAAATTTGATGTTCTTTGTCGCTTGTTAGATATTCAGTCTCCTGAGTCAGCAATAATTTTTGGACGTACGAAGCGGCGGGTAGATGAGGTGTGTGAAGCCTTGAATACCCGAGGCTATTCTGTAGAAGGCCTGCACGGTGATTTGAACCAATCTAAAAGAGACAACGTTCTTAAGCATTTTCGCGAGGGAACGACAGAGATATTGGTAGCTACCGACGTGGCGGCAAGGGGTCTGGATATTCCGGGGATTACTCACGTATATAATTTTGATGTTCCTCAGGACCCGGAAGGATATGTTCATCGTATCGGACGAACCGGGCGGGCCGGAAAATCCGGGCTGGCCGTGACCTTTATTACTCCCCGGGAAATGGGACAGTTAAGATTGATTGAACATGCGATTCGTAAAAGCATTGACCGTAAACCGATTCCTACCTTTGTGGAGGCGGTTGTTGGCCAGCAAAAACAGTCTGTGGAAAAAATACTTAATGTGATCAAAGAAGAGGACCTCACATCCTATCGGGAACTGGCAGAAGAACTTCTTGCGGACCAAGATTCTGTAACCTTGGTTGCCGCGGCTTTGAAGCTTCTGACCAAGGAACCTAATACTACTCCTGTGAAAATTACCGAGGAGGCACCTTTACGGGTAAAAAAACAGCGCAATTTTGAGCATCGTTCGAATTATCAGCGGAAGTGGGAAGGCAATCGGGGTTATAAGAAAAGCCAGGGTAGAAGGTCCAATGTTGCGCAAAAATCATATAAAAAGGAATACTAAGTTTTAGGGAGACCGCGGGGTCTCCTTTTTTGTTTGGTTCATATTTCCATGGACAGGTTAATACCAAAGTGATATCATAACGATATATATATTATTAATGTGTGGAGGCGTTGCCATGAAAGAATATCCGGCGTGGAAAAAGAATGGTTTTATAGCTTTATTGTTATTTGTGGGGCTAGTGGCGGGGGCCGTTTTTGCCTTTGTCAATTTGAAGTTTTTTCTGGGCGCAATCTTGACGATCCTGGCTGTCGTGCTTTCAGGAGGGTTGATGATGGTTCAGCCCAACCAGTCCAAGGTAATCACTTTTTTTGGTCGTTACATGGGCTGTGTACAAGATGCAGGGTTTTGGCTTTCGATCCCTTTTCATTTACGCAAAACGGTATCTTTAAAGGTACGGAACTTTAATTCCAAGACATTAAAGGTAAATGATGTGGACGGTAACCCCATTGAAATTGCCGCCGTGGTAGTTTTTAAGGTGGTTGATGCTGCCAAAGCAGTTTTTGATGTGGATGATTATGAGACCTTTGTCGAGATACAAAGTGAAACCGCTTTACGCCATGTAGCTACCAAATATCCTTATGATACTATTCACGGTGAGGAGTACTCTTTGCGCGGTAATGGGGCGGAAGTGGCCGAAGAATTAGCCCGAGAATTACAAGAGCGCCTTGCCGTGGCCGGAGTGGAAGTCATTGAGGCTCGTTTGACACATTTGGCTTATGCTACGGAAATCGCCAGTGCCATGCTACAAAGACAGCAGGCGAATGCAATTTTGGCTGCACGGCAGATCATTGTGGACGGTGCTGTCGGTATGGCTCAAATGGCTGTCTCTAATTTAGAAAAGGATGGGATTATCGGGCTGGATGAAGAAAGAAAATTGGCGATGATAAATAATTTAATGGTGACAATTATTTCCGACCGCTCTGCTCAACCGGTGATCAATACCGGAAGTCTTTATTAGTAGGTTTTGCAATGGCCAAGAAAAAAAGTTTCCTTTTAAGAATTGATCCCGATATTTATAACGCCTTGGAGGGTTGGGCTGCAGATGAGTTGCGCAGCGTTAATGCTCATATAGAGTATCTTTTAAGAAATGCCTTGATAAAATCAGGTCGTCTGGCGAAAAAAAGTCCTCCGGAACAAGAAAAATAAAGATGGCCGTATATACATATACAGCCATCTTTTTATTTCAGTTTAAAGTCTGTTACATTTCCTTCTCTTTTGGTAATTTCCTCCCAGATGTCTTCTAAAAACACACCGATAGCACAGTCTTCGATATCGATGCGTTCGAGGACTTGCCTATCTTCATCACTGATAAAACAGATATAGTTTTCCAAGTGATCTTCGAACCAATGAGCAACACCAGCCTTTTTCTTCCCTTCATGTTCCCAATAGATGTTCATGGTCTTGTCGACTTGCACCATGGGTTCGACAAACAGCCAGTTAGTGGTAACATCCATATAACTGTTGTATCCGGCTTCCCTAAGTTCTGCTTGAAAGGCAATAAGGTCCTTAATCGTGTTTCTGCGGATTTTACCTTCCTCGTTAATAGTTTTCAATATTTCTTCATTCAGCATTTGGGTTCCCTCCTTAAACATCTAATACGTTTTTATTTGTTTTATCAGGAGCTCCTATAAGTGGGGATGAATAAATCCCAACTGATAGAAGAACTACTTTATTATACCATATCATCTAGATGGGAACACAAAAAAATAAAAAAACTCCTACCGTTGATTATTGAAACCCTGAAGGTGAGAAAAATAATAATTGACATTTAGGTAATCAAATACTAAAATAGGACTATAAATATAAAGTGGGGAGGGCTTCCATATGAGTATGTTTTGTTTTCAATGCCAAGAGACAGCTAGAAACCAGGGTTGTACGGTCAGAGGGGTCTGTGGTAAGCCGGAAGATGTAGCTAATTTACAAGACCTTTTGATCTATGTTTTGAAAGGAATTTCCGTATATGCAACGGAAGGCCGGAAGGCTAATGTTGTTGACGAAGAAGTGGACAAATTTATTATGGAAAGTTTATTTGCCACCATTACCAACGTTAATTTTGATAAAGCCTTCTTTATCGAGCAAGTGAAAAAAGCTTTGGCAATGAGAGATCAGATTAAACATGCTGTTGAAAAAGCTGGCGTGAAATTAGAAGCTTTGCCTGATGCCGCACTTTGGACCGGATCAACTGAGGCAGAATTTGAGCAAAAAGCAGCAGTTGTCGGCATATTAGCTACGGAAAATGAGGATGTCAGGTCCTTAAGAGAGCTGATTACATATGGAGTAAAAGGAATTGCCGCCTATGCCAAGCATGCTTATGTGTTGGGTTATAAAGAACTAGATATTATGGGCTTCATCGAAAGGGCGCTCGCGGCCACCTTGGATGATACTTTGGGCGCCGATGAACTAGTTGCTCTCACCCTGGAGACCGGTAAATTTGGTGTTGATGTTATGGCTCTTCTGGACAAAGCCAATACGGAAACTTATGGCCACCCGGAGATTACCAAGGTTAATATTGGTGTCGGAAATAACCCCGGGATTTTAATTAGCGGCCATGACTTACTGGATATGGAAAACCTTTTAAAACAAACGGAAGGAACGGGGGTTGATGTATATACCCATGGAGAAATGCTTCCCGCCAATTACTATCCTGCATTTAAGAAATATGAACATTTTGTCGGAAACTATGGTGGTTCCTGGTGGAGACAGGACAAGGAATTTGCCTCCTTTAACGGTCCGATTTTAATGACCACCAACTGCATTACTCCGCCTAAGAATTCCTATAAGGATCGGATTTATACCACCAGTATCGTCGGATTCCCGGGCGTCAAGCATATTCCTGACGGTGTAGATGGCCAGCCAAAAGATTTCAGTGCCATTATTGAGCATGCCAAGAAGTGCGCACCTCCTACCGAAATTGAATCAGGCGAGATTGTCGGCGGGTTTGCCCATGAACAAGTTTTTGCTTTGGCCGATAAAGTGGTTGATGCTGTTAAATCAGGAGCGATTAAAAAGTTTGTCGTCATGGCCGGTTGTGACGGGAGAATGAAGAGCCGTAATTATTATAAAGATTTTGCCGCCCAATTGCCTAAGGATACGGTGATTTTGACCGCCGGCTGTGCTAAATATCAATATAACAAGCTGGATTTAGGTGATATCGGAGGCATTCCCCGGGTATTGGATGCCGGTCAGTGTAACGACTCCTATTCCTTAGCCCTCATTGCCTTAAAGTTGAAGGAAGTCTTTGGTTTGGATGATGTAAATGAACTGCCCATTGCATATAATATTGCCTGGTATGAACAAAAAGCTGTCATCGTTTTACTGGCGTTGCTCTATCTAGGCGTAAAAAATATCCATTTAGGACCCACTTCCTGCGTTCTTGTCTCCTAACGTAGCGTCCGTACTGGTTGATAAATTTGGTATTTCCGGGATCTCAACAGTTGAAGAAGATATGAAAAAATTGATTTAATTCAGCATGAACATGGGGATAATAGGGCGGTGCCCTATTATCCCTCTATATCACAATCTTAACCCTGCGTAAAATCCTCTGCAGGGGTGCTCCTTAAGAAATAAAAATCGAAAAAAAGGTGGTTTTATGGCAGGCATTGTGCATATTTCAGAAATGGTCTCTTTAGCTCTTCATAGCATGGTTTATATAGCTAATCAAGAAAAAGATCTTGTCAATTCCAGGGAAATTGCTGAAGCATCAGGATGTTCCGAGGCACATTTAGTTAAAACCTTGCAAAAGCTGGTGCGCGCCGATTTTTTGTTTTCTCAGCGAGGTCCCAAAGGTGGTTTTGGCTTACTAAAACCTGCCCATGAGGTTACCCTACTGGATATTTTTCAGGCAATTGAGGGATCCCTGGAAGTTTCAAAATGCCCGATGAACCACCGGGAATGTCTTTTTCCTAATTGTATTTTTGGCGGTATGCCACAGCAATTGAATCAGGCATCTATAGAATACTTAAAGAATAAGAAGGTTAGCGACTTTAAGTGGGAGGACACAAGAGGCGAGAGTAATTAAGAAATGAGGGATCATATGGCTAAGATCGAACTTCCGGGCAACTGTATGACGACAGCTATGGGCATTATGCCCCATACCGAAATTAAACCTGCCATGGATTTAGCCCTATCTTTGGATATTCCTTTTTGGCCTCAACTGCCTAAGTTTAGTTATTACGAAGACATGTATGTGCAGGTCAGTGAGAATTTCCCCGGTATTATTGTTGATGAAAAAAACCAGCGCATCACCTTAGATCTAGACGGCTTTATGAATGATTTACCTCTCTATTTTGATGAAAGCCGGGATGAAACCTACTTTCATCTTTCCGGGAAATACTCTACGACCTTTGATGCTTTTTTACAACAAGATCTAACAAAATATAAAGTGATTAGAGGACAGAATATCGGACCGATTAGTTTTGGGATGAAAATTGTCGATAAGGATAAAAAACCGATTATTTACCATGATGAAATTAGAGGGTTTCTCTATGAATTTATTGCTCAGAAAGTTAATGCTCAATATCGGCAACTAAAGGCAAAAAATGAAAATGCTTTTGTCTGGCTGGATGAACCGGGATTGCAGATTCTTTTCGGTTCTTTTACCGGTTACTCCAGCAGCAGTGCCAAAAGAGATTTTGCTGAATTCTTAGAAGGAGTAGAGGGTCCCCGCGGGGTACATCTTTGCGGCAACCCAGATTGGTCTTTTTTGATCAGTGGATTGGGGTTAGATATCCTCTCCATGGATACCTACACTTGGGGGCACGTTTTTACGCGTTATCGTGATGAAGTGACGGCCTTCCTTAAAGGAGGCGGGATCATTTCCTGGGGACTCGTGCCGACCTTAACGGAAGAATTAAACCAGGAAAATATTAAAACCTTAGCGGAAAAATTAGAGGGATTCTGGGACTATTTAGTATCCTACGGGGTAGATAAGGAACTGATTTTAGATCGTTCCTGGATCGCGCCCTCCCGCTGCTGCTTGGTTAATGTTGACGGGACAAAAAGCGTCGATCAATCTTTTCGCATCTTGACAGAGGTAGGACATTATTTTAAAGAGAAGTATAGATTATATTAGAGGGAAGGATTTTTACTCTTTGCGGGATAATGGGATCGGAATCTATATCCGGTCTTCTTTTATGTGGAATATAAATAGGAGAAAGAGTAGGATTATTTCGGATTATGTGGAAAACTTATTATATGGATCAACAACTGATATGAAAAGAGGTAGTAATAATGAATATCGCCTTTTTCCTGATACCTAAGAGTGAGATTGCCTTTTTGTCTACTGAATGCACCATGCGTCAGGCCTTGGAACGCATGGAGTATCATGGATATACCGCTGTCCCGCTAATTGATAAAAAAGGAAAATATGTCGGAACAATTACAGAAGGAGATCTTTTGTGGCAGCTAAAAAAACTTATGGGTAGTAATTTGGCCGTCACAGAAAAAATTCTTCTTAAAGATATTCCCCGTCGCAATCAGAATAAACCGGTGCAGATTAATGCGCGCTTGGAGGAATTGTTATCATTGGCTATAACGCAGAATTTTGTACCGATAGTAGATGACTTTGGGGTTTTTATTGGGATTATTCGGCGCCGGGAAATTATTGAATATTATGCCGGTTGTTTATTCCCTAGGCGAGAAACAAATGTAAAATCACAATAAAAGTCAGGTAAATCATGATCCGCCTCAGATGCTCCTATTGACATTTATCCTAATTTTAGGGATAATAACAAAGATTAAGATGAATTCTTTAAACGATTATGATGGGTGAACTCATAATCGTTTTGTTTATATCTTCTGATTTATGAACTTGTTTCAGCTGAGGAAAATATAATAATTTGGGGGGTAGACAATGGCAGATAAAAGATTACCATTTACTAGAGAACAAATGGAAAAAATAATTAAGGAGTATGGAACTCCTTTTCATCTTTATGTAGAAGAAGCAATCAGAGCAAATGCCAGAAGATTAAAAGACGCCTTTTCCTGGGCCCCAAAATTCAAAGAGCATTTTGCCGTTAAAGCAACACCAAATCCCCATCTTTTGAAGCTGCTAAAGGAGGAAGGCTTCGGAGCCGACTGTAGCTCTCTGGCAGAATTAATTCTGGCGGAGAGAGCCGGGATAGAAAAAGAGGATATCGTACTTACTTCTAATAATACACCGCCGGAGGAGTTTCAAAAAGCTATTGAATTAGGGGCGATCATCAACTTAGATGATATCAGCCATATTGAATATTTGGAACACCATGCCGGCTTTCCGGAATTGATTTCTTTTCGCTATAATCCAGGAAACTTACGCCATGGGGGCAACGAAATTATCGGTAAACCGGAAGACGCAAAATATGGCCTTACGAGAGAACAGATTTTTCAGGCCTTTGAAACCATGAAAGAAAAGGGTGCTACTCGTTTTGGCCTTCACACCATGGTAATCTCCAATGAATTGGATCCTAACTATTTTATTGAAACTGCTCATATGATGTTTGACCTTGCCCTGGAAATTTATCAAAAGTTAGGTATCAAGGTGGAATATATCAACTTAGGTGGCGGCATCGGTATTCCATATCGTCCGGAAGAAGAAGCAGTGGATTTAGCTTATGTGGGCGAAGGTATTCGCCGGGCCTATGTCGAAAAAATTATTCCGGGGGGCCTGGACCCTCTTACCATTGCCATGGAAAGCGGTAGAATGATTATGGGGCCATATGGTTTTCTGGTCACAAAAGTCAGGCATAAAAAAGATATTTATAAAAAGTATGTGGGTGTGGATGCTTGTATGGCGGATTTAATGCGACCAGGCATCTACGGCGCCTACCACCACATCACCGTGTTAGGAAAAGAAGATTACCCTTTGGATCATGTCTATGATGTCACCGGTTCTCTCTGTGAGAATAATGATAAATTTGCCATTGACCGTTCCTTGCCGGAAATTGAGATCGGAAATATTATCGTCATCCATGACACCGGGGCCCACGGCCATGCCATGGGATTCAATTATAATGGCAAATTGCGCTCTGCGGAATTATTGTTAAAATCAGACGGTAGCGTGCAACTAATTCGGCGGGCGGAAACCCTGGAGGATTATTTTGCTACTTTAGATTTTTCTGATTTATCACGCACTAACTGTTCCTAAGCCCCCCGCATTAGCAGTCAGGGGACGCACCTGCTGAAGTTAAAGACAACTCTTTGGGAACAGGAATGTCCCCCAATATGTGGGGGATAACGGACGCTAAGTTCCTGATTGGTTCAACAAACTATCAGTAGGGGATGAAGAAAATCCCTACTGATAGGAGTTTCAATTTATAAGCTAAAAAAAATTCCCCTTAAAGCTGTCCTCACATAGGGATTTTATATCCCTGAAAAATTCCGGCATAGTCGTGAATTGCGGCTATGCCGTTTTTT
>JAXGQR010000011.1:0-118987 GCA_040766325.1 Dehalobacterium sp. | reverse complement strand
CATCTGAACAATAAATAATAATTTTCAAAGAACGTTCGGTCGGGTTTCTTAACCCGAACCCTATATTTATCTTACAAGGGAGGAAATTGATGAAGACTATCGGTTTAATCGGAGGAATGAGCTGGGAATCGTCATCCGAATATTATCGCATTATTAATGAAGAAGTAAAGCAAAGGCTTGGAGGCCTACATTCGGCCAAATGTGTTCTATACAGTGTAGATTTCGAGGAAATTGAGATCTGCCAAAGAAATGGAGCGTGGGGAAAGGCTGCACAGATTTTAACAGATGCCGCCTATAGTCTGGAGTCAGCAGGTGCAGATTTTATCGTTATTTGCACGAATACTATGCACAAAGTCGCAAACGAGATTCAAGCAGGCATTAATATCCCAATACTTCATATTGCAGATATAACAGCAAAACAAGTTCTAGCTAATGAAATTAAAACAGTGGGGCTTTTGGGGACAAAATATACAATGGAACAAGATTTCTATAAATCGCGCTTAGAGGCTAATGGAATAAAAGTTTTGATTCCAAAAGAAATTGATCGGGTAATAGTAAACACAGTGATTTATAATGAGCTATGTTTAGGAAAGATTGTTGATGAATCAAGAGTCAGATACAAAAGAATTATCGAGGATTTAATAGAACAAGGTGCAGATGGAATCATTTTGGGGTGTACGGAAATTGGTCTCTTAGTTCAACCTGAGGATTCGACAGTTCCGTTATTTGATACAACTTTGCTGCATGCATTAGGGGCAGTAGACTTTGCATTAGAATAATCTGGTTAGGATATATCTAACCGGGGCAATACACCCGTAAATAGCATTACAGAGTTCGAGAACTGGAATTGAACGGCAGGAAGTAGTGTATCAGCCTGAGAGGTTGGGACAGAAATGTGCTTTATCGTTGTAAAATCAATGCCGGCACCGCCGGCTTTGGAGGATTACAAATGAAGGATGAAAAAAATATTTCATTAAAGCACCGGATATTTAATGTGGTTTTTCTGGTAGGGATCTTCATGTCATTCTCTTGTAGTTTGATGAATTATTTTCTGGGTTTAGGAACAGTAGCCACCTTAATAACCATTGCTTGTGGCGTTATTACTGTTGGGTTATATATCGTCTTCAAAATCACCAGGAATTATGAAAAACTATCATTGATAGTTGTTATTTTATTAAGTTTTGTTTTTTTCCGACCATGTGGCTTGTGACCGGAGGGACTTACGCCAGCGTTCCCTATTATATGATTATAAATGCCGGAATAATTGCCTTATTGCTTATTGGATTACAAAGAAAGATAATCTTTTTTCTTTTCGCTTTAGTTGTTGGTGTTCTAATGGTTAATGAGTATCGGACGTCAGATTTAGTAATAGGATATAACTCCGAATTAGTTAGATATATAGATTTATCTTTTGGTTTATTTGTTTGTTTTCCATTGTTGTTTTAATAGCTGTTCTTATTGATAGCTATATGGATGAGCTTCAAAAATCTAAGCAATACCTGGCCGCCCTTGAGGAAAAGAATAAGGAGATAGAAGCTAAGAACAGGATGTTAGAAAGAAGCAATGCAGAGTTTATAGAGGCTAAAGAAAAAGAAGCAAAATTGAATAGATTGCTGTATGAAGAAAAACAAAAGTTGCAAAAGTTATCAATTACTGATTATTTAACTGGAGCTTTTAATAAAAGGTTTATTTCTTCTTGCTTAAGTGAAGAGATTGAGGCGTCGCATAAAAATCAGAAAAAGCTAACTGTAGCAATGGTTGATATTGACAACTTTAAAAGTATAAATGATACATACGGCCACTTATATGGCGATTATGTCTTAAAGAGGATAGTCAGGACAATAAAAAGTAACCTGAGGCAAAATGATATAGTAGGGCGTTATGGAGGCGATGAGTTTTTGATTATTCTCCGTGACACCGGCCGGGAAGAAGGATATGCCATGGTGGAGCGTGTTCGCCAAAAGATTCTAGAGCTAGAATGGGAAAGTGGTCTAGTAGTAACGATTAGTGGTGGTGTTATAGAAGTAGGAAGTGACGAGCTGACCGCCCTATTAAAAAAGGTTGATCAGCTATTATATAGTGCTAAAAATAAAAGCAAAAACTTGATAGAAAAAGAGGCAATAAGAGGTGAAGCCTAATGCCCTTTACCATAGTCCGTCAGGACATAACAAAAATGAAAGTTGATGCCATTGTAAATGCTGCCAACACCGAGCTGCAAATGGGCGGGGGGGTTTGTGGAGCAATATTTAAAGCAGCAGGAGCGGCACAGCTTCAAGCTGCCTGTGATAAACTTGCTCCGATTAAGACGGGTGAGGCTGTTATTACACCAGGATTCAATCTGCCCGCTAAGTTTATCATCCATGCGGCAGGACCCATCTACCGGGAGTGGAACAAGAAGCAAAACGAGCAGCATCTTCGTGCCGCCTATACAAATTCTTTGCAAAGAGGCGTTGAAAACAAATGTGCAAGTATAGCCTTTCCGCTGATTTCAAGTGGTATCTATGGTTATCCGAAAGATGAAGCACTTCAAGTGGCTACCTCTGCAATTCAAGATTTTCTTATAGACCATGATATTGATGTGACCCTTGTGGTGTTTGATAAGTCCTCATTTATTATCAGCCGCGAACTACGCGGAGCAGTCGCAAGCTACATCGATGAGCATTACCTTGACTCACAAAAAATAAGTCGGCGTCAATTGCTTGATATCGAGCGACAAGCCTTAATCGAAGCCGAAGAGTCAAAGAGCCAATATAACGAGCTTGTTTTTGAAGATATGCTCGCTCCGTCTGTTGGCGCACCCGCTCCGCTTGATGATTTAGTTGACAACCTTGACGAACCATTTTCTCAAATGCTCTTGCGCCTAATTGATGCTAAGGGGATGACGGATGTCCAGGTTTATAACCGGGCCAATCTCGATCGTAAATTATTCTCCACAATCAGAAGCAACAAAGGCTATATGCCAAGTAAACGTACGGCGATTGCCCTCGCTGTGGCACTGGAGTTATCTCTTGATGAAACCGACAATCTCTTGAGGCGAGCGGGTTATGCGTTCTCCCATGCCGTTAAGTTTGATGTAATTGTGGAATATTTCATCTCAAAGGGTAAATACAACGTATTTGAGATCAATGAAGTGCTGTTCGAGTATGACCAGCCACTGTTGGGTGGGTAAGAAGATGTATTATGTCGCTTTCAAAGCGACCACCAATTCCTTGCTAAGTAGTATTCTAAGGTTACATCAAATTTTAGGAGGCTACGTAAATGAAAAAAGGATTAACAGAACTGGTATTTATACTGGACAAAAGCGGCTCCATGTGCGGTCTGGAAGCAGATACCATTGGCGGGTACAATTCAATGCTTGCAAAGCAGCAGGCAATAGACGGCGAATGCTGCCTTACAACGGTACTGTTTGATCATAACTATGTACTGCTTCACGATCGTATCGACATCAGGGCAGTTAGTGCCATTACGGAGCAAGAGTATCAGGTCGGCGGTGCGACGGCGCTTCTTGATGCAATTGGCAGGACGATTCACAAAATCAGCAGTGCGCAAGAGCACACGGCCGAGGATTACCGCGCCGAAAAAGTGATGTTTGTGATTATCACCGACGGTGAGGAAAACAGCAGTCGTGAATACACGGCCGAAAAGGTCAAAGTACAGATTGAGCGGCAAAAAGCGAAATATGGCTGGGAGTTTATCTTCCTTGGAGCGAATATCGATGCGGTTCAAACCGCCGGGCGTTTCGGGATTACTTGTGACCGAGCGATTGATTATCTCGCCGACAATAAGGGGACGGAACTAAACTTCAGGGTTATGGCAGATGCAGTGGCAAAATTCCGTGAGCAGGGGACCGTTGACGAGGCTTGCTTTGAGGAGATCCGCAAAGATGTGAAGAAGCGAGGCGGTCGTTAACCTATCCAATGTAAGCGATATATGTGCATATGGGTGAAAAATTTATATTGACTCCTACAAGTGGAATTTTTTTCATGACTTTTGTAGGAGTTTTTGTTTTTGTAAGTTAATATTTAATGTTAAAATGTATTTATATTTCGATTATAGTTTTGTAATTATCTTGTAACGCGATCAAGTTGAGAAGGAGGGACGATATGGGAAAATGCTTGAATCTTTTGGGGAGTAAAGATAAAAACTATATGCAGCTTGCCTCTGTTAACTGCAAGGCCATCAGTGAGTATAATGAAAGAATTCTATCTGCTCTGGCATTAATCGGAGGATTATTGATGATGTTGCCGCTGTTGGCAGCACCTTTCAGTAATACTAAGATAGACGCCGTTTTCGCCTATTTGCTGGCGGAAATATTCTCTTTTACCTTATTCTTTATATTTTCGTTTTCTTTTATGAAAAAATTCGCACTTGCCGGGTTATATATCTTTTTTTCCGCCCTCTTTATATTTGCTATTTATCTCAGTGTAATTTACACACCCAATATGCGGGCGACAATTCTACTGGGAGTGTTTTGTATTATGCCCCTCGGTTTCATAGACCGCCCTGCCCGCATGAACCTGTTTGTAGCCTTTTGGCTTCTGGTACATACGCTATTGGCGTTTTATCTTAAACCACAATATGCCCTTGACGATACAATCAATGCCCTATGTTTTGCTATTCTTGGGTGTTTTATCGGTAATATAATGGTATGGTGTCGTATAGAAGGATATGAGGTTCATCGCTTGTTGACTATTGAAAAAGAAACGGATGCGCTGACAGGCCTTTTTAACCGCCGCAAACTGTTTGAAACTCTGGCACTTCTTGAAACCCCAGGTGTAGAAAAACCATCTGGAATCATGATGATTGATATCGATCACTTCAAAGAATTTAATGACAACTACGGTCACGCTGCCGGCGACAAATGTTTGAGTAGTTTGGGTGAAGTGTTTGCAAAATTTTCACAAAATTTTCGTTTTCATTTCTATCGCTATGGCGGTGAGGAATTCGTGGCAATGGTATACGGATATGACGAGAAAGAGCTTTTGTCTGTCGCAGAAAGTTTACGGATTGCTGTGCAAAATACAGAACTGGACGGGCACCGCATTACCGTCAGTATCGGTGTTGCCTACTGTTGCGAAGAACAAGTGCGCAATTATGAAGATATACTTGATCGAGCTGATAAGGCTGCATATGCCGCTAAGCGCGCGGGGCGAAACAAAGTGTGTGCGGAAAGCAAAGGAAAGCAAAGGTCTTAAAGCAGGGAAAGCAAAGGGACGGTTCTCTTGCTTTCTTGCTTGTAATATGGTAAAATACAGGAAAATGGTTTGAGTTGGTGATAATATGCCTCGCCGTGCCAGAGAAAAAAGTGAAACTGGAATATATCACATAGTGATAAGAGGTGCCAATAGGCAGGAGATTTTCCATGATGAAAACGATAGGCTGAGATTTCTGGACACTCTTAAAAAGGCCAAAACAACTTCCGAAATGCAAGTATATGGTTGGTGCCTAATGAATAACCATGTTCATTTATTGTTAAAAGAGGGAAAAGAAGATATTTCAATAACCATGAAGCGTATAGGTGTGAGTTTTGTATGGTACTATAATCAAAAGTATAAGACAACAGGGCATCTTTTTCAGGATAGGTTTAGAAGCGAAAAAGTAGAAACAGATAAATATTTACTAACAGTAATAAGGTATATACATCAGAACCCGTTAAAAGCACAATTAGTAAAAAGAGTTGAACAATGGCGATGGAGCAGTTGTCTTGGGTATTATGGTGGTAAGATTTATCCGGAGGGCCTTTTAGATAATGACTTAATATTGAAAATGTTCTCAGAGGAAGAAGCCAAAGCTAGAGAAGAATTCAAGCAATTTAATGTACAAGAGAATAAAGATAGTTGTCTGGACGATATTAATAGTAAAAAAGTCAAGTTGTCCGATGAAGAGGCAAGACCGGAAATTTTAAAAGTAATAGATGGGCTTGAAATAGCACAAATAAAAAGTCTTCCAAAGAAAGAAAGGGATCAAATATTACATAAGGTAAAAAAGATAGAAAATATAACACAAAGACAGGCAGCAAGAATTTTAGGAGTTTCCCCCAATCTAATATTTAAGGCTTAATAGGAAGCAACGGAACCGTCCCCCTGCTTTTTCCCCTGCTTTTTCCCCCTGCTTTTTTCACATGCCTTTAGTAGGATTTTTTATATTTGGAGGATAGTATTTAATGCAAAAATATATTTATATTTCGATTGGCGGAGCGGTCGGTGCATCCTTAAGGTTAGCGATAGATAATATTCACATTTGGAATTTTCACGAAAATATTCCGCTTAATACTTTTATAATTAATATTGCCGGAAGTTTTATTCTTGCTCTCTTTCTGACAGTTGCTTATGAAGTTTTGGCGGTTGATGCTGATATACGACTGGGAGTTGCAACTGGCTTACTCGGTTCTTTTACCACATTTTCGACTCTTTGTAAGGAAACTTTTGAGTTAATGGCTCGCGGTGAATATTTTTTGGCAATCGCATATATGGCCATATCTACTATAGTAGGTCTCGCCGCAGCATATTTCGGTATTGTTCTAGCTGAGAAGCTATCTTAAAAGTGGTGAGGCCAACTCTAGAAAATGTTGTGGATGAGGGTGAGGTTTAATAATGGAATATTTATTTGTTGCAACCGGAGGAATATTTGGAAGCCTTTCCAGATTCCTGATTGGAAGGAGAATTGCAGAAAAAGCTTTAACATCTTTCCCGATAGGTACTTTTTTAATTAATATAACTGGGGCGTTTCTTTTAGGAATAGTGAGTTCTATTGGATTCAATGAAAATTTTTATACATTACTAGGCTCTGGCTTTTTAGGAGCCTATACCACATTTTCAACATTCATGTATGAAGGATTCAATTTATTTCAAGATAATGAAAAATTGAATGCTTTTATATATGTTTTAGGTTCACTTATTCTTGGCTTACTTGGTTATACAATGGGATTTGGAGTAGCAAAGGTTTTATAAATTTGTAATATTATAAGCCAAAAGTGATTGAATAACAGTCCCTTTAGTTCTTTTACTACCTCTTGCTTTAACGAAACATCGATATCTAAATTTAGTTATAATTTACAGTGCATGATTAGTGGTAGGGAAATTAAAATTGTGTTTAGAGGAATAATTGAAAATCCTTCAAAAAAACAGGTAGTCCCTGATATCAATTTATCATATACTTCTGAAAAAAGGGTTGGGTGGTGATTTGTTAATTGAAAAAAAGAATGGAGAAAGAAACACTCATTGAATACTGCAAATCTTTAAATGGAGCAATGATTGACCAGCCATTTAGAAAAGACTCTTCAACATATATTGCCCGTCATGATGATTCTAGGAAATGGTTTGCCGCCATTATGGAGCGGGATAGTAAGGTTTTTATTAATCTAAAATGCGATCCTAACTATGGGGATTTTTTGCGTAGTGTCTATAAAGGGATCACAGCCGCGTATCATATGAACAAATGGCATTGGATTTCTGTATATATTAAATCTGATGTTCCGGATGAAATGATTATGCAGCTTATCCTTGATAGTTTCCGGCTGACCGAAAACAAAAAGAAATAGAAAATTATGGATGCTCAGGCAAAGATGTAAAAATATGGCTAGGAGATATGCATGCAAAAATGCATTTATCCAAAAAAAGGAAGGACCTGCTCATAAAAATCAATCCAACCAGCAAAGCCATAAAGAGAAACATATATCCCAGTGCTGCAACAAAACCTTTCCTTGATAAAAAAATATGAACAGTATTTTTCATTTTTCTCCCTCCTTTCATCGACCTTTATTTGTTCATTTCATTCATTGTGATAGCAATCACCTCCTTGGTAAATTCCCTTTAGATAAAATAAAAACCGACCATTTCTGGCCGGTTACGCTACGAGCTCGTTTATAACTAATGTGCTAAATTTCCATGTTATTTCATCAAGATTCATATCTTTTTAAGCTTTCATGCACTTTACCCTAAAAAGTATCTTTTTCCTTATATATGACTAATTACCTTTATTTATCTCCGATTAATTTCTAGTAGGGTTGCGCTTATCCTTGACTGTAAAAAGTAATTAGGATACCCTGTTACAAGGGAATGATGGATTGTAGAATCAGCATTAGAAATAATGAATTATGGTTTTCATTTCCATTGATACAACCATGCTTAAACACAAAAAAACTCAATCTATTAATATATGATAGTGGAGGTATAACTATGATCGCTATCGTTTCCGCAATTGGCGGAATCGGTTTTTTTCTATTAGGAATGAACATGATGGCAGATGGATTAAAAGCAATTGCCGGAGATTCTTTGAGACGCTTATTAAATCGCTTTACTGGAGGCACTATTTCATCCATTACAACGGGAGCGATCATTACTTTGCTCATACAATCTTCTACAGCTACATCCTTAATGACCATTGGTTTTGTCAGCGCCGGTATGCTGAATTTTTTACAAGCCACAGGGGTTATATTTGGTGCGAATCTCGGAACAACAAGCACAGGCTGGATGGTTGCCTTCATTGGACTTAAGTACAGTGTCAGCCAGATAGCTTTGCCCATTGTTGGCCTGGGCGTTTTACTGAAACAATTTAGTTCGGGCAGATGGGCTCAATTAGGTCTTGTGCTTTCAGGTCTAGGGTTGATTTTTATCGGAATCCAATACCTGCAGGATGGTATGTCCGGCCTGAACGATTATATTGATCTTTCGCTTTTTGCTGAGGTAGGTATCATAAATCGCTTGATCTTGATTATTATCGGCATCGTGATGACGATTATCATGCAGTCATCAAGTGCCGCTATCGCTACAACTATTACCGTCCTTGCTTCAGGCGCTATCGGTTTAGAGCAGGCGATAGCACTAGTTATCGGACAAAATATTGGAACCACAGCAACCGTTGCTTTTGCTTCTATTAGTGCTAGCGTCTCAGCTAAACGGACAGCCCTCGCACATATCATATTTAATGTTATTACCGGGAGCATCTCATTTGTTTTCTTTCCCTTTATTATAGTGGGAATTACCTGGTTTGCCTCTTTATTAAACTGGACTGACCCGGCTATTACAGTGGCTTTATTTAATACCTTTTTTAGTTTACTGGGTATTGCTATTTTGTCTCCGTTTATTAATCAGTTCACGAAAGGGATAGCGTTGTTATTGCCGGAAAAGAAATCAGCTATTACTATGCATTTGGATTCTAGTATTATTTCAATCCCGGCGGTTGCTACAGAAACGGCCTTGAGGGCTTTGAAGGAGGCAGCAACACAAACCTTAATAACTACAAGCAGAAAAATTAAGTCTCTTTCATCCGGTAGAACATTAACACACACAGATATTACAGCTTTTGACCAAAGGCTACAAACGATCCAACAAGAAACAGAGGAAATAAAGAATTTTGTAGTTGCTATCCGCACAGATTCACCGGCATCTACAGCACGATATACCTCTTTGCTGCATGCTTTGGACCATATGGAAAGAATGATTAGATTAGTAATCCATAATCTGAGCGAAGTGAAACTTACCAATCCGGTAAAGCGCGTTTATCCCATTGTATTTCAGCTGGAAGAGCTCATTTTAGAGTCGATTGAGGCACTGCAGAAAAATGACATAGCATCCGTAGTTCCCAAACTGTCTGAATTTGCTCATGAGTTAGCAGAATTCCGCAAAAAAGAAAGGGCAGGAATATTTGAAGTTACAGCTAAGGGGGAGGTACATATTGCCGAAGCCTTTGAATATGTAAAACTAATCCTCTTCGCTGATGGAATATCGTATCACTTATGGCGTTTAATGCATCATATGTCAGAGGAGATCTGATTAATGTATCCTGGCATGGGACCTTCTTTCGTGTTGATCTAATAAAGGATGTAAGATAAAATGTTAGGTATCGTTAGAATTATCTTAAGCATAATCTGACATAGGGAGTTGAATTATGGGAATTTCCAAGGAAGTATTCATGAATTATGGGATGGGTGAGACAGGAGCGGTTTATCTTTCGACCACCGTTATGGTTTTGTTAGTTGTATTGCTCTGTGTGGTAGCAAATTTTGTTGCGAAAAAGATCGTGCTGCGTTTGCTCACACACATTATCAAAAAGAACAAGCTCCATTGGGCGGATCCTTTTTTGGAACATAAGGTATTTCGAAAATTATCCCATATTGTACCGGCGATTATCATTGACTATTTTGCTCCGGCCTTCCCCGGTTATCAATCATGGATCGAGAAGTTTGTCCTATTCTACATCATTATTGTCATTATTTCAGTAATCAACGCCTTTCTTAATGCGGTGAACGATATTTATCAAAACTTTGAAGCTGCAAAAACCCGGCCGATAAAAGGTTTTATTCAAGTGGTGAAAATCGTAATCTTCATTGTTGGGGGCATCTCACTGATCTCGATTCTTATTGATAGAAATCCCCTCCTTCTCTTAAGCGGTCTTGGAGCACTGTCCGCAGTCCTTATGTTAATTTTCAAAGATGCTATTCTAGGGTTTGTTGCAGGGGTGCAAATAGCAGCTAATGATATGGTACGCGTCGGTGATTGGGTAGAAATGCCAAAATACAATGCGGACGGTGATGTTATAGATATTTCTTTAACTACAGTTAAGGTGCAAAACTGGGATAAGACGATCACCATGATTCCTAGCTATGCCTTCATCTCCGACTCCTTCAAAAACTGGAGAGGAATGCAAGATACCGGAGGTCGGCGCATTAAAAGATCAATTTATATTGATATCACCAGCATTCAATTTTGCACGCCGGAGATGTTGGCACGTTTCAAGAAGATCCATTATTTAACCGAATATATAGAAAATAAAGAAAAGGAAATTGCCGCTTTTAATTCTGAAAAACAGCTCAATGAAAACTCCAGAGTAAATGGGCGAAACTTAACCAACATAGGGACCTTCCGCACCTATATTCAAAAATATCTGGAGGACCATCCGCTAATTCATAAGGAAATGACCACTATGGTGAGACAGCTTGCATCTGAGGAAAATGGTTTGCCTTTGGAAATTTACTGTTTTACAAATGACATACGATGGGCAGCTTATGAGGCCATCCAAGGTGATGTCTTTGATCATCTCTTCGCGGTGGCGCCGGAGTTCGGGCTGAGAATCTTCCAGAATCCCAGCGGTTACGATTTGCGTAGTTTCTCTGCTTACAAAGAAGCTATGGACGATGATAAGCAATTAAGATCTATTGACATTAAAAGCTAATAAGTGTATACTCGATTAATAGATATCAAGTAAATAAGGCCTACTCATTACGAGTGGTGGAGGGACTGGCCCAATGAAACCCGGCAACCGTTTAGTTATTTATATACTAAAAATGGTGCCAAATCCTGCAGGACGTAGTCCTGAAAGATGAAGGGGGATTTTCAGGAACAAACCTCTTCTTTGATTGAGAAGGGTTTATTTTTTTATATGAAATCAAATTGTTAGTAATTTGGGGAGATGGGAAGGGATAAAAATGTCAGTGACAAAAACATATGAAGAAATTAATGAAAAAATAAAAAAAGGCAAAGCAGTAGTTGTTACCGCTGAAGAAATTATTGATCTGGCCCGTGAAGAAGGGATTAGTAAGGCGGCAGCTAAAGTTGATGTAGTGACTACCGGTACCTTCGGCGCCATGTGTTCTTCGGGTGCTTTCCTTAATTTTGGTCATTCCAAGCCCAAGATGAAGATGCAGAAGGTGTGGTTAAATGGGGTTCCCGCATATGGAGGAATAGCCGCCGTAGACGCTTATATCGGAGCCACAGAAATACCTGAGGAAGATCCATGCAACAAAACACATCCGGGCAGCTTTAGCTATGGGGGCGGACATGTTCTCGAAGATCTAGTTAGCGGGAAACCGATCAAACTTGAAGCGACTGCTTACGGCACCGATTGTTACCCAAGAAAAAAATTGGTGACAACAATCACGCTAAATGATTTAAATTATGCTCTTTTGTTTAACCCCCGCAATGCATATCAAAACTATAATGTGGGGATTAACACCACAAATAAAACGATCTATACTTATATGGGCGTTTTGAGACCTCATATGATGAATGCTAATTATTCCTGTGCCGGTCAGTTAAGCCCCTTAATGAACGATCCCTATTATCGGACTATTGGGATTGGCACGAGAATATTTTTGGGCGGCGGGATTGGTTATGTCGCTTGGCATGGCTCCCAGCATAGTCCGTCGGAAGAGAGGACAGAGATGGGTATACCAACAGGCGGCGCGGGCACATTGGCTTTAATGGGTGATTTAAAACAGATGAGCCCGGAATGGTTAAGAGGATTAAGTTTAGTTGGATATGGAGCAAGCCTGGCAATAGGGGTGGGCATTCCCATACCCATTTTAAATGAAGAAATTCTGAAATATACTCTGGTCAAAGACGAAGATATTTTTGCTCCGGTGGTCGATTATGGAACTAATTATCCTAATGCAGAGCCGGGTCATTTAGGTTTGGTTAGCTATGCCCAATTAAAGTCCGGAAAAATTGAAATTCAGGGTAAAGAAGTAAAAACTGCTCCTTTGTCCAGTTATCCAAAAGCAAAAAAAATTGCCGAAACATTAAAGGAATGGATTATTAACGGTAAATTCCTCTTAACGCAACCTGTAGAGAAATTACCTTCCGTAGAAGATGATATTAAAATCAATCCCTTAATAATCAGGTAGGAGGCTCTAATCTATGACTATCACGAAAAAAGTTGTCTTCAAGTTTAACGCGAAGATTGTTGATCAACCGATCATATATTCTCTAATCAAAGACTATAATCTAATTCCCAACATCTTAAAAGCAGAAATCAATCCCCAGAAAGAAGGCTACCTGGTTGTGGAAATTCAGGGAGAGGACCTGCAATATGCTGAAGGCATGGACTACCTCAAATCTTTAGGTGTAATCATAGACGGTCTCGATGAAAGGGTTGCCTGGAATGAGGAAAAATGTATCCAATGTGGGCATTGCACCGGAGTATGTCCCACCCATGCCCTCAGCTTAAACCGACCGGAAATGACCATCAACTTTGAGGGTGATAAATGTGTGGTGTGCGGTATTTGTGTAAAAAGCTGCCCCGTAAAAGCTATGGAACTGTGTTTTTAACAGGTAAGCTGAAATGTATGTAGATCGAATCTATCGAAATGATGTTATCTCAGATTTAAAAACCTTTAATATTAAAATTAAAGAAACAGATTTGTTAATTTCCCTCAAAAAAGAAGATTATTTCCCGGAAATAGAAGATGCGATAACTCAATATACATTTTTGCTGCGCAATGAGTTGGAAGAATATATAAAAATCGATCCTGTTTTTTTCACCAGTCTTACCCCCCATATTGTTTGTTTGGAGGCTCCGGCGCTTGCTTTTAATATGGCAAAATTCTCCAATATGGCAGGCGTGGGACCGATGGCCGCCGTGGCAGGGGGATTTGCCCAAATGATCGGAGAGTTTATTGGGCAATACTCCCAAGAAGTAATTGTGGAAAATGGGGGAGATATCTATCTGAGGTCATCAAAGACAAGAACAGTAGGTATCTTTGCCGGTGAGTCTCCTTTTAGTAATCGTATCGGGATTAGAATTTCCCCCCACCAGACACCTATGGGAATTTGCACCTCATCCGGAACGGTAGGACCATCTTTAAGCTTTGGCAAGGCTGATGCGGCCATAGTTTTAGCTGAGTCGGTGTTTTTATCAGATGCTGCTGCCACGGCAGCAGGAAACATGGTTAATACTCCGGAGGATTTTGATGCAGCAATTAAATTTATCCGGAAGTTACCAGGAATCAAAGGAATCGTTCTGATTAAAGATGATAAAATGGCCATCTGGGGTTCAGTGGAGATTGTCCCCTGGTAAATTTATGGTTATGTTTAGTAGATGAGACAGCCACGACCAGGCGCTTTTTGATGCGCCTGGTCGTGGCTGCTTTTCTGCTGGGGAACTTTCCCACCGGTCCTTGAGTTGCCGGTGATCCCGGATTTCCCCGTTATTCCCGATTGTTATACGGTGTATACTTATCCTCAAATTGATCAATTAAAGGATAGAATATCGCGATGGTCATCAGACTGAGATAAGCGGTGACAAAACCGAAGGAGAGCATAGACAGTAAGAAATTTAAATTGAAAGTTATGGGGCGTAATGCGAGAAAAACTCCTAGTCCGCACCAAAATCCCTGACAAAAAGGACAATTGAGAAGCTTCCAAAATATATACCCTTTGGTGCTTAAATAAGATCTGATATTTCTAAACAAGACAAAATCAAAAAGGAAAAAGCGAATGCTTAGTACCAATAATATCTGAAATATCATCATAAATCACCTGCATGACGCAGATATTCTTCTAGCAGAATCTTAAACTGATCCTCTGTCAGAGATACTTGTCCACCGAGATCATCTTTAATGATTATCAGATCCGTATCATCATTGAATTCTACGCTTGGACAACATCCCTTTTGACAAAGAGTCAACTTAACGTGCTCTTTCATCATAGAACAGCTCCTTCATATTTTGTGGTTCTAATTATAATATGAATTTTGCTTGGGACTTGCTACTGTTTTATGATGACGCCGTTTGTTCGGATATTTTCCTTAATTTTTATTAATTCCATACGACATTGATTACAAAAGCTGCGCAAATACCTGCTGCCAATGCAATAATTAGGCCGGTTTTAATAAAACATTTTTTGGAGAATCGGGTGCTTTCCATGACCACGAGGGTTGCCTGATGGGTCGGAAGCACAATGGCGAGACTGGCTCCGGCAGCAACCGCCATGAGCAAGGCATCGATACTTACGGCAACTTCGCCTGATTGGTAAAGTTGGATTACCAGGGGAGACATGAGTACCGCAGAAACTGGGTTATCGACAAAATTAGAAACCAAGGCAGTGACAAACATGACGGAAAAAATAAGCAATAATGGTGGTAAAGAAACAACCAGTGGTAGAATGGAACCGGCAACAGTCTTCAGAGCTCCGGTGTCGGTCAAGATGTTGGCAATGCTTAGCATGCTGCCAAGAAACAAGATGATGGGGATATTGATATTTTCATAAGCAATAGCTGATGAGAGGACTCCGGTACCTAGCCAGATAAAAACCACGAAACCGAAACCAACAGCAGGATGTATCAAGCCGATGCTGGTTATGGTGATAATTGGTATTAAAGTGAAGAGTACAATGCTTGTTTTCCTGATATTGCGCTCATGTGCAGGCTCAAGGTGCAGCATATTGTTTGGCGGACCGGGTTTGTCTTTGGAGTGAGTTGACGGACCAAAATTAAAACCACATACCTGACAAAGAAACAGGATGATCAAAGCAACGCTCACCATAACCAGACCATGAGCAATAAAATCAAACATCTTGAATGGTTCCCCTAAAGCTTGCAGCCTGAAGGTGGAAACAATCAGATTGGCGGCGTTGCCGATCAGGGTAGCAGAACCGCTAAGAATGGTGGTATACACCAATGCCATGCCCACATTAGCTTTATTGTAGCCGGCCCTTTGGGCCATTCTTTGTGAGGTAGGAAGCATAATACCCACAGTCCCCACATTATTTACAAAACCTGAAACCAGCGTCGTGGCAAGTAACAGGGCCAGAATTTGTTTTTTTGGTTTTTGAATTTTTCGAGCAATGCTTTTTCCAAAACCGTTAAGGAGACCTGATTCAACGATCCCGGCACTCATAACCAGGACAATGGCAACTGTAAACAAGGCTGGGGACGAAAAACCGGAAAAGAGTATGGAGGGCGGGGCGACCTGAAGTAATCCCAGCAAAAGCAAACCGCCAAAGGCAGCCGCATCAAATCTTATTTTCTCTGTAATTAACGTATAGAGGACAATTAACAAAACCAGCCATGTTGCTATCTGCGCCCCGTTTAAGTGAGCCTCCATATCATATCAGATCCTTAAAATTTCGTAATTCAGAGATGTAAGCTCTCAGTCGTCATTTTTTTGGTCCCAGCCATAAACACCTACCATTTCCACAAATCTTACCTGCCCTAAATTTTGTTCCTTAAGGTTGCCCTTTTCATCTTTGGTTATTAAAAGCAACTCTTGCATGGAAGGCGGGCCTGTCGGAACAACCATTCTGCCGTTTGTTTTTAGTTGATTTATGAGCTTAGTTGGCTTTTTTCCCGCGGCAGCCGTTACCATGATTCTGTCAAAAGGAGCTTTTTGCTCCCAACCGGAACTGCCATCATCAATTTTGAAAAATATATTTTTATATCCAAGCTCTGATAGTCTATGCTGGGCTTTTTTTGATAATTCTTCTATTCTTTCAATGGTATATACTTCACCTGAAAATTCGGCCAGCAATGCTGTTTGATATCCTGAGCCTGTCCCTATTTCTAAAACCTTACTATCTTTTTCGGGAGCTAAAATACGGGTCATTTCCAAAACTAAAGAAGGTTGCGAGATAGTTTGTTCATAACCAATAGGCAACGGGGAATCACGGTGCGCTAAAGCTTTGTAATTATCACCGAGGAAAAAGGAGCGATCTAATTTCATGAAAAATTCCACAAGTGCTTGTTCATCCATTTTTATCAACGCCTTAAAACCTTATTCTATCATAAAGAGTTAAATATTACTCCCACTCGATAGTTGCGCAGGGTTTGGGACTCAAGTCATAACAGACCCGGTTCACATTGGGCACCTCATGTAAAATCCTTTCGGTAATTTTTAGTAGGATCGGCCAGTCAATTTGTTCGATGCTGGCAGTCATAGCATCAACGGTGTTAACGGCACGGATAATAACAGGGTATTCAAAACTTCGGGTATTATTTTTCATTCCTACGGATTTAAAGTCAGGTACTATGGTAAAATATTGCCATACCTTTTTGTCTAAACCGAAATTTTTAAACTCTTCCTGCAAAATAGCATCTGATTCCCGGACGGCTTCCAAGCGTTCTTTGGTAATGGCGCCGAGGCAGCGTACACCAAGACCGGGTCCCGGGAAGGGTTGTCTGAATACCATTTCTTCCGGCAGACCAAGTTCAAGGCCACAGGCTCTGACTTCATCTTTAAAGAGGTGAAAAAGAGGTTCAACCAGCTCAAAATGTAAATCTTCAGGTAAACCGCCAACATTATGATGAGATTTAACAACTCCGGAGGTCATGGTACCGCTTTCCACGATATCTGGATAGATTGTTCCTTGGGCCAAAAAATCAATTCCGGCTAATTTCCGTGCTTCTTCTTCAAAAACACGAATAAATTCCTCACCGATAATCTTTCTTTTTTCTTCAGGATCTGCGACATTCTCCAGCTTTTTAAGGAAGCGAGCACCGGCATCAACATAGATCAGATTTGCATCCAATTGATTTTTGAATACCTCAACGACACTTTCCGATTCATTTTTGCGCATCAGGCCATGATTAACATGTACGCAGACTAATTGTTTGCCGATGGCCTTGATTAACAATGCCGCGACAACGGAGCTATCCACTCCTCCGGAAAGGGCAAGTAAAACTCTTTTGTCGCCTACCTGATTTTTAATCAGTTCAACTTGATCTGCGATGAAGTTTTTCATATTCCAGTTTGCTTTAGCCTGGCAGACATCAAAGAGAAAGGGCTTTAATATCTCTTTAATTTTTTCTTCTGAGTCCGGCCAGGATGTCCTTTTATCTTCACACTTTGCAGGTTGATGATCAACTGCCAGGATCGGATAACCGGCATCATAGATGCTGTGGTTTACGTCAATTGATACCCCGTCAATAAGGTTGTTTTTGCCTCCGTTAATGATAATGCCTTTTACGTTGGGTAATTGGGAAAGTTTATCCGGTGTGATGTCATGAGGATGAATTTCACTATAAACGCCAAAGATCACGCACTGCTCTGGCAATTACTGTGTTAATGGGGCTACCTAAATCTAAAATGACAATCATATCTTGTTTCATTTTGCCCTCCTGAAAAAGATTTCCTCTGTATCTTAAGATTATAGCATTATGAGGCCAACCCTACAAGATCGCTGTTCTGGTAATTCAATCGATACTAGAAAGACTGGATAAACACGTGGAAAAAGATAATCAAGTTGTTTTTCTGACTTGACATTTATATGTTGGTAAGATTATGATTAAGATTAATATTAATGATAGAGGCGCATCTTGCAAAAAGTAGCCAAAACAGTTGTCAGTCTTACGCAGGACCTGTGTTTTGGTAAAAGGTGCAGATGCCGAAGCCGGTCTTATTGCGGAGGGATTGGCTGGGTGGGCAAAATAAGATTTGTTCAACTGTCGCGTTTGCGGAGGGCTATCTTTATTACAAGTATGATTAGCAATATTCATATAGGTAATATAGCAGCTGATTCCGGATCAGCTATTTTTTTTATCAAAGGAGATGTAAGAATGAAAATGAAAAAAAAGAATATTTTCAAAGGCATTGCAACAGCTCTTATAACACCAATGGATGAAACAGGAGTTGATTATCAACAGTTTGGAAAAATAATTGATTGGCAAATTGCAGAAGGGATTGATGCTCTGGTAATTTGCGGTACCACAGGAGAAGCATCAACCTTAAATGATGATGAACACAGAAAAGTAATTGAGTTTGCTGTTCGGCAGGCAGCAGGAAGGGTGCCGATTATTGCCGGCACAGGGAGTAATGACACCGCTTATGCTCTTGATCTAACCAAACATGCCTGTGCAGCAGGCGCGGATGCAATGCTGATTATTACTCCATATTACAATAAGGCGACGCAAAAAGGGTTGGTCAAAATGTTTACTCAAATTGCCGACGAGAGCACAAAGCCCATTATTGTCTATAATGTACCTTCAAGAACAGCTGTAAATATTGAGCCTGCTACCTATGGGGTTTTAGCTGAACATGAAAACATCGCAGGGATCAAAGAAGCTAACGGCAATATTGCGAAAATTGTGGAAACCATGTCTTTGGTTCGAGGCAAGCTGGATCTATATTCCGGAAATGATGATCAAATCGTACCTCTCATGTCCCTGGGCGGAGTGGGGGCTATTTCCGTTCTCTCTAACATTATGCCGGCACAGGCACGGGAGATCTGTACTCGTTTCTTCAATGGTGATATTGCCGGCAGCGCAGAATTGCAATGCCGGCTTATCCCCTTGATTAAAGCATTGTTTTCTGAAGTAAATCCCATTCCTGTAAAATCCGGGATGGCTGCCATGGGGTTTTGCAAGGATTATCTCAGATCTCCTCTTACCTCCATGGAGGATGCAAATCGTGAGAAACTGCTTTCTCTAATGAGGGCACAAGGATTAGTGGTTTAAGCCGATCTGATGTTTGGTAAAAAAATCACCTACATAAGCTTAATAACTTAGTCTAACTGATTGGAACAGAGGGTCAAGATCTATTGACATTAAGTGGATTTCAGCTTATCATACAAAGTGAGGTGATTTATGATGTCTAATAGTAGACTAAATCTAATAGATAAAAACATCAAGTGCTCTTGTAGGGGATATAACCTTGATAAACTTATTCAACCCCAAATTTTAACGATTCTTGCTCAACAGAATCTGCATGGATATCTGATTATCCAAGGTGGAGAAAAATAATTTATACAATGACGAAAAGCTAGACAATACGGGGGTATATCGTGCATTAAAGACTCTCGAAGAACGGAAAATGGTTCGTTCCGAATGGCTTCATGATGAAACCGGTCCTGCCAAGAAAAACTATAGGATCACTGCTAGAGGGATTGAATGCTTAAACACTTGGATTTATACTCTTGAGGATTATGCGAAGTCTATTGAAAAGATTATTGCGGATGCAAAAAATGTCTTATCGAGTGACTCTCAAGATCAAAAAGCTTGAGTTGGAAGACCCATGGTTCTTATGAGCTGGGGTCTTCTTTTCATGTGACGCAGGGATAACTTCACACCAAAACGGATTCCAGCATTTCCGTGATATCATCAAGCAATGCCAGTGCAGTGATTTCAGCATTCGCTTCTTCGGCATATAAAGATCTCATTTTGATTACTTCGGATAAGACTTCTTCCATAGACATGTTAGTCATTTTTTTTCTCCTTATCATTTTGTATTTTGACGCAACAATTAAAAAAGAACGTTGCAGATATCATTATAGCATCAGGCTGTTCGGAAAAATGTCGAATGGCGCCTTTCTTCCTTCATTAACCTAAAGTTTTATGGAATCATATTTATAGAAAATATGAGGAGATATGGGGGAATCGGTATGGGAAGGTATGGGGAACATGTTTATTGGGGAAAGTATTGGTTATTTCTATTTTAGTGTTTATAATAGAAGAAAATATGATAGGAACAATATGGGGGAAGGCATATTTTGAACAAGCGTAGATTTGAGTATTGGGTGATTGTTTTTTTGATGCTGTTTCTGATTTTGTTCGCTGCGGGTTGTATGGACAGAAATTCTGCACTCGAAAAGATCAGTAAAGATATCTTTGTGATGGATACGATGATTAATATTACCGCATATTCCCAAGACCCGGAGAAAGGCCGGGAGGCAGTGGAACATGCTGCCGGGGAATTTCAACGTATCAATGATCTAGCAGGCCGATTTCCGGGAAATCATCTTCCTAACCCGCAAAAAAGCGACGTCTGGCGGGTCAACGAAATGGCGGGTATCGCACCTGTATCGGTTAGCGATGATATTATGACCATGGTGGAGCGAGCCCTTTATTTCGCGGAACTAAGCGGTGGGGCCTTTGACATTACCATCGGACCGGTGATAGATCTTTGGGGTATTGGCAGCGCAAAATATCATGTTCCCACAGAGGATGAATTAAATCAGGCATTATCCTTAATAGACTACCGGAAAATTGTCATTAACAGAGATGCAAAAACTATTTTTCTTCCGGATCAGGGGATGATTATGGATTTGGGGGGCATTGCCAAAGGATATGCGACGGATTTGGCGGTGGAAAAACTGCGTGCCGGAGGTATTGAGAGTGCTCTGGTAAATGCAGGGGGAAATGTTTTTGCACTGGGCAGCAAACCGGATGGTTCACCTTGGAAGATTGGACTTCAGGATCCCCGGGACAGTGCCGGTGTAGCAGCTGTTATCAGTGTGAACGACAGTGCTGTGATCAGCTCCGGAGACTATGAACGATATTTTGAGGAAAAGGGTGTGCGGTATCACCATATTATTGATCCTGCCAACGGTAAACCTGCCCGGGGTGTGATGGGGACAACCGTAGTTACAAATAATTCTATGGACGGTGATATTCTTTCTACATTAATGTTTGTATCGGGTCCTGAAAAAGGTATGGCTTTGCAAAATACGTTGCAGTCGGCAGAAGTGGTTTTTATCACTGATGAGAAAGAAATAATTTTCAGTGATGGTCTTGATGGTTTCATTGAAATTACAAATCAGACGGACTATTCGGTACGCCAATAGTTTTCAGATGCTTGAGCAGATATTTTAGAATGAAACCGGTAAAAAGCCCCGTAGGAATCGCCGCAAGGAGTAAAACGGGCAGATAAAAGAAAATGGCCATGTGCTCAATCAATAACCCGGCCATGGCCATTTGACCCAGGTTGTGAAAAACTGCTCCTACGACGCTTACCCCGACCACACTTAATCCGGAAAAAAAATAGAGGCATAGAGCCATCATTAGGGTACTGGTTATGGTACCGGTAAAACTAAGAAAAAAGCCGGTGGTGAGTATACTGCCGCTCATGAGAGAGCCCAACATAACTCTTAAAAAAGCCACCAGCAAGCCTGTTTTCCAGCCAAAGAGAACCAGGGTCAGCAGGGTAACAATGTTGGCTAAACCCAATTTTGCTCCCGGGATGGGTAAGGGACTGGGGAAAAAGGATTCGATAATATGCAGTGCCGTGGCTAGGGCGACCAGCACGGATACGGTGGTTAACTTATGGGTTGTCATATTGCCTCCCTCAGCGGGAAATGCTATCGACCTTATTATCTTCAGATACAATGCGCAGGATAACACGATTAGGAACACAGATGGCTGATTGTCCGGTAAGCCTAATCCAACCGGCCCGGACACAAATTTTGTCGGGACATGGAGACTCAACAATTCTTGCCTCACCTTCCCGAACTTGGACCATTGTAACTCCCAAAGGGCCCTGAATAGAAAATTCCTTTTGCTGCTGCATATTTTGTAGGGCAACATGATGCACTTGTTTCCCCTCAACGGAGATTTCCGCAGCGATGCTTTCTTGTCCATTGCCCCAAAAATGAAGCACAGCAAAACTGATCAGGGCAATGATCACTAAGAATATAATTAAAATGATATCTCGTTTTGTCACCATTTATCACCTTTTTCACTTACTTTTTTAGTCTACTATGTTTCCTTCTATCTGGCAAGGATGAAGGAGTAAAGAATAATACCACAGCATAAAAAAAGGAAGCAACCATGGATATGCTTGGAATGATGAAGAATTGGGAGGGAAGGAAATGAAAGCTGTGATTTGCGCTTGTCGTACGATTGAGGATGAACTAAATTTCGTCTTAGAGGAAAATAAGATCGATTTCCCTGTCATATATGTGGAGGCTGGTCTTCATAGTGAGCCGGAAAAATTGAAAAGCTTTCTTCAGGATACAATTAATGCGATTGAAAATGTAGACTTTATCTTACTCGGTTACGCGCTATGTGGTAATGGCTTGATTGGTTTGTCCAGCCAAAAGGCTACCTTGGTACTGCCTCAATATCATGACTGTGTAGCGATGTTCCTGGGGTCAGATGAAAGATATCGGGCTAATCTAGGTTCCAAAATGGCCGCCTTATTTATAACCGGGGGTTTTATGCGATATTTTAATCCAAAAGAAAAGTTTTATTACGATATCGTCACCCGTCTCGGTGAAAAAAAAGCATTACGCTATGCCAAGTGTGTTTTTGAAAATTACAAAAGGTTCGCTCTAGTGGAAACAGGAGCCTTTACACCGGAACCCTTGTTTCAGGAAATGAAAGATCAAGCTGATTTCTTTGAACTGGAGACTTGCCGTATGCAGGGAACAGTTGATGTTTTTCGAAAATTGGTGTTGGGGCAATGGGACGAACACTTCCAGATAGTTCCTCCGGGCCAAAAGATACAAATTTGGGATTTTCCCAGCAATATCAGTCATGACATTGTGCCCGGCTTATGATAGCCGGCTTTGGATTACTTATCACCTTTTTCAATTGATTTTTTAGTCTACAATGTTTTTCCCTTTTGTCATGAATCTAAAAGGCAATTTTTATTATTTTACGAACAACACATTGACATCTATCGATATAACTGTTATTATTTATTATATCGATAGTTGTCAATGTCATCGAGGTCGGTCAATATAAAGCTTATATTTACATTTGAGTTTCTAATCATCAACAAATATTGCGAATTTGAAAAGGGAGGTAATTTAATGGAGTACGCACACAAAGAATATGTCCAAATCGCTAAGGCTTTAGCAGACGAAACACGTTTAAAAATCATTGATATGCTGTCCTGTGGGGAAATGTGTGCTTGTGATATTTTGGAATACTTTAGCATCTCCCAATCTACCTTAAGCTACCATATGAAGATTCTGACGGAAAGTGGTTTGGTAAATGGTATGCGGGATGGCGCGGATGAGGTACACGGTCAATAGGAAAAAACGAAAGAGGCGGCGGTTTTTCACCTATATTATGAACGAAAAAGAAGACTGTATGTGTCAGAAATATGTGAAAATAGACTGGAGCAATAAGGATTCATCAACAGTATTCTTTAATTTATTCAGAAAGTCGTTGAAATGAAAAATGAAAATCAAGGTAAGCTGTCATTTTTTAGATCGATTTTTAACGTTATGGATCTTTATTGCCATGGCGGTGGGGGTTCTGGGAGACATATATTTCACAGCCTGGCAGTATCACTCAGTGAATTTAGTACCGGCGCCATTTCCTGGCCCATTGCTATTGAGCTGATTATTATGATGTATCCTCCACTGGCAAAGGTAAAGTATGAAGAGATTGGCAAGGTGACCCGTAATAAAAAAGGTGTTTACTTTTTCTCTAATTCAGAATTGGATTATAGGACCGGTTTTAATGTTTATTTTGGCCATTATTTTTCTCAATGATAAACCAGGAGAAACTGCTATTGGATTAATTATCACATTGGCTTGGCGCGCTGTATTGCTATGGTGATCATTTGGAATACCCTGGCTAAGGGGGACAATGAATACACTGCCGCCTTAGTGGCTCTGAATATTGGCTGAATCCTATTGTACGCCTTCTATATCTATCTTTGTTATACAGTCCCCCAATGGTTTGGACTATCTTGGGGCGGGCAATCAGTTCATGTTTCCATGTGGGATGTGGCAAAAAGTGTGCTGATTTATCTGGGCATTCCCTTTGCCGCCGGTTTTGTGACCAGATTTGTCTTGATCAACAAAAAATCAAAGCAGTGGTATGAAACGGTCTTTATCCCCAAAATTTCTCCTTTGGCTCTAATCGCACTTCTTTACACCATCGTAATTATGTTTGTTACCAAAGGAGATCAAATTATTAATAATCCCGGGGATGTGATTAGAGTTGCCATACCCTTGTTACTCTATTTTGGGATTATGTTTTTTGTCAGTTTTTATATGTCCTACCGGGCAGGCTTCCGATATGATCAGACGGTAACCCTGGCCTTTACGGCAGCGAGCAACAATTTTGAGCTTGCCATTGCCGTGGCAATAGCCGTGTTTGGTATTGCCTCCGATGTTGCTTTTGCTGCAGTGATCGGACCTTTGGTGGAAGTACCAGTCATGATCGCTTTGGTCAATTCTGCCCTGGCCTTGAAACGAAAATATTATACTGAAGCAGGTTTGCCGAAATTCCTTACTGTGAAAGGAGCTTAAAAGATGCCGAAAAAAATGAAAGTTGCCTTTATCTGTGTGCATAACTCATGCCGCTCTCAGATGTCGGAAGCAATTGGGAAGCTGCTGGCGTCAGATGTTTTTGAGTCTTATTCCGCCGGAACAGAGACAAAGCCCCAGATCAATCGGGATGCCGTGCGCATAATCAAGGATCTCTATCAAGTGGATATGGCAAAAGACCAATATTCCAAGATGATTGACCATATTCCTCAGCCGGATATCGTCATTACTATGGGCTGCAACGTCAATTGTCCGTTTCTTCTCTGTAAATACAGGGAGGATTGGGGCCTAGAGGATCCCACAGGAAAAAGTGACACGGAATTCATAAAGACAGCCAGAATAATTGAAAAAAAGGTGCGGGAGCTAAAGGACAGAATAATCAGCAAGCAAATACCGTAAAATGTATTATCCTTCACTTGTTAATCTCAAACAAGTGAGGGATAACTATTTATGCAGTTTATGGCGGAATATTTGTGATTATGTCGTTCTAATGAAATTTCTTTTTAGAAAAGAGGTAATTTTACTGTGAGTACTTGTATAAACTGTATTTGGCAGGAATTCAGTGTCCCTCTTAGAAAGTTCATAAAGAAACATGTGGTAAATGAACAAGATGTGGATGATATTTTTCAGGAAGTTTTTATTAAAATTTATAAAAATATTGGCAGCTTGAAAAACGACAAAAAAATTTATGCCTGGATATATAGCATTGCCCGTAATACTATTGCAGATTACTATAGAAAAAATCACAATCGTTTCGAAACTACAGAATTCCCTGAAGAACTGTTAAGCAGTATAGATGAGGATTTTTCGGCAAATACGGAAATCGCATCCTGTTTAAAAGTCATGATAGACAGCTTGCCTGAGATATATAAAGAGGCTATTCTTATGACAGAGTTTCAAAACATGACTCAGAAAGATTTAAGTGAGAAGTGGGGGATTTCCTTATCAGGAGCAAAATCAAGAGTTCAACGAGCCAGGAAGAGGCTCAAAGAAATGCTTTTTGCCTGCTGCTATTTGGAGATAGACAGCAGAGGAAATGTTATCGATTATAAGCATAAAACAAATATCTGCAAATTTTGCTAATAAGATGGACGCAAATCAATGCGTCCTTTTTTCTTTTTCTACGTCTTAATAGTTAAAGATGAAAATCGGATGGAGGGTATTTAATGTCCAACAATAAAGAAGATATTAGGGAATCTATTAGAAAAAACTATGGGGAAGTGGCACAGCAAGGTTCTGCCGGAGGTTGCTGCAGCGCGGGATGCTGCTGTGGAGACGCTCCCATAAATATTATTGAAACATCCATTAAAATCGGGTATAGCGAAAATGATCTGGCAAATGTACCCATTGAAGCCAACATGGGTTTAGGCTGTGGTAATCCCCTCGCCATCGCAGCACTTAAAGAGGGTGAAGTAGTCCTGGATCTGGGGAGTGGTGGAGGTTTTGACTGCTTTCTAGCCAGAAGGCAGGTAGGGGAAACCGGCCATGTCATAGGGGTGGATATGACGCCTGAAATGATTAAATTGGCAAGGAAAAACGTTGAGATAAATAGTTATACAAATGTGGATTTCAGATTGGGAGAAATTGAGCATTTGCCTGTAGCTGATAATTCGGTGGATGTGATCATATCTAATTGTGTGATCAACCTTTCCCTTGATAAGAAACAGGTGTTTAAAGACGCTTACAGAGTTCTGAAAAGTGGTGGCAGGTTGTCCATTTCAGATGTTGTGGCCACAGCAAAATTACCGCAAAATTTAAAGGATGACATGGCATTGATTGTCGGTTGTATCGGGGGTGCGGAATTTGTTGAAGATATCAAAGCTATGCTCCAGAATGCCGGTTTTCAGGATATTCGGATGATACCAAAAGAAAATAGCAGAGAGATTGTAAAATCATGGGCCCCTGGTAAGAATATTGAAGAATATATTGCATCATATCTTATAGAAGCAAAAAAGTGATGATAGTAGTACTAACTGGTTTTTATGGAAATTAAAATTCTTGGCACAGGTTGTGCTAAATGCAAATAGTTAGAAAACCAGCACGCGAAATTGTTAATGAATTAGCTATTGAGGTAAACAACACCCTAACGGGTGTTTTTTATATCATGTTGGTTAGGTATTTTGTAAATATTTCCTGGATTTGACAATAAAGTTGGTTAATATATCTATATAAGAAAATAATAATATAGTTTCCTTCAATTACCGTGGGGTTCCCCCGGAAGAAATTGCATATGTCTTAGATCAGGTTTAGAAGATTGTTCCTTGTTTGGCGGGAGAATTAGGAAAATATGAGTGAAAGAGGTAGGTTAACCTAATGTATTATTTTGAGGATATAGTCATTACATTTATTGAACCGCGTATAGCTGATGGCAAAATGATAAGGGTTTAGGGCTAAAATACTGGGGGAAATTTCAGAGCTTTTTCCTTATTTAAACGAATAAAAAGTTAGATTAGGATAATTATTTATGCTTAGTCCGAAGAAAAGATTATAGTAAATACCAGCATCATAAAATGTTTTAATTGTAGATGTATTTGGCACTTTGATATTGTATTATTATCATAAAGTTATAGGGGTGAATGATATGAGTGAGACAGAATTACAAGAATTAACTGCAAGAGCTGAGAAATTATATCGGAGCGGTGACTATCTTTGTTCAGAAGCTGTTTTTACAGTTGTGAATGATTATCTTGGGCAGCCATTGCCTCCGGAAGCTGTTCGGCTAACATCGGGTTTTCCTGTAGGGATTGGCTTTGCGGGCTGCACCTGTGGAGCATTGAATGGGGCAATTATTTCACTAGGATTAGAATATGGCCGTACCGGTCCGAGACAAGATAATGAAAAGATTATTGCACTTAGTAAGGAGATGCATGATGAGTTTAAGAAGCAATTTGGTAGCACCTGCTGCCGGGTTTTAATCCGAGACTTTGCTTTTGGAAGTCCGGAGCATCTTGAGCACTGCATTAAAGTTACCGGGGAAGCAACGAAGATGGTTTTGAAAAAGTTATCTTGATTCTTATTGTATTGTATTATCATAGTAGTATAATTTTATAAGGATTTCATAATATGTCCATATTTTGAATGTTTCACATTAGCACCTTTAGGGGTGTTTTTTTATTCCAAAGGTGGTTTAGAATTGTGAAGTATTCCTTGATTTTGATTATAAAGCAGGTTAATATATCTATCTAAGAAAACAATAGTTTTAAGGCTGAAAGGATTGTGTGGCTTTTAAGATGAAGAGGATAATTGGGTATCGGTGTAAGTTACCAAAGTAAGCAGAGAGGGAGATAGTTGAGATGCAGAACTGGAGGCGTACTTTTATCACCATATGGTCGGGACAGGCCATATCCATTCTGACCAGCTCCGTCCTCCAGATGGCGATTGTCTGGTACATCACACAAAAAACCGGGTCAGCAGCGCTGCTTTCCCTTGCAACGCTGATCGGATTTCTCCCCCAGGCTTTGCTGGGCATGTTTATCGGCGTCTACATTGATCGTTATAACCGTAAAACCGTTATGATCCTGTCCGATATTGGCATTGCGTTGAGCGGAATGGTGTTGGTGATCACCGGGATATTTGGGGAGATCCCCCTCTGGCTTATTTATGTGGTGCTGTTTTTCCGTTCCATCGGCTCCGCATTTCACAACCCGGCGCTCCAAGCAGTGACTCCCTCCATCGTACCCAGGGATCAGTTGACGCAATATGCTGGCTTTGCTCAGGGGTTTAAATCCCTGTCCATGGTGATCAGCCCGGCACTCGCTGCACTGCTGTATAGTATCTGGGATTTGAATGTGATCATTTTCCTGGATGTGATAGGAGCGTTACTCGCTGTTGGGATTCTCTCCTTTGTTAAGATCCCCAATACAGTAAGAGAAGAACCTTGTTGCCGTTCTCAGGTATTTCAAGAAGCGATGGAAGGCTTTCAGGCTTTAAGAAGAGAACCGGGATTGTTAGGGCTTTTGATCATCAGTTGCCTATACGCCTTCATATACTTTCCTATTGGCACTCTGTATCCGCTGATTACCATGACCTGGTTTGGCTGTGGCGTTACAGAAAGTGGAATCGTGGAGGTTGTATTCTCTGTCGGGATGCTTACCGGTTCCTTTCTATTAGGGATTATAGGGGGGAAAATCAGGCAAGTGAAAGCGATTCTTCTTTCAATTGGTACTTATGGAACCTGTGTCCTAATTACCGGCCTGCTACCTGCCACGGGGCTTCCGATTTTTGTTGGTCTGTCCTTTATCATGGGAATGGCGAACCCTTTCTTTCACGGTGTGCAAACGGCTATTTACCAAACACGTATTGAGCAGAAGTATCTGGGCAGAGTACTTTCCCTTACTTCCAGTTTAGGACTCATTGCTATGCCAATGGGATTGATACTCTCCGGTGCCTTTGCCGATGTCATCGGTGTCAACAGATGGTTCGCCGTGTCCGGTGGACTTACGATACTGCTTTTTATTGTCAGTGCCCGTATACTGCCGAAACGTATGACATAAACTGGTATAGCAAATCCTTGCTGTGAATTCTTACAGGAAAAATTAACGCGGAAATCATAAAGACAGCTAAAAAAAGTGGAAAAAGGTGCTGGAACTGAAGGGATAGGACTGTGAGCAAGGAAATATCGTAACATTTGATCAACGATTTCATACAATATAATAGTTGACGCGATCAACCATTATATTGCATAATATAGTTGACGTCGTCAACTGATTCTAGCAGAAAGGAGCTGCCAATGAATAAACAAATACCTGATATTCTTAATTTAATTCAGGAACTAACCTGGCATTTCAGCAGTCGCGAACTTGACGGGGCATGCTGCGGAGATTTGTCCCTAGTTGAATACATGGCTCTAAATAAAGCCTGGGAGAGTGATGAACTGTCAATACAGGAAATCGGTAATTTTTTAAATTTTACGAAAAGCGGAGCAACGAGAATTATTGATCGCTTGGAAAACAAGGAATATATCATTCGAAAACGTTCCCTTGTGGATGGCCGTGTTTGCTGTATTGCCGTAACTGACAAAGGAAGAGAAACAGTAGCTAAAATAAAGGAAAAGTATATTGCTTATGTGAATGAAATGTTGAAAGAATATGAGCCTGAAGTAATTGATAATGTTAAGTCTGTCTTGGAAATTTTGGTGCATGGGGTTCATAAACAGGGGTTTATATAGATAGAAAAATAATTTTACATAGGGAGGGGATCTTTGGTGAATTCGTTAATCAGCACCATTAAATATTTTCTCTTTATTACCGCAGAGCTTACATTACTTTTTCTAGGGATCAGTACATTAGTGGCCTTAGCACTTATGTATTTACCAAAAGAGAAAATTCAAAAATGGATGACAGGTAAAGGATTGCTCGGAAACTTTGTTGGGGCTTTATTTGGCTCATTAACACCTTTTTGTGCCTGCTCTACTGTGCCTTTGACGCTTGGTTTTTTAGATCTCGGTATACCTTTTGGGTCGGTGATGTCATTTGTGATTGCATCTCCACTGTTGAATCCAATTATCATAACCATGATGGTTGTTCTAGTAGGTTTGAAGGGAGCAATCACTTACTTTGTCGTTGTTTTTGGTGCAGCAATTGTTTTTGGCGTAATCTTAGAAAAAACAGGTGGTGCACAACTCGTTAAGAATATCCGGATTAAAAAAGGCGGATCTGAGACTTCTGAAGAAAAAATACCCCCGGTATTTTCAAGCAAATTAAAAGTTTCATTTTTAAAAGCATGGGGGGATTTTACCGGTATCCTAATTTATCTTCTGATTGGGGTTGGTATAGGTGCGTTGATTTATGGCTATCTGCCCACGGAGTTTGTATTAAAGTATTCGGGAAATGATAGTCTAGTAGCGGTTCCCATTGCGGCGATAATTGGTATTCCTCTTTATATCCGGGCAGAAACTGCCATACCTATCGGAGTTTCATTGATGCAAAAAGGTATGAATGTAGGGACGGTTATTGCTTTAATTATTGGTGGTGCGGGAATGGCGATTCCTGAAATGACGATGTTGGCCGGTATTTTTAAGAAAAAATTAGTTGCAGCGATCATGTTTGTTATTTTTCTCACCGCTGTAATTGGCGGGTATACCTTTAATATCATTATGTAGAGAAAAATGAGAAAGGGGATTTTGATGATGAATAATGAAAAAGAGAAGAAAGGGTTATTTGGATTTTTTTCCGGAAAGAAAGCCAAGAAAGGCTCATGTTGCTGTGATTTTGAGTTAGAAGAAGTGCCGGAAAAGGATGGAAAAGAAGAAAAAACAGAAATAACAGACAAGGAAATGATGAATAAGGATCAATGAGGGCGACCTTGCTGGTTAGGTAACTGTCTATTACGGGTTGCATGATATGCAGCCCTGTTTTTTGCTAAAGAAATGGCTCTGCTCGGGAATGGTTGTACTGAGATTAAAAAAGAAAAATAAATATGGATTGATAGGTACTAAAAAATTTGTTAATATAATAACAATATAAGAGGTTAAGAATATGATAATATGCAGGAGGAGAGGTCTTGGTATCAACGGTGAGTATCAAAACAAAGATTGCGATCTTGGGCGGCGGGCCGGCAGGTTATGTGGCTGCCATTAGAGCAGCCCAATTAGGTGCAGAAGTTGTCTTGATTGAAGAAAATAAACTGGGCGGAGTTTGCTTAAACCAGGGCTGTATTCCCACCAAGTCTTTGCTGAGAAATGGGGAAGTTGCTGCTTTAATCAAAAAATCAATGGAATTCGGTATTGATGCCAATATCGAGAAGATCGGCTGGCAGTCAGCCTTGTCTCGGAAAGAACGAGTTGTCAAGAACTTACTTATTGGCTTGGATTCTTTGATAGCAGAAAATAAAATCGCTTTGCTTAAAGGCAAAGGAGTTGTCTTAAACCCTAGGGAGATCAGGGTCGAAGCGGAATCAGAAAGTATTCAGATTACATGTGAAAAATTAATTATTACGGTAGGATCTGAGCCTCTGGTACCCAATATTCCAGGGATGGGACTTACAAATGTGCTGACCAGTGATGAAGCTTTGGAGCTGCAGGAAATTCCCTCTTCATTGGTCATTGTGGGTGCCGGTGTGATCGGACTGGAATTTGCCGACCTCTTTAATAGGGTGGGAGCGAAAGTAACGGTGCTGGAAATGAAAAGCTGTATTCTTAAAGAAGAAGATCGGGAAATAACAGAAGAACTGCTCAAGGTTTTAAAAAGAAAAGGCATCGGTTTTAAGCTAGGTGCAGAGGTTAAAGAGATCAAAGAAGAGGGAGATGCTCTCAATATACTTGTTGACAATCGAGGTAAGGAAACGGTTTTTAAGGCTGAAAAAGTTTTAATTGCCGTGGGAAGAAAAAGCAAAACATATGCTCCGGACCTGGTTGATTTAGGCCTCCATATGGTGCAGGGGGCTATTGCTGTAAATGAAAAAATGGAAACAAATATTTCTGGGGTATACGCCGCCGGTGATGTAATCGGTGGGAAGCTCTTAGCCCATTTGGCTTATGCTGAAGGACGTATTGCCGCAGAGAATGCCTTAGGACAGGAAACAAGACTGAATTATGATGCCGTACCTTCCTGTGTTTATACCGATCCTGAAATCGCCTCTGTCGGTATCAACGAGGAGGAAGCGGAAAAACGGGGCATTAAGGTAAAAACAGGCTCTTTTGAATTGCGGCATAATGGCAGGGCGCTTACCCTGGGAGAAAGAGAAGGCTATGTCAAAGTAGTCGTTCATGGGGAGACCGGCGTGATCCTGGGTGGCCAGATCTTGGGGCCACATGCGTCAGAGATGATATCTGAACTGACCCTGGCCGTTACTCTGGGGGTTAAAGCAAAGACATTGGTTGAGATGATTCATCCTCATCCCACATTGAGTGAGGCTGTTATGGAAGCATGCGGTGATGCCATCGGCAGACCCATTCATAAAGTTCATGAAAAGGATGGGTAAAAAACAATAGACGAACAAGGGAAATAAAATACAAATAATTAAAAATTGAAAAGGAGAATAAAAACATGGAAGAACAAAAAAAAGAACAACCGGGATTTATTATGTGTGTTTGTACAGGGAAATGCCCTGGATTTTCTAAAATGGACATCTGGGATTTTATTAATCAGGTTAGGATTGAACTTCCTGTGGAATATGGGTTTATTCATCCTCAGCTTTGTGAGGAGGACGGAGACCGGTTTTTGGACGACTTTTTACAAGCCCACCGCAAAGTTGTGATCGGCGGATGTGCGCCCAATATGCAGAAAAAGCTGTTTCGGGATTCCTTCGCTAAGGCCGGGTTAGATATTAATAAGGATCTGATTCCTCTTGATGTGAGAGATATGACCACAGAAGAGGCCGTAGAAAAGGTGGAAAAGGCACTGGAAGATTTGGAAGAATTGGAGGGATAAGATTGAGCGAAAACACTTTTATGGGTGTACCCCGAGACAAAATTGACTGGGCGCCCACCATTGATTACTCCAAGTGTGACTATTGTATGGAATGCGAGATATTTTGTCCCCATCAGGTTTTTGAAGTGCGTGAAAATGAAGAAAAAAAGCTGATTGTGAAAAATCCTGATAACTGCGTGGTGTTCTGCCGGGCATGCAGCAAGACCTGCGGCCCAGATGCCCTCACCTTTCCTAACAAAGCAGAAACTACGAAACGCATCAAGGAAATCAGGAAGGAGTTGAAGGAGGGGGCTGAAGAAGCATGAGTAAAAAAATCGTAATTCTCCCCTGTAACGGTTTGGATAAGGCGGCGGGCTCCATCACACGGGAAATTGCCCTTAGACTGTCTGACGAAAATGGGAGTGAAATCATTTGTCCCGTATTCTATCGGGTGTCCGATGCTCGTTACAATAAACTGGCGGCAGAGGATCCCCTTTTGATCATTGACGGCTGCGGTACCCGCTGTGCTTCCAAGCTGGCGGCGGAAAAAGGGCTAAAAATTGCTGGTAAGATTAATATTAATGAAGAAGCGAAGAAAAACAATATAGAACTCGGAGCATCTTTGCGTCTGGGAGAAAATGAACGCCATTTATGTGATCTGGTGCTTAAAGAAATCCAGCAAGACACCTTAAAGGAAGAGAAAGAGGAAAAGTCAGGTCAGGGCGAAGCAGAAGCAAAGGAAACTAAAGAAGAAGAGGCTTCAGATTTCCTGCCAGAAAATATTGTGTATGAAACATATACGAAGGATAAATTTATTTTCCGCATTCCCAGAGAAGGTTTTTATTTTAATGAAAATGATTGCTGGGCCTATGTAGTGGGGAATCAGGCGCGCATCGGCGTCACTGATTTTGTGCAAAAAAGTCTCTCGGATATTATGTTTTTAACGCCTCCTGCCATTGGGAGTGAAATTGAACAGTTTGAAGAAGCCGGGTTGATTGAATCAGGAAAAGCCGTCTTTGAAGTTATTTCACCGGTTTCCGGAAGGATCACGGCAATAAATGATGAGCTGCTGTATTATCCTGAATATATTAATGATAATCCTTATGAAAAGGGATGGATCGCCGAGCTGGAGTTAACAGACTTTGAGAGTGACAAGGAGCTATTAATCGGATTTGACGATTATTTTAAAATCATGAAAAAGAAGTAGATGAATTTAATGTCTAAAAGGTGAAGGTGATCCCATGCAGCGGGATCGGCAAGGTACACGGGCTGCTAGCCCGGGAAATGGCTTTAAAAATCGTCAATGAAATCTGCCCGGAAATATCTCAATTGGAGTGTCTTGCTTATATCGTAACCGGTGACCAGGATATTACAGATCGGATTCAGTCCGGTAAATGTATTACCATCGATGGCTGCCCTAAAATGTGTGCGGCGAAAAGTGTGGCTCATGCCGGAGGTGTTATTGCCCAGGAATTTCGTGTAATAGATGCATTAAAAGAATATCGGGGATTAAAACCGGGTACGGCTACCGCACTTACCGACGATGGCTGGAAAATTGTTGATGAGACTGCAGAGAAAATAGCTTTAAAAGTAAACGACATTCACGGGGAGGAATAAAGAATGGAACCAGTAAAAATTGGGGTTATCTCCTGCAGCGGTGAAGACTGCCTGGGGGGGACTATATCCCGTTTAGCCGTGCGCAAGATTTTGGAGAGAATCCGTCTTGGTGAATCGGTCACCATCTGCCTCCCCCTATTTATTGCCGACGGCGAAGAGGAAAGGGGATTCGCCAAAGAATTTCCTACGATTACGGTGGATGGCTGCAGTAAATATTGCGCCAAAAGAGCCACCGAAAGATTAAGCGGAAAGGTATCGGATACCGTGCAGGTTGGGAAGATTATCGGTGAGGAGACAGCCGCAGGACCGGCACTATCCACGCGAAATTTAACCGTTGATCACATGGCCATGGCAGATCAGGTTGCCGAAGAAATTAGAATTAAATTTGACCGCATTGTAGAAAAACATTGCCATGAAAGAGAGTGAAATATTTTTGGATATAAAAATTTACAAAGCATTCAAAGCCCTGGGCGAACCCACACGTTTAAAGATTATAAAAATCCTTTCTGTTCAGGGCATGTGTGTCTGCGAATTGAGTGAGGTTTTAGACATGCTTCAGCCCAGGATTTCTCAGCATCTGAAGATCTTGAAAGATGTAGATCTGGTGATAGAGAACAAAGAAGGAAATTTTGTTTGCTATACATTAAACAGGGAAGAACTGGATCAGTTGTGGACTGGCTTTAACCTGTTCCTGCAAGCAGAGGTTTCAAGTCTGCCCGGTTATGAAAAGGAAAGCAGCAGATTGGGGAATTTATCATGTAATGAGAGAATCATAGAAATAAAGGAAAAATTGAAAATTGAAATTGATAACTAAAGATTGAAAATCATGTGATTACAATTCATAAAAATTATAAAAAGGAGAGGTGCAGTTATTATGAGAATGCTCGCCGAATTATTTCCGGAGTTTGTTCAAAAGTTGGATGAAATGGATGAACTGTACAAAGAAAAACGGTTGATTGATGAAAAAACCTATCAATTTATTTGTTTTGCCCTATCTATTAAAGCAAGATCAAAACCCTGTGTTCTCAAGCACTTTAAAGGAGCATTGGATGCAGGGGCCAGTCCCAGGGAGCTGGCCTACATATTTGCGCTGGTTATGAGAGAAGCAGCTGGCGCTGACGACTGCTGGACCCATGATGTTTTAGGTGACTGGACGGAAATCGTTGCTGGAAATGTAGATTGCGGCTGTCAGAAATAAAACATTTAGGGAGGGGAAAAATGGCTAGGTGCAAGGATTGTGGTCTTTTAACGGCAGAGGATAACAATTATCAATGCTATCGGTATAAAACTGAACGAACGGAATCAGAAATTCTGAGAGAAAGAGATTGTCTGTTTTTTACCGAGCCCATCTATGATGACGGCGAACCTATACCTCCGGCCCAGTTGGTACTAATCAAGGAACTGGATATTAAAAGCAGGAAAATGCAAAGCCCGGTATAACGAACATAACATAAGGGGGTTATTGCTTTAGGTGGCCAATTTAAAAGATAAGGGGGATTTATCATGAATACTACTGCATGCATTAAGGCGGGTGTGTGTGGTTTTGAAACAAATGTTTCAGTCTCCTGTGAAAGCATGTTTAAACCTGCTTACGTGAAAGTGGATACGAAGTGTGAAAAAATAGGGAAATTCAGTCAGGGAGTTCAGGAAGTAGACCCCATGAATGAAATCACTAAAGGATTTGATGGCCAGATCATGACGGAGGCCAGAAAATTCTTAACCGGCTGATGTGCAGCCTGTGTGGTGCCGGCCGGCATCTTTAAAGCAGTTCAGGTGGCAGCTGAATTAGCTCTACCCAGGGATGTTGGTATTGAGATCAAAAAAGAAGGATGATCAGCCTAGAATAACCAAAAGAACCTGCTTTCACAAAAATTAATGAAGCAGGTTCTAGCTTTTATATCTGAAGCTGAGCCCTGAGAGAGGGTTCGTTGCTTTCATAAGTGATCCACCAGGGATGGGTTTTGTCATACCAAATATGGATTCCTCTAGCTTCCGATAGCTCAATCTTGACTTGCTCATTAAGCAGCAAGAAGAGATTCTGATATATTTTTCTTTGGGGGGAGAAAAATTCTGCCCCATATAATGAGAGGGAGAAAAACTCATCAATACCCATGGTTTTCTCATTGTGCTCATTTAATCCATAGCCTTGTATAACATTTAATTCATCAGAGTAATAAATTAATAATTGAGTTACTCCGGGGAGCAATTCATTGCCCTTAATGTCTTTTACCTCGAGGATCCAGAGAGACCGGTCGGATGTCCTTATAGATTCTTGTCTGGTCAGTTGCATGTTTAATTCATTGATTTCGATCCAGGGTGGATCATCCGTCATCATGTGGTTCGCCTTTTGATAGACATTTACTTGCCATTCTCCGCCTTTTTCCCATTTAAAGCCGGGCTGATTCAGAATAAAAAAGGACAAGAGAATCACGCAGAGGACTGATGCGAAAATCATCAATGATTTGGTCGATAGGATTCTTTTTTTTATATTCATCTGTTTTCACCTTGCCCTACAATCTCAAGATATTGGGAACGGTTCAGGATGGGATGACTTTTAGCGACAGCCGGATACCACATAAAGTCAGGATGTTTTTTTCTGCTGTCACCGTGGGAATTCCAACCTCCCTCCCGGGCGGTTTCCCAAGCACCTGCAGTGGGATTCCCCTTCTCACCTTCAATCCAGTAATAATAATCCTCCATAAATGTTTTTAACTCTAGATTTCCGGGACGGGTGAAATTTGTGAACCAGATGCGGCAATGAACATGGGTCTTTTTACTGTTTCTATCGTCGGGGCGATAGGAGAACTTGTATTGATAGGCAGGAAAATTCGATATCTGGGGATTAAGTCTTTCTGAGGTCCCCCCGCTGATATCCAAAATTATCGGTAAACCTTGTTTACCAATATAATTAATAAGCAAGGCGTGAAATTCATGGGGAAAAATGTCATCGATGTTATCGCCTTTATCATCATAACGGGTACCGTAAAAAGCCACAGCGGAGTCAAACCAGTGCCATTCGGATAATAAACCCATAAGATCATTAACTTCAAAATCAACCCCGGCTACTGTTCTTGAATTTTGAGGTTTGGACTCAAGGACAGCAGCAGCAGCCCAACCATTACAGTGGCCAAACCAACTTTCATCCCTTCTATTGGTATAATGGTTTTCCTTTTCCCAGGATAAAGCTCGTGGATTAGGCGCACCACGGTTGATGCTTACCTGGTCATACTTATCAATCGGTCCCTTAGGGTTATATAGATTGGGCGGCATTTTTTCATAAAAAGGCCACCACCAGCCGGACCAAGGAATAATCTCGGACTTGCCCTCATAAAGGAGAGGATCATCCGGATCAACTAATGCCGGAAAGGTTTGTATTACCTCTTGGGAAAGGGTTGACCGGTAATCAAGACCGGCCCAAGCTGTAAGCAGGATCAGACAAAAGCACAGAACATATTTCACCATCTTCATATGTTGTTTTCACCGACCTAAATCAGATACCTACTTCATACTATGTTCCCAATTAGATTTTCATCCCTTAAAAATGATGTTGTCACATATTAATATTAGTGTGCTGCATATCCAATTTTTTGACCTGGGGAATGGCAAAAATCTTTGCGAAAAATATGCCGATAATGCCTCCACTCACCTGGCCGATAAAGATCGGTATCACCAGATTTGGCTGGAAGTTTACGTTGAAAGCGAGCCAGTCCCCCAGACAATAACCGCCACAGACGGTGAAGGCGATGCATAGGACCTTGTCCGTCGGTTTCATATCCTTGATCATCATAAATAATGCGATTGCATTAGCCATCGTTGCCAGCAGTCCTGCGCTGCCTTCCTTTTCTAGCCCTAGGACACGACCGGCCTTGGACAGATACTTGCCGAAATACTTACGAATCAAATAGACCATAGGAAAAGCCCCAGTCAACATCATTGCGATCGAACCCAAAAGTTCTATGGAGCGGAATGACTCGTTTTCATCAGCCATCATAGGATCAAAGTTCCATGACCCCAATATCCAGGTGAAGAAGCCTGTATAATATTCGATGATTGAGGCTGCCGCAATTAATGTCAGCACTGATAGGAGAACCTTACCGAAGATCATAAACCCTTTGATCATAACCTGAGGGAAGAGTTTCAAAAGGATTGCTAGGATCACACAAAAGATAAAGATAGGCAGCAGGTTAATTAAAACGACGCCCAAATCCATGCGTAAAATATAATCCGGTGTTCCGGATGTAATAAAAGACGTGCGCACTGCAGGTTTTGTAATCATCAGAATCACGCAGGTAATAAATACACCAAAGGGAATGGCTAAAAATCCGCTCATAGCGCCCAAGGCCATATAAGGATAGTCTTCTTTTTTCAAAATTGACAACCCTACCGGGATGTTAAAAGAAATGGTGGAAGCGGTCATAATGGCCACGGTTAGAGCAATTACGACAATTTCTGGACTGCGCGCCAGAGCGAGAAAGAGGGCATAACCACCGGCATCTGAGGGAATGATCATGGCTGCGGCAATGGCCGGATCTGCTCCCATAGTACGAAAGAGACTGCCGAAGATCTTTTCCACACCAACCACCAAATAAGGTACAGAGACCATCATTCCTACAATGGGCAGAAACAGAGATGCCATAGCATGAAGACCATCGTGAAATGACTGGGCCAGACCGGAATTTTCCCTGAAGATAGTAGCAAGGGCTCCAACCCCACAACAAGCCATGATCACATAAAGGATTAATTTACCTATAATATCCAATTAAAACACTCCTTTTTGCTTAAAGATACAATTATCTATCATGCAATATCGGTGACTATGGGTTTAATTCTCATTCGAAGGCCATAATCCTTCAAAACTAGATTGCTTTTGTTAATATTAGTGCAAATTTATTAAATATTACAATGATTGGAAGGTGCTTGATGTGCGTAGAAAAGATAGAGAAGTTACAGGTGTAAACGAACTAAAGCAGATAATTGATCTGTGCAAGGTTTGTCGCATCGGCCTGGAGGATCAAAACGGGATTTATATTGTGCCGATGAATTTTGGCTATGTCGTCGAAAATGACCAATTTGTGCTGTTTTTTCATAGTGCCAACGAAGGAAGAAAAATTACTGCATTAAAGGAGCATAGAAAAGTGTGTTTTGAGATGGATTGTTCTCATGATCTGATCCATGCTGATTCAGCTTGCCAATATGGCTATCTCTACCAAAGCATCATCGGAACGGGGCAGGTGGTCTTTCTTGATCATCCGGAAGATAAGAAAATGGCCTTGTCCGCCATCATGAAGCACCAGACGGATCGGGATTTTTTGTTTAATGACCAGGAAGTCAAGAAGGTGACGGTTTTTAAAATAGTTGTCCAAAATTGTACAGGTAAGTATTGTCTTTAATTAATTTGAAAAAAATAAAGACAACCGGTTATTAAACCTCAGGGCATGACATAAATATATTAAAAATGTCCACATGACAGGACGAACGGGGTGAGAAAAAATGCCTGAGGTTTTATATACGGTCCAGCCGGGCGATACCTTATATGGCATTGCCCGACAGTATGGATCTACTGTCTCGGCGATTGCTTCCGTCAATAGTATTGTTGACCCGAACCAGATTATGCCCGGCACTAGCCTGATTATTCCAACCCGGGTCATGGAGCCGCCCGGAGGGCCACCTCCCGGGGGTATCATATATACGGTACAGTCTGGGGACACACTCACAAAAATCGCTCAAAGTTATGGGATTACGATGCGTAGCATTTTGGACTTAAATAATATTCCCAACCCGGATCTCATTTTTCCCGGAACGAAACTCCTGCTCCCGGAAAATGCTCGAGAACCCGGTATGATTATTTATGTAGTACGTCCCGGGGATACCTTATACAGCATTGCTCTAAGATTCAGAACCACAGTGCCTGATTTGATCAGAATAAACAACATTCAAGACCCTGATGTAATACAAATAGGGCAAGTACTTAATATTGCCGCACCGGGAACCGGTCAGGCAATTTACCGGGGTAACCCCGCGAAAAGGATGGTCGCCCTTACTTTCGATGCTACCTACGGTGATAACCAGACAACGACCCTGCTCAATATTTTGGCCCAAAACAATGTGCGAGCGACATTTTTCCTCTCCGGTATTTGGCTGGAGAACTATCCTCAATTAGCCCGTGACATTGCCTCCGCCGGCCATGAAATCGGTAATCATAGTTACACCCACCCTCATTTACCTCAATTAACTGTTAACGAAGTGACCGATCAGATTTTAAGGACCGGTACCATTATCAGAACAGTTACAGGGAGAATTCCCTATTTGTTCAGACCTCCTTTCGGTGAATATACCCAGATGATCCTGAATGTCATTGCCAACCTAGGTTATTTGACTATTATGTGGACCGTAGATTCATTAGATTGGCAAAATCCCGGGGTGGAAGCAATTGCGAATCGTGTTGTCAATAATATCAAACCGGGTGCCATCGTTCTTATGCATCAAGCAGCGGCCCAAACTCCCCAAGCCCTACCGGCCATTATTGCAAGACTGCAGGACCAGGGATATGATTTTGGGACAGTGACAGAGGTGTTGGATCCGTAATATCTTTTAAAAGGCATATCTGTAATGGTAGATATGTTTATAAGATTGGATTCTTGTGATAAGAAAATTAAGCTGAAATAATTTGGAACAGAGATAAACCTCTGTTCCTTCTTTTATATTGCATTATACTTAAGACCCGAGGAAAATTTCCTGTTGGATAAATATTTCATGAAGGAAGTTGGCGAAAATTGTAGAAATAAAAAATAGGTTACCAATTCCTCGAGATGAAATGTGATTATTAGAACAATGCAAGTGTCAAAAATTTCTTAAGTGAGGAGATTGCAAATGAGTAAAAGAATTGAAGCAGTTATCTTTGACTGGGCCGGCACAACAATTGATTTCGGCTCTTTTGCCCCGGTGCAAGCATTTATTGAGGCTTTTAAACGGTTTGGTGTTTCACCCACTATTGAGGAAGTTCGTGAGCCAATGGGAGTGCTTAAATGGAATCACATTGAAATGATGATGAAAATGGAGAGGATTTTTACAGAATGGCTGAAAATCCATGGCAGGACTTTTACAAATGACGATGTAGATGCCGTCTATGCTGCCAGCGAAGCCTCCATAATGGATATTTTGCAAGATTTTGCAGAACCTAAGCCCTTTGTTTTAAAGGCTGTGGAGGATCTTCGTGCACGAAATATTAAAGTTGGTTCGACTACAGGTTATACGGATGAAATGATGAGTATAGTAGTACCAAAGGCGGAGAAAAACGGTTATAAGCCAGATTTTTGGTGTTCCCCAAACGCTGTTAATAATTTTGGCAGGCCTTATCCTTATATGATTTTTAAAAACTTTGAAGCCTTAGGTTTGCTAAATGTTTCTTCCGTAATCAAGGTTGGTGATACGGTTGCAGATATCAAAGAAGGTAAGAACGCAGGACTTATCACTGTTGGCGTAATTGAAGGCAGTTCGGTTATGGGTCTTAGGGAAAGTGAGTTTAATGCCCTTTCTCAAGAAGAAAAAGACAAAGAATATGAGCGGGCAGGTTCTGTATATAAATCCTGTGGTGCGGATTATGTTATTAAAAATATGAGTGAGCTTATGCCACTAATTGAAAGGCTCGAGAAATAATCACGGGTTGTTGATCTTAGTGTTAAGTCAAAATATAATCAGGAGCAACCTTATGCAAAATGAAAATAGAAATATATACCTCAAAATAATCATAAGTCTGATTATATACGCAGTAGTAATACTATGTTTAATTTATTTACTACCGAAAGTCTTAATCTTTTTTCTACCCTTTATTGTGGGGTGGATTATTGCTCTAATTGCGAATCCTTTAGTTAAGTTTTTAGAAAAAAGAGTAAAAATTGTCAGGAAACATAGTTCGGCTATTATTGTGATTGCGGTAATTGCAGGAGTTATTTTTGCCATCTATGGAATAATTCAATTTCTCATCGGGCAGACAAGTTCTTTGATCAATGACTTGCCAAATATTGTGGTGTTAATTAATGAAACACTAGATCAAGTTGGGGAAAACTTATCCGGAATATTTGGAATTTTACCTTTAGATTTACAAGCGTCCATAGATCAAGTTGCCGGGCATTTTAAAGAGGCCATCAATTCATTTATCGGCAGCGAAAGAGTATCTGAGGCTACGATTAGTTTCGCAAGAAGTATTGGAGAATATATTTTAGGTATCTTAATCGTATTTATTTCTGCATATTTTTTCATTAAAGACCGTGAGATTATCATTGATAAAACAAAAGCAATAATCCCGGAGGCAATTTTAGAAAAATATAATATGGTAGTACATTATTTTAAACATGCCGTAAGTGGATATTTTAAAGCCCAAATCAAAATCATGTTTATTATAATTATTTTCATGTTTGCCGGCTTTCAATTTATCGGGACAAATTATTCGCTGTTAATTGCTATTATCACAGGATTGATAGATTTATTACCTGTATTTGGAACAGGATTCATTCTGTGGCCTTGGGCTTTAGTGGAGTTTATTTTAGGCAATTATTTTGATGCCGTATTCTTAATGGCTTTATATACAGTCTGTCTACTGGTTAAGAATGCCTTACAACCTAAAATGGTAGGAGATAGTGTCGGGCTCACCCCTTTGGTAACTTTACTGTTTTTGTATATTGGCTATAAACTTGGCGGCATCATCGGAATGATTGTGGCCATTCCCATTGGCATAGTAATCGTAAATCTTTATCGTATAGGCATGTTTGACAATATTATTAGAGGATTTAAGATCCTGATTCAAGATCTCAACAAATATCGTAAGTTTTAAACCTATGGGGTTTTCGTATTATTAAATATGAATGTGATAAAGTGAACAGGGAAATGTACCTGTTCATATTTTTATCGTACATCTTAATCAATAGAACAGGGTATGTTGGCATCTAGCTTTGCAAGTATCTTTTTGGTAATTTGAAAAGATAAACAGGGAGGTTATATTTTGCCATATTTAAAAGAAGTACGGTTTGATTGGTCTAAGGTGTCAAACAGCAACAAATATCCTTTTAACATTCCTTCCATTTCTGAGGTAACTAGTATTACCTTTGAAAGTGATGTGACTTTTTTTGTGGGGGAAAACGGTTCCGGAAAATCTACTTTGCTGGAAGCTATCGCTCATAAATGTGGTTTTGCGTATCAGGGTGGGGGCAAAAATAATATATTTGCGGTTGACACGGTTAACGATGCAGATTTTGCTTTAGAAGAGATATTAACATTATCGTGGATGCCGAAGCTTAAAGATGGTTTTTTTTTAAGAGCCGAAACATTTTTTAATTTTGCCGGGTATTTAGACGAATTAGCTCAAGATCCATGGCGCGGTGGACATAGTGTTTACCTGCCTTACGGAGGAAAATCCTTGAATGAACAGTCACATGGGGAGGCTTTCCTCTCCTTGTTTTTGAATCGGTTTAATCAAAAAGGTATCTATTTGTTGGATGAGCCGGAGGCAGCTTTGTCACCCCAAAGGCAGCTAGCTTTTTTGATTGTGATGCATCAATTGATCGAAAAAGGCAATACCCAATTTATCATTGCTACTCATTCACCAATTTTAATGGGCTTTCCTCATGCCGTTATCTATGATTTTGATCATTGTCCCTTGGATAAAATCGCTTACAAGGAAACAGATCATTATCAAATAACAAAAAGGTTTCTGAATGACACTGAAGGCTATATAAAAAAACTGTTAAACGAAAGTTGAGATGAGTAGCGTAATCTGGCCGAAGCACATTTTTTGTCAAGCGCGCAACTATATTTTGAGTCACAAATGACTAAATTAAGTCATTTGTGACTGAAAAGTTTTTGCTAAAAACTAAATTATCGCAATATATTGATAGAGAGCCTGTTATTAAAGAGGGGAAGATTTTAATAATAGAGTTAGTTAATGGCAAGGAAATTGCTACTAATAATTAAAAAGTAAGATTACTTTAATGTTCAAACAGGAAAGGAGGGCACCATCATAAGCTGATCAGGGATCAAAAAAATTCTAATTAAATTTCTAATTAATAGGAGGGACTGTCAAATGATAAGAACTAGGTCGCGGTTATCCATTTTGCTGGCTATCATTATGTTATTTGGTTTATCCTTTGGGGCATTGGCAGCAACTGACGATATTGTAAGCCCTGCCGGTCAAAGTAATCAGTACATAATAAATGCTGATATTGCCAATGGGTCTATTTCTACAGATGACTTGTATATTGGGACGGTAGCAAATTATCTTGGTGCTGCTGCAAATGGCAGCAAGACAGTCTTCGAGAATGGAGAGGCATTACACCCTCATGATATCATTATTATGAACAACAAAGTGGGGATTGTACTTGCTGTAGGTACAAGAAATCCTTGGGGTTATCCTTCCGGATCCATATTAGATGCAGGCAGAGTTAATGGTGCCGTAGAAAATAAGGTGCTGAAGGGTAATGTCAGCTTTGGGCGCGATACCGTATGGTCCGTGGAGTTTTTAATGAATGGCTGGGATTCCTGGTCGCCCAACAACAGTGGTGTCGTGAAGTTTGATTTGGTAAATTATGATTTTGAGGCTAAAAAAGAGGTCGCCAATGGTGGTTTGCCTGCTGTCAGAGTAAGTCGGGTTTTCCAAGAAGTTGCTGATTTTACTTTTGATGTTGTTACCTATTATGGGGTTGGACCGGACAATGAATACGTTTATATATTTGACACCGTAAAAAGTAACAATGATGTCGAGTCCCCATCCCTTTCCAATCGTTTTTCTATTACCAACAAAGGGGATGATGGCGGTGCCATGGCAGATCTGGCCATATTAACGGGAATTAACACCTATGGTAAAACAGACCGCAATGTTTTTGCCACAACATTGATTCTCCCCGGGCCCAATCTGGGTTATGTTGATGGAAAATCTATAGGAGAACATCCCTGGAGCAGAAACGGCGGTTCGGTAGGTTATAAGGAATTGCGGGCTAACTATCCTTATGCGGCCCAAGAGTTTCGCATCTACGATGAATATTTATTTATTGACGATCAAGCCGACACCAAAGAAGTCGTTGATTTTCTTAATAAATACCATGCCCTTGAAACCATGAAAGTGACCGGCACTGCCTATGACGTATCCGGCAGAAAGCCTATTGCCAATCCGGTGGTAATTGCGCAAAAAGATGATCAGGTTTTTGGATGGTTTATTGGTGAAGCTAATGGTACCTTTGATTTTGATCTACCTAAGGGAGATTACTCCATTTATATAGAAAGTAATGGCTTTGCAAAAGGCCAGCCGATTTCTATTAACGATGGAACTTCCCAGGGAATATCCCTTAAGGCAGGAGAAGCTTTGGCTGAAGTAACATTTAACATCGTAGATAAGACAGATAAACCCCTTTGGGCCAGAGTAGAAATAGAAGGGCTTTATCCCGTTGTTCGTTTTACCGGAGATGCTGTGTTTTATGCTAAAGACGAAAATAGCAAGGGTGAAGTAGTGGCAAAAGTTCCTCCCGGGGAATTCACCGCCAAAATTTTCGGCGAAGGATACTATTTTTATTCCCTGCCTTTAATTGAGACTTATAATACAAAAGAAAAGACTAGATACACTGTGAAGATTGATCAAGAGCTTGGAGCACCCCAAGGCTGGTTTTCTACGGATCCCCATCATCACTCCAATAAAAATGATGCTTTTGCATTACCGGAGGATGTTATAAAGTCATTATTGGCAGCAGGTCTGGATGTAGCCTTTACAACAGATCATGATTTTACGACCAATAACAATGAGTCATACAAATATGCCAAGAAATATGGGATGATCGGCTACCTTCCCTCTGAGGAAATTTCCGCCAGCTGGGCTCACTTTAATGTAATTCCTCAGGATATGGAAAGCTACCGGTTCTTCCTTGATGAAAAACAAGAGAATAATATCATGGACCAATTTGCCAATTTCAAATATTTTGTTAAACAAACCCATGATGCCGGTGCGACAATTACAGCAAATCATCCATATTATTCATATGGGCTCTTCTATACCAATGAAAATTCTCAGGTTCCCGGTGGTTATGACAACAGCTTTGATAATATTGAAATTAATGCCTGTAGCACTGATGAAGAGCATATTGATACTATTAACAAAGCAGCCGAACTGTGGAGCGCATATCTTGTTGGTGGTTCCGTTTCGGGAGCACCTGTAACGAAAGCCCATTATATGCTTGGAGCATCCGATACTCACGATGTACTCTATCCCGGCATTGATAACTCAAAACCTGGCGTTTATAACAGTGGAAAGGGGCGTACCTTTGTCTTCCTGGGTGATACGAAAGGTATGTCCATTGAAGAGGTGGGTCTTGCTACCGCTCAAGCTATAGTTAAGGGTAATTCCTATACATCATTAGGCCCGATTCTGATACCAAATGATGAAATGTTTGGGGAGAAATATTCAGTTGATCAGGACGCAGATTGGAGATTTAACACTTCTATTGAGGTAAAAACCTTAAATGGTGTCGATACGATTCTTCTTTTAAGCAATTTGGGCCAAAACACCTATGACTATAATGGGCAGATAATCAAGAATGTGCTCAAGATTGACAGCTATAATGGAGAGAAAAATATAATGTACCAAATCGATGAGGCGATCAATACGGACCATGCCTGGTTTGCTATTATGGTCATTGATGCCAGCGAACACAAAATGTTTGCCATTAGCAATCCATACTGGGTTGATGCCTATGGTCAAGTGACATTGCTGCTTAAAGATATTGACAGTCATTGGGCAAAAGCCGGTATTGAAAAACTAGTGGCAACCCAGGTGATAAAGGGATACCAAGACGGCACATTTAAGCCCAATAACAACATTACCAGAGCTGAATTTGCATCCCTATTGGTAAAGGCCTTTAACTTAAGCTCGGAGCAGGGCACAGTGTTTAAGGATACGGAAAATCACTGGGCTCGAGACGCAATTTCTACTGCAGCAGGTCATGGTATAGTAACCGGATACAATGCTGAGAACTTTGGTCCTAATGATCCCATTACTAGGGAACAGATGGCGGTAATGATTGTGAAAACAACAAAATTGGCAGGTGGAGATGGGGTCGGGTCCTTTGCTGATATCGAATCGGTTTCCGATTGGGCCATGGAAGCTGTAAATACTATATCAGGTAATAATATCATGTCAGGATATGAAGATGGTACTTTTAAACCACAAAATAAGGCTACCAGGGCGGAAGCTGTTACGGTCATAGTTAAATCTCTCGAACTTTAATTAAAAGAATTGCCAGGTACGATCGTTTTGTGATCCAGCTCAGCTAAGAATTGATTAAACTAATGAAAAGTATGGACTTTTATGGTATTGTTTAATTGTCAAAATCAAACAATCCGTAAAGGACATACTTTTCTTTTATTGTTATTCTTTGTCGCAGCAATAATATTTGAATTAACAATGGTTATGAAACCATAAAATTTATTTCAAGAAAGGAATAAGATAATGCTGGGAAAATCAGAAACTTATGAGCTTTTAAACAGGAAAGGAATGGAGTACACCTCTTATGAGCATGTTCCTGTCTATACTATTGAGGAAATGATGGCACTGGATTTACCGGCGCCGGAAAAGGTCGTCAAAAATCTGTTCTTGCGTGATGATAAAGGACGTAATCACTATCTGGTGGTTTTAGCCGGACATAAAACAGTGAATCTAAAAGAGCTGGCCGGGAAAATTTCTAGCCGCAGCCTGAGTTTTGCCAGTGAATCCAGGCTGGAAAAGTTTTTGGGGTTAAAACCGGGAGGGGTGACACCTTTGGGTGTGCTTAACAACGCATCTCATGATGTCACTGTGGTATTTGACCATGAATTGACAGAGCAAGATTTAATCGGCGTGCATCCTATGGAGAATACTGCAACCATTTTTATGAAACCTGATGATCTCCTTCGGTTAATTCAGGAACAAGGAAACCCCCTGATATTTTGTGAATTTGAAACAAAATAAATGCGAAAAAGAATGAGATAAATCATTGACTATAATTAGAATGAAGCATATTATATATATATAATAAACAATCTAAAATATAGCAATATTACAAACGTGAGGAAACGCTGCGCGAGAATAAAGTTAGGAGGGAAAGTATGGATGTTGCTAATTTCAAAAATCTATTCTTGGAATATATCAGAAAAATTAATGAAAATTCCAATAAAGTCTTAAATTCCTTTTGTGAACAATTCGGATTAACTAATTCTCAGGCCCGAATTCTTATGTTGCTGCACCAAAATGAAGTCCATACCATCGGCAGCTTAGGTAATGATCTGTGTATCGCAGGCGCTAACATTTCTGCCACGTGTAAAAAACTTGAAGCCATGGGATTGGTAGATCGTTCTCGTGATCTGGATGATGAAAGAGTCGTATTGGTAACGCTGACAGAAGAAGGTAACCGGATCGTGCAGGTAATGGACGAAGCGCTGAATCGAAAAATGCGCAAACATTTGGAGGAGGAGCCGGATCATACCTATGAAGAAATAATTACAGTCCTGAAAAAACTTAACCGGCTTTTAGACAGGGTCAACGCTGAGAAATGAATTAGCCCATGAAAGGGGAGAATTAGATGCAGGAAGACAAAAACCCTAGGAAACCATTGATTTATTATTATCTTATCGTATTGGGGATCATTTTAATCATTAACACATTTGTCCTTCCTATGTTTGTCAAAGGACAAATCACTCAAGTTGATTACGGAACATTTTTAAAACAAATTGAAGCAGGCCAGATCAAAAGTGTAGAAATTCAGGCCAATCAAATCGGTTTTACCACCAAAAGCAGTTCAGGTCAAGACAACTTGTTTGTCACCGGCCGTGTGGACGATCCGGATTTGGTGAACCGGCTTTATAAGGCCGGGGTGGAATTCAGTCAGGTGATACCAAGGGAAAACTCTCCCTTAGCCAACTTTATATTGGCCTGGATTTTGCCACTGATTATCTTTATCGCCCTTGGTCAGATGCTAATGCGCAGATTCCAAGGCAAAATAGGCGGCATGGGTAACGTTATGAGTTTTGGCAAAAGTAATGCCAAAATATATGTGGAGGCTGAGACAGGGAAATCATTTGCCGATGTGGCGGGACAGGATGAGGCCAAAGAAGCTTTAATGGAAATCGTGGATTTTTTGCATAATCCCCAGCGTTATAAAGAGGTAGGGGCAAAAATTCCCAAAGGAGCATTATTGGTGGGACCTCCGGGAACAGGGAAAACCCTTCTGGCTAAGGCTGTGGCGGGAGAGTCAAAAGTACCTTTCTTTTCCATATCCGGCTCGGAATTCGTGGAGATGTTTGTCGGTATGGGGGCAGCTCGGGTGCGGGATTTATTTAAACAGGCTCAGGAAAAGGCGCCATGTATTGTTTTTATTGACGAAATTGATACCATCGGTAAAAGTCGTAATTCCGGTGTCATGGGTGGCAATGATGAAAGAGAGCAGACATTAAATCAGCTACTTACTGAAATGGATGGTTTTAATCCCGATACAGGAGTGGTGATACTGGCAGCAACCAACAGACCGGAAACATTAGATAAAGCTCTGTTACGACCGGGCAGGTTTGATCGGCGCATCCCTGTGGAATTGCCTGATTTGAACGGCCGGGTGGCCATTTTAAAAGTCCATGCCAAAAATGTGAAACTAAGTCCGGATATTGATTTTAACGCCATAGGCCGAGCTACCGCCGGTGCTTCCGGAGCGGACCTGGCAAATATCATTAATGAAGGAGCTCTCAGGGCTGTGAAATTGGGGCGGAAAGAAATCATTCAAAGCGACCTGGAAGAATCCGTGGAAGTGGTCATTGCCGGATATCAAAGAAAAAATGCTGTTATTCCTATGAAAGACAAACTAACTATTGCGTATCATGAAATTGGACATGCCTTGGTAGCGGCAAAGCAAAGCCATTCCGCTCCGGTGCATAAAATTACCATCATTCCAAGAACATCAGGAGCTTTAGGCTATACCATGCAATTGGATGAAACGGAGCAGGTGCTGATGAGCAAGGATCAGGCTTTAGATAAGATCGCTACTTTTATGGGCGGGCGCGCTGCTGAACAAGTAGTTTTTAACACTATGACCACAGGGGCGTCCAACGATATTGAACAAGCTACGAAGGTCGCTCGAGCCATGGTTACCAGATTTGGGATGAGTGAATATTTTGGCATGATGGCCTTAGAAACACAGAACAATCCTTATTTGGGTGGAGATACATCGCTCCTGGTTTGTGGAGAAACTGCCTCGAAGATTGATCAGGAAGTACATGGTATCCTACAATTATGCTATCAGCGTGCCGTTAAGATTCTGGAGGAGAATAAAGATAAAATGCACGAACTGGCCAAATATCTTCTGGAAAAGGAAACCATCAGCGGGGAAGAATTTATGGCGATCTTAACAAAAAAGACAGATCTATCTACACCTGAAGAGCAAGCATAAGCGAAATGAGACCAGGTGCCAGGTATCCTAAAAATACGCAGAAAAGGAAAGGCGAGTTAAATATGGTTACCTATCAAGAAATTGCCGACATGATCGATCATGCAGTCTTAAAACCCCAACTTACAGATGATGAAATTTTAGCAGGATGCCGTTTGGCGCACTCTTACGGTATTGCTGCCGTCTGTGTCCGTCCTGGTGATGTGAATCTGGCTGTCCGAGTTCTTGCAGGAAGCAAGGTTAAAGTAGCCGCAGTGATAGGTTTTCCCCACGGGAGCACAACGCCTATAACTAAACTGACAGAGGCCAAGGAAGCATTAAATCAAGGTGCCCGGGAGCTGGATGTGGTTTTGCATATCGGAAAGCTGAAATCCGCATGCTATGATTATGTTCGGGAGGAACTGGCGGAGATCGTTGTCACAGCTCATGAGAAAAGTGCTTTAGTCAAAATTATTTTTGAAAATTGCTATTTAAACCGGGAGGAAAAAATTGCCGCGTGCCATATTGTCAACGATATCGGCGCCGATTTTGCCAAGACTTCCACCGGCTTTGGCTCCGGCGGGGCCGTCGAAGAAGATGTAAATCTGATGCGCCAATACTGTTTACCCCAGGTTAAAATCAAAGCCTCCGGGGGCATTAGAACATTAAAAGATGTGCTACGCTTTAAAGAATTAGGATGCACCCGTATTGGGTGTTCCCAAACGGTAGATATTCTAAATGAACTTCGGAAATAATTTTCACCTCTCGGGGAAGCATAGGGAATGCTTCCTTGTTTTTTTACCATGAAATATTTGACTATTGACAAGGAATTAAAGCCGGGAAAGCGAAGATAAGATTAATATCTTCTACGTAAAGGATAGATGATGAGATGGATGAAAGAACCCAAGTTCAGGCGTTTTTACATCGTTATCGCATGGATGGGAAAAGAAGAATCCCTTTTCAAACACAATGTGCCATTTTTCGTCAAGAAATGAAAGAAGGATTGGCGGGGCGAGATAGTTCCCTCGCCATGCTTCCTACCTATATTCAACCACCGGCTCGAATACCTGCCGATGAAAGGGTCATCGCTTTAGATGCCGGAGGGACACATTTTCGTGTTGCTGTAGTGTATTTTACCTCAACGGGTCGGCCGGTTATTGAAAACTTTCAAAAATATTCCATGCCGGGGAGCCAAGGGAAAATCTCTGGGGATGAATTTTTCCGCAAGCTGGCTTCTTTCGTGACACCCTATTTACATTATTCCCACCGCATTGGTTTTTGTTTTTCTTATCCTATGGAAATGAGCCCTGACGGAGATGGTCGCTTACTATGCTTTACCAAAGAAATCAATGTGCCTGACGTGGAAGGACAATATATCAGGAGAAGCCTGTTAGCTGCGCTCCAAGAGCAGAGAGCGGCAGAGGAGAAAAAGATCGTCCTTTTAAATGATACGGTGGCTGTCTTGCTAGCAGGCCAGGGAGCGGCAGAGGGAAGAATATTCGACGGATTTATCGGCTTTATTTTAGGTGCACGGGAACCAATGCTTCATATTTGGAACAAAACAAAAACATTCAAAAAGCCGGGAATCTTGACCTGGAAAAGAGCATGATTATTAATATGGAATGGGGCCGCTACAACAAAGCCCCCCGGGGCTTCATTGACCGGTCCTTGGATCAGACTTATTTTGATCCTGAGGTTTATCATTTTGAAAAAATGGTCGCCGGTGCCTACCTGGGGAATCTGACCCTTGCCGTGCTGAAAACTGCTGGGTCGGAAGGGCTGTTTTCAACTGCCTTTTCTGAAAAATTAGCCCAGGTGACAAGATTGGAAACGGAGCATTTGGATGATTTTCTGTCTTATCCCCCGAAAGAAGAAAACCCTTTGACACCATGTCTTCGGGTCGGTCAGGAAAAGGATGGGGTTATAGTTTATTGGCTGATAGACGAGATCCTAGAAAGAGCGGCTTTTTTTATAGCAGTAAACTTAGCCGGACTGATTGGTTATCTGGGCCAAGGGAAAAATCCCTGTGCGCCTATCGGCATTATGACCGAAGGAACCACGTTTTTTGCCTTAAAGGGCTTGCGCGGTAAGATCGAATATTTCCTAAAAAAATATTTGGCAGATACCTCGGGTGTTCGTTATGAATTCCTCAGTTTAGAACATGCATCCTTAATTGGCGCGGCCGTTGCCGCTTTGGGCAGGTAAAGGAAGAACAAAGTTAGAAAGGAATAAAATCCATGATTGCCAAAAAAATTACTAAGCACGATGATCTTAAACTAGCGCTTCAGATCAGAACGGAGGTCTTTGTCAAGGAACAAGGAGTGCCTTTAGAAGTTGAAATTGATGAATTTGACAAATTAAACGGCGGTGCAGCCCATGTTCTGATATATCAAAATGATCAGGCAGTAGGTACAGGACGCATTCTTTTTATGGAGGAGTATGGGAAATTGGGCAGGATTTGCATCTTGCCATCATTCCGAAAATTTGGTCTGGGCAAAGAAATTGTCAAAGCTCTGGAGGACATTGCCTTGGAATATGGGCTGGAGCAAGTTTGCTTGCATGGTCAGACTCAGGCAGAAGGATTCTATCGTAAGCTTGGTTATCAAACAGTCTCTGATGAATTTTTGGAAGAAGGCATTCCTCATGTTCTAATGGTGAAGAAGATCATTGCCCGGACATGAGGTAATAAACATACGCTCCCGGTTTTTTAACAGAGAGCGTATGTTCATATAGTTATTTTTCGTCTTGATATCCGTGTTTTTTATCCCATGCCTCATCTTTAATTTCTTCTTTCATGCCATGTAAGGCTTCCATGCGTCGGCGGTTTTTTTCTTGGAGTTCTTTCCTCATTTTGGGGTTATCTGTTTCCTGGATCAGCTCTTCTGCAGCTTCAATATTTCCCAGGGTATGATTAATATTTTCTTGTATTCTATCCACATTATCGCTGCGATCATCCGGGTTATGTTTTTTCATAAATATCCTCCTTTATCAGTTGATAGATTAGATTAACTTGTTAAGCTTTATTATTAGATAAATCTGCGGGGATTATTCCGAAAGCATAATTTGTTTTAAAAGGAGTTATCAGGATTTATGGATATCATTTTTAATAACCTTTTATTTGCCTTTGGCATTACACTTTTTGCCGGTTTATCTACAGGGATTGGCAGTGTTTTGGCTTTCTACACGAAACAAACCAATAAAAAGTTTCTCACTGTTGCTTTGGGTTTTTCTGCCGGGGTCATGTTATATGTTTCTATGATTGAGATCTTTCCTGAGGCCAGAGTTTCCCTGGAAGAGATTTATGGAGCCACCCAGGGCTATGTGATTACTACCATTGCTTTTTTTGTCGGAATTGGCCTCATTGCTCTTATTGATAAGCTTGTCCCCTCTGAGGAAAATCCCCATGAAATGCACGATATTAACGATATGAAAAAACCCCGGAAAAATGATGCTGCTTTATTACGCATGGGCTTATTTTCTGCTTTGGCCATAGCCATTCATAATTTTCCCGAAGGCTTGGCAACCTTTATCTCTGCTATTGAAGACCCTGCTTTGGGGGTGACAATTGCTATTGCCATCGCCATACATAACATCCCGGAAGGCATTGCCGTATCCGTGCCGGTTTTTTTTGCTACAGGGAGCAGGAAAAAGGCATTTAAGTATTCCTTTTTATCCGGATTATCCGAACCTGTAGGTGCCATTGTGGGGTTTTTGCTCTTACAGATTTTTTTCCATGAGGCCATGTTTGGTCTAACCTTTGCCGGGGTCGCGGGTATTATGGTTTATATCTCTTTGGATGAATTGCTGCCTACGGCAGAAAAATACGGAGAACATCATCTGGCTATCTATGGTCTTATTGCCGGGATGGTGGTGATGGCTCTTAGTCTCATTATCATGGCATAAATTATCATGCTGGGCTCAACCATGATCTTTTGCATAAACCATCTCGAATATTGAAAAACTCTTAAGAGAATGATCTTTTAGGAGGGATTTTTTTGGATGAGACGATTTTGGAAAAGAGTCAGGGGCGTGTTAGTTATCATGATTCTGTTGAGGAGATGGTTCAAAGGATTCGGGAAGACGGGTTGAGCAACGTATTTGACCGTTATGCAGCCCAGGAAAAGATTCGGTGTAAATTTTGCTTGCAAGGATTAAGCTGCAAGCTATGTTCTCAAGGACCTTGCCGGATCAGCGAAAAAGGGGGACAGGACAAGGGTGTATGTGGGATCGGTCCCGATGCTATGGCCATAAGAGCTTTCCTGCTTCAGAATATTATGGGTGCCGGCACATACAGCCATCATGCCTATGAAGCTTACCGGACACTAAGGGCAACAGGTGAAGGGATAACGCCTTTTACCATCAAAGACCCGGATAAATTAAAATGGATGTGCGAAAAATGCGGTCTTGAGGTCAGTCAGGACCAAAATGGGATGGCGATAGCTTTAGCTGATTTTTTGGAAAAAGAAATGGCCAAGGATGCTGAGGATCCTAGCGTATTGGTGGAAGTTTTTGCCCCGAAAAAAAGAAAAGCTGTTTGGAAAAAGTTGGGGATATATCCTTCAGGTGTGGTTCATGAAGAACAAAACTGTGTTGCCAGCTGTTTAACTAATGTAGACGGGGATTATGTTTCTCTATCTCTTAAAGCTTTGCGCTTAGGATTGGCCACAATATATACGGCGCAAATTGGGTTGGAGATGGTACAAGACATTTTATTCGGAACACCCGCTCCCCATGAAGTAGACGTGGATTTGGGTATCATGGATCCTGATTATGTCAATATTGTTTTTAACGGTCATCAGCCTTGGGTTGGTGTCGCCACTCTGGAAAAAGCTCATAGCCCGGAAGTGCAGGAAAGGGCTAAGGCTGCAGGAGCAAAAGGCCTAAGAATAGTTGGCTCCATAGAAACGGGTCAGGAGCTTTTACAAAGATTCCCCGTGGACAATGTGTTTGTAGGCCTAATGGGTAACTGGTTGTCCATTGAACCATTGCTGGCCACCGGTACTGTTGATGTGATTGCCATGGAGGAAAACTGTTCCCCGCCGGCTCTCGATCATTATGCGGAGAAATATCAGATTACCTTGGTTAGTGTGAGCAGCATTATCGGTGTTCCGGGTCTGCAGGAAAAAATGGAGTATCGTCCGGGAGAAGTTGCAAACATAGCAGACCGGTTGATTGATTTGGCCATAGATAATTTTAAAAAACGCCAAGGGAAAATTGAGCCGAAGGTGCCCAAGAGGACCCAAAAAGCCATAGCCGGTTTTTCAACAGAAGCGGTGTTGCATGCTTTGGGTAATAAACTGGAGCCGTTAGTTGATGTTATTACAGCGGGTAAAATCAAAGGTGTTGTGGCTCTCGTCAACTGTTCTACCTTGCGTAATGGCCCCCAGGATTGGAATACTATTAATTTGGTGAAGGAACTAATCAAGAAGGATATATTGGTAGTAAGTGCCGGATGTGGCAATCATGGTTTGGAGGTGGCCGGTTTATGTAATCTCCAGGCTATTAATCTGGCAGGACCCGGTTTGCAGCAAGTGTGCAAATTACTAAAAGTGCCGCCCGTTTTAAGCTTTGGCACATGTACCGATACAGGTCGTATCTCCATGCTGGTTACGGCACTAGCGGATCATCTCGATGTAGATGTCCCCGATTTGCCCATTGCAGTGACCGCGCCGGAATGGATGGAACAAAAAGCCACTATTGACGGGGTATTTGCTTTGGCTTTCGGCACCTATACTCATTTATCTCCCACGCCCTTTGTCACTGGAGCACCTAAACTAGTACAGCTTTTGACAGCCGATGTGGAAGGACTGACAGGAGGGAAAATTGCCTTGGGTGATGATCCCCAAGAAGTAGCCAATGACATTGTGGCGCATATTAATAAGAAAAGACAAGGATTAGGATTAAAATAGCATCTTCACTTCAGTTAGGAACTTGTGTAAAACGGCATTTGAGTCCACTCATGCCGTTTTTTTTTGCAAAAAATTTTCTTAAAGGTGATTGACAGCACATTACCTTATGTGTACAATACAACATATGAGCAACTGTTCATATAATGTATTGCTTTGGGGGTATGTTTGTCATGACCAGAGAAAATAAAGACAAAGTGGAAAGCTGCGCTTGTAACATCATTCGTGAAGAAGTGGTGACCCAGGCGAAAGAATATATGCCCCAAGAGGAAATCTTGGTAGATCTAGCAGAGTTTTTTAAGATTTTTGGAGACAGTACCAGAATAAAGATTGTTTCTGCCTTGTTTACATCGGAAATGTGCGTGTGTGATATAGCTGCTCTTTTGGAGATGAATCAATCAGCTATTTCCCACCAATTAAGAATCCTCAAACAGGCACGATTGGTAAAATATCGCCGAGAAGGCAAAGTGGTATATTATTCTCTCGATGATGAACATGTGCAACAGATTATTGAGTGTGGTTTGGCCCATATTAAACACAAATAATTAAGCCAAAATTTTCTGCATAACCGTACGTAAGAGCCCCACCTTTATTATGAGGGGTAACGGACGCTTAGTTCCTGATTGGTTCAACTAACTATCGGTAGGGGATGAAGAAAACCCTGCTGATAGAAGTTTCACTCTAATTAGAAATGGGATGAAGGAGAAATGGTAAAAGAATTTATTTTGGAAGGTTTAAATTGTGCTAATTGCGGGGCTAAGATCGAGCAGGGGGTTGCCGAGCTTCCCGGTGTTATCACTGCTACGGTAAATTTTATTAGCAAAACCTTGACATTAGAGACGGAAGAGGAAGCAAATCTCCCTGAGTTAATGAAAAACGCTGAGGGGATTGCAAAAAAATACGAACCTGAGGTTAATATCATCGAAAAGAATGAGGGTAACGAGGGCAAACTAAAAAATAATGGGGATCAGGAAGAGGGAGAAACTCAGAAAAAACGTGTTATTTCCTTGGGTTTGGGCGGTGGACTCTTTGCCTTAGCCTTTCTTCCTTTTTGGAGTCCCGGCATGAAATTTGCTTTATTTCTCTTCAGTTATCTCATTGTGGGAGGAGAAGTATTACTGCGGGCCGGTAAAAATATCCTGCGCGGTCAGGTCTTCGATGAGAATTTTCTGATGACTATTGCTACCTTGGGCGCCTTTGCCATTCGGGAATACCCGGAAGGGGTGGCGGTGATGTTGTTTTATCAGATCGGCGAATATTTCCAGGATCGAGCTGTGGATCAATCCCGCAGATCCATAAAAGAACTGCTTGATATCAGACCGGACTATGTTAATTTGTCTATCGATGGGGAAATCAGAAGAGTAGCTCCGGAAGAAGCGGCCATTGGGGATCTCATGGTCATCAAGCCTGGTGAAAGAGTGCCCCTAGACGGAGTAGTAATGGAAGGTCAGGCCATGATGGATACATCAGCCTTAACAGGTGAATCGGTTCCCCGTAGGGCAAAAACCGGGGATGATGTTCTAAGCGGCTTTATTAATAAAGATGGCTTATTAACGGTGCAGGTGGCGAAGGTATACGGGGAATCAACCGTTGCCAAAATTCTTGATCTGGTGCAGAATGCTGGAAGTAAAAAAGCACCGACAGAAAAATTCATCACCAAATTTGCCCATTATTATACGCCGGTGGTAGTGCTGGTGGCGGTGCTGCTTGCCCTATTACCTCCTTTGTTTATGGAAAACGCTGCCTTTTCTCAATGGTTTTATCGCGCTTTGGTATTTTTGGTAGTGTCTTGTCCTTGTGCTTTAGTGATTTCTATCCCTTTAGGATTCTTTGGCGGGATTGGAGCAGCTTCTAAGAAGGGTATCTTGGTCAAGGGCGGTAATTACCTAGAGGCGATTAATCATGTTGATACTGTGGTTTTTGATAAAACAGGCACCTTGACGAAAGGGGTATTTCGGGTCACGGGAATTCACCCGGCACCATCCTTTACAAAAGACGAGGTTTTGCAATTTGCCGCTTTGGCTGAATTCAATTCCAATCACCCCATTGCCCGATCTGTGATCAAGGCTTATGATGAAATGGGGGGAATCAAGCTTCATCAGGAAGGAATTACGGATTTTCAAGAGATTTCCGGACATGGGGTAAAAGCACAATTCAACGGGCAAGAGATTTTAGCGGGCAATGATAAACTAATGAAAAAAACAGGTATTGATTTTCAGGAATGGCAAGAGGGGGGTACGGTGGTTTACCTGGCGGTATCCGGGAAATTCGCCGGTACCATTGTTATTTCCGATGAGTTAAAGGATGATGCACTCGAAACTATAAAAAAATTAAGACATTTGGGCATTAACAAGCTTTTTATGTTAACGGGAGATAACCAGGAAACAGCCCAAAGAGTTAGTCAAGCCCTGTTACTGGACAAGGTATATGCCGGACTTTTACCAGTGGAAAAGGTAGAGATCTTGGAAAAGATCATCCGGGATAAAAACAGCAAGAAAAGTGTTGTTTTTGTCGGAGACGGCATGAATGACGCACCGGTGCTGGCGCGAGCCGATGTGGGCGTTGCAATGGGAGGACTGGGCTCTGATGCTGCTATTGAGGCCGCGGATATTGTCTTAATGACAGATGAACCGTCTAAACTGGTGGACGCCGTCTGTATTGCCCAAAAAACAAGAAACGTGGTATGGCAAAACATTATCTTTGCTATGGGTGTGAAACTGGTGGTACTGGCCTTGGGGGCAGGGGGACTGGCAACTTTATGGGAGGCGGTCTTTGCCGATGTGGGAGTAGCTATGATTGCCGTTCTCAATTCCATGCGCCTCTTAAAAAGTTAAAGAAAAATGCAAAGTTTTGCAGCTCAAACTCTGGGCTGCTTTTTTTATTTTCATAAAGCTTAGGTTTAAAAAGGTTGAAAGTATCAACATAACTAAGGAATAAATAGATTCCTCTCAGGAAAAGATAATAGGAACCAAATGGATATGGAGTAAAAATATGTTCCGATTTTTGAATAGAAAAATCAAGTATTTGCACTCCCTGCTGGGAAGCGAAAACCATGATCAAGCGCCCCAAAAAGGGGACCGCCTGAGTGGTAATTTGGAAAAAGACATTGAAAAGTTCAAGAGCTTATCCGGGGAAAGCCCTGATATTGTCATACGAAAACTAACCCTGAGAAACAATATTAATGCAGCAATTGTTTTTATAGACGGTCTTGTTTTGGAACTGGTCATCAGGGAGAATGTCTTGGAACCTTTAGTATTATGCAAAGAAAAAGAGGTCTTGGAGTTAAAAGGGAATGATCTTGCCGCAGCCATTAAAAACAAGGTCCTACCTGTGGCCAGCATTCAGGAGAAATTATCTGTCGAACAGATTGTAAACGGTGTTTTTAGCGGAGACACGATGTTATTGGTGGATGGCAGTACTCGAGCATTGCTCATCTCTGCTCCTGGGTGGGAAAGAAGGATGCCAGCAGAACCGAATACGGAAGTTGTCGTGAAAGGTCCCAGGGAAGGTTTTGTCGAGACCCTGAGAACAAACACTTCCCTTTTAAGACGAAAGATTGGTCATCCGGGGTTAACCTTCGAAAAGCTGGTACTGGGGCAAAGAACTCTCACAACGGTGAACATAGTCTATTTAAAAGGGGTCGTCCGACCTGAGTTGGTGGAAGAAGTAAAACGCCGCTTGAAAAGAATTAGCACTGATGCAATCTTGGCCGCCGGGAATATCGAACAATTTATTGAAGATGCTCCTTTTTCCCCTTTTATGACCGTTGGGTATACGGAAAGGCCGGATGTGGCGGCGGCAAAACTAATTGAGGGGCGGGTGGCTATTATGATTGATGGCGCACCGGTAGTTAATACGGTCCCGGCTTTGTTTATTGAAAGTTTTCAGAGTCCCGATGATTATAACTCTCGGCCATTTTATTCCACCTTAATACGGTGGTTTCGTTATTTTTCTTTTTTGGCCGGCAGCATGGCTCCAGGTTTTTTTGTTGCCTTAGTCACCTTCCATCAGGAATTTTTACCGACCACTCTATTGATTTCTATGGCCGGCGCTTCTGAAGGTACGCCTTTTCCTGCTGTTGTAGAAGCGATTGGCATGGGGCTTGTCTTCGAAATTTTACGGGAAGCAGGGATTAGGCTGCCAAGAGCCATTGGCTCAGCTATGAGTATAGTGGGGGCTTTAGTGATTGGGGAAGCGGCGGTCTCAGCCGGACTTATCGAATCTTATATGGTCATTGTGGTGTCCTTTACCGCTATTGCATCCTTTGTCGTTCCCCAACTTTATGATGCTACTGCCTTGTTAAGAATCGCTTTTACCGTAATGGCAGGATTGTTCGGTATTTTTGGTGTGATGTGGGTATTTTTATTTCTTATCTTGCATTTATCTTCTATACGTTCTTTTGGTGTTCCCTATCTTTCCCCGATTTCTCCTTTAATGCCCCAAGATTTAAAGGATGTATTGGTGCGGGCGCCGATTTGGACTATGATTACACGTCCGGAATCTCTCGGGAATGTTGATCCCAAACGGCAGGAATTCAATTTAATGCCTCAAGCTGAGGATGAAAAGAAAAGTAAAAGTGAATCGTGAGGGTGATAAGATCGTGCAAAAAAAACAATCATTATTTTTACTTCTTTATGGGTTGATATTTTTACTGTTATTGTCCGGATGTTGGGATAGCAAGGAACTGAAAGAACTGGCGATAGTATTGGGAGTAGGTGTGGACCAAGAAGGGGACCTGCTTCACCTTACGGCTGAGATTGCCCAGCCTGATCAGATGACAGGAGCGGGCGGAGGCGGCAGTTCCGGTTCCGGTTCCGGTGGGGAATCTGTTTTTGTAACTCATAGCTCCGGGGCCACTCTTTTTGATGCGGTGCGCAATGCTCGCAGTCAAAGCAGTCGGAGGCTTTTTTTCCCTAATAATGAAGTTGTGGTACTAGGGCATGATTTAGCTCAAAAAGGATTTTATCCTGCTTTCGATTTTTTTCTGCGCGACCATGAACCACGGGCGACAAGCTGGGTGCTGGTGGCGGAAGAAAAAGCACGAGATATCTTTGAGCCTAAATCTAAACTGGAAAATACCAATGGTACAAACTTAAGTCATATGATCGAGCTTGGCCTAGAATCCAAGATCCCAGGGATTAATGTGCAAGAAGTAAATACTGCCCTGCTCAATGACACACAAGGTTTTCTGATTCCCCTGGTGACCGTAAGCGGAGAGGAAGAAGAAAAGCGGGTAATCATGGGTGGGAATGCCGGCGTGTTTATCAAAGATAAAATGGTAGGAGAAATGAACAGCAGAGAAACCCGGGGCGTAAAATGGGTCAAGGGAGAGGTAAAAAATGCCAGTATAGCCGTAAAACTAACGGATGAAACGGGATTTATCGACAGCGAGATTTTTATCAATGAGAGCAGTATCAAAATAAAGCTGGATGACGGAGATCCTAAGGTGAGGGTAAAGATTAGCGTAGAAGGAAATATAAGCGACCAAAGCGGCACCGTGGATTTATCCACACCTGAAGGCATGCAAAAAGCCAATGCAGGGACTGCTCTTGCCGTCAAAGAAGAGGTTCTGGCGGCAATTAAAAAAGCGAAATTATTACAGGCAGATGTTTTTGGTTTTGGGGGGGTTTTTGAAAGGACCTATCCTCAAGAGTGGCAGAAGATTAAATCTTCTTGGCAAGAAAAAATTTCCATTTTGGATGTAAGCGTAGAGGTGCAGGCTAATTTGTGGAGGATAGGGGAAGTCTCCCGGACGGTAATTAAGTAAATTAAAGGGAGGGGGGTATAATATGGGATTGGAAAAGGGTAAGGTGTCATCACTGGAAACGATCTTCTTAATGTTCGGATTTATCTTTGGAGGTGTTATTGTTAGCCCGGGGTCGGTTGCCGGTAAGGATTTCTGGCTTGCCCCCCTCCTAGGCTTTATCATACTATTGCCTCTGGGGGCAATTTATGTTGCCCTGTTAAACCGTTTTCAGGGAAAAACCATCATTGAAATAAATGAAATCATCTTTGGTCCCATCCCGGGTGGACTATTATCAGGGTTCTTTCTTTGGTTTCTTTTCCATAGCGGTGCCCTGATATTGATGAGTTATTTGGATTTTTTTAAACAATTACTGCTTCCTAATACGCCGGCAGAAATAATCGTGTTTTTAATGGCGGCCCTTACTATTTATGGAGTAAAAATGGGTCTGGAGGTGATCATGCGCACCGGTCTAATGATTGTACCGGTCACAATGATTGTCTTAATGCTCCTTTTTCTTTTTGCTTTGCCGGTAATTGAAGTTTCAAATATTCGGCCTCTTTTTACCACTTCTTGGCCCAAAATGATGTGGGCAGGGTTTGGGGTAGCTGTTCAACCTTGTGCCGAAACAGTTGCCTTTCTTATGATTTTACCCTTTCTGAATAAACCGGGACAGGTTAAAATTACTTTTTTCTTAGGACTTATTCTAGGCTGTATAGGATTATCCCTATCTGCCTTAAGGTCGATTCTAGTATTGGGTGAAAGCGCCGGGATGTATCTATATCCCTCCTATTATGCCATTAAAATGATTAACATTGCTGATATTTTAAACCGCTTTGAAATCTTGATTGCCATCAATTATTTGGCCATGGGATTTATCAAGGCAACCGTTTACCTCTATGGTTTGAGCTTGGGTTTTGCTCAGCTTTTTAAGTTTGATTCATATCGTCCCGTGGTGCCTCCTCTGGGTTTTCTCATGGCTCTTTTTGCGCTTTTCAATATGCATAATGTCGCTGAAAAAATAGAATTTGCCAATAAGGCCTTTCCTTTATACGCACTTCCCTTTGTGTTAGGAGTTCCCTTAATTGCGCTGGTAGGATCCTGGCTTAAAGGAATTAAGGGAGGTGCTTCTCAATGATCTTACTCTACGGAGCTTTTATCTATTTTGCCCTCCTTGAAATTCCCGGGATGCTTAAAAGAAAAGCCTGGAAAGAGGGGATGATCTGGATGGGATTATGGTCCATAGGACTTCTGATTGGTACCTTGGACTTATTAAAGGTGCAATTGCCTTTTCTGGGCAGCATCATACTGGAACTTATTTTAGAGCTTTTTCCTTTTTTGAACTCCATTTAGGAGTTTTTTCTGTTTTGGGATTCTTGTCGTTTTTCGCCGTATCTGTTATGCTAATATAGTTCAATCGGAAAAAATAAAAAAGGATGAGAAATATGTGGGAAGAATTCTCTCGAACAGCATTACTCATCGGGGAAGAGGCACTGGAAAAGCTGCAGCGCAGCCGTGTGGCGGTTTTCGGAATTGGCGGCGTAGGTACTTTTGTGGTGGAAGGATTGGTTCGCGGCGGTGTGGGTCATTTTGTCCTTGTGGATTATGACATCGTCAGTCTGAGTAATTTTAATCGCCAGATTCATGCTACAGGTAGGACTCTGCATCGACCAAAGGTGGAAGTGATGAAAGAACGAATCCTGGATATAAACCCTAGAGCACAGGTTGTCGCTCATCAAAGTATTTATCTGCCAGAAACCCGGGAAACATTAATCGATGAGAATTATGATTATATTGTAGATGCTGTGGATATGGTGACTGCCAAAGTTGATTTGGTCGTGACAGCAACAAAGCATCAGATTCCCATCATCAGTTCCATGGGGGCGGGAAATAAATTAGATCCTACCAAATTTCTGGTGGCGGATATTTATCAAACTTCAGTCTGTCCTTTGGCCAAGGTGATGCGCAAAGAATTAAGAAAAAGAGACATACCATCTTTAAAAGTGGTCTTTTCTACAGAGGAACCGATTAAACCCCATTATGTCTCTTCAATTCGATCCGACGATAATAAACGTCAGGTACCCGGCAGTATTTCTTTTGTTCCTTCTGTAGCCGGCTTAATCATTGCCGGTGAGGTAATCAAAGATCTAATAAAAGTAGGTTCAAAATTCTAAATAAAGATTACTTATATCTATCCTGTTAAAAGATTCATAATTATTGGAATTTTTATGACTTGTTTCATAAGATTTATTTTGGTAAACTGTAATACAGTGAGATATCTTTATCATAAAGTTGGGTAATGAAACAGCTAAATCAAACTTTAGGTGGTGGCAAAATGAATCAAGAGGGATCTGCATGTACATGTGCATGTAAGAACGAAACGGAGCAGGAAAAATATCAACGTATTCAGGAAGTCATTGATGAGTACAAAGATGTAGAAGGTAGCTTAATTCAGGTTTTACACTTGGCTCAGGGTATTTACGGTTATTTGCCGGATGAACTGCAGCGGTTTATAGCCGACGGAATGAACATACCCTTAAACGAAGTATACGGCGTGGTAACTTTTTATACTTTATTTTCAACGCGGCCTAAGGGGGAAAATACCATTGGTGTTTGCATGGGCACAGCTTGCTATGTCAAGGGAGCCAAAGATGTGCTTAAGGCTTTCTCTGATCAATTAGGCATTAAAGTAGGACAAACTAGTGAGGATCTTAAATTTACCCTTGAAGTAACACGCTGCATCGGAGCTTGTGGTTTGGCTCCGGCTATTACCATTAATGATAAGGTTTATCAGAAGGTTGATCCACAGAAAGTTCATGCAATTTTAGAGGAATATTAAACAAGATACATCAATGGGAGGTGAAGTATATTGATTAACTCTACACAGGATCTCCTGGATATTGCAAAAGAATATCAGGAAGCAAACAGTAAATATAAATACCGGATTTTAGTCTGTGCCGGTGGAGGATGCGTTTCTGCCGACTGCCATGAAGTAAAAAATGCCCTGCTCCAGGCACTTAAAGATAATGACCTGGAAGATCAGGTTCTGGTCAGCGAAACCGGATGTATCGGTACCTGTAATTTAGGCCCGGTGATGGTTGTTATGCCGGAAGAGGTTTTTTATACCAGACTGCAACCGAGGCATATTCCCGAGATCGTAAAATCTCATCTGGTTGAGGGTAATATCCTGATGAATAGAACGTATTACGATATGGGAGCTTTAAAAAGAGTTCCTTATCTCAATGAAATTAGTTTCTTTAAGAATCAGGTTAAAATTGCTTTAAGGAACTGCGGCTTGATTGATTACTCTTCTATCGAGGAATATATTGCCAATGACGGTTATCAAGCTGCCTTCAAGGTAATCCGCGAAATGTCTCCGGAAGAGGTCACGCAGGAAATTACTGAATCTGGTCTCAGAGGCCGTGGTGGAGCCGGTTTCCCCGCAGGAATTAAATGGGAAGCGGGAAGAAAGGCGCCCGGAGATCAAAAGTATATTATTTGTAACGCGGACGAGGGAGATCCCGGGGCGTTTATGGACCGTAGTATCATAGAAGGTGACCCTCACACCGTTATTGAAGGCATGATGATCGGTGGTTATGCCATTGGAGCCAACAAAGGATTTTGCTATATCCGTGCTGAATATCCTATTGCTGTAAAAAGATTGGAACATGCCTTAAAACAAGCACGAGAAAAAGGAATTTTGGGCAAGAATATTTTCGGAACAGATTTTGCCTTTGATATTGAGATCAGAATTGGTGCCGGTGCCTTTGTCTGCGGAGAAGAAACCGCGCTGATGGCTTCTGTCGAAGGGAAAAGAGGGGAACCGAAGCAAAAACCACCTTTCCCCTTCCAAAAAGGTTTATTTCAGAAGCCTACGATTATTAATAATGTAGAAACCCTGGCCAATATTCCACCGATTATCTTAAACGGCAGCAAATGGTTTAGAGGTTTTGGAACTGAAAAAAGCTCAGGAACCAAGGTTTTTGCTTTGGCCGGAGATATTGTAAACACAGGTTTAGTTGAGGTTCCCATGGGTATGACCTTAAGGGAAATTGTCTATAACTTGGGTGGCGGTGTTCCTAAGAAGAAAGCTTTTAAAGCAGCTCAAATGGGGGGCCCTTCCGGCGGATGTATTGTGGCCGATGATTTAGATACCCCGGTTGATTTTGATTCCTTAGCCCAGTTAGGTGCCATTATGGGCTCCGGTGGATTAATTGTCATGAATGAAAACAACTGCATGGTGGATGTGGCCAAATTCTTTATGGAATTTGTTCAGGACGAATCTTGCGGTAAATGTGTTCCCTGCCGGGCCGGCACCAAGGCGATCCTGGAAATCCTGGATCGGATTTTGGAAGGCAAGGGAAAAGAAGACGATATCGAATTAATGGAAAAACTTTGCGCTAATATCAAGAAAACAGCTATATGTGGATTGGGACAAACTGCACCTAATCCTGTTTTAAGTACCCTGAGATATTTCCGGGATGAATATGAAGAACACATTCAAAACAAACCATGCCGGGCAGGAGGTAACACGAAATGATAAATTTTGTACTGAATGATAAAAGAGTTACAGCTGAGCCGGGAATGACGATTTTGCAGGCAGCCCAAATGAACGGGGTAGATATTCCCCATTTATGTTATCTGGAAGGATGTTCGGATATCACTTCCTGCCGTATTTGTGTAGTTGAGGTGGTGGGAGCGAGAAATTTAGTTCCTTCTTGTTCCACCCCGGTCACTGAGGATATGGTTGTCTACAGTCACTCGGACGCCGTAGTATCTGCCAGAAAAGATCTGCTGGAATTAATGCTGGCCGACCACATTGGGGATTGCAAACCGCCATGTTACCATGCGTGTCCCGCCAATACCGAATGTCAAAGATACGTTAGACTGATTGCAAAAGGAAACTATCGGGAAGCATTGGAGCTAAATAAAGATGTCAACCCTTTCCCAGCTAGTATTGGACGGGTATGTCCTCATCCTTGTGAAGATGCCTGCCGCAGACAATTGGTGGAAGAGCCGATCTCCATTGCCAGGTTAAAGCAGTTTGTGGCAGACATTGATCTAAAATCGGAAGAGATTTTTTTGCCTGAAATGAAACCGGCTACCGGCAAAAAGGTGGCGGTCATTGGTGGAGGCCCTGGTGGGCTCACGGCAGCCTTTTTTCTAGCTAAAGATGGTCATCAGGTTGTGGTATATGAAGCGATGCCTAAAGCTGGAGGAATGCTAAGATACGGTATTCCAGAATACCGTCTGCCTAAAAAAGTCTTGGATCAGGAAATATCAGTCATCGAAAGAATGGGTGTAGAGATCAGATGTAATTCTCGCATCGGAAAAGATGTTCAGTTTGCAGATTTGAGAAAAGACTATGATGCCGTATATGTAGCTATCGGTGCTTGGACAAGCTCCGGTATGCGCTGTGCGGGAGAAAAGCTGGATGGCGTAATCGGCGGGATTGAGTTCTTGGAAAGTGTAGCTACTGAAAAACCGATTCAGCTAGGTAAAAAGGTTGCTGTCGTTGGCGGTGGCAATACAGCTATGGATGCTTGCCGTACTGCAGTGCGCATGGGCGCCGAAGAAGTATATCTCCTGTATCGACGCACCAGGTCTGAAATGCCTGCAGCAGAAATCGAAATCATTGAAGCGGAAGAAGAAGGCGTGATTTTTAAATATCTGGTCGCCCCGATCGAAATTTTGGGTGAAGACGGCAAAGTAAAGCAGATCAGATTACAAAAAATGGAACTGGGGGAACCGGATGCCAGCGGTCGCAGAAAGCCGGTACCGATTCCCGGAGCTGAAGAAATTATTGATGTGGATAATGTGATCGCAGCCATTGGACAGAAAGTGGTACCCACTGGTTTGGACGGCTTGGAATTAACCGAGTGGAATACGATTCAGGCTGATAAGAACACCTTTACCACTAATTTACCCGGTGTTTTTGCAGGGGGAGATGCTACCAACGAGGGACCGGGCATTGCTATTCAAGCTATCGGGGATGCCTCCAAAGCGGTACCTTTTATGACCCGGTACTTAAACGGAGAAGAAATCTCTTACCAAAAACCTTTCTGGGTGAAAAGAGACGATCTGACAGCTGAAGATTTTGCCGACCGGGAGAAAAAATATCGACCTCAAATGAAGCATTTGTCTCCCGAAGAAAGAAAGACTAATTTCGAAGAATTTGTTTTTGGCTACACAGAAGAAGATGCCAAGAAAGAAGCATTACGTTGTTTGGAATGCGGTTGTGAAAAGGTATTTGAATGTAAACTACTGGATTACTCGAACGAATATCAAGTGGACGGCCGCCTCTACCACACAGACAAGAAACCGACACCTATTGACTATACCAATGAAATGTATGTCAGTGACCATAATAAATGTATTATGTGCCGCAAATGCGTAAAAATGTGCTCTGAATTGCAATGCACTAACGCTATCGGCTTTAGTCAAAGAAGTTCTGAAATCCATGTCACCGCACCCTTAGAGCAGACTTTGGATAAAAGCATCTGTGTTTCTTGTGGGAACTGTGTCAATGTTTGTCCGGTGGGCGCATTGCTACCCAAGGACAACAACCATTTTCTCTTTAATCCCACCAAAAAGGTTCAGACTACCTGCTCCTATTGCGGTGTAGGATGTCAATTCAACTTTTTGGTAAGTAATAACAAGATCATCGGGGTAGAGCCGGTTAAGGGGCCTTCTAACGACGGGTTACTCTGCGTCAAAGGCCGGTTTGCCTATAATTTTATTCAGCATCCGGATCGTCTGACCAAGCCTTTACTAAAGAAAGACGGTCAGTTTGAGGAAATCTCTTGGGATGAAGCTTATCAAATCATGGTTGATAAAATTACTGAAATAAAAGAAAAATATGGTCCGGAGGCCTTCGGCGGTCTGTCATCTTCTCGCACTACCAATGAAGATAATTATATGATGCAGAAGTTTATGCGGACGATGATTGGGACCAACAATGTGGATAATTGTGCCCGTGTCTGACACGCTCCTACTGTGGCAGGTCTTGCCACTACATTAGGCAGCGGCGCAATGACCAACAGCATTGCCGAGGTATTAAATACAGATGTGATTTTCATTATTGGATCCAACACGACAGAAGCCCATCCGGTGATTGGAGCCAGGATTCGTCAGGCCAAACTGCGTGGGGCCAAAATTATTGTGGCCGATCCCCGCAGGATTGATTTGGTACAGGATTCAGAAATCTTCCTGCAGATCAAACCAGGCACCAATATTGCCCTCTTAAATGGGATGATGCATGTGATTATCAAAGAGGGACTGCAAGATAAGGAATATATCGCAGCCAGAACGGAAGGATATGAAGAACTGGTAAAATTGGTGCAGGAATATCCGCCGGAAGTGGCAGCAGAGATATGCGGTATTGAAGCAGAAGATATTGTCAAAGCCGCCAGAATGTACGCTCAAGCCGAAAAGGCAGCAATCTTTTACTGTCTGGGTATTACGGAGCATGTTTCCGGCACAAGAAATGTGATGAGTGTGTCCAATTTGGCCATGCTCTGCGGAAACATCGGTATTGAGTCCGGCGGGGTAAATCCTCTGCGTGGACAAAACAATGTTCAGGGAGCATGTGACATGGGAGCATTACCGGGAGATTATCCCGGCTACCAGAAAGTAAACAATCCTGAGGTGCAGGCCAAATTTGAGGCCGGTTGGGGCGTGAAATTATCTGAAAAACCCGGCCACACCGTAACAGAAATGTTCCCCATGGCAGAAAAGGGCGATATTAAGTTTATGTATATCGTCGGTGAAAATAACGTGAAGACTGATCCTGATATTCATCATGTGACCAGAGCCCTGAGCAATTTAGAGTTTCTTGTGGTTCAGGATATTTTCCTGACAGAAACAGCTCAGCTGGCCGACTTGGTTCTGCCGGCAGCATCCTTTGCTGAAAAAGACGGTACATTTACCAATACGGAACGGAGAGTCCAAAGGGTACGTAAGGCTGTGGAAGCGCCAGGAGAGGCAAAGCCGGACTGGCAGATTATCATGGAATTGATGAATCGTATGGGTTATGAGAAAAAATATAACGATGCGTCAGAAATTATGGAAGAAATTGCTTCCCTGACTCCCAGTTACGCCGGGATGCATTATTATCGCCTTGATAAGAAAGGCATCCAATGGCCGTGCACCGGGGATGACCATGAAGGTACCATGTGTTTGCATCAAGGCTCATTCACCAGAGGCAAGGGTTTATTCCAACCTTCGCCCCATATTGAAAGTGCGGAGTTGCCGGATGAAGAGTACCCATACACCTTGGTTACAGGGAGACATCTCTATCATTACAATGATGCCAATATGACCGGCAAAACTGACGGCATCAACAATATTCGCGGCGAGTCTTATATTGAAATGAACCCGGCTACCGCCGCCAAACATGGTTTAGCCCATGGGGATGATGTAATTGTCACCTCCCGTCGGGGAGAGATCAAAACCAAGGTGCGAGCCACGGATATTGTGGAAGAGGATGTATTGTTCATGACCTTCCACTATGCTGACGGTGCTGCTAATTACCTCACCAGCAACCACTTGGATCCAATTAGTAAGACACCGGAATTCAAAGTGGCAGCTATCAAAATAGCAAAAGCTTAAAGCTTGATTAAGTAGCCTTAAATGAGATAGCTCCTGTTTTAGTGAACAGGAGCTATTTTTACTTAGATTGTCCTTAAAACAAGATAAATAGCCTTTTTCATTGAAAAGCTTCAGGTAAGTGTGTTATTTTATATAGGAGATTATGAAGAGGAGTGTATATCGATGGAACAATATTTTGCCAAAATGCAGGAATATCTAAAAATGGATTCAGAAATTTCTTACGAAGAATTCGCTGCTTATTACACCGATTTCATGGAATACCTGAATAAAAATTATGGAGATCTTGACCGGGAATCCTTATTGAAAGGACGTTTTATTTGTTTAATTCTTGAGGCTAACAGCCAGGAAAGGAGTCGGCGTAAAACACCGGAAGCGAAGAAATTCAAGAAAATAATGGAAAAAAGCGGCTTTTGGGCAGGAGCCATTAAACATCGCTTATTAAAAGAAGGTATGACCGCCCATGAAATTGATGAAGCGGAAGCTGCCTTACATCAATCCGTATAAAATTTTTCCGCCATGCATGGGAGTTTAAAAGCTAGTTAAAAGGTTCAATTGATAATTTAATAATCTATGCTAAAGAAAAATCACCAGGTGTCATACCGGGTGATTTTTCAATAACAGCATATTTCCTTCGACTTAAGAAGGAATTTACATTTTTACATGGAATATAAATACATAAATGAAGTTATACAAATAATCATTCGCTCTAAAGAAAGTAAATCAGTTAAAAAGGAGGGTGATATGTACTGACAATGTTGCCGTTATAAAGATTTTTGAAGGGAGGAAATAATATGTCGGAATGTTGTCAAGATCAATCATGGAGCATGGAACAGGTGGAGCAGATATTGGAGCCTTATCGGGGACAATCATCAGCCTTAATAGAGGTTTTGCATCAGGTGCAGCATTTGGTGGGATATTTGCCCAGAGATATTCAGGTAAAAATTGCTAAAACCCTTGGTGTATCCTTGGGTGAGGTTTATAGCGTGATTTCTTTTTATTCCAATTTTAATATTAAGCCGAAGGGCAAACATGAGATCTGCGTCTGTAAAGGTACAGCCTGTTATGTGAAAGGATCACCAGAGATTTTAGATCGACTGGAGAAAGAGTTAGGTATTGAGGCGGGAGATACCACTGACGATGGTAGATATTCCCTACAGGTGGTGCGTTGTCTGGGAGCTTGCGGGTTAGGACCTGTAATGACGGTTGATGGAAATGCTCATGGTTCTCTTAAGCCGGAAAAGGCGTTGGCTATTTTAGAATTATATAACTAAAGATTGAGAACAAGCGGTGGAGGTGAATAAATTGTCAAAAATCACATCACTGAAAGAGTTAGAAGAAATGAAGAAAGAAACTCTGGCTCAGATGAATATTGATGACCAGATCAAAATAGTGATAGGCATGGGTACCTGTGGAATATCTGCCGGTGCCAAAGAGACAGCTGAAATCCTGCGTCACGAAATCGCGGAGCGTTCTTTAAATAAGGTCCAATTGTCCATTACTGGTTGCATCGGACTTTGTGTTCAGGAGCCTTTGGTGGAAGTTAAAAAACCGGGCCGGGAGTCGGTGGTTTTTAAATTGGTTGATGGAGAGCGTGCTCGGAAAATTGTGGATCAGTATATAATGAATGATCTCCTGAATGAGGATTGGATTATAAAATGATCCTGGAAAAAGATGACCAACAAAGGGAGGGAGTTTAGTGGGTTTCTTGAGTGCTTTAGACCAACAAAAACGAATTGCCTTAGCCAATTGTGGCCTAATTAACCCTGAGTCGATTAAGGAGTACATTGCCAGGGATGGATACTATGCCTTAGGTAAGATGATGGAATCTATGACTCCGGAACAAGTAATTGATGAAATTAAAAAATCCGGTCTGCGTGGTCGGGGTGGTGGAGGCTTTCCTACAGGTGTAAAGTGGGAATTAGCACATAAATCTCCCGGTGCGGCCAAATACGTAATTTGTAATGCAGACGAAGGAGATCCAGGCGCCTTTATGGATCGAAGTATTTTGGAAGGCGATCCCCACAGCGTAATTGAGGGAATGGTGATTGCGGGATATGCTATAGGTGCCCAAAAGGGCTATATCTATATTCGAGCCGAGTATCCTGTAGCTTTAGCACGCCTTAAAAAAGCCATTGAGCAAGCAGAAAGCATGGGTTTTTTAGGAGAAAATATCTTTAATACAGGTTTTAACTTTAACTTGGAGATTCGCTTAGGAGCAGGAGCTTTCGTGTGTGGAGAGGAGACTGCTCTTATTACTTCAATTGAAGGTAAAAGAGGCGAGCCTAATCCGAAACCGCCTTATCCCGCTCAATCCGGCTTATGGGGTAAACCCACCATTATCAACAATGTTGAGACCCTAGCCAACATTCCGGTGATCATCAGGGAAGGATGGCCTTGGTTTCGTAGCATCGGTTCGGAAAAAAGTCCCGGAACTAAAGTTTTTGCCTTGGCGGGGAAAATTGTCAATAACGGCTTAATAGAGGTTCCTATGGGTACCAATTTAGGTGATGTTATTTTTGATATTGGGGGAGGTGTCCCCGGGGGGAAAAAATTTAAAGCGGCACAAACCGGGGGTCCTTCGGGAGGCTGTATTCCACCGGAACATTTAAATGTACCCATTGATTACGAGTCTTTGTCTGCTTTGGGCACCATTATGGGTTCCGGCGGTTTAGTAATTATGGACGAAGATACATGTATGGTGGATATAGCCAAATACTTCCTTGATTTTATCAAGGATGAATCCTGCGGAAAATGTACCGCTTGCCGAAGTGGAACATTACGCATGCTTGAGATTTTGGAACGTATTACCAGAGGAGAAGGACAGGAAGGCGACATTGAACTATTGGAGGAATTAGCAATAGGGATTAAGGATTCGGCTTTATGCGGGTTGGGACAAAGTGCGCCTAATCCGGTGTTGAGCACCATCCGGTTTTTTAGACATGAGTACGAAGAGCATATTAAAGAAAAGTATTGCCGTGCCTCTGTATGCGCCACAATGTTTCATTCTTCCTGCCATAATAGCTGTCCGGCGGGAATTGATATTCCCATCTATGTAGATTTAATCCGACAAAAACGATTTGTGGACGCTTATCAGTTTATCAAAAGGGACAATCCCCTTCCTCTGATTTGCGGACGAGTTTGTAACCATCCTTGTGAGGGGAAATGTAATCGTTCAAAATTAGATGAGGCTATTGCCATCAGAGATTTGAAACGATTTGCTTCCGACTATGCCTTTGAGCATGGTCCGCTGGAAGAATCGGTACCGGTAAGGAAGAAAAATATAAAGGTAGCTATTGTTGGTTCCGGACCGGCCGGTCTCACTTGTGCATATTATTTAGCTAAAAAAGGGTATACCGTTACTGTTTTTGAAGAAAAAGGAATTTTAGGTGGAATGCTGGCTACAGTTATTCCCGAATACAGGTTGCCCAAAGCAAAATTACAAGCGGAAATTGACACTATTAAAGCCTTAGGTGTAGAGTTTAGAACAAACTGTGGCGTAGGCACGGAAAAAGATATCTCTTTGGAGGAGTTAAAGGAACAAGGCTATCAAGCTATTTTCATCGCCGTGGGTGCTCATCTGGAATTAAGGTTGAATCAACCGGGCGAAGACCTGGATGGGGTGATTTCCGGTGTTACTTTCCTCCAAAATGTCAATTTGGGTCCTGTGCCGGACTTAACCGGGAAAAAGGTGACCGTGATCGGCGGAGGCAATGTGGCTATTGATGCTGCTCGCTGCGCTTTAAGGTTGGGAGCCAGGGAAGTCCATATTGTTTATCGCCGTAAGAAAGAGGATATGCCGGCCTTGGTAGAAGAAGTACGTGAAGCAGAGGTAGAGGGTGTTCAGATTCATCCTATGATGAATTCCACTGAAATCTTAGGAGACAACGGAAAGGTTAGAGCCTTGATGTGTATTAAAATGCGGGGTGGAAACTTTGACTTAAGCGGCAGAAGAAGAGCAGAGCCAATCCCGGGAAGTGAGGTTTGTATTCCAACTGATATTGTGATAATTGCGGTAGGTCAGACCTTAAACAGAGACTTTCTCCATGGCACCGGAGTTGATATTCTGGAACCTGGAATCATCGGGGTAACTCCAAAAACATATTTAACATCTGTGGAGGGTATTTTTGCTGCAGGAGACTGTATTACCGGTCCCAGCACCGTGGTAGAAGCCGTGAAAGGCGGCAAGGAAGCAGCTGCTAATATTGACCGCTATTTAGGTGATGACGGTAACATTATTCCCAATATTCTGTTTGAAAGAAAGTTATCCGGAGAAATTATGGAAAAAGAACAACCACGAGTTCATATGCATAGTTTGCTTCTTGAGAACCGCTTATCTAATTTTGATGAAGTGGAGTTGGGCTTTTCGGAAGAAGAAGCTGTACGAGAAGCCAGCCGTTGCTTGAGATGCGATGTGAAAAAATAGAACGGAGTGAGAATGTCGAGGAGGGGATCAAATGGAACTGGTTACATTAAAGATAGATAACCAGGAGGTGCAAATCGCAAAAGGAAAAACAATTTTGGATGCTGCCAGACAAATCGGGATCAACATTCCTACTCTATGTCATTTAAAAGACCTAAATGAAATCGGAGCCTGCCGGATTTGTTTGGTGGAAGTGGCGGGGGCCCGTACCTTGAATGCTTCTTGTGTCACTCCGGTGGCCGAAGGGATGGTCGTCCATACCAATACACCCCGGGTTCAGCGAGCACGCAGATTAAATTTGGAACTCCTTTTAGGAGATCACAATTATAATTGTCCTGCCTGTGTGCGTAATATGAATTGTGAGCTACAGGATGTGGCCCAAAAATTAGGCATTCGCGAAATACGCTTTGAAAGGCATCCAAGTAAGTATGAGAAAGATATTTCCACGCCCGCCCTAGTACGTGATCCGGAGAAATGCATTCTTTGTCGTCGTTGTGTCAGCGTTTGTAACAAGGTTCAAACTGTAGAGGCTATCGTTCCTCTAGAAAGAGGGATGAAAACAGTTATTGGACCGGCTTTTCATGATACAATGGCTGATTCTGTTTGTATTCAATGCGGACAATGTGTCTTGGTTTGTCCTACCGGTGCCCTGCACGAAAAAGAGAGTATTGACGAAGTATGGGAAGCCCTGGGTGACCCTAATAAGCATGTCATTGTGCAGACGGCTCCAGCCATTCGTGTGGCTATCAGTGAAGAATTCGGCAGTGAACCGGGAAAGGTCAGTACAGGTAAATTGGTCGCAGCTCTAAAACACTTAGGTTTTGATAGAGTCTTTGATACAGACTTTACCGCAGATTTGACGATAATGGAAGAGGGCACAGAGTTTTTGACGCGCTTGAAAGAGGGGGGGACGCTACCGCTATTAACATCTTGCAGCCCGGGCTGGATCAATTTTATTGAGACTTTTTACCCGGAACTTTTAAACAATCTTTCTACGTGCAAATCGCCCCAACAGATGTTTGGTGCCTTGGCCAAAACTTATTATCCGGAGAAAGAGGGGATTAATCCGGCCGATATCGTTAGTGTTTCTATTATGCCTTGTGTTGCCAAGAAATTTGAAGCCCAAAGACCGGAGATGCGAGACAGTGGATATCAGGATGTCGACTATGTTTTGACTACCAGGGAATTAGCTAGCTTGATTAAACGGGCGGGCATATCTTTCGATCAGCTTGCTGATGAGGAATATGACGATCCTTTCGGTATTTCTACCGGAGCGGGTTTAATCTTTGGGGCAACTGGCGGGGTAATGGAAGCTGCTTTGCGTAGCGTTTATGAAATCGTGACAGGGGAAACCTTGGCAAATCTTGATTTTACAGAGGTGCGAGGATTAATCGGAGTCAAGGAGGCCTCTATTCAGGTTGGGGACTTGAACGTAAAGGTTGCCGTAGCCAGCGGCATCTCTAATGCTCGGTTTTTAATGGAGAAAATTAAAAAAGGAGAAGCAGATTACCACTTTGTAGAAATCATGTGCTGCCCCGGCGGCTGTATTGGCGGCGGCGGACAGCCCATTCCCACCAATAGAGAAATCAGAGAAAAGAGAATTGCCGGTATCTATGAAGGAGACTCGGCAATGTCCATCAGAAAGTCTCATGAAAATCCTGCTGTAAAAACTTTGTATGAGGAGTTTTTAGGGAACCCTTTAGGGGAAAAATCTCATCAGCTGCTTCATACTCATTATACGCCACGGAATAAATTTTAGCCTGTTGAGCCTGATGTAAGAATTTTGCTAAAATTTATAGGAGTCACATTGAGGACGGTGCCTAACGGCACCGTCCTCTGATATAAAATAGAATCTTTTTTGTGATATTGCTAATTTGCTTGTGTCATCGAACCCTTTTTCGGTATAATGTCAGAAGGATTATAGTTAAGAGTAGGTGACGAAATGGATAAGATTGAAATTATAGCCACGGCTACCTTTGGACTGGAGGCTGTTGTAGCAGACGAATTAAAGAATCTGGGCTATAATAATTTAAAGGTGGAGAATGGCAGGGTCAGTTTTTTAGCAAGAGTAGAGGATGTTTGCCGTTGTAATTTGTGGCTGCGCACCGCAGATCGGGTGCGGGTGAAAATCGGGGAGTTTCGAGCGGAAACCTTTGATGATTTGTTTGAACAAACAAAAGCCCTGCCCTGGAATAATTGGTTGCCTGCCGACGCCCAATTTCCTGTCACGGGAAAGTCGATTAAATCGAAGCTATTTAGCGTTTCCGACTGTCAAGCGATTGTGAAAAAAGCTGTAGTGGAAAAGATGAAACAAAAATATCACATGAGCTGGTTTGAAGAAAATGGCCCCATCTTTCCCATTGAGGTGGCTCTCTTAAAGGATATCGCAACCCTTACCATTGATACCAGCGGTCCTGGGTTGCATAAACGGGGCTATCGTATCACGGGAAGCTATGCACCCTTAAAAGAAACTCTGGCGGCTGCTCTGGTTTTGTTATCTCGCTGGCGTCCAGATACGGAATTGCTGGATCCTTTTTGCGGTTCCGGTACTATTCCCATTGAGGCGGCACTAATTGGACAAAACATTGCCCCGGGTATGAATCGAGAGTTTATTTCGGAGCAATGGCCCATCATACCTCGCAAGGATTGGCGCAACGCTAGAAAAGAGACCCATGATCTAGCCCGTTTTGATCTCCCTCTGCATATCAGAGGGACGGATATTGATGAACACGTATTAAAAATTGCCCGGAAAAACAGTATAGAAGCGGGCTTTGAAGAACAAATTCATTTTCAAAGGATGCCCCTGTCGGAATTGAGTTCAGCGAAGAAATACGGCAAGATTATTTGTAATCCACCTTATGGCGAGCGCTTAGGTAGTGTGGAGGAAGTTACCGCTCTTTATCGGGAAATGGGACATGTTTTTAAGAAATTAGACACCTGGTCTTTCTATATTTTAACCGCTTATGAAGAATTTGAAAAACTCTTTGGTAAAAAAGCGAGCAAAAAGAGAAAGCTCTATAATGGTGATATTAAGGTCGATTATTATCAATATTTTGGACCAAGACCACCGCGTAATAAGGAGGGGGGGAGGGAATAGTTATGCGTTTAAGGAAAATTCCTGGAACGAAGGAAGCCCTAACCTTTTATCCGGATCTGGTGATTTTTGAGCCTTCCCGTTATTACGGTTGTTGGAAAAAACATTTTGGTCAGGAACAATCTATTTATCTGGAGATAGGCATGGGAAGGGGTAAGTTTATCAGCACCATGGCGCAGGAGCACCCTCAAATAAATTTTATTGGGATAGAATTTCGAGAAGAATTAGTATATAAGGCGATAGGTAAAGCAGGAGAAAATATAAATAACCTACGTTTTCTTTGGGCTAAAGCTGATCATATTGAAGAGTATTTTGCCCCGGGTGAAATTGCCCGCATATATCTGAATTTTTGCGATCCCTGGCCTAAAAAGCGCCATGAAAAACGGCGCTTGACCCATAAAAGATTTTTAAAAATGTATAAGAACATTTTAACACCTGGAGGAGAAATTCATTTTAAAACAGATAATCAAGAGTTGTTTGAGTTTTCTTTAAATGAATTTGCCGAGGAAGGTTTTATGCTGAAAAATATTACCTTTGATCTTCATCGGAGCCAATTTCCGGGTAATATTACTTCAGAATACGAAGAAAGATATCGTCAAGAAAGACCAATTTATCGATGTGAGGCAAAGAGAGATTAAACTTGCACAATTATGAAGGAAGGGAAGAATATGTATATCAGTTCACGGGGGAATTTTCGTCCTGTTACAGCATCAGAGGCTATCTGTTTAGGTATGGCGCCGGGAGGAGGTTTATTTGTTCCTGAAAAGGTACCCAATCTAGATGAAAAGAGCATCTATGAGATGGCTGGGCAAAGTTATAGAGAGATAGCACAAAAAATTTTAGAGCTTTATTTAGATGATTTTACAACGGAGGAAATTAAAGAAATCGTTGATCAGTCGTACAATCAGGATAATTTTGATCATCCGGATATAGCGCCCGTAGCTAAGTTAGATGAGCAGACCTTTATTTTGGAACTTTGGCATGGGCCTACGGCGGCCTTTAAAGATATGGCCTTGCAAATTATGCCTCGTTTATTAGTCACAGCGGTCCGAAAAAAAGGCTCCGGGCAAGAGGTTATTATTCCCGTGGCTACCTCCGGTGACACGGGTAAGGCTGCATTGGAAGGTTTTAAGAATGTGCCGGGGGTAAAAATTATCGTCTTTTATCCACATGGCGGGGTCAGTAAGGTTCAAGAGTTGCAGATGACCACGGCAGATGGTGATAATGTGGCGGTGGTAGCGGTGCGGGGCAATTTTGATGATTGCCAGACGGCAGTCAAAAAGCTATTCACCGACCAAGAATTTAATCGCCTACTTGCTGACCATCAAATGACTTTTTCATCGGCCAACTCCATTAATTGGGGTCGCCTGCTGCCGCAAATCGTTTATTATTTTTGGGGCTATAGTCAATTAATGCACAAAGGCGAAGTTGCCGCCGGAGAGAAAATTAATGTGGTGGTGCCCACAGGTAACTTTGGCAATATTTTAGCCTGCTATTATGCTTTTCTCATGGGTCTGCCTGTGGATAAGATGATTTGTGCTTCCAATAAAAACAAGGTTCTTACTGATGTGATTGAGACGGGGATTTATGATCGGCAAAGACTCTTTTATAAAACTATCAGCCCCTCCATGGATATTTTAATCTCCAGTAACTTTGAGCGATTTTTGTTTGAAATCACTGATCATGATGCAGAAAAAATATCTGCTTGGTATCAACAATTACAAGACCAAGGTGTTTTTCAGGTAGAGGATGTCTATCGTTTAAAATGGCAGGATTCCCTTTTGGGCGGTTTTGCTACAGATGAAGAGACAAAAAAAGAGATTGAAACTACATATACCGCAACAGGTTATGTCTTGGATCCTCATACGGGAGCAGGAATGGCGGTTTACCGGGACTATGTTAAAAAAAGCGGGGATCAAAGAAAAACAATTATTGATGCAACAGCCAATCCCTATAAATTTAACAGAGCTGTTCTCGAGGCCATTAGCGGCCAGGATTTGACGCATCAAGAGGATGAATTTGCCGTTCTAGAGGAACTTCACAAGGTCACAGGGATGTCGATACATTCAGCTTTAAGGGATTTGGATAAAAGACCGGTTCGACACCAAAGAGTAATTGAAAAGGATCAACTGGGAGCAACGGTAAAAGATATATTGGGATTACAATAATATACTATCTGACAAAATAAAAACAGCCCGGAGGGCTGTTTTTATATGGAAAAATCTCATTTCTTAATAACTATATTCTCTTTGTTTCTGATAGCAATCTCGGCAATATACAGGTCGATCATTATTGGGTTTGAAAGGAACCTGAGTCTCTACACCGCATTCTGCGCAAATAACGGTGAACATTTCTCGTTCTCCTGCATTTCTCCCGCCGCCATTACGTTGGCGTTTGCGCGCGGCACGACATTCAGGACATCTGGCCGGATCGTTTTGGAAACCTTTTTCTGCGTAGAATTCTTGTTCGGAAGCTGAAAAAATAAACTCAGCACCACAGTCTTTACAACTGAGGGTTTTGTCTTCAAAAGACATTGAACATACCTCCTTCTTTGGGGTTAGTTTTCCTATGTTACTTTACGGGGTGATTTCTAATCCAAAGAAGGAATTGGGAAACAACCTGGTAATAGCAAACATTAGGTAAGTTAATTATACATAGTGATGTCAGAAAATGCAATGATTATTCAAGTAATTCTGGAAAAGTATAAATTAATATGGTATAAATTTATCTCGATAGTTGAATTTATGACCGCACGGCACGTATGATACATAGGAGCGGGAGAATTTAAAAGGAATAAATAAAAGGTTATTTATTTTATCAATTGAAAAAAGTTTCTATCCGTGGTATACTTAGTAAGCTTAGTTATTAATTTTTAGGAGGTACCCCATGATAGGCAAAGTAAAATGGTTCAACGCGGAAAAAGGATTTGGCTTTATTGAAAGAGAAGGCGGTAGTGACGTTTTTGTTCACTTCTCTGCCATTCAAAGTGAAGGCTTCAAATCCTTGGATGAAGGTCAGGACGTCGAATTTGAAATCGTTGAAGGACCCCGCGGCCCTCAGGCTGCAAATGTGATCAAATTATAATTGAACAAACGCAACAGCTTATAATAGATGAGTTTTGTTTAGTTTAATGGTTTGATGGCAAAAGCCCCGGTGAAAACCGGGGCTTGTGTTATTTTAGGCGGTAAAAGGAGGGGTGTTGGTTTTGATTATTCTGCAAATCAAAGATTTGAGTAAATCCTATGGTGTGTTGGAAGTTTTTAACAGACTATCTTTTGCACTCCATGAAGGAGAAAGAGTTGGTTTAATTGGTCCCAATGGAATCGGGAAATCCACCTTGCTTAAATGTCTTACCGGAGAAGAGTCGCCTGATGGTGGTTCGATCATGATCAATGAACGAACAACAATCGGTTTTTTAGCCCAGCAAAGAAATTGGGATCAACACAATTCTTTATTTGAAGAAATGATCAAAGGCTTTGAAAACATTATAGAGGATCGAAAAACCTTAAGAGAAATGGAAAAAAATATGGCAAGTAGTGGGGAAAGAGAATGAACGGAATTGATGCATCGATATGCTCAGATTACAGAACGCTATGAAAGAGCAGGAGGATATGCCTTAGAAGCCACTGTCAAGAAGGTAGTTAAAGGCCTTGGATTTTCTGATGAAGAATTAAGTCAATCTGTTACGACCATGAGTGGCGGACAAAAAACGAGAGCCGCTTTGGCTCAAGCTCTTTTACAAGAACCGGACCTGCTTATACTGGATGAACCCACCAATCATCTAGATATCAATGGCATTGAATGGCTGGAGGATTTTTGGCCTCTTATCCCAAAACCGTTTTTCTTGTATCTCATGACCGCTATTTTTTAGATAAGACAGTGAATCGAATTTTGGAGCTGGATCGAGGAAAGATCACCTCCTATCAGGAAAACTATCAAGGCTATCTAAGAAGAAAAGGAGAATTTGAGGAAAGCTACCAAAGGGCATATTTGAAGCAACAGCGGGTGATTATGGAGACGGAAGCTTTTATCCGTCGCTATAAGGCAGGAGTAAAATCTAAGCAGGCACGGGGCAGAGAAACGATTCTCAAACGCATGGAACGAATGGAAAGATTATCGGAAAAAAGGTTATACAACCACGTATTTTAGCACCGGTACCGGAATCAGGATTTCAAGTTCTTCAATTAGAAACATTATCCCATGGTTTTAATAAGCGGAATTTATTTCAAGATCTCAATTTAACGATTCATAGCGGGGAAAAAGTAGCTTTGGTAGGAAGCAACGGCACAGGGAAATCTACTCTTCTCAGGATTATTATGGGGCAAATTGAGCCGGAGCGAGGAACAGTTAAGTTTGGTTCCCGAGTTAAAATGGGGTATTATGCTCAGGAACTGGAAACTTTAGATGGTAAGCTAACTGTTTTGCAGGAGATCATGAATACTTTTAATTTAAATCAGGAGAAAGCGCGCTCTTTATTGGCTAATTTCTTGTTTTACGAGGACGATGTGGAAAAAAATATCGCAAACTTGAGTGGGGGAGAGAAGGCTCGTGTTGCCCTCTTGAAATTGCTGTTACATGGTGCCAATCTTCTGATATTGGATGAGCCGACCAACCATTTAGATATTGCCTCAAAACAGGTGGTAGAGGATTTTTTAGATGATTATCCGGGCACTATTTTAGTGGTTTCTCACGATCGTTATTTTTTGGATAAAGTGGCTGACAGAATCTGGGAATTAGAAGACGGACAAATTCGTGATTATCAAGGTAATTATTCCTATTACCGCTACAAAAAGAAAGAGAAAACTGCCGATGATAATAAAAGTAAAAAAAATGTCCCAACCGGCGATCATATTGATGCACGTAATCTTGCTAAGGAACAGAATCGGATTTTTAAGCAGTTGACACGAAGGCTGGAGAGTTTGGAGAATAAATTGGCGAAAATGGAACAAGAAAAAGAAGAAGTAGCAGAGCAAATGAGTAATCCGGAAATCTTTGGAGATGGAGAGGGAACAGAAATTAAAGGTCTTTTAATACGTTACCAAAAATTGGAGGAAAATATCGGACGAGCATATCAGGAATGGGAAACACTGATGAAAGAACAGGAAGAGCTGGTAATGACTATTGAGGAACAAAATTGATCCGACAGCTTTCACATGTACGGAATAAAATTAGGGGATGGGAGGTATCAAGATAGAATGAATATTGATCCTAAAATAAATGAACAGGCGCAGGCTGTGGAAAGAATCCATTTTGTCAAAACGGATCGCAGAGTAAGTCCCAAGAAGACCAATCCCTTTCTATATTTACCTGGAAAAAGACCAATTCTTCTATCAGCACCTCACTCCGTACGACATCTTCGAGAAAAGAAAATAAAATCTTCCGATGAATTTACCGGATCTTTAGTCTATTTACTACACCAGGTTACGGACTGCCATGCTCTCAGTGTGACAAAATTATATGGTGGCGATCCTAATTTTGATGATCCTTGTATCTACAAAGATACTATAGCAGAAATTGCCGGAAGCCATGAGATTAAAATGGTTTTGGACATCCATGGTGCCAAGCGGGAGCATGACTTTGATATTGATCTAGGCACGATGCAGGGTAAATCTTTATTGAACCAGGGACAAATATCCTCATGGGTTAAAAATAAATTGCAGGAAGAGGGCTTGACCAACATTTCTTTAAATTATTTTCCAGCGCAGCAACAAAACACTGTCACACGTTTTGTTGCTGAGAAATTAAAAATTCCGGGATTGCAGTGGGAAATTAATCGCAAATACCGCAGTCCCCACCAAAATGGAACAGATTATTTGTTATTATTTCGCGCTCTAGCTCATGTAATTGTTCTCTTAGAAGGTCAAATAAATTCTTGAAAAAGAAATAAACGATACCCCATGCATCATGTTGGGTATCGTTTATTTGTGTTCAAGGTCGATTTAGTTGTCCACCTTCGATTTGGTCTTATCTACTTGTGCATCTAGTTTTGTTGTTCACGAGAGTGTTGTTGTTTCCATTATTCTCGATTTCTTCCTCTTTATTATTGACAACAATGTTTCTTTGCACAAGATTTTCGTTTCCCTCGATTTTGATACCGGCTGCCTGATTTATTTTCACGAGGTTTGTGAAGGCAATATTTTTGTTGCTGGAGAAGTCGATTCCGTTGCAGCCGTTTTTATGAATATCGTTTTTTAGCGCGAGAGAACTGTCTCCATTCAGAAAATTGATGCCGCTGGAAGTGTTGTGTCCAACCAGGTTGGAATAAACAAGGGTGTTTTGACCTTTGGCAAAGATACCCTCTCCTTTGTTGCGGCAAATTTTATTGTTAATCAATGCATTGCCCTTGGCAGAATCAGTCCAAATCTCTACGCCGTGTCCGCCATTTTCTGTTATTACATTTTCAATTAACCAGTTGCTGATTGAGCCCGGGTTTGACCATCCAAGTAATGCGCCAACGGAGAAATTATCACGAATGATATTTTGTAAGAGCAGGTTGCCAAAAGAATCTTCAAGGATAATGCCGTCGGCGTTATGATATTGAAAAATATTACCAACAATACGGTGGTAACCGCCGCGATAAACCCATATTGATCTGTGAGAATTTTGGATGACAAAACCAAAAATTTCAACATTGTACGTATTATCCAGTTTGATTGCGTTCTCATTATCCTGATTTGATTCTAGGATTACACCATGCTTTACTTTTGCAATAATGCGGATAGAGTGCCTGTTAACAATTACAGACTCCTTATATCGTCCTTTATCAACCAATACAATATCGCCGGGATTTGCAGCATTTACGCCTAGTTGTATCGTATTTCGATCTTGTGGGACCCGAATGATTGGCATTAAATCACTCCCTTTTTGGTACGCCAATTTATTTTACAGGCAAGTCCATTAAGATTCATAAGCTTGCTGCTATATAATATGATTAGCCCGGTACAATTGTTCTCTAATTTTTGAAAAAAGGTTCCTTATTTCTTAATCTTAGATGAAGTCTTGGTCGACTTCCCTCTGTTGTTTCTGGGTCTCGGCATGTATTCCAATGCCGGAACGGTAAGCAGCGCGGATCATTAGATGGGTTCCTACCGGGGTGGTGAGAAAGATAAAAGCCAAAGCTAAAAGAAGGCGAATGCTGATGAAACCATCTACCAACCAGAAATAGAAAAAAGTACCGGTTAAAATTAGAAGCACGCCCAGAGAAGAACTCTTAGAAGCAGCATGGGCTCTGGTATAGACATCAGGAAAGCGGATGATGCCGATGGCACTAAAAAAACCTAGTACAGCCCCACTCAGGATGAGCAAAGCGCCGATAATCTCACCGATCATGATCACGTTCAATAATATACCCCCTTTCCAGATATCGGGAATAAGCAGCAGTACCAATAAAGGATAAGACCCCTAATTGGAGCATCACATCAAAAAATGCGTGGGTGTTAAGGGAAACTGATAGAATTGCTACCAGAGCGATTAGGTAAATACCGATGGCATCCAAAGCCATGACCCGATCGGGAGTGGTAGGCCCTTTAATGACGCGAAAAAGAGCCATCGCGATCGCAATGGATATAAAAATCAGCGATATGGTTAAAATGGTTTTCAACATTAGCGCGTTACCCCCATAATAGCATATTCAAAAGCATCCTTGGATCTAATCACGGCATCACGCATATCAGGAATATCAACAGCGTGGACGAAGAGACGGTCTTCTTCCGGTGAAATTCCAATGACCACAGATCCGGGAGTTAAGGTAATGAGTAGGGATAGTGTTGTTAGCTCCCAACTGCCGCGTAGTTGAGTTTCCAGGATAAAAAAACCGGGATTAATGTTAATCTTAGGACTCAAAACAGCGCGCAAGACGAAAATGGCTGAGGAGATCATTTCTCGAATAAAACCAAGAGCAGATAAATCATGGCAAACAGCTTTCTTAAGTAAAAGGGAGTGGGGAAAAAACGGCGCATGAGAAAAATTAGAAAGAGCCCCACTAGGTAGCCCACGAAAAAAGTCAGGCCGGTCCACGAATTCTGGAGTAAAACCCACAGCACGGCGATGAAGATATTTAATAATAGTTGAATGGGCAAGAAAATCACCTCTTATTTATAACAAATTGTATGGACTCAGTCCCAATTTCAAGAGCCACGAGTTATTTGTTTAAGTGCATCAGAGCCTATTTTACTCTAAAACGGCTTTAATATAAATTTCGGGATTTAAGAGAGCATGGGATGCTTGTTCCAGATAAGGATAAAGCACCTCTCCTCCTAAACCTAAGAAAATAATAATACTTAATAAAAACATACAAGGGAAAATCAAGCCTTTGGTGTCTATTTTTTCCATATTCTTGCTTAATAGAGTTTCGCCCCAAAAACCATTAGTGAAAATTTTCATCATAGAATAAAGAACCATCAGGCTGGATAATAAACCTATAGCAGCCAGTGCATAGAAAAACGGGATCTCGGCTCCTTTACCCAGTGCCCCCTGGGTGATAAGCAGTTTACCGACAAAACCGCTTAATGGTGGAATGCCGGCTACGGCCAGCGCGCCAATGAAAAACATCCAGCCTAACAGGGGATGATTGCGGATTAGACCGCTCATTTTTTTCAAGTTGTTAGTGCCGGTAATGCCAATCATGGCTCCACCGATGAGAAAGAGCAGTGCCTTGACTATCATATCGTGCATTAGGTAATAGATGGCACCAATGATAGCATCCAGAGAATAGACGGCAAACCCTGCGACGATAAATCCGACAGAGATGATGACATTATAGGATAAAATTTTATGGATATCCCAATATGCTATAGCCCCCATACCTCCTAAAAGCATGGTAAAGAGAGCTATTAAACCTAAAAATAAGTGGGTTGTTTCCGGCTGATGATAAAAAATCAGGGAGAAGACTCGGAAAATTGCGTAAATACCCACCTTAGTCAGAAGAGCCCCAAAGACGGCCCTAACTGACGCCGGAGGCGTACTATATGAACCCGGCAGCCAGAAAAAGAGCAAGAGACCGGCTTTAAGACTAAAAACAACGAGAAAGAGCATAGCCACCGTAGTGATCAGACCATCTTGTCCCGCCTGCTTGATAAGGAGGGAAAGATGAGCCATATTGACCGTGCCTGTAATGCGATAAAGATAAGCTATGGCTATAAGAAACAGGGACGATGAAATGGTGTTAATAATAATGTACTTAATGGATTCTCGAAGTTGTGGTTTTGTTCCCCCTAGGGAAAGCAATACATAAGATGCCAGGAGCATGACTTCAAAGCAGACAAAAAGATTAAAAAGGTCACCTGTTAAAAAGGAACCGTTAACTCCTACCATTAAAAACTGGTATAAAGGGTAAAAGTAATACTTTTCCCGCTCCTGCCCGATGGAAGAGAAGGCAAACAAGAGACAGGCAAAAGAGACTAAGCTGGCTGTCAAAAGGAGCAGTGCGGCAAACATATCTAAAGCAAAGGTGATCCCATAGGGAGCCGGCCAGCCGCCAAATTGTAAGGTTTGTATTCCCTGGGAAGAAACTTGGCTTACAAGATAAAAGGACGTGATGCCGGTCAAAATGACGCCAAGCATACTGAATATTTTCTGAAAAAGGATCTTCTTACGAAAAATAGCTGTCACCAAGCCGCATACCAAGGGGATCAGCAAAGGCAGAACAATCAAGTTATTCATTATCAATCCCCCTTAATTGATTCATCTTGTTGGTGCCCAACACATCATAGGCCCGGTAGGCCAGTACTAGGAGAAATGCGGTAACGGCAAAATTAATGACAATAGCAGTCAGAATCAATGCCTGAGGTAAAGGATCCGCATAAGACATTGCATTTTCACTTACTAAGGGGGGTGCACCTTTTTTTAATCCGCCCATGGTGATAATAAGCAAATGGGCTCCATGGGAAAGGATTGAGCTGCCGAAAATAATATGAAGCAAATCTTTTGACAATATTAAATAAACACCAATGGTAAAAAGGATACCGATTAGAACTGAGATTAATGTTTCCATGTGCATTCATCCTCGCTGATGGAAGTTATGATGGTAAGAGCAGTTCCGATTACTGCCAAGGCGACGCCGGTATCGAATAAAACTGCACTGGCTAGTTCTGTTTCTCCAAAGATAGGGAGATTAAAATAACCAAAGGATTGACTTAAAAAGGGCTGACCCAGAAATACGGGAATCACACCTGTGATCACAGCAATGAAAACACCAATAGGGGCCAAGATTTTAAAATCCATGGAAATGCCGGCGAGTACGCTTTTTAGGTCAAAGGATAAATACAGCAGAATCACAGCAGCGCTCACAATTAATCCACCGACAAAACCGCCGCCCGGCTGATGGTGCCCGCCCCAAAAGAGGTAAACGGCAACGGCTAAAATGATAAAGACGGCAATCCTGGCTACTGTCTGTAAAATCATATCTTCATGACGTTTCAATCTGAATCCCTCCCAGACATCCTTAGTTTAATTAAGGTGTAAACACCGATGCCGGCGATGGTGAATACGGTAATTTCCAGCATAGTATCAAACCCTCGGAAATCAACCAAAAGAGCATTAACCATGTTATTTGCTCCAGCCAGCTCATAGGAATTTTCAAAAAAATCGGATATAGGTGGAAAAAGCTGGTGTCCTTGAGCCGATAAAGCCATAACGGTAAAGATCAAGCCTACACCTAAGGATATTAATAAATTAGTGACTTTAAAAGATAGTCGGCTAACTTCTTTTTTCAATTTAGGTAAATGATAAAAGCAGAGTAGGAAAAGGGTCGTGGTGACTGTTTCTACCACTAACTGGGTTAAGGCCAGGTCCGGCGCTCGGAAAACAACAAAGAACATGGCGACAACATAGCCCATAACACCTAAGGCGATAATGCTGGCTAACCGGTTGTAGGCCAGAGCGACAGTTAAAGCAGCACCAATCAGCACCAGGACCAAGATTACCTCATATATTGCAATAGGACTGTTATCGGAAAAGTCAAAAGAAATATTGCCATGAACAAATAGACTGCTGCCTATCAACAATATCACAAAGAGAAAGATATAGGATAAATAGTCTCTGGTAAAACCGGTCATATAAGTGTTGGTGATGGTTTTAGAAACTTTTTCAATGAGAACTAAGAAACGTTCGTAGCCGTGATTTAAGGTGAGCCATGCAGGCAGTTGATAATAGATCCTGGACCATCGGGAAAAGGTAAGATAGAGAAAAACACCCAAAATCACCACCCCGAGGGTCATCAACAGTTCTGTTGTCCAGCCGTGCCAGGCTAATATGGGTTCAATACCGAACCCCATAGCTGCCATATTAGGCAAAACAGCGGCTAAAGCCGGAAGCAAAAGGTACTCGGCCAGGATATTTGGATAAAAGAAAAACAGGATTGTTAAAGATGCAAGCATCAGAGGGGGAATCAGCATCTTCCAACTACCTTCATAAGCCTCTTTTTCCAATTTTTGCGGTTGATATTTTCCGAAAAAGGTTTTAAAGATCAGAATCATGCAGTAAACAAAGGTAAAAATACTGGCGATCCAGGCTACGACCGGGAAAATTAACCCCCAGGTTTCCAATTGAAAGATATCTAGGCGGGCAATATGTAAGACACTGGTAAAAAACAGTTCTTTACTCAAAAAACCGCTAAAAGGAGGTAAGCCGGCCATAGAAAAGCCACCGATCATCATCATGGTAAATGATACGGGCATGATGCGGATCAGTCCACCTAATTTTCGGATATCTCGGGTTCCGGTATTATGGTCGATAATTCCCACTATCATAAAAAGGCAGCCTTTAAAAGTGGAGTGGTTTACAAGATGAAAAATTGCCGTAAGCATAGCGGCAGGATAAAGAGAAGATTCTATGTTATAGGGTTCCGCCAACGCAACAGATCCCAAGCCCAAAAGACACATAATCATACCCAATTGGCTCACGGTGGAGAAGGCTAACATGGCTTTGAGATCCGTTTGTTTTACAGCAGAAAAGGAACCCCAGAACAAGGTGATCAATCCTACCAAAGAGACAAGCCAAAACCAAAGCATAATACCGCCAAAGATTGGGGTCAAACGGGCTACAAGATAAATACCTGCCTTAACCATAGTTGCCGAGTGAAGATAGGCGCTGATCGGAGTAGGTGCTTCCATGGCATCCGGTAGCCAAATATGAAAGGGAAATTGAGCAGATTTAGTAAATGATCCTAGCAAAATAAGCACCATAGCCGGCAAAAACAGGGGCATTTGGGTTGCGTCTTTTCCTGATCCAATAATTTCCCGAATGCTGTATGTCTCCATACCGGAAGAAAGAAGGATAAATCCCGTCAGCATGCATAACCCGCCAAAAATTGTTATAAAGAGTGCCTTCTGTGCACCGGCACGAGAGTTTTTTCTTTGATACCAATAGGCAATCAATAAAAAGGAGGATACACTGGTTAGTTCCCAAAAGGCATAAAGGAGCATAAGATGATCAGAAAAGACCAGTCCTAACATGGCACCCATAAAAATCAACAAGTAAAGATAAAAATTACCTAAGGCTTCCCGTTCCTTGTCCAAGTAATAAATGGAATAGAGTACTACCAGAGTACCTACTCCCAATATTATCAGCCCAAAGAGCAGTGAAAGACCATCAAGGCAAACGGTTAGATTAATATCCAGGGAAGGGATCCAGGTCAAGGTGTGCATGAAAGACCCTCCCTCTGAGACTACGGGAACCTCAGTGACCAGACGGGCAAATAACAAAGCCGGAATAGGCAGCACAAACCAACCGGTATGGATTTTAGAGAATTGTTTATAAAATAAGGGGACAAAAAATGCTGCAATTAATGGTATAAAAATGATCAGATGAATAATATTCAATATCGTACCTCCCTGACCGTGTCTCAGAAAAATAAAAACCTTGGTGATTTTCGCCAAAGCTACTATATATTATATACTAAATTATTAAATTATGCACCTTAGTAGCGGTAAATATCTATCATTAATAATTAGCATAATAATAATTGAAAAAACCTTTCTTATACTATATGATATAATGCAAAATACACTATTACATATCCGGTGATAGAACCGGAAGGAGGAAAAAATGAAAAAATGCAAAACGCGGATGGATGAAAGTATTCTTGTCTGCGTAGTTTATGGGCCCAATGGAGAACGTTTGATTAGGAGGGGGGCAAAAATTGCCAATATGATGGATTGTCCTCTCTATATTTTGACCATTGACCCCCTGCCTTATGAAGAACTTGACGGTGAACGTACCGCTTATATAGAGTTTTGGAGAAAACTAGCCGAAGAAAACAACGCAGATGAATTTATTGTTATGGATAATGAAAAACGCCCTGTGGCTAAGGTAATTGCCCAGGTTGCCCGAGAGAAACGCATAACCCAGATAATTATTGGTCAAACAGCACAAAGCCGTTGGCGTGAGATTACTAAGGGATCTATTGTTAATGTTTTGCTCCGAGAAATTCCATTTATTGACCTGCATATTGTTTCTGTAGCCCGAGCTTTGATTGACCGTGAAGATCACTATGAAAAAGGGGTGCGGGCATATTTGATTCCGGAAGATGATGGATACCGGGTTAGTTTTCATCATACTGCCGATGCAGCTTACGAGGGTATTTTCTTTAAAGAAATTGGTACGGATTTTGATAATGGGATATTTAAATTCCTCGGCGAAAAGGGCACGATGCATGTTCATGTGACCGATAATTTTGTCAAAGAATTAAAGAATGTCTCAATGACTGACTGAGGATAAACAACGGGGATGGTTTAAGACTGATTTCATCGGTCTGAGACTGTCCCCGTCTTCTATGGGGGATTGATGATGAAAAGAACTGACATGGATGGACTGGAGTTACTGAAACGTGAAAATGAGACGCTGAAAGAGACCAATGCGCAGCTTCGGCAGGAAAAAGATGTCCTTGAGCGGGAGAATCAGCTGTTAAAAACAATACTTGATAGTATCCACGAGGGTGTTTATGCTACCGATGAAGAAGGAAAAATTATTTTATACAATCGAGAGGTGGAAAAGACAGAAGGGTTAAAAAGATCCGATGTTTTGGGAAAAAAAGAAGCCGATGTCTATTCCTATATCAGGGAAAATAACTTTCAGGAAGCGGTTACGCATCAGGTTATGAGAACTGTCAAGCCCTTAATTGAGCATCATTATAAATACCACTTGCCCGATGGAAGAAGAAATGATATTTTAATCAATGCTTATCCGTTCTTTTATCAAGAAAAACTGGCCGGTGTTTATACTATTGGACGAGATGTCAAAACCATCGGTGAATTCATATCCAATACCCTTGAAATGCAGAAGAAATTGACCAAGGAAGAAAATAATCCGGAACATGGAAAGGGAGCCAGATATCTTCTGGATGACATTATTGGTGACAGTGTGGAAATAAAGGAAACGGTTGCTTTAGCAAGAAAGGTTGGCGGACATAGTTCACCCATATTAATTGCCGGAGAAACTGGTACGGGCAAAGAGCTTTTTGCTCAGGGAATTCATAATGCCAGTTTATATGCTAAAGGCCCCTTTGTACCGGTTAATTGTGCAGCCATTCCTGATACCCTTCTGGAAAGCATATTATTCGGTACAGTAAAAGGAGCTTTTACCGGAGCGGTTGATATTCCCGGATTATTTGAACAAGCAGAAGACGGTACCATATTTTTAGATGAACTCAATTCCATGCCATTTTCGTTGCAAGCAAAACTATTAAGGGTGCTGCAGGATAAAGTGGTCCGGAGAATTGGCAGCAAAAAGGAGGTGCCGATTAATACCAGGATCATTAGTGCTACTAATCTAGATCCTTTTGTGGCCGTGCAAGAGCAGGTAATTCGATCGGATTTGTTTTTCCGTCTCGCCACGGTAACAATAGATATTCCTCCACTGCGGGAAAGAAAAGGTGATATTCAAGTTCTCAGCCTCTATTTTATCAGAAAATTTAATGACAAATTCGGCTTATTTGTTCAGAAAATTTCTCCTGATCTAATTAAGCTTTTAGAACATTATTATTGGCCGGGCAACGTCAGGGAATTAGAAAATATTATTGAAAGCGCCATGAATTTTGTTGAGCATCAGGAAGAAGAGTTGGATATGAAGCATTTGCCCATGTATTTTCAAGAGCGCCTCCTCAAAACGAAGGGAATTTCAAAATATATTCCCGGCATTAAGGGCACTCTGCGGAGTAATTTGCTGGAATATGAAAAGAGCATGATCCTTGATGCACTTCTGAGAAATAATTGGAATATTACGAGAACAGCAAAAGAGTTAGGCATTTTAAGACAAAATTTGCAGCACAAAATTAAGACATTTAATCTAAAGAAAGAAATTTAGCAAAGTGCATGCTTTACTTGCATGCAAATATAACATGCATACAGTGGTTGTCATGAATTTTCCGTGTGGTGCAAAAATAAAATGCACTAAGCATTTTTTGTGGTTAGATTTTAATTTTTTAAATCCTTGAAACCCTCTCGTGTCAAGGGTTTTTTATTTTGCACTTTTTTGGCATAGATATTGCAATATAAATAGTACGAAGAATTCAATTATCGATTTAATTGAATTATCCCATCATAACGTCAATCGGGTCTTTATAAAAAGAATAAAAGGGGGCTGGAAATAAAGGATTATCTGATGATTGAGGTGGGTTTTATCAAGAAATAAATTACAGGAGGTGCGATTAATTGATACGTAATGAAGCTGCCGGATATAGCACATTTGTTGGTTGCGGTCTTCAATTATTCACGGATCATGATCTAGAAGCTATCCATTCCAATACTTTGGAGATAATGGAGAAGAACGGAATTAACGTTCAAAGTGAAAAAGCCATGGATATTTTTGAAAAAGGCGGGGCTCAAGTAGACCGAGAGAAGAAAAATGTAAAAATTCCTGGCCACATGGTGGAAGAGGCTGTCCGCACTGCCCCGGGGAAAGTATTACTGGCTGGGAGAGATCCTAAAAATGATGTCATTTTGGAAGACGGCAGAGTGAATTTTATTCCCTTTGGTACCGGTGTTAATGTAATCGATCCTTATACCGACGAATACAGACAATCCACGAAAAAGGATATTGAGCAGTTAGCTACTATTACCGATGCCCTGGATCAAATGGACTTTTGTTTTGATACGGTGATTCCTCGGGATGTTGATCCTCGAACTGTCTGTTATCACTCATTTGAAGGGCATATCAATAATACGACAAAGCATGTATTTACCAGCCCGGAAGATACTCATTCCGCACAAATGCTGATTGAAATGGCGGGGAAAATTGTCGGGGGCAAAGAAAAATTAAAGGATCGTCCCATTATTACCGGTGGTGGCTGCCCCATCAGTCCTTTAACTTATTCTGAAGCCTTATGCGAAAGTATTATTGAATACGCCGACGCGGGACTTCCCTTCCTTAATCTTTCCATGGCTATGGCAGGGGGTACCGCACCAGCCACATTGGCGGGTACATTAGTTACCCATAATGCGGAGGTATTGACCGGTGTCGTGCTAAGTCAATTGGTCAGAAAAGGTGCTCCCATGATATATGGAAGCTCGACAACAAACCTTGATTTAAGAAAAGCTGTTGCTACTGTGGGTAGTCCGGAACTTGCTCTGATCAGTGCCGGTGTAGCAAAGTTAGCTCAATTCTATAATCTGCCTAGCTTTGTTGCCGGTGGGTAGGCAGACAGCAAAGAATCTGATGTACAGGCCGGTCATGAAAAAACCCTGACATATCTGTTGCCAATGTTAGCAGGTGCTAATATTATTTACGGATCAGGTATGCTGGATATGGGCATGACCTTTAGTTACGAACAATATGTCGTGGACAATGAACTTGTCCGCATGATAAGAGGAATTCTTCCTGGAATTCCTGTGCATGAGCAGAGTATGGCCGTTGATGTGATCCAAAAGGTAGGTGCCGGCGGACACTTCTTAATGGAAGAACATACTATAGATAACATGAAAACAGCTCAGGTGTATCCTAAATTTATCAATCGTGATTCCCGAGATGTTTGGGCCTCCAGTGATACGTCCAGTTTAATTTCAAGAGGGCGTAAAGAGGCGATCAATATTTTAGAAAATCATAAACCTACTCCTCTTCCAGAGAAAGTTTCTGCTGAAATAAGGTTAACCATTGAAGGAATTGAAAAAGAAATGGGGATCAGAAAGTAACAGAGATCCCAAGATTATTGTGATTAAGCCAGGTAGAGTCCAGGTGGGCTCTACCTGAATATTATTCTTAAATTGGAAGGCAAGAAAAAATAATTTTTGAAAAAATCTTAACCGGACTAAAAGGAGGGTTACTGAAAAGAATTAAGGAGAAAAAAGGAGGATTTGGATGAAAGGGAAAATACCTATTCTAATCGCCATTGTATTAATTTGTGTTGCGCCTATGGCTGATACTTATATCTTAATTCCTGATATGTCGGGTATCGTCAATGCCTTACCTTCAACCAATCCCACGTTAATCAGCTTCATCCTGACGATATCTTCATTATTTGTGATTCCCTCCAGCTTAATTGCGGGTAAATTGGTGGAACAGAAAAAATTAAGCAAAAAGGGCGCGTTGTTGATTGGATTTACGCTTTTTACAATTGGTGGAGCAGCCGGTGGCTTGTTCGCCAATCTTAACTATATTCTCTTTACGCGAGCCGTTGTCGGGATCGGAAACGGTTTTGCCACTGCCATGGTAGCATCTATTGTAGCAGATTATTTCTCAGGTCGCGCCAGGGCAAATGTTATGGGTTTGTATAATGCGCTGGGCAGTTTGCTTGCCATTGGGTTAACGGTTTTGGCGGGATATTTAGCTGTGATTAGCTGGCGTCTGCCTTTTGCTGTGTATCTTTTGTGTGGTTTAATTGTGATCTATCATGCCATTGTACTAAAGAAGAATCCCCCTAAATCTGAAGAACTTCTAGCCGAAGAAGAAGAGGAACGTCGGGCAATGGAAGAGGCAAATTTAACTGCATCAGGACAAAAAACCCGCTTAGGTAAACCGGTTTGGGCATTGGTAGTGATAACGGTTCTTTCCCAAGTTGTCGGAAATACCCTGTATCTTTTCTTATCGATATTTATTGAAGGAGAGGGCATCGGAAACGCTGCTGCCACAGGCATGGTCAATGGAATACTTACGGCTGCTATTGTTGTGGTGAGTCTTGTATTCGGATTCCTTTATAATAAATTTAATAAATATACTGCTACCTTATTTTTCCTCGCTTTCGGGGTTGGTTATCTGATGTTGGCTCGTTCCTACAGCTTATCAACAGTTATCCTATCAACGATTATTTGGGGAATTGGTTTTGGACTATCGGTACCTTACCTCTACCAGGAAGCAACCATGGCGCCACCAAAAGTCTTGATTACTTTCACCGGTGCCCTTGTTAACAGTACCATCTTCTTTTCCTATGTGCTCTCGACCTTTGTTCAACCATTAATCGCCGGAATATTTCATAACGATTCCTTGCGCTTTATGTTTGATGTTTTGGGTATCGTGATGATCATTTGTGCCATCGGGGTGGTTATTTATTTTAGACTCAGCGGCAGCAAACCGGTGCCAAGCAAGGAGACCGTTCTCGAGACGTAGACAGATATGAGAAAATATATATAAACCTGATAAAAAAAGAGGGCAATGGAATTTTCCAACACCCTCTTTTTTCATACAAATAAGCATATTGATCGTTTTCAGCAAAGAGCAGGATTAAAATGAATTTTACCGAAATCAATTATAGAGATTTAAACTGCTAATGAAGCTTTTTCATGTGAGGGGGCTATTTCATGGAAAACAATAAAAAAACGAAATAGAGCAGCTGAAACAAGAAAATCAGTTATTAAGAACGATCATAGATAGTATCAATGAAGGAGTATATGTCACCAATGAAAAAGGGGAAATTATTTTATATAACACGGAAGTGGAAAAGACGGAAGGGATGAAAAGGGAAGAGGTATTGGGTAAAAGGGAAAATCAGGTTTATTCAGGTATTCCCGGGGCAACCTTCCAGGAAATCGTTACGAAAACTGTCATTGAAACAGGGAAACCTTTAGTTGATCAATATATTAATTTAAGCCTGCCCAATGGGCGAAACAGCGACATCATTATTAATGCCTTTCCCTATTATTATGAAAATGAACTGGCTGCTGTCTGCACAATTGGTCGGGATCTTAATACCATCGGTGAGTTTATTGGTAAGACCTTAGAAATTAAAAAGATTATTGCATGAGGAAAATGATGAAATTAATCATGGAGCCGCACGATACCTGCTAGATGATATCATTGGGATCAGTTCAAAAATCCGAGAGGCAGTGTCGCTGGCCCGTAAGGTGGCGGTGCAGGATGCCCCGGTGTTGATTATTGGAGAGACAGGAACGGGAAAAGAACTTTTTGCTCAGGGCATTCACAACACAAGTCTTTATTCGAAGGGGCCTTTTGTGCCTGTTAACTGCGCTGCGATCCCGGACACCCTTCTTGAAAGTCTGCTCTTTGGTACTGTAAAAGGCGCCTTTTCCGGCGCGGTGGATGCTCCTGGTCTCTTTGAACAGTCGGAAGACGGAACCATTTTTTTAGATGAAATTAACTCAATGCCCCCTTGGCTGCAAGCAAAACTATTACGGGTTCTTCAGGATAAAATTGTGCGCAGGATTGGTAGCAAAAAAATGCGCCCCATTAATTGCCGCATTATCAGTGCTACTAATACTGATCCATTAGCTGCAATTAAAGATAAGACAATGCGTTCAGATCTCTTTTTTAGGCTGGCTACAGTGACCCTCAATGTTCCTCCGTTAAGGGAGAGAAAAGGAGATATCCCTGTTTTGGCCAAATATTTTTTGAAAAAAAATAATGTCAAATATGGTTTATTAGTCTCTAACATTTCTCTGGGCCTGTTGAATTGTTGGAAAAGTACCAATGGCCGGGAAATGTTAGAGAATTGCAGAATTTATGGAGGGCTCCATGAATCTTGTTGAGGAACATGAGGAGACATTACACACGCATCATTTGCCATCTTACTTTAGAGAAATTTTATTAAAAGTAAAAGGTAATCGGTCAGTGGAAACAGCATATACAGGGACTCTGCATCATATTTTAGCTTCCGTAGAAAAAGAGGTCATTGAAGAAGGATTACGAAGAAACAAAGGAAATATCACCAAAACCGCAGAAGAACTGGGTGTTTATCGGGAATCTTTATATTACAGAATAAAAAAATTAGAGATTAAGCGGCATAGGCGATAAATATAATTGTTCCTCAATCATAAAAATGTAATATTTTATTACGCGTAGTATTTATTTACACCTTACTGCTGCAAATATTTTGCGAACTTGTTGTAATATTTCGTTACACAAGTTTATTTTTTTGTCTAAGTACGATTATATTTAAAATCCTTTAAAGCCATGGACAGCAAGGATATGCCAGAGCAATTATACATTTCGGCTAGTTGGCAAGGATTTTGCATCAGAAATTAGTAAGAAACACTATTAAATATACCTTTAAGTCGGACTTAAAAGGGGGTTACTAATAAGGAAGTCTGATTGAAAAGATAAAAAAGGGGGATTGATCATGAAACGAAACAAAAATGCCGGCTATGCTACTTTTAGCGGGGCAAGCATGCAATTATTCTCGGAAAATGACCTGCATTTTTTACATTTGGGCACTTTAGAGGTGTTAGAGAGAACCGGATTGCATGTGACCGACGAAGAAGCTTTGGACTATTTTGAAAAAGGCGGCGCCATCGTTGATCGCAAGAATAATGTAGTGAAAATTCCTGCTTACATGGTGGAGGATGCCATAAAAAGCGCTCCGGCCAGTGTCTTTTTGGCAGGAAAAGATCCTCAATATGATATTATCCTGGAAGAAGGCCGAGTCTATGTTTGTCCCTTTGGCTTGGGTATTTTAATTGTAGATCCCTACACGGGAGAGTTGAGGGAGACAACCAAACAGGATATCGCAGATTGCGCCAGATTAGTGGATTATATTGATGAATACGATTTTGTTTTCGATACCATGGTAGCCAGAGATGTTGATCCCGCTGTAGCATGTATTCACGGTTTTGAGGCGCCACTGGTCAATACCAATAAACCGGTCTTAGCCAGCCCGGAAGATAAAAAAACTGCTAACATCTTGTTGGAAATGGGTGCTGTTGCTGCCGGAGGTATGGATCAATTAAAGGATCGTCCTATTATGATGCTTGGCGGGTGCACCATCAGTCCGTTAACGATTCCTGATAGCCCGGTAGCTGCTATTATTGAAGGGGCGAAAGCCCGTGTCCCTGTAATGATTCTTTCCATGGCAATGTCCGGGGGAATGGGTCCTGTAACTTTAGCCGGTACATTGGTTGTTATGAATGCGGAGATATTAGGAGCATTAACTCTCTCCCAATTAGTCAATAAAGGAACTCCCTTTGTTTACGGCACTTCTACCGGCACCTTAGATATGAGGCACAATGCTGCGGCTATGGTGGGATGCCCGGAATTAGGGTTAATTAGTGCCGGGGTTGCAAGTCTTGCCAGAATGTATAATATTCCTACCTTAGTAGCCGGTGGGTAGACTGATAGTAAAGTCCCTGATATGCAGACCGGCTATGAAAAGACTCTCACAGCCCTCCTTCCCATGTTAGCAGGAGCTAATATGATCTACGGACCAGGCATGTTGGAGAGTGGTATTACCATGAATCTAGGTCAAGTAGTCGCCGACGCTGATCTTGTGCGTATGATTAAAACCGTTTTAGAGGGTGTACCGGTAAATGAAGAGACCCTTGCTCTTGATGTTATTCATAGTGTGGGCATTAAGGGACAATATCTCGGAGAAGAACATACATATCGGCTGTTTAAAGAGATGCAGTCCGCCCCCAAAATTATGGATCGTCATAACCGTGAGGAATGGATTACAAGGGGTGCCAAGGATATGGCGCTAAAAGCTGATGAAGAAGCGCGTCGGATTCTGGAAACTTATCACCCCCAAGTATTATCGGAAGCGCAAAAAGAGATGATCCATCAAATTGTATTGGATGCAGATAAGGAACTGATTGTAAAGAAAAAATAAATCAGGATAAAAAAATAAGCTGTGTTAACCGATAAAAATGGGCAGGGTCCCACTTTTTTCGGGCAACACAGCTTAGTACTTGAGGTTTTCCGTTTGCCTAGAGATAAATAATAAAGTAGGGGGAATTATCAATGACGAATACCATGAGAGGATTCGTTTTTGCTACATTGGCGGGTGTGTGTTGGGGCACCTTCGGCACCTTTGTTGGTGTTTTAAGTGGTATGGGGTTCAGTGAAACAGGGATTGGCATTCTAGGCCCGGGGTTAATGGTCATCTTTTTCTTGTGCCGAATTTTGATTCTCAAACCCCAGGTATTAAAAGTTGATATTAGAAGGATAATTTTGTATATTTCAGTGGGTGTTGTTGGTGTGATCGGTTCGACGTGGTGCTATGCGGTGGCACTAAGCAAAGGAGTGCCTTTAGGAGTCGCTTCAATTTTAACTTTCCTAAATTATTTTATTGTTGTGATTTTCTCGCGTATTATCTGGAAAAATAAAATTACTCCCATCAAAATCATCTCTGGGATTGCAACAATTATTGGCATAGCTTTTATTCTGAATGTGTTTGGTACACTTGCTGCCTCGGCAGCAGGGCTTTTCTGGATGGCAATCGTGGTCTTTTCTTTTGCCGGCGGGTTTCTTCTTTGCAAATATGCCGTGGATTTGGGCTATGATTATGATGCATATTTGATGTATACCAACTTGTTTGCCGTGATCATTTTATCTTTTATCAATCCTCCCTGGAGTGTAGTCAACGAGATTCAAGTCAATGTCGGAGTGCATGGGATCCCGGCGATTCTGGCAGTTATAGGGCTTGGGCTGATTCCTATGGTGTCAAGCTACTATTTCCTGATGACTGCTTATGGATACTTAGAAGCACCATTAGTGATCATTATGTACAGTCTTGACCCGGTGGTTGCCTCCATATTAGGATTGATAATATTTGGACAGAGCCTAGTTCCTTTTCAAATATTCGGAATTATCCTTGTTTTAGCTGCCCTTGTTTGGCTTCAGCTCACAGAACGGGCCTTGGAAAGAAAACGATTCATGGAACATCAAGATCCTGTCAAGATAATTGTCACATGAATACAATATAACTTATGAGCATCCCACTTACTTTGGAACAGGTTGATTAATTTAAAAGTCTGGTTCTAAATGTACTAAAAGACATGCAGATTCTTGTCTACATAAGTAGCTTTGGTCCCTGATTTAAATGTTAATGCAAAAAAAGCCGCAAAAACTCTTAGAGATTTTTGTCGGCTTTTATCATTACAGTCGTTACTTGTGTTTCAGCAATCCCATAAGAGCTTATATTAAATTGAACTATTTGGCTTTATCGCGCCAATAATTGTTAGCGGCAGCAACAGTTTGGAAATTAATCGCTATTATTTGGGATGCGGCAGTCAGACCATCAGCAGAATTTGCATACCCATGGCGCAGCTTTTTAAGCACATCTACGTCAGGTTGTGTGTATTTCACACCACGTCGGCTTAATGTAATTGCTAGTTCGAAACCTTCTTGGGGTGTCTCTGTAATAAGTGAAGTTAACCAAACATCGCTCATTGTGATTCTCCTCCAATCTTGTGATTTGAACAAAACCATTTCTTCATTTTTTCTGCTTAGCAAAGTACCGTTTTCATTCACCATGTAAATAAGAGGTGCCATCCAAGCTTGCTTAATCACTTAAATTATGCTCAAGCGCCATTACTTATCTACAATTTACCATATACACTTAATTTCGTCAATTCATAATAAAATTGGATGATAATTATATAACGGTGAGAAACGTACTAGATTCTTCATTTTTTTATGCATCTGATAAAGATGTGATGCTTAAAGAGGGGAAAAAGGTAAAAAATTTCTTCCAAAAAAGTAAAGGTTTATCTCAATGTCAGAATCTATGGTATAATTACCATTAACAACGAAAATTCTGTCAGATAGGCGCGATGAAATTTTCTCGAACCAAAATGAGGAGGGAATCACATGAAAAAGTGGATTTGCCAGGTTTGTGGATATATCCATATCGGGAATGAACCCCCGGAGAAGTGTCCCCAATGTGGTGCGCCAAAGGAAGAGTTCCGGCTCATGGAGGATCAAGACTTGAAAGATGGTAAACCGGTGGCGGAAGCAGAGAAAATGGAATCGGTACCGGCCAGAACAAAAAGCAATGAGGGAAAAAGCCGCTGGGCTTCCGGTACTGCGGCAGATGTGATTGTTGTAGGATCTGGCGCCGCCGCTTTTGCTGCCGCCATTACCGCGAAAAACGAGGGCTGCTCGGTGATTATGTTGGAGAAAGCTGCAGAGATCGGCGGCACGACCAGGCGTTCAGGCGGTGGATTTTGGACCCCGAACAATCGGTTTCAGAGAGTGTGGGGCATCAAAGAAGATCGTGAGCAAACTCTCAGATATATGGCTCGTTATTCTTATCCTCATCTCTACAAACCTGAGGGTGAACGCTATGGGGTTCCGGAAAATGAATTCCAGCTGATGGAGGTTATGGTGGATCATGCTGCAGAGATGACTGAGTATTTGGAGAATCTCGGTGTATTTGAGCTGACTGAGCAAATCAACTGGACAGGCCAGTTGCATCTTGATTATCAGGACCATCTACCAGAGAATAAATCCCTGCGTGGACGTCTTCTTTTTACCAAGGATGATCAGGGTGAAGTGGGCTATGGTTATAACCTGATCAATCGCTTTAAAGCTTGGGCAGAAGAACACGACATTCCCATTCTGGTCAATCATCAGGTGGTTCGGATTCGCCAAGATGACCGAGGTAGGGTAATAGGTGTAGAGGCAAAATTCGGTGATCAAACAATTTCCTTTACCGCGCATCAGGGCGTGATTTTCGGTACAGGCGGATTTACTCATAACCCTGAATTGATGCTGCACTTTGGGAAAGGTCCAATCTTTGGCGGCTGCTCTGCTCCTTCTAATACCGGAGACTTTATCACCCTGGCCGGTGAAATCGGGGCTAAGTTAGGCAATATGAGCGGTGCTTTTCGGGCGCAGAGTGTCTTTGAAAGCGTCCTGGAAAATCCGGGAGGCTCTAACAATCTCTTTTTTATTTCAGGCGACAGTGTGCTGGAGGTAAACCGCTACGGAAAGCGGATCATGAACGAAAAACGAAACTATACAGACCGGGGTATGGTTCATTTTGTTTGGGATCCGAACCGTGCAGAATGGACTAATATGCTGCTCTTTATGATTTTTGACGCAAGAACAGCTGATCTTTGGCAGGGGATGCCTCCTTATCCATCTCAAGGCCAAGAAGCTTCCTATATGATCAAGGGAGATACCTTGCAAGAGCTGGGAGATGCCATCGGAGAACGATTGGTTACACTAAAGGATCATACCGGCGGCTTTATGCTGGATGAGGATTTTAATGGTAATTTTATCCGTACGGTGGAGAGATTCAATGGTTTTGCTCGCGCCGGCCGGGATGAAGATTTCCAGCGGGGTGAGTTTGCCTATGACCGGGAATGGACCACATTTCCACCGACCAAACCGGATGCCGGCAAATGGCCTGAGGATATGAACAAAAACTATACCATGCACCCTCTCAGTGAGGAAGGTCCGTATTATTGCGTGATTCTCGCGTCCAGCACCCTGGATACTAACGGTGGTCCTGTAATTAACAAGAATAGCCAAGTGCTGGATGCGCGGGGCAAGGTGATTGAAGGATTATATGGTGCGGGAAACTGCATTGCTTCTCCTACAGCTAATGCCTATTGGGGCGGAGGAAGTACCATCGGACCGGCCATGACTTTTGGTTACATTGCGGCACAGCATCTGGCGGGAAATAGAGAATAACAAGGTCGCGATATTTTTCCTCTTGACACATTTCTATCTTTTTTATATACTTAAGTTTAATTATTGCTATATCCTAATTAAAAACAATGAAGCAGACATGTTGCTTGATTGGGGCGGATCAAGAGAGCCGGAGATGCTGAGAACCGGTTTCGCCCAATTTTGCAATCTCACTGAAGAGTTGCCCCACTGAAAGAGTTTTGATTTGAGTAGGAGGGGCCGGCTAAAGACCGTTATCTTAAGTATTCAACACAACAAGCGGTTGCATAATTTAATTTGCAACAAGCAGGGTGGTACCGCGGAAATCCCTTTCGTCCCTGACAGACTGATCTTTGCCTGTCGTACGAAAGGGTTTTTTTTAAATCCTTAAAGAAAATTATAGATAATCAGTAATTCATAGAAAATGCAGAGGTGTAAATAAATGAGAAGTGATCAAATGAAGATTGGTTTGGAAAGATCCCCCCATCGCTCCCTCTTAAAGGCTTTGGGGTTAACAAATGAAGAAATAAACCGACCTATAATTGGGGTGGTGAATTCCTTTAATGAGGTTGTACCGGGGCATATTCATTTGCGCGGTATTGCCGATGCAGTAAAAGCCGGTGTGAGAATCGCCGGGGGAACACCTTTGGAGTTTCCGGCGATCGCTGTGTGTGATGGAATTGCCATGGGTCATCAAGGTATGAAGTACTCTTTGGCCAGCCGGGAGCTAATTGCCGATTCTATCGAGGTGATGGCTTTAGCCCATGCTTTTGATGCTCTGGTTTTTATCCCCAATTGCGATAAGGTGGTTCCGGGGATGCTTATGGCTGCAGCTCGAATCAATATTCCTTCTATCTTTGTTAGCGGGGGCCCCATGATGACCGGGCGTTTGCACGGACAGGAACTGGACCTAAATTCAGCTTTTGAAGCTGTGGGTGCTGTCAGTGCCGGTAAGATGACAGATGATGAGCTGGAGGAAATCGAAAATAACTGCTGCCCGGGATGCGGTTCCTGTTCTGGGATGTTTACGGCCAATTCCATGAATTGTCTAACGGAAGTGTTGGGGATGGGACTCCCGGGTAACGGTACTATTCCGGCTGTGCAATCGGCACGTATTCGTCTCGCAAAAGCAGCAGGTATGAAGATTATGGAATTGTTAGAGCAAGAACTTACACCTGCTCAAATGATGACAGAAAAGAGTTTCCATAATGCCCTTACCGTAGATATGGCCTTAGGCTGTTCGACCAATACCATTTTGCATTTACCGGCTATAGCTTATGAAGCCGGTGTGAATTTGAATTTAGATCTGGTAAATGAGATTAGTGAAAAGACACCCCATCTATGCAAACTAGCTCCTGCCGGATCTCATCATATTCAGGATTTACATGAGGCAGGAGGGTTACAAGCCCTTCTTGCGGAACTTGCTTCGCATGGCCTGATTCATGTCGATGTACCCACGGTGACAGGTAAAACAATGGGCGAGAATATTAAGGGGAAAAAAATATTAAACCCGGATGTAATTCACAGTAAAGAAACAGCATATAGCGATAAAGGTGGCTTAGCAATTCTTAGAGGAAATCTGGCTCCAGACGGTGCTGTGGTTAAAAAAGCGGCGGTGGCGCCGGAAATGATGCGGCATCAAGGGCCGGCGCGGGTTTTTGATAGTGAAGAAGAAGCATCGGAAGCTATCTATGGCGGTAAAATCGTTCCGGGAGATGTGATTGTGATACGTTACGAAGGTCCCAAAGGCGGGCCGGGTATGAGGGAAATGTTAGCCCCCACCTCTGCCGTTCAAGGGATGGGCTTGGGTGCATCGGTGGCTTTGATTACCGACGGACGTTTTTCCGGTGCAACCCGAGGTGCTGCCATTGGCCATGTTTCTCCAGAAGCAGCTGAGGGCGGTTTGATTGCTTTGGTAGAAGATGGAGACATCATTCGAATTGATATTCTTGATCATCAGCTGGAACTTGTCATAGAGGAAGCAGTCTTGGAAAAAAGAAGATCAACTTGGATTAAACCTGAACCAAAAATTACCACAGGATATTTAGCGAAATATAGCAAGCGGGTAACTTCAGCTGCAACGGGAGCGGTGCTTGTGCGCTAGCGGCGTAAGACTATTTGTTTACGGAGCAGGTAAGCTGAAAAAGCTTTTTGGTTCATAAAAGGGGGGGATTGATTTTGCGACATGTATTGTCTGTGATGGTAGAGAATCAGGCTGGGGTTTTAGCCCGTGTGGCAGGTATGTTCAGCCGTAGAGGTTATAATATTGAGAGCTTAACGGTAGGTACTACGGAAAATCCGAAAATCTCCCGCATGACCATCGTGGTGGAGGGAGATGCTCATGTTATTGAGCAAGTAACGAAACAACTTCATAAACTGATTGAAGTAATCAAAGTAAGCGATATTACTAATGAAGAATATATTGATCGGGAACTGGTTTTAATTAAGGTACATGCGGACCTGACCCAGCGGGGCGAAATTATGCAGATTGTAGATATTTTTCGAGCACGCATTGTGGATCTAGGACCAAAGTCTTTAGTGATTGAAGCCACCGGTGATCAAGGTAAAATATCGGCCATTGAAGCATCCCTTAAACCCTTTGGTATAAAAGAAATGGTACGCTGCGGCAAAGTTGCTATGGTTCGAGGCGTAAAATCAAAAGTCGAATAAAGGAGGTGACCAAATTGACAATGACAGGTGCGGAAGCATTGGTACAAGGATTGGAATTAGAAGGGGTCAGTGTTGTTTTTGGTTACCCCGGAGGAGCTATTTTACCTGTATACGATGCATTAAGGAATTCAAATATTAAACATGTCTTAGTACGTCAGGAACAAGGAGGAGCCCATGCTGCCAGCGGTTATGCCCGGGTGAGCGGTAAGACAGGGGTCTGTATGGCTACTTCCGGCCCCGGTGCAACTAATTTGGTGACGGGTCTGGCCAACGCTTATATGGATTCTACCCCTATGGTGGTGATTACCGGTCAGGTGGCCCGTTCCATGGTTGGGACGGATGCTTTTCAGGAAGTAGATATTACCGGCATTACTCATCCTATTACCAAACATAATTATTTGGTTCAGGAGGCTAATGATATCCCTCGGATAGTGAAAGAAGCCTTTCATATTGCTTCCACAGGTCGCCCTGGACCGGTTCTCATCGATATACCAAAAGATGTAGCGGAAGAGACTTGCACAGAAAAAACCCCGGACAAAGTTAATCTACCCGGATATAAACCAACGATGCGCGGTCATGCAGCTCAGGTAAAGTTGGCAGCGCAATTGATGATGGAAGCCAAAAGACCGGTGCTTGCTGCTGGAGGTGGAGCTATTTTGGCAGATGCGTCAGATGAATTGGAGCAGTTGGCAGAAATGATCCAGGCTCCAGTCATGACCACCTTAATGGGGTTAGGTTCCATCTCTACCGTACATGATTTGTTTTTAGGTATGCCGGGTATGCATGGCCATCCATCGGCGAACAAGGCTATAATGGAATGCGACTTGCTGGTTACTGTCGGCATGCGTTTCGACGACCGGCTAACAGGGGCGGTAGCGAAATTTGCGCCCCAGGCGAAAATCATTCATATTGATATTGACCCGGCGGAAATCGGCAAAAATGTTCGGGTAAATGTCCCCATTGTTGGTCATGTCAAACTGGTTCTCCAGTCTATAATTGAACGGTTAAAACCAATGAAACATAATGAATGGTTTGCCAAGATACGGCAGTGGAAAAATGATGATCCTCCTCTGTATATGGAGGATGGTAAAGAATTAACTTCTCCCATGGTGCTTCAAAGACTGAACGAATTAACCGCAGGGGATATGATTGTTACCACAGATGTGGGGCAGCATCAGATGTTTGCTGCTCAACTGCTCCACTTAAAGCATCCCAAGAGCTTTATAACTTCCGGAGGATTAGGTACCATGGGGTACGGTTTTCCTGCTGCGATTGGGGTCAAGATAGCCAAACCTGAGGCGAGAGTGGTCTGTATCACAGGTGATGGCAGCTTTCAAATGAGCATGAATGAATTGGCCACAGCCAAGGAACAAGGATTACCCATTAAGGTTTTACTTTTTAATAATTGTTGTTTGGGGCTGGTACGCCAGCTGCAGCATTTTTATTGTGATCGGCGTCAAATGGCAGTGGATTTCACTGGGAATCCAGACTTTGTTAAATTAGCGGAAGCATACGGCATCAAAGGATATCGAATTAATCATCCCGGAGAAATCGATACTGTGTTACAAAAGGCTCTAGGTCACGATGAATTAACCATCATTGAATGTGTAATTCGTCAGGAAGAGTATGTGAATCCAAATGTTTTGGCGGGAAAAGGATTGGACGAAATGGTCCTGGAAAAAGGAGGTAATCATGAATAATAGAGTATTGATTTTTGATACTACATTGCGAGACGGAGAACAATCCCCAGGGATTAGTTTAAATACAAAAGAAAAAGTAGAAATTGCTCTGCAACTGGCAAAATTAGGTGTCGATGTAATTGAGGCCGGTTTCCCCATTGCTTCTGCCGGAGACTTTGAGGCGGTTAAGTCCATTGCCCAGAATGTGAAAGGTCCGGTGATCTGTGCCCTGGCTAGAATCGGTGCGGGAGATATTGATCGGGCGTGGGAAGCCGTGCAATATGCGGAACGCCCTCGTATTCACACTTTTATAGCAACATCGGAAATTCACATGAAACACAAACTGAATAAAACCCGAGAAGAAGTATTGAGCATGGTTGAGGCAGGGGTGAAGCGAGCGAAAGGATATACTCCCGATGTGGAATTCTCAGCTGAGGATGCCTTTCGCAGTGACTTGGACTTTTTGTGTCAGGTGCTGGAGACGGCTATTGCCGCCGGAGCGACAACGGTCAACATACCTGACACGGTAGGTTATGCCACACCGGAGGAATTCGGTAAATTTATTGCCGATATTAAAGAAAAGGTGCCCAATATCAATCAAGCCGTGATCTCTGTCCATTGCCACAATGACTTGGGATTGGCTGTAGCCAACTCCTTAGCCGCCATAAGGAATGGTGCGCGCCAGGTAGAATGCGCCGTAAATGGTTTAGGAGAACGAGCCGGTAACGCTTCCTTAGAAGAGATTGTTATGGGTTTGTATACGAGAAGAGATTCTTACGGTTATGAAACCGGGATTAACTATCAAGAGATTTATCGCACCAGCCGTTTAGTTTCCAGTCTCACCGGGATTTCGGTTCAACCGAATAAAGCCATTGTGGGTAAGAATGCCTTTGCTCATGAATCGGGCATTCATCAGGATGGGGTGATTAAGGAACGGACCACTTATGAAATTATGAACCCTCAAATGTTGGGTATCCTTCAGAGTAATCTGGTTTTCGGCAAGCATTCAGGACGCCATGGCTTTACTCAGCGTTTGGAGGAATTAGGTTATCATCTCACTGACGAGGAGATTGAACAGGCTTTCAAGCAGTTTAAGGATTTAGCGGATAAGAAGAAACAAATTACCGATGCGGACCTGGAAGCTTTGGTGGAAAACGAGATACGTAAAATACCGGAAAAATGGCATTTGGAATATCTCCATATTTGTAGCGGAACCGGGGTGACACCTACCGCTACGGTACGAGTGGTTAGCGAAGACGAAGTAGTAGAGGAAGCATCTTGCGGAGACGGTCCTATTAATGCCGCCTTTAAGAGTTTGGAAAGAGTTACCGGAATTAGTGCCAAACTACAGGAATACTCCATTAAAGCTGTTACCGGTGGTTTGGATGCTATTGGGGAGGTTACGGTTCGGGTGGAATATATCCACCGTATTTATTCCGGGCATGGGATTAGCACCGACATTTTGGAGGCATCTGCTCTGGCCTATCTTAATGCCATAAATAAGATTATTTATGAAAACAATATCAATGATGAAGAGGTTTGCGAGTCATAAAAAAACGGAGGTTTTAGAATATGGGAATGACGATAACAGAAAAAATTCTCGCCGCCCATGCGGGAGAAGAAAAGGTAACACCGGGGCAGTTTATCAATGCCCGCCTAGATGTAGTTTTGGGCAATGATGTAACAGGTCCAGTTGCTATTAACGAATTTAATAAATTGGGCTTTCAGAAAGTGTTTGATCGGGACCGAATTATGTTAGTGCCGGATCATTTTACCCCCAATAAGGATATTAAATCGGCAGAACAGTCCAAGGCCATGAGAGAGTTTGCCCAAATTCATGAAATTACCAACTATTTTGAAATTGGGCGTATGGGTATAGAGCATTGTTTACTCCCGGAAGCAGGACTGGTTTTACCGGGTGATGTAATTATCGGAGCTGATTCTCATACCTGTACTTATGGTGCTTTAGGGGCATTTGCCACAGGAGTAGGGAGCACCGATATGGCGGCAGGCATGGCAACGGGAGAGGCGTGGTTTAAGGTTCCATCTTCTATTAAATTTGTTTTTAAGGGTACAGATTTTAATCCTTATGTGAGCGGAAAGGATTTAATTCTTTATGTTATTGGACAAATCGGTGTGGATGGTGCTCTCTATCAAGCTATGGAATTTACCGGTGAGGGAATCAGTGCCTTAAGCATGGACAGTCGATTCTCCATGTGCAATATGGCAATTGAGGCTGGCGGCAAGAGCGGCATTATTGCTCCCGATGATGTTACTCTGACTTATATTCGGGACCGAGCCAAGAGAGACTTCAAAATATATCAAAGTGATCCTGATGCCGAATACACCCAAGTGTTGGAGTTGCGGGTAAATGAAATTGAACCCCAGGTAGCATTTCCTCATTTACCGGAAAATACCCGTAATGTCACAGATGCCGGAGATGTTAGACTAAACCAAGTGGTTATTGGCTCCTGTACCAACGGACGATTAGAGGATTTAAGAGTTGCTGCCTCTTTGATGGAAGGTAAAAAGGTTCATCCCGATGTTCGCTGCATTGTCATACCCGGTACCCAGAATATTTATCGTCAAGCCATGAAAGAAGGTTTAATTGATATCTTTATTGATGCCCAAGCTGCCGTGAGTACTCCTACCTGCGGACCTTGTCTGGGAGGTCATATGGGGATTCTCGCCAAAGGAGAGCGAGCTCTCTCTACCACCAACAGAAACTTTGTCGGTCGCATGGGACATCCGGAAAGTGAAGTATATTTGTCCAATCCGGCTGTCGCTGCAGCTTCTGCAATTATGGGACGTATTGTCCATCCTCAGGAGGTAAAATAAATGATCATCAAAGGAAAAACATGGAAGTTCGGTGCTAATGTTGATACGGATGCTATCATTCCCGCACGTTATATGAATACCTCAGTTGCTGAGGAATTGGCCAAGCACGTGATGGAAGATGCGGATCCAGAGTTTTCTCGGAAAGTCAGTCAGGGAGATATCATTGTCGCCGACAAAAATTTTGGCTGCGGTAGTTCTCGGGAACATGCCCCAATTGCCATCAAAGCGGCCGGGGTTGCTTGTGTTATTGCTCCTACATTTGCACGCATTTTTTATCGCAATGCCGTCAATATCGGCCTGCCCATTCTGGAATCACCGGAAGCCGCTGCAGACATTAAAGAAGGAGATATCATCGAGGTAAATACCGATGCCGGTGTGATTAAGAATATCACCACCGGTGCTGAATATAAGGTACAGCCTTTCCCGGAGTTTATGCAAAAGTTAATTGCTGCCGGTGGGCTGATGTCCTATGTGAAAGAGAGGAAGACAAAAAATGGGTAAGTATCAAATTGCCGTATTGCCAGGCGATGGGATTGGCGCGGAAATTGTTCCACCGGCGGTGCAAATTCTAAAAAAAATTGGAGCTCAGCTGGGGTTGGACTTTACTTTTCAGGAAGCCCTAATTGGTGGTGCTGCCCTTGATGAGACAGGTGTTCCTTTACCGAAAGAAACCTTGGATCTTTGCATGAAAAGTGATGCCGTGCTTTTAGGCGCCATAGGAGGTCCGAAGTGGGATCATATTCCCACTCATTTAAGACCTGAGGTGGGGGCGCTCCTGCCTTTAAGAAAGGAGTTGGCGCTTTTCGCCAACATCCGGCCGGTAATTTTGTATGATGAATTGGTTTCCGCTTCTACTCTAAAAGAAGAAGTAGTGTCGGGAACCGATATGGTGGTTATTCGGGAATTAACCGGAGGTTTATATTTCGGAGAAAAGAAACGGGAAAGAACGGCTAACGGAGAGAGAGCGATAGATACTTTGGTTTATACTACAGAGGAAATAGAACGTATTGCTCGACTCGCTTTTGAAAATGCTGAGAACAGAAGGAAAAAGGTCACTTCAGTGGATAAAGCCAATGTTTTGGAAAGCGGCAGATTGTGGAGAGAAACGGTAACCCGGTTGTCTCAGGAGTATCCTGATGTGGACGTTGAACATATGTATGTGGATAATTGTGCCATGCAATTGGTGCGGGATCCGAGACAATTCGATGTTATTGTTACAGAGAATACCTTCGGTGATATTTTGACAGACCAGGCATCGATGATTTCCGGTTCCATCGGAATGCTGCCTTCAGCCAGCATTGGGGGTAAGGTGGGTCTATATGAGCCTTCCCATGGTTCGGCCCCTGATATTGCGGGATTGGACAAGGCAAATCCTTTGGCAACTATTCTCTCTGCCGCCATGATGCTGGAGTATAGCTTTAAAGAACCGCAAGGAGCGGAAAAAATTAAAAGAGCGGTGGCTCAAGTACTAAATCAAGGGTATCGGACTGTTGATTTGGCTCAAGAGGGCACTAAAATTGTAGGCACAAAAGAGATGGGTGCTTTGGTTTTAGCAGAGATTTAATGGTGGGAGAAGAGATAGGAGGAGTAGGCTGCATGGGGAAAATTGCTATTTTGGACACAACTTTAAGAGATGGCACCCAGGGGGAAGGAATCTCTTTATCTGTAGAAGATAAAATAAAAATTACCGTAAAATTGGATTCCCTTGGGATTCCCTATATTGAGGGTGGCTGGCCGGGATCGAATCCCAAGGATATTGATTATTTTCAGCGTGTACAAAGGCTTTCTTTGCAGCATGCTAAAATTGTGGCCTTTAGCAGTACAAGGCGACCTGGTGTTCAAATTGAGGAAGACAAGAATATTCAGGAATTATTAAAGGCGGATACACCAGTGGTAACGATCTTTGGTAAGTCGTGGGATCTCCATGTTCTTCAAGCATTAAATACCACATTGGAAGAAAACATAGCAATGATTGAAGAAACGATTTCTTATCTAAAGACAGAAGGCCGCGAAGTAATCTATGACGCGGAACATTTTTTTGATGGTTACAAAAGCAATCCACAGTATGCTCTAGCTACGATCCGAGCCGCAGCAAATGCCAGTGCCGACTGGGTGGTTTTATGTGATACCAATGGAGGGATGCTTCCCTCAGAAATTGAGCAAATCTTTGTTGTGGCAAAGGAAAATGTACATGTACCCATGGGTATCCATGCTCATAATGACGGGGATTTGGCCGTAGCAAATACTTTGCAGGCTGTGCAAAGCGGAGCAGAAATGGTGCAAGGTACGATCAATGGGCTGGGGGAAAGATGCGGTAATGCCAATCTTTGCTCTATTATCCCCAATTTGGAATTAAAGATGGGTATTCCCTGTTTGCCGGAAAGGAGATTAGGCTTACTTACCGAGACGGCCCATTATGTCAGTGAATTGGCCAATGTGGTGCACTTGTCCCAACAGCCCTTCGTAGGTATGAGTGCTTTTGCTCATAAAGCCGGGATTCATGTGAGTGCTGTGGCCAAAAATCCCTCAACCTATGAGCATATGGATCCTCAATTAGTGGGCAACAAACGTAGGGTCCTGGTATCAGAATTGTCGGGAGTCAGCAACCTCAAATATAAGGCGCAAGAACTAAATATTGAATTGCCTATGGAAACACCGGAAAGCAGGAAAATTATCAAACACATTAAAGACTTAGAGCATAAGGGTTTCCAATACGAAGGAGCGGAGGCTTCTTTAGAGCTTTTATTAAGAAAAGCTTTGAATCAATATCAGGATTATTTTCAACTTGAATCCTTAAAAGTTATTATGGAGAAAAGGGAAGATACGGATATTACTTCTGAAGCCATGATCAAGCTGAAAGTAGGCACAGAAACGGTGCATACGGCAGCCGAGGGGAACGGTCCTGTAAATGCTTTGGATAATGCCTTGAGAAAAGCATTGGAAGAGTTTTATCCGGAGATTAAAAACATCCATCTTTCCGACTATAAGGTACGGGTATTGGATGAAAAAGATGCTACCGGAGCCACCGTGCGAGTTCTCATCGAAACCATGGATATGGAATCAAGTTGGAATACGGTAGGTGTGCACGAGAATATTATTGAAGCCAGCTGGCAGGCGTTAACTGACAGCATTACCTACGCATTATATAAAAAAGATCATAAAAAATAAAATGGGGGGTTAAGTCCCCCTTTTATTGATAAAAGAATCAGATTTTATTAGGATTGTTCTTTTAAATATTGAAAGGCTAAATTAGGTGTTGCAGGAATGTCTACATCCTCCTGCTTCTTAATCATCGGAAAAACCTGATATAGAGTATTCAGATTATCAATAATGCCTCCGGTGAAAGTCAGTCCTTTTTCCAAAGTATCAGGGTCGCCAATGGCTTTAATAATGACAGGGCTTAAGAGTGGTTTATTGTCCACAGTAATGACCAGTTTACCGTTTTCATCTGTTCTTTGGGAGATTAGAGTATGATATTGGATGCGGTGCTCATTGATCGCCACTGCCTCAGCTCCACTAACCCAAAGTTCATTTACCAGATCAATCAAATCAAGATAAATGAGATTAGATTCCCCGGTGATGGATATGACCAGACCGGGACCATGTAAAGGAATGGCACCGCTTATGACCAAAAAACGTGCTAGATCGGCATTCAAACTGCTGGCTAAGTTAGATCCTGCAGTCGCCTTTTCATCTAAAGAGCGTTTCATGTTTAATAATTCTTCGTATTCTGTTTCCAGTTTAACTCTTTTTTCATTAAGACTTTTAACTAATGTTACGAGGTCGGCCCTGTCCTGAGCAGCTAAAGAGTCTTCTAAAGCCTGGTGGGTGCTGTATTGAGTGGAGATCAACAAACCAAACAAAAAAAATGCGGTAAACAAAGGAATCCGCCATTCTTTTTTAATCAATTTCATCTGCAGCACTCCTTTTCTGCTCTTTCTTTAATTTGTAGCGATTGATCAGATCCCTGCGTATAAAGCCTAAGTTATTAAAAAGTCGGAACCCAAAAGTAATTACCGCTGCCAAATATAGATCAACCCCTAGGTGATCACCTAGATAAGCAAGCATAGCTGCCAGTAAGGTATTAGTAAAAAAACCGGAAAGAAGAATGGTGCCATCAAAAGAGTCTTCCAAAAGCCCTCGGATTCCTCCCAGAATTGAATCCAGGGCTGCCAGGACAGCAATGGATAAATATTTTGCATAGATAATCGGTACATGTAAGGTAAAAATAGAACCGATGATAAGTCCTATTAGCAATCCCAACAATGGAAACCACATTTATGAATCCCCTTTCTCAACTTTTACGGGTTTGGCGAAATTCACAGAATTACTTCCTTTGAAAGCGGGAATAGTGATATCTTCTTTTTTTGTAATAGAAAAGGGCATTTCCTTGCTTTTCAAAAAAGTATATTCATCACAACTTTTTACAGCCTCTTCCAAACGATCCGGATCACCAATCGCCGAGATTTGGAAAGGCGGCGCAAGTCGAGTGGAATTAACCATAATCACGGTGCCTACACATCGAATATCGGAGGTGGATACGATTCTTTGGTTATTAACGGAAATGGCTTCCGCATGCCCCCGAAGCGCACTTACTATATACAGAATGTTTTTATCATGAACAATAAAATCCTCAGGATTATACACGCTGGAATTATTTGATTTCGCAACCTCAGCACCGGCAAGATTATCATCCAATTCAATGATAATTCCCGGACCGGTTACATCAGAAAGTCCGGTATATATTTTCAATTGATCAATCTGTTTCTGTGTTTGAAGGATCATGCCGCGATCAGGCGAGGCCTGTTTTTGAATATTTTCAATTTCTTCTCTGAGATTAACAATAGATTCTTCTAAAATATTGGTTTCTACTTCTAAATTGTCTATAATATCAATGAGGGTTTTATTTTGTGTAACGTCAGAATCCTCCTGGCCGACAATCTGGTTTTGTAGTGCCATCGCGAAAAGAAAGCCTGTAAATAAACAGGTAATGGTAATCGGAAGAAATTTATTCCAGTTCACATGATCCCCTCCTTTTCTCAAGATATGCTATAATTATTTTACTATAAAGTTCGCATTGTTGCTAGGTGGTTTAGCTGATCTGGCGCACAAATTCATGGATTTATTTCAAAAGAGTGGAAAAAAGTTTTATTCCTGGAGGTTTGTGCTATTTATCCGTCGAATTGTAGGTAAGGGTTTTAGATATTTAACTCAAGGCGTCATAAGTTATGGAGAAAGAAGGTGAATAGATGAAGGATTTCCTGTTGAATATTGATTATTTTTATGTGTTTACTGAAATTATTGATATTTTTATTGTATCTTATGTGATCTATAAACTCCTGATGCTGATTCAGGGAACCAGAGCAGTACAGCTTATTAAAGGCATTATCATGCTTCTAATTGCTTTAAATGCCAGTGATTTCCTTCACCTATTTACCATTAAATGGATATTAGATCAAATTTGGGCAACAATTTTTGTAGCTCTTGCTGTTATTTTTCAACCCGAGTTAAGAAGAGCTTTGGAACAGTTGGGGCGGGGGCAATTTTTTATGCGCACCAGTTCGGAAATGGGGACAGGGGATCGCCTGCGCCTGGTGGACGAATTGACCCGCAGTGCGATGAAGTTAGCGAAAACAAAAACCGGTTCCTTGATTGTCATGGAACGGGAAACGGGGATTAATGATTATATTGAAACAGGGATAAAAGTAGAGGGGATTGTTTCAGCCGAACTAATAATGAACATTTTTGTACCTAATACTCCACTCCATGACGGCGCAGTGATCATTCGCGGCGATCGGGTGGTGGCAGCAGGATGTTTTCTGCCATTAAGTGATAATCCTTATTTGGATAGTAGTTTAGGTACCAGGCACCGAGCCGCATTGGGTATTACAGAAATTTCCGATGCGGTAGCTTTGATTATCTCTGAAGAAACCGGTACCATCTCTGTTGCCTTTGGAGGAAAGTTAGTACGTTACCTGGAAGAAAAAACATTAAGAGATAAACTACAAGACCTTCTCATTCCCAAATCAACGGAGAATTCCCGTTTTTGGAATAGGAGGGTTTCATCATGAAGAAACTGCTGGACGTCAACAATCTGCCATATAAAATTATCGCCTTTATTTTGGCCCTTCTTCTCTGGTTGTATGTGAATCATCAGGAGAATCCTACGACAGAACAAATTTTTACTGTACCTCTTGAGGTACGAGGTCTTGAACACAATTTGACGATCTCGGAACGTCCCACTTTTGTCAAGGTTAGATTGCAGGGTCAAAGAAGGAACCTTGACGAGGTAACGCCCCGAGACATACAGGCATTTCTTGAAATGAGTGGGTTGGATGTAGGACAGCATCTGGCGGAGGTGCATGTTTCAGTCCCGCAAAAAACACAATTGGTATCTGTGACTCCTAGTTCCGTAAATTTAAGTGTTGAAGTACTGGCGACGCGTCAGTTCCCTGTCAGTGTGTCATATAAAGATAATACACCGGCGGAAGGATTAATTGCCTTGGAACCTATCTTGACTCCTTCTCAGGTCATTCTTTCCGGACCGGAAGATAAATTAAAAGAAGTGAAGCAAGTATATGTAGAGATCGATTTAGGCGATTATACTTATAACTATAATCAAAAGCTCCCGATCAAGGTAGAGGATGATCAGGGCAATCTCTTATTGGATTGGTTTACGATAACCCCTTCTCAGGTGGAAGTTTTGGTACCGATAATTTCCGAACTACCTTCAAGGACCGTTCCTGTCAGGGTCCCTGTTGAAGGAGACGTTGCCGCGGGTTATACGATAACCCAAACGATAGTTGCTCCCGAATTGATTGGCATCATTGGAGAAGAAGAGGTGCTTCATGAGGTTCATAGCCTGAGCACACAACCCGTAAGAATTGGCGGTGCGACCCAAGATGTGGTGCGAACGGTAGAACTGATTCTTCCTGAAGGTGTTCGTCTAACTCAGGAAGTCACGGTAACTGCCATTGTTCGTATTGAAAAAATCACGGAGAAAACCTTTACCGGGCTTACGGTGTTACCAAATAATCTAGGAGAGAACTTAACCGTGGAAATCCTTGAGCCTGGTTTAGATATTTCCGTTTCCGGGCCAGAATCACTAATGGAAAAATTATTAGCGGCAGACTTAACCGTATTTATGGATTTAGCAGGTTT
>JAXGQR010000010.1:0-120736 GCA_040766325.1 Dehalobacterium sp. | reverse complement strand
GTGCTGGGAAAATTAAGTTCCGAAATGTTAGATTTTTATATTGCCAAATACACTAATAATTCAATTTAATAAACAGTATCTTTCTTGAGCTATACCAATGACTATGGTATTATTTTGCATAAAGACAACAAATTCTGATGTGTAGAACAATATTCTAATAAAATTGTAATTAATCAGCCGCGGGATTGGGGAATTAAGGATAAAGAAAATCGCTGAGGTGCTAATTATGGGTGAAAAAATTGGACAAATTGTAGATTCTGCCGGTAATCTTCCCAGAGATATTATAGAAAAATATCAGATTAGGGAAGTGCCCTTTTACTATACTTTTGATGGGGAAACCTACCTGAAGGAAAGTGTTCAAAGGGGGGAGGCTGATTTTTTTCACATTATGCAGGAACATCCGGAACAAGTACCACGTACAGCAGCTCCAAATATTCATGATTGGCTTCAGGCTTATGATGAAGCTTATATAAAAGGTTGCCGTAAAATCATAGTTAGTACCATATCTCATAAACTGTCTTCTAGCTTTGAAAATGCTCACCTGGCTCGGAAAATGTTTTTATCTGAAGTTAGGGACGTAGAAATTAAAATTATCACCAGCTCCAGCTGTGCCTGTGGTCAGGCAGCATTAGAAATTAAAATTGCCCAATTAATTCAAGACCGGCAACTTAGTTGGGAGGAATTGCTCTTAAAAATTCAAAGGATGATCACTCAATTAACCACTCTTTTTACAGTGGATAGTCTTTTTTATATGAAGGCTGGGGGAAGAATCGGCGGAGCTACCGCTTTTCTGGGAAAGGTCTTAAATATTAAGCCGGTTTGTGAGTTTGCCGATGGTGAGGTGCGACCAATCAAAGCAATACGCGGAAGAAAAAAATCAATTATTGCCATGACTGAATATGTCATCTCCCGTATTAAAGAGGGATCAAACCCACTTATTTGCACACAGAATGCTCTTTGCAAGGATGAAGAGATCTTTATGATCGATTACCTATGCTCAGCCCTTAATTACCATAGTCCCATTCATTCCGGGACGTTAGGCGTCGTGGTAGGAGCTCATTCTGGGCCGGGTTCCCTTGGAATTGGCTTTGTTTTAGAATAATAAATCGATTGGAACTTGCGTTTGAAGAGCCTCTTGTCTTTTGTTTTATGACAAGAGGCTCTTCATGCTCGAATTAATTAAATTGATAGAGATTCAAACCTATCTCATCGCTAAACTTTCGTTCTACGCTACCTTCGATAACTTCGATATATAGTTCACCAGTAGCACTGATTACAGCGGAGTTTAAATGTCCCCCATATGTTTGGTGCTTGTTGTCTGAGAGATTTACATGAAGATGTAAATAGACATCGTTATTCATGGAGGAGATATTACCGGAGAGATTGGTAATTTCATAATCTCCATTTAATTCGGTAGAATGGTATTTTTTGGACGCTGTTTCAAACAAACCAATGGTTGCTCTATTAACGGCTCCAATGCCTTGAATCCAGCCAAGAAAAATGTTTTGTTTCTGACAAAAATCTTTAATTGTGGTTACCAGCTCCTCACCTTTATCTAAGCGTATGATGAATTTATTGCCAAATTTTTTAAATTCCATCTTCATCCCCCTTTTCATTCATAATAATCTTCTACATTATATCATATAGTCTTTCACGTCGTTTTATAAAAATAGAAGAAATATCTAGTTAAGCGATAAGTTGCCATCATCGGTTTCCAGTCAAGTCCAAATTAGTGTGTAATTTCCTCGGTAACACTTTAATCGGTTCGTGGTCAAGGCTGCTCACTTTCTAAATATCCCAATCATTAAGCGTTTATGCCGCGAAAGCCGGGTTGATCAGTGAGAGGGCCGCATGGTAGGCTGAGGTCCTGGCAGCACCCAAACACAAGGCCAGCTTTTGGGCACACATGAAAGCTTTTAAATCATTATTTGAACCTGTAGGCATCCGTAACAGGGGGGCTGCCTGTGGTGCCGGAAGCCATGCGGCCAGAGGCTCACTGTCAACCTGGACCGTGGAATAAATGCGACTCTAAGCAACAAATGTAACTTTAGAATTTTTTTATGATCTTGATAATAGAGATCCATCTCAAAATATTTTCGCCCTGTCTGCCATTTTTCGCTTTGTTCCATCAACAGGGCACCCATGAGCCGAATTACTGACTCCTCATTGGGGAAGATGCGTATGACCCGTTCCCTTCGTCGTATCTCCTGATTAAGACGTTCTACCCGTTAGTTGTACGTAGTCTTTTACGGTATTTAAGGGGCATGATTAAACGGCGGTAATATCGTCAAAAGCTTCATCCAATAAAGATGTCTTGTGCGCTTTGGATTCGTATGTGGCTATGATATGATCCCGGACACTTTTGGCACTTTCCAAGTCAATGGCTTCGTAAAGACGGCGCAGATCTTCCTTCATTTCTACTTGTAGTGCCTTTGGTGTTTGATCTAGCATGTTCCTTGAAAAATGGGTTTGACATCTTTGCCATGTAGCTCCTTGAAATTGTTTCTGGATGGCATTTACCAAGCCTTTATGATTATCGGAAGTCACTAGGTGTACATCCTTTAGTCCCCGCTCTTTTAATGATTTAAAAAACTCGCTCCAGCTGCTTTCCGATTCGCTATTGGCCACCTGAAAACCAATAACTTCACGGTTACCTTCTTCGTTAACGCCAATAGAGATGAGTAAGCCTCTAGATTGCACCCTGTTATTAATGCGTGCTTTGAGATAAAGAGCATCGATATCATAAATGGATAGTGGCTTTCCAGCGGTCTTGTTCGAAAGTCATTAACCATGGGATCCAGTCTTTGACAAAGAGCTGAAACGGTTGATTTAGAAAACTTCTTGCCATAGAGTTCTTCGGTGATAGTTTCCACTTTCCGGGTAGAGACGCCATTAACCACCATTTCCATCATTGCCAGCATCAGTGCCTGTTCGCTCCGTTGGTAACGTTCAAAGAGTTCGGTGCTGAATTCGCCGTTTTCGGTGGCGAGGAATGCGTAAATTCAATGTTCCAACCCGTGTAACTAGTTCACGCTCATAACTGCCATTGCGATATGCCTTTCGTTGGTCAGTTCTCATATGGTTCAGCACATAGCTGTTCAGTGGACTGGCCCCGAAGGACCTCATTAAAGATTTTTTTCCATCAGTTTTGCTATGGCTGCATCTCGTCCGTTACTCATAAAAAGTCCGGGCAATTCTTCTTCGGTTAGGGTAATATTAAACTGAGCCATGGATTTCATCCTCCTCGGTTTGGTATTTGCTTGTCACTTATATTTTAACCGAGGATATGAGTTTGTGGCTCATTTTCTTTTTACACAATTATAAGGGCTTAATCCGGTTTCCAATAAATATTGGTAGAATATAAGCACTAATTACGATTAATATTTGTATTGACAAGGTTATCTTTGTTATATAATATCTTTATAGCAAAGATATTATATAGCAAAATAATACCCTGGAGATGAAATATGCGAACGATTAATTTTTATAATAAAATATGGGACACATTGCGTCTATTAAGCACAGAATTGGATGATGCTTTTAAACCGATGGTGGAGACTGTAGGTTTAACGATGATGCAGGCCCGTATTTTATTCGAAATCCGGCAAAAGGAAGATACGACAGTAGGAGGTTTGGGCGATATTTGCAATGTTAACAATGGAAATTGCTCTACTATATGTAAAAAATTAGAGAAGGCTGGATTAATCGATCGGATTCGCAGTAAAGCGGATGAACGCATTGTTACGCTTTCCCTGACAACTCAAGGAAAAGAGTTGCTGGATACTATAGAAAAAAAGTTAAATGACAAATACAATCAAGTTTTAGTAAATCAGTCCCAGGAAAAGTTCAATATAATTATTGAAGGTATGAATGCATTACAAGAATTGCTGCAAGAGCTGAATGAAAAGATATCTCAAAGGAGTAATGTAAATGAATAAAGTGATATTAAGTGCGGACAGTGCTTGTGATCTAGATGACACTTTAAGAAAAAGGTTTGATGTTCATTGCTATCCCTATCATGTTTTATTAGGTGATAAGCAATATCAAGATGGGGTTGATATTACCACTCATGAAATTTTTCGTGCTTTTCGGGAAGATAATATATTCCCTAAAACCTCGGCTATTAATATTGGTGAATTTATTAACTATTTTAAACGGTGGACTGATGAGGGCTATGAGGTGATTCATTTAACCCTTGCTTCGACTCTTTCTTCTACATACAGGAATTGCTGCATTGCAGCACAAGAATTAAAAAATGTTTATCCCATTGATACGCGAAGTCTCTCTACAGGAATTGGAATCTTGACAATTGAAGCAGCTGAACGTATTGCTCAAGGGATGTCTGCAGCGCAGATTCAAAAGGAAATTAATGAACTAAGAACTAAGAACCAGGTTAGTTTTGTTTTAGATACCTTGGAATTCTTGCATGCCGGGGGAAGATGTAATGGCATCACAGCATTCGGGGCCAACTTATTAAATATTAAACCTTGTATTGAAGTGGATAATAGCACGGGGAAAATGCATGTGGGGCAAAAATATCGAGGTGCTTTTGACAAAGTGTTAAAGAAATATGTTGAACATAAGCTGCGGAGTCAAGAGGATTTGGATTTAAAAAGAATTTTCATTACCCATTCCGGAATCTCTTCTGATCTGTTACACCTTGTGCGGGAAACTATCCTAGATATAGCTGATTTCCAAGAAATATTTGTTGCTCAAGCAGGCTGTACAATTGCTTCTCATTGTGGCCCCAATACTTTGGGGATATTTTTTATGACTAAATAAAGTAAAACTACTATCAGCAATGTTTTCTTCATCCTTTACTGATAGTTAAATGAACTGCCATCTTATTATTGTAGCCGAGATTACCGGCTTTTTCTTTAATTATTTAGATAAAGCGATTAAAACCGCTCCTTCCAAGATTACTATCCATGGCCGGGAAGAAAAAAATGATGTGGTTTTGGAAAAAAACCGCGTACATTTCGGTGTCGGGGGCACGGTGATGGTGGAGCTGATAAATTACGGGAACGCCCCTTTGTCTCCTTTATTACCCTGATGGTGAGTCCCCTGGTTATGGATTGGCATTATACCGATTTCTTAATTGAAGTAGCCAAAAGGGTCTACCCTTGGCGGTACCGTCCGAGCCTCTGGCCGGTGCTACCTCCCCGGTAACCTTAACCTCCACCATTACCATTAATTTGGCGGAGTCCCTGGCAGGATTAACCTTAGCCCAACTGGTAAATCCGGGATGCCCGGCCTTTATCGGTACCACCTCCAGTATTATGGACATGAACACGGGAACCTATGTGGCGGGAGCGATAGAATCCTCCATGATTAACGCCGGGATTGCTCAGATGGCCCAATATTATGATTTACCTCTTTACGCCACAGGCGGTCAATACGACTCCAAATTAAACGATGCCCAAGCAGGATACGAAAGTGCTTGTCAGGCGATGACCTTGGGACTTTCCGGTGCCAACTGGATTCATGATGCGGCCGGCTTGTTAGAAAACTGTACCACTGTCTCCTATGAGAAAACAGTGATTGATAATGAAGTTTTGGGTAATATGATCCGGCTCTTAAAAGGTGTGGAGGTGAGGATTTATAAGACGAATCTTATTAAGCACACCGAAAGGTGTGCTTTTTGTTATCTAGTGACTCAGATTAAAATAATGAAAATATCGTTACCTTAAATCATCATAGAAACATTTCGCCAATCCGAGATTATGTTATAATAAATTAACTTATGTACCTTAAATTTAGGGGGATGGGGATGACAACACAACCGATTAAAATTCAATATCTTTTCCATAGTGGCTTTCGTGTAGAAATTGGTCAACGCCAATTGATCTTTGACTATTATCAAGGACCTATAGATTTCACAGATCAATGCACTTTGGTATTTGCATCTCACAGTCATGCAGATCATTTTAATCCGATCGTTTTTCAGTGGCAGGAGCAAATTAATGAAATTTACTATATATTCAGTGATGAAATCCCGATAAACTGTCGGCAATCAAATTTCCATTATTTATCCCCTTATGAGGAAAGCAAGGTAGCGGATGTTGCAATTAAAACATATGGTTCTACAGACATAGGTGTTTCTTTTTTGGTGCGTTATGCCGGAGTATCCCTTTTTCATGCCGGGGATTTAAACTGGTGGCATTGGCATGAGGATAGTTTAGAGGAACGCATCCAGGCAGAGGCATTATTTAAGCAAGAAATTGCTCGAATTAAAGGTGAAAAAATTGATGTGGCATTTTTCCCGGTAGATTCACGCTTGGAAGAATATTATTCTTTAGGGCCTGATTATTTTATTCAGGAAGTTGCTCCTCACATCCTGATTCCCATGCATTTTGGTAATGATATTCAAGCTTCCCTGAAGTACGCCGCCAATAAAACCGATTCCCATACTAAAGTAATATCTTTGATTGAGATGGGGCAGGAAAAGATCTTCTCCAATAGGTCTATTTACATAGGATAAAAATTATGATATGCTCGAGATAAAATTTGTATCAGACAGTTCGAGATCCATCCTGTCTTTAAAACAAAACTAGGGTTTACTACCTTTTAGGTAGTATTTTCTTATTAGATTTGGACAGGTTAAAAATTGATGATTAGCATTTGGCAGCCAATAATATAAACCTAGGGGGTAGAAAATGAAAAAGAATAATATCGAGGGTTTAACCCATTTAGGATCCCATGATACCTCTTACATCTTTCAGTATGATCCTAAGCTGCTGGAATGTTTTGAAAACAAGCATCCGGAACATGATTACCTTGTACAACTACATTGTCCGGAATTTACCAGTCTATGTCCAATGACTGGGCAACCAGATTTTGCTACAATTATTATCAATTATATTCCCGACAAAAAATTAGTGGAAAGCAAGTCTTTAAAGCTCTACCTTTTTAGTTTCCGAAATCATGGGGATTTCCATGAAGATGTGGTAAATATTATCATGAATGATTTTATTGCATTAATTAATCCTAAATATATTGAAGTAATTGGTGATTTTACCCCACGTGGTGGAATAGCGATTCACCCCTTTACCAATTACGCCCAAGAGGGAACGAAATGGGAGCATTTCCGAGATCAAAGGCTGATTGGCCATCCTTATAAATAAAAAACATTTTAAAGCATATAAAAAATGACCATCAGCAAAGCTGATGGTCATTTTTTGAATTAAATTATGGTTTTTCCATGGAAAAAATGTCGCTAAGATGGTAAGATATAGTGGTTGATGTTATAATATTAACGATCTATGAAAGCAACGTAATTGTGCATTAGAAGTATAATAATAATTATATATATAAATGAGGGCAATTAATGAAAAAATTACAGAAGAATTTAATTATGTTGTCTGCAGCCATAATACTGGGTACGTTAATCGGTTTTCTGGTGCCCGTAGCCCTTGCAGAAAAGACTAGTGGAGCCAAGATAGATCAAGAATTATTAAAAGAGACTATTCAGGTACAGTTTAAATCGGATATATTAAAGTCATATTTGGAAGATTATGAGACCAAACGCATCCAAGATATGGAAACTAAATATCTCAGGCAATATGGCAGTTTAGAAAGAATGCCGGAAATTAAGCCTTTAACCAACAAAGAAAAGGAAGCATTGGTTGCTGCCTTAATGGCAGCGGGGGACGAAGAGGCTGCTCTCTATCGGACGGATGATGAAGTGTCTGCGTCAACAAAGATTAATCCAGTCGTAAGCGGAAACGAAGTGCATGATCCTGCAATCCAACAGATCATAGACCAGAATCGAGACTTAATCGATCCCCAGGATCTGAGTATAGGGGCAAGCATTTATAATAGTCTTGATACAGCTTATCTTTTTGGTCTTTCTCAAGATGGTCTGACCCCTGAGGAAAAAAGTGAAGCAAAAGATTACTTAAACAGCATCTTAAGCCAGCAGGAATATGCCACTGCGATGGAACTGTACATGAAATACGTAAATTTAATGAATTAGACTTATGATAATAGAAAGGCAGCTATGATAGACATTCATGCACATATTTTACCGGGTATCGATGATGGTCCTGAGACCATGAATGATTCTTTATCCCTGCTTCGATATGCTCGGAATAATGGCATCACGGAAATTATCGCCACACCCCATTATCGTCCACCGCGCTATCCATCTGGAAACATAAAAAATGTTTATGAAGAATTAAATAGGAGAGTGCATCAGGAAGGCCTGGGATTAAATATCTATTTAGGCAGTGAAATTTATTTAGATGAATCATGGCAAGCCGGCCTTACATCTGTCAAGTGCACTACCTTAGGGAAGACTTCCTATCTATTGGTAGAGCTTCCTGAGCAAAAGATTTATCCTTATCATGAAAAGATTCTATATGAAATTCAGTTGCAGGGGTATCAAATAATTTTAGCTCATATTGAAAGATTTAATTATTTTATCAAAGGGCCTGATTATCTTCAGACACTAAAAGACCGAGGTTATTATTTACAGATAAATGCCTCCTCTTTATTGAACCGAAACACCAAAAAAGATGCCTTAAATCTTATACGTAAGGGGGCTGTTCATTTTGTTGCCAGTGACTGTCATAATCTAGGTGGCAGGAAACCTCAAATGAAGGAGGCTTATGATTTGGTGCGAAATGAAATGGGAATGGAAATTGCCGAATTGCTGTTTCGGAAAAACGGAGCCAATTTGTTAGCTAATAATCCAATTTCGGAATTTAGTTATGAGAAAAAAACACACAGAGGGCTGTTTAGGAGGTTGCTTGCTCCATGGAAATAAATGAGATTAACGAAGTCTATGACGAAATAAATTTGTTAGAACTTTTTGAATATATTGTCAAGAAGTGGTGGGTTGTTTTAATACTAACAATAGTAGCTGCCGGAGTGACTTATTATGTGACAAAGGAGAAAGTGACCCATCTTTATACAGCTCAATCGACGATCTTCATTGGTAAAGATACGACTAATGCCCTGGGAATCAGTCTGGAAGAGTTATCTATGGACAATAAGTTGATTGCGGATTACCGGGAGTTGGTTAATACCAGACTGGTAACAGAACGTGTCAAAAAAGAATTAGCCATCACTACAGAAACAGAACAGTTGAACAAATTTATTAGAATTGATACTATCAGTGATTCGCGCTTTTTGCGATTATCCTTTATGGATCCAGATCCGGAATTGGCGATGAAAATCGTCAATAAATATTCCGAGGTATTAAAGGAAAAGGCTGAAGATGTGGTGGGTGTAAAAAACGTCCAAATTGTGGACCAAGCTGTGTTGCCTAAGACCCATTCCAGTCCAAACATAGTACAGAATACCGCTATTGCAGGATTATTGGGATTTATGACCGCTATTGGGATCATCTTTTTGAGCATGATCTTAAGCAACACTTTCCAGAAGGAAGAAGACGTTGAAAGAGAATTAGGATTACCCTCCTTAGGCGTCATTCCAAAATTTAAGGGAGATAGCTGATAATGAAAAGTGTAGGCAAAAATTTGGTAGCTTTAACTGAACCTCATTCCCTGGTGGCAGAGAGTTATAAAATATTCCGCACAAATTTAGAATATTTGAATGTTGATAAGATAGATAAGGTGATTATGTTCACCAGTTCTATGACCGAAGAAGGGAAAACCACATCTATCACAAATACAGCTGTTTCTTTTGCTATTTCCGGTAAAAAAGTCTTGTTGGTGGATTGTGATTTAAGAAAATCTAGCATACATAAGATGTTTAATTTAAAGCAAATGCCTGGCCTGGTTAATCTATTGGTAGAAAAATTGAGTTTGGCTGATGTTGTTCAAAAAATTAATATGTTTGATAATTTAGATATTATCACCTCAGGCCCCCAACCCCCAAATCCAGCAGAAATTCTGGCCACACAAGCTTTTGAGGGCATGATTGCTGAGGCAAGAGAACAATACGATGTTATTCTCATCGATGCTCCTCCTGTTCTTTCTCTTGCAGATGCCTCTGTCCTTTGTCGGATGGTGGATGGGGTAGTATTGATTATTGCTATGAACGAGACGAAAAAAGATAATGCCAAAATGGCTAAGAAAGCACTGGAAAAAGTAGGAGCCAAGATTCTGGGAACACTGCTTTGCAAGGCGGATGTAAAAAAACGTCATTATTATTACTATTATGGAAATTAATAAGATAAATTTGACTTTTTTGGATTGAATTCCCCAGAGTATACTGTATTTAGCATGTAATGTTGAATGGAGACTGAGCTATGTGAGGTAAAGAGCATGAAAAAAGAGAAAATCAAGGATAATTTAAAGGAACAGATAAGAATCTTAAAAGAGATGGTTGATCAGAGTCAAAATATTGTTTTCTTTGGTGGAGCAGGAGTATCAACAGCAAGCAATATTCCTGATTTTAGAAGTGCCAATGGTCTATATAACGAAAAATCAGGTATTAATATTGCTCCTGAAGAAATCTTATCCCATACCTTTTTTATGAATCATACCCAGGAGTTTTTTGATTTTTATCGAAGCAAGATGGTGTATGTGGATGCGAAACCTAATGATGCGCACCTGGCTTTATCCAAATGGGAGAGGGAAGGGAAGCTAAAAGCTATTATCACCCAAAATATTGATGGACTTCATCAGATAGCAGGTAGTAAAAATGTATTGGAGCTTCACGGATCTATCCATAGAAACTATTGTATGAGTTGTTGCCAAGCTATCAATTTGGACTACATCTTATCTACTCAAGGAGTGCCACTTTGCCCATCATGTGGCGGTATTGTCAAGCCTGATGTGGTTTTATACGAAGAAAGCTTAAATTCCGAAGTTTTAGGAAAATCTGTAGAATCCATTTCCCAGGCGGATGTTTTTATCATAGGAGGCACTTCTCTCACTGTGTACCCAGCTGCCGGTTTGGTAACCTATTATCGGGGAAAGAAACTGGCTTTGGTTAACAAAACATCTACACCTTTTGACGATAAAGCAGAAATAACGATTTATGGAGACATCGCCGAGGTTTTTAGAGCAATCATGTGATGGAGCCAAAATTTTAAATTTGTGTATAAATCAATCATTGACATAGCGGCGGTTAATTGGTATAATTTTGTTGCTCTTTAAAGGGGAGTAACCTGCAGTGAAAACTGTTTGTGGAGTCAACAGTCGGCGTGGTTAGCCTGGCTTCACAATTTGATTATCAAAGATCAAATGTCAAATAGGTGAGACCTTTAACAGGATATTTTAGTTCTGTTTGGTCTCAATTTTTTATATATGCAGGTTCTTCAAGGATAATAAGTGGGAGTGTATGCATTGGAGAGTTTATTATTAAATCTTACTGACCCAGCCTGGTTATGGAAAATGTTCACAGCAATTATGGCCATTACAATTATCGACTTAGTTTTAAGCGGAGATAATGCCGCGGTAATCGGTTTGGCTATCAGGGATTTACCTCATGATTTGCAAAAGAAAGCAGCAATCTACGGAGCAGCAGGTGCTATTGTTTTACGCGTTATCTTTACAATTTTTGCTACTTATCTTTTAACGGTACCTTATCTAAGCGCGATTGGTGGCTTGATTTTAATAGGAATTATGTTCAAGCTGATAAAACATGATGATGGTGGGGAAGATGAAAATATAAAATCATCCGATAGCTTTTGGCCGGCCATAGGAACAATAATTATTGCTGACCTGAGTATGGCCTTTGATAATGTTATGGGTGTTGCCGGAGCTGCCCACGGAAGTGTTGGATTAGTAGTATTTGGTTTACTTCTTTCCATTCCCATTTTAGTTTTTGGTGCTACATGGCTCGCCACCTTAATGGGGAAATATCCCATTATAATTTATATCGGTGCAGCAGTTCTTGCTCATACAGCCTTTGCCATGATCTTCCATGACAAAGCTTTAAATCTCACTAATTATACAGGAGAGTTATTAGGGAACATTATTCCCTGGGCATTAGCAGCGCTCGTATTGGCTTATGGCTTTTATGTTGTACAGAAAACTAAAAATAAATATGACACAAATAGCGTGAATGTTGATTAGATTTGTTTCTTGTTGAAGTAATCCCTTTAGAAAGGAGAATAAATCGTGGCAATCATAAAATCCTTTAGAGGGATACGTCCTGTGTCTCATTTGGCCGATAAAGTGGCTGCTCTTCCTTATGATGTCATGGATAGTAATGAAGCACGATTAATGGTTGTCGATAATCCTTATTCCTTTTTACATGTAGATAAGGCAGAGATAGATTTAGATCCAACTATTAATCCTTACGACAAGAAAGTTTACCAAAAAGCCAGAGATAATCTAAAGGAAATGATTCGTACAGGAATTCTGATTCAAGATCAGGAAAACCATTATTATATCTATAAATTAGTTATGAATGGGCGTGCTCAGGTGGGGCTCGTAGCCTGTACCTCTATTGATGATTATCTGAACCAGGTAATTAAAAAACATGAGCATACGCGACCGGTCAAAGAAGAAGATCGAATTAATCATGTAGATTATTGTAATGCCAATACCGGCCCTATTTTACTCACATACCGTAGTAAGCGGGAGATCAATGATCTTATTAATCAATGCATGGATCAACAGGAACCGGTATATGATATTGAATTTGATGATAAGGTACGACATACGGTGTGGATCATTGACTCGATAGAAGTCATGAAACAACTTAAAGATTTCTTCGCTCAAGTGGACACTTTGTATATCGCTGACGGTCATCATCGCTGTGCCTCTGCCGTAAAAGTAGGCTTAAAGCGGAGAGCATTATATAAAGACCATACAGGTGAAGAAGAATTTAATTTCTTCTTATCTGTTCTTTTCCCCCACGATCAATTACAAATTATGGATTATAATCGAGTCGTGAAGGATTTGAACGGCAATACCAATAATGAATTTTTACGTAAGATTGAAGAAAAATTTTGCATTGAAGAACTTCAAGATCAAAGACCCTATTCCCCCAAAGAAAAAAAGAAATATGGTATGTATTTAGATGGAATCTGGTATTCGTTAAAGGCAAAGGAGGGGACGTATCCGGAAAATGACCCGGTGTCTAGTCTTGATATTTCCATCTTACAAGATAATCTCTTGCATCCGATTTTAGGAATTGAAGATCCTCGTACCGACGAAAGAATTGATTTTGTTGGAGGTATACGAGGTCTAGAAGAATTAGAACGCAGGGTTCAGGAAGACATGAAAGTGGCTTTCTCCATGTTTCCCACCACCATTGAGGATTTAATGTTAGTGGCAGATTCCGGACAAGTGATGCCACCAAAATCGACATGGTTTGAACCTAAATTAAGAAGTGGTTTTTTTGTCCATGAATTATCTTGAATAACCATAGAAAAGAGAGGTTCCCACGAGGAAACTTCTCTTTTTGTTTCTTTATTGATGGTTATTTGCATATTTTTACTATTTATGTTATAATCCTGACTTTTACACCAAACCCATAAAAAATAAGCCGCAATCCCTTGATATGTAAGAGATAGCGGCCTTTATTTTTTGTCGTAAATATGTAGAGTAAAACCTCATTTTTTGGTTTGTCCCAAAATATTTTTTAGATCCTTAAGTCGGAGTCTTTTATTAGTAAAATCAATCTCCAGTGCTTCACCAATAGCATCAGAAATTTCGCTTCTGTAATCGAACAAGTAGATATTCTCATGTTCATTGGAACAAGAAATTTTATTGAGACATTTAACAATCTTTTCGGCAGAGTAAACTTTGCCGGTTTTCTTTTGCATGATCCGGACAATAGTAAGAGCTATGAAACAAGTCAGAAAGTGAGCATTAATGTGATCCTCAAGTGATACATGCACCGGACGTGTTTCCAGAACCCCTTTAGCAACACGGAAAGTTTCTTCAATCTCCCACAGACCGCGGTAAGTCTCAATCACTTCAGTATCAGACATATCCAGTTCACTGGTAACAATAGCGTAGTATCCGTCATATTTTTCTTCTTCAGCGACTTTGGCTGAATCGAAGACAGGGCGCTCTTTAACTTCAAGAATGTCGCCGGTCTTTTTATCAAACATCAGATTCTTTACATACTTAGCCGCACCGTAGGACGTAGCCTTAGAGTATTTTTGAGGGTTGGCAGTCAAATCATGAGCTTTTTTTAAAACTTCTTCCCGCTCTGCCTTAGCCTTTAAAGCATATTTTCTTCCCCAAAAAACTACCTGTTTTTCATACATTGTTTTTTTAGCTTTTTTCCCGCTTGGCAGCGTTACATTTATTTCACGGGCAATTACCCTGCTTTTGATTTTAAAGTCCGTGTTTTCATCAGCGGGTTTGCCATCTGTATCTGTATAATCTTCATCGGAGAGGACATATTCCTTAAAATCTTTTGTACTTCCCCTGACTGAAAAACTGAAAACATAACCGTTAAAATTTCTTCCTTTTTCCTTACCTTGAAGATAAAAAATATTATCTCCCGTAATAATCCCCATATCAGCAACCACAATTATCTTACCTGTATCATAATTTCGCCTGACTTCACCTATGATCGGACGAAATGTCTCTTTATCAACTGTATTGCCAGGAAACAGTTCATAATGCAAGGGGATTCCATCCGCATCCATAGCCAGTCCCATTTGCACAATTGGGTTGGAACGTTTTTCCTTTGAAAAACCAAACTTACGAAAATCATCTGCTTCATCAATCTCAAAATAGAAATTAGTAACATCGTAATAGATAGTCTTTGTATTGCGTCCATATGTTGTGGAAATCTGAGAGTTCAAATATCTTTGAAATTCTATTGCGATCTTAGAAAAGTGAGAAAGAGAACGGTAAACATCTGCCAAGGAGAAGTTGAAGCGTTCGAAATACCGGTCTTTCTCCTCGAAAGCTTTTTTCTTAGAGCCGGGAGAGAGCAATCTGGCTACGACAAGCATAATCATGATGGAATTCGTGTTATACTCAAAATTCTCATGTCTGGACTTGTTTTTAAAGAAAGTGTCCATACCAAGTTCGTGGTAAATTTTTAGGATGGCAGCATATCCGAAGTTTTTTCTGTTGTCGGTACCTGGAGAAAGCTTCTCATCCATATTAATTGACAAGGTAAGCCTTTTCTCTGAATTTTCCTCTTCGGTCATTTTGCGAGCAACTTCTTTGAAATGGGCGATAGGATCGTCATATTCTTTTTTAAGAACATCTAAGTATCCGAGGGATTTAATCGTTTTAGCTCTAGGTTTGCCTGTAATGTCACGATAACTTTTTTCTATGGAAAGATAAATTCTACCGTTTTTTCTGGGTGATTGTTTTAGGTTCAAATTAGTCACCTTCTTAAGCAATGAATTTAATAGGTATATTATACCATACAATCCTATACATTACTATACATAAATAGGAGAAAAAAACAGAAAAAAATATGCCCTCAAAGCATCTTGCCTCAAGGGTTTCCAGATTCTTATTTTTAATTAAGGTGTAAAACTAACGTGAATAACCATAGAAAAGAGAGGTTCCCACGAGGAAACTTCTCTTTTTGTTTCTTTATTGATGGTTATTTGCATATTTTTACTATTTATGTTATAATAAATCATGATATAAATCACAATTATGCTCAATTAGATCCCATTTGAAATATTAATGTGGCAATTTTGAATCAAATTTCTGGAAAGGAGAGTTTCATGAGGAATCAGGAAGAAAGACAGGAGTTACCAACGATGGATACGAGGAAAAAGTATGAAGCAAAGGGTGCCAAGTTTTATTCCGACTTAAAAGAAATGAAATTCACTCCCGGAGAAAAAGTACAGGTGAAAGAGAAAGTCACAGAAAAAAAATGGAGTGAGACTCGCCAGGGAATGATCGTAGGGGATTATCCAGCTTTTGTGCAAGTCAACTATGGGACATCATGGAGTGATGTTTGTTATTTAAAACAAGATATACTGATAGGGCGGGTTTGTTTAAATCAAAGGTCAGAGGATTACGAAGATCTTATTTCTTGATGCAGATGAAGCAATTGCAAATAAAAACATGTGAATTGTACTTTTTCATTGACATAAACACCTTTTCTTAATAATTTATCTTACCAGTGAAAAATTGCTCCGTCTGACTCTGTTCTATATATGATAACAGAGTCAGGCGGAGTTTCTATTTTATTATATTTTTAATGAGAAAAGTCTTGCTACATCAAAATAAAAGTGAAATAATGTTTAGTAACAATATTCAATGTGTAAACTATAAAAAAGTGAACTAAGATATTCCAGCTTTGAGTTAGCTTGTGAAAATCATGAGAAAGGGGTCAGTTAAAATGACAATCCTGAAAAAGATTAAAGATGATCTTTTAGCAGCCCGAAAATCGAACGATCAAATCAAAAAGAATCTTTTATCCACCTTGTATGCCGAGACAGCCTTACTTGGCAAAAATAATGGAAATCGACCCGTTGAAGAAATAACAGATGAAGAAGCCATAAGTGTAATCAAAAAGTTCATTAAAGGAGCAGAAGAAGCGCTAAAGTTTTGCGAAGCTCAAAAAAGAACTGAACAAGCATCCATTTCGTCCCAAGAATTGGAAATATTAAAAACTTATCTCCCAGCTCAGCTCTCTGATGAATTTTTAGAGAAATTTGTGAAAGGTTTCCTTGATAAATCACCTCAGCAAGGTAAACAAGTGATCGGGGCGATCATGAAAGAACTAAAGCAGAACTACCAAGGGCAGTTTGATGGTAAAAAAGTCAATGAAATTATTTCACGCTTAATCTGAGTGGGAATTGTTATTATTACTGCTTTTATTTAATAAAAGGTTGGTGAAAGAAAAGGATGAGAAAGAGAATAACTCTCTTAGTATTAGGTGTTCTCATCTGGAGCATATTTTTTATTTCGGCTTGTAATGCGCCGGAAGATGAAACTGTTTTATATATCAATGAAACATATGGTTTTTCTGTATTATTATCAGATGAATTCTCAGAAAATGTTGATATTATAAATGATGGTCAAACCGTCTATTTTATGGATAAGGAAATTAAAAATCAATCCGTAGAATTATTTTCCGGTATTGTGGGTCAAATTGAGGTCTATGAAAAAAAGATCACTTCTCGAGCAGCTTTACAAGAAAAAGTTGAGTCAAATAATCTGCAATACTTAGGAGAAAATGAAACTAATTATTTCGGCTGGACTCATGCTAAAGAAATACAGGTTTCCGAAAATGCTCCGGAAGAAGCAAAAAACAGGTTTTATAAAATGGAACAAGAATTCGGTCATTTAATTAATTCCTTTAAGGTGCTAGAAGAATCTAAAGAAATTGAAGCGCTTGCTTTGGTCGAAGAATTTGGTCAACAACTACACAAGGTGTCTTTACAGGCTTCACCAGACTCTATAAAAAAGACAATGGAAGAAAACTATGGGACTTTTGCTTCCCCTTCTTTAATCGAGAAATGGAGTAAAGAGCCTCAAAATGCCCCTGGGAGACAAACCTCCAGTCCCTGGCCTGATCGAATTGAGGTTCAATATGCGGAGCCTATAGGCGAAGAAATTTATAAGGTAGAAGGAATAATCATTGAAATTACCAGTGATGAAAAAGAACATGGCGGAGTAGCGGCACGTAGACCGATCACACTGATTGTTAAGAAAGCTGCATCAGGTTGGCAAATTGATGATGTCACCTTAGGACGGTATCAATAAGAGGTTAGAAAATTTGCCGTCGTTTTTAAAATAGTTTTGGAAAAACCACATGATTGTATTGTAATTTTTATATTTTACACATAAAATAAGTTTTAATAGAAATTGGAAAAATGCTTGTAATCTGTGTCCAACGACCATAACGATTTAAACGATTCCTATTGACATTTATTAATAATAGAATGATAGGAGGATATAAATGAAGATTCTAGTGACAGGTGCTAAGGGTTTTGTCGGCAAAAACTTAGTCTACAATCTAAAAAATCAAGGTTTTAACGAGATCTATGAATATGATTTGGATACGGATCCCGCTTCCTTAGATTCCTTTACCAAGGATTGTAACTTTGTCTATCATTTAGCAGGTATTAATACTTCTAAAGACCCGGAAATTTTTATGAAAACAAATTGTGGATTTACCGAAACTCTGTTGCAAAGCTTGAAAAAAAATAATAATAAAGCTCCAATACTCTTTACCTCTAGTGCTCAGGTTGTCGTTGATAATCCTTACGGCAGGAGCAAAAAGGCAGCTGAGGATTTGCTTCTTTCCTATCGTGCAGAGACCGGTTCCAAGGTAATAATTTGTCGCCTGCCAACACTTTTCGGTAAATGGTGCAAACCTAATTATAATAGCATTGTTGCTACCTTATGTCATAACATTGCCCATGATCTTCCCCTCAATTTTGGCAATCCTTATGTGGAGATTAATTTTGCCTATATTGGAGACGTAATTGCTGATTTTATTAGTTTCATACAGGAAGAAGATAACTTTACTTTTGAAAAGAAAGGGCAAAACTATTACTTTTACTATGTTCAGCCGGTTTATTCTTTCCACCTGTGTCAAATTATCGAAATGCTTAATAACTTTAAAAGAGATCGGCTGGAGTTTAAGGTTCCGGATGTTTCCGATCCGTTTTTGAAAAAACTATATAGTACTTATATCACCTATTTGCCTAAGGATCAGTTTAACTATCCTTTAAGTAAACGAGAAGAGTCTCATGGTTATTTTGCCGAATTTATTAAAACTCCGGATAAAAGTCAAATTGGAGTGAAAGTTATTAAACCGGGTAAGATTACCACAGCCCATTGGCATAATACTAAATGTGGAAAGTTTCTGGTGGTGAGCGGTACCGGCACTATACGTTTTCGACGGGCCGATCAGGATGAAACCGTAGAATACCTGGTAAGTGGTGAAAATATGGAAATTGTGGATATCCCCCCAGGCTTTTTCCATAGTCTAGAAAATACTGGGGAAACAGATCTGGTTACATTAATCTGGTTTAATGAACCTGTTGACATTGATGGCCCGGATTCTATTTACTCGGAAACTTAATTTAATTTATTTTTAAGTATGAAAAGCAGGAAAAGACTTATAGACAGTTTCTTCCTGCTTTTTCTTGTTTATTCGGCTATTATTATGGAAAAAATGATTGAGAAAAAATTAGTCTGAGTTATAGATTTGATGCAAATTGGGTAGTCACTACTTGATCGTAAGGAGCGATTTGATCCAATTCTCCCGCATCTTTTATAATTTGCTGCAGGAGATAAAAATCCTCTTCCAAAAGTTTGGGATCCTCCTTCCAGGAATTTTGTTCTTTATATCGAGTGATAGCGCTGATCAAAATCTCCTGAGATTCGTCAGGAAAATGGGATTGAATTACTTGAGCAATTTCTTCTGGACTATGATCGGCGACCCACTGTTGTCCCTTATAAATGGCATTGGTGAATTTTTGAATCATTTCCGGTCGATTTTCAATAGTACTTTTCTTGGCAAAATAAGCAGTATAGGGAATTTCTCCGCTTTCTTTACCTAGGGAGGCAACAATATAAGCTTTCTCTTCTTTTGCAATGGTTGAGGCTGTCGGTTCGAAAATAATTACATAATCACCCTGACCCCCTAAAAATGCTCCAGGCATGGCAGCAAATTGCATGGTAGTATCGATAAAGACATCTTTACCTACTGTTAGTCCATTTTTGCTTAAAACATATTGGAGAACAATGGCCGGCATGCCGCCTTTTCTTCCTCCGATCACTGTCTTACCCTTCAAGTCACTCCATTCAAAATCGGGTTCACTTTCCCTCCCCATGAGAAAGGTGCCGTCTCCATTGGTTAGTTGGGCAAAGACCATACTATAATCATCCTTGCCTTCGTTATACACGTATACGCTGGCTTCCGGTCCTGCAAAACCAATATCTACCTGATCAGTTAATACTGCGGTCATCACTTTGTCTGCACCTTGACCGTTACTTAATTCAATTTCTAATCCTTCTTCTTCAAAAAATCCTTGGGATAAAGCTACATATTGGGGAGCATAAAAAATAGAATGAGTTACCTCAGAAAGCTTAACTTTCGTTAGCTCCGGTGTTTTGGATTGGCCACATCCTGTTAGGAAAAATATTGACACTATCAATACCATAAGGATTAAGCTTAGTTTCGGGATTATTTTGGTCATGCAAATTACTCCTTTCAATTAGACATTAAAATTCCCTGAGGAAAAAGGATTAAGATGAGCTGCTCTGGTTCTTTTTTAGTATCAATCGTTCAAGAAATATCACCCCCTGATACATTAACGTTGCCGCAATTCCGAGAATTACCACGCTGGTCATTACTAAATCTAACTTAAAGACCTGTCCTCCATATACGATAAGATAGCCTAAACCGGCTTTAGAGACCAAGAACTCACCTACAATAACTCCTACCCAGGATAAACCTACATTCACTTTTAGAGCATTAATAATATTGGGAAAAGAAGAGGGATTTAGCACGAGGGTCAGGACCTGAAATTTATTTCCCCCAAAAATCTCGACAAGTTTAACTTTTTCTTTATCCGTAGCCATAAAACCATTGAGTACTTCAAGAATGGTAACAATTAAGGAAATAGCTAGGGTCATAACGATAATTGCCGCTGGGCCGGCACCGATCCAAACAATAAAGACAGGGCCTAAAGCGATTTTAGGAAGACTGTTTAAGACCACTAAATAGGGCTCCATTACCTTGGAAAGAAATTCAGACCACCATAAAGCGATGGCTATGAGTACTCCTAACACTGTGCCCAAGAGAAAGCCAATGATAGTTTCTAAGCAAGTCACCGATATATGATGCCAAAGCACTCCTCCTTCGGATAGGGTACGTATGGTCTGGATAATCCGACTTGGTTGGCTGGTAATAAAAGGATCAACAATTTTTAATTGAGCAAATATTTCCCAAAGGGCAAAAGTAGCGATCAAAATAAAGATCTGAGTAAAGCGAATAGATAGTTTTCGTCGGTGCACCTTTTGGAGAAATTGGGCATGTTCTGGGGAATGAGAAGTATTAGAAAGGTGTTTTTCGGACTTGTTATTAAACATGAATATCCAACTCCTTCCACACCTTTTGGAAATAATGTCGGAATTCCGGTGCTTCTCTCGATTTTAAGGGTGTACATTCCTCGCAAGTAAAGGTTAAGGTATAAATGTTCTTAACTGTTCCTGGACGCTTGGTTAATATAATTACCCTATTAGCCATACTGATGGCTTCAGCAATATCGTGGGTCACCATGATAGCGGTTTTATGTTCTCTTTTCAAAATAGCATAAATATCTTCATTTACCGCCAGTCGAGTTTGATAATCTAAGGCAGAAAAGGCTTCGTCCAGGAGAAGTATTTCAGGATCGGTAATTAATGTTCGTATCAAGGCAGCTCTTTGCCTCATCCCTCCAGAAAGTTGACTGGGGTATTTATGACGAAATTCGTATAAACCATAGGTGTGAAGGAGATGTTCTGCTTTATCTTTGGCATCCTGGGTTAAAGATTTTTGAATTTCCAGTCCTAAAAGTACATTCTGTAAAATACTGCGCCATTCAAAAAGATGGTCTTTTTGGAGCATGTAACCAATTTTTCGTGAGGTAGCTGAAATTTTTTCTCCATTTAGATAAATACTGCCGGAAGAAGGGGGAAGAAGACCGGAAATAATTGATAAAAGAGTAGATTTTCCACAGCCGCTGGGACCGACAATAGAAACAAATTCCCGATCATGCACAACGAAATTAACATCTTCTAAGGCATTAATTTCGCCATTTAAGGATTGATATTTCATACCGACATGATCAATACGTAATTTTTCTGTCATGTAATACCCCCTTAAGAACCTGGATTCCCTACTATTGTATTGAGGGAGTATATTTTTGGTGCATAACTCCTTCTTCTTCTCTTTTACATCTCAAGGAAAGCTGTTCCATTTTCCAAAGAAATGCTATAATAGAATGAAAATGTTTAATTCATCTCTTAATTAAGGAAGGTAATCATGACACTTGGTAATGAAAATATAACTAGAATAGATTTAAATGGGAAAGAACTGATTCTCATTGGTACCGCTCATGTTTCCAGAAGCAGTGCAGAGCTGGTGAAAAAAGTAATTGAGGAAGAACAACCTGATTCAGTTTGTATCGAGTTAGATGCTCAGAGATATCAAACAATTACCCAAGGGAATAAATGGAAAGATACCGACATTTTTAAAATTATCAAAGAGAAAAAAACTACCTTGCTTTTAATTAACCTGGCCATGTCCTCCTTTCAAAAACGGTTGGCTAAGCAGTTTGATATTAGTGCTGGTCAGGAAATGATTGAAGGAATTCACGTGGCCAAGGAAATAGGAGCCCAACTGGTATTGGCAGATCGAAATATTCAAATTACCTTTTCCCGCATTTGGCACAGCTTAGGATTTTGGGGTAAGGTGCGGTTGATGACGGAACTGATTTTTAGTATTTTTACAGATGAAAGTATATCGGAAGAAGACTTGGAACAAATGAAATCTCAGGATATGTTAAATTCCATTCTTCGTGAATTCTCAACGAGTTTCCCCCGTTTAAAGGTGCCATTGGTGGATGAACGTGATCAGTATTTGGCTCAGAAAATTAAAGAAGCTCCTGGACCGAAAGTAGTGGCAATTTTAGGAGCCGCCCATGTGCCCGGTATCAAAGAAGAACTCTTTAAAGAGCATGATTTGGAACAGTTGACTCAACTTCCTCTTAAATCAAAGCTGACCCAGGCGGTGGGGTGGAGTATCCCCATCTTGATCATTGGCCTTATTGCTTTTACTTTCATCTCTAACCCAGCTTTGGGAGCCAAGCAATCAATCAGTTGGGTGCTGTGGACCGGATCCTTTGCCGCTTTGGGGACGGCTCTGGCCTTTGGACACCCCCTATCTATTTTGACGGCTTTTCTTGTGGCCCCTATTACCACCTTACATCCTTTAATTGCTGCCGGTTGGTTTGCCGGGCTGACCCAAGCTTATATTAAAAAGCCAAGTGTGCGTGACTTTGAAGATCTATCGGAAGATATTATAAGCTTAAAGGGATTTTGGAGTAACCAGGTTACGCGCATTCTTTTGATTGTAGCTTTGGCCAATGTGGGAGGTTCTATCGGTACATTAATCGGAGGGGCTGATGTGATTCGTTTATTTCTAGAAAACCTGCGCTAGTCAATACTATAGAGATCAAAAAAGAGGACTCCCTAGGCACCTCTTTTTTGATCCCAATTTTATTCTCCGGAATTTTTCTTCAGCCAATCTATCTATTCGGCGTCCGGAAAAAAGTGAGAGGTGAACGATATTTGGAAATGGTAGATAGTGTGCTAAATTTTTGAGAGAAACAAAGTTCATCATCAAGACATAGATCGAGAAAAACTCCTGATATCATTGGACTTAAATTTTAAAAAGCAGGATTATTGTTTTAGATGTAGAAACTAAAGGTATATCGAAAGAATCTAAGTATTTGGGGAGTTGTTTGTTTTACATTAATTGAAAAACGGAAGGAAGTGGTGTTTTGTTTAAAAAGATTATGGTTGCAATTGACGGATCAGAACATTCGCTGAAAGCAATTGATGCCTCTATAGAAATAGCAAAAAAATCAAATGGCAAAGTTGAGGTAATTCATGTGATTCCTGTCGTAAAGCAATATGTGAGAGATTATGCACGTGTGACTCCCACACTAGAAAAGAGTCTGGAAGAAGAAGCAAACAAGATTATGAAAGAAACGACTGAGAAATTTAATAATACAGGAATTGAACATAACATTTCCATTAAAAAAGGTGACGCGGCAGATGTAATTATTTGTGAAGCTGAAGAAAAAGTGATAGAGCTTATTGTCATGGGTAGTAGGGGGCTGGGGGCTATATCCAAGTTTGTTCTCGGGAGTGTAAGTTCCAAAGTCCTTTCTCATGCACATTGTTCTGTTTTAATTATTCGATAAGCACAATACTCGCTTATCAATATCCTCCATTATTATGTATGCTAAATAAGATATTTCGAAAATATTAACAGGGAAGTGAGATATATGTTCGAAAAAATTATGGTTGCTATTGATGGTTCTGCCCATTCATTGAAAGCAGTTGAAACCACTATTGCAATGGCAAAGAAAGCCAATAGTAAGGTGGAAATCATATATGTAAAACCTGTTTTAACTCATTACATGAGGGACTCCGCTCAAATGATTACTGCCCTGGAAAAAAGAATAACGGAAGAAGCAAACAAAATCATGGAAGAAGCATTAGCAAAGTTTAAAGACACAGGAATTGAATATAACACCTCCATAAAAAAAGGCGATGCTGCAGACGTAATTATTAGGGAAGCTGAAGAAAAAGGGATAGAGCTTATTGTCATGGGTAGTAGGGGGCTGGGGGCTATATCTCGGTTTGTGCTAGGCAGCGTTAGTAGTAAGGTTCTCACCCATGCGCCTTGTTCTGTTTTAATTATTCGATAAATTATGTGTTTAAGCATTTTTAAGCTGATTAATCGTTTTGCTGAAATTAAAGGGATTTGATGATTTATGTCGAAGAAATTTTTATCTGCTTGTATCGGCTCCGGAAAAAATACCATAATTTAAAGGAGAGATATTATGTTTAAAAAAATTCTTGTAGCCATCGATGGTTCAGATCATTCTATGAAAGCAATTGACGCCGCAATAGAATTAGCCAAAATGGATCAATCACATGTAGAGGTACTTTATGTAGCCCCTTCTTTAAAACATATTACGGCAGAAACAGCAACTATAATAGAGCAATTTGAAAAAGATATGATGGAAGAGTCAAAAGAAATTGTCGCTAAAGCCACAAAGAAGTTTGAAGGAGAGAACATCCAATTTGAAACAAAGGTAATCATTGGTAATGCGGCAAATGTAATTATTGATGAAGCCGAAGCTAAGGGCATAGATGTAATTCTCATGGGGAGCAGAGGTCTTAATGTTGTCTCTCGTTTCTTTCTTGGAAGTGTAAGCCAAAAAGTACTAACCTATGCACCATGTTCTGTATTAATCGTGCGTTAGAATTTTGATTATTCTTAAAATAAAATAAAATAATAAATTCAAAGGAATTTATAGAAAATACCAGAATATTTGATCTTAATGACTCATCATACGAAAATATCCTGTTATTTGTTCTTTGACTGACATCGTTTATTTTTGTATTATTTAACTAAGCTCCGAGGAATACCTAAGATGAAAAATCTATCGGACTGAAAACGGAAACGTAATATGACAACTAATAAAAGTAACCACGAATTTTAATTCTATATCGCTAAGGATTCAATAAAAGATTACTATAAGATAGATAACATGGAAGTGAAATTTACATTTAATCTCTAAGATTTAATGTAAGTATAACTGAGATGAAGTTGCTTGTAGTAGGCAGGAAGAGTTGGATTCTGGTGTATGAAAGGTTACATGCGTTGTTCATATAAAACGAAGTTTAGGGAAAGATAGGTTATAATTCGATAAAGGTTCGTTGGAGCTTTTTTTAATAAAAAGATTTATTAATTAGCAAAAATAAGACAATTTGCAATTAACACGTTGAATAGTCATCATTCAACGTGTATTTTTTTGATTTAATATATTGTATACTTGTATAATTAATTTAGCTGTGGTATATTTTTGATGTAATAACCAGACTAATATATAAATCGTAAAAATATTGCAGGAAAGGCGGCAGTTTGGATGGGGCAAAATATTACCAGAAAAATTTTAGGTGCTCACCTGGTAGAGGGGAACATGACACCTGGTTCAGAAATAAGCATTCGCATTGATCAAACTTTAACACAGGATGCCACAGGAACTATGGCTTATTTAGCTTTTGAAAACTTCGGCCTGAAAAAAGTGCAAACGGAGCTTTCCGTCAGTTACGTGGACCACAATACTTTGCAGGACGGGTTTGAAAATGCTGATGACCATGAATATCTTAAGTCGGTGGCACAAAAATTCGGTATCTACTTTTCTCGTCCGGGAAATGGCATTTGCCATCAAGTGCATACTGAGCGATTTGCCATTCCTGGTAAGACATTATTAGGATCCGACAGTCACACCCCTTCCTCAGGAGCATTAGCTATGATCGCAATTGGAGCAGGTGGAATGAATGTAGCTTTGGCTATGGCGGGAAAACCCTTTCCACTTGTCATGCCTTATGTGATTAACGTGCGACTAACGGGAAGCTTAAAATATGGTGCGGCTGCCAAAGATATTATCTTAGAACTGCTGAGAAGAATGACAGTTAAGGGTGGTGTCGGCAAAATCATTGAATACTCCGGCCCTGGGGTACTGACACTGGGAATTCCGGAAAGACGTACCATTACCAATATGGGTGCTGAATTGGGCCTCACTACGTCACTTTTTCCAAGTGACCAAATCACTTATGAATTTATGAAAAATCAAGGCAGAGAAAAAGACTGGGTTGAATTTAAAGCAGATGAGGATGCTTCCTATGATGAGTATATGGAACTTGATTTGAATGAGATTGAGCCATTAATTGCTAAACCGCATCAGCCGGATCAGGTGGTTAAGGTTCGGGAGCTTAATAATACCCCAGTTCAGCAGGTTTTTATCGGGAGCTGCACCAATTCCACCTATAAAGATCTGGCTAAAGTGGCATTTATTCTCGATAGAAAGACTGTGCACCCTGATGTGAGCTTATCTATTGCTCCCGGGTCAAGACAAGTTTTTGAGATGATTGCTCGGGACGGCATTTTACAGAGATTAATTTCATCAGGAGCCAGAATACTGGAAAGCAGCTGTGGTCCCTGTATTGGAGCCGGACAATCTCCTCCTTCGGCAGGGGTTTCATTAAGAACCAGCAACAGAAATTTTATCGGCAGAAGCGGCACCAAGGATGCGCAAGTTTATTTGGCCAGTCCTGAAGTTGCAGCCGCTAGTGCCCTCGTCGGTCGCATTACAGATCCACGGGATCTTAAAGGTATTGACTTTGAAGGACTAAATCAAATCCAGGAGAACACTGAGGTGATCATTGATGATCGCATGATTATTACACCACCGGAGAAGGGAGATCATATCAAAATCAGAAGAGGTCCGAATATCAAACCGATCCCAATTGGAAAAGAGCTACCAGGAGAAATCAAGGGTGAGGTTATATTAAAGATTGGGGACCATATTACCACGGATGATATTATGCCGGCAGGAAATGCCATTCTTTCCTTAAGGTCAAACATACCTGCCATTTCAGAATATGTTTTTGCAAAAATGGACGGGGATTTTGCCCGAAGAGCAAAAGAAAAAAATGGCGGTTTCATTGTTGCCGGAGAGAATTATGGACAAGGATCCAGTCGTGAACATGCCGCTTTAGGCCCTTTTTATTTGGGGATAAAAGCAGTTTTGGTCAAATCCTTTGCTCGGATTCATCATGATAATCTGATTAATTACGGAATCTTGCCCCTCTATTTTATTAACAAAGAGGATTATGATCTGATTCAATTTGGAGATATCTTAAGCATTACAAATATACGAGAACAGGTAAAAGAGAACCGCTTTTCTGTGAAAAACAAGACCCGAGGCCTTATCATTGAAGCTTTTGCTAAACTTACAATAGAACAAAAGGAACTGATTTTTGATGGAGGCCAGCTTAATTATATTAAGAAAAGAACCGGTATGTAATTAAATCTTTTGTCCACAATAAGAAATGACACGCATAAAGGTTTTTTGAGCGTGTCATTTCTATATTAATAATTAATTTTTACTTTATCAAACAATACTATAGAAGATAAGTAATAACGTTTATTGCAAAGTCATCAGTTATTCTGTCAAACTTATTTGGCAGGGACAGCACCTAACTTTTATATTTGATTTAGCGAAGTGTTTATAATTTTTGAGGCTTTATAGTTCTTTTGTAACAAGATTCATAGGCCATAGGGAGGTCTAATCCTTTTCCAATAGTTTCATCCAAGGAGAATAAATCGGAGCGGTTAACTTCCTGGAGAGAAGACTTTCCCAAAGAACGTATCCCTTCTTCCAATTCAGCCTTACAGGAAGCGAAAAATTTTGCCAGATTCTCAGCCCCTTGTTTTTTATTAAATTTATCAGCAAACTTGCCGTCATACCAAAGCACTTGGGTTGGTGGTTCAAAGGGGATAGCATGCTCTAACTGAAGATGTGAAATGGCAAAAAGTGCTACAGTTCCCATATAACAGGCATCAGCTCCCAGGGCTATGGCTTTTAAGGCATCTCCAGGTGTGCTGATTTTACCACTGGCTATGAGGGAAACTCTTTTGTTAAAACCGGTTCGATAGAGATGTTCTGCACCTCGGGAAATAGCATAAATAGTGGGTACACAAAAATCATCGGCTAGAATAGGAGGGCTTCCTTTTGTCGCTGCCTCTGCACCATCTAAAACAATATAATCAACTCCTCCGTGACAGGCAATATCAACATCCTCTTCAAGATATTTTCCTGCCGCTAATTTAACTCCAATAGGGATGCCGCCGCTGATTTCTTTTAAGTATTCAATAAATTTTGGTAAATTACTTTGATGATTAACGTGTTTTTGCCGAGAATGCGTCACAGCATCTTTACCCTTAGGATAGTTAAAATCTTTTCTTAACTGACGATCTATATCATGGGCATAGAGGATATGGCCCGTTCCTCCCAATGCCCCTTGACCAAACTGGATTTCAACTGCAGAAGAGTTCCTGATGATCTCGCTTTCCCGATCTCGATTCCAGTCTCCTCGATTATACATATATATATAGGTGTCTGAGGCTTTCCATTCTGAAAGTAGAAAAGGCCCCTCACCGGAACAAATTGCCGTTTTAGCTAAGGAGGCCCCTTTGGCTAAGGCCCATTTGGCGTCTGCACTTAGGGCTTCTCCGTAAGCCATGGCACTCACCATTAAAGGAAGATTAATTTTAAACGGTTTTTTAGCTTCCTTACCAATTATTACGGATGTATCCACCGGTGTTTCAATGGGAGTAGGTAAATCACGTAATTGTGCACAGTTGAACATTAGACTTTTAAAGTCTGGAAATTTTTTGGGTGAGCCAAAAGGACGATTAATGATAGTACCACTTTGTGATCTAAAATTGGTTTCCATGACCACATGGGGATTTATGCGCATTATGGCAGGGACCATTTCCCAAATATTTTCATCATATTTATCTGAGGTCAATATTTTCAGGATTTGGTCCATAGTTTTATTCAATAAGAATCTGCTTCCTTGCTTTAAGCCTATAAGTCCCAACATCGTACCTGCTAAGCTCCAAAAGATTTTCTGATATGACGGCTTCATTTTAACCCACCTTTAAGAGTTCATTTGATATTAATTTGCCCAATTTAGTTTGAAGCAACACATAGAAGTAAATTTATGATTAATATATTGGTTTATTTTGGTACTTGTTGGCAATAAGTTGGGACGAAAACAAATACTTGCTTCTCTGGATATTTCATTTAAAATATTAGATAGAAGAATAGCCTGGAGTTTAGAATCATGATAGAAAGAGATTACTTATGAAATTAAAAAAAGTTACAATTTTCCTTATAGTTTTATTCTTTATTTGGACCGGAGTAATATTTTATTTTTCATCTCAGCCTCCTCAAGTTTCTCATCGTCAATCAAAGATCGTTGTGCAAATTATTTATGGTATCGACAGCATTTTTGATCTCACAGATAACAATTTTTACATGAAAATTGAAAGTTTCTTCGGCGATTTCCGGTTTTTGGATAAATACAAAACTGCCAATGCCGTGGTACGCAAAAGTGCTCATTTTGGTATTTATTTTATTCTAGGTATCATTGCCTGTGCATTTGGTTACACTTATACAAAAAAAATACTTATTGCTTTTTTATTGGGAGGCAGTCTCCCGGTAGTAGTTGCTGTGCTTGATGAATATAATCAGAGTTTGATTGGACGTACATCATCTTTAACTGATGTGATAATAGATGGTGGGGGTGCTTTATTTGGAACTCTATTCTGGATTACCTTGATAGTGATTTTTAGATTCATTTTATTTATTAAAAATATGGTTTATCCAAAGTCTTCTAAATAAGCGAATCTTTCATTGTTCTTCTTCCTTTGTATCACCATTTAAACTCATGATGCATAATATGGCAGCAAGATAACCGGACTTAGAAATGAAAGAAGGAGAACAATGAGTAAGAGAAGACATTATTATCAAAAAGGACAGGACAAATCAGGTGTAAAAAAAAGTTCTCAGAGAGATTGCTCCTTCTGTGATTGTTGTTTTCAAGGTATTACTGATTTGATTGTCATTATAATTATTCTCCGGTTCTTGTCCAATTATAGCCAATAACTTCATAAAACCTAATTTTTAGATTGGCCGCCATTTTTCACCCTGTATTAAACAAAAACACTGAACATATAATACTTATGAGCAAGAAAGGGGTGGCAAAATGGCAACTTCCATTAGTATAGGGACTTCAAAGAATACGGATTTTATTTGTTCTCAATTAGGTAAAGAGCTGTCTTTCCTGCAAGATGAAGGGATTGATATTTTGCTGGAAAAAAAACATCGGGGCGATTTTACCATCTTGGATTGTTCTCTTCCGAAAGCAAAAAAACCGGAACAAGAAATGATTTTGCGCCATTATGTGGCCAATGCTATTTCCGATACAATATTGCATCAATGGGAGCATGCAATATTACGTAAAATCACTAAAAACCATTATTACTATTTATCACTCGAAGAAAAAGAAAAAGTCTTAAAAAAAGCCAAACAAATATTGGAGTCAGTTTCTTTAAATGGCGATAGTACTTATTTGCAATATCAATTAAATAGAAAAAGTAAAATCCTGCAACAAGTGCTGGACTATTTATCCTTAAACGATGAAATTAATATTGACGGCTTTATTAGATTTCGCTTACATGATTATCAAGAGGATTTAAACCGAGTCATTGAACAGGCTGTGGATGAGATGATGTTAGAAAAGGAGTATCAAGAGTTTATCATGCTCTTAAAATATTTTATTGATATTCAGGAACCAAAACTGACCAAGGTGCACATTTATTTACTTCCGAACGGTAGCTTTCAACTATTTGATGAGCAGAATCAGCCGGTAAACAAACAATTTCTTGATGGCTGCATTATTGGAATGATTGATAATGAAATAAATTATGAAGATTTGTTAATCACCGCTCTGGTTTCCATAGCACCACAGGAACTTGTACTACATCTCCCGGAATCAACAGAGCTTGGAAGTACGTTTCAAACCCTGGAAGGAGTTTTTGGCTCTCGTTTAGAAGTGTGTCATAGTTGTCCGCGTTGTAACAAAAATCATCCTGCTAGTCATTAACGCTTATATAATATATTTTTAAAGCCCCTAAGGGCTTTTTCTTATTTTAAAGTTTTTTTAAAGATATAAGCACAGCATTTTTGTTGCGTTTCGACAAAGAGAATGTTATTCTGGACTTGACTCAGAAAGGAGGCCGATATGTGGCTACAATTGATTACAATACCATTAATCGGAGCCTTAATTGGCTGGATTACTAATGTAATGGCTATTAAATTGATTTTCCGTCCTTATCAACCCATCAAAATTCCCTTGATTCCTTATCCTATTCAGGGCGTAATCCCCAAAAGAAGGGATGAGCTGGCCGTAAGTGTGGGACAAGTAGTTGGACAGGAAATACTTTCGTTAGATGATGTTTTTATTAAGATTAAGGAAGAAGAAGTTAAGGAGAAAATAACGCAATCTGTAACGGATACCATTTACTATCGTTTAAACGAACACATTCCTAGTTTTGTCCCAGGCAGTATCAAAAAAATTATTCTCAATATCGTGGAAGAATTAATGATAAAAGAAACCCCGGTACTCATCGACCGATTTTTAGATGATCTCTCAGAGAAAATCCAGGGTGAGGTTGACTTTACTAAAATGGTCCAAGAGAAAATATTAAGCTATGATTTACATGAATTAGAGCGCCTTATCTTGCTAATTGCGGCTAAAGAGCTGAAACATATTGAGGTTTTAGGAGGCGTGTTAGGTTTTATGATAGGTTTAGTACAAGCAACATGGTTTTATTTATTGCAATATATTTGACAATAAAAGTCCGTAGATTTATAATTAGCGGTAAAATAAGACAGTTCCCTTCTCGTCCGGAACGGATAAGAGGGTTTATTTTATATTTTTGACTAACAGGAGGAGAAATAATGATTTCAGTGACCTTACCGGATGGTGCAGTTAAAACCTTTCCCGAAAAAAGTACTGCTTTACAAATACTAGAATCCATTAGTAAAGGATTGGCTAAAAATGCCTTAGCTGTTAAAATTAACGGCAAAGTGTCGGATTTAATAAGTCCGATCAATGAAGATGTTTCTTTGGAAGCTTTGACTTTTGAAGATGAAGACGGTCAACACACTTTTCATCATAGTTCGTCCCATATTTTGGCTCAAGCTGTGCAACGTCTCTTTCCGGGAACGAAACTTGGGATTGGACCTGCAATCCAAAACGGCTTTTATTATGATTTTGATTCAGAACATACCTTTACTCCAGAAGATCTTATTGCCATTGAAGAAGAAATGAAAAAAATTGTAAAAGAAGCTAATGGTTTTCAACGGGAAATATTAAGCAGGGAAGAAGCACTGGATTTATTTGCCTCCATAGAAGAGAATTACAAGATAGAATTGATCCGAGACTTACCTGAAGAAAGTGAAATTAGTATCTATCGAAACGGTGCTTTTGTTGATTTATGCGCCGGTCCCCATATACCGGACACCAGCAAGGTGAAAGCCTTTAAACTTACGAGTTTGGCGGGAGCTTATTGGCGAGGTGATGAAAAATAAAATGCTCCAACGTATCTATGGTATTTCCTTTCCCAAAAAATCCATGCTTGATGAGTATCTTTTCCGGATGGAAGAAGCGAAAAACGCGATCACCGGAAAATAGGAGCAGAACTAGAATTATTTACGATACTTGAGGAAGGTCCGGGGTTTCCTTTCTTTTTACCAAAGGGTATGGTTTTGCGCAATGAGTTAGAGAATTTTTGGCGGGAAGAGCATGTGAAATGGGGTTATCAAGAAATCAAAACACCGTTAATCCTCAACCAAAACTTATGGGAACAGTCGGGACACTGGGACCATTATCAGGAAAATATGTATTTTACTAAGATTGACGAGGAAAATTTTGCTGTAAAACCAATGAATTGTCCAGGCGGAATGCTGGTTTATAAAAACAAAATGCATAGCTATCGTGATCTACCATTGCGTTACGCTGAGTTAGGATTGGTGCATCGTCATGAATTATCTGGTGCCCTCCATGGCTTGATGCGGGTGCGCTGTTTTACACAGGATGATGCCCACATCTTTATGCTTCCTTCACAAATTAAAGATGAGATAAAAAATGTCTATGACTTAATTGACTCCATCTATCGGCTTTTTGGGTTCAATTATCACGTAGAATTATCTACGCGTCCGGAAAATTCCATGGGATCTGTAGAGGTATGGGAAGAAGCTACGGAAGCATTGCGTCAGGCGCTGACAGAAAAAAATGTACCTTTTAAGGTGAATGAAGGCGATGGAGCTTTTTATGGTCCTAAAATTGATTTTCATCTCGAAGATAGTCTGGGACGTACCTGGCAATGTGGGACAATTCAACTTGATTTTCAAATGCCGGAGAAATTTGATTTAACATATATCGGAGAAGATGGGCAAAAGCATCGACCGGTAATGATTCATCGTGTTGCTTTTGGCAGTATCGAACGTTTTATCGGGATCCTCACCGAACACTTTGCCGGATCTTTCCCTATATGGCTTGCTCCTGTTCAGGTAAGGGTATTACCAATTTCCGAGAAACACGCATCTTATGGAAATGAATTAACCAATAAATTATTAACTTTAGGCATACGGGCAGAATTAGATGGACGGAATGAAAAGATTGGCTATAAAATCAGAGAGGCAAGAAATCAACGTATTCCCTATATGTTTGTGGTGGGAGATAAGGAAATGACCGAAGGTACCGTTGCTGTGCGCAAAAGAGGCGCTGGAGAAATTGGCACCATGAAGGTTGATGAGATCACCTTTCAACTGATGGAAGAAATTAAAACAAAAAAAGTTGATTAAACTCCCCTTAATTACCCTTGACTTTCTTAGGAATTAATGGTAGCATACAAAAGATTGAACTAAATATTTTTTTAAGTAGAGGTCATCCGCTTCTCACCTTATAGCTAGCGCTAATAAGGTTACTCTGAAATTGTCCAATAGTATTTGTATTGGCGGGTGAACTTACTACCCGTCAATTTTTATTTTATTTGGAGGTGAAATATTATTAGTAAAGATTTACGCATCAACGAAGAAATTCGTGTTCAGGAAGTGCGATTTGTCGGTGCTGACGGAGAACAGCTTGGTGTAATTCCGATCAAACAAGCTCTAAAAATAGCTGCAGAAAAAGGATTGGATTTAGTAGAGGTGGCGCCTGCTGCACGACCCCCGGTTTGTAAAATAATGGACTATGGTAAGTACCGCTTTGAACAGAGCAAACGGGAAAAAGAAGCTAAGAAAAATCAAAAGGTTATTACCATTAAAGAAGTAAAGTTACGTCCGAATATTGAAGAACATGATTTTATGACTAAAGCCAAAAACGCGGAAAAATTTTTAAAGAGCGGAGATAAGGTGAAGGTCACCATTATGTTCCGGGGCAGGGAGGTTACCCATCCGGATTTAGGCAGACAATTATGCACAAAAATGGCGGAAACTTTACAAGAATGGGCAATAGTTGAAAAAGTGCCAAAGCTTGAAGGGAAAAATATGACAATGATTTTATCACCAAAACAGAATTAAGGAGGATTTTTAATGCCTAAAATGAAAACACACCGGGGAGCCGCAAAAAGATTTAAGGTCACCGGATCTGGAAAAATAAAACGTAGCAAAGCAAATAAAAGTCATATCTTAGAAAAGAAAACGAAAAAAAGAAAAAGGCAATTACGCCAAAGCGGTTTAGTATCCGCAGCGGACATGAAACGAACGAGCAAATTGTTGCCATATATTTAAAATTGTCAATTTAAATCAATTTAATTTTTGGGGAAAAGAAAGAGGGGTAAACTAACATGCCAAGAGTAAAACGTGGTGTTACCAAACACCAACGACATAAAAAAATTCTTAAACTTGCAAAAGGATACAGGGGCTCCAGATCTAAACTTTTTAGAGTAGCAAATGCTCAAGTATTGAAATCCATGGCCTATTCCTTTGCTCACCGGAGAAAGAAAAAGGGCGATTTTAGAAAACTCTGGATTACCAGAATTAATGCTGCGGCCAGAATGAATGGTATCTCTTATAGTCGTATGATGAATGGCTTGAAGAATGCAGGTGTTCAAGTCAATAGAAAAATGCTGGCTGAAGCTGCGGTACACGATCCGGCAGCATTTCAGGAGTTTGTTGCCGTAGCAAAAAATAATCTTAAATAAGGGAAGCAATCAAGCTGAGAGTCTTCTCAGCTTTTCCTTTTTGGAGCGGAACAAAATATGAAGGAAAACATCAAAAAAATTTCTTCAAAGAGCAATCACCACATTAAATTAGCTAAGTCCTTGTTACATCGAAAATCTCGGGAAAAAGAACAGCACTTTGTGGTGGAGGGTGTCCGCTTAGTGGAAGAAGCAGTTCTTGCAGACAATAACATTAAATTCGTTTTATACAGCGATAAACTTCTTGCTTCTCAAAGGGGACAGCATCTTATAAATGCATTTAATCAGACTGATGTCGATGTCTTTTGGGTGGAAGAAAACCTTCTCAGGGAATTATCTGATACAGAAAATCCACAAGGTATTTTTGCTGTCGGGGAGATGTTTCGCCACGATCTACAAGCTCTTAATATTAAAAAAAATAGTTTACTTTTACTTATTGACGGAGTTCAGGATCCGGGAAACTTAGGTACCATGATCCGAACTGCTTGTGCGGTCGGGGCAGCAGGGGTAATTTTAACAAAAGGAACAGTTGATTTATATAATCCAAAGGTGATTCGGGCAAGTATGGGCACCATTTTTCAGATTCCAGTGATTTCTGAAGAAAGTAATGAAAAGTGTCTTAAATATTTCCAAAAACATCAAGTCCGAATCTTGGTGGCAGATGCTAAGGGTGATAAACTTTATTATCAAACCGATATTCAGGGACCGGTAGTTTGGGTACTAGGTAATGAAGCCAATGGACCTAGAGCCTTTTTTTTGAACCATGCCCATGAGATTGCTCGTATTCCTTTATTAGGTATGGCAGAGTCCCTAAATGTGGCGGTGGCAGCGGGCATATTACTATTTGATCATATACGTCGCCAAGAAGAGCAGACCATTCTTGTCAATTAATCTACGGTATGATATACTTTAATTACTTAGAATAATTGACAGAAAGGGTAGTGGAAATGGAGTTTTTACCCGCTGAGTTTCTATGGAAACTATTTGAACAAACTGGTTCCATTACCGTCTATATGATTTATCGAAAATTAAGTATACAATAATTTCAAACAGCAAAATAGTTTAAAATGTGATGAATGGGTTTTTAGACCTCAAGTTCTTTCCCAGGGAATTGTTGCCTTAGACTGGAAGCAGCATGGAAGAAGCAAGGTTGATATTCCCCCATGAACAGCGCTCTGAAATATTTATCAAAATTAGTAGGAGTTGCCGGATACAATCCGTTATCAAGCATAAGATTTGCATAATTTTGATAAAACGTATGTAGAAGGAATAGGGTGGTACCGCGGAAGATGCCTTTCGCCCCTTAGGGGGGCGAAGGGTTTTTTTAATACTTTTTTATTAAAACCAGTTAGGAGGAAGGGTATGTTAGCGAAAATAAATAACATAAAAGAACAAGCGGTGACAGAATTACATAATATTCAGACGGTTCAGGAACTGTCATCCTTCAGAGTGAAATACTTAGGTAAAAAAGGAGAATTAACCGGCGTTTTAAGGGGAATGAGTGGCCTCTCATCGGAAGAACGTCTTAAAGTAGGTCAAGCAGCTAATGAAGTAAGGGCTGCCATTGAAACCCTGATCGAAAAAAGAGCAAAATATTAAAAGAAAAGGAACTGGAATCAGCTTTAAAACAAGAAGCTATTGATATCACTCTTCCTGGACAAAGGATTTTAAGAGGGCGAAAACATCCCATTACCATAATCATCGATCGTATAAAGGAAATATTTTTGGGTATGGGGTATTCTATTGCCGAGGGACCGGAAATTGAATTAGATTATTACAATTTTGAAGCTCTAAATTTACCGCCTGATCATCCTGCTCGGGATATGCAGGACTCCTTTTATATTTCTGATGAGATTCTTTTGCGCACGCACACCTCCCCGGTACAGGTACGTGTGATGGAAAAAACAGTGCCTCAATATCCGGTCAAGATTATCTGTCCCGGGAAAGTGTATCGCCGTGATGATGATGCTACCCACTCACCGATGTTTCATCAGGTGGAGGGGCTGGTCATTGATGATAGCTTATCCATGTCAGATTTAAAAGGTACTTTACTAACCTTTGTCCGTCAGATGTTTGGCGCAGATCAAGAAATTCGCCTCAGACCTAGCTATTTCCCCTTTACGGAGCCCAGCGCTGAAGTAGATATTTCTTGTGTCATGTGTAAAGGTAAGGGCTGTCGTGTTTGCTCTCATACAGGTTGGTTGGAAATCTTGGGTTCCGGAATGGTACATCCACGGGTATTGGAAATGTCCGGCTATGATCCGGAAAAGGTCAATGGTTTCGCCTTTGGCATGGGAGTAGAACGAGTTGCCATGCTTAAATATGGTATTGATGATTTACGTCTTTTATTTGATAATGACCAACGATTCTTAACTCAGTTTAGAGGAGGATTATAATGAAAGTATCATATAAATGGCTACAAGAATACGTAGATATCGACATTAGTCCGGAAGAATTAAGCGAAGCCCTTACGATGGCGGGTATTGAGGTTGATCATATCTCCTATCCAGGTCAAGAAATCAAAGGGGTGGTCGTAGGTGCGATTGAAAAAATTACACCTCATCCGGAAGCGGATAAATTGATAGTTTGTCAGGTGAGATTAGGTCAAGAAACGATCCAGATTATCACCGGAGCAACAAATGTCAAAGAAGGGCAACGGGTACCGGTGGCTCCTGTAGGGGCTGTTTTGCCTGGGGGTATCAAGATGAAAAAGGCGAAACTCAGAGGTATGGATTCCTTTGGCATGTTATGTTCCGCTGATGAATTAAATTTGGATGCTGCTTTGGTATCTTCTGAATCAAAGGACGGTATCATGATTTTGAACCCCGAAAGCCCCATTGGAGAAGATATTGTTCTCTTGCTTAATTTAGATGATGTTATTTTTGAATTAGATTTAACACCCAATCGGTCCGATTGTTTAAGTGTTATCAATATAGCTCGAGAAATCGGTACAATTTTAAAGAAGCCGGTGCATCTACCGGAAATCAACTTTTCAGAAGGCAATGAATCTATTAAAGACTTAGCTTCAGTAGAAGTTTTAGATCCGGACTTGTGCAATCGCTACGCAGCTCGTTTAGTGAAGAATGTAAAAATAAAACCATCTCCTGTCTGGATGCAACATTATTTGCGTTCCGCCGGTATCAGGCCTATTAATAATGTGGTGGATATTTCTAACTATGTGATGCTGGAAACAGGCCAGCCTTTACATACCTTTGATTATGATACCTTATCCGGTCACAAAATTATTGTGCGTCGTGCCCGTAAGGGAGAAAAAATGTTTACTCTGGACGGTCAAGAAAGGACTTTTGGTACTGAGACTTTATTAATCTGCGATGAAGAAAAGCCGGTTGCTGTAGCAGGAGTAATGGGAGGATTGGACACGGAAGTAACGGAAAACACCCGCCATATTTTAATTGAAGCGGCTCGTTTTCATCCCACGTCCATTCGTCGTACTTCCAGAGCTCTCGGCCTTAGATCGGAATCTTCTTTAAGGTTTGAAAAAGGTCTGGATGTACAAACAACAATTGTTGCTGCCCACAGAGCCGCTCAATTGATGGCAGAATTGGCAGAGGGAGAAGTTTGTCAAGGAATGATTGACATTAAAAGCAATTTACCTAAAGAAACTACGGTACTTCTGCGGGTGCAGAGAGTGAACGAACTTTTGGGAACTGCTTTAACTCAAGAAGAGGTATTGTCTATCATTGATAATTTGAAATTTTACTGGGAAATAGTGGGAGATATAATCCAGATCACCATCCCTACCTATCGCCAGGATATTACTCGAGAAGTAGATTTAATTGAAGAAGTGGCTCGGATTCATGGCTATGATAAAATTCCTGTATCTTTGCCTGCCGGAGCGATGACAGAAGGGAAAAAAACGCCTTTCCAAAAATTTGAGGATCAAGTTAAGGATTATCTCATCGGGGTCGGATTCATGGAAGTAATTAATTATAGTTTTATTAGTCTTGAAGATTATGATCGCATCTTGATACCCGAAGAATCCTCCTTAAGAAATGTAGTGGTTATCAAAAACCCATTAAGCGATGCCCAAGGCGTCATGCGTACTACCCTAATACCTGGATTGTTAGAAACAGCATCGCGCAATACTAATCGCAGAAATTTAGATTTTGCTTTTTATGAATGGGGCAAAATTTTTTTGCCGTCAAATGAAAAGCAGCCTCAAGAACCAATAATGTTAGGAGGGGTGATCTCCGGGAAGCTGACTCAAGGTTGGAATCAGCCGCTTCAAAATTTGGATTTTTATTATCTTAAAGGGGTCATAGACGAACTTTTCGCTCGCTTTGGTATTGACCAATGGTCCTTGAAAAATGAATCACTTCCTGTTTTCTTACATCCAGGACGCGCCGGTAATATTTATATTGGTGACACTTATGTAGGCTTTTTAGGTGAAATCCATCCTTTAGTACAGGAAAACTATCACCTCGAAAACAGAACGTACGTTTTTCATATTTATGCAGAGGAGCTTATGAACCTAAGCCAGAGTACAGTTTCTTATCAAGCAGTACCGAAATACCCTGCTATTGACCGAGATATGGCTCTTGTGGTTAAGGATGAAATTCCCGCATCTGCTATTGAAGAAATAATTTTACAAAACGGGGGAAGACTATTAACAGAGGTTAATTTATTTGATGTGTACAAAGGAAGTCAAATACCGGATAGCTTTAAAAGCTTGGCTTACTCTCTCACATTCCAATCCCAGGAAAAGACACTTACTGATGATGAAATTACTGCCGTATTTCAAAAAATTCAAAAGGAGTTATCAGATAAATTTGGTGTCGAATTACGATAGGAAAGAAGGATTATTAGTGAACCATGGCGAAATATATTTCTTATGAATAATTTGTGAAAATTACTCACAAAATTTGCTCGGGAAGCCTTAGGTGCTTTTTCGGTTAAAAGATTGGTGAGAGGGTGAAATGCATTGGCATTAAAAGAACGATCTAAGATCAGAATTGATATTTTAGGTCAGGAATATGTTTTAAAAGGAACAGAATCTCCCGATTATTTGAAGAAGGTAGGCGATTTTGTATCCAATAAGATGGATCAGGTGTATAAAATCAATCCAATTTATGGGCCAACTAAGATTGCTGTATTAGCTTCTTTGCAAATTGCCGATGAGTATCAAAAATTAAAAGATGATTATGAGAAAATCGTAGAAGAACTGAGAGTTTTGGATAAAATACACAAAATAGGATAAGCGCAACGTTCGTTGCGCTTATTTATAATAAGCTAAGGGAGAATTAACTTACTTTGAAGGTGTTGGAGAAAGACTTTTTTTATCGGGAAACTCCTCTAGTCGCTCAAGATTTATTAGGAAAGATTTTGGCCACCCAGATAGATGATACTATCGTATCAGGGATTGTGGTGGAAACAGAAGCATATTTAGGTCAAAATGACCTGGCAGTCATTCTAATCGAGGAAAAACAAAACGAAATAGCGTCATGTTTGGCCCAGCAGGATATTCATATATTTACCAAATATATGGAGTGCATTTTTGCTATAATGTGACAACGGATAAAGATAATGTTCCGGCAGCAGTTTTAATTAGAGCTTTGGAGCCTTTAACTGGGATTGATATCATTAGAAAAAACCGTAAAAGAGAATCACGAAAAGATTTATGCAGTGGTCCGGCTAAATTGGTGCAGGCTTTGGGCATTACCAAATCCATGAACGGCACCAGTGCAGTAGATGGCCCTGTACGTTTCTTTGATAAACAATCGACGGTGCCCTTTAATATTATTCAAACCACAAGGATTGGCCTGACCCAAGGTGCCGATTTAAAATTAAGATACTACATTGAAAATAATCCTTATGTTTCACGTAAATAGCTTTAAAAGTTTAGGTTTAAGTAGAGGTAAAATACTTGGATACCGGAGGAATTTTAAATGAAATTATCGGAAATATATGCTTTGGCAGTGGAAGCAGGAATGGCTGCGGATCCCCGGGGAAAAAACGCCGTGGAAAAAGATTTAAAGAAATCAAAAAAAATCTATGACAAATTAGAGGAAAGGGACAAAGAATATTTTGATCCGGAAACATTAACCAACCCTTATAGTGATACACGCATCCTAAATGGCGATCATGAATTGGATGTCGAAAGAATAGCAGTTGGGATTGATATCGAAGTAGGGGAATTACTCTTAGCGGACCGTTTAATATCCAAAGGAGAAAAAATCGATCTTGTTTTAGCCCATCACCCTGAAGGCTATGCCTTAGCCGGTCTTTCTGAGGTAATGCATATTCAGGAAGGGATTTTAGCGGATCTAGGAGTCCCCATTAATGTAGCAGAAGGTATCATGGCTTCAAGAATATCTGAGGTAAAAAGAGGTTTAATGCCCTATAATCACAGTAGAACCATTGATACAGCGAAAGTCTTAGGACTTCCTTTTATGTGCGTCCATACACCGGCAGATAACCTGGTGACAGAATTTTTAAATCATTATTTTGCCCAACAGAAACCGGACACATTGGATGATTTAATATGCTTGCTGAAAGAGTTTCCCGAATATAAAAAAGCTGCACGATTAAAAGCTGGACCGACTATTGTTGTGGAAATGGTAAACGATCTGTAGGAAAAATTTTTGTTGATATGACAGGAGGTACCGGGGGTTCTGAAGATGCTTTCGAGAAACTTGCTATTGCCGGAGTTGGGACAATTGTGGGGATGCATATGAGTGAAAAACATCGTAAGAACGCTGAAAAGTTCCATATTAATGTGGTAATTGCCGGACATATGGCCAGCGATAGTTTAGGTATAAATCTGTTTCTGGATAAACTAGTTCCAACAGGAATAAAAATTTTGCCTATCGCCGGTTTTGATCGTTTCTCTAGAGTTTAAATGGACCTGAATGAAAGATACTAATGATAAGATCAAATTACAGGACACATATTGATGTCCTGTAATTTTTATTGTTATACGATGATATGATCCAAAGATGACATGGACATTAGGTAATGATATAATCAGATAGACTGTACTATTTGGAGATGATTTGATTGCAAATACCAGAAATACTTGCTCCAGCAGGTGAATTTCAAGCTTTTATAGCAGCGGTAGAAAATGGAGCCGATGCTATTTATTTGGGAGGTAAGGTTTTAAATGCCCGGGCGTCCGCAGGAAATTTTGATGAACAAGAAATGGCCCAAGCTATTGAATATGCTCATCTTCGGGGTGTTCGGGTTTATGTAGCGGTGAATATTTTAGTGGATAACAGCGAGATGCAAGATGCTATTTCTTATGTGAAAACACTTTATGATATGGGGGTAGATGGCTTAATCGTCCAGGATCTGGGATTGGCTGCATTAATTCATCAGGTTTTACCTAAGATGAATCTTCACGGTAGTACCCAAATGATTATTCATAATGGAGAAGGGGCACGATTTATTCAAGATATGGGTTTTAAAAGGGTGGTATTGGCCCGGGAATTATCCTTAGAGGATATCTCCCGAATCATTAAGGAAACGTCTTTAGAAGTGGAGATTTTTGCCCACGGCGCATTATGTATTTCCTATTCCGGGCAATGCTTGATGAGTAGTTTAATCGGAGGGCGTAGCGGTAACCGGGGCAAATGTGCTCAGCCCTGCCGCATGACCTATACCTTAGTAGATGAAAAAGGACAACCGGCTGTTGAAGAAAAAATTGGTGATCATCTTTTAAGTCCGCGAGATTTGAATACTTTGGAGATTTTACCGGAAATTTGCCGGACCGGCGTTCGGTCATTAAAATTAGAAGGTCGTATGAAAAGACCGGAATATGTGGCCACAGTAGTACGCATCTACCGGGAAGCTTTAGACCGCTTTAAGGATGACCCAGAACATTATGAGGTAAACCCTCATGAGTTAAAAGAATTAACCCAAATTTTTAACCGGGATTTTACCCATGGATATCTTTTAGGATATTCGGGACGAGATCTTATGAGTTACCAACGACCAAACAACAGAGGTACGCGCATTGGGCGAATAGATGAGATTCAAAATCAAGGTCGTATGGCAATGATTAAGCTGGATGAAGATCTTCGTGTTGGGGATGGGCTGGAAATTTGGGTCACCAAAGGTGGTCGGCAAGGCTTCGTAGTGGATCATATTATTCGTGATGGGCGTTCTGTGAAAAAAGCCGCCTCGGGTGAAAGAGTGACTATTAATATTACAGGAAAGCCTAAAGTAGGGGATCGGGTTTTTAAAACTCATGATGTGAAATTAATGGAGACTGCCCAAAATTCTTTCTTGCATCCGCAAAGACATATCGGTGTAATATTTCAATTATCGGCTAAACGAGGAAAACCTTTTCATCTCTTAGCTACTGATGAAGAATTTGATCAGGGTAGTTTTACCTCGGAGTATGTGGTGGAAAAAGCTCTGAAAAAGCCGGCGGATGAAGAATCGGTCAGGAAACAACTTAAACGTTTGGGAGGAACCGCTTTTTACTTGAAGGAATTGATCTTAGATCTGGACGAGGGAGTGATGCTTCCCGCCAGCGAATTAAATGCTGCCAGAAGATATGTCATTGATCTTATTAAACAACAAAAGTTAAGTAGATATGCCTATCCTCCTGTCTCTAGTCAGGAAGTGGAGAGAAAATTGCTTCAGCTTACACCGGATAAAAAAGAAAGACAGATTAAGAAATGTCAATTATCGGTACGAATAGGGACATTGGATGGTGCAAAAGCCGCCATAGAGGCAGGGGCAGACCGCATTTATCTTTCCGGTGAGAACTTCCAATCTCAACCTAAGCTGACCATGGAACATATGAAGGATATTGCTCAGTTGGGCAAAGGAATGGATCGCGAAATTGTTTTTGCTTTGCCTAGCATTTTTCATCCTCACGAATGCTCAATAATGTATCGGATGATAGAAAAAGTTGGGTCATTACCCATCAGAGCGATACTGGTTAATAATTTAGGTGGGATTCAAGCTCTAAAAGAATCAGGATGGGATGGTAAAATCTATACTGATATTGGATTAAACATTTTTAATGACTATTCCCTTGATTTCCTACGTAAAAAAGGGATTAATTTGATCACCTTATCTCAAGAATTAAACTTCAACCAAATTGAAAAGCTGAATTTGGGATCAGCAAAAATTGAGTGTCTGGTTCATGGAACACTACCAATGATGATCAACCAATATTGTGCTTTAGGAGCAATTTTAGGTGGGAAAGAGGGTGCCAAAGCTTGTTCCCAACCTTGTCGGGGAAAGTCTTTCGGTCTCAAAGATCGTATGAATATGGTCTTTCCTGTTGAGGTAGATCAATTTTGCCGTATGCATCTATATAATCCCAAAGAGTTATCAATGCTGGCTCATGTGGATAAATTTCTTCAGTTAGGTATTGACTCTTTACGCATTGAGGCAAAAAGGTATTCTCCTTCAGCAGTTTCTCAGGTCACTCAGATATACCGCCAGGTAATTGATGCTGCATCCTCTCATCTTATGCAGCATTTAGATCTTGAGAGCTTAGAAAAAACAATAGCGAAGGTGACCAATGCAGGTTTCACCAAGGGACATTATTATCGAGGTGTGATCTAGTTGAAAGAGGAGAGGATCTTGATTGGATGAAAAGACTTTACTAAAGTTAGAGTTTGATCGGGTGCTTGGGATGTTAGTGGAAAAATGCGGTTCCCCTTTGGGTAAGGAAATCGCATGTGATCTAACCCCCAGTAGCAAAAAGTATGAAATTGAACTTAGCCTAACTGAAACCACTGAAGCTAAAGACATCCTCCGTTTAAATCCTTCTTTTACACTCGGAGGCATTCGTGATATTCGACAAAGTGTGGAAAGAACTGTTTTAGGTGGAATTCTGGAACCCGAACATTTTTTAAGCATTGCTGATACTTGTAGTGCAGCTAGGAAGACGAAACTCTTTTTGCTGAATCTTAAGGAGAATTATCCCATCATTACGGAGTTAGCAAGAGAGTTAGGTCTCTTTAAATCCTTAGAAACAGCTATAATGGAGACCGTTAACGATGATGGATCCATTCTTGATACGGCCAGTGATAAACTTTATATTATTCGAAGAAAAATTAGAATCAATCAGGAGCGCATTAAGGATAAGTTGGATTCCTTGATTCGCAATCCCAATACAGCCAAATATCTTCAGGATAACTTAGTCACCATTCGTGGCAATCGCTATGTGATTCCCGTCAAGCAGGAGTATCGTTCTCAAGTGCCGGGATTAGTTCATGATCAATCATCCAGCGGAGCCACCTTGTTCATAGAACCTATGGCGGTGTTGGAGTTGAATAACGATCTAAAAAGACTCAGAATCGAAGAAAATGATGAGATTACGGTTATACTAAAGAATTTAAGCCAATTGGTGGCTACTTTTGCAGAGGATATTCTGTATACATTAGAGGTTTTAGGTCGGCTGGATTTTATTTTTGCCAAAGGCCGTTTAAGCCATAGTATGGATGGGGGAACGCCAAAGATTAACGAACAGGGTATCATTCGTCTAAAGAGGGCTCGTCATCCTTTGATTCCTAAAAATGTGGTGCCAATTGACGTGGATTTAGGGGCCGATATTGATTCTATGATTATTACAGGCCCTAATACCGGGGGAAAAACCGTAACCTTAAAAACCATCGGACTGCTCACAGCAATGGCTTTATCCGGACTCCATGTACCGGCAGATGATGGCAGTGACCTGAATCTGTTTCACAATATTTTTGCGGATATTGGTGATGAACAAAGCATCGAGCAATCATTAAGCACATTTTCCTCTCATTTAGTAAATATTGTGCGTATTCTCCAAAATGTGAATGAGCATACTTTAGTACTGTTAGACGAATTGGGGGCAGGTACGGATCCTACGGAAGGTGCAGCTCTGGCGATGGCTATTTTGGAATACTTAAGAAAGAGAAAGGCTAAAGTGGTAGCCACAACTCATTATAGTGAGTTAAAAGTTTACGCTTATAACAATCCCAATATTGTAAATGCCAGTGTTGAGTTTAATGTGGAAACATTAAAGCCCACTTATCGACTGCTTATAGGGATACCTGGGAAAAGTAATGCCTTTGAAATTGCCCGTAGTTTGGGGTTGAGTGAAGAAATTATTGCTCAGGCAGGGTCTTTTCTTACTCAGGATCAAGTTCAGGTAGCAGATTTAATTACCAACCTGGAACTAAATCAGAAGATCAGCACACAAGAAAAGGAGGCGGCTGTTACCCTTAGGCAAGAGCTTCAGGAAATAAAGCGTCAGCTGGAAGAACAGAAAATTGAGCTACAAAACAAAGAAGGAGAAATCCTGCGTCGTGCTCAGGAGGAAAGCCTAAAAATCATAAAAAAAACCAAAGACGATATGGATGCTTTATATCATGAATTTAAAGCGAGCCTTGTAACGGAATCCCAAAAGTCTGAGAACCAAAAATTACTTCTCTCCAAGGAAAAAATTAAAAAAATGGAAGAGGGTCTTAATTACGTTACACCTGAAAAACGTTATGCCGGACAAGCTCCCATAACAGTAGAACCGGGACAGATGATAGAAATTCCTAAATTAAATCATAAGGGCCTGGTTTTATCAAAGCCTAATCAAGCCGGAGAGGTCTTTGTTCAAGTGGGGATTATGAAAATCACTGTGAAGTTGGAGGATATTCGTATTTCTAATGAAAAGGAGCAAAAATCCGGGAACACCAAAGTCGGTCGTATTAGGATGGAGAAGATCAGTACTATCTCTAAAGAATTAGATCTACGTGGATTATTGGTTGATGAAGCACTGGAAAAGGTTGATAAATACTTAGACGATGCATATGTCGCCGGATTAAAAGAAGTACGAATTATTCACGGGAAAGGCACCGGTGCCCTTCGAGATGCCGTAACTCTTCACTTAAAGTAACATCGTCAGGTGAAAGGTGCTCGTCTGGGAGATTATAATGAAGGAGGAAACGGGGTTACCGTGGTTTCCTTGAACGTATAAAAATCTGGACACTGGGAAAATATCACCTAGTATAAATTCGCAATATTTGAACTTTAAATGTACAAACAATAAAAGGAAGTAAAAAGACATCTTCATACTTCTTCAACCTCTGTTTAATCTTATTTCGTGGCCCCAGAATATTCCAACATTGATAATAAAAAACCCAAGCCGGTAGGACTTGCTTTTTAATTGACATTATGATAATCTTAATATATGATGGCTGCCGTAAGGTAGCTTATAAGGATGGCAAGAACTGTTACCACAGCAACCGTCACGCAGCCATAGCGGTAAATTTCCTTGGTTTGGATCCACTTTTTGTTGGGATACAAGATGGTCGAGGCTGCAGAAGCCGCTGGCGTTAAAATTGCAATTGTGCTTGCTACCATCACCAGATAAGATATTTGCTCAGGGTTAATTCCCAAGGTTTCTGACATGCTGATTATTATCGGCAAAAGCATGGCGACGATAACCATGTTAATCAAAAAGTTAGTCAGCAACACTGTGATAAGGGTAATGGCAATAATGAACATCAGCGGAGATAAACTTGTTAAAATTGGGGCCAAGTTTGCATCCAAATAGTCGTTGATCCCTGTAGCGGGATTCATCAGGCAACCACCAATGGAAAGGATTACCATAACCATGATCATCATAGTCCAAGGAATCCCCTTTGAAGCTAATTGTCCAAAGTTAAAAATGTGGTTATCATCGATTTTTATCAAGGAAAGAATGCCAAACACCAAAACGATAACACCCACAACTCCAAAATGGTTTAGAAAATCAACGATCGGTCCTTGTGGCAGCAAACTAGGCAGGAGTAACAAAACAATGAAAGCTATCAGCGCCAGCAAAGCGATTTTTTTTACTAAGGTTAATTCCAGATGCTTTGGATCAATCATTTCGTCTTTGATAGTTTTAAGAGGGGTTACATCAAGCTTAAAAACAAACTTGCAAAGGGCCACATAGGCTAAGAAAGATGCGAAGCCTACTGGCAAGCTAAAGGCAATATAAGTAACCATGTTCGGGGTCTGACCAATTAAATTTCCGTAGACTCCCAGATTGACAATGGCATTACCGCTCCAAGGCATTGCCGAAAGGCTGAGTGCTCCAGCCATGGCAACTCCGAAAACCATTAAGGAAGGGAACTTATCACCAGGTTTTTGACCGATAATGTTTGTAATAGTATATATAATTTCCCAAATTAACAGCATACCGATGAAGATATTGACCAAGCTGGAAATTAAATAAGCGGCTGCTAAAATCATTGTGATCAAGCGCCAGGGATGCCCTTTAAGCAATTTTCGACTTAAGAGCCAACTGGCCATAAACTGACTGACACCGACCTCTTCTAAGAATTTACAAAGAACAAAGGCCAAAATCATGAAAAAGAAAATGTCTGTACCCCAACCCATGGCGATAAACTGTTTCATCGTCACCACACCGGTGAGTGGGAACATCAGACAGGAAAATAAACTGGGCCACACATGCCCGGTTACAGTCCAACCATAAACAGTGGCTACAAAAACAAACAATACCTTCAGTCCAGTGGGAGTAATCGGATCTGGTGCAGGTAGAATCCAACCAAGACTGCAAATAATTGCGTAGATTAAGAATCTTGTGATTTCTTTATTTCTAGCTAATTTCGATTGTGTCATTTGTACAATGTGTTCCTCCTTCATAAAGTGGATACAGGTTTCAGCGGGTAAGAACCCATTGAAACCTGTATCAGTTTAATTGTGACTAAAATTGGTGAATTAGTCACTTGTTTATCTTTTAATAATATAATTTAAATATCTGAGTCATTGTATAATAGTCTTTTCGTGTCAATGATATGAAAAAAATATATATCTAAAAATTTCAGTGCCGCAGATACGTTATGGTTATAATTTTAACCCGATGCGGTCAGTGTTTTCAACTGCTGACCGAGAAGAATACGCAGTTCCTCCTCGATGGTTGTCAGCAATTCTTTGCTGGTGTAGAGAACATAGATATTATTGGTACAAAAGTTGTTCTTAATGGGGATTAGCTTATTCTTTTGAGCAATGACATATAGATCATTATTGGCAAAAAATCGGGGAAAAATTGAATATCCGAAGTCTTCCGCAACTAATTTTTTTAGATATTCCATATCATTAACAACGGTCAATTTATTAGTCAAATAGTTAAACTCATTAGGAACCTCAAGGTAATTTTCTTTGTAAGATAACATCCTCAAGCCCTCTAGCTCGGTCAAACTGATTTTTTCACTGTCAGACAAAGGATTACGTGCACTTATATAAACAACTTTTTCTGACTGTTTTTTCCCTGGAATTAAATCGAAGGTAAAATGTTTTTCTTTAAGCTGTTTAAGTATATCCTTTTCTTGATTCTTACTGCAGCTGATCACTCCGATTGAATATTCTCCACTGTCCATGAGATCGACAATATTATCATTAGATGTTTCATGAATATGCAGATTGACATCAGGATAGTGAATTTTAAAGTGCTTCAAAAGTTCGGGGGAGATAGACGTGGCCATATCTGCCGGAATAATCATTTGCATATGACTGAGTAATACTCCTTTCCCGTCCTTCACACTTTTTATCTTTTCTGTCAGTTCCATGATATTTTTTGCCAGTCTCAAGACTTCCTTTCCTTGCTCAGTAGGGATTAAACCGGAATTTGAGCGTTGGAAGATTTTGAGACGAAGCTCTTCCTCAACCTGATTAAGTGAGGCACTTAAGGAGGGTTGGCTGATGAACAATTCACGTGCGACCTGGGATAAGGTTTTATGTGTTTCGATTTTCAAAAGTTGATCAAACTGTTCGATACGCAATGCTACCCCTCCTTTGAATTATTCCAAAGATCCTTGTCATCGGAGGTCAAAGTTTGCTTGAGAATTTTCTTTAATTCTCTGGCCCCGTATTTTATCGATTCCTCTCGCGTGTGAATAAGATATACCACGAAGTTTTCCTCCATTTCCTGGATCTCTAGGATCTTTAATAAACCCTGTTCCAGATAAAGATCCCCCTGAAGGAAAAAGCGGGGCAGCAGAGTAACGCCTACATTATCCGCTAAGAGCATTTTTAGGATTTCGCGGCTATGGGCATCAATGGATGGGTTTTTATATTTCTTCAGGACAATCTCACTAATATATACATCACTTAACTGGTAGTAATTAATGAAGGTACTATCCCCCAAGTCTGCCAAAGTAATGCACTTCTGATTGGCTAAAGGATGGTCCTTGCCTGCGATTAAGATGATTTTGTCTTGTAGCAATTCTTCAGAGGCAAGATTGTGTCGGTCCAGGATTTTTTTCCAGGTTGTATCTTCATCTTTAAGCCAGCCGGTAACACCTAAAAACCATAATTATCAGCTACTTCTATAATGATTTTTTCTGATGAATTTTCGGAAATCATGAGATTGATATTTGGATGAATTTGATTAAAGGCAACCAATACTTTAGCCTGAAAGGCATTAAATACCGCCGGTTCCAACAGTAAATTAAGGTTTCCGCTAAGCTCTGACTTATGGGAGCCAATCATCTTAATTTCTTCCAGATTATCGAGAATTTCGTGAGCAATTCTCAAGATCTCTTTGCCCCGGCTGGTTGGGATCATACCTTGATAAGTGCGTCGGAATAAGGGATAACCCAATTGGTATTCCAAACTCTTTAAGGAGTGACTGAGTTGGGACTGACTGATGGCGAGACTTCGTGCTGCTTCAGAAACGGATTTTTTTTTGGCGATTTCAATAATCTGCGCTAACTGTTCAGTACGCATATCCATCACCCCTTCGTGTTTTAGAATACTGTTTACTTGCGATTTAATGTTACTCTTTTATTATAGTACTTAAGCCCTTTCTAATTCTAGTATCTTATCAAAAAACGCACAACTGCATTGGTCTTGAAATTAACAAAGTAATCAAAAATTCGGCATAGTCGTTTGTTTACGACTATGCCGAATTTTTTAGAGATTATAGCATACTATTATTTTTTCACCTGATGATCTTCTAAACTACAATGTTTTGAGGGAACTTCTCCAGATTCAAAAGATCTGAATTGAATATAACTTTGCGGGCACCCGCCTGATTCTCCCTCTTGGGGATAATTGGCCAATACCAATTTACCTTGATGACGCGGATCGATACAAATCCCAATCATTTCAGTGCCAATAACCGATTCAGCGCCTTGATGAATGTCACAATAAGCGCTAGGAGCCGTCAGACCAGCTGCGATATCGCTTTGGCTGGCATAAGAAGCATCCAAGAAAATACCTTTGGCCTGATTAGGGCACGCCTCAGTGGCAAGTAATTTACTTTCTGAACAAATATTAGCTGTAATCCAGGCATCTGAGTATTCAGTAGGAGCATTCCCATCGGAAAAGATCTCATAGCGAACATATTTGTCTGGGGTTAAATTACTAGCTAATTTTCCTGTTTTGGTATCAATTGCTATTGAGACAATTCCTGTAGGTTTGGTAAAAGCTGTCACGGGAACCCCCGCTAGAGATTTTTCCATTACATATTTCCAAATTCTTGCCGGATATTGTCCACCGTATACCTGTCTTAAATAATTCGGTTTGCCATTCTTATCTACATCCTGGTCATAGCCCATCCAAACTACGCCTACTAATTCCGGAGTATATCCAGCAAACCAAGCATCCTTATTGGCACTGCCCTTAATGTTATTAAAAATAGCTTTATCCGGCAATTGAGTAGTGCCGGTTTTGCCTGCTACCGGACGGTTCATCTGGGCCCTAGTACCTGTTCCTGTTTTTACCACAGTTTCTAACATATCTGTCATCAAATAAGCGGTTCGTTCATTCATAGAAATAGTTTTCTTAGGAACCACATCAACGATGGTATTACCGTACTGATCTACTATTTTTGTGATCACATGAGGTTCTATATAAACTCCCTGGTTATCGAAAGCTGCATAGGCTGCCGCAAGAGCTAAAGGTGATACTCCATAAGTGAGACCGCCTAATGCCAGAGATAGATTTTCATCATTCTTATCCAAATCCAGCCCTAGATTCTTGGCAAAGTTATAACCTTTACTGACTCCAATCATGCTTAAAAACTTCACAGCAGGAACATTGATAGAATCTTCCACAGCCTGCCGCATAGTAACGGAACCTCGGTATCTGCCGTCATAATTTACCGGTTTGTAAGGATATTTTGATGAACCAAAAGTAGTTGGCACATCATTAACTCGGCTAGAGGGAGCAAAACCATCTTCCAAAGCTGGTGCATATACGGAGATCGGTTTAAAAGCGGAACCAGGTTGTCTTTTAATGTCCGTAGCCCTGTTTAATCCTCTTTTCGTCAAATGTTCCCGACCGCCGATCAAGGCTCTGACTTCGCCGGTTTTTGGATCTAACACAGCCATAGCACTTTGAACAGGGTCATCAGTATTACTCTTAGGAAAAAAAGACTCATTTGCATAAGCTTCTTCTGCAGCTTTTTGTATTTTGGGGTCTAGAGTTGTGTGAATGCGTAATCCTCCAGTATATATTTGACTGGGTTCCATACCTGCCGCTTCTATATAGTTTACCGCTTGATCAATTACAAAATCAGTAAACCAGGGGTATGCATAGATGTTTTGCTGCTGATAATCAGCCAATAACGGTGTTTCTTCTTTGGCTTGTTCCGCTTCCTCTTGGGAGATCATCTCATATCGCACCATGTTGTTCAAAACCACGTTTCTAATATGGAGAGCGTTATCAAAATTTAAAAAAGGAGAATATTTTCGCGGATTGCGTACCAAACCGGTAATCATGGCAGACTCGCCCAAGGTCAATTCACCAACATTCTTCCCGAAATAGAGCTGAGATGCTGCCTGTACACCGTGTGTACCATGTCCAAAGTAGATTTCATTAAGATACATGGTTAGTATCTCGTCTTTTGTGTAGTTTCGCTCAACTTGAATAGCTAATAGAGCTTCTTTGATCTTTCTCTCTACCTTTTTTTCCTGGTCTTCCAAAATAGCATTTCTTACCAGTTGCATGGTTAAAGTACTGGCACCTTCGGAAAAATCACGATTGCGGATGTCTGCGATTAAAGCGCCAAAGACTCTTTTAACATCCACACCGTGATGCTCTCTGAAGCGTACATCTTCAGTAGCCAGAAAGGCATTAACCAAATGATCCGGGATTGCTTCTAATTTTACCGGCACCCTGTTTTCTGTTTTGTGTAATTTAACAACTAATTCACCATTCATATCATAAACAAAGCTGGTACTATCAGCTTCTAGATCAGCTGCATCCCAGTCCGGCAAATCTTTTACAATTCCATATAAAAGACCCAATGCCGAACCAACACCAATAATCATAATAAATAAAAATGAAAGCAAAAGCACATGGGATATTTTTATTTTTCGTTTTTTTTCTGGTTTTTTTTCTTGTTCTGTTGTCATTATTCTACCTCCTTGCAATATGGAGAAGGTTTATCGTATCCATAGCAATTAGTATTATATCATAAAGAATCGTGATAATAAATGTTTTAGATAAGTTGCAGAAAATGTAGAAACATGTCGTTGTAGTTCATAACAAAGTAAACAACTATAAAATAATAATTCGTATTAACTTAGCCGTTTTTGGCCTGGATAGAACCTCTTTGTAACCTTTCTTTTGCCATTTCATATATTAGATATGCGGAGGTGAATGTCAATTGTGAGGAAAAAAGATCAAAAAAAAGTTGTCTATTTGTTCATCACCTTTCTAATTATAGGTAGTTTTTTGTTTTTTCTTGATCTTATCTTAAGACCTGCAATTATAAAAGTAGCAGAAAGCAAGACTCAGTTAATGGCCACAAAAATTATTAATGAAGCTGTACAAAAAAATGTTTCTATGATTAATTATCAAGAACTAGTGGGAATACATAAAGATAATGACAATCGTGTTGTACTTATGATGCCGGATATAGTGTTAATCAACAGGATCGCCACCCAGACAATCATAGATATTGAAATGGAATTTGAAAAAATGGAAACTCAGGGATTTTCTTTGCCTTTGGGTTTGGTTACGGGTAGTACATTATTTTCTAACACAGGTCCTCATATCAGAATCGGTATCACTCCTGTAGGTATGATCGATGTTAACATGAAGGATGAATTCATTGAGGCAGGAATTAATCAAACAAAACACCGCATTTACTTAAATGTAAAAACGAATTTGCAAATTGTCGTACCTTTTCTACGTTCTGACGTAAATGTAGCAGTAGATGTTCCCATCACGGAGAGTATTATCGTTGGTCCGATACCAGAATGGTACATGAAATTTAATTCTCCAGGTGAAATGATTGTTCCCGGCATTAATCCATGGATGGGAGAGCGACAACTTAACTAAGCGTTTTTGTGAACAGGTTATAAAATATCAATAAAATGGTTATTGACAGAGGTAAATTATTTTGATAGACTGATCAAGCGCTCGAGAGAGAGCAAGGAAAGAAAAAAAGTGTTTGACAAATCAACAAAGATTTGATAGACTACTAAACGCTGGTCTTTGAAAACTAAACAGTAACAAAGCCTGATGTTGAGCAGGAACCTTACAAGAGGGACCTGCAAACATTAATAAATGCGAAACCTGAAATACAAGAGGCAAGAAGCTAGAGGCAAGAAGCAAGACTTCATGCCTGGCGAGCTAATTGAAAATAGGTAATTGAATCGAAGCCAATTAAACCTCGATAAAGTAAGTAGCTGAGAGACTGATACGATAAATTTTATTGAGAGTTTGATCCTGGCTCAGGACGAACGCTGGCGGCGTGCTTTAAACACATGCAAGTCGAACGGAAATTAAAGAATCAGTTTACTGAATTTTTAATTTTAGTGGCGGACGGAGTAACGCGTGGTAACCTACCCTAAATCCCGGAAAACAGCTGGAAACGGCTGCTAATACCGGATAAGCTCATTTGGAGGCATCTCCTGGATGAGGAAAGGTGGCCTCTTCTATGCTACCGGATAAAGGATGGACCCGCGTCTGATTAGCTAGTTGGTAAGGTAACGGCTTACTAAGGCAACGATCAGTAGCCGGCCTGGAGAGACCGGCTCACACTGGGACTGAGACACGGCCCAGACTCCGGAGGCAGCAGTGGGGAATTTTCCGCAATGGGCGCAAGCCTGACGGAGCAACGCCGCGTGAATGAAGAAGGCCTTCGGGTCGTAAAGTTCTGCGTAAGGAAGAAACCTCTCTTTATGTGAATAATGTAAAGAGTTGACGGTACCTTTCGAGGAAGCTCCGGCTAACTACGTGCCAGCAGCCGCGGTAATACGTAGAGGCAGCGTTGTCCGGAATTACTGGGCGTAAAGGGCGCGTAGGCGGGGTTATAAGTTAGGTGTGAAAACGCAGGGCTTAACTTTCGATTGCGCCGAATTCTTGAGTACAGGAGAGGAAAGTGGAATTCCTGTGTAGCGGTGAAGCGAGATATTGAGGAACACCAGTGGCGAAGGCGACTTTCTGGACTGTAACTGACGCTGAGGCGCGAAAGCGGGAGTGAACAGGGATTAGATACCCGGTAATCCAGCTGTAAACGATGGGTACTAGGTGTAGGAGGTATCGACCCCTTCGCCGGAGTTAACGCAATAAGTACCTGGGGAGTACGGCCGCAAGGCTGAAACTCAAAGGAATTGACGGGGACCCGCACAAGCGGTGGAGCATGTGGTTTAATTTCGACGCAACGCGAAGAACCTTACCAGGGCTTGACATCCCTTGACGTCTGTAGAGATACAGAGTTTTATCTTTCAGGATGACAAGGAGACGTGGTGGCATGGTTGTCGTCAGCTCGTGTGAGATGTTGGGTTAAGTCCGCAACGAGCGCAACCCCTACTTTTAGTTGCCATCATTAAGTTGGGAACAAGCGAACTGCCGGTGACAAACCGGAGGAAGGTGGGGATGACGTCAAATCATCATGCCCTTTATGTCCCGGGGCTACACAGTGCTACAAATGGTCGGTACAGAGGGCAGCGAAGGAGCGATCTGAGCGAATCCCAAAAAAGCCGATCCCAGTTCGATTGCAGGCTGCAATCCGCTCGCATGAAGTCGGAATCGCTAGTAATCGCGAGTCAGCATATCGCGGTGAATACGTTCCCGGTCTTGTACACACCGCCCGTCACACCACGAAAGTTGGCAACACCCGAAGTCGATGAGCTAACCGCAAGGAAGCAGTCGCCGAGGGGGGCTGATGGTGGGGGCAGTCGTAACAAGGTAGCCGTATCGGAAGGTGCGGCTGGATCACCTCCATCAGGAGTAACACTTAAAAGTGTATCCTATGGTCGATACATCAGGCAAAGTTCTGTTTGGTTTCAGGACCAGAGTCTGGAAAAAGGTGAATAAAAAACGAGTATAACAAGGCCTGTTATTGACGAGGCCGGAGGCGTTAGACGAAGTTTTTAGGCACCGTGTTCTTGAAAAATTACACAGTGAAAGGTAACTCAAGCGGCAGCTTGAGTATTACAAAAAGCTTAGGATTCATCATTGAAGAGAAGTAAGCGATGTAAACTTGCATTGCAGGGAAAAAAGAAGGTCAAGTTAGAAAGAGCGTACGGTGGATGCCTTGCGCCGAGAGTCGAAGAAGGACGTGGTAAGCTGCGAAAAGCTTCGGGGAGCCGCAAGCAGGCTTCGATCCGAGAGATGTCCGAATGGGGAAACCCGACCGGAGTAGTATCCGGTCATCATACTGAATAAAATAGGTATTGCGAAGACAACCTGGGGAACTGAAACATAAGTACCCAGAGGGAAGAGAAAGAAAACTCGATTTCCTTAGTAGCGGCGAGCGAAGAAAGGTCCAAGGATGAGAAGCAAGAGCAAGACTAGAAGGAATTGGCGGATCCAATCAACGAAGAAATCTTATGCTCTGGCATCTGGTTTTGCTTGACGGGTTGCCGAGACTTTCATGGATAAGTATGGAAGCCTAGCCAAAGCGGTCTGGAAAGACCCATCACAGAGGAGTAACAATCCTGTAGGAAAGGCAGAAATACTTGAGAGTATCCCAAGTACCGCGACGAGAAACCCCGTGGGAATCCGGGACCACCCCCAAGGCTAAATACTCCTTGGCGACCGATAGTGCACGAGTACCGTGAGGGAAAGGTAGAAAAAAGCGGGAGGGAGTGAAAAAGAACCTGAAACCGTAGCACCAAACTGTCAGAGCTTCATATGAGTGATGGCGTACCTTTTTTGTAGAATGGACCGGCGAGTTACGATAACGAGCGAGGTTAAGTCGAGAAGACGGGCGAAGCGAAAGCGAGTCTGGAAAAGGAGCTGATAGTTCGTTGTTGTAGACCCGAAACTTGGTGATCTACCCATGATCAGGTGAAGCTCAGGTAAGACTGAGTGGGCCCGAACCGACTTACGTTGAAAAGTGAGCGGATGAACTGTGGGTAGGGGTGAAATGCCAATCGAACCAAGAGATAGCTGGGTTCTCCCCCGAAATAGCTTTAGGGCTAGCCTCAATAGATGATTTATGGCGGTAGAGCACTGTTCGAGCTAGGGCCTAACCAGGTTACCGAACTCACACAAACTCCGAATGCCATAAATTTAGATTGAGTCAGACTGTGGGGGATAAGCTTCATAGTCGAAAGGGAAACAGCCTTGAATCGACAGCTAAGGTCCCAAAGTGTGTGCTAAGTGGAAAAGGATGTAGAGTTGCTAAAAAACCAGATGTTGGCTTAGAAGCAGCCACCATTTAAAGAGTGCGTAATAGCGCTCACTGGTCGAGTGACCTGCGCCGAAAATGTAACGGGGCAAACACACCACCGAAGCTTCGGATTCAAGAAGCAAGATGCTAGAGGCAAGAAACAAGAAGGTGATAAGAATGATAACAAGTTATAAAGACTTGGAAGTGTATCAGAGATCATATAAAGTGGCTCTTGATATACACAAAATCACCTTAAATTTCCTGAATTTGAAAGATATGAACTAGGAAGTCTGGAAAGAGGAACTCAGTAGATGAGTTTAAACGCTTTTTACAAATGGCAATTGGTTCATGTGATGAGGTCAAGATTTTAATAGAATTTGCTAAGGATTTAGGATATATAGCAGAAAAAGAGTATGTTGTGTTAATAGATGAATATGACCAAATAGGAAAGATGCTATATGTATTACACAAAAACTGGCAAAGAAAATAATCTTGCATCTTGTTTCTAGTATCTTGCTTCTTGAGTGGTAGGGGAGCGTACTCAACGGGTAGAAGCATGACCGTAAGGACATGTGGACTGTTGAGTAGTGAGAATGCCGGTATAAGTAAGCGACAAGGCAGGTGAGAATCCTGCCCGCCAAAAACCAAAGGTTTCCTGGGGAAGGCTCGTCCGCCCAGGGTAAGTCAGGACCTAAGTCGAGGCAGAGAGCGTAGATGATGGACAATCGGTTAAAATTCCGATACCACCTGCAACCGTTTGAAGGAAGGGGTGACACAGGAGGGTAGGTCGGCACCGTTGGTTGAGTGCGTCCAAACCGGTAGGGGGAAAGATAGGCGAAACGTCTTTCACTTAATCCCGAGAGGTGATGGGGAGCGGAAAATAAGTAGCGAACTGACTGATCCCACTGTCAAGAAAAGCCTCTAACGAGAGCAGGTGCCTGTACCGCAACCGACAAGGTAGGGTGAGAATCCAAGGCGCGCGGAAACCCTTGTTAAGGAACTCGGCAAAATGACCCCGTAACTTCGGAGAAGGGGTGCCTTTGTAGTGTGAAGTTTTTAACGAGCATGAAACGCAGAGAAAAGGCCCAAGCGACTGTTTATCAAAAACACAGGTGCCTGCAAAGTCGAAAAGACGACGTATAGGTGCTGACGCCTGCCCGTGCTGGAAGGTTGCAGAGGGTCAGCCGCAAGGCGAAGCATTGAATTGAACAGTAAACGGCGGCCGTAACTATAACGGTCCTAAGGTAGCGAAATTCCTTGTCTGGTAGAAGTTCAGACCCGCACGAAAGGCGTAACGATCTGGGCGCTGTCTCGACGAGGGGCTCGGTGAAATTGTAATACCGGTGAAGATACCGGTTACGCGACAGGACAGAAAGACCCCGTGGAGCTTTACTGTAGCCTGACATTGGATTTTGGTATATCACGTACAGGATAGGTGGGAGACAGAGAATTTGGGACGCTAGTCTCAAAGGAGTCACCGGTGGGATACCACTCTTGATGTGCTGAAGTTCTAACTTCACGCCGTAAGCCGGCTGGAGGACAATGTCAGGTGGGCAGTTTGACTGGGGCGGTCGCCTCCTAAAGAGTAACGGAGGCGCCCAAAGGTTCCCTCAGCGCGGATGGAAATCGCGCGAAGAGTGTAAAGGCATAAGGGAGCTTGACTGCGAGAGAGACATCTCGAGCAGGGACGAAAGTCGGGCTTAGTGATCCGGCGGTACCGAGTGGAAGGGCCGTCGCTCAACGGATAAAAGCTACCCCGGGGATAACAGGCTTATCTCCCCCAAGAGTCCACATCGACGGGGAGGTTTGGCACCTCGATGTCGGCTCATCGCATCCTGGGGCTGTAGTAGGTCCCAAGGGTTGGGCTGTTCGCCCATTAAAGCGGTACGTGAGCTGGGTTCAGAACGTCGTGAGACAGTTCGGTCCCTATCCGTCGCAGGCGTAGGAAATTTGCAAGGCACTCCTGGTACGAGGGACCGGGATGGACAGACCACTGGTGTACCAGTTATCATGCCAATGGTGAAGCTGGGTAGCTAAGTCTGGAAAGGATAAGCGCTGAAAGCATCTAAGCGCGAAGCCCCCTTAAGATAAGATTTCCCACAACAAGCTGATAAGACCAGAAAGACGAACTGGTGAATGGGCCGAGGTGAAGACAGTAATGTCCGGAGCTGACCGGTACTAATAGGTCGAGGACTTGACCTTAAGATGAAACTAAGCGAGACTTCACTGTGTAGTTTTGAGAGAACAAACTCTCATAAAAAAAGCATAAATTTTCCTGGTGATGATGGCGGAGAGACCTGTACCATACCGAACACAGAAGTTAAGCTCTCCAGCGCCGATAGTACTTTGGGACGCGAGTCCTCAAGGGTAGGTCGTTGCGGGTTTTAATTTTTAAAGCACACTGATTAAGTGTGCTTTCTAGTTTGCCGTATTTTTCTCAATTATATGAAATGAAATGGTAACCAATGATATAAATAGTTCCATCTATTAGCTAAACAATATTTATTAGATAAATAAAAATTTGTGATAAATCTAATTCAAATTATTAAATTTAAGAAGGATAATTATGCAAAATATTGAACATATAACAATAAAATAAAGATTCATTCTTTATGAAAGCTAGATAAGGAAATCTATTTGTTATTGAATGAGTGAGGAATAATTAATAATAAGTGTAGCCTTATTCTTAATTATAAAGGGGGGAAATGTCTTTTCGATATATGGTGAATTTTCATTATTTATTGGTTTCGCAAAAAGTAAAAAGTTTTAAAAATATTAAGAAAGGGGAGATAATGTTTGAGTGACAAGAGTAATTTTTTTATTAGGAGGGTGCATTCACTTTTAGCCATAATTCCCATAGGTATTTTTCTTATCTTTCACTTAACAATAAACAGCTCAGTTTTTTTCGGGGGAAATCATACCTATGAGATGGTAATCGGATTTATGAAAAACATCCCGTTGATTGAAGTTGCAGAAATAATTATTATAGCTATTCCTATCTTGTTTCATGCTATTTATGGACTATGGATTGTTTATGTAGCCAAGAACAATGTTTTAAAATTTACTTATTATCGCAACTGGGCTTTCTATTTACAGAGAATAACGGCAATTATTACACTAATCTTCATTCTATTTCATGTTTATACGCTAAGGTTGTCTATACATGAGCCGGCCCAGGTTGTCGATACTTTTGTCAGGCAATTACAAAACCCATTGTTTTTTGCACTTTATATTATTGGCGTAATCTCTGCAATTTATCATTTTGCCAACGGTTTGTTTACATTCTTAATTACCTGGGGTATTACCATCGGAGACAATTCACAAAACTTTTTCAGTAAGTTTTCGACTGTGCTCTTTGTTGCCCTGGGTTTCTTGGGGATAGGTCTTTTAACTGTTATTTCCCGTTTATAAACAGAGTCTAATAAAATAAATGTGGGGAGGGGAACCTTTGAGCAGCCCAAAAATAATTGTTGTAGGTGGCGGTTTATCAGGCTTGATGGCTACCATGAAAATAGCGGAAAAAGGAGTTCATGTAGATCTTCTGTCTTTAGTTCCTGTAAAGAGATCTCATTCTGTGTGTGCCCAGGGTGGTATTAATGCAGCTTTAAATACCAAAGGTGAAAATGATACTACATGGGAGCATTTTGATGATACTATCTATGGCGGGGACTTTTTAGCTAATCAACCTCCTGTTAAGAACATGTGTGACGCTGCTCCTGAAATCATTTATATGATGGATCGGATGGGTGTCATGTTTAGCCGGACAGCGGAAGGTTTGTTAGATTTACGTAATTTCGGTGGTCAAAAGAATAAACGTACTGCTTTTGCCGGCGCTACTACCGGGGCCCAATTGGAGTATTGCTGCGATGAACAGGTTAGAAAGTACGAAGATGCAGGATTAGTTCAAAAATATGAGGGATGGGAGTTTTTAGCTGCCGTTCTAGATGATCAGGGTGTATGTCGCGGTTGTATTGCTCAAAACTTGGCAACCATGGAAATTAGATCTTTTGTCGGAGATGCTGTCATTCTAGCTACTGGTGGTGGGGGAATGATATTTGGGAGAAGCACCACTTCTACGATTTGTACAGGAAGCGCAGCCGGTATTGTTTATCAGCAAGGAGCCTATTTGGCAAATATGGAGTTTGTGCAAATTCATCCTACAGCCATGCTCGGGGATGATAAAACTCGCCTCATGTCTGAATCCGCGCGCGGGGACGGAGGGAGAATTTGGACTTATAAGGACGGAAAGCCATGGTATTTTCTGGAGGAAATGTATCCTGCTTATGGTAATCTAGTGCCCAGAGACATTGCGTCAAGGGCTATTTATAAAGTGTGCGTTGAAATGGGCTTGGGAGTTGACGGTAAGAATCAGGTTTATTTGGATTTGAGCCACTTACCTACCGATTTTATCGAACGCCGTCTTGGTGGAATTATGGAAATATATCAAAAATTCCACGGTGATGACCCCAGAAAAGTACCAATGAAGATCTTCCCGGGGATTCACTATTTTATGGGGGGTATCCATGTCAACAGCTCTCATATGACTTGTGTACCTGGTTTGTTCGCTTCCGGGGAATGTGATTATATGTATCACGGTGCTAATAGGTTAGGCGCCAACTCTTTGCTTTCTGCTCTGTATAGTGGAACAGTTTCCGGTCCTGCTGCATTGAATTATGTCAAAGGGCTTAATAGATTATCTAAAGAATCAGGAAGTAAATACTTTGATCAGGAATTAAAACGGCAACAGGAATATGATCAAAAAGTAAGAAAGATGAATGGAAAAGAAAATCCCTATAAGCTTCATCAGGAAATGGGAGAAAAAATGATTGCAAATGTTGGAATTGTTCGAAACAATAAGGATTTAAAAGTGAACAATGATTTCCTGTATGAAATGAAAGAGCGTTGGAAAAACATCAACATGATAGATTCTCAGGGATATAGCAATCAGACCATCATGTTTGTTAAGGAATTAAAAAATATGATTGAGGTTGCCCAGGCCATAACAACTGGCGCCTTGATGCGCAATGAAAGTAGAGGGAGTCACTATAAGCCTGAATATCCTGAAAGAAATGATCCGGAGTTTTTAAAAACATCTAAGTGTCGATGGACCCCCAATGGTACGGAAATAGAATGGGAAGATGTGGATATCTCTTTAATAAAGCCTCGTAAACGGGTATATAATGTTGATAAGGAGGCTTCTAAGAATGGAAAGTAAGTTCATAAGGCTCAAAATTAAACGTCAGGATAAACCAGATGCGCCTTCACGATGGGAAGAGTTTCAAATTCCCTATAAACCTAATATGAATGTAGTATCAGTATTAATGGAAATCCGTAAAAACCCGGTAAATATAAAGGGCGAAAAAACCACCCCGGTAGTTTGGGAGTGCAATTGTCTGGAAGAAGTCTGTGGCGCTTGCACTATGTTAATTAATGGAATACCTAGACAATCTTGTTCAGCATTAATTGACAAAATTTACGAAAAGACTAGGTTTGGAAAAGAAATCGTCCTTGAACCATTGACAAAGTTTCCTGTAATACGGGATTTAATGGTTGATCGACAATCAATGTTTGATACCTTAAAAAGAGTGAAAGCCTGGGTTCCTGTTGATGGAAGCTTTCCTTTGGGACGAGGGCCCAGGTTTGCCGACCGCGACCAAAGGTGGACTTATATCATATCCCGTTGCATGACCTGTGGTTGCTGTATGGAAGCATGCCCTAACGTAAATAGTAAATCAAAATTTATTGGTCCTTCTACCATTGCTCAAGTTAGAATGTTCAATACACATCCAATTGGTGAAATGCATAAAGAACCGCGACTCGATGCGTTAATGGCCGAGGGGGGTATTCAGGAATGCGGCAATGCTCAAAATTGCAGGGAGGTTTGTCCGAAAGAGATTCCGCTTACCACCCATATTGCCGCTATGAATAGAGAAACGATAAAATACTCTCTAAAACGTTGGTTTACAAAGTAAAGTGCAAAATGATGATTATAAATTTTTTTAAACGGTTTCGTCTTTTTTCCGACGTAACCGTTTTTTTTGATCTCTCCATGGTCATAGCAATATCATCTTTCATTTGGTATAATATTACCTGACATCAAGAAAAAATACTGAGGGGAAATACTTATGAAGATTGGTGTTATCGACGGTCAAGGTGGTGGCATTGGAAAACATATTACCGAAAAACTGCGTAAAAATTTGCCGGAAAATACTGAAATCTTTGCCCTGGGTACAAACTCCTTGGCTACAACCGCCATGTTGAAAGCAGGGGCAAATGAAGGTGCCACAGGAGAAAATGCTATTGTGTGGATGGCCTGTCAAATGGATGTGATCGTTGGTTCAGTGGCTATTATTGCAGCCAATTCCATGCTGGGTGAATTAACTCCTAAGATGGCCCAGGCAATTGCGGAGTCATCAGCAAAAAAAATACTCTTACCAATCAATAGGGTCGGAATTGAAATTGTTGGTGTGCTTAACGAACCTTTACCCCATCAAATTGATGGTTTGATCGCAATTTTAAGAAAAATGCGAAAGGATGAGTGAAGTATGTGTGAAGCAAACGCTTACATTCTAAAAGGGGAAGAAGAAGAATTATTATTAGAAAAGGTAGATCGGGTCATTCCTGAAGATGGTCAGTTGATTCTGGAAAATATTTTTGGTCAGAAAATAATAATTAAAGCAGAAATAAAAGAATTAGCACTGGTAGATCATAAAATTATTTTGGAAAAATCCTGATATGTTAAATATTGAGGATCATTTTAATAGATAGAAAGAGAGGTAATATCATGGCTGGCCATTCTAAATGGGCAAATATTAAACACAAAAAAGCAAAACAAGATGAAGCAAAAGGCGCCGTTTTCACAAAAATATCTAAAGAAATCATGGTGGCTGTTAAGCAAGGGGGACCGGATCCAGAAGGTAATTTTCGCTTAAAGCTTAGCATTCAAAAGGCTAAGGCTAATAATATGCCTAATGATAATATTAATAGAGCTATTCAAAAGGCATCAGGGAGCACAGAAGGCGATAATTTTGAAGAAATATTTTATGAGGGATATGGCCCGGGAGGGGTAGCCATTTTGCTGTCGATCGTGACTGATAATCGCAATCGAACAGCTAGTGAAATTAGGCATACCTTTTCCAAAAATGGAGGCAATCTAGGAGAAACAGGTTGTGTAGCCTGGATGTTTGACCGGAAAGGCCGATTAACGGTTAACCTGGAAAATCAGGACAAAGATGAATTGATGCTCCTAGCTTTAGAAGCCGGTGCCGAAGATTTTAGAGCAGAAGAAGGAATAGGTGAAATTATCACGGAACCTGATTCTTTGGAAGAGGTTCGTAAATTCCTATCAGAAAAAGGACTTGTTATTGAAGAGGAAGAGGTAACTATGATTCCTCAGAACACAATACAAGTTGATGATCTTGAGCAATCAATTAAAATAATGAAAATGGTGGAAAGTTTGGAAGATCATGATGATGTGCAAAATGTTTATGGTAATTTTGAGATTCCGGATGAAATTCTGGCACAATTAGAAAATTAGTGCATGTATAAAAAACCCATCTTTTGGTTATCATATTTTTCTAAATAAAGATCAATATGATGTTATCGATGAGGTGGGATAAACGTGACATTTAAGGCTTTTGGCAGAATAATTGGTTGGGGTTCTCTAGCTTTTATTGTTAGCTTTTCTGTTTCCTTGTTATTTGCTGATCATGCATTTTGGGATAATGAAGTAAAAAAACCCTTGTCTGGGAAAAATTTAAAGGCAGGTCAAACCCTAACAGTGGGTGAGATACCCGAAAATTCTCCCATTACAGAAGAAATTTATTACACTCAATGTCAACATCTAATCCAACGGAAGGTTCTTGCCGGAGAAGAATACCCCGGTGCGGATGAAGATGCTCTTAGAGCTAGTGGCTGGGCTTTATACCATAATAGCAATCAAGATATTACTATATTTAAAAATATTGATGGTCTTTGCCCCAAGGATGAACATAAACGTCATTTAGGAGTAGCGGGGGAATATGTTGCAGTTGTGAAAGGGCCGGTAGGGGCCAATGGAGATCTTGTTGAGATATTAGATGTGCGCATAGATCGCCTTCCCGAGGAATGGCAGACGAGAGTGAAAGCAGGAAATCTTAATTTTTCCAGTGAACAGGAGTTATTAGAAGCACTAGACAGTATCGATGAATATGAATAAGATTGTAGGGGACGGGTTGATGACAACCCTGTCCCTTTATTATTTTAGCAGGAGATTAGGTGTCACCCGGCGAATATTAATGAGATTGTGGTATTGTTTCAAGACAAAAAAACATGGAGAGAGTAATTTGATTATAATAGGAATCGATCCTGGAACGGCCATTACCGGTTACGGTGTTATAGAATGCTTAGGTAACAAGTATAAAGTGTTGGATTATGGTTGTATTCGAACTGCTGCCGGAATGCTCTTAGAGCATCGCTTAGAAAAGATATATCAAGGAATTGCGACATTAATTCGTCTTTATCATCCGGAAGAAGCAGCTATCGAGCAATTATTTTTTAATAAAAACGCCAGAACTGCATTAGCAGTAGGCCATGCCCGAGGGGTCATTTATTTAGCTGCCACCCACAACAATGTGGAGATTAGCGAATACACACCTTTACAGGTAAAACAAGCTGTGGTAGGTTATGGTCGAGCCGATAAACACCAGGTACAGTATATGATTAAGACGATTTTTAAAATGCCGGATATTCCTAAGCCGGATGATGCAGCAGATGCCCTGGCCATCGCCCTTTGCCATGCTCATTACCGAATTATTGATAAAAAACATATTGAAAAGAGGGATCCTTTTTGATTCAATTTATTAAGGGGATCATATTTTCTATTGATGAAGAAAATGTGCTAATTGAGGTTGGGGGAATTGGTTATCATGTTTTTGTCGCGCCTCGAATCTTCCCCCGGGACAAAAAAGTGGGTGATGAGATTTTTCTTTATACCTTTTTACATATTAGGGAGGATCAATGGCAGCTTTACGGCTTTCCACAAAAGGTACAGATGGAGATTTTTTGTCACCTGATTAGTGTGACGGGGATTGGACCAAAACTGGGACAGGCTATTATGAACCATTTTTCTTATCAAGAAGTGATATCATATATCCTGGCTGGTGACAGCAAGGGTTTAAGCCAAGCTCCCGGTGTAGGTAAGAAAACCGGGGAACGTTTAGTCTTAGAATTACGAGAAAAATTCGAAAAGCTTGACTATCTAGACTATAAAGAAGAAATAACTGAAGACCTTTCACCGGCTAAGGATTCTACATTAAATCAGGATTGTGTTTTAGCCTTAACACAATTGGGTTATTCTGCCCCTGAAGCTCGAAGCGCCTGTATAAGAGCTTTCAATGCTTTAGGACCAGAATCAGATGCTCAGGATCTTATCAAAGGAGCTTTGAAACTCCTTGTAAAGATTTAGCGTAACAGCTGGTTTATTCAGGAACTCATCCTTCCTTCCCCACTAAATGCGGAGGGAGCCTACAGCCGGCAAATACTTATTAATAAAAATATTGAGTGAGGTAATCCCATGGAAGAAGATCGACTTATTTCCTCATCAATGAAATTTGAGGATTTTGATAACGAAATTAATCATGTTAGACCAATGAAATTAAGTGAATATATTGGGCAGGAACAGGTTAAAAACAATTTGGAAATTTTTATTCAAGCCGCCCTTAATCGAGGTGAAGCTTTAGATCACGTGCTTCTTTATGGTCCTCCCGGGCTGGGGAAAACTACCTTAGCTAACATCATTGCTAATGAAATGAATGTTCATATTCGTGTCACCTCCGGACCAGCAATCGAAAGGCCTGGAGATTTGGCGGCTATTTTGACCGGCCTGGAACCAAAAGATGTGCTTTTTATTGACGAAATTCACCGTTTAAATCGTACGGTTGAGGAAGTACTATATCCTGCTATGGAGGATTTTTGCATTGATATTGTAATTGGTAAAGGACCCAGTGCGCGTACTTTACGCCTCGATTTACCCAGGTTTACCCTAATTGGTGCAACCACCAGAGCAGGTATGCTCTCCGCTCCTCTGAGAGATCGTTTTGGTGTTGTGAGTCGCTTAGAATATTATCAGGAAGAGGAATTAATCATTATTATCAACAGATCCGCAGGAATTTTAAATGTTGCAATTACGCCGGAGGGAGCTAGTGTGATCGCTCGGCGATCTCGAGGTACACCTCGGATTGCAAATCGTTTATTAAGACGTATCCGTGATTTTGCAGAAATTAAAGCGGATCGGGTGATCACCGAAGAAGTTGCCCAAAACGGACTTGCTCAGCTGGAAGTTGATGCTCTGGGCTTGGATAAAACTGATCGTAAAATGATGCTCAGTATTATCACAAAATTTGGCGGCGGACCTGTTGGATTGGAGACCATAGCCGCTACTATCAGTGAATCAGCGGACACAGTGGAGGATGTTTATGAGCCTTTTTTAATGCAATTAGGATTCTTAAACAGGACACCTCGAGGACGTATGGCTACTGTGGAAGCTTATCGCTATTTTGACTATCCGGTGCCACAACATATAGATCAGGTACAACAACAAACTCTTTTTTCCGATGACAAGGAGGAAATGCAATAAATGAAACTTTTACTTCACGCCTGTTGTGGACCCTGTGCAGTTTTTCCCGTGCAATCTTTAAGAAAAATGGGACATGAGGTAAACGGCTATTTTTATAACCCTAATATCCACCCTTACAAAGAATACGAAAGAAGGTTGTTAGCTTTTCATGAATTTAGTGAAAAGGAGCAGTTAGAAACCATTATTAAGGATGATTATGATTTAGAAGGTTTCCTAAGAATGGTGCACCAACGTGAACATATACGTTGTGGATTTTGTTATCGCATGCGTTTAAGAGAGGCTGCACGGATTGCTAAAGTAAACGGATTTGATGCTTTTACCACCAGCTTGTTAGTTAGTCCTTATCAAAAACATGATTTAATCAAACAGGTTGGGGAAGAAGTCGGAGTAGAATTTAGCATTCCTTTTTATTACAGGGATTTTCGCTCCGGATATCGTGAAGGAGTCAATATTTCCCGAGAAATGGGCCTCTATCGTCAGCCATATTGCGGTTGTATTTATAGTGAAAGAGACCGGTATCGAAAGGAGTAGAAAAATAATGGATTGGCAAACATTAGGCCGTATGTTAGCCGGAATCGGTCTTTTATTATTTGTCATCGGTCTGCTGATGATAGTGTTAGGCCGATTTTTCAATTTTGGTTCCTTACCGGGGGATATTGTCATTAAAAAAGGCAATTTCACCTTTTATTTTCCTGTTGTGACATGTTTGGTAATAAGTATTATCCTTTCCTTGCTTTTCAAGCTGTTTTTAAAAAGATAAACCCCCTGTTACAGAGATTATTATACGAATTATTTTACGATAGGCAGGTGATGGCATGGATGAGTTGGACACCTTAATAAAAAGTGCCCAATCAGGTCACCGGGATGCCAGAGAACAGCTGATTAAACGCTTTCGACCATTGGTTATCAAAACTGCTTCCACCTTGTGCGGAAGATATATTAATACTGATCAAGATGACGAAGTCACTATTGGTATGATAGCCGTAAATCAAGCTATCGATACATATAGAGCAGATGGGGGAACCAGGTTTTTTAATTACGCAGAAATTATTATCAAGAGACGTTTGATCGATCATTATCGTCGAGAACAGCGACTAAGCAGAGCGATGCCTTTTTCCAGTATTGGTGGAGATGTGCAGACTGAAAATGATAGCATATTAAATCAAATTGAACATCAACAAGCCATGATTGAATTCCGGAAAGAACAAGAAAACTCCGATCGTCAAGAAGAAATAAAGCACTACACCAAAACATTGAGCCTATATGGCATTTCATTTGCTGAATTAGTATCTTGTGCCCCAAAGCATGAGGATGCACGTCTTAGAGCCATGGACGTAGCCCGCATCATTGCCAACGATAAGGAATTGCGTGCTTATTTAATGGATAGAAAGGAACTTCCCTTAAAGCAATTGGAATCATTGGTTAAGGTGAGTCGAAAGACATTAGAACGCCAAAGAAAATACATTATCGCAATGGCTCTGATTATCTGCGGAGATTATAAATATTTGCAGGATTATTTAAAAAAATCTTTGTAAAGGGGGAAGCCGATGAAAGAAAAAGGACTAATCATGGAAATTGATGGTAAACGGATGATTTTATTAACGAAAGACGGCCAGTTTATTTCCCGCCCTATCTCAGGTTTATCCTCCAAAATTGGCGATGAAGCAATAATTGATGTTGAAAAGGTCAGAAAACCTTGGTTTTTCGTCAGGATCCTGACGGTAGCTGCATTGTTAATGATTACCTTTTTTTCGGTACCTTTATGGCACCATTTTATGGGGACCCCCTTAGAAGGTAAGATTATAGCTTACATGACTGTAGATATTAACCCCAGTATTGAACTGGGATTTGACCTGGAACGAAAAGTAATTGCTCTTCACCCCTTAAACCAAGATGGCCAAAAACTCTTACAAAATGTAAGTTTAATTGGTTTAACCTCGGAACAGGCGGTGGAGACAATTATTAATGCAGCTTGTCAAAAAGGTTATCTGAAACCGGAAAAGGATAATCAAGTCATTATTAATGTGACAGAAAAAAAGCGAGATGAAGTCAAGAAAGAAGATTTCAACCATCCAATTATTTCTCAAGCTGAGAAGACTTTATCAAAAAATAACACTAAAGCCAAGGTAACTGTTCTCAATACAGATTATGAGCTGCGAGAAAAAGCAGAGGAATTAGGCATCTCAACAGGAAAATATGCCCTGATGGTAGAAGCGAAAGATGCAGGTTTGAATATTGATGTTAATCATGTTAAAAAATCAGGTGTTGTTAAAGCCATTGAAGATGCAGGAGGAAATCCGGGAGAAATTATCCAGCGTGCCCAAGAAGAAGAAAATTATCTGAAAAAAATTGAGAAATGGGATAAGACATTAAGGAATACAAAGAAATCTATAAAAGATAACCAAATCAATGAGAGTACAATACGACAAGAAGAAAAACAAAGTAATAAACACAATTTTGAAAAAGATAAGATGAATAAGAATACCGTGAAGTCTTTTATGAAACAGGAAAAGAACTCAATTATAGATAACAACAACGATAATGAAAATATTAAAAACAAAAAAGACGATCAATCAGACAAAAGGAAGAAAAACAATAAGAGCATTAGCAAGAATATCCAACAAAAGTACAACAATAATATTCAAATTGAACCAAGCCAGCAGCAACAAAAAGACAATAGGGAAATTATACTAAAAGAAATCAAAGAAAAGGTTAAAAAAAATAACCTGAAATCTCTGAACAAAAAAACCACCAAGAAAACAGAAAATAATCATCAAAAGGTGAAATTATGAGAAGAATATTTAAAGAAATTGTTCAAATTTTACTACTTACCATCTTGATACTCTGGGGGGTGACCCCTGTTCAGGCCAGGGTAAATCATGATGAGATCAGAGTTTGTCTTGCCCAGGGGATTTATGGAGCAACCATAGCGATTACAGAGGGTACCTATGAGATGATGGACACTACTATGCGATTACCGGTGGCAGTTCTTAATACTGGGGATGAAATTACCATCAACCAGCAAGGTCAGCTGTTTTGTGTATCCATTAATGGTGAGGATTTAACCGGTTTCTTTAGTAGCATCACTATTTATCCGCAGGATGATGATCAATTAAATGTTTTCAGTTACAAAAATACCCTTTATCGGGATGGAATAATCCTTTGTATAGATGGTGGAGGGCTGACGGTGGTTAATCACTTGTCTGTTGAACATTATCTCTATGGAGTGGTGGGACAAGAAATGGGTTATACCGCACCGACAGAAGCATTAAAAGCCCAGGCTGTTGTTTCTCGCACCTATGCCCTGCATTTTAAAAATAGGGATCGTCAATTTGATGTAAATAATAATACTTCTTATCAAGTTTATGGCGGCTTTAGTGCTGAAAAAAATATCAACGCTGAAAATGTGAAGAAAGCTGTAGATGACACCAAAGGAAAGGTAATATATTATCAAAGTAGTAAAAGGAGAGATAAGGAACTGATTCAGGCCTATTTTCATTCTAATGCCGGTGGTTATACGGAAAATAGTGAAAATGTCTGGAACGAAGACTTGCCCTATTTAAAGGCGGTGATTTCCAAAGAAGATAGTTCAGCGCAGGATTCAGGTTCCGCATGGGCTTCCTCCTGTTATCAATGGGAAAAGTCATTATCCTATCAGCAGATCCAGGATGCCATTAACATATATCTGAAGAAATATAAACCAAATATAGTAATTGGGGAATTTGAGCGCCTTAATTTGTACAGACTTAATCGGGATGAAAAAACTATTACTAAATCCGGACGAGTTACCAGAATGGAGATTGTCGGCACTAAAGGAAGTGTTGATGTATATAGAGACCAAATTCGTGCTGTTTTTGATTTAAAAAGTACCAAGTTTGATATAATTGCGGACGGTATTTCGAAAGGTGATATCTTGATCAAGGGACTAAATGGAGCTACCTATCAAGGCGGGGAGCAGAATCAGTTGATGATTATTGACGGCAATAAAAAGGTTGTTACTCTTGATGCAGGAGTAGAGACTTGCCAAATTATTGGTGCCTCAGGTATATCCGGGAAAAAATCTAAAGCTCAGAGCATTCGTTTTATTGGGCAAGGATACGGGCACGGTGTCGGTATGAGTCAATGGGGTGCACGAGGGATGGCCCAAAAAGGTTCAACGTATCACGAAATCATCGATCATTATTATAATCAAGGGGCAAACGACGGCACCATCTCGATAGAAAGATTTTAAGTAACTTTTTAGTATTCAAATTCAAATCCCGGTACTAAATATGGGTACTGGGATTTGTTATTTTCCCTTAGCTTTGGTACAATACTTTATTGGTGAGTAAAACACCTTGATCATTCCCGAAGATATAAGGAGCATTTTATGAAACTATCTGATTTTGATTATTATTTACCGGAAAAATTAATTGCCCAGCATCCTATTGAACCCAGGGATGCTTCCCGACTCTTAGTATTACATAAGGATACAGGATTAATTGAGCACAAACATTTTATCGATGTGATTGACTATTTTAACCCCGGCGATGTAATGGTTCTCAACAATACCAAGGTGCTTCCGGCGCGTTTGTTTGGCTTTAAAGAAACAGGGGCCCTGATTGAGGTCATGCTTTTAAAACAAATTGATTATCAAACCTGGGAAGTTTTAGTTCGGCCGGGGAAAAAAGCACGACCAGGAACGAAGATCATTTTTGCTCCCGGTATCCTAGAAGGGGAAATCAAAGAAACTACTGATGTAGGCGGACGAATGATCCGATTCTCCTTCAAAGACAATTTTTTTGAAATTTTGGATCAGTTGGGTCAGATGCCTCTGCCACCCTATATTCACGAAAAACTTCAGGATCAAAACCGATATCAGACAGTTTATGCCAAGGAAGCAGGATCTGCAGCGGCACCTACGGCAGGGCTACATTTTACCGAGAATCTTTTGAAAAAGATTGTACAAAAACAAATTAATATCACTACGGTTTTGCTTCATGTGGGTTTGGGCACTTTTCGTCCTGTACAAGAAGAAAATATTAAAAATCATAAAATGCATGCGGAATATTATGAGATTAGTCATGAATCTGCAGACATCATTAATAGAGGGAAAGAAAGGGGGAGTCGTATTATTACAGTAGGTTCCACGTCTACCCGTACTTTGGAAACTGCTGCTCGAGACGGGAAAATAAAAGCACAGCACGGTTTTACAGAGAGTTTTATTTATCCCGGTTATCAATTTCGCGCTATCGATGCCCTGATTACCAATTTTCATTTACCAAAGAGTTCTTTGTTAATGCTGGTTTGTGCCTTAGGTGGTTATGAGCAGGTTATGGAGGCTTATCGGGTGGCGGTTAAAGAAAATTATCGATTTTTCAGTTTTGGGGATGCGATGCTGATTATTTAGTTGGAGGTTAGAGGATGCAGGTAAAATATCATTTAATAAAGAATGATCCACATACCCAAGCCAGGGCAGGAATCTTAGAGACAACTCACGGAAATATTGAAACTCCTGTATTTATGCCGGTAGGAACTCAGGCTACGGTTAAAACAGTTTCTCCCGAAGAACTAAAAGATTTAGGTGCCGAAATCATTCTCGGTAATACTTATCATCTGTACTTGCGGCCCGGACATGATTTAATCGCTGAAGCAGGGGGGTTACACAAGTTTATGCATTGGGATCAGCCTATTCTAACAGATAGCGGAGGATTCCAAGTATTTAGCTTAAGCGAATTCCGTAAAATAAGTGACGAGGGGGTGCTTTTTCGCTCTCACCTTGACGGCTCTAGTCATTTATTCACACCGGAGAAAGTAATGGAAATAGAAATGGCCTTAGGTTCCGATATTGCCATGGCTTTTGATGAATGTGCACCTTATCCGTGTGATGTAAAAGATGTAGTTAATGCCTTAGAAAGAACGACTCGTTGGGCAGCCCGTTGTAAAGAAGCTCATCATCATGAAGATCAATCTCTTTTTGGCATTATCCAAGGGGGCATGATACGGGAATTGAGAGAAAGAAGTGCTAAAGAAATTACCGCCCTAGATTTCCCTGGATATGGTATTGGGGGATTAAGTGTGGGAGAACCGAAGCATCTGATGTATGAAATGTTAGATTATACTATACCTTTGATTCCAGAAGATAAACCACGTTATTTAATGGGGGTAGGTTCCCCAGACTGTTTAGTGGAAGGAGTAGCTCGAGGAGTGGATATGTTTGATTGTGTACTACCTACAAGAATTGCTCGAAATGGAACAGTTTTCTTGCCCACAGGGAAATTGGTGGTGCGCAATGCTGAATATGCCCGAGACTTTGCTCCCTTGGATAAAGATTGCAGCTGTTATACCTGTCAAAATTATTCTCGCGCATACATCCGCCATTTAATTCGTTGTAATGAGGTGCTGGGTATTCGTCTTACCAGCATTCATAATCTACATTTTTTGGTGAATTTAATGAAACAAATACGCTTAGCCATATTACAAGGCGGTTTTCAGGATTTTAGAGAAGAATTTTTTGCTCATTACATGGTATAATAAGTTTGATATTTTAATTTTTAAAATCTAAGCAAGAAAGAGGAATTCTTTATACCGTGGCGAAACTTACAAATATTATAGAAAGGCAGGTGTGTAACTTTTGGAAGGCTGGATGGGAACAATTATTTATTTTATTTTTATCTTCGGGATTTTTTATTTAGTTTTAATTCGCCCACAACAAAAACGGCAAAAACAACATCGTGAACTGCTGCAGTCCCTTAAAGTAAATGACGATGTTATAACTGCAGGCGGAATCTTTGGAACCATTACCCGAGTCAAGGATAACTCTGTTTGGCTAAAAGTTGCCGATAAGGTAGAAATTGAAGTTTTAAAATCTTCCGTGAGTAACATCCAAGAAAAATAGGCTCCTTGTTAGCCTATTTTTTCAATTTATAAGAATAAAACAAACTAGGATTTATGTTAAAATGTTATATCTTTCATGAAGAAGAATTGACAATATCTTAAGGTCAGGTTTATAATTACCCTGGGTTAAAGCGTAAGGAACTGAGGAGGAGAAGAGATGAACGGGAGAAACGGCGTGAAGCTGCTGGCGGTTATTATTCTTATTGCCGTAGGGATTTATTTTTCGATTAATCCATTGATAAGTGGAGCCAAACTTGGTCTGGACCTTCAAGGAGGAGCCCATGTAGTACTCCAGGCAGTACCTGACGAAGGAACGGAAATCACTGATGATGATATGGTAAGGCTTACAGCGATTATGCGTCAAAGAGTTGATGAATTTGGGATCTCGGAACCGATTATTCAACCGGAAGGTAAAGATCGCTTAATTGTTGAATTGGCAGGGGTGGATAATCCGGAAGAAGCTTTGGATCTTCTGGGCAGAACTGCAAAACTTGAGTTTAAAGATCCTGACGGTCAAGTAGTTGTTTCCGGGGCTGATTTGAAAAATGCCCAAGCATATATTAATTCTACTACCGGAAATGCCGAGATTAGTTTGGAGTTTTCATCGGAAGGATCGGAAAAATTTGCTGCTGCAACTGCTCGCTTAGTTGGGCAGCCGATTAGCATTGTTTTAGATGATCAAGTGTTGCAAAACCCCGTTGTCCAAGAGCCTATTTTGAATGGTCAAGCCAGTATTACAGGTGCTTTTACCTTTGAAGAGGCTGCGCAAAATGCTGCCTTATTAAGAGGGGGTGCACTTCCAGTCAATCTGGAAACGATTGAAAAGAGAACTGTCGGTCCGACTTTAGGTAGAGATTCTCTCGACAAGAGTGTGCAGGCAGGTATTTATGGAATTATCTTGGTTATTCTTTTTTTGATCATTTATTATCGCTTACCGGGTGTTTTAGCCGTGATTGCATTATCTTTATATATGTTGATTCAATTATGGGTTTTAAATTTGTTAAATGTTACTTTAACCTTACCGGGTATTGCGGGGATTTTGCTTTCCATCGGAATGGCGGTGGATGCCAATGTCATCATATTTGAAAGGATAAAAGAGGAATTAAAAGCTGGTAAATCCCTTATGGGTTCTATTAATTCCGGTTTTAAAAGAGCATTTGTAGCCATTTTTGACTCCAATGTCACTACCTTAATAGCTGCGGCCGTACTTTTTTATTTTGGTACCGGCTCAATTCGGGGTTTTGCCATTACCTTAAGCATCGGAATTTTATCCAGTATGCTTACCGCAGTTGCCTTTACTCGTTTAATTCTGCGTTGGACGGCAAATATAAATTTCATGCAAAATAAAAAGTTATACGGGGTTAGTGAGGAGGTACAATCGTGATAATTAATTTTGTCGGTCGACGCAAATTATGGTATATTATATCCTCAATCCTAGTACTAGTAGGCATCGGATCCTTAATTTTTCAAGGTTTAAATTTAGGTATTGATTTTACCGGTGGGAATATCATCCAGGTGCAATTTGCTCAAGACACTACTTCTGCCCAAGTAAGAGACGTTTTCTCCCACCACATAAGTGAAGGTTTTTCCGTACAGGAAACAGGCAGTAATAGTTTTTTAATGCGTACTCCGACGCTCTCCGAAGAAGAGGCTGATACAATTATCAGCAGCTTAACTTCTCAATTGGGTTCAAACGAACTATTAAGAAATGAACATGTTGGTGCCGTTATTGGTAAAGAATTAGCCTTAAATGCTATCTATGCTTTGGTTATTGCCTTTGCTCTGATGGTCTTATACATTAGCTTTCGTTTTGAATTTAGATCCGGAGTAGCAGCAATTATTGCTCTCGTGCATGATGTTTTACTGGTGGTAGGTTTGTTTTCCATCCTGCAAATTGAAGTAGATTCTGCTTTTGTTGCCGCAATCTTAAGCATTGTCGGTTATTCCATCAATGATACTATTGTTGTATTTGATCGCATTCGGGAAAACATGCGCCTTCACACCAAAGATGATCGAGATACCTTGGTGAATCGAAGTGTTACCCAATCCTTGACCCGTTCTATTAATACAGCTTTGACCACCATGTTTCCCCTTATTGCGCTTTTCCTTTTTGGGGGTGAAACCATTAAAGCTTTTGCTTTAGCCCTATTAGTCGGAACTTTTATCGGATGTTTTTCCACCATTTTTCTGGCCAGCCCCTTATGGATGGATTTTAGTGATTGGCTTGCTGCAAGGAAATCTCATAAAAAAGCTCATGCTTAAAAAAGTGTCAAATGATAGAGAATTAGAACTCTCTTTTCCGAGTTCTAATTCTTTTATTATTTCCTGCGTCTTAACTTGTACAACGTAATGAGTTGTCTTGATTGTAGGTTAATTTTGTCTTTCAGGATTTTCCCCTCTGCTCAGAATAATTATCAGTAAGCAAAGAATTGGCAGGAAAGCTGATAAAAATGTAGAATAAGATATAATATATTGTGCGTTTAAGATGTAGTGACATGCCTGCGATAAAAAAATTTACAATGGGGTGGTAAAATGCAAATTTTATTGATTATAGCTCTTATTTTTGCTTTAATTGTTGCCATATTTGCCGTGCAAAACGCTACACCTGTTGAAATCAACTTTCTTATGTATCAGGGAGAGACCTCCTTGGTATATGTGATACTTCTGTCTGTTTTAGCTGGGGCTTTGATTGTCTTTCTTTTAAGCATATTTAAGCAGATAACTCTTTATCGTCGGATAAGGGCTCTGGATAAAAAGAACCACTCCTTAGAACAGCAATTACATAACTTAGCTTCTAAAGATACAACTCCAGATCAAGTAACAAAGGAATCAACTCAAGAATACCAATCGATAGAGCAATAATTTATTAAATCATGATATACTTAGAAAAGCACCTTAGGTGCTTTTTTAATCAATAAAAATAATCTGATATATTGGAGCATATTAGGGATTAATATTTCCAATCAATATTAGAAACATTATAGATATGATTTTATTAGGAGGAATTATGACTGTTACAGCTAAAAAATGGTTATTAGCACCATATGACAGTGATTTACAGGTCAAACTTTCTGAAAAATTAAATATAACTCCTCTTTTAGCACAGCTTTGCATCAATCGGGGACTGATGACTGAAAAAGAAGTTAATAATTTCTTGCATATAAATATGGATGAGATCCATAACCCTTTTTTATTACCTCAAATGGCTAAAGGGGTTCAAATCATCGAAAAATCCCTAACCAACCAAGAAAAAATCTTGATTTATGGTGATTATGATGTGGATGGCATTACAGCTACTTCTTTACTTTATCTTTACTTCAAAAAAAAGAATGCAGATGTGTCCTTCTACATTCCGGATCGTTTAGAGGAAGGGTATGGGTTAAATGAGCAAGCAATTCAATGGGCAGCTCGAGAAGGTTATCAGCTGATTATAACCGTTGATTGCGGTATCAGCTCCCACAGGGAGATTCAAATAGCTCATGATCTAGGCTTGAAAATCATCATTACTGATCATCATACACCTCCGGCTGAACTTCCTTCAGCGGAAGTGATCATTAACCCCAAGGTTCGGGTCTGTTCTTACCCCTTTGACCAACTGGCAGGAGTAGGGGTGGCGTGGAAACTGGCGCAAGCTCTGGAAATGGGCTCTGAACAAAATGCTAGAGATAGAAATTTTGTTTTGCCTGAATATCTTGATCTGGTGGCCTTAGGTACGATCGCAGATGTGGTACCCCTTTTGGGCGAAAACCGGGTGATTGTATCTTTAGGCTTAAATAAAATATCTGAATCATGCAGACCGGGGATTAGGGCTTTACGCACAGTTTCCGGAGTGGAACAGAAGGAAGTAACCACCGGTCATGTTGGTTTTATGTTGGCACCACGCTTGAATGCTGCCGGTCGATTAGCCCAGGGTAGTTTGGGAGTAGACTTGTTGACCATGGATGAATTGCCACCGGCACTTGCTTTAGCTCAACAATTGGACGAAATCAATAATAAACGACAAGAAATTGAAGGTAAGATCTCGCAAGAAGCTGAAGATATGATGGCAGAAGAAATTGACCTGGAAAAAGATCTTGTGATTATTTTAGCCGGGGAAAATTGGCATTCCGGAGTCATTGGTATCGTAGCTTCTCGCCTCATGGAAAAATATTGCCGACCAGTTGTTTTATTAAGTATTGATGGTGAAATCGCCAAGGGACGTGCCCGCAGTATTGACATTTTCGATATTTACCAGGCTTTTGATCATTGCCGGGATAATTTGATACAATTTGGTGGTCATAAAATGGCGGCGGGTCTGAAATTAAAAAAAGAAAATATTAAATCCTTTCGACAAAAGATTAATCAATATGCTAAGCAGTTTCTAGATAAAAAGGATTTGATACAACCTTTAAAAATCGATTTAGAATTAGCAGCTACCGGAGGAGAAGAAGGGTATCTTGAGGATAGTGAAATTTTGGCACCCTATGGCTTAGGAAATGCTCAACCGGTTTTTGCTTATCGTGGTCTTAAAGTATTGGATGCCCGAGGAGTAGGAAATGATAAGAACCATCTTAAAATGACTTTTTCTGCCGGAGATTATCTCTTAGACGGGATTGGCTTTCATCAAGCAGGGCATCTTTCCTGGCTTCATCCTTTAACTAAAGTTGATGTAGCTGTTTCCCTAGAGAAAAACTATTGGAATGGTCAGGAAAAAATCCAATTGATGATTAAGGATATCAAACCTCATGAAAATAACCTCACTAAGGACTTTTTACTACCTTTGATCAGGAAGAGACAAGGGAGGATGGTTTTGTCCGATTCCTGGGCTGATTACAGGGAAATTAGCAATCGGGAAAAGTATCTGATTGATTTATTAAAAAAAGAGGAACCTACTCTAGTTTATCTTGCTTCCCAGCATCATTTGGAATCAATTAACCGTGTCATTGCAGAGTCCTGTCCTGATCTTAAAATTGATCGGTGTTTTTCCTTCCAACGATCTTGGCAGCAGGAGTATATCATGGCCAAAGTTAAGAATAAAACAACTCAGGCGGTGCTTTTTTCGGGAAATATGCGCGCAAAAACAAAAGGTATTTTCCGTCATATGGTTTTTTTTAACAGCCCCAAAAAGATAGAAGATTTATTCCGGTTTATGATCAGTGAAGAAGGGAAAGATCCTCCTCAAATTCATTTATTATATAATAAAAATGATATGGAATATTTGCACCGATGTTTAAGGGTTTTTTTTCCTGATCGAGAACTATTAGGAGACATATACCGAGCTGTAAAAAAAGCCGGATTTCGCCGCAATCAAATTGTTGGTTCCTGGGATGAAATTATGCAAAAGATTCAGGTTGATGGCTTAACCCATGGTAAAGAGCAAGCAATAGAAGCCTGGATTTCTATTATGATGGAATTAGAATTAGTTAAATTATCAAGCTGGGAAAAATACTTATGTCTAGAATTGATAGAAACAGGAAATAAATGCAACTTAGATGATTCTTTATATTATACCCGAGGGATGAAGGAGAAAAAATCATTTGAACACTGGTCAAAGATTGCTCTTTCTTCCCGGTTAAATGATGAGATTTCTGCATTGTTGGGTTGAAAACTCGCATCTGGTAAAGGAGTTTGGGAGCCATGTCAATGGATATTTACGAATTGATAGCAGAAATAAAAAAATATAATCCGGCTAGCGATAGTGATCTAATCAAGCGTGCTTATCTGTATGCAGCTGAAGCTCACAAAAAGCAGATGCGCCATTCCGGTGAACCTTATATTAAACATCCGTTAGCTGTAGCTGAAATTTTGGCCATGCTCCAATTAGATGATATTACCATTGTTGCCGGATTACTTCATGATGTAATAGAAGATACCAGAATGACTGGTTTTAATATCATCAAGGAGTTTGGAGAAGAGGTTGCTTTGTTAGTAGATGGAGTGACAAAATTAGGCAAGTTGGAATATAAATCCAGAGAAGAGCAACAGGTTGAAAACTTACGCAAAATGTTTTTAGCTATGGCCAAGGATATTCGAGTTATCCTGATTAAATTGGCGGATCGTCTTCATAATATGCGCACTTTGCGCTATCATCAATCAGAACAAAGGCAAAGAGAAATTGCTGAGGAAACTTTAGAAATATTTGCCCCTTTAGCACATCGCTTAGGAATTTTTAAAATTAAGTGGGAGTTAGAGGATTTATCATTAAGATATTTAGAACCGGAAAAATACTATAGTCTGGTCAATCAAATTTCCGCGAAACGTGCCGAGCGGGAAAAATTTATTGATGAAATATGCCAAACAATTAGTGAAAAATTAAAAACAGTAGATATTAAAGGGGAAGTTACCGGTCGTCCTAAGAGTTTTTACAGTATCTACCGCAAAATGATTAATCAAAATAAAGAACTTTCAGAAATTTATGATTTGATGGCCGTTCGGGTTATTGTTGATAATGTTAAGGATTGCTATGGTGCGCTGGGCATTATTCATACCTTATGGAAACCTATTCCCGGTCGCTTTAAAGACTATATTGCCATGCCGAAACAAAATATGTATCAATCCATTCATACGACGGTGATCGGCAATAACGGGGAACCATTTGAAATCCAAATAAGAACCTGGGATATGCATCGTACCTCAGAATATGGGATTGCTGCTCATTGGCGTTATAAAGAGGGATGTAGCGGTGACAAAGAATTTGACAAAAAACTGAACTGGTTACGAGGCATGTTGGAGTGGCAGCAAGATCTTAAAGATGCTACGGAATTCATGGAATCAATAAAGGTCGATCTGTTTGTTGACTCTGTATATGTTTTTACTCCAAAAGGAGATGTGGTGGAATTACCGAAAGGTGCGGTTCCCATTGATTTTGCTTACCGGGTTCATACGCAGGTGGGACACCAATGCATTGGTGCAAAAATTAACGGGAAGATCGTTCCCTTGGATTATCAACTAACTAATGGTGATATTGTAGAAATTCTGACCATGAAAGGCCGTGGGCCCAGTCAAGACTGGCTAAAAATTGTCAAAACATCCCAGGCTAAAAATAAAATTCGTCAATGGTTTAAAAAAGAAAAAAGAGAAGATAATTTTACACGGGGAAAAGAGCTTTTAGAAAAGGAGATAAAAAAATACGGGCAGGATACCGCTTACTTCTTTAAAGCAGAAAAATTAGCGGAAGCCGCAAAAAAGTTTAATTACCAGTCTGGCAATGATTTAATCATTGCAGTAGGTGATGGAGCTATATCTCCGATGCAAGTTCTTACCAAGATCAAAGAAGATTTTCGAAAAGAAAAAGAGTTGGACCCCCTACCTCCTGAGATGAAACCATGGGTAGAATCGGGTAAATCTTCTCAAGGGATTATCGTACGCGGGATTGACAACGCGATGGTACGCCTCTCCCGCTGTTGTAAACCTTTGCCCGGAGATCCTATAGTGGGATATATTACCCGGGGAAGAGGGGTATCCATTCATCGGGCAGATTGTCCTAATGTGCTTCATTCACATCAGCAGGAAAAGGAAAGGCTGATTGAGGTAGAATGGGATCAAAAAGATCAGGGTCTGTTTCAGGTGGAGATTGAAGCTATTGCCTTAGATCGTACCCATTTGGCGATGGATGTGATGAGCGCCATTTCCGATACAAAAACAACCATTAATTCTGTTCATGCCCGGGCAACTAAAAATAAACTTGCCTCCATTAATGTAAAAATGGAAATTAAAAGCCTGGATCATTTGGAATACATTATGAATAAAGTCAGAAGGTTAAAGGATGTTATTGAGGTGAAAAGGGTAACACCAAGCGGAAATATTGATTTGTAACAAACTATTTCATTTCTCTATGGAAACGAAAAGGAGTGCACCATGAGAGCCGTTTTACAAAGAGTAAGGAAAGCTGAAGTCTCTGTTGCCGGAGAAACAATAGGTGCTATTGGGCAGGGCTTGTGCGTCTTTTTAGGCGTCGGCAAAGAAGACACACAAAAAGATGGGGAATATTTAGCGGATAAGATAATAAATTTGCGAATTTTCCCCGATAAAGAGGATAAAATGAATTTATCTTTAATAGATATCCAGGGAGAAATATTGGTTGTTTCACAGTTTACTCTTTACGGAGATTGTCGTAAGGGACGCCGACCCGGTTTTTCCGATGCAGCAAAACCGGACAGGGGAAAAGAGCTCTACGAATCTTTTGTTCTTTATTTGAAAGAGAAAGGAATTCTTGTTGCAACGGGAATCTTTCAGGCTGAAATGTTAGTATCTATTGAAAATGACGGGCCGGTAACAATATTATTAGATAGTCAAAAAAACTTTTAATTGATATTTAATCACAACTGACCGTTCGAGAGTTCCTGATAACGATTTTTGCATTAGATGGAATAAGCACCATTGATCTGATACCAAAAACTCTGTTATCCCGATATAGAACTAGAAATATAGGAGGAAAGTTTATGATTATCCATGAATTACAAGTAGGAATGATTGGTACCAATTGTTATCTGGTGGCTTCTCAGGAGACGAAAGAAGCGATGGTCATTGATCCGGGAGATGAAGCAGATCGCATCTTTCAACTGGCTGAGAAGCATGGTTATAAAATTACTATCATTTTAAATACCCATGGCCATTGGGATCATATCGGTGGCAATAAAACCTTAAAAGAATTGACCCAGGCACCAATTTTAATTCATGAATCAGATGATGCTTATCTCACAGACAGTAAGTTAAATCTAGGATCCCTTTTCGGAAATCAAGGAGAAAGCCCCAAGGCAGATAGACTCCTAAGAGAAGGAGATATAGTAACGGTAGGAAACTTGACTTTTAAAGTTCTTCATACCCCGGGCCATACACCTGGAGGTATTTCGCTGGTAGGAGATAAGGTTGTTTTTGTAGGTGATACTCTTTTTAAAGGCTCCATCGGCCGCACGGATTTTACAGGAGGAAGTTTTTCCATTTTAATCTCATCTATTAAAAATAAACTCATAACATTAGATGATGATCTGCTTGTCTATCCCGGACATGGACCCCATACCACCATTGGCCAGGAAAAAAAGGAGAATCCCTTTCTCGTCTAATGACAGTAAAAAAACGGAAAACTATAATAAATTCAGATTCCCAAATTGACAAACCACGATACTTTAGATAAAATTGTTTCGTACATGTTTTATCGTTAGTACATAAAGGCGGAGATTGGGATTTTCAGACAGGTTGTGTTTTTTTAGGGAGGAAAAGTCGTGACTGCAAGCTTTTCTAAAAACCTCTGCTGAAGGAACACCCAGGAGCTGGCATTTGAACAAAGAATGTCCGGGATCACCCGTTATCAGATGATAAAAGTGGGATTTAGTATATGATCCAATTAGGGTGGTACCGCGGGAAGAACTCTCGTCCCTGATGATGAATCGTCAGGGGGGGAGTTTTTATTTTACTTGTTTCTTTTTTGAAAGGAGGTTTTTCACTTGTTAACAACCCGCCCCCGAGGGACAAATGATTTTTTGCCCCAGGAAACTGAAAAATGGCAGTTAGTTGAAAAAATTCTCAGGGAAATCTGTGCAGAATTTGATTATCACGAAATCCGCATCCCCATATTTGAACACACGGAATTGTTTCAAAGAGGAGTAGGGGAGACTACGGATATTGTAGAAAAAGAAATGTATACATTTGAAGACCGGGGAAAGCGCAGCATTACTTTAAGACCGGAGGGAACAGCCTCTACCGTACGCGCTTATTTAGAGCACAAAATGAGTGCTTTACCTCAACCGGTAAAGCTTTACTATATGGGACCCATGTTTCGCTATGAAAGACCTCAGGCAGGACGCTATCGACAATTTCATCAGTTTGGCGTGGAGGTGTTTGGTTCCTCTGATCCGGGGATTGATGCGGAAGTAATCGGTTTGGCGATGGTTTTTTATCAACGTTTAGGATTAACTGGGCTGGAAGTGCGTTTAAACAGCGTTGGGTGTCCTAAATGTCGTCCGACGCATCGCCAACTACTTCAAGAATTTTTAAAACAAGATTTAGAGCACCTATGTCCCGATTGTCAGGGGAGATTTAATCGAAATCCCTTGCGTATTCTGGACTGCAAAAACCCTCAATGCCAAAAAATCACAACAGACGCGCCCACGGTTTTGTCCTCCCTTTGTTCGGAATGTGCGGATCATTTTACATCCGTCAAAGAATATTTGGAAATGGCCGGAGTTAAGTATCAGATTGATGATAGAATGGTTCGAGGATTAGATTATTATACGAAAACTGCATTTGAGATAATTGTGCAGGAGATCGGTGCTCAGAGTGCTATATGCGGCGGCGGACGTTATGATGGTTTAGTGGAATCATTAGGAGGACCTCCGACACCGGGTGTCGGTTTTGCTTTAGGATTGGAAAGAATTTTCCCTACTTTAGCTTCACAGGGAATTGAACTTAGTTCGAGAAAGATGTTAGATGTATACCTGGTGGCCATCGAAGAGAAAGGACATAAAAAAGCCTTTCAACTCTTAATGAACCTGCGCAAAATGGGTATCAAAGCAGAGAAGGATTATATGAACCGAAGTATGAAAGCGCAGATGAAAGCAGCCAACCGCTTCAATGTGAAATATGTGCTGATTCTAGGCGAAGATGAACTTGCTCGGGACGTGATTATGGTTCGGAATATGGAGACCTCAGAACAAAAAGAAATGATGGTTTCCGAAGCTTTGAATTTCATGGAACAAACATTAAAATAAAAGAATTATTTAGACGGTTATATAATAAGGAGGAAGTCTTGTGGCAGAAGGAATTTCGGGTTTAAAAAGAACCCATGGTTGTGGTGAATTAGACGCCGTTAATCAAGGAGAAAAAGTAGTATTAATGGGATGGGTACAAAGGCGGCGGGATCATGGTGGTTTAATTTTTGTTGATCTAAGAGACCGTTCAGGATTAGTGCAAGTAGTGTTTGATCCCCAAATATCCGGGAATTATTTTCAAAAGGCAGAAGCCGTACGAAATGAATACGTATTAGCCGTCACAGGTCAAGTGGGAATCAGACCTGAAGGAACTGTGAATCCTAATATGGCAACGGGAGAAATTGAAATTTACGCCGAAGCTTTACATATTTTAAACACGTCTAAAACCCCGCCTTTTTATATTGAAGATGGCATTGATGTTGATGAACTTTTACGATTGAAATACCGTTATCTGGATCTGCGTCGTCCGGAAATGCAACAGGCCATGATTGCTCGTCATAAAACCACCATTGCGATACGAACTTTTATGGATGAACATGGTTTTTTAGAAATTGAAACCCCTATGCTGGCTAACAGCACACCTGAAGGTGCTCGAGATTATCTAGTCCCCAGCCGGGTTCATCCGGGAGAATTCTATGCCTTGCCTCAATCGCCGCAACAATTTAAACAGATTTTAATGGTGGCAGGTATGGAAAGATATTTCCAAGTGGTACGTTGTTTTCGCGATGAGGATTTGAGAGCTGATCGACAACCGGAATTTACTCAGTTAGATATTGAAATGTCTTTTGTCAATCGAGATGATGTTCTCTTCCTTATGGAAGAGATGACTGCTTATTTATTTAAAAAGGTGCTTAATGTGGAAATTATTACGCCTTTTCCCCGAATTTCTTATGAAGAAGCTATGAATAAATATGGTTCAGATAAACCGGATCTCCGTTTTGGCCTTGAATTGGTTGATGTAGCTGATGTAGCTGCTGAAAGCAACTTCCAGGTCTTCAAGAACATCTTAGCCGCCGGTGGACAAGTAAAGGGAATCAACGCGGTAGGTTGTGGTCATTATTCCCGTAAGGAATTAGATGATTTGACAAAAATGGTAGCCATCTACGGCGCTAAGGGTCTTGCTTGGATCACTGTGGAAGAAAATGGGGTAAAATCTCCTATAGCCAAATTCTTTAGTGAAGATCAGATCAATCGATTGCTTGACCGATTCCATGCTCAAAAGGGCGATGTCCTCCTCTTTGTGGCGGATAAACCTTCTATTGTAGCTGACAGTCTGGGACATTTGCGCCTGGAAATTGCTAAAAGACAGAACTTAATCGATAACAATATGCTGAATTTTGTTTGGGTAGTGGATTTTCCCCTTTTAGAATTTGATGATGAAGAAGAAAGATGGGTAGCTAAACATCATATGTTTACTTCACCTAGAGATGAAGATCTGCCGATTTTAGAAACCAATCCGGGACAGGTAAAGGCAAAAGCCTACGATATGGTATTAAACGGAGTAGAAATAGGGGGCGGGAGTATCAGAATCCATCAACGTGAGATTCAAGAAAGATTATTTAACTTGATAGGTTTTACTCCGGAAGAAGCTCGTGAAAAATTCGGTTTTATGTTGGAAGCCTTTGAATATGGAGCTCCACCTCACGGGGGAATTGCTTTTGGAATTGATCGTCTTGTGATGCTTATGTTGAAAAAAGACTCTATTCGTGACGTCATTGCTTTCCCTAAGACCCAAAGTGCCACGGATTTAATGATTAAAGCCCCAGGCCCGGTAACGCCCAAGCAATTGCGGGAATTACACATTAAGCTAAATATGCCAAAGAAATAAACATAGGATAACTTTTTAATTATTAATGAAATATAAATTAAATTATGATAATATAAATGTAAAGAAAAACCCTACGATGCACGTTTCTACCGAATAGTTTTGTTCCAACACTTTATCTTCGGGAACCTAACTCTGATTGTGGACTTTCAGCCTCTCCCGTAAGAGGACCAAGAAGATGACCAGGAGGGTACCCACCTGCTTGAGGCAGGTTCAAAACATCGGTTCTACGACATATGTGGGGTTTTATCAATCAAAATTTATTGCACGCGGAGAACTGAGAGGTTCTCTTTTTTTTAATAATATATGTTCTTATTTGACATGCTATTAGTTGTAAAACATTCCGTAATCAATTATAATAAAGACATACGGGGTAGGGGTATGGAGGTGTTTTTATTGGCGGAGTGCACTAAAGATGACATTATTCATCGCTTGAAAAAAATTGAAGGTCAGGTCAAGGGTATTCAAAAAATGATTGAAAACGAAAAAAGTTGTGTAGATATTTTGACTCAAATTGCGGCCATTCGAGCTGCGATCAATAAGGTAGGTGTTATATTATTTGAAAACCATACTAGAAAATGTCTGAAGGATGCCTTAGAAAAGAACTTGGAAGATAAAATGATTGACGACCTTATTCAAGTTATGACTAAATTCACTAAGTAATCTCATGGGTCAAAGGGTAAAGCTTAAGAAAATCATAGTATTTATGTCAATAATAAGGTATAATTTTATTTAACAATGATAATAACATAATTAATTATTTATTAGGAGGAGATTTCAAATGGCTAACGATAAAGTTCAGGTATTTACTGATGCAAATTTTCAAGAAGCAGTATTACAGGCTGAAAAACCCGTTTTGGTAGATTTTTGGGCAGCTTGGTGTGGCCCTTGTAAAATGATAGCTCCTGTGGTAAATGAAATTGCTAATGAATTTGACGGCAAAGTAATCGTGGGAAAAATCAATGTGGACGAAAACAATGCGACAGCAGGAAAGTATTCGGTAATGAGCATTCCTACTTTGTTACTTTTTAAAGACGGAAAAGAAGTTCAAAGAGTTGTTGGTTATAAATCCAAGAACGAATTATCCGCTATCATCAACAATGCTCTCTAAACTGCTGTAATTCAGCATTATAAATTTTTTTATAAATTGAAGCAAGCTATTAATTCAGATGGGGATTTTTTACTCCATCTGAATTTTATTAACATAAAGCGTAACATATGCAACCACTTCTATGCTAAGCTGTTCCATTAACACCGTTTAGAAAACATTTTCAGATAAAATAGGTGGTGCTTCTGTGGATTTATTCGAATACTCCCGTAAAAATATTTTAAAAAAGTCAGCTCCTTTAGCTGCTCGTATGAGACCTAAAAGACTGGAAGATTTCTATGGTCAGGAAGATATAATTGGGCCCGGCTCTCTTCTGCGTCGTTCCATCGAAGGAGACCGGCTTTCCTCTGTCATCTTTTACGGTCCTCCCGGCTCCGGAAAGACAACTCTAGCACAGGTAATTGCCAACAACACCAAAGCTCATTTTGAGGAATTAAGTGCTGTTACGGCCGGTATTGCCGATTTAAAAAAAGTTATTCTAGAAGCTAAAGACCGACTGGGCATGTACAGTCAGAAAACAATTCTATTTATTGATGAAATTCATCGTTTTAATAAAGGTCAACAGGATGCTCTTTTGCCTGCTGTGGAAGACGGCACCTTGATTTTAATCGGTGCTACCACAGAGAACCCTTATTTTGAGGTTAACTCAGCTCTGCTTTCCCGCTCCAGGATATTTCGTTTAAAGGCTTTGTCCCAGGAAGATATAAAAAAGATTTTGCTCCGATCGTTAGATAATCAAGAACAGGGTTTGGGAAATTATAAAGTGAAAATGGAGGAAGATGCCTTAGACCACCTTGCCGCTATGGCTGGAGGCGATGCACGCATCGCTTTAAATGCCATAGAATTAGCAGTTACTACCACACCGCCTCAGGAAGATGGCATCAGGTATATTGATCTCAAAGTAGCAGAACAATCAATTCAAAGGCGTGCGGTAAAATACGATAAAAAAGGCGATTATCATTATGATGTAATTTCTGCTTTTATCAAAAGCATGAGAGGATCCGATCCCGATGCCACCCTCCATTGGATGGCCCGGATGCTGGATGCAGGGGAGGACCCTGAGTTTATCATGCGCAGAATCATCATTTGTGCAGCTGAAGATGTTGGCTTAGCAGATCCTGAAGCCTTAAAATACGCTATTGCTGCTTCACAGGCTTTGGCCTATGTGGGATTACCTGAAGCCAGGCTGCCTATGGCTGCTGCTGCTCTTTATGTTGCGTGTGCCCCTAAATCTAATGCGGTGATTAAAGGCATTGACAGAGCAATAAAAGAAGTAAAAGACTGTCCCATTGGCGAAGTGCCGATGCATTTAAGAGATGCTCATTATCAGGGGGCTAAAGATTTGGGAAATGGCAAACATTATAAATATCCTCAGGACTATCCCGATAATTTTGTCGCCCAACAATATTTACCGGATGAATTAGCGGGAATTGTTTACTATCAACCCACGGAAAATGGCTTCGAACATAAAATCTTGGCCAGACTGAAAAAGTTAGGATTAAGGTAGGGAAATAAAATTATGGCTGATAAAAAAAGGTATTGGTGGCAATGAGCGGCGGGGTAGATTCCTCTGTTACGGCAGCTCTTTTAAAAGAACAGGGCTATGACTTATTCGGAGTTATGATGCAAATCTTGCCCCAGGACGAACCTGATCCCGATGGAAGCGGAGGTTGCTGTAGTCTTTCGGCTGTGGATGATGCCCGACGAGTAGCACAAACGTTAGATATTCCTTTTATGTAATGAATTTTCGGGATCTTTTTCAAAAAAAAAGTGATAAACTATTTTATTCAGGAGTATTTACAAGGGAAAACCCCTAATCCTTGTATTGCATGTAATCAATATGTAAAATTTTCTGCACTGCTGCATAAAGCTATGACTTTAGGCGCAGATTATGTAGCTACCGGCCATTATGCCAGAGTTTTATTTGATCAAGAGCGAGGACGATATCTATTAAAAAAAGCCTTAGATCAGAATAAAGATCAGACCTATGTTTTATATAATTTTACCCAAGACCAATTATCAAAGTGCTCTTACCCTTAGGTGCCTATACAAAACCAGAAATTCGAGAATTAGCTCATAAGATGAACTTATCATTGGTAGCTGAAAAAGCGGAAAGTCAGGAAATTTGTTTTATTCCAGATAATAATTATCGCCGCTTTTTACAAGAAAAAGTGGGTCAAAAGATTAAAGAAGGTCCCTTTTTGGATACCCAAGGGAATGTAATCGGTCAACATAGAGGTGTTCCTTATTATACTATAGGACAAAGAAAAGGCTTAGGTTTGGCTTTGGGTAAGCCGGCTTACGTAGTAGATATTTTAACGAATAAAAATGGGGTTGTTATAGGTGACGCGGAAGATTTATATAAGAAAACATTGATTTCTCATCATAATAATTTCATTTTAATGGATCGATTAGAAGAACCCATGGAGGTAACGGTAAAAATTCGTTATAAAGCCCAGGAAACACTAGCGGTTATTTCACCTCTGGAAAATGACCGGGTTTTGGTGGAATTTAAAGAACCGGAAAAATCTATCACCCCTGGTCAAGCAGTGGTATTCTACCAAGGTGAATATGTGGTAGGCGGAGGAATTATCGAATAAAAACTATATTTGTTTTAAAAAAAACGTCGACAGACGTTTTTTTTCTCTTTTATCGGTCAATACTATTTATTAGATCGATTAGAGGAGGACGGAATTGTTAAAGGGACAGCAAATCATAGGCCAAAAGGTCATGACTCTAAAAGACGGTAGAGAAATCGGTCGTGTGGAAGACTTAATTGTAGATGATTCAGAAGGTTACCTGAAAGGAATTGTTTTGGAAAATCGAAGCATTTTAAGAAACGCCAAGATTATTCCCTGGAACCATTTGGTTCAAGTCGGCCGAGATGCCTTAATTATCAGCGGACAAGAAGATGTGCTGGATGAAGCTAACGATCTCAATAGTTTGTTATGGCGAAAAAACACGGGAAAAAATGTTATTTCTATAACAGGGACCGAAATAGGCACTATAAAGGATTTAGTCTTTGATAAAAATACCGGAAAGATTTTAGGGTTTGAACTTTCCGGGGGTATATGGGCAGACTTGAATCAAGGTCGAAAAATGATTCCTTGGGCACAAAATCAATTAATGCATAAAGAATCATTCTTAGTAGATCAAATAGATGAAAATCTATGGAATTAATAATGGGACATAAGGAATTAAAAGGAAGGTGTAATCATGGGATGTCCTGTATGTAATGGGCGAGAAATTGGCAAGATAGGTACGAACCAATTTTTTTGTTGGAATTGTCTTGTTGAGTTCAATGATCTAAACGAAGTTTTTGAGATTTCGGAAGATGGCACATTAACAAATATGGATTCGGCACAATAAGAAAAAGGAGATGAATGACGTGAACAACAGATCATTTGTAAAAGGAATTTTAGCCGGTAGTATTCTCGGAACTTTGTTGGGCATGTTTACGGCTCCCCAAAGAAAGCCTTTTCATGAAAGCGCACAAAATATGATGCATCAAACCCAACATTTGCAAAGCAGAGCAAAAAGAGTTTTAAAAGGAATCAATAAAGGTGTTTCGAGAGATAATTAAATAATCAATTATAATTCGTAACGAAAGGTGAGGGTGACCTCACTTTTTCTTTCTAATTTTTTAATCTTAATATAAAGATTGTCACATCTGTTAATAAGAGGTGAGTAAAGTGGAGAAAAAAAAGCGTATAGTTATTTGTGTCTTTTCAAGTCTAGCCTTATTCATTTTGGCAGGGCTTTTTTTGTATCAGATCAGAAATATTCTCATGCCTTTTTTACTGGCAATTCTCCTTGCGTATATTCTACTCCCTTTTGTTGAATTTTTAGTGTACCATCGATTTTCTATGATTGGAGCAATTCTCACCGTTTATTTTGGTTGTAGTATCATAATTTTAATTCTGGTGCTATATGTTTTCCCAGGAATTTTTTCTGAGCTTACTCAATTTGCCGGCGAAATACCTTTTTATGCAAAAAGTTTTCAAAATTCTCTGCTGGATTGGCAAGATCGTTATAGCCGTTTCAACATTCCCGATAGTATCAGGCAGATTGTGGATGAAAACATTCTTTTTATTGAAGCATATATCATTGAAGTGGTCAGAAGCTCTGCTTCCATTATTATTGGTCTTTTCAGTTATACCTTTAGTTTAATTATACTGCCCATTTTAACCTACTATTTCCTTAAGGATCATAAATTAATTACTCAAAAAATAGTATCCTTTCTTCCGCCTGGTAAACGGTCGGAAATATTAGGGTTATGGTTTAAAATTAATCTGGTATTACGAAGATTTATCTATGGTCATCTCACAGTGGCTTTTCTGGTAGGAGTACTGACTATAATCGGACTTAAGATCATTGGGGTCAATTACGCCGTAACTTTAGGTTTCATTGCCGGTTTAGCCGATATTATTCCCTATTTTGGGCCTTTTATAGGTGCCGTTCCAGCTGTATGTTTAGCTTATTTGCAATCAAAGAAACTAGCTTTATATACTGTGATTGTGATGGTTGTGATACAGCAAATTGAAAGTTCCATCATTACACCAAAGATCATCAGTGATAGTGTAGGACTTCATCCATTAACCATCATCTTTGTTCTTCTTTTAGGAGGTTTTTATTTTGGTATATGGGGAATGCTTTTTGCAGTTCCAATGATTGCTGTGTTGCGAATATTGATTAATTATTTGTATCAAAAAGCAGTAGATTTAAAACTGGATTGACAGCTGAACCTGATCTTAAGTATAATTTTATAGAATAATGGATATTTTTACATTGAAAAGGGAAAAAGATCGTGTAATATATAAAAAAGGTGCTACAATAGAGTTAATAAAGATATAGCTGCTGATAAGAACGGAGGAGAAGTATGACAGGAAACGAAGTCAGGGAAAAATTTCTTAAGTATTTTGAGAGTAAAGGACATACAATTGTTCCCAGTGCATCCTTGGTACCCCATAACGATCCCACATTGTTATTTACTAATGCGGGTATGGTACAGTTCAAAGATGTATTTTTAGGTTTGGAACAAAGACCCTATAACCGAGCTACTACCTCGCAAAAATGCGTCCGAGCCGGTGGGAAACATAATGATTTGGATACCGTTGGAAGAACTGCACGCCATCATACTTTTTTCGAAATGTTAGGAAATTTTTCTTTTGGCGATTATTTTAAACGAGAAGCGATTGCTTATGCTTGGGAATTTCTTACTCAGGTATTAGGTTTACCCAAGGATAAGCTTTATGCTACCATCTACTTAGATGATGATGAAGCATATGATTTATGGTTAGAACTCACAGAGATTCCTAAGGAGAGAATTCTGCGTCTAGACGAAAAGGATAACTTTTGGTCCATGGGTGATACAGGACCTTGTGGACCCTGCAGTGAAGTTTTGATTGATCGGGGCGAGGAATATCGCTGTGGAGCTGAAGAATGTGCCATTGGTAAATGTGACTGTGATCGCTGGTTAGAGTTATGGAACCTGGTATTTATGCAATTTAACCGAGATGAACAAGGGAGGTTGACCCCTTTACCTAAACCTAGTATTGATACCGGTATGGGTTTAGAACGGATTACCTCGGTGCTACAGAATGTATCTTCCAATTATGACACCGATCTCTTGAAAGAATTAATTAATTATATAGAAAAGAAAGTAGGAAAAACCTATTATAGTGACGAAAGGGGTTTCCCTTTCCGAGTGATTGCCGATCATGCTCGCTCCTGCACTTTTTTAATTGCCGACGGAGTACTACCCAGTAACGAAGGAAGAGGCTATGTGCTAAGGCGTATTCTACGCAGGGCAGCTCGCTTTGTCAAAGTATTAGACTGGGATCAGCCTTTCTTGTGTGAGATGGTACCTGTTGTGGTCGGTTTGATGGGTAAGACCTATCCGGAAATAGAGGAACAGCAGGAATACATACAAAAGGTAATTCGTATTGAAGAGGAAAGGTTCCATGAAACCTTGTCTGAAGGAATGAAGGTGGCTGCTGGAATCATTGAAGATCTTAAAAAAGAAGGTAAAAATCAACTTAGAGGTAAAGATGCTTTTCTTCTTTATGATACCTATGGCTTTCCTTTTGATTTAGCAGAAGATATTGCTGAAGAATATAATATTACCGTAGATCGGGCGGGTTTTGAAGCAGCTATGGAAGAACAAAGGCAGAGAGCTCGGGCAGCACGTATCGATTCCAAGGCCTTTGATGATGCTACAGCCATGAATTCATTGCTTACCGGTGTGCCTGTTACCCAGTTCCTTGGTTACGATACAACGGAAGTGGAAAGTAAAATCCTGGCATTGATAACAGCTGGAGAGAGTCGCACATATCTTACTGCTGGTGATTCCGGTTATCTTGTATTGGCATCAACTCCTTTTTATGCTGAAAGTGGCGGTCAGGTGGGAGATACGGGTTTTATCACCAGTGCGGCGGGTCGAACCCAGGTACTTGATACCCAAAAATTAGCAAGCGGTTTAATTCTTCATCAGATTCAAGTTGAAGAAGGATCCATCTCAGTAGGGGATACGATCAAAGCTGTTGTGGATCGAGAAAAAAGACGAGCGATTGCCCGCAACCATACCGCAACCCACTTGATTCATCGTGCTCTTAGAAATGTAATTGGGGAACATGCCCATCAAGCCGGTTCTTTAGTAAATTCCGAGCGCTTGCGTTTTGACTTTTCTCATTTCTCCGGATTGACTAAGGAAGAGTTAGCTCACGTAGAAGAGATTGTTAACGGTATTGTTTTAGATAACTTGAATCTGGAAATCTTACATACGAACATTGATGATGCCAAAGCCATGGGGGCAAAGGCTTTATTCGGTGAAAAATATGGTGATGAAGTCAGGGTAATAAAAGTAGGTGACTATAGTATCGAGTTATGCGGAGGAACTCATTGTCGTGCTACCGGAGAAATAGGCTTGGTGAAAATTTTAAGCGAAGTAGGCATCGGTGCCGGACTACGGCGTATCGAAGCAGTAACCGGTCATAATGCTCGCTCCTTTTTCCGAGATCAGGAAAAGCTATTAACAGAAACCGCTCATGCCCTTAAGACAATTCCCGCAGATGTGGTGAAAAAAGCGGAAGCTTTGCAGAGCGAATTAAAAAGCAAAGAAAAAGAAATTGAAGCTCTTCAAGCAAAGCTGGCCAAAGATGTGACCGGCGATGTTTTAGACCATAAGGAAACCATAAATGGCATTAATATAGTTATTGCTCAGGTTGAAGCACCGGATATGAATGCGCTTCGCTCCATGGCAGATTTAATTCGAGACAAAATAGGTTCCGGAGTTATTGTTTTAGGTGCTGTGAGCCAAGACAAGGTGAATTTTGTTGCCATGGTGACCTCAGATCTCAAGGAAAAAGGACTTCATGCCGGTAATATTTTGAAAGAAACTGCTAAAATAGCCGGGGGCGGTGGTGGCGGCCGTCCTGATATGGCCCAGGCCGGTGGTAAAGATCCGAAGATGGTGCAACCTGCCCTGAGGACAGCTAGAGAAATCATCGTTGCTCAGTTATCATAAAAAACAGCTTTTAATTTTCCTAAAATAACAGGAATCTGATAATCATAAGCGAATGGTATAGATATAGATCGAGCGGGGGTGTTATGGGTGACTGGAAACAAAGATAATCAGAGAAATCACATGGAAGAAACGATCATGTTCAAGGTAGAGAAGGAGGAGCAGCTTAATCCACGAGAAACTTTATTGTTTGTTTTTGAAGCTTTGGAAGAGAAAGGTTATAATCCCATCAACCAATTGGTCGGCTACTTGATTTCCGGAGATCCGGCCTATATCACTAGTCATAATCAGGCGCGTAGCTTAATTCGTCGTGTAGAACGGGATGATTTGATCGAAGAATTAGTGCGGAGCTATTTGCACAGATAAGCTTTAATTTAATTTGACGACCGATAGGTCGTCTTGTTTTTCGTTCATAGCCGAACCACAAGATAATAGAAATATTATTTCTCAAAATTTAATTCAAAGGATAATGATGATGATTTATCGACAATTGGGGAAAACAGGTTTTCTCGTATCCGCAATATGTTTTGGTTCCTTAACCATCGGACCCTTGCAGGCAAATTTAAGTCTCGGTCAAGGAGCTGAGGTGATCAAAGCTGCACTTGATACAGGCATCAATTTTATTGATACGGCGGAATATTATCAGAATTATGCTTATATTAAAGAAGCTTTAAAAGGCCGTTCTGAAGACATTATCATCGCCAGCAAATCATACGCCTATTCAAAGGAATTAATGGCAAAAAGCCTGGAAAAGGCTCGGCGGGAATTAAACCGGGATCGTATTGAGATTTTCCTGCTTCATGAGCAAGAATCCCTTTTAACCTTAAAGGGGCATTGGGAAGCTATTGAATATCTGTTAGAAGCAAAGGCTAAAGGTATAATAGGGGCAGTAGGGATGTCTACACATCGGATTGAAGGAGTGCAGGCAGCGACACAATTAGACGAAATAGAAGTAATTCACCCGATGCTTAATAAAGAAGGCTTAGGTATTCAGGACGGGAGTGTGGAGGAAATGCTTCAGGCTATCCGTAAAGCTAAGCAAGCAGGAAAAGGGATATACAGCATGAAGCCTATTGGGGGTGGGAACCTAATTGCTAAAGTGGAAGCAGCATTAAAGTGGTCTTTTGAACTTGATTGTGTGGATGCGGTAGCGATCGGGATGAAAAGCCCTGAAGAGGTGCGCATAAATGCAGCTTGGTCTGTAGGAAAGGTGCCCAATTCTCAAGATTTAGCTAAAGTAACACGAGAACCCCGAAGACTCTTAATTGGCGAGGGTTGCTTTGGGTGTGGCAAATGTTTGGAAAAATGTTCTCAGGAAGCATTAAGCCTACGGGATGGTAAGTCCACCGTCGATATCGAAAAATGTGTTCTCTGCGGATATTGCGCTCCCCTCTGTCCTGATTTTTGCATTAAAGTAATATAATAGTCAATCTCATATTATTACAACTGATTGATTGTTTGATAAAGGAGTAGTACTTCATGAGAATTTTAGGCTTGGATATTGGAGAAAAAACTATTGGGATGGCAATCAGCGATCCTTTAGGCTGGACAGCTCAAGGAATAGATACAATTCGACGCAAAGGCAATTTGGAGGAAGATTTGACTAATCTTAAAATAGTTATTGATGAGTATGGTGTAGAAGAAATTGTTGTCGGTTTACCCAAAAATATGAACGGAACTCTGGGTCCTTCGGCTGAGCGAACTCAGAAAATGGCTGATGTGATTGCCCATGAGACAGGACTTCCTGTTAAAATGTGGGATGAAAGACTTTCCACCATGGCAGCGGAAAAAACTCTTCTGGAAGGAAATGTTTCGAGAGGAAAAAGGAAAAAGGTAATTGATAAAATGGCGGCGGTAATTATTCTTCAAGGTTATTTAGATTTTTCTATACGGCAAAAACCTTGAACAAAATGGATATTAGAGGTTGGAACCATTGACATCACTTAACGAATCGTTTACAATGACCGTAATTTAAAAAAACGAGGTGTGAATATGACTGATTTTGAAGATAGAAGGATTGTCCTCTTAGATGAAGAAGGTACGGAACATGAGTTTGAAGTTCTTGACCTGATTGAGGTAGATGGGGCAGAATATGCTATCTTATATCCGATGGTGGCAGAAGATGAAGAAGATGTAGATGAAGCGATCATCCTAAAAATTGAGAAGGATGAAAATGGTGAGGAGCTTCTCACGGAGATTGAAGATGATGAAGAATGGGAAAAGGTTGCCGATGCTTATGAAAGTATCTTAGAAGATGAGGATAATCAATAGATTTAGAAAAATATTTAACCTTCATCAGGGTTCTATTGATAACACTGATGAAGGTTTCTTCATATCCGGAATAATCAAACATAAGATGAATTGGTCCCTCATAACATAAAATTAAGGAAAAGGCGGGGTGAGGTGACCCTTTTTGTCTAAGGATCAGAAAAAAGCCAAAATTGCTTATGGGATCTCTCTTATTAATCTTATCTGCCATTCTGTTTTACGAATTTCAGGTAATGCATAGTAATAAAATCCTGACCTGGAATAATCATCAGCGGAATGAGATCAAGCAATATGGAAATTGACCGTTGTTACGGCATTTCGAACCAATTTATCAACAAGCTATGAGCAAAGAAATCATCATAGAAGGAGCAAATGAAAGCTGGTCTTATTCTCCCCAGCAATTAGGATTAAAAGAGAATTCCGCTAAAACCATCGCGGATGCCTGGTCAGTGGGCAGAGAAGGTCCTTTTTGGCGAAGGTGGTCCATGCGCTGGAAAGCAAAACATTATGGTATCACAATCCCCTTAGCTTTTGATTTAGATGAACAGGTCCTGGAAAAGGAAATTGAAAAAATGGCTCAGACGATTAACCATGACGGAGAAAATGCCGAGCTGATTATTAATAAAGATCATAGCGTAGAAATTAAGCCTGAAAAACCCGGTTTACAAATTGAAGTGGAAGAAAGCAGAAATAAGATTAAAGAAATGTTGTTATCGGGAGATCAGAATAATGCCCACTTAATTACTCGCATTGTTATCCCGCCAATCACGGAGGAAACTGTCCTTTCATGGGAAATTAACGGGGTTGTGGCCAGTTTTGAAACTTTTTTTAATGCTGCTCAGGAGGATAGGTCCTTCAATATAAAAATTGCTGCCGAAGCTCTAGATCAAGTGATCTTAATGTCCGGTGATGTATTTTCTTTTAATGAAATTGTTGGCCCCCGCACCACCGAGGCAGGGTATAAGGAATCTCTGGTAATCGAAAATAATGAATTTGCCCCGGGGATTGGGGGTGGGGTTTGTCAGGTTTCTTCAACCTTATATAATGTAATTTTATTGGCCAATTTACCGATTCTGGAACGACATGCTCATTCTTTGCCGGTAAGTTACGTGGATCCGGGTCGGGATGCTACCGTATCATATAATTGGGCAGATTTAAAGTTTTTGAATAATCGGCAAAAACCTGTATTGCTTCATACGGAATACACTAAAGGTAAACTTAAAATATTCCTCTTTGGCACTAAAGGAGATTATCCCCACGTTGGGATTTCTAGTGAGATTGTAAAATATTTGGATGGGGATGAAGAAATCATTTACGACAAAACTTTGAAACCGAATGAAGTTATTGTAGAAAAGAAAGGCCAAAAAGGGATGGTGGTAGACTTGTTTCGAGAATTCTTGGCCCCGGATGGCCGTGTTCTCTCCCGAGAAAGGATAACCAGAGATCAATACCAAGCACAAAAGGCTGTAATTAGAGTACCGGAGAACAAGGGATAAATAGGAACATGAAATATCCATAGGTTTCAAAACAGGCCTATCTTTGTTATAATTATTGTTAAAACTTGATGATACCTGTATAATGGTAACAAATTTCTATTTTATGAAACAAAACGGAGGCGAGCATGGCTAAAAGAAGTCGCAAAAAGGGGAAAAAAGGAATAATAATTTTGGTTTTAATCGCAATTTTGGCTGCCTCTTTCATCGGATTATTTATAAGGCCGGTCCCTGTGCATCAAGAAGTATTCTTCAGAATCCCGGAACAAGCGACAACGAGTGATATTGCTCAAATGCTTGAAAGTGAAGGTCTGATTCGCCACCATTTACCTTTTAAATTATATACCCGGCTGACAGGTTTAGATGGAAAACTAAAGGCAGGTGAATACAGCTTTACCGGACAAGTTTCCCTTTGGGACATAGGAGAGAAGATATCTCGGGGACAAGCCCAGACTAAAAAGGTTACCATTCCGGAAGGATATAATTTGATACAAATTGCGCAGTTATTGGCTGAAAACGGATTTGTCGATCAAGACAAATTTTTGGAGGTTGCTCAGACCAAGAATTTTCCCTATCCATATCTACCTCCCCCAAACAGCCCAGAGCGCTTAGAAGGGTTTTTATTTCCTGACACTTACCAAATCACTCCCGGATGGCCGGAAGATAAGGTTATTGCCATGATGCTCAAAAGATTTGATGATGTTTTTCTCTCGGAATGGCATGATCGAGCGCGGGAAATAGGTATGACGATTCATGAAATTGTTACTCTGGCCTCCATCATTGAAAAGGAAGCAAAAGTGCCGGAAGATCGTCCTGTGATTGCCAGTGTTTTTTATAATCGTATCAAGAGCGGCATGCATTTGGAGTCATGTGCCACGGTGCAATATGCCTTAGGCGAAGTGAAGCAGGTTCTCCTTTATGAAGATTTAAAAATCGATTCACCGTATAATACGTATTTACATGGAGGACTTCCTCCTGGCCCAATCGCCTGTCCCGGGAAAGCATCCCTTGAAGCGGCTTTGTATCCGGCCGACAGTAATTTCTATTATTTTGTTGCTAAGTCAGATGGATCCCATTATTTTAGCCGTACCTTAGCAGAACATAATGAGGGAAAAAGAAAATACTAAAAATGGTCTGGCTAACGGAGTGTTTGTGGTATGGAAATTATCAACGAGAACATCTTGAAAATGATGGTTAATGATTGTGCTGATAATCATGTGGCACTAATTGCTCCGGAAACAGTAAGTTGCTTGGAACAATTAATAGAGAGGGTAATTGTCGGCGTATTTTGGAAATTGGAACCGGCTTAGGTTATTCTACTTTGATTTTGGCCCAAACGACGGCAAAGCTGAAGGGCTCTGTGGTTACCATTGAGCGCATGCCGGAGCGGGCAAAACGGGCGCAAAAATATTTACCTTAAGCGGCATGAATAATATACGCTCTTACACCGGGGATGCCCAAGATGTGCTCCCTTATCTTAATGATTCCTTTGATTTCATTTTTATGGATGCGGCTATGGGACAATACCTTGATTTTTTTCAACTTTTGTTTCCGAAACTTATTCCGGGAGGATTTTTAGTTGGAGATAATGTCTTAATTGAAGATTTAGTTTTTCGAGATCGTTATCAAATTCCCCGCAGACGCAGAACAATGCAGCAAAGATTACGCGATTTTTTAAATCTGGTAATGGAGCATCCCGAGCTTACTACCAGATTATTTTCCTTTGGTGACGGATTGGTTGTATGCCAACGCCGCCATTTACTAAATGATGGAGTGAATATAAAATGATGCAGAAACCGGAATTATTGGCTCCGGCCGGTAATTTAGAAAAACTATATACAGCAGTTAGATATGGCGCAGATGCCGTTTATCTGGGAGGCAAGGAATTTAGTCTTCGAGCGGGGGCCGGGAATTTTTCTCATGAGGACATGGTAAAAGGGATTCGTTTTGCTCATGAGCGAGGGGTAAAAATTTATGTCACCGTGAATATTTTTGCTCATAATCATGATATAGAGAGATTAATCCCTTATATTGAAATCTTAAATGAACTAAAGGTGGATGGCATTTTGATATCTGATCCCGGAATATTTCGTTTGATCCGGAAAAGGTTTCCTCACTTAAATATCCATATTAGTACCCAAGCTAACAATACCAATTGGTCCACAGCACTCTTCTGGCAGGAAATGGGAGCCAAACGTATTGTTCTGGCTCGGGAGCTTTCCCTAAGGGAAATCAAAGAGATTCGAGACAATACTGAATTGGAATTAGAGTCCTTTGTTCATGGTGCCATGTGCATTTCCTATTCCGGTCGATGTTTGCTGAGCAACTATCTGGCTGGTCGTGATGCCAATCAAGGAGATTGTGCTCATCCCTGTCGCTGGAAGTATCGTTTGGAAGAAGAAAAAAGACCTGGAGAATATTTTCCCTTGGAAGAGGACGAAAGAGGCACCTATATTTTTAATTCTAAAGATCTTTGCCTGGTGGAACTAATTCCTGACCTAATTGAAGCCGGGGTCCATTCCCTCAAAATTGAAGGACGCATGAAAAGCTCTTATTATCTGGCAACGGTGGTAAAAGTTTATCGGGAAGTAATTGATGCCTATTGGAAGAATCCAAACAATTTTACCTTTGACAAACGCTGGTTTGAGGAACTGGGCAAAGTAAGTCATCGCCACTATACCCAGGGATTTGCCTTTAATAAACCGAATGCTCAAGATCATCGGTATGATACCTCTTCTTATGTGCGGAACTATGATTTTATCGGTCTGGTATTGGAATATTTACCTGAGACCGGGGAAATGAGGGTAGAGCAACGCAACCGAATGTCTCTTGGCGATAAAATCGAAATTTTGCCTCCACAGGGTAATTTTATTCCTTGGGAAATTAGCAAGATGAAAAATGACCAGGGAGAACCGATTGAGCATGCTCCCCATCCCCAGCAAATAGTAACCATGGCAGCTCCAGTAGAAAAAATTCCACCCTATTCTTTACTACGCCGCGCTCATGAGAAGGGAAACAGAGGATAAATGGATAAAGAAAATTTAAATATTTCGGTACGTATTGATCCTGAAAACATAAATGTTTTTAATAAAATTATCGAGGGTTATGATAATTTGGCTTTGGTTACGGCTATTGAACCCATAAATGGGAAACTATTGGTTCGGGTTACTCCGGACACGAAAAAAGATACCCTGAGTTTGCTAAAACGTTTGCCTTTTTCTGTGGAGATCCTGTCAGAACATTAAACTTTAACCGAGATGACATTTAACAGATGAATATTTCTTAATTTTAGCGACCACCCTATAATTAATACGATTCATTATGGGGTGGTCTTTTGTTGTTCCAGCAAAAACGCATTTTGATGCTCTACTTGGTTTTGCCGGTTTCTTTCTTTTTTTACTGGGCAGATTATTTTATATTCAGTTTATACAAGGGGAAAAATATGCTCAACAAGCAGTAGCACAGCGACAACAAACCGTGAATCATGTTCAATTTCCCCGTGGTCAGATTTTAGATCGCAAGCTGCGTCCATTTACGAATGTGGAGGAGAAGCCTACAGTTGTTGTTTTTCCCAGGATGATGCAAAAACGGTCGGAAATAGCGTCATTTATATCTTCTCAATTGAATCTTCCTCTGGAAACAGTTATGGATCAACTTAAACTAGATCCTGTAATTCTTAAAACCAATCTTTCTGAAAAAGAAATTTCTCTAATTAAAAATGCTGATTTGCCGGGGGTATATGTCCTACCGATTATCCCCCGCTATCAAAACAATTGGCCTGCTGTGCATATCATCGGAAGTATTGGCCGGATCAGTGAAACCGAATACCAAGCAACAAAAAGGGCGGGAAAAGAGTATCGGCTAGAAGATATCATCGGAAAAAACGGTCTGGAAAAGCAATATGAGGAAGTGTTAAAAAGCACTTCTTCAGAAAAAATTGCCGCTATGGTTGATTTACAGGGGCAGCATATCAAGGAAACAGGTTTTACTATCATTCATGAGCATCAGGATCTTCCTGATAACCTTACCCATGTAGTTACAACCCTGGATTTTGATTATCAAAAAGTTACCGAAGCTGCCTTAGAGGGTTATGAGGGAGCAGCTGTGGTTCTAGACGTCTGGAATGGGGATATTCTAGCTATGGCTTCTAGTCCTAAATATGATCCTTATCTGTTGGATTTAACAAATATTAAGGATGTATATATTAATAAAGCACTTCAGAAATATCCTTCGGCTGAAATATTTGAGATTTTTCTTAAGCTGGCTACTTTGGAAGAAGGGATTGAGCAGCATGAAGAAGGAGAAGTCGGATCAGACTTGAGCGGGGAGAAGATTTTAAAATATGCTGAGAAATTTGGTCTTAATAATAATGAAATTATTGGTTATGATCTCACTCCAACCTCTCATTTTAGCTTGAATGACATCAGTCTTAGTCCACTTTTGGGTGCAAAACTCTTAGCTCAGGTAGCAAATGGAGGTTTTAGTATAACTCCTCGCTTAGTTGCGGCGTTTCATAACGATCAGGGAAGAATAATCAAGGAATTTTCGAGTGCCTTGGGAGAAAGAATTATTTCCGCAGAAAGTACCCGGATGGTAAAGTCGCATTTATACCTAGCAGGTGAGGAAGATGACGTTTCAGCTAACCAAAACACAGGAATCGAAACTGCCGGCATAAGAGGATCTTCTGAATCGGATGGAGGGATGTGGTTTGCCGGTTTTGCCCCCGTAGATATCCCTAAATGGGCGGTAGCGGTATTCGTTCAAAAGAGCTCCTTTGAAGGCCAGGAAGCCGCATTCATTTTTCAAAATATCGTAAGCGGTCTGGCTCAGTCAAAGGGTATGCATAAATAATTATTATCTTCAAAATATCTACTTCAAAAGTGTCACATTTTATATTATTTGTCATAAAATGTAGAACCGACACTTTTGGAGGTGTTTTGGATGGGGCCAGAATGGGCGGCAATTTTATCATTATCAATCCTTAAGGGTTTACATTGTATTTTTGGCTACATCAGCAATAACGCTTTTCCGCATCCCTTAACAGAAGAAGAAGAAGCAAAGGTTTTAGAAAAACATGAGAATGGTGATGAAGAAGCCCGCAATATGTTGATTGAACACAATTTACGATTAGTAGCTCATATTACGAAAAAATTTGAAAGTGCAGGTTTGGATAAAGATGATCTGATATCCATTGGAACGATTGGTTTAATTAAGTCCATAAATACTTTTAATCGAAACAAAGGAACGAAATTAGCCACCTATGCCGCAAGATGTATTGAAAACGAAATTTTGATGCACCTGCGTTCCACGAAGAATATGCGCACCGAAGTATCCTTATATGATCCCATTGGAACAGATAAAGAAGGTAATGAAGTGGCTTTAGTAGACGTCCTGGGTACAGATGGTGATATGGTTTTACAAGCTGTAGAAGCTTATTATGAACAAAAAGAATTATTAGAAAAAGTTGGAGCCTTGGAGAGCCGGGAGCGTTTTGTTCTAAAATCTCGTTATGGTCTTTTTAACAGTTTAAGACGCACCCAGCGGGAAATAGCAAAAAAGTTAGGTATCTCCCGGTCTTATGTTTCGCGCATTGAAAAAAAAGCTATTCAAAGGCTAACGCAGGAATTAATTAAGTCAGAAAATGGTTCTTAAATTATTTAGAAAAACTATAAAACAAGAAGTATAATAGACTAAATAATCTAATAATTAATAAATACAATACAATTTAAACAAATATGAGGATTATTGACCTTTGACGAATTGAGAAAAATCAAGTATTATTTAACTAAGCTCCAAGGAATTCCTAAGACGGAAAACCTACAGAGTTTGAAATGGAAACGAAACAAGAAAACTTATCAAAAGTAAACTGTGTGAATCAAAGATTCAAGTCTAAGAGAATTCAGAAGAAAGTGGTTACAACAGGAAAAGCCCATGGAAGATCGCCTTTGCAAGAATCTGGAAAGATGATGTGATGGAAAGAACAGAAGTGAAGGGTTCCTGAGGTAGGCAACGGAAAACTGAAGAAACTGTTAGATGTTGGTTATGCTTGATTGATAAGTAAGTAATGTGGAAACAAAATGGATGACTGTTGTAGGTGGGAAGTTGATAAAGGTTCGTTGGAGCTTATATTTTATTTAAATCTTTAAAAAGAATGCCGAGGGTAAGAATATACCTACGGCATTCTTTTTTGCTAATACTTCAAGTATTAATTTTTATACCAAGGGTACACTATCCTTGAGGTGAATAATGATGGAAAATAATAACAAACCAAATCATAAAAAGGTTAAAAATCAAGAAACAAATACTGTGGTTCCGCAAAATCAAAATCATAATGCGAAGAAAGTAGCCTTAGGTCCTAATACTAAAAGATAAGGAAGCGCAACTAATCTTCAGTCAGAAAGTTCCCTAGCAGTAGGAGTGCAAAAAAACATGAAAACTAAAACTGATGACCTAAGAAAATGTTATTTTGATATTAATAACCATTTGTTAAATGACCCACAACCTGGTGCATATTTAGACCTTATTTCGCAGGAAGAGATTTTTCGTCAATATCCTTTTTCCCTCTTGCACAAGCTTAAAGATACAAGACAATCGCCTCAGCATCACCCGGAAGGCTCTGTCTGGATTCATACCCTGCTGGTGGTAAATGAGGCGGCTCAAAGAAAAGAAAAAAGCAATGATACCCGTGTTTTAATGTGGGCTGCTTTACTCCATGATATTGGTAAGCCGGATACAACCAGAGAGCGTAAGGGAAGAATAACTGCCTACAATCATGATCAAATTGGTGCTAAGATAGCGCGAGAGTTCTTGGGGGCATTAACGGATGATAAAACATGGATTGAGAAAGTATCTAAGCTGATTCGCTGGCATATGCAAATCCTTTTTGTCGTGAAGGATTTGCCTTTTGCCAATATTAATTCTATGAAAGAAGAGGTTGATATTCGGGAAGTGGCTCTACTGGGTTTATGTGATCGTTTAGGTAGATACAAGCGCAACAAAGCAGAGGAAGAAGAAATAATTCAAAAATTCCTCCAAAAATGCAAGTATCATAAGTAATCCTTGGGTTCGTTATCCAGGTGTTCCTTTATTACCTTGATAAAAGTTTCATAGGGTTCAGCACCGAAAATTACTTTGCCATTTTCAAAGATAAAGGTAGGTATACCATTGATTAAATATTTCTCGCCCAGTTTTCGCGATTCCTTAAGAATATTCACATATTTTTCTTCCTTTAGGCCCTCCTCCAATCGTGGTACATCCAAGCCGACTTTTTCTGCACATGATAGAATAATTTTTATCTGCCCAATATCTTCTCCCTGCCCAAAATAGGATTGATAGACAAGATCCTGAAACTCCCATAGTTTTCCTTCCTCCCGGGCAAACTCTGTGGCTGCCAGCGCTAATTTGCTATTAGAGATTCTGTCAATTCTATTAAATACAATATCATATGGTTTACCGGCTAAGTTTAAACTCTTTTTCATTTTTTCTACGTCAAAATTCGGGAATTGACTTTGTAGCGACACTCCTTCTTTAGGGGATTCGGGACGGAGTTCATATCCTACCCATTGTACTTCCAAAGGATATTCTTTTTGCAATTTGTAGAGTATACCTTTGCCAATATAGCAATATGGACAGGCATAATCGGAAAAGAGCAGGATTTTGATGGGTTTCATTGTGACCAATCCTTTCTTATTTCTCACACAAGTACTATAATGTATTTTGACATAGTTATCCTTTGTTATGCAAGATTCTTTTCAAAAATTAAGAAAGTAATAAATTGACGAAATTTCTGATGCACGATAATAAATAAAAGGATTAACACCATATTTAGCGAAATTATAAATTGAATAGTGTGAATTAACTAGTCGTTGATTGCATTTTTTATCTAAAAATGCTATATTGTATCCGCAATTTCAAAAGACAGGGGCCGTGATGATAGAGAAAATGCTTACTCAACATAATGCACCCATTTATGAAGCCTTAGAAGGACATGTGCAAAATCGTGTGGTTCCCTTTGATGTACCCGGTCACAAAGGTGGACGGGGCAACAAAGAGTTGACTGATTTTCTAGGGGCAAATTGTTTAAAATTAGATGTAAATTCCATGAAGCCCTTAGACAACCTAAATCATCCTGTATCGGTAATTAAAGAGGCTCAAGAGCTGGCGTCTGAAGCTTTTCAAGCACATCACTCTTTTTTTATGGTAAACGGTACTACCGGGGCTGTTCAGGCTATGATTATGTCCTGTTGTAAAACCGGAGATAAGATTATTATGCCCAGAAACGTTCACCGAAGTGCGATCAATGCTTTAGTGATTTGCGGAGCAATCCCCATCTATATTAATCCTGGACTGAATAAAGAGCTGGGGATTCCCTTGGGTATGTCGGTGGCTGATGTCAAAGAAGCCATGCGTACTAACCCGGATGCTAAGGCGATTCTCGTGAATAACCCCACTTATTATGGGATTTGCTCCAATTTACAAGAGATTGTGACTATTGCTCATCAATTTGGAATGATGGTCTTAGTAGATGAAGCCCATGGAACTCATTTTTATTTTGGAGATGATATGCCCCTTTCGGCTATGGGAGCAGGTGCTGATATGGCGGCAGTAAGCATGCATAAAACAGGCGGGTCTCTAACGCAAAGTTCCATTCTATTATGCGGATTAAATGTGAACCATGATCATGTACGACAAATTATAAATCTGACTCAAACCACCAGTGCTTCCTATTTGCTACTTTCATCCTTAGATATTGCTCGAAAAAATCTTAGTTTGAACGGGAAGGAGATGTTTCGAAAAACGGTGCAGTTTGCCCAGTATGCTCGGGATGAAATAAATAAACTAGGTGGTTATTATGCATTTTCCCGAGAATTGATTAATGGTGATACCGTTTTTGACTTTGATGTCACTAAACTGTCTATTCATACGAGAAAAATTGGTCTGGCAGGTATTGAAGTTTATGACTTATTGCGTGATGAATACGGAATTCAAATTGAGTTTGGGGATATTGGAAATATACTAGCTATTATTTCTGCCGGTGACCGTGCATTGGAGATTGAGCGATTGATCTCTGCATTATCAGAGATAAAACGCTTGTATTCCGGTGACAGTCGAGGCATGCTTGACCATGAATATATTAAGCCTGAGGTAGTATTAGCACCTCAACATGCGTTTTACAGTAAAACTCGCTCTCTCCCGATCGAGAAAAGCCAAGGTTATATCAGTGGAGAATTTGTCATGTGTTATCCTCCGGGCATTCCTATTTTAGCCCCGGGTGAAAAAATTTCTGAGGAGGTTTTAGCCTATATATCCTATGCAAAAGAAAAGGGTTCTTTTTTAACAGGAACTCAGGATATGGAAATTGAAAATATCAATGTTGTGGAGGACATATAAATGGACTTATGGTACACAGAATATCATACGGATATGGTGCGTTTTTCCATTAAGGTTGATAAACAATTGGTAAGTTCACAAAGCGAGTTCCAACGGATTGATGTCTTTCAGTCCTATGAATTTGGCAGAATCCTCGTTTTAGACGGTTACTTGATGCTGACGGAAAAAGATGAATTTATTTATCATGAAATGATTGTGCATCCAGCATTAGCCGTTAACCCCAATATTAAAAAGGTGCTTGTGATTGGTGCCGGCGATGGGGGCACCATTAGAGAATTGACTCGTTATGAAACCATAGAGCAAATTGACATGGTGGAAATCGATGAAATGGTGGTGGAGATATGCAAAGAATATCTACCTTACACCGCTTGTAAGCTGGATGATCCCAGGGTCCATATTTTTTACGAGGATGGTCTAAAGTTTGTGCGCACTAAGCAAAATGAATACGATTTAATCATTGTTGATTCCACCGATCCTTTTGGACCGGGAGAAGGTCTTTTTACCAAGGAATTTTACGGAAATTGTTATAAAGCTTTAAGTGAAGACGGCATCCTGATCAATCAACATGAAAGCCCCTATTATCCACGGGATGCTCAAGCTATGCAGCGTGCTCATAAGAAACTGAAATCCATTTTCCCCATTAGTAAAGTGTATCAGATCCACATTCCTACTTATTCATCGGGACACTGGTTATTTGGCTTTGCATCAAAAAAATATGACCCGGTTACCAACATTGATGCGCAATGGTGGAATGGCTTAGACATGCACACCAGATACTATAATATGGAGATCCATAAAGGCTCTTTTGCTCTGCCTAATTATGTTAAGGAGCTATTGGCCAATGCATAACAGAAAGTATCATACCTTTATCGGTTGTGACGGTACATATGAAGAAAGCGAAATTGTTCTTTTCGGTACCCCTTTTGACAGTACCACCTCTTACCGCCCCGGCGCGCGTTTTGCAAGTAGCGCGATACGCAATGAAAGTTACAGTATTGAAACCTATAGTCCTTATTTGGATCGTGATCTTACGGACCTTAAAATCTATGACGGAGGCGATCTAGAGCTTTCCTTTGGCAATCCGGAAAAAGCTCTGAATGTCATTGAAAATTATACTGCTCAATTGCTTGATGATGGTAAGCTGCCTTTAATGATCGGTGGTGAACATTTAGTCACTTTAGGAGCGGTGCGGGCAGCTTTTAAAAAATATTCCCAACTGCGTATTCTTCATTTTGACGCCCATACAGATCTCAGAGAGGACTATTTAGGCGAAAAGCTTTCTCATGCAACTGTAATGCGTCGTTGCTGGGATTTGGTGGGGGATGATAGAATTTTTCAGTTTGGAATTAGAAGTGGCGACCGGGATGAATTTTGCTGGGCGAAGGATCATGTGTTTATGGAGAAATTCACCTTAAACCAGGTAGGCCGAGTGGTGGACAAACTTAAGGATCAACCTGTTTATCTGACCTTGGATTTGGATGTTTTAGATCCATCTGTTTTTCCCGGCACCGGTACCCCGGAGGCGGGAGGCGTAGACTTTATCGATTTATTGAAAATGTTTAATCAAGTAAAAGGCTTGAATTTGGTAGGCATAGACATGAATGAATTGTGCCCTGTTTACGACCCCAGTGGTATTTCCACAGCACTGGCTTGTAAGCTTTTAAGAGAATTAATACTGTCATTGGATCGATAAAGATCGGTCCCATCAGGTAATATAATCATTAAAATTAAGATTTGGAGGGATCATCAATGGGAAAAGCGTTAATTATCGGTGCCGGAGGCGTAGGCAGCGTAGTGGCTCATAAATGTTGTCAAAATCCTGAGGTTTTTGAGGAAATTTGTATTGCCAGTAGAACCTTGGCTAAATGTGAGGCATTAAAGAATAAGCTGGATGGAGGAAAAACAAAAATCACTATTGCTCAGGTAGACGCAGATCAAGTAGAGGAATTAATCCAACTTATCAATAAAGAAAAGCCTGATATTGTGATTAATGTGGCTTTGCCATACCAGGATTTAACGATTATGGATGCTTGCTTGGCCACCAAGACTGATTATCTGGATACGGCCAATTATGAACCCCTTGATACAGCAAAATTTGAATATAAATGGCAATGGGCTTATCGAGATAAATTCCGAGAAGCAGGTATTACGGCAATTTTAGGGAGCGGTTTTGACCCTGGTGTGACCGGAGTTTTTTCCGCCTATGCTCAAAAACATCATTTTGACGAAATTCATCAAATAGACATTCTTGATGCCAATGCAGGAGATCATGGGTATCCCTTTGCCACTAACTTTAATCCGGAAATCAATATCCGAGAAGTTACTGCGAAGGGCAGCTATTTTGAAAATGGTCAATTTATTGAGACAGAACCTATGTCCATCAAAAGAGTCTATGATTTTCCCGTAATTGGAAAAAAAGATATCTACCTTCTGCATCATGAGGAAATGGAATCTCTTGCATTAAACATTAAAGGTATTAAAAAAATTCGTTTCTGGATGACTTTTTCCGAGAAGTACCTTACACATCTGAGGGTACTGGAAAACGTTGGCATGACCTCCATCGAACCTATTGATTTTGAAGGACAAAAAATTGTTCCCCTCCAGTTTTTGAAAGCCGTGCTTCCTGATCCTGCTTCCTTGGGACCTCGAACTAAGGGAAAAACCAACATCGGTTGTATTTTCCAGGGGATAAAGGATGGTAAGAAAAAACTCTACTATCTTTATAATGTTTGTGATCATGAAGAAAGCTATGCAGAAGTGGGTTCTCAAGCTATTTCATATACCACCGGAGTACCGGCTATGATCGGTGCCATGATGGTATTGACAGGCAAATGGAAAAAGCCCGGTGTCTTTAATGTGGAAGAACTTGATCCGGATCCTTTTATGGAGGCACTGAATAAATTTGGTTTGCCCTGGCAGGAAAGCTTTAACCCGGATTTGGTGGAATAAAATATGACCCGGGAAATTGATTTTAGAAAAGTGCCCACTCCTTGTTATTTGCTGGATGAAAGACTGCTGATAAAAAATTTGGAGACCCTCCAGGGTCTGTCTCAGCGTACGGGATGTCGGATTCTCTTGGCGCAAAAAGCGTTCTCAATGTTTTATGAATATCCTTTAATAAAAAAATATCTTCATGGGACAACAGCTAGTGGCCTGTTTGAGGCTAAATTGGCTTATGAAAAAATGGGCGGGGAGGTTCATATATACTCCCCGGCATTTCTTGAGCACGAATTTGATGAGGTTATGCAAATCTGTGATCATATTGTCTTTAATTCTTTCCATCAATGGAGAAAATTTAAAGATATAGTTGCGCAGGGATCCCGAACTGTTTCTTGCGGTCTTCGTGTTAACCCGGAATATTCGGAACAGGAGCATGGGATTTATGATCCCGCCGCTCCCGGCTCCCGTTTGGGGGTCACCCAGGATAATTTTGAGCCGGAATTTTTGCCAGGCATCGAAGGACTTCATTTTCATACCCTCTGTGAACAGAACTCAGATGCTTTAGCGCGAACTTTAAAAATGTTTGATGAAAAATTTGGTCCTTATATGAAGGGGATGAAATGGCTCAACATGGGGGGAGGGCATCATATCACCCGACTAGATTATGACCTGCAAACTTTAGAGGATTCAATTCATTTTGCTCAGGAAAAATACGGGGTACAAGTTTATTTAGAGCCGGGGGAAGCGGTAGTATTAAATTGCGGTTATTTGGTGACCCAAGTTCTTGATTTTGTGCATAATGATCTGGATATTGCGATTCTGGATACCTCTGCTGCTTGTCATATGCCGGACGTATTAGAGATGCCCTATCGACCGCATATCATCGGTAGTGGTTTACCAGGAGAGTTTCCTTATACCTATCGCTTAGGAGGGCCTACTTGCCTAGCTGGGGATATCATTGGAGATTATTCCTTCCCCCAACCCTTAAAAGCAGGAGATCCTTTGGTGTTTTGTGATATGGCTCATTATACCATGGTAAAAAACAATACCTTTAACGGCATTAACCTGCCCTCCATTGCGGTTTTTAATGAAGAGGATGGATTAAAAATAGTAAAGCAATTTGGGTATCATGATTTCAAAAATCGCCTCTCATAGACATGAGGTTATAGCGGTCAAAATTGAGGAGGAATAAATTTACATGGAAAAAGTAGAAGTAATACAGGAAAGTATGAATCAAATCATTGAAGAATTACAAAGTCAACCCTTCGGCTTGGATGTTGCAATAGAAAAATTCGATCAGGAAAAGGCTCATTGGATTGTACGGATGAAGGACCAATTTATTCCCATTTCAGTGGAAGAAATTAACCAAAAAAGAACATCCAGCGCAAGTTTATATATGGCTGTTAAGGATCTTTTTCTGGAGAAGTTTCAGTGGATTGTTTGGAAAAGCGTCTAAAGGAGAGGGAAATTTTATTGAAAGCCAAATGTTTTATTCCGGATTTGATGACAACATCAGTTTTCGAGATTCCTTTGCAGGATCTGGCACAAAGAAATATTAAAGGTATGATACTGGATTTGGATAATACCATTACAGAGTGGAACAACCCGGAAATAAAAGATGAGATGATACATTGGTTTAATAACCTGCAGCAGTTTGGTATTTCCGCCTGTCTTCTTTCCAATAACAAAGGACCCCGGGTGATGGAAGCAGCTCATAAATTAGGTATTTCTTATGTAGCCAGAGCGACCAAACCACGACGCAGCGGTTATCGCAAAGCTATGGAGGTCCTTAAAACCACAGAGTCGGAAACAGTGGTGGTGGGAGATCAAATCTTTACCGATATTTTGGGCGGAAATCGCACCGGTCTTTATACTATTTTAGTTAATCCCATTAATTCCAAGGAATTTGCCGGTACCAAGGTGAATCGTTGTCTAGAACGCATCTTTTTAAAAGTAGCGGGTGTAAAAAGACCTGAATGATCTGTTGTTTAAAGAACTTACCCTCAGGGCAAAATATAAACAAACCATATTTGGGGGATCAGACATGAAAGCAACCCACACATTTAGTTTGTTTCTACCTGCTGCCGAAAAGACCACTAACGCCACTTTGTTTTTGAGGCAGGTGCGTAGCCGGATAGAAGAAATTAAAATCAACCATCCGGAGCTAAAAGATGCCTACCTAATCAATATGGGTATGTACCGGGACCAGGGGGGCATTCGGGTAAAACTTTATTTTTCTCAGGAGGAAGAGCAACCTTGTACCGAAAAAAGAGCTGAAATTTAGCTCTTTTTTTCTAAATAAGAGAATTTCTAACTGCAAAAAATTCAAGAGGTTTCGCGATATGCCGGAACCATGGATTGGTAGAAGCTTATTTTTCCCATTTGAAGGACAGAGGAGGTAATAACGTGCGCTTATTAGGTGTTTTTGGCCATCCCATTGCTCATTCATTGTCACCCTACATGCAAAATGCCGCCTTGAAAGAAACCGGTTTGGACAAGAAGTATGTTTATCTGCCCTTTGATATCCTTCCGGAAGATCTGAAATCAGCCGTGGAATCATTACGTGTACTGAATGCCAGAGGAGTGAATATTACCCTGCCTTATAAAGAAAGAGTCAGTCCATTATTAGATGATTTAGACACCTATGCTGAGAAAATTAAGTCTGTTAATGTCATTGTCCAAGAAAATGGGAAGTTAAAGGGCTACAATACCGATGGATCAGGCTTTATTCGCTCATTAATAGAGGAAGGGCACTGCGACCCTCGAGGAAAAACTATCTTTCTTTTAGGGGCGGGGGGGGCAGCTCGCGCTATTGCTGCCGCTTTGGTACTTCAAGGAGCAAAAGAAATTATGATCTTAAATCGTACCCTTAACCGCGCAAAACATATTCAAGAAATGATTTATAGTATGGGTGGAACATCCTCCGTTTATGATTATTCCCAAAGGGATCTTACGGAGAGAATTTACAGTGCCCAGATTATTATTAATACCACTTCAGTCGGTCTGTATCCTCCGAACCAATCCCTCTTATCAGAATATTTAGATGTCCTTCATAAGGATCAATTGGTCGCCGATATAATCTATCACCCGCAGGAAACCTTATTGTTAAAGCAGGCAAAAGAAAAAGGTTGTGCCACATTATCTGGACTGGGCATGTTAATCTATCAGGGTGCAGAAGCATTTCGTCTTTGGACAGGTACAGAAGCACCCATTCAAGTGATGAAAGCAGTCCTGGAGAAAAAATTGAAAGAAAGACAATGATTATGATAAAATTTCTCTAAAAACGCCGCCAGGCGTTTTTTTTGTCCAAAATTAATCGGTATTAATTTCCTTAAATGTAAAGGAAATCAATTAATTTTTTGAGGAATATATACCAAGTTATAAAAAATTATTTACATAAGAAAAGGAAAGGAGGATTTCGGTGGAAGCTTTAACTATTGATCAAGCCAGCAATATTCTGCAAGTAGAAGTAAGCACTTTAAGGTATTGGGAAAAAGAGTTTAATGACTTTTTAAAGATAAATTGTCCTAAAGGACAAAGAGCACGTTATTCTGAAGAAAATATCGAAATGTTTTCTCAGATCAAAGAACTCCTCTACAATGAACAATATACCATCAAAGGTGCAAAAAGAAGATTAGAGATGGAGCGTACCTTAACCAGTGGATTAGGCATTGATGCCAATTTTAAAACCACAGTATTTTTTATGTTTTCAGCCATCATCCAAGAACTGCAAAAATCCCGGGAAGAGAGCAAAAACTTGGCTAAACAACTGGAATTATTGCGCAAGGAAAAAGAGGATATAGAAGACAAGCTTACAGAGGAACAACAGAAAAGCCTTTGGCAGGTTCTAACTCGAAAATTCAGCAGCTAGCAACTTCTTGAGAATCAAAAAGAAAACAAACTTTTCCTGCATCTTGTGAAATATTGCAGGAAGTTATTGAAACTAGTAGAAGTATATACATTTAACGAAAATCTTAAGATCTGTGTTCTGAAGAAAAATCAACTAAGGAGAATCATCATGGACAGAACAAAAAAGAAACTTGGAGAATGGCTTAAAGAAGCCGGGATAATTACTGATCAAAACTTACAAGAAGCCCTCAAAATTCAAAGACGTACCGGGAAACAACTAGGTACGATACTGGTTGACCATGGTTTTGCCACGGAACAGAATATTATGCAAATTCTTACCCAGCAATTGAATGTGGATGCCATTAAACTGGGAAGCATCGTACTAAGACCCGATGTAACGAAACTGGTGCCGGAGACTTTAATCAAACAGCATCGGGTAGTGCCGGTAAAAAAAGAAGGCGCGAAACTTTTTGTAGCTATGGTTGATCCCTTAAACCTGGTGGTGCTGGATGACCTCCATTTGGCTACTGGGCTTACTATTGTACCCTTGATTGCCATGGAGCGAGATATTGATAATGCCATTAAAAAGCTATTTGGTTTTCAAGATCTTGTGAATAAGGCTATTTTGGAATTTGAGGTTCAACCTCAGGCAAATTTAGCCACCTTTGATTTAGATGAAAATGTAGGGTCCTCCAATGCTGAGGCTCCTACAGTACGGATTGTAAATTCCATTATTAAGCAAGCTGTTCAGGATCGAGCCAGTGATATTCATATTGAGCCTCGGGCAGAGCAATTATTGATTCGTTTCCGCATCGACGGTGTTTTAAAGGATGTTTTAGCCCTGCCCAAGCAATCCCATGCTTCAGTAGTTTCCCGGATTAAGATTATGGGAGATATGGATATAGCCGAAAAAAGAATCCCTCTGGATGGGAGAATCCAGGTCAAAATTGCCCAAAAGGATGTAGATTTACGGGTATCTACCATTCCCACAATTTTTGGAGAAAAAGTGGTAATCCGCATACTAGATAAAAGCGGTGTTATTGTAACCTTGGACAAGTTAGGACTATCTCCAGATATTTTGCCTATTTATCGAAAGATGGTTCATCGTTCCTATGGCATTATTGTCATTACTGGTCCCACTGGTTCAGGAAAAACCACCACCTTATATTCCACCATGTCGGAAATCAACACTCCGGAAAAAAATATTATGACCATTGAAGATCCGGTGGAATATGTTTTGGAAGGAATCAACCAAATCAGGGTTAATGATAAAGCAGGGCTTTCCTTTGCAAGCGGTCTTAGAGCAATTCTGCGTCAGGATCCGGATATTCTTTTGGTCGGTGAGATCCGGGACGGAGAAACGGCCAGTATTGCGATCAGAGCTGCCACCACCGGACATCTGGTTTTGACGACACTTCACACCAACGATGCCGCTGGAGCTCTACCCCGACTGATAGATATGGGGATCGAGCCATTTTTGGTAGCCTCCACCGTAATTGGCGTGATGGCCCAACGTTTGGTTCGCTTAATCTGTCCCCTATGTAAGGAATCTTATGAATTAGAAGAGCATGCTATGGAAAGAAAATTTATCGGGATAGAGCCGGATGAAGCCATAACCCTCTACCGAGGCGCAGGGTGTCCCCAATGCAGCTTTACCGGATATCGAGGGAGGATGGCCATCCAGGAGCTGCTGCCGATAAGAGAGAGTCAGCAACAGCTGATTCTTGCCCGGGCTCCCGCAAATGAAATCTTCCAATCTGCCAAAGAGGAAGGGATGCTCTCCTTAACCCAGGATGGTATCCAAAAGGCCTTACTTGGTTTGACAACCATTGATGAAGTTATGCGTGTAGCTACCCCCGGACTTTAAGGAGGAACATATTAATTTATGGATATCAAAGAAATATTATTGACAGCCATTGAAATGAAAGCATCCGACGTACACTTGACTGCCGGGCGGCCGCCTGTTTTTCGCTTACTGGGGGATCTGCACCCTCAAGAAGAATGGAAAAAACTTATGCCTGAGGATACGGAAAGTTTATGCCGGGAAATGCTTAGCTCACGATTGTCCGAAGAGATGAGCGCTAAGGGACAGGTGGACTTTGCTTATGGCATCCCCGGAATAGGTCGTTTCCGTGTTAATGTCTTTAAACAGCGAAATAGTTTAACTGCGGCCATCCGTATCATCAACTCGGAGATCGTGAGCCTGGAAGAATTAAATCTTCCTCCAGTGATCGGCGAGCTTGCCCGGAGACCCCGAGGGTTGGTGTTGGTGACAGGACCTACAGGAAGTGGTAAGTCTACTACTCTAGCCTCGATGATTGATTTAGTAAACAAAGAATTCAAAAAACATATTCTCACCTTAGAGGATCCAATTGAGTTTCTTCACAAACATAAGAATTGTATCGTTAACCAAAGGGAAATCGGCACCGATACCAATTCTTTTTCAGATGCACTGCGCGCAGGTCTTAGGGAGGACCCGGATGTGATTTTAGTGGGAGAAATGCGTGATCCGGAAACGATTGCTATTGCCGTAACCGCTGCGGAAACGGGTCATTTAGTTTTAACCACTCTCCATACCTCCAGTGCTGCTCAGACGGTCGAAAGAATCATTGATGTTTTTCCTCCGCACCAGCAACAACAGATTCGCGTACAATTAGCAGCCACCATTCAGGGGGTTATTTCTCAAACTCTTTTAAAACGGGCCGATAATACCGGACGTATTGCCGCAACAGAAATATTGATCGGTACGCCGGCTGTACGCAATCTGATACGGGAAGGAAAAACACATCAACTGAATTCCATGATTCAGACAGGAGGGCAATACGGCATGCAAAGCCTGGACTCCACTTTAAGAAAGATGATTCAAGACGGGACAATTCTCATGAAAGAAGCATTAGCACAAAATATTAATTTCCAATCTTAATCGGTCTCCCGGAATATTAATGTAAAATGTGTAATTTAATGCAGGAATTAATCTTATCTAGTCGAATATATTACTGAGCCCAGGAGGCTTAAAATTTTTTTGATGTAAAGGAATAGACGGGGTGGGGAAACCATGGCGGAATACGCTTATAAGGTGCGGGATATGAGTGGAAGAGTGCTTTCCGGCACCATGGAAGCAGAAAATGAACGCATTGTGGTGGAAGAATTACGCAAACGGGATTATTTTATCGTGGAAGTAGCAGAAAAAACGGTGCGAAATTTTAATATCAACCTGCCTAAACTGGAAAAATCCGTTAAAGCAAAAGATTTGGCTATGTTTTGCCGACAAATGTCCACCTTAATGAATGCCGGTGTGCCCCTTGTCAACTGTATAAGAATTATCCAGGATCAAACGGAAAAAGGGATGTTGAAGGATGCCTTACAGGAAGCAGTGGCCCATTTGGAAGAGGGTAATTCTTTAGCTCAGTCCCTGCGCCCTTATCCCAAGGTTTTTCCGGAGATATTTGTCAATATGGTGGAAACTGGTGAGTTAAGCGGTACCATTGATGAGGTAATGGAACGTTTGGCCATTAACTATGAACGTGAGCATGACATCCGGGAAAAAATAAAATCTTCTATGACTTATCCCATCGTCATTCTTATTGTGGCGATTTTGGGTATGTCCATTATGTTGATTTTTATTATTCCTATGTTAGTAGGTATGCTGATAGAAAATGGGGCGGAGCTTCCTCTAGTCACCCGCATCGTGCTCGGCGCCAGTGATTTTATGAAGAATTTTTGGTATCTCATCCTTTTGTTTTTAGTTGGCCTTTATTTTGGTACCAAACAGGCCTTCAAGAAAAAAAATATCCGGGAAGCATTTGACCTATTTTTATTAAAAATGCCCATTTTTGGCGAATTAATAAAAATACTAATCGTCAGTCGCTTTTCCCGCACCTTGGGAAGTATGCTCCGCTCCGGTGTTCCGATTGTGGAAGCATTAGGAACTGTCCAGCGCACCGTAGGGAATATGGCTGTTTCCCGAGAAGTGGACATGGCTAAGGAAAGTATTCTCAAAGGGAAAGGCATTGCCGAGCCTTTAAAATATTCCACGGTGTTTCCTTCTATGGTGGTTAATATGATTGCGGTAGGGGAGGAAAGTGGTGCCTTAGATTCCATGCTGGAAAAGGTTGCTGTCTTTTATGACCGAGAAGTGGATACCCGATTGGATCGACTGGCATCTTTGGTGGAACCCCTCTTAATTGTGGGACTGGGCGTAGTCCTAGGTTTTATGATTATTGCCATGATGTTGCCGATTCTGGATATCACATCAGGATCTACGATTTAAATTCAATGAAAGATTTCAGTTTCCCAAAGTTTCGGCCATTCAGCACTTATCTAAGAAATCTACTGACTAAACGGCCGAACCCAAACTTCCCGTGCGAAAAAGATGGAGTAGAGAGCCATCTTTGCGGAGAGATTTGTATTGGGA
>JAXGQR010000001.1:0-392352 GCA_040766325.1 Dehalobacterium sp. | reverse complement strand
TACTTAAACCATCATAAGTACTGGTACCGCGTCCAATTTCATCTAAAATAATCAAGCTGTCTTTAGTAGCATGTCGTAAGATATTAGCGGTTTCATTCATCTCCACCATAAAGGTGCTCTGACCTCCCGCCAAATCGTCTGCTGCTCCAACTCTAGTAAAAATTCGATCTACTAAGCAAATCTTTGCACTGGCTGCAGGCACAAAACAACCGATCTGGCTCATCAGGACACATAAGGCTACCTGCCTCATGTACGTTGATTTTCCGGCCATATTTGGGCCTGTGAGCAGACATATTTGGTCCTTATAATTATCCAAATAGGTGTCATTGGGAATGTAACCACTGCCAATTATGTTTTCTACCACAGGATGGCGACCTTCAATGATCTGGATAACCCCATCCTCGTTGATTTCCGGTTTTACATAACCGTTATCTAAAGACACCTGAGCAAAGGAAAGAATTACATCAAGTTGAGCAACTACCAAAGCTGTTTGCTGTATCCTTTTAGCATATGTGGCAATTTTTTCACGGATTTCGTTAAAGAGTTTAAATTCTCTGAGGGCAAGTTTCTCTCCTGAACCTAAAATTTTATTTTCCCAATCCTTTAATTCCTCTGTGATATATCTTTCTGCATTAGCTAGAGTTTGTTTACGAATATAATGTTCGGGAACTAAAGATAAATTGGTCTTTGTAACCTCTAAATAATAGCCGAAAATTTTGTTAAATCCAATCTTTAAAGATTTGATCCCTGTGCGCGTTTTTTCTTTTGCCTCCAACTGAGCAATCCACTGTTTTCCGTGAAGAGTGTTGGCACGAAGTTCATCTACTTCCTCATCATATCCTTCTTTAATTATGCCCCCGTCTCTGATTGTTACAGGAGGTTCGTTTTGGATGGCTTTTTCAATAAGCTGATAAACATCTTGCAAAGGATCCATTCTCTCTCTCAAAGAGGAAAAATAATGATGCTTCAAGGTACTAATCACTTGATCTATCTCCGGAAGAACCTCAAGTGAATTCTTTAAAGCAATTAAATCCCGCGGGTTTGCATTGCCAAAGGCTATTCTGGTCATCAGTCTCTCTAAATCGTATATTCTTTTTAATAGCTGACGCAGATCTTCCCGAACAAAAACATTGTTCATCAATTCCTCAACCGCATCCAAACGATTGATGATCTCCTGTTTATTTAAGAGAGGCTTTTCGATCCATTGTTTTATAAGCCTTGCCCCCAAAGCAGTATTCGTCTGATCTAAAACCCAAAGCAGGGATCCTTTTCTTTGGCCGTCACGGATGGTTGTAATAAGTTCTAGATTTTTCCTGGTGCTTTGATCAATCATCATAAAAGAAGAAACTGAATAAATTTGAAGATCTTCTAAATAAGATAGATCTCTTTTTTGGGTGCTAGATAAAAATAATAAAATCATCCCCACAGCCACAGTTACCTCTGATGAAGGTGCTAAACCCAAAGACTCCAAAGTATGATTATTGAAATGTTTATTTATTTGATCCATCGCATTCAAATAAAGGTCCTGATCATCAGCAAATTTAGTCAAGGCAGGCTGAGTATCTCTGGTGAGACGCTTACGAAATGACTGATCATGATAGATAGCTGTAGGCAATAAGATTTCTACCGGTTGAATCCTGTTAACTTCATCAAATAATTTCTCTTCTCCCGACTCTCCGGATATTTCAGTGGCCATAAATTCTCCGGTGGATATGTCGGTATAGGCAATACCATATACCCCTTCCCGACCCGAAATAGCTAAAAGGTAATTGGCATTGGCTTCCTGAAGCATGTTGGTTTCCAGTACGGTGCCTGGAGTTATGATTCGTACCACTTCCCGTTTTACAATGCCTTTAGCGACTTTAGGATCTTCCACTTGTTCACAAATTGCAACTTTGTATCCCTTGGCAATTAATTTAGCTAAATATCCATCTACTGCATGGTATGGTACGCCACACATAGGAATTTTTATGCCGTTTCCTCCATCTCTGGCCGTCAAAGTAATTTCTAGTTCTCGGGAAGCAATCAACGCATCTTCAGCAAACATTTCATAGAAATCACCCAGACGATAAAAAAGCAAGGCGTCTTTATGGTTACTTTTTATCAATTCATATTGTCTCATCATTGGTGTAAGGTTGGACACAAAGAAGCTCCTTCCCGCTGTAAAATTTATATTAATATTATATTAAATTATATCATTTCAAAAAGATAAATTCATTGTAAAGTGTAATAGTAAAGCCCTTGAAAAGTTTCAAGGGCTTAGGACTATATGATTTAACTACATCCCGCACAGCTGGAGCAGCTGCTTTCATCACAACCGTTACCTCCCTGTAAAACTTGAGAGATAGCACTATTGATATACTCGAGGATTCTGCCCACTTTTTCCTGTGCAGTAATATAATCAGAAATCAAAGGGTTTTCCTGCAATCTTTTGCTGATATTTTCCATTTCCTGTTCTAATTCTTCTGATGGTATTTGTCCGGCCACCTGTACATTGTAAACATCCATTTGTTTTCTACGGAATTCTTGCATCAGACTCATGGCATCTTGGTCTTCGCTCATCCGTTGTTCCGCTTCACGCATTTTGAGAAGTTCCTCACTGTTTTCTAAAGCTTCTGCTAATTCTTGAGCTTTATTTAAGACATCCATTATTTTCCTCCTTTGTAATTTATAATTCTATCATTTCCCCTTCAAGGTGCCAGGTCTTTGCCTCAGTTATTCTTACTCTGACCAGTTCTCCGGCAAGATTGATTTCTCCGGGAAAATTGACAATTTTATTTGTTCTGGTACGACCGGTTAATGTTTGGTCACTGGTTTTACTATTTCCTTCTACTAGGATCTCTTCTATTTTTCCCACAAGTCTTTTATTGATTCTCAGACTAATGTCATTTTGTATGTCCATTAATTGTTGTAATCGTTCTTTTTTTATTTCCACGGGAACCTGATTAGGCATTTTGGCGGCAGGCGTTCCTGAACGAGAAGAATACAAGAAAGTATACGCCGCATCAAATTCAGCCTCATGCAATAAGGCCAAAGTATCCTGAAAGTCCTTTTCTGTTTCTCCGGGAAATCCAATTATTAGATCGGTAGTAATGCTACCCTCAGGAAAATGCTTCTTAATGTTTTTAACTAATGAAAGATAAGCTTCCCTGGTATAACCTCGGTTCATAAGGTTTAATATGTGATTACTTCCAGACTGAATAGGTAAATGGAAATGTTCGCAAACACTGGGGCACTCCCTAATGGTTTCAATTAGTTTTTGGTTAAAATCCCTAGGGTGAGAAGTCATATAACGAATTCTATTAATCTTTTTTGTTGCATCCAAATCCTTTAATAAATTTGAAAAGTCATAAGGAATGGATAAATCTGCGCCATATGAATTAACATTTTGACCTAAAAGCATGATTTCTTTGAACCCTTCATTTCCCAATGCAACAAATTCTTCTTTAATTATTTCCGGAAGCCGACTTCTTTCCCTTCCGCGTACATATGGTACAATACAATAGGTACAAAAATTGTTACATCCATGCATAATGGAAATTTGAGCTTTAATATGACCTTGTCTCTTAATAGGCACATTTTCAGGGATTTCCTCCCCATTATCTTTTATCTCTATCACTTGTCCCCCATTACGTACCTCAGTAATTAATTGGGGCAGACGATGCATATTATGTGTACCAAAAACAATATCCACATGCCCGGCTTTCATCAATAGCTTTTCCCCCACCCCCGCTTGTTGAACCATACATCCTCCAACACCGATGATGAGTCGTGGGTTGCTTTGTTTTAACCTTTTTAAATTTCCGATATAGCCTCGAATTTTATTTTCAGCACTTTCCCGAACACAGCAAGTATTAATGATAATAATGTCACATTTATTAATATCGTCTTCTGCTTCATATCCTAAGGATTCCAATATTCCACTTAATTTCTCGGAGTCATGATCATTCATTTGACATCCAAAAGTGGTCACATGATATTTTGGTTTCATTGTGCACTTCCTTTAATGCAAAAACTGCTAACATTATATCATATTGTCCTGTTTGTGACAAAAGTATTCTCTTTTGAACCTAAATAAATCAAGGATAAAAAATAAGGAGTAATTACTCCCTATTTTGAGCTAGCTATAAGCTACTGGCTTTTATAATTCTTTATGTTGTTTATAGGCTATATTTAACAAAGCTTTGTCTTGACTGTAGGTGACCTTACTTAATGCATCAATGATGTTGAAAAAACCACCATCTTTAAAATTTAAGTCTTTATTAATCTGGAATTTACCGGAATCAGTCTTCATTAAAAACCAGGTAATTTGATTACAAACAGGCTCTTGTCTGGTACAAGAATAAAATTCATAATTTGTTTCCCCAATGGGACTTACAATCTCCGCTTCGACTCCTGCTTCTTCTTTAACCCGTTGCAAAGCGACCTCATTAGCACTCCCTAAATTTCTAATGACCCCTTTAGGAAATACCCATTCATTTTTCTCGTTTTGCAGCAATAAAACTTTGTCGTTATAAAAGACTAAGCCACCGGCGCACTGTCTAAAAAGCATAGGCCTACCTCCACTTTTGATTTTATTTTAATTTTTTTTAATTTTTAAAACTTATGCTTATACTTCGCCAACAAGCATTCTTTTCCTTCTAAACATTTAAAAAATGTTAAGGTTACATCATCGTTCAAAACTTGCATAATTGCTTCATTCTAGACTATTTATTTTATTCTTCACAGATGTTTGTTTCATCGGATGGAGGCATTTCTGTATCGGGTGTCGCCTGTAAGGGAAGATCAACTTTACTTTGGTCTTCAGTCGATGGATCTGAACTCATATTTTCCACCGGCGCAACTTTTTCATCCACAACTTTATTCTTCTCACTTTCACTCACGCCCTCTTTCTCGAGATCTGAGGGTAAAATCTCGATTTTTCCTTGAGGATAATCATTCCCCGGTATACTTTTTTCTTCTCTAATTACTTCTATTTCGACATTCTGATTATCAGGGACAACCTTTTTATCTTCTACCATCTGGGAATTATCTTTCTTTTTCTGATCCGCATTTTTATTCACATCATTCTTTCTCCTTTGCTGTGTTACGGATAAAACCTGCTTTTGGGGTTTACTCTTCTCAGCAGCTAGGACCGTTGATTCTGTATCAATCACCTCTGAGCCTGATTTTCCTGCAAAAACCTCAAGTACCACCTGTTGTGCTTTAGACTCATCTACATACCAATAACTTGCTCCGTTAATGTCCATAAAATTACCAGGTAGTGTTTGAGAATTAATTGAACCGGAAGCAAATTCATTCAAATCCTTACCTAATGCGATCATTTGACTTATAGATAAATCAGTCTTTACTGCCTTGTTTAATTGGGGAATCAGTTGTGGTAGTTTGACAATATTTTTGCTTTGCATCATTTCCTTAGCCAATGCAGATAAGAACTTTTGCTGCCTTTGAGTGCGGGTAATATCACCTAACTTGTCATGTCTAAAGCGCACATATTGTAATGCTTTATCCCCGTTTAAACGCTGTACTCCTTTTTTTAAATCAATCATCCCGTCATAAGTGTGATACTTCATGTTTTGTTCCACATTAAGCTCTACCCCACCAATAGTATCTATAATATCAACAAATCCATTAAAATTTGTTAAAACGTAATAATCTATAGGCACCTTAATCAATTGGGAAATACTTTCTTTTACCAAATCCACACCACCTAAAAAGTTAGCCGCATTTAATTTATTTTCTCCATATCCTGGTATTTTTACTCGTGTATCCCGAGGTATGGATAGGAAACTGATTTGGTGCTGTTTCATATCCAAGCTGGCTAGAATGATGGTATCGGTGCGTGATTTGGTCATGAAATCTTCATCTGTTCCTAACAGTAAAATATTTATGCGATCTTTTTCTCTGATCCACTCCTCTTGCCCCGCCTCCATCTCGGAAGGCTCCAGACTTCCTTGAGTTTTTATCAAGTAAATGATTCCTACGGAACAAATCAAAATCACAATTAAAAATGAAGCTACCAGATTACGCAATTTTGATGACAAAAGACCCACCTGCTCTCAAAATAGAAATATAATAACAATTTACACTATTTAGTAGTTTTATTCAATGGTTAAACATACCTATATTAAAAAAACAGCCTTTCGGCTGTTATATCCTACCATGAGTAGTTTGAATTCTTTGTAATTCTTCCAGAAGATAATCATTTAGTACTCTGATATATGTTCCTTTCATACCCAAGGAACGAACTTCCACAACACCTGCACTTTCCAGCTTTCTTAAAGCATTCACAATCACTGATCGAGTAATTCCAACCTTATCGGCAATTTTACTGGCAACAAGAAGGCCTTGACTATCTCCTAACTCATTAAAGATATGATCTACAGCCTCCAATTCTGAATAAGAGAGCGTATCAAAAGCAATACTAACAGCCGCTTTTTGCCGGGCAATTTCTTCAATTTTCTCAGTTTTTGCCCGCAGGATTTCCATACCAATGACAGTAGCTCCGTATTCTGCCAGTATTAGATCAGAACTGTCAAATTCTCCTTCTTTAGAAAGCATTAAAGTCCCTACTCTTTCACCACCGCCTACAATTGGCACCACAGTAGTAAACTTATTTACAACGGGACATTCACGTTCCGGAATGAAAGCACATAAGCCATTACGATCAATATTTGCTTTTGTTTCCAATGTTTTCAACAAATGTTCATTATAATCATCAGGGAACTGGGCATCATCTTTAACAACCTCTTCCATAGTAGCACATTCAAAGCCGTCAATAAAATCATAACCTAATACATTGCCTTTTTTCCCCAATATATAAGTATTTGCTTCTGTATTACGTGACAATACTTGGGCCATTTCGCTAAAACTAATGGGATATCCTGCTGCTGTTTGAATTAATCTATTAATATCCCGTGTCCTCTCCAATAACGTTTTCAAAACAATCCTCCTCAAGCTTACTTAATCTTTCTTTGTTTGTGATATACATTCAGTTGCGCTTCAAAGTAATCCTATGGAAAAAAATATTTTTCAAACCATAAGGCAGAACTATCGATTAAATAATAGTTACAATTATTTATTATTTCGAGATTTTTTTTGCTTTTCCTTCTTTTTTTAAAATATTATTAGTTTTTTGTGAAAATTCTTTTATGTCATAATATTCCGAGGATTTAATTTTATAAATTACCACGGTCATTTATACATTTCCATTATCTTACAAGCTATAATTAGGCGCTTCTTTCGTAATTTGTACATCATGAGGGTGACTCTCTGCTAATCCTGCAGCGGTAACTCTAATAAACTTGGAGTTTTTCTTCAAATGTTCAATGGATGGTGCTCCGCAATAGCCCATCCCCGCCCGTAAACCACCAACTAATTGGAAAATAGTATCGGCAAGAGAGCCTTTGAAAGGCACTCTTCCTTCAATCCCTTCAGGGACAAGTTTATGAGCATCATCCTGAAAATAGCGATCTTTGCTCCCCTGCTTCATGGCAGCAATGGAACCCATTCCTCGATAAACCTTGAAGCTACGTCCTTGATAAATTTCAATTTCCCCCGGACTTTCTTCCGTTCCGGCTAAAATGCTCCCGATCATTACCACATCTGCCCCCGCGCCGATTGCTTTAACAATATCTCCTGAATATTTAATACCGCCATCGGCGATAATAGGAATATTATATTCTGCGGCTGCATGAGCACAATCATATATAGCTGTTATTTGCGGTACACCAATGCCTGCAATTACTCTTGTGGTACAGATTGATCCGGGACCTACCCCAACTTTAACAGCGTCGGCACCAGCATTGATTAATGATTTAGTTGCAGCTCCCGTAGCTACATTACCTGCAATAATAGCCTTGTTCGGGTAAACTTTTTTTAATTTATCCAGAGTCTGAATAACACCCTTAGAATGACCGTGAGCTGTATCTAATACGATAACATCTGCTCCTGCCTTAAACAGCTCTGCAGCCCGCTCCATGGTATCGGAAGTAATACCCACTGCCGCGGCTGCCAGCAATCGTCCATCCTCATCTTTAGCAGAATTAGGATATTGACGTGTTTTTTCGATATCCTTAATCGTAATTAATCCTCTTAGGTAACCTAATTTATCTACAATTGGTAATTTTTCTATCTTGTGTTGCTGTAGAATTTCTTTCGCCTGTTCCAAATTTGTACCAATAGAAGCCGTAATTAATTTATCCTTGGTCATTACTGAGGAGATTTTCTTGGAAAAATCTTTTTCAAAACGTAAATCGCGATTGGTCAGAATTCCCACCAACTTACCTTCAACGGTAATGGGCACTCCGGATATATGATATCTTTCCATAATAGCCAAAGCATCACTAATCAGATGATCTGGGGAAAGAAAGATTGGATTTGTAATAATCCCATGTTCCGATCTTTTCACCCGATCCACTTCTAATGCCTGGTTTTCAATAGACATATTTTTATGAATAACACCAATTCCACCTTCACGCGCAATTGCAATGGCCATACGCGAATCTGTTACAGTATCCATACCTGCACTCATCAGAGGAATCTTTAATCTGATTCTTGGGGTTAATTTTGTTGAAATATCAACTTCTTTTGGTAACACCGTTGATTCCTGAGGAATCAGTAATACATCATCAAAAGTCAAACCTTCTTTAATAAATTTGTCCTCCATGATTAAGCGCACCTCTCTTAAGATCCATCTCCCGAATATTTTTCCTATTATAGCATAACTAACTTAAGGTTGCCAACTTAATTCTAACTTGTTATTATTGTAACATAATTAATCTGTCAGGTAAAAATGAAATTTCATTTGACAAAATCATCAATTATTCTATACTAAATAAACTAGTTGCATCTCTTTCACATTATTGGGGGTATTCTTAGAATAACCGAGCTTGCCTCAATCTTGTCCCATGACTGATCCAATTCCATATTTTTCAAAGTGATTTCTTAAATGCCGGATCGTTTTTTCTGTTGTATTGAAAATTCCTGCAATTTCTCTATCGCTCTCATTATTAGCGAATGCATCAATTAATAGATTAGGATCTACATTTTCCTCAGCGCAAATTTCATTAAAATGGGGTTGCCAATTCCACGGAACACGTGATGGAAAATCATTATGCATTTTATAACACTTCCTCTCTTTTTTTTAGTATTTCCAAAAGAGAAAGAATAATGTTTTAAATTTTTATTGTAAGAAAAAAATATTCAGTGATTAAATAAGTCACAATAAAAACGACTTCCGATAATTCTGCAACTGCTCCGTAAACATCTCCCGTTAATCCACCCAAAATATTGTTAATTGATCTACAACAATACAAAATAATGAAAAAAGCCATTATTATGGGAATCATAGTTATCCACTCTTGAAATATTAGGACAGGCAAAACCATCAGGATTGTGGCTAAAGGGAAGTCCCACTTTCTTTGATAAGTAATAAAGATATGAGCCAAACCATCTTTGCGGGCACCCGGAAAAAACAAGATGGAAAATACCATCATCCAGCGGGAAAAAATAAAAGCCATCGGAATGATCCAAAAAACATTCAGATGATTTCTAGCGATGATGCCATATAGTACGAATTTAAGGAGGAGAAAAACGAATACAGCTGTCACACCATGAGCGCCAACATGGCTGTCTTTCATAATTTCCAGGATTCGTTCTCTAGTTCGAGCAGAAAAGATCCCATCTGCCGTATCAATGAACCCATCTAAATGCAAACCTCCGGTTAAAAATACTCCGGTTAATAATGCTAAAATTGCTGCTAATTGATGATCAATAATATTTAAAGCATATAATACTGTGGCAACAATCAAGCCGATCACTAAGCCTACAAGAGGGAAATAACGAGAGGTTTTCCCCATATCCTCCGCCCCATAAGTAAAATTTATCTTTAAAGGAATTCTTGTTAGAAATGTAAATACAATTAATATTTCTTTTAGCATAAAATTTCTCCCCCGGATCGAATAAATAAAAACGAAAAAACCTCAGCCTTCCAGCTGAGGATATACATTTCAATGCATATCTCTACATTCCTAAATGGATGAAGAAACTGAATCCTTTGATGAATAAGGTGGTTCTAAAATAGCTTCCAATTCCATTATTCTGCGATTTTTTAAAAGTATATTTTTAGCATACAGGGCATTACTTCTTTGTAATTTTCGATTCTCTTTTTCTAGCTTTGTCAATACATTGTTTCGTTCTTTCTCCAATTTTTCCACTAAATTCATTAAGACTCTGCGACTAATTCGAAGGTGTTCAATTCTTTCTTCCAACTCCTCAATTCGATTTTTCATCATCTGATAATCTGTGGACATAAATTCTCCCCCGTGATACATATTTCTATCTATTATATTCGAAGAAGAGAATCTTTAGTCATGTCGGGTAAAAATCGCTTGGGAATGATTCCCAAATCTTTGTTTCTAAATATCGGAGGAAAAAGAATTCAGTTTTTCCTTAAGATCTAATAATTTATCCCAGATCTCTTTGTTCACGTATTTGCTACCCAAAGCGGAACGCTTCCCACCTGGAATACCATGAAAATCAGAGCCTCCGGTGATAATAAGGTTATGTTTTTGAGCCAGTTTGAGGTACCTAGCTTCATCAGATATTTTATGATCAGGATGATAAACCTCAATACCCCTTAAGCCCGCCTTACACAAGGGTTTAATCATAAAGTCTGCTTTTGATAATCCCGGATGAGCTAAAACCGCTATTCCACCAGCCTCTATGATCAATTTCACCGCCTCTACCGGTTCCAATTTAAACCTTGGGACATAAGCCGGACATCCATTGCCGATCAACTTCTGAAAGGTTTCTTGAATCGTATTGACCTGACCTTTTTTATGTAAGATATAAGCAATATGAGGTCTTCCCACAGATCCCGTCCCTGCCAGTGAGAACACCTCTTCACTGTCAATATCATAACCTAATTTAGTTAGTTTATCAACCATTTTGATGATTCGGTCTATACGGGCATTTTGTAATTGATATATTTTTTTTCGGAACCATGGCAAATGATAATCTAAAAAATAACCTAAAATATGAATATCCTTCTTTTGATAATCGGTACTGAGTTCGATGCCGGGAATGACGGGAAATTTAAATCTCTCCCCTGCTTCCACAGCCTCATCCAATCCATCAATGGTATCATGGTCTGTGATGGCAATGCCCTCTAAATTTGCTTTTTGAGCCATGCGAATTATTTCTTGTACGGTGAACATTCCATCGGAAGCTTTTGTATGAATATGCATATCAAATCCAGACATGGTTTCTCCTTTTTCAGTTTCATGATGCATTAAGAATTGATTTCAAAAGTCTCAAAAAATTTCCTCCCATTATTTTTTCAACATCAATCAAAGGATATCCTCTTTTTAACAACTCGTTTTTAATATTGGGTATTTTAGCTACATCTTCCAATCCTCGAGGTAGAGTTTCTGTACCGTCAAAGTCTGATCCTAATCCTACATGATCAGGTCCTACTAATGATACAGCATAATCTATGTGTTCTATCACATGCTCAATACCAATATCCCCAAACCCTAAAAATCCCGGCACAAAAGTAATCCCCATGACGCCATTATTTTGAGCCAGAGCTTTAATCTGGTCATCATCAAGATTACGTCGGTGGGGACATAATCCGTGGCAATTTCCATGGGAAACCATTACGGGATGACGGGTATGCTCCAATACAGCCCAAAAACCGGCCGGAGCAATATGAGCTAAATCGATTACCATGCCCAGCTGATTCATTTCCTGAACTACTTCAATGCCGAAGGATGTTAATCCTCCTTTGCTAATGGCTTCCTCGCAGCCATCGGCAATTTCATTTCTTTGATTCCAGGTGAGACCAATGCTGCGAACACCTAGACGAAAAAGAAGAGGAAGTAGTTGAATTTTTCCACAAAGAATCTCCCCTCCTTCTACGGCAAGCAACACATGGAGCATTTTTTTTTGCTCCAAGGTGGTAAGATCACACAAGGTGCGAACCAGCTTAACTTGATTATCGTGTTTCTCTACTTCCTGGAGAAATCTTTCTATTAAAATCAATCCTTGTTGCAAAGAATGATAAGGTTTAAATGATGAGTCAATATAGGCAGCAAAAATCTGCAAATTTATATTATTCAATGCTCGATTAAAATCTAAATGAGCGGCAGTACCTAAATTATATAAACTATTGTTCTCATCAACCTTCAAAAGACTATCACAATGGCCATCAATAACAAGCAAAATTATTCCTCCCTTAGGAAAATCTCTAAACCTTAATACTTCTGTAAAATATTTATTTGCTACGAAAAAAGCCTACTTAATAATAAAGCAGGCTTTGAGATCTTATCTAGGTTCTACAATTAGTTTTATGGCAGTGCGTTGTTCACCATCAATCACAATATCGGTAAAAGCTGGAATACAAATTAAATCAACTCCACTTGGTGCAACAAAACCCCGAGCTATCGCCACGGCCTTCACAGCCTGATTCAATGCGCCGGCACCAATCGCTTGAATCTCAGCCGTACCTTGCTCTCTTAAAACTCCTGCAAGTGCTCCAGCGACAGAATTTGGATTTGACTTCGTTGATACCTTTAATACTTCCATGATTTTACCTCCTTAGCGTCATCCATTACTATTTACTTTTCTTTAAATATGTATATTCGCTAATTAAAGGAAAAATCCTTTGAAAAAAAATTATTTTAGAGTTTTAGATTTAAATTGACTCCAATATGGTATTTACCGGTGTGATAGAAACCGTCTTTCCCTGCTTGTTTAATTCCACGATTACTGCATTTAACTGGATATCTCCATGAGCAATTTCGAATCTTACCGGCATGGAGGTCGTAAATTTTTTTATGATCAGATCCTTATCCATGCCTAATACAGAATCTCGAGGTCCTGTCATACCGACATCGGTCATATAAGCAGTGCCTCGATGTAAAATGCGGGCATCTGCAGTTTGGATATGGGTATGGGTACCAAAAACTGCACTAACTCTCCCGTCTAAGTACCAGCCCATTGCTTGTTTTTCCGAAGTTGCTTCACCATGAAAATCTAAAATCACATATGGTGATAGTCCTTTGATCTCAGCCAGGATGCATTCCATAGTTTGAAAAGGACAGTCTAAAGAAGGCATAAAAACACGACCGGCTAGATTTATCACAACAATTCTAACCTGATTCACGGAAAAAATATTCCATCCCTTACCTGGTGCGCCATGAGGATCATTGGCCGGTCTAATAATGCGTTCTTCATGATCGATACAATCTAAAATCTCTTTTCTGTCCCAGACATGATTGCCCATGGTTACCAAGTCCACACCGTAATTACTAATTTCCTCAAAAATTCTTTTGTTTATCCCGGCACCACTAGCCGCATTTTCACCATTAGCAATGGTAAAATCAATGTTGAATTTGTCTTGAATACCAGGTAATTGTTGCCTCAAAATTTCTCGACCCGGTTTTCCTACAATATCACCCACAAACAATATTTTCAATACTCGTTCCTCCCGGTGGATCTATCGATTAAAAACCAAAACTTTTCCTTCTTCTCTATAAGCAACTAATTTATTATCAACGCTGCCGTTTTTAATGCCTTCCAACATATGGCCTATCATTTCATCTTGTATTTGAATGTCTTCTGTTAACATTTCTTCACTGTAATCCACAACTAGAGTGTTGGGGAAATTGATGTGGAATAATTCAATTAATAATGAAATCTCGTTTTTTGATAAGGAATCTATATCTCTTTTAACATCAATCATTGAATAATGATCATGTTGATTTTCACTGACTGCACAAAGTTGAGGTTGAATTGTTTCAAATTGATGATACATTTCCAGGGCTTTTAGAATTGCTTGACTTTTTGCAGATACCTGTAACCTCTCCTTTTCGCCTGAAATAATAAAGGTTAAACGTATTTCATGGGTTTGAGGATCAAAATGAATCGAGCCCACTTCCGGATAACGAATTAAAATTGAAATGAGGAGACCGACACATTCAGAGACTCCTCCCTCCTGGGAATATATTGCTGACACAAGTAGCACCACCTTTTTCTTAGGTCATATTTTGATTCTTCAGCCGGTAGGTAAACTCCTGCTTCAAGACGATAAGAAACAAATGTTATATCATGCCAAAAAGGCTTTAGATTATCGTTAAAACATATAAAAAAGGGGAGAAAGTTCCCCCATAGAAAATTTCAAATATAATTATTCATTAAGCTTTCTTTATCATGAATCTTATTATTTTGCATAGTCAACTGATCTCGTTTCCCGAATCACAACAACTTTAATCTGTCCGGGATACTCTAATTCTGCTTCGATTCTTTTTACAATGTCACGGGCTAACCTTGGAGAAGAAATATCATCTACCTTATCAGGCTTAACCATGATACGAATTTCACGCCCTGCTTGAATCGCAAAGGCTTTTTCGACACCATCAAAATCATCGGCAATTTCCTCTAATTTCTCTAATCTTTTTATATAAGATTCCAGGGTTTCTCTTCTAGCGCCTGGTCTTGCTGCAGAAATCGCATCAGCCGCCTGAACTAACGCGGCTTCGATGGTTACGGTCTCAATATCTCCATGGTGAGCGGCTATGGCATGAACTATTTCCGCTGATTCACGATATTTTTTGGCTAAATCTGCGCCAATAGTGACATGTGGTCCTTCCACTTCATGATCAACGGCTTTACCTAAGTCATGTAGTAAACCTGCTCTTTTTGCCATTTGTTCATCTGCACCTAATTCAGCTGCCATGATCCCTGCCAGATGAGATACTTCAATGGAGTGCTTTAAGATGTTTTGTCCATAACTTGTGCGATACTTAAGTCGCCCAATTAAACGAATAAGCTCCGGATGCAACCCATGAACCCCTGTTTCAAAGGTTGCCTGCTCCCCTTCTTCCCGAATACGGTGATCCACCTCTTTCTGAGCTTTTTCCACCATTTCTTCAATACGAGCAGGATGAATACGACCATCTTGGATCAATTTTTCTAAGGCAACTCGTGCAACCTCTCTTCTTACTGGATCAAATCCGGATAAAATCACTGCTTCCGGGGTATCATCAATAATTAGGTCAATTCCTGTTAAAGTTTCCAAGGTACGAATGTTGCGCCCTTCCCTGCCGATGATGCGGCCTTTCATCTCATCATTAGGCAAAGCTACAACCGACACGGTTGTTTCAGCTACATGATCTGCTGCAACCCTTTGAATCGCCATAGTTATGATTTCACGCGCTTTTTTCTCCCCATCTTCCTTCGCTTGTTTCTCAAGATCTTTAATCAAAATAGCAGTTTCATGCTTTATCTCTTCTTCGACATTGGTTAGAAGCATTTCTTTTGCTTGGTCTGATGTCATACCTGACAGACGCTCTAATTCTTCAACTTTCTTTTCGTGTAATGCAGATATTGCCGCTAACTTTTTTTCTGCCTCTTGATCTTTTTTAATCAAAGAATCTTCTTTGCGTTCGATGGCATCAGTTTTTCGATCCAAATTTTCTTCTTTTTGAACCAATCTTCTTTCTAAACGCACTAACTCATTGCGGCGCTCTTTATTTTCTCTCTCAGCATCCGATCTCATACGATGAATTTCTTCTTTTGCTTCTAAGAGCACTTCTCGTTTTTTTGCCTCAGCATCTTTATAGCCGTCTTCAAGGATTTTTTTAGCTGCTTCTTCTGCTGAATCAATTTTCGCCTCAGCAATCTTTTTCCTCACAAAATATCCTATCAAAAAGCCAATGATAATTCCTGCTAAAATTCCAATTACATAATATAGCCACAAATTTTCCTTTCACCTCCAAGCGTTTTTTTATTTCATAATCAATTATTGACAAGGAAATTTCCAGGTTCAACAGATCTCTTGTCCAAAAGATTTATTCTTTCGGTACTTAGATATCGTTAAAATGCATGAATCCTGACGATAAAAAAACCGAGTGTAAACTCGGTTTTAGAATACAAACGAGATAACGAGTGCATTGGATCTCAAACCAGCAAAGGGTATTATTCTTAAATCAGAGCACCTGAAAATTAACATATTAAAAAATATGAACCGTGAATTGCTCCTCTTCCTTGTGCTTTATGCCTTAGTTTAAAGATATATTAAACCCGCTTCAGGTCTTATATTCTAATCCTTGTTCTAATAGAAACATTCTATTCTTTTTCTGGAAAAATGTCAAGATTAATAGACTGAAAACGGTCTAGGTTCTCCAATACTTGATGCAGATTAAATCCTTTCCTCACCATTTGGGCAACCACTTTTTGATATTCCTTTTCATAATTTTTACTCTGTTCCAATCTTCTTTTGATAGATTTTTTTTCAATCAAGATCTGTAAGCATTTCTTTTCGTCCTCTTCGGAATAAAAAGCATCAAAATGTTCATCCAAATCAAAAGCGGAGACCCCTTTCATGACTAATTCCTTTCTTACCAGCCAACGGCCTTTAGGCGAAATATGTTGACGGTAGTAACACCAGCTTTCTATATAATTGACATCATCTAAATATTTTAGTTGAATCAATTGAGAAATTACTTGATTCACCTCTTCAAGAGGAAATTCTCTTTCTAAGAGCATCTTTCTTAATTCCTCAATTGATCTGGGTCGAATGTTTAACAATTTTAAAGCCCGTGCCATCAGACGGGAAGATTCCGAGGTTTTACTCTTCTTCATCAATAGTAGCTCCGACACTCATTAAAGGAATTCCTTGCGCGCTTTCTCTAATCTTCTGTTCAATTTCCTTAGTGATTTCCGGATGAGTTCTGAGGTATTCTTTGGCATTTTCTCTTCCTTGACCGATTCTTTCATCCCCATAGGAGTACCAGGAACCGCTTTTATTAATAATACTTAACTCCGATCCAATATCTAAAATATTTCCTTCTTTGGAAATTCCTAAGCCGTACATAATATCAAATTCGGCTTGTTTAAAAGGAGGTGCTACTTTATTTTTTACAATTTTTGCTCTAGTTCGATTGCCAATCATATCTGAACCCTGTTTTAGCGTTTCCGTTCTCCTTATTTCCATCCGTACAGAGGAATAGAACTTTAACGCTCTTCCCCCAGGTGTTGTTTCCGGGTTGCCGTACATTACGCCAATCTTTTCTCTGATTTGGTTGATAAAGATCGTGGTCGTGCGAGTCTTGCCAACAACAGCCGTAAGTTTTCTTAATGCCTGGGACATTAATCTTGCTTGTAAACCTACATGGGCATCACCCATTTCACCTTCGATCTCAGCTCTTGGCACTAACGCAGCCACAGAATCGATAACGACTACATCAACGGCACCGCTGCGCACCAATGCTTCTGTGATTTCTAATGCTTGCTCACCAGTGTCAGGCTGGGATACAAGCAAATTTTCTAAATCTACACCTAGGTTTTGCGAGTAAAGGGGATCAAGTGCATGTTCCGCATCGATAAATGCAGCTGTTCCGCCCATTTTCTGTGCTTCAGCCACAATGTGCAGAGCCACAGTTGTTTTTCCCGAAGACTCAGGTCCAAATATTTCCACAATTCGTCCTCTCGGAACACCACCAATTCCTAAAGCCAGATCAAGAGCCAGAGAACCCGTTGGAATCGCATCTATTCCCGTATTTGCCGCTTCCCCTCCTAAACGCATAATGGATCCTTTACCAAACTGTCTTTCAATTTGACTAAGAGCCTGATCTAAAGCACGTAATTTATCGGACATTTTTTGCTCCCCCTTTTTTCAAACAAATGTTCGTATTTATTGTACTAGGTTTATTCGGAGTTTGTCAACTAATAATAAAAAATATTTCCTGTTTATGTTTGTATATTATAATTGGCAACAACATTGTCTGGGTAGCCAGGCAATAAATCACAGGATCATTTGTAAGATTAAATTGATCCCCTCTTGAATCGTTGCTGTCCTAACTTCTTGTCGAGTGCCGGCAAAATTAAACTTTTTTACAACACAGTAGTTTTCCATTGCTAAAGCAATGTACACTAGCCCAACAGGTTTAGTTTCGCTTCCGCCTGAAGGACCGGCAATTCCTGTAAAAGAAATTCCTAAATCGGACTGCGCAATGTATTGTATCGATTGTGCCATGAAAAAAGCGGTTTGATAACTTACCGCACCAAATCGATTTAATATTTCCCAGGGAATACCAAGTTGTTGGTGCTTTGCTTGATTACTATATGTAACCAATCCTAATCCGAAACAATCTGAACTCCCCGGAATCTCTGTTAAGGCACCGCTAAACAATCCTCCGGTGCAAGATTCGGCTACTCCAATAGTTATTCCATTTGCTCTTAATCTTTCAACCAATACATAACTATTCATCGTCTTAATCACCATCCCAAACAATCCGGCCTTACATATTTCTTTTTTCATCAGTTAAAATCCTTCAATTTTTGAATAATTATAATTACACCGATTAAAATAACTCGGAACGTAGCGCTCCGAGTTATTATTAAAGAATATCTTGAAAGCATTTAATTCATTGAATTTTATGCCGGTTTTTCGATTATTTCTCGCAATGTTTCTCCGGTAATATATTCTTGCTCATAAAGGATGTCCACCATTCGCCGAATAATTTGTTTTCTTTTACAAATCATATCTCGAGTCATCTTTTCTTGAATTTCCAGAATGAAATCGATTTCCTCATGAATTAATTCTTTAGAAAGTGTTTCATAATCAACAATACCCAACCGGGAAAAGCCACACTCAATGATTTGCTTTGCGAGGGAAATCGCTTGTTTAAAATCGTTTAAAGATCCTGAGCTTCTGTTGCCAAAAAAGATTTCCTCTGCAACAGCACCGGCTAAAGCTATTTCTATCTGCTGTTCCAGATATTGCTTGGTGTATAAATAAATATCGGAATCAGGTGTCTGACGCATATACCCTAAAGCTTTACCCCTAGAGGTAATGGTAACGTATACAACGGAATCCTGACGTAAGGTTTCACTAACTAATGCATGCCCCGACTCATGATAGGCGATGCGCATTTTTTCTTCTTTCGTAGGTGTTTTTTCTGCTTTTTCTCCCATTATCACTTTATCGATGGCATCCTTAAGGTGTTGTTGGCTGATGACTCTTTTTTCCTCTCGCAAGGCATAGATTGCACCCTCATTACAGAGGCTTTCCAACTGAGCTCCGGAAAAGCCAAATGTTTCTTTGGCAATCACCGATAAATCAACATCATCCCCGAGAATCTTGTTATCGGTATGGATTTTTAAGATTTGTAATCTGCCTTCCACATCAGGCAAATCTACATTGACAATGCGGTCAAATCGACTCGGTCTCAATAAGGCTTCATCAATTAAGTCGGCTCGGTTAGTTGCCCCCATAATAAGAATTTGTATTTGAGGAGCAGTATTGATGCCATCCATTTCCACTAAGAGCTGGTTTAATGTTTGATCATATTCCAAATGGCTGGAATGATTACCTCTCTTTCCTCCCAACACCTCGATCTCATCAATAAAGATAACAGCACTTTTCTTTTCTAACTTTCGAGCCTGTTTTTTGGCGGATTGAAAAATACTGCGGATCCGCTGTGCCCCAACACCAGCATACATTTCAATGAATTCAGATCCGGATGCAGCAATAAACACCGAATCTGTATAGGTAGCCGCAGCTTTGGCTAAAAGAGTTTTTCCTGTTCCCGGAGGTCCGGTAAGTAAAATGCCTTTTAAAGGGCGAATTCCCATTGCTTCATATTTTTCGTAATGCCTAATAAAGTCTAATGCTTCCTGAATTTCCTGCTTTGCTGGTGCTTGCCCGCCGATATCATCAAAATGTAACTGAGGATTGACAGGAGTTCCCATAAAAGAATTCTTTAATACGCCTTTTTTCCTTAATAAAATATAAGTCATCACCCCTATGGCTGCCAACATCAGAACTGGTACCACATCATATCCCAAAAACCATAAAAAAGCTATCAGAGAAAAAAGTACTCCGATCATAATTTCCTTCCGCATTATCCAACCCTCTTTCTTTTGTATGTCAAAAATTCTAGAGCCTTCATGGGTTCGATATGATTTTATTAATTAGCTGTACATAGAAGAAGTGAAATCAGGTCGCTCGATGATGCGATAAATATAGTGGTTTTCCAAAGCCAGCGAAAGATATATTCTTTCCTGATCAAGAAATATTTTTACATCTATACCCCGATTACGGCAGATTTCCTGAATCAAGTGCGACATTTCCGTAAAGTTGCCACGTACCAATCCCTCATAAAGAGGTATTTCACACTCTGCAACCACAGATTCCAACACTTTTGAGGGACGATCTTTGATAACAATTTCATAATCACGTTTTCCAACAATATTGGAAACTTTCTGATAGGATGCTTTAATGTTGTTCACATAATTCATGGTAAGCACAATCTTTCTATCTTCAATCTGGATCTCAGTGACTCCTGAAATTTCTCCAAGCTTAGTTTGAAAATGATCCGCCATGTAATAATTTTGATAGAAAAACCGACCACCCATTAAAATGGCGAAAAAAAGGCTGGCGATGACTAGTGTCAATCCCAGACTCTGAATATGTTGCTTCACAGATACCACTCTCCTTATCTGATAAGAAAAGTATAACATGTTATTCTCTTCAAAACCTTATGAAATGATTGGTAACAAGAGAAAATATAGTTAATCACATTATAGATAGTTTATCATCAGACATTTGCCCAAATTTAAATCCATAAACACATTTCTGTAGGCACAAAAAAACACACCCAAAAGTGTGTTCTCTTCCGCTATGTTAGCTGCCTTTCAGTAGTTTCTTGGCCTTTAAAAAATAATCAACACCGGAGGCAATAGTAAAACCAACAGCAATGTATAATAGAATTGACCCAATAGATATGGGAAATATTGGCCAGTACAAGTCGTGAAAAAGGATCACGGAAATTGCAACTATTTGAGAAACAGTTTTATATTTCCCCAATTTTGATGCTGCAACGATTACACCTTCACCGGCAGCTATAGCTCTTAATCCGGTGACAGCAAATTCTCGACCGATAATCACAATAGCCACCAAGCTTTGATCATAACTAACTCAACCAGACAAATAAGGGCGGCGCTAACTAATAGTTTATCGGCTAAAGGATCCATGAGCTTTCCAAGATTTGTTATTTGTTTACGGGAGCGGGCGATATAGCCGTCTAATCCATCGGTACTGGCAGCTATGATGAAGATGATGGCAGCCAAAACATCTCCGTATTTCGGTATCCTGGTGAGCAGGATAACCATAAATAATGGGATTAAAAATATGCGTGCTAAAGTGAGTTTATTTGCTAGATTCATGATTCGATTATCTCTCCTATTAAATCATAAATATCAGAATCAGTCACCAAAACTTGTTTGAATTCACCCACAGGCAACGTATCCCTATTAATTAAAACCATTCCGTCAACGTCAGGTGCCTGATACTGGGTCCTTCCGTAATAATATTCGGGGTTATCAGACATTTTTCCTTCAATTATGACAGAAATAGTTTTTCCCACCCATTTCTTTTGGTTTTCTTGGGAGATTCGGCTTTGTAATGCCATCAAGCGATGGTATCGTTCTTCTTTGATTTCCTCGGCAATCTGGTCCTGAAATAAAGAGGCAGCGGTATCTTCCTCCTGGGAATAGGTAAATGCTCCCAACCAGTCAAATCGACATTTTTCAATAAAATCCAATAAATCTTGAAATTGTTCCTCAGTCTCCCCGGGAAAACCAACCATAAAAGTAGTCCTCAATGCAATATCCGGTAAAAATTCTCGAATGCGAAGAATGAGTTTTTCCAAAGATTCCCTTGATCCCTTACGGCCCATTCTTTTGAGCATATTTCGGTCAACATGTTGAAGAGGTATATCAAGATAACGACAGATATTTTTATTCTTAGCTATGACTTGGAGCAGTTCATCGGTGATTCGTTCCGGGTAACAATAAAAAACCCGAATCCAGTGAATTTTCTCCTGTGCAAGCATTTTCAATAGTTCAGGAAGCATAGCTTTTTTATATAAGTCTAGTCCGTAATAAGTAGTATCCTGAGCAATAAGATTAATTTCCTTAACTCCCTGAGCGATAAGATTCCGTACTTCAGAAAGGATCTCTTCCATCGGTCTACTTTGGTAAGGGCCGCGTAATTGAGGAATCACACAATATGTGCAATGATTATTACAACCTTCAGCAATTTTTACATAGGCCATATGCTTTGGAGTTGTAAGATAACGATCAAAATATGGAGATGGTGTTTTTCTAGAATGCTCATGAATCGTACCGAAAAGTTTTTCATGAATTAAATCTCCAATGCGGGAGAAATCGGAAGTACCCAAAATACCATCAATTTCTGGAATTTCTTTCAGCAGCTCTTCCCGATACTTTTCAGCTAAACAACCTGTAACAATGAGTAATCGACAACGCCCCTTTTTTTTATAAGAGGCCATTTCTAGAATGGTTTCAATGGATTCTTTTTTAGCCGGTAGAATAAAACCACAGGTATTGACAACAATAATATGAGCTTGGGGAAAATCTTGCGTGATCATAAATTTTTCATCACGCAGTATTCCCAACATAATTTCGCTATCTACAAGATTTTTCGAACAACCCAAACTGGTTAATGCAACATAAAGATCCAATCTTAAACCTCATTTCCAATATGATCATATTTCATTATTCGCCAAATACTCTTTAGTTACCACTTGGTTTTTTGATCCCACCGGATAGGTACGATCTCCATTAGTAATTACTTCAACCACACCGGCATTACCATATTTAATAACAATTTTTTCTTGACCAACAAATGTGCGATTTTCACCTGCTGTTAAAGTACCTTGAAAGTCTTTCTTATCGTCAACGGTAACCCCAATCCAACAGCTGTCTTCCTTAATAATCACAGTGACAGAAACGCCATTAATATCTGCTTCGGAATCTGTTTTATTGTTGTCGGATGTTCCTTCCGGGTTAGAAGCATCAGGAACTCCACCTAATTTCCCCTGATTATTTTGCTCCTCAGGAGATTTTAAATCATCTGTTGTTTCCGAGGCAGTCTGGCTTTCATTAATCGCACTATTAGGATCGTCTGAATTACGGTCCCCCCAAAAGGCCATGCCGATCTTGGCTACAATAAGAACAGCAAAAAGAATACCTATAATGGCTAAAAATTTACGTTTTTTGGGGCGAACCTTTATTTTTTTCCGCCTAATACTTCTTTTTCTTTCTTCATGTTGTACTTCTTTTGGTAAATTATTTTTTAAGCTATGGACTAATTCTTCATCATTCAAGCCTAAAAACCGTGCATATGTCCTTAGAAATCCAAAAAGATAAGCCCTGCCTGGGAGAGCATCAAAGTCATTCGCTTCCAAGGCAATTAAATATTTCATTCTAATTTTTGTGCAATTTTCTACTTCACGGAGAGTAATGTTTTTAGCTTCACGCGTAGTATGTAATATTTCTCCAATGTCATCCATAAAGATCACCTCATTTCCAGGTTCCGGATGGAGAGCTTTGTAGTCATATTTTAAGGATCATCCCAATGAGTTATACTTATCATTAATTAAAGATTTAGGTAATCAACAGAAATAGTATATCAAAGATCAAATTTTGATACAAGCCAGGATCACTAGGCCCTTAGAAATCATTTTCCTTTATTCGTTCAAATTGTTCCATGGTTATGAGAATATTTCTTGGTTTTGACCCTTCATAGCCGCCGACAATACCCTTGCTTTCCAACAAATCCATTAATCTGGCTGCTCTTGTATAACCCACGCGCAGCCTGCGTTGAATCATGGAAACAGATGCCTGACCGGTGGTAAGGATTAATTTCGCTGCATCTTCAAAAAGCTCATCTGTCTCCCCACGCTCTTCCTCATGAACAACCTCATGTTGAAATATTTCATCCAAATATTCCGGTTTTGCCTGATGGCTGCAATGAGAAACAATGGAGCTAATTTCTTCTTCGGACACATAAACTCCCTGTACACGGATGGGCTTGGCTGCTCCCACAGGATAAAAAAGCATGTCCCCCCGACCCAGCAATTTTTCCGCACCTGCCATATCCAATATCGTGCGTGAATCAATTTGAGAAGAAACTGCAAAAGCAATACGAGATGGAATATTGGCTTTAATTAAACCTGTAATGACATCAACGGAAGGTCTTTGGGTTGCGATCACGAGATGAATGCCGGCTGCCCGCGCCATTTGTGCTAACCTGCATATAGCATCTTCTACATCATTAGGTGCCACCATCATCAGATCTGCCAATTCATCGATTAAGACTACCATTTGGGGTAATTCTTCCCCGGTTCCCTTTTTTAAATCATTAAAACGTTGTAAATCCTTGACCCCGGTTGAAGCAAAGATACTATATCTGTTTTCCATTTCATGTACAATCCATTTTAAAGCGCCGGCCGCTTTTTTGGGGTCAATAACCACAGGCGATATTAAATGAGGTAACCCATTGTAGTTTGCTAATTCAACCATTTTGGGATCAATCATCAAGAATTTAACTTCAGAAGGCTTAGCCTTATATAAAATGCTGCAAATCAGAGAATTCATACAAACACTTTTACCAGAACCGGTGGACCCTGCAATGAGCAAGTGAGGCATGGAGGACAAATCGGCCACAACCCCATTCCCACTGATATCCTTACCCAAAGCAACTGTAAGATTAGAGGAAGCTTGTAAAAATTGGGGTGATTCCAGTACTTCCCTGAAAGTTACTGGAGAGATTTCTTTCTTAGGCACCTCAATCCCAATGACGGATTTTCCCGGTATCGGCGCTTCAATTCTCACCGCAGGAGCAGCTAAATTTAAAGCAATGTCATCTGCTAAATTAACAATTTTACTGACTTTTACCCCTGGACAAGGCTGCATTTCAAACCTGGTGATAGCTGGGCCACAACTTACTTGATTCACCTTTACCTTAACACCAAAACTGTCCAAAGTGTCTTCCAAGACCCGAATATTATCAGTGATTTCTTTATTCATTCTGGGACTTTTTATTTTAACGGCACTTTGCAAGATATCCATTGAGGGCAAGCGATAAGAGCCATCTTCAGTTATTTTATGATTCGTAGGCTGAAAGGCCTTATCTTCTCCCACGCTTCCTGCTTTATCTTTAGCTTTAGGTATAAACTCTAATGGTTCCGGTACGGAAATTTCATCTTGATCATTATCTATCCATGGTTCCTGAGTAACCGGAGAATCAAATCCATGGTCAATAATAATCGGCAGTTCATCTGGTTCTTGAAGGGATTTTTTTTTAAAAAGCGGTTTTTTTGGTTTGTTTTTCTCTTCTTTCTCATCTTCATAAATAAAATTAGTAATTGTAAGCTTAAACTTTCCTAAGATATTTTTTATTATTAGAGCGAGCCGTTGCATAGTAGTAAAAATTGAAATCTCCGTAATCAGAATAATGCTCACTATGGCTAAGGCAGCTAAAATGATTTTAGTGCCTATGGTACCAAAGCCCTTTTGCATAAGATAGCTAAGAACGGCTCCAATTAGTCCGCCTCCTTCTCCCCGAAGTCCGGTCATAACATATGCTTTAAAGGTTTCGGCATCAATATAAAGGTGTAAAAAGGTTACAAGACTAAGGAAAAGAAGGGCCATACCCCCTAACTTTTGCATGATAAAACTGTTAGATTGTTTTTTAAATAATAATACTCCAAAAACAACCATCAACACGGCGACTAAATATCTGCCCATACCAAATATTCCAGCGAGCACTTTAACCGCAAAAATTCCAATAGTACCCATTTGCTTGGGATCGCCAATATTATTAATTGGTACTAAATAAAAACTGATTAAAAGTAAGATACCTAAGGCGATTAGTGAAATTCCCAAAATCTCATGCCTCGTATCTTCTTTTAGCAACGATGAATTTGTTTTATTTTTTTGTTTAGGTTTTAATTTTGCCATCATTCCACCTCAAAATCTCGTCAAAAAAAATTTTTGATCATATCCTTGAAGAAAGCGCAACATTTTTGTTGCGCTTTAAAAAATATGCAAGGAACTACTTTTATTCTTTTACTGCAAAAATGATACAAAATTTAACACCGGATAATCTAAAAGTTAAATCTTAAAATAATTATATCATGAGTTACTTTTCTTTTCTATATTCCGCTATAAAATAATGAGATACCTTTGAAAAATGTTGCTCTGTATATGATTCTTAGCCCAAGTTAGATAAAAAACTTTCTTAAAAGCAGAATTATCCACCCTAAGAAAGTTCTATAAGAATTCGAATTTAAATGGTTAGACTTAATAAATGATTAAATCTTTTTCCCCGGCTCAAAAGATGGTTTAAGAAAATCATCCGGATTTGTGCTCAACAATTGGACAATCATACCCTCACCTTTTGCACCAGACTCGACAATAAAATCCCGTCCCATGTAATTTTTCACAAGGTACTCCCGTTTCTGATCATAACCTTCTAATATTATCTGTTCCGGCATTATGGTCCACATCAATTTAATGCCCCAATATGATTTATATTTTCTTTGATCAAGTTATTCATTTTTATCGCTTCTCCCACTCCATAACTTACATCGATTAGACCAAACTTTACCGCTTCTTTGCCTAATAATGGTACCAACATCTCTTGCCAATTCACCTGTTGTAGTCATAAGTTTTCTGAATGTACCTTCGTCCATCCTGGAATTTGCCGTGATAAAATTTATCACGCGATCCTGCATTTTCTCCAAATAGTCAAAGCTTTGCTGTACACCAATCACCAACCCCGTTAAACGAATTGGATGAATAGTCATCGTTGCGGAATGGGCAATAAAGGAATAGTCTGCCGATACTGCAATGGGAACGCCTATGCTATGCCCTCCACCTAAAACTAAGGAGACAGTAGGTTTAGATAAGCTTCTGATCATTTCCGCAATGGCCAAACCCGCTTCAACGTCACCACCAACTGTATTTAATATAATCAAGAGTCCTTCAATTTCCTTATTTTGTTCCACAGCCACCAGTTGGGGAATAATATGTTCATATTTTGTTGTTTTATTCTGTGGAGGCATAACTAAATGACCTTCTACTTGACCGACTATCGTAATTACATGTACATTGCTCTTTGATATTGGCAATTGCGTTTGTCCCAGTTCCATGATCAGATCTGTTTTTTCCGGTGTTTGCTCTCTCTCTTGAGGTTCCGGCGTAGCATCTTCCATTAATTACCTCACTCCTTTTCATGTTTTATATCTAGTATGAGAAGAATGACAAAAATAATACACAGTGTTTTTACACTGTGTATTATTGGTTAGATTTACTATATTTCACTAATAATGGGAATGATCATCGGTTTCCGTTTTGTTCTTTCGTACAGATACTTTCCTAAGGTATCCCGTATAGTAGATTTTGGATTCGACCAATCTTTATTTTTTTCATAGTCAATTTTTTCCAAAACCTGGACGATTTTTTTCCTGGCATCTTCCATCAGTTCTTCCGATTCTTTAACATAAACAAAGCCTCGGGACACAAGATCAGGCCCGGCAACAATAGTACCAGACGCCTTGTCCACTGTAAATGCAACGATCACAATCCCATCTTGAGATAATTGTTTGCGATCTCTAAGAACCACATTTCCGACATCTCCTACACCAAGTCCATCCACTAAAACTCTGCCTGCCGGAACTCTACCGGCAAGTTGGCCCTTTTTCTTAGTAAAATCAATAACTTGTCCGTTTTCACCGATAAAAATATTTTCTGCAGGAATACCCATCTGTTCAGCTAATCTAGCATGTTTATAAAGCATGCGATACTCACCATGAATCGGCATAAAAAACTTGGGTTTCACGATATTAATCATAAGTTTAAGCTCTTGCTGGCTGGCATGTCCTGATACATGAATGCCTGCCACCGATTCATAAATAACATCAGCTCCCAATTTAAACAAGTGATCGATGGAACGAGCAACCGACTTTTCATTGCCGGGAATAGGCACTGCGGAAATGATAATGGTATCTCCCGACATGATTTGAATTTGCCGATGTTCCCCCATTGCCATTCTGGTCAAACCTGACATCGGCTCACCTTGACTTCCCGTTGTCAAAATCACAACACGATTGCCTGGTACCTGATCTACTTCGTCTATTTCAATCAAGGTATTTTTAGGTATTTTCAGATATCCCAGTTCTGAGGCAATGTTGACCACATTAACCATGCTGCGGCCAATAACTGCTACTTTTCGATTATATTTGGCAGCCGCCCAGATGGCTTGTTGAACTCGATGAACATTTGAGGCAAAAGAGGCAAGAATGATTCTTCCTTTCGCCTGTCTGAAGGTTTCATCAAAGGTTTCACCTACAGATCGCTCTGATTGGGTGTAACCCTGACGTTCCACATTGGTACTGTCGGACATCATCAGAAGTACACCACGTTCCCCTAAAGCAGCGAATTTATGAAAATCCACAGGCTCCCCGTCAATCGGTGTCATATCAATTTTAAAGTCTCCGGTATTAAGAATGATGCCTAAGGGCGTATGCACAGCTACCGCCACTGCATCGGCAATGCTGTGGCTCACCTTTATAAACTCGATTTTAAAAGGTTCGATTTTTAAAACATCTCTTGGTTTTACCACATTCAAAGATGCAGTAACGTGGTGTTCCTTTAACTTCCCTTCTAGTAAACCTAATGTTAACTTTGTTCCGTAAACCGGTACATTTAGGTCCTTTAAAACATATGGTAGTGCACCAATGTGATCTTCATGCCCATGGGTTAGGATAATTGCTTTTATTTGTTCTTTGTTTTCCAGTAAATAGGTGTAATCTGGAATAACCATATCCACACCTAACATTTCATCTTCAGGAAACATCAAACCGGCATCAATTACAATCATGTTTTCTTCGTATTTGATTACTGTCATATTTTTCCCAATTTCACCAAGACCGCCTAAGGGTATCACAGATATTTTTGCATTTTTTTCTACCATTTGTTCACCTCCTTTAATATAAATTAAAAATTTTTGGCAGCAGAAAACCTTGCAGGTCATCTGCTGCATTTATATTGTTATCCTAAGATTGTTATTTCACTTTCTCCTGTTATAGGATTAAAATGAATCTATAAACCTTGGGATAACAGGGTTCTTAGCATCAGATAGGAAATCTTGATTCCCAATGATGCTTAGAAATCGTTATCCGGAAACTAGTATAAATGAAGCCACCTAGCAATAAAGCAATAGTATTTGTGGCATTTCTTATCAAATCAACACTATAAGCTCATGGGTCATGTTCTATTATAACATAAACATAATATATTATTGCCATTCTTGTTAAAAGAATCCACGTATTTACTCCAATAATTTATTCTCTTTTAAAAGTTGTTGAATAAATCTGCGATTTTCTTCTGTAGTTTCTGTTAAAGGCAACCGAAATCCGCCGACATCCCAACCTAACATATTTAAAGCTGTTTTGATAGGTACAGGATTTGTAGTAATAAATATTCCTTTAAACAAATCAAATAGTTCCAAATGGATCTTTAGAGCTTCCCTTATATAGCCGGATTTAAATAAGTCTATCATTTGATTAATTGACTTCCCCACCAATTGAGCTGCCACACTAACAACTCCTGTGGCACCAAGAGAAAGCATGGGTAATGTGGCCGAATCATCTCCGGAATATATTAAAAAATCTTCTCCTGTTAATTTCCTTAGCTCTGCAACCTGCTCCATATTTCCTGTTGATTCCTTAATAGCAACAATATTATCTATTTCAGCTAATCTTTGTATAGTTTTGGGGAGTAAATTGCATCCAGTTCTGGATGGAATGTTATAAAGCATGATAGGGATGTTCACACTTTCTGCAATCGCTTTAAAGTGCCGGTAAAGACCTTCCTGAGAAGGTTTGTTGTAATAAGGTACCACAAGCAATAAACCGTCTACACCTACTTTAGCAGCAGCACTAGATAATTGAATAGATTCTTGGGTATCATTAGATCCTGTGCCTGCAATAATAGCGCCTTTTCTATTGGTTCCTTCTTTAATACAGGTAAATAACGCCAGCTTTTCATTAAAACTCAAGGATGGTGATTCGCCGGTTGTTCCCGAGATAACCAGTGAATCAGAACCATTTTCTAATAAATATTGGGCAAACTTTAGAGCTTTGGTAAAATTAATCTTGCCACTTTGATCAAAGGGGGTAATCATGGCCGTGATCACTGAACCAAAATTCATATTTTCACCTCACCCTAAATTAAATTTCTCATGTAGGGCACGCACCGCTTCTTCCATATCTTCTTGTGACACCAAACACCAAATGCTGGTGTATGAATCCGCTGACTGAAGAATGCGGATTTTTTTCTCCGTCAATGTTTCCACAATTTTAGCCATGACACCGGGAATTCCTGTCATCCCTGCGCCAACTGCAGCCACTTTGGCACAATTATGATGTATACTGACCTCCAGTCCCAGATTTTGAATCAGCGTGATGGCCTGGGTAGAGTCATCATTTTTAACGGTAAATATGGTTTCTGTTTCATTGATCGAAATAAAATCTACACTAATTTTTTCTGCCGCCAACACTTTAAAAACTTGTTCTGAAACACCTTGATCCATCTGCGGATTATGTATAATTAATTGAGATACATTGGATTTTTGAGTGATTCCAGTTATCGTTTTGTCATTGATACTGTCTGTAATTTGAGCGCCCATGGCGGTCCCATTGGCTACTAGGGTCCCATTTCCATCATGAAAAGTACTAAGTACCCTTAAAGGAATATTACCATGCATGGCAATTTCAACAGCTCTAGGATGAATAACCTTTGCTCCTTCATGGGCTAGTTGGCAAATTTCATTATAGGTTATTCTTTCCAAAGTTTTTGCATTATTTACTATTTTTGGGTCTGCAGTTTTCACACCATCCACATCAGTATAAATATCAATACGATAGGCGTTAAGCGCTACTCCTAAGGCTGCAGCTGTAGTGTCGCTGCCTCCCCGCCCCAAAGTTGTGATCTGACCCTGTTCTGTTATTCCTTGAAAACCTGCCACGATCACAGCCTGGTTCATTTCCAATGCCCGGTAGATCTCAGTAGGTTTTATTTGGATAATGTGGGCATTATTATAGCAATCATCAGTAATAATTCCCGCCTGACCACCGGTTAAACAGGTAGTTTTAATTCCTGCAGCCGCTAATTCACTTACTAAAACGACACTTGAAATGATCTCTCCGCAAGACATTAACAAATCTAAATCCTTTTTAGAAACAACATGATCATTGGAAACCAGGTTTTTTAGGGTATCGGTAGCATATGCCGCACCATTTCTTCCCATCGCTGATACAACCGCAACAACTAGATTTCCCTCCTCAATTGCCGCAATAATTTTTTTGATGACAAGCTTTCTTTGTTCTCCTGTAGTAAGAGAAGTCCCGCCAAACTTTTGAACCAGTACCCTCATTTTTTCACCTCTGTTTACCATGTTCACAAAACTTTGGTTTCTGTAATGGTCAGCATTTGATAATCATTGCCGAAAACAATATTAGGAGTTATCCTCATATTGTACCAGTACCGGTTGTATCTGTTTGCCCTGCAGACTTCCTACAATTGTGTCCCCTATTTTGTTCATGTGTGCCACTAGAGAATTAACCTTTCCGGAAGGGCTGTCTTGACCGAAAGGGACAAAAAAGATATTCTTGGTATTTAGTAATATCCCTAAATTACAAGCATTAAAACCCAATCCGTCATTTGTTGAAATTGCTACTACCACCGGATGTTGATTTCTTAATGTTGCCTTTGCAGCCATTAAGACCGGTGTATCGGTAATGCCATGAGCCAGCTTTGCCATAGTATTTCCTGTACATGGAGCAATGACCAAAACATCCAGTAAATCCTGTGGGCCGATTGGTTCCGCATCCACGATAGTCGTAATAACCTTGTTCTGTGTGAGATTTTCTAAAGCCTCTTTCCAGTGGGAGGCAGTGCCAAAACGTGTGTCCATACTATCAATCGCATGGGAAACTATCGGATAGACTCGAGCCCCTTCTTCATTAACCAATTTATCAATTTCCTGCAAAACTTTTTCCATGGTACAATGAGAACCTGTCAAAGCAAAGCCGATTTTCTTATCCTTCAAACGCATGAAAGCACCTCCAAAAGATTCCTAAGACCAACCTTTCATTGATAGGCTGCAAGGATAGCTGGGTAGGCTTCCGCTAAAATTCTTCCTGCAGTAAGAGGAGCAACTTTTCCGGGCAATCCAGGGGCTAAAATAGCTGAGATCCCTAATCTCTTTGCTGCTTCAAAATCCGTGCCCCCAGGATGTGAGGCCAAATCAATAATCCAGGCATCTTTTTTAATGCGATGTAAAACCTGTTCATTGATGATCATGGCAGGAACGGTGTTAAAAATTAGATCTGCACAATGAACAGCATCTGACAATTCGTCTAAGTCTTTTGCATGATAAGAAAGGCTGCGACATTTAGCTAATTGATTCTTACTTCTTACACATACTGTAACCTCTGCTCCTAAACCCTTTAATCGGATTGCTAATGCTTCGCCAATTCTCCCATATCCGATGATCATAGACTGAGATCCATGAATGGTAATAGGTATTTTTTCCATGGCCAGTTGAATGGCTCCTTCCGCTGTAGGGACAGCATTAGGAATGGCAATCTCATCTAGATCCGCGACTTCAATTAGAGAAAATTTCAGAGTTTCTGCTAATTTTTTTAAATATCTAGATGCCCGACCTACCAAAACAAGGACTCCTTCATTGATTTCAGCCAGATCATCTTGAGAAATTGAAACCTTTACTTGTAGGAGCTTGGTATAAAGAACTCCCAGATTATTTATTCCCGGCATAGGCAAAATCACTGCATCGGCATTTTTTACCGCCTCCCGGCAGGTAGCGTAAATGTGGGCTTCGGGAGGCATAAGATCTTTCGGTAAACCGAAGACTCTCATGTTATATCCTTGTTCTATCAATAACTTGATCATAGTAATTTCTCGTGCATCGCCACCCAGCACAGCCAAGCTTTTTTTTAAATGGACACCCATTTCCTTACCTCCTCTCGGATAAGGTTTTTTAGCCTAGCTAGTTATAATATATGATTGGTCAATAACGGAGGTGCTTGAATGATATTTAGTTTTTTACCAAAGCAATTTTTCTAAACCGCAGACAACTCCTTTCATCTTTAATACATTTCTGATGGCTAAAAGCACGCCGGGTACAAAGGAATCTCGGCTCAAAGAATCATGTCGAATGGTTAAAGTTTGTCCTTGCCCGCCAAATATTACTTCTTGATGAGCGATCAAGCCTGGCAGTCGCACACTGTGGACACGCATCCCTTGATAATAACCTCCCCTACTGCCAGGTAATTTTTCAAATTCGTGACTGGCACCTTGATGCATTTCTTTTCTGCCTTCGGCGATCATCTCCATTGTTTTTAAAGCGGTACCAGAAGGAGCATCCATTTTTTGATCATGATGTTTTTCTATCACTTCTACATGTGGAAAATACTTGCCTGCTTCTTGAGCAAAACGCATCATTAAGACAGCACCCAGGGCAAAGTTAGGTGCAATAAAAACAGGGGTCTGATTTTTTTGAGTCATAATTTCCAATTCATCCATATCGTGTCCGGTTAAACCTGTCGTGCCCACGATACATGCAACTCCATGGGATAAAGCTGTACGAATATTTTTCATCACAGCCTGAGGATTAGTAAAATCGATCATTATCTGTGGTTTTTTATCTATAATCACTTGTTCCAGCTTGTCCTGAATTGTAACATGGGCAGCTTCTTCTCCTGAAAAAAATCCGATATCCTTGCCGATCAGCTTAAAATCCACTGCTCCAACCACGTGAATATCAGGTTCTTTCATAATCCCGGCTAAAATATCCCTGCCCATTTTACCACCGGCACCAGTTAATATGATCCTAAATTTATCTGTCATTTAATCAAACCTCCTACTATATCTATCTCTAGTTATATTCCATTTTACGAAAAAAAATCCTGCTTTCAGTAAAAGAGCTAAAAGTGAAAATAAATAGTCAAGGTTAGAATGCACGATCATGTACAAACAAACCTTGACTACGAAACAAACTTGTCTTGGATTAAAAAGATCTCATTATCAGGGAGTATTATACTCCGATCACCACATGCGTCCATGAGATTCATCAAGATCAACGACTATAACTTCCGAACCGACTTTCTTAACAGATTCCCATGGGATAACGAGTTGCTGTTTCTGAAACCATAAATTTAAAAGATGACTTTTATTGGGCAAAATTATGGATTCTATTCCTCCGGAAAAAGGGTCAATCACCAGGTCTGAATCCCCGATTGTCCCTAAAATTTCACCATCATAAACATTAACAATCTTTTTACCGACTAATTCACTTAATCTCATAACAATCACCTTTTCTTTGGTTGTTATAAAATTATATGATTTATTTCGGTCAATTATGTCTGATATTCTTATTTCTCTTTAAATTATCAAATCGTCATGGGTTAATTATAATCCGGTATGCCCAAAACCGCCATCATTTCTGATCGTTACATCCAAAATTGTTTTTTCAACTAATTCCACCCGTATCACTTTTCCGATCACCAATTGAGCAATGCGCATACCGCGGGAAACAACAAATTCCTCCCGACCAAAATTAATCAAAAGCACTTTGATTTCTCCCCGATAATCTGCATCAATGGTCCCGGGTGCATTTAATATGGTAATGCCATGTTTTAAGGCTAAGCCGCTGCGCGGGCGAACCTGAGCTTCATAATCGTAAGGTAATTCAATTTTGATCCCTGTAGGAATCAATTGATAAGCGCCTACTTTAATAAAAAGGTCTTCCTTAATTGCGGCCAGTAAGTCTAATCCGGAAGAACCGGTAGTCTGATACGCAGGTTTTGGAAGTCCTTGGTAATGATCACAATATGAAATATTTATTTTTACCGACACAAAATCCCCACCTTGTTAATTAGCCGGCTCGATCAATTGTTCTAGATTCAGTTGAGGTTTTTTAGCACCGACGGCAGCAATTGCCAATTTTTCCATACTAAACAATTTCTGGGCAATATTATATACATCTTCATTAGTTACTTGTAGTATCTTACCAATCACTTCATCAGCGGTGATAATTCTATCATAACAAATTTCTGATTTACCAATTCGATTCATACGATTACTCACGTTTTCTAAACTTAAAAGCATTGTTCCTTTAATTTGTTCCTTTGTATTTGACAATTCTTCTTTTGTGATGCCTCGGTTTTTAATATCATGAATTTGTTTAAATATTATATCTACTACCTCTGATGCACATTGGGCACTGGTTCCGGCATAAATGCCAAACAATCCCGCATTGGAAAATCCGGAATGAAAAGAATAAATATTGTAGGACAATCCTCTTTCTTCTCGTACCTCCTGAAATAAGCGGGAACTAAGTCCCCCACCCAAAACGTTATTGAGTACGGTCAAAGCATAAATATCCTCATCTAAGCTGGGGATACCAGGAAATCCCAAACATAAATGTATTTGTTCAATATTTTTAAAAACAAATTCCCTTTCAGTGAATGTTTGAGGAGTAGATAGAGCTTTAGCAACTTTCGTCCCCTTCAGTTCGGAAAATAGGGCTTCTACTCTCCTTAGAACCAAATCTTGTTTAATATTGCCGGCTACGGCAATCACTACGTTTTGAGGAATATAATGGCTTTGATAATAAGAAATCAACTGATCCCGGGAAATTTTTCCTACGGATTCAGAGGTGCCAATTATCGATTTGCCCAGGGGATCCTGCTGCCAGACCGTCTTAGCGTAAACATCATGCACCAGTTCATCCGGAGTGTCCTCATACATTTTAATCTCTTCCAAAATCACATTTTTTTCTTTTGCTAAATCTTCACAGGTAAAAAGAGAATTTAAAAACATATCCCCTAAAACATCCAGCGCTAAATCAAAATGATCATTTAAAACTTTAGCATAGTAACAGGTATATTCTTTAGAGGTAAATGCATTGATCTGCCCTCCAACAATTTCTAAACTCTCAGCAATTTGCTTGGCTGTTCTATTTTTTGTACCTTTAAACATCATATGTTCTAAAAGATGGGAAATCCCATGATTCGCAGCTTCTTCATATCTAGAACCTGTGCCCACCCAAATTCCAATGGATACAGAATGCACGAAAGGAATTTCCTCTGTAACTACACGAATACCATTTGCCAAATAGTCTTTATACAGCATGTTTGCCTCCCTTATAACTACAAATCAGCTTCATTAAGTGTCTTTATTAGTAATGATGCCTGAGCAAAAGCGTAAGTCAAGTTTTCTTTATTTTGGTTTAATATTATCAGATATAGTAACTAAACGATACCCCTGATTGGTGAGCTGAGGAATGACAATGGGCAGCGCTTGCATCGTAGGCTCAGTTGGATGCATCAGTACAATAGCTCCATTATGCGCTTTATCTAAAATTTTTGCAACTATAACATTAGTGGAAGGGCGTTTCCAATCGATGGTATCAATGCTCCATAGAACTGTTCGATAACCTAATTCATGTGCAGCTTTAACCACATGGTCATCACGTTCACCGGAGGGAGGTGCATATAGTAAAGTGTCCCTTCCTGTTATTTTTTTAATTATTTGAGCGCTTTTTTGAATATCGTCTTGAATTTTTCCCACAGACATTTGATTAGGACTGTCATGTTTATACCCATGATTGCCGATTTCATGACCTTGATCTGCAATAAGCTTTGCTATCTCAGGAAATTTCTCTGTCCATCGTCCTGTTAAAAAAAAAGTACATTTAATATTTTGTTGATCCATGGTTTTTAACATTTGAGGAAGATACTCTTCTCCCCAATCTACATTAATAGCAAAGCTCATTACTTGTTGCCCGGAGTTACCCTGATAAATTGGTGAGATTTCTGTCGTAGGCACCGTTAAATTTCTCTGAATATAGTTTATCAAAATAGCGCATCCCAATATAATAAGTAAACCCCAAATTATTCTTTGTGCAAATTTTCTTTTAGTAATGAAATAAATTCTCAATCCTTTCTCCCCCATTTTCATCCTTAATAAATGTTGATAATACTTCCACGGTGATAAGGTTTTTGTTAAAAGATATTCATCGGATGAATAATATATGTTGAATCTTTAAGAATAATGGGGTTAAGCAAAACAATCGAAAAGGATAAAAAGTAAAAAAGCACCTCCGGTGCTTTCTTGGGTACTACTTATTTTTTTGTTTGTTCTTTAAGTATTTCTTTCCGAGAAAGTTTGACCCGACCTTGGTTATCGATACCGATCACTTTAACTCGGATTGGATCTCCTTCTTTCACAATATCTGTAACCTTCTCTACTCTTTTATCTGATAACTGAGAAATATGCACCATACCTTCTTTTCCTGGTAAATCAAGCACACCGGGAATGACTTCCACAAAAGCCCCAAAGTCCATTATTTTTACGACCTTGCCGTCATATATCTGACCAACTTCCACATCCTTGGTGATGGATTCAATAATACCAAGGGCTTTGTCACCTTTTGCACCGTCAACACTAGAGATAAAGATCCGGCCATCGTCTTCAATATCAATTTTTGCCCCTGTTTCTTCTATGATTTTCTTGATGATTTTTCCTCCGGCACCGATGACTTCTCTGATTTTATCCGGGTGGATCTGAGCCTTAATTATCCGTGGTGCGTAAGGCGAAAGTTCGGCATTAGGTTTATCAATAACTTCTAGCATTTTACCTAAAATATGCATGCGTCCTTCTTTTGCTTGCGCTAAAGCTTGGCTGATCACTTCCCGATCAATCCCAGATATTTTGATATCCATCTGTATGGCAGTAACTCCTTCCGCAGTTCCAGCCACTTTAAAATCCATATCCCCTAAGGCATCTTCCATACCTTGAATGTCTGTCAAAACAGTGATATGGTCTTCGTCTTTAATTAATCCCATTGCTACGCCAGCCACCGGTGCTTTAATAGGTACTCCGGCATCCATCAAGGATAGGGTACTGCCGCAAACACTCCCCATAGAGGTAGAGCCGTTGGATTCTATAGCTTCCGATACTAAACGAATCGTATAAGGAAATTCATCTTCGGAAGGGATAACCGGTTCTAAAGCCTTTTCAGCCAAAGCCCCATGACCAATTTCTCTACGTCCCGGTCCCCGTATCGGCCGTGCTTCCCCGACACTGTATGGAGGAAAATTGTAATGATGCATATATCTCTTTGATTCCTCCAACCCTAGTCCGTCAAGAATCTGTTCATCACTTACAGCTCCTAGGGTACAAGCATTCAAAATTTGGGTTTGTCCTCTTGTAAACAAGGATGAGCCATGAGTTCGGCTAAGTAAACCAACTTCCACTTCGATGGGACGCACTTCTGTAATTTGTCTGCCATCAATTCTGATTTTTTCCCGAGCAATGATACGTCGAACCACTTCTTTTTCTATCTTATTTATTAAGTCACCAATCATTTTTACATCATCGGGATACTCTTCTTCAAATTGAGCAATGATGCTATTTTTTATTTCCTGCAAATATTGTTCACGATCTGACTTAAGCATTTTTTCAGCGGCGCATTTATGTACTGCTTCCGTAAATTGATCAACTGCCACAGAACGTACAACTTGTTCCAATTCTTCCGTAGGCTCCGGCGCGACAAAATCTATTTTTTCCTTAGCTAATCCTAAGTCAAAAGCTTCGCGCCGAAATTCTTCAATAAAGTCGACAATTCTTTTAATCTCCTCATGCCCAAACATAATTGCTTCTAAGATTTCCTCTTCCGGAACTTCATGGGCACTGGCTTCCACCATATTCACCGCATCTTTAGTACCTGATACTGTAATATGCATATCACTTCTTGATGCTTCATCTACAGTGGGATTTATAATTAATTTGCCATCAATACGGCCAACAACAACAGCACCTATAGGACCCAAAAAAGGGATATGAGAAATATGGAGCGCTGCTGAGGCACCATTAAGGGCTGTCATATCCGGAGGGTTATCCTGATCTACGGATAAAACTGTAGTGACCACCTGGACATCATTTCGATATCCCTTAGGGAATAATGGGCGAATCGGACGATCAATGATACGTGAGGTTAAGATGGCCTTCTCACTAGGTCGCCCTTCCCTCTTAATAAAACCACCGGGAATCTTACCTACGGCATAAAGCCTTTCCTCATAATCAACAGTGAGCGGAAAAAAATCAATCCCTTCTCGTGGTTCAGACGAACCTGTCACCGTAGCTAAAACCATAGTATCACCGTAAACGGTAAAGACGGCGCCACTAGCCTGTTTAGCCATGCGACCGGTTTCTAAGGTTAAGATCCTTCCGCCAATTTCAATACTTTTTTTAAAATTCTTATTTAACATATAAGCCTTTTTGAACCTCCTGATTTACAAATTTCTGTACATTTAATATTATTTTTTCTAATACAGACAATTGTATATTCTTCGACATCAATTCTATTATTTCCTTCTTATGCCAACTATATAAGTCAAATATAGAAAAGATTAATAAAAAAACAAAGAGCGGTTAACCCGCTCTTTAAAAGCATCCACTTAATTTACCTGCGTAAGTTAAGGTCTTCAAGAATTTGACGATATCTGTCAAAACTATTCTTTTTCAAATAGTTTAAAAATCCTCTGCGCTGACCAACCATTTTTAATAAACCTCTGCGAGAATGATGATCGTTTTTATGAATCTTTAAATGTTCCGTCAGCTGGTTGATTCGTTCCGTCAAGATAGCAATTTGTACCTCTGTGGAACCGGTATCGGTTTCGTGCATCCTAAATTTTTCAATAATTTCCTTTTTCTTCTCTGTAGTTATGGTCATGCCGCTTCACCTCCTTTTCATTTATCACCGTACCCAAGAATAGCGTCGGAGTATTCGCTAATCCTAGATTACGGTTACCAAAACGGTTCAAACAGATTATACTTTATTTTATTTATGATAGCAAGTAATTTTACAATAACAGTGATTAACTTTGTTGCTCTCAGTATGGGATGGTCAGATCTTTGATGTTACGCAAATATTCTCCTGCAGCATAGGTATCGGACCGAATTTGAAGAGCAAGTTCTGAAACATCGGAGAACTTTTTTTCTCCACGCAGTTTTTCCAGAAAAAACACACGTATTTCTTGATTATACAAATCGAAATTTTCATCCAAAATATGTACTTCAAGATTTTCCGGCAAATTATTTCCAATGGTGGGGCGCTGGCCGATATTGGCAACTCCGTTATAAAGCTTATTTCCAATCTGAACTTTAACAGCATATACACCAAACTTAGGAATCAACATTCCCGGCGTGATGTCAATATTAGCCGTAGGAAATCCAAGTTTGCGGCCTAATTGTCGTCCCCGAACTACTGTGCCTGATAGACTATAGGGATATCCCAAAAAACGATTAGCTGCCAAAATATTACCTTCTTGTATAAAGCATCTGATTTTTGAACTACTAACATGAATCTGATCAAGTTTAATTTCCGGGATTACAGTTACCTCACACCCATATTGGGGGCATAATTCTTTTAATAACTTGGGGTCACCCTTAGCCTTATATCCAAAAGTAAAATTGTAACCGATAAAAATTGCTTTCGCTTTCAGATCGCAAATAAGAATATCTTTAACAAAATCCTCCGGCATCATCTCGGCAACTTTTTTATCGAAGGGATATGGAATATAGATATCTGTGCCCAAGTTGCCAATGAGTCTTTTCTTTTCTTCCTGGGTTGTTAGGAACAATAAATTTCGATTCTTATCAAGAACCAGCATTGGGTGGGGATCAAAAGTAAAAACTACTGCTAGTCCATTTTCTTGATGCGCTTTTTCAACCATTTTTTTAATTAACTCTTGATGTCCTAGGTGTATTCCATCAAAGTTTCCCAAGGCAACAGCGACAAAATTTGAATTTTTGGGGAAATCAGCTAAATTACTTATGACTTTCACTAAGACTCTCTCCCTTTATGTGCAGATTCTTTCCAAGTTTGATCTATTTTCATAATATCCATGTTAATCGATAAGTAATAACCAAAGAACTCTATTTATCTAAAAACCTTAAGAGGTCTAAAAATAAAGTTATTTGTCTCATTCATGGTGATTCTTCCCAAAGCAATTAATTTTTGATTCAAATCTTGTGTCTGATAGATGCAATTCAGCCTTGATAATGACCCAGGGGCAATAGAATGGATTTACCATTTTTGGAGTTCTTTCTCTTGTTCTGTTCAACAATAATGGACGGGATAAAAAATATTCCTTCTTCCATCGAGACAACAAAACTTTCATCTTGGGCAGTTACCATGGATGTTATTTCCTCTAAGGTATAAGCATTATGAATATGAAATCCGGCCGTTTTAGTCCTGATCAGAAATGATAAATAGGCACCGGTACCCAATTTCATGCCAATGTCATGGCACAAAGTACGAATATAAGTCCCTTTAGAACAGACAATGTCAAAAATCACCCTGGGATTTGGCTGGCACCAATCCTTATAAATAATATCTATAGAGTGGATGATTACATTCTTATGTCCTCTCTCCACATCAAGCCCTTTTCGAGCCAACTCATAAAGCCGCTTTCCATCTACGCGCACAGCAGATGTCATCGGCGGCAGCTGTTGAATCGGACCCATAAAAGAGGGAATAATTTTCAAAAAGTCTTCATATTGAAGCTGGGAACAGTCCTTTTCAAATAAAACGTTTCCATAAGCATCCTGAGAGTCGGTGGCTCGCCCAAAGGTTATTTCACCTCGATAGCTTTTTGATTGTTCCATTATGTATTCCGTCAAACGTGTTGCCTTACCGACACAGACAGGAAGTACCCCAGCAACACCCGGATCAAGGGTTCCGGTATGACCTGCTTTTTTTTGTTGAATGGTTCGACGCACAAAGCTTACCACATCATGAGATGTCATGCCCGGCGGCTTCAAAACATTGATAAAACCGTCCACGAATTATCTTTCCTCCAACATTTCAGTAGTCGCAGCAATCACGCGCGTAATGACGGACTGGAGAGAACCTTGTACCGTACAGCCTGCCGCTAATTGATGTCCTCCGCCGCCAAAGGAAAGAGCAATTTTGTTCACATCATAACCGCTACGAGCTCTCAATCCTACTTTAACATAACCGTTAGATAACTCACGAAAAAATAATCCAATTTTTACATTTGACAAAGAGATGGGATAATTGATAATCCCTTCACAATCTTCCGCCGTGGCCTCTAACCTTTCCATAATAGCCTGATCTAAATAGGTCCAGGCGATTGTTCCTTCTGCAGCAAAGCACATATTGCCAATTGCTTCCGCCAGCAAATGATAATTCTTCATCGATTTCTGTTCATAAAGATGCTCTTTGATGAAAGATAGCTGCACACCATGTTCAAGTAAAGCAGCTGCAGTTTTCAAGGTACGGGGGCTTGTGTTTTGATATTGAAAAGATCCGGTATCAGTCACAAGACCGGTGTATAAAGCAGTGGCTATATCTTCTGAGATATCAATGCCCATCTTCTTGATCAAATTATAAACCATTTCTGCTGTCGCCGCTGCCTGATGATCTACCAGATTATAGGCGGCAAAAAAGTTATTGCTTACATGATGATCAATATTAATACTGGGCACATCCTGAAGATAAGTTTCTAACCAATTGCCACCGGCTCGCAATTGATCACTACAATCAAGAAAAATTACGAGCTCAGGTTTTATTGAAAGCTCATGAGACAAGAGAATCTTTTCGGTACCCTTCAAAAAACGGTACATCACAGGAACCTGGTCTTCCATTACCATTGCAACTTTTTTACCTATAGATTCTAAAGCCAGCCCTATGCCTATCAATGATCCGATACTATCTCCATCAGGTAAAACATGGGACGTAATTAAGATATAGTCATGACCCCTGAGCACGTCTACAATTTCCGCAAACTGATTATTCTTTTTCTTCTTCATTATTTTTTTCCTCTTCCGGGAGCACATCCGCGAGAATCTTAGAAATTTTGACGCCATGGGCTATGGAATCATCATAAAAAAAGGTGATTTCAGGTGTGTAACGCAGATGAATCCGTTGCGACATTTCCCGGCGTATAAAACCGGTAGCACTTTTTAATGCAGCCATGGAATTTTGAACTTCTTTTTCATCACCTAATACACTGACATAAACCTTTGCATGTCTTAAATCTCCCGACATCTCTACAAAAACAACAGAGACAAATCCCACCCGCGGATCCTTAAGATCATTTTTAATAATATCAGAAATTTCTTTTTTAAACTCCTCCGACAAACGACCGGTACGATATTGCGCCATATTTTTTACCTTCCTTACAGTTCTCTTTTCGTTTCTTCCATGATATAACTCTCAATGATGTCTCCCTCTTTAATATCATTGAAGTTTTCAATACCAATCCCACATTCAAAACCACTAAGAACTTCTTTCACATCATCTTTGACTCTTCTTAAGGATTCCACATGACCTTCGTGCACCACAATACCGTCTCGAATCACCCGCACATCCGATTGCCGAGTTATCTTACCGTCTATCACTTTGCATCCGGCCACCACACCGACTTTAGGTACTTTAAAAGTTTGTCGTACTTCTGCATGTCCGATCACGACTTCCTTAAAGGTTGGATCCAATAAACCACTCAATGCTGCTTTAACATCATCAATTGCTTCATAGATCACCCTATAAAGTTTAATATCCACCTTTTCTTGATCGGCAATTTTTCTGATATGCGTGCTTGGTCGTACATTAAATCCAAGAATGACTGCATTTGCAGTGGTTGCCAGCATTACATCTGTTTCCGTAATGGTACCTACCCCACTATGCACAATATTAACGCGCACTTCATCTGTAGAAAGATTATTCAAAGACTGTGCCAAAGCTTCTATAGATCCTTGTACATCGGCTTTGATAATCAGATTTAGATCCTTGACAACGCCTTTAGAAATTTGATTAAATAGATCATCTAAACTTACCCGAGACGATTTATTTAATTCTTCTTCACGCTTCTTTAATTGATACTTTTCTGCTATATATCGGGCATCTTTCTCTTCTTTGATTCCAACGAATTGTTCGCCTACAGGAGGAACATCGGAAAAGCCTAACACCACTACAGGGGTTGAAGGTCCGGCACTTTTCACGCGACGTCCTTTATCATCAATCATAGCCCGCACCTTACCAAAGGTAGTGCCTGCGACAATATTTTCACCGATTTCCATCGTGCCTTTTTGAACTAAAACGGTGGCAACAGGACCCTTTCCTTTATCCAACTCAGCCTCAATCACTGTTCCCCTAGCTTCCCGATTAGGATTTGCTTTTAATTCTGAAACTTCTGCAACTAGAAGAATCATCTCCAGTAATTGATCAATACCTTCATGAGTTTTTGCCGACACAGGGACCATAATTGTATCCCCGCCCCATTCTTCAGATACCAAACCATGCTCTGTAAGTTCTTGTTTTACCCGATCCGGATTACCATCCGGTTTATCAATTTTGTTGATGGCAACAATAATAGGAACTTTAGCTGCCTTAGAGTGATTAATGGCTTCGATGGTCTGAGGCATAACACCGTCATCTGACGCTACAACGATAATAGATACATCTGTCACCTGAGCCCCCCTGGCGCGCATTGCAGTAAAGGCTTCATGGCCGGGCGTATCTAAAAATGTGATCTTTTTATTATTGACTTCCACCTGATAAGCACCGATGTGCTGCGTAATCCCGCCCGCTTCCGTTGCCGTAACCTTTGCTTTTCTGATAGCGTCTAAAAGAGAGGTTTTACCGTGGTCTACATGACCCATGACCGTTACTACAGGTGCTCGTTCCACTAATAAGCTTTCATCATCTTCATCACCCTGATCTTCCATAATTTCCATGGTTTTGTCCAGACGAACTTCAACAGGAATTCCCACCTCGGAACCAATTAGCACGGCTGTATCCGCATCGATTTCGTCATTGATGGTTACCATTACACCTAACCCCATCAAAACTTTAATCAATTCTACAGCAGTTTTGCTCATGCTCTTGGCCAATTCTTGCACCGTTACCGTTTCTCCAATTACAACTTTCTTAGGAATGGTCGGAGCGATTTCCGTTTTCTGATAATGTCCTTTTTTGTTTTTTCTATGCTGGTTTTTCTTACCACCGGCGCGAAGATTTTTTTGTCCCGCTTTTTGAGATGAAGATCTCGATGTATTATTTTGATCATCTTCTAGCTTGCCGGTGCGTACCGATACGCCTTTATCTTTTTTTTGTTCTTTTTGTTTCTGAATGTTTTTTTGAGAACCTGGCTTTGTAAAGGCCATTGAGGCAGCTTGCTTACCTATTCCATCTGTTTGTTTTTGCGCACCGGATTTACCGGCAACATCGCGGGTTCTCTCATCGTCATGTTTCACTTGATTTTTCTTGAATCCATCTGGCCTGTTTTGATCATTAGATTTGTATTGTTCCTTATTTTGATGAGCTTTGTTATCCCTCAGATTCTGATTGGCACTTACTCTACTATCAGTTCTGGTTTTCTGGTTTTGATTGTTATGCCTCATATCCGGCTTTCTCGGAGCATTTTTTTTCTGCTGGTTAAAATTTTGTTGGGTTTTTCCCTCTTCAACCTTGTTACCGGCAGGAACATTCTTTTCTTCCTCTGATTTTCCCGTTTTTTTAGGATTAGGCATGACCATTTGTCTTAATTGATCCGCAAATTTATCATCAACTGTACTCATGTGGTTTTTTACTTCAAACCCCATTTTTGTAATACGACGTATAACCTCTTTGCTCTCCATAGATAGTTCTTTCGCTAGCTCATATACTCTTATTTTTCCCATAAATCCACCCCCATCATTTGAAAATCATACACTTGCCATCAAACTTTTTAATATGGCATCGGCAAATCCTTGTTCCAGGACCGCTACCACGGCTCGCGGACTCTTACCGATGCTATTTCCCAAATCTATTTTCGAACCCCATTCCCTACATTGAATCTCATTATGTCGGCAAAGAAATTTAATTCGTTTTTTTGTACTATCCGTTGCATCTTCTGAAAGAATAACCAAGAAAGCTTTTTTCTGATTAATAGCAGCGGTAGAACCTGTTTCACCGGAAACAACCTTTCCGGCTTTTTGTGCAAATCCTAATAATGTAAATACCCGATTCATCTTAGCTTTATGGCTCCTTCGGCATCTGACTTTTTAAGTTCTCATATATTTCCGGAGCTATTTTAGTTTGCAATGATTTTTCCAGTCCTTTAGAATTGATGGCTAATTGCAAACAAGATTTATCCGGACATACATATGCCCCACGCCCGGATTTCTTACCGGTAGTATCAATTAGAATTAGATCCTCCGGAGTTTTGACAACTCTGATTAAACTCTTCTTTGCTTTCATTTCTTTACAACCTACGCACATTCTTTGAGGAATTTTTTTTACACGCATAAAACCCCTCCTTATTCCATTTCCAAATTTTCTGCAGCTTGAGATTCACTCTTGATATCAATTTTCCAACCGGTAAGTTTAGCTGCTAACCGAGCATTTTGACCTTCTTTACCGATAGCCAAGGATAATTGATAATCAGGCACCACTACTTGAGCCACCTTATCGTTCAAATCGACCTGCACAGAGACAACTTTTGCCGGACTTAATGCATTTTCTACAAAAACAGCTGGATCGGAGCTCCATTTGACAATATCAATTTTTTCTCCCCGTAATTCATTAACGATGGTTTGCACTCTCATGCCTTTTGGTCCAACACAGGCACCCACAGGATCAACATTCTCATGCTTACTATAAACAGCAATTTTCGATCGATAACCGGCTTCACGAGCCACAGATTTTAATTCTACGGTACCATCATGAATTTCCGGCACTTCTAATTCGAACAACCTCTTTAGCAGACCGGGATGTGTACGGGAGAGCAAAATTTGAGGGCCTTTAGTCGTTTTCTTAACTTCAACAATATATGCTTTGATCCTATCTCCTTGATTATATTGCTCCCTAGCAATTTGTTCGGTCGGCATCAATACTGCTTCTGCCTTACCTAAATCAATATAAACATTTTTCATCTCATGTCTTTGCACAATGCCAGTAACTATATCACTTTCCCGATTGATAAATTCTTCGTAAATATTTGACCTTTCTGCTTCTCTGATGCGCTGTACTACAACCTGTTTTGCTGTTTGCGCTGCGATTCTCCCAAAAGATCTAGGAGTAACCTCTGTTTCCAAAACATCTCCGACCTCATAATCAGGTCTTATGACTCTTGCCTCCTCCAGAGAAACCTCCAAGCGGGGTTCTTCTACCTCGGATACTATATCTCGTCTATTATAGACATGAATTTCTCCGGATTCTCGATTCACTTCAACCCTGACATTTTGTGAAGAGCCAAAATTCTTTTTATACGCGGATATTAAAGCGGCTTCGATAGCCTCTAACAAAATATCAATTGAAATATTTTTTTCCTTTTCTAATTCTTTGAGTGCTTCAATAAACTCAGCATTCATCATGACCTCTCCTTATTAAGTTTTTTACTCATAATTCCACATACCGCGGGGCTTTACTAAAAATCCACGATCAATTGGGCACTGGCGATCTCATCAAAACTAAATAAAGTTTTGGTATTATTAATAGACAAAGCTACGTGACCATCTTCAATGCCCAATATAATCCCGGTAAATTCTTTTTGTTTATTTTTAGCAGCAAATAATTTAATATGTACTTTTTCTCCACTAAAGCGAAGATAATCCTTAGCTGTTTTTAATGGACGTTCTATGCCCGGAGAAGAAACTTCTAAAATATAGGAATGAGGAATCGGATCGATGCGATCTAACTCATCTCCCACTAAATTACTCACATACTCACATGATGCATGATCAATTCCCTTGTCATGGTCAATAAACAAGCGTAAATACCAGTTACCGCCTTCCTTTTTGTATTCAAGATCCACCAACTCAAATCCGGCGGATTCAACCAACGGATTTACAATACTCTCTACTAAATCTTTGACACTGTTGTTTTTTTTCATATACCCTTCCTCCATACATAATAATACCTAAAGGATATGTTTCCCATGTCCGGGGTGGAAATACCTCTTGAATAACCGGCTCCCTTGAGCTAATCTTAAAATAATTTCGATATACTAAAGGAAAGAGTGGGTTAAGACCCACTCTTTACAGAAATTTTTGAACTATATCCAATAGTTAATTACTATTAATACCCTCAAATTTAAGTTTGCAGAATTTCTTAGTTGATGCCCGTTTAAGCATCGAAAGAAATTGAAACTCCAAATCGCATACGAGTTATTATGCCACATATTAGTATACCATATGTTCTAATAAATGGCAAGTCTTTCATTAAGGCCATAAGTTCAGGGGCTAAAATATTAAAAAACAAAGAGTCGCAATTATTTGCGACTCTAGATTTCCTGGTCGGAGCGACACGACTTGAACGTGCGGCCTCTACCACCCCAAGGTAGCGCTCTAGCCAAACTGAGCTACGCCCCGAAACAACAACTTTTATTCTATAATAGAAAGTGATAACTGTCAATAGTTATTTAACAAATTAACCTAATTTTTTGGATTCAAATTTTCTTGATAACCATCTCTCATAAATTATTCTTTTTCAAGTTTAAAAGCGTTATGAAGGCTTACGACCGCCAGTTTGGCCTGTTCAGCTCTGATAACACAGGAAACTTTAATCTCAGAGGTTGAAATCATTTCAATGTTGATATTTTGATCCGCCAAAGTCTTAAACATCCGGGCGGCTACCCCAGGATTTGTGATCATACCGGCACCTACGATAGATATTTTAGCTACCCCGGAATCAAAAGAAAATTCTCCAGCCCCGATTTCCTTGGTAACCTGACTGATAATTTCTTCAGCCCGATCCACATCATCTCTATTCACAGTAAAAGAAATATCGGTTACACCTTTTCTTTGCTGGCTTTGAATAATCATATCTACATTAATTTTTTCATCGGCTAAAGCACCAAAAAGTTTACCTGCTGTGCCCGGTTGATCCGGGATATCAAATACCGTGACCTTAGCAGTGTTTAAATCATAGGCAACGCCTTGTACCACCATATCTTTTTCCAATAGTTTGTCCACATTCTCAACCTCCTGCACAATTGTTCCTTCATTTTCATTAAAACTGGATCGCACATGAATTTTCACATTAAACTGTTTGGCCACCTCCACACTTCTGGGATGCAGCACGGCAGTACCTAAGCTAGCCAATTCCAACATTTCATCATAAGTAATACTGGACAGCTTTCGTGCCTCAGGTACGATTCGTGGATCTGTGGTATAAACCCCATCCACATCTGTAAAGATCTCACAAATATCCGCCCCCAGTGAAGCAGCTAGGGCAACGGCACTGGAAAATGTCGAAAAGCAACCTTTGTTATGGACAGGGCTATGATGCTAATAAGATGTTTTTAGAACTTGACTCCCTAGATCAGGATTATGTCATTCGGCTCACTGCAAAAAGGAAGCTGTTTTTTCATAACAAATGGGTTCCCGCTGCAGAACTAAGAAACCGTAGAAAGGGCAAAATCAAAACCCCCATTTTACAAAGGCAAGAAAAGGGAGGCATATTTATCCCACGTAAAGGTTCAATAACCGCATCCAAAAAAAATATTTATTTGGTTCTTGTTTATGGGCTCACGGAGTGATGTCCAATGATGCTGGCAACCAACAAAGAATTAAAGTCAAAAGAAGATGTCGTTCGTGTTGCCAGGCTTCGGCTTTTCACGGTGGCGCATTGAGGAATATTTCCGCTGTAAAAGCAGGTTTTCCAGTTTGAAAATTTCCGTGTCCGAAAATTAAAAGCAATCAATGCTCTCAATTTTTATATCACCTTATGTATGGTGGCATTCCTGCATTGATCTCATACGAAATCGGAAGCCAGTGCACTAAAGGTTTCTATTATCCAAACTGCTGCTCCTGTAAAGCATAAAGTCCAGTTTTACTATTATCGGTTGGCTAAAGGTATTTCTGGTATACTTGCATATGCTAAAAAAGGGGTCCGACTTGGTTCAAGACAAACGGCCTGTATTTCGCCAGCTCTGCCTGTTGATCGTTTGATTGATTAAAGCAATATTTCTTTCCTCTCAAGTCCGGTTTCAGACGGGGCTTAGTTGGTGTGTCTAATCTAGGAATTTAATAAACCTCTTCCAAATACAGTAGTTTGGAGTTTGGTGGATTTATCTCCTTAAAAAATTCTGCGGTGAAACTCAAGTTATTTAACAAATTAACCTAATTCTTGATTCAAATTTTCTTGATAACCATCTCTCATAAATTATTCTTTTTCAAGTTTAAAAGCGTTATGAAGGCTTACGACCGCCAGTTTGGCCTGTTCAGCTCTGATAACACAGGAAACTTTAATCTCAGAGGTTGAAATCATTTCAATGTTGATATTTTGATCCGCCAAAGTCTTAAACATCCGGGCGGCTACTCCAGGATTTGTGATCATACCGGCACCTACGATAGATATTTTAGCTACCCCGGAATCAAAAGAAAATTCTCCAGCCCCGTGATTTCTTTGGTAACCTGACTGATAATTTCTTCAGCCCGATCCACATCATCTCTATTCACAGTAAAAGGCATGATTTGCTACACCTTTTCTTTGCTGGCTTTTAAATAATCATATTCACATTAATTTTTTCATCACCAAAGCACCAAAGTTTACCTGCTGTGCCCGGTTGATCCGGGATATCAAATACCGTGACCTTAGCAGTGTTTAAATCATAGGCAACGCCTTGTACCACCATCTTTTTCCAATAGTTTGTCCACATTCTCAACCTCCTGCACAATTGTTCCTTCATTTTCATTAAAAACTGGATCGCACATGAATTTTCACATTAAACTGTTTGGCCACCTCCACACTTCTGGGATGCAGCACGGCAGTACCTAAGCTAGCCAATTCCAACATTTCATCATAAGTAATACTGGACAGCTTTCGTGCCTCAGGTACGATTCGTGGATCTGTGGTATAAACCCCATCCACATCTGTAAAGATCTCACGCAAATATCCGCCCCAGTGAAGCAGCTAGGGCAACGGCACTGGTATCTGAACCGCCTCTTCCTAGGGTCGTGATTTCATTATCCTGTGTCATTTTGAAATCCTGCAACGATCACAATATGTTTTTTGTCTAATTCTCTTTCCAATCTAGACGTATCAATACTTAATATTTTAGACTTGGAATAGGCCATATCTGTATGGATACCTGCTTGCTGCCCGGTCAAAGATACAGAATGATAACCAATTTCCTGAAGCGCCATTGCCAATAAAGCCATTGATTGCTGCTCTCCAGTGGCAAGAAGCATATCCATTTCTCTTTTCGGTGGATTAGCCGTCACCTGTTTGGCCAAATCAATTAAATGATCCGTAGTATCTCCCATAGCGGAAACTACAACGACCACCTGATTTCCCTGATCAAATGCAGAGCCAACTCTTTTGGCAACTCTTTTTACCTTTTCTGGATCAGCAACAGAACTCCCACCGAATTTTTGCACTAAAATCGCCATTTATTGAATTTCCTCCCACACTATGATGAATATTTTTTAATTATGAATGATCCCACGAAATCATTTTACCATATATGAGACTTCCTTTTAATTAATTTCTGATTAATACGGTTCCTTCTGCATCAGGATATAAGTCGATGGTACGACATGGAATTCCTTCAGATAAAAATGCTTCTTGCATTGCCAAAGCAATTTGATTCCCCCCATCTACAAAAAAGGCGATAATGGTCGGGCCGGCGCCACTGATGGCTACAGACAAAGCACCTGCGTTTTGTGCTCCCTCAAAAACCTTTTTACCGCCTGGAATCAAAGACATGCGATAAGGTTGGTGCAGCCTGTCTTCCATCATTTTGCCAAACAAGGACAAATCGCCCTCCAGGAGGGCTCCGATCATTAAAGAAGTGCGTCCTATGTTAAAAACAGCATCACTTCGGTCTACCCTGGCAGGAATAACCTGTCTGGCCAGATTAGTGGATAAATGGAAGTCCGGAATCGCTGCAATTGCTCGCAGTCTTTCGGGAGGAAGGATCTTGATATAATCCACGTCATGGATCCCTCTTACGGAAGCGGTAATACCCCCCATTAAAGCCGGTGTGACATTATCCGGATGTCCTTCCATATCTACAGCCATTTTTAAAATTTCTTCTTTTGATAAATGAGCACCGGAAATTAAATTTGCCCCCATCATTCCGCCTACTATACTAGATGCCGAACTTCCTAGACCCCGGGAGATGGGAATATGATTTTCTTGAATTATTTTCAGTCCCTGAGGTTGGAAGTCAACCCTTTTAAACACCTTCATAGCTGCCTGATAAACAATATTATCTTCTTTTCGGGACAGTTCATCTTTTCCTTCTCCAGATATCTCAATTTGAAGTCCGGAAGGCAATAGGGCAAAAGTAAAATAATTATATAGCTGAAAGGCCATCCCAACTGTATCAAAACCGGGACCCAAATTGCCTGATGTTCCAGGTACGCGAATTGTAATCATCTTTTGTCCAGTTCTCTCCTATCCAAGATGTTTTGTTTTTAAGTCTGTTATAATTTAGTTTTATTCTTCAACTCTGATGATATTTTCCAATTTTTCCACGCTGGATAAACTTCGGATGACTGCAACGGCATCTCTAATATGATGTTCCGCCACCTGATGGGTAATTAGAACTAAATCCGTACTATTATTATCATTCATCCTTTTTTGAATCACAGTTTCAATACTCACACCTTGATTGCTCAATACTGCTGCAATACTAGCCAATACACCTGGTTGATCTTTAACCAGCATTCTTAAAAAATACTTGGTTTTAATCTCACCAATAGACTTGATTTTTTTATGTTCAAAGCAGGTGCAGCCCAAACGCCCCTGAGAAGAGTATTGAATGTTACGGGCAGCAGCTATCAAATCTCCTACAATAGCACTAGCTGTTGGCAACTCACCAGCCCCGGCACCATAAAACATGGTTTTTCCTACGGCATCTCCTTCCACAAAGACGGCGTTAAAAGCGTCATTCACAGAACTTAATGGATGATCTAAAGGAATCATGGCCGGATGCACCCTAGCCTCAATTTCATTGTCTTCTTCTTTGGCAATACCTAATAGTTTTATAACATAACCCAGTTCCTGAGCAAAAGTAATATCCCGATCCGTGATATTGGTTATCCCTTCGACATAAACATCATTGTCGGTAACCCGTGTATTAAATGCAATGGATGCTAGGATCGCCACTTTGCGTGCCGCATCATAGCCTTCTATATCAGATGCCGGATCAGCTTCAGCGAAACCCAATTTTTGGGCCAGTGCCAAAACTTCATCAAAATTTTTCTTCTCCTGGGCCATTTTCGTCAGAATGAAATTTGTCGTCCCATTCACAATACCCATAATATGATGAATAATATTACCAGCCAAGCTTTCTTTCAGTGACTGGATAATAGGTACGCCACCAGCCACACTTGCTTCGAATAATAAGTCTACCTGATGAGCCTCTGCCGTCTCAAAGAGTTCTTTACCTCGGGCAGCAATTAAGTCTTTATTTGCCGTGACAACACTTTTCCCGTTTTTCAAAGCCTTTATGATAAACTCTTCTGCAGGTTGAATTCCTCCCATAACCTCAACAATGATGTTTATCTCAGGATCCAGCACCAAATCATTGACATCTGAGGTCACTATCGACCCATCCATGCCCAGTGCTTCAACCTTTGCGGTAATAAGTTCTACATCTTTATCTAAAATTCTTTTTACTTCCAACCTGGCCCCAACTTTTTTGGCGATGCTTTCTTTGTTTTTTAATAAAACCTTAAGTACGCCGGTGCCCACCGTTCCAACACCCATGAGGCCGATATAAATAACCCGATCTAACTCTTTGTTCCTTTCCATATCCATTTCATAAACCTCCAGCAACTAAGTTTTTGATCAAATGCTTTGTCCAACCAATTCAACCTTTAACACGCCGGGAATCGCTAAAAAACATTCCAATAGTTCCGGAACCGTAATCCGCATTTGCGCAGTTTCCAGGGATACGGTAACATTAGCCATTCCTTGCAGAGGAATACTCTGATTAATGGTAAGAATGTTTCCCCGAACAGAGGCAATGGTGTTAATCACACCTGAAAGGATACCGAAACGATGATCAAGAATAATGTTTAGAGTCACAATTTGTTCTTTACGCTCCTGATAAAAAGGAAATATCCCATCACGATATTTATAAAAAGCGCTTCTGCTCAGCTCAACTTGGTCCACAGCTTGTTTAATGGTCTCTGCTTCTCCTTTTGCCAGTAATTCTTTTGCCAGAGCAGTTTTAACCATCGCTTCCGGCAGAATTTCTGCAGAGACAATGTAGAATTGTCGGTTTTTTTTCATGATATACCCTCAATGTATTTCCAGTGTATACTTTTATCTTTCCAATGCGAACATTATATCAAAAGCCTTCTATCCATGGCAAGTTTTTTATTGATTAATATACGATAAGTGTAAGAGGAGATTACGATGGGAAAAGAAATAAAATATAAAGTTATGTTTATTTATTAAATTTTTTCAGACAGTTCTGAGCCTAGACTATATTATATCAATAAAAAACAAAAAAGGTGGCTGAAACTACAACCACCTTCTAAAACCCTAATTTTAAACCGACCCAATCAATATTGCTTCAAATCCGAAAATTTATAGAATAATGCAGATAAGTCCGCCGCCTCCTTCGTTGGCAATTCGTTGCAGGGTCTCCTGGAATTTTACTTGAGCATTTTCCGGCATTCGGTAGAGTTTACTCTGGATCCCCTCCTGGACCAACTCATGTAATGATTTGCCAAAAATATTAGTCTCCCATATCTTTTGCGGATTATCCTCGAATTCCTCTAGAATATAACGCATTAAGTCTTCACATTGTTTCTCTGAGCCGATAAGCGGCGTGATCTCCGTATATATATTTGCACGAATTAAATGAAAACTGGGCGCACTGGCTTTTAATTTGACACCGAAGCGTCCGCCCTGCTTAATTAATTCCGGCTCTTCCAGGGTCATTTCCAATAAGCTGGGGGTAACCACCCCATAGCCACCCAAGCGTGCTTCCTCCACGGCATAGGCTACTTTATTCCATTCTTTATTGGCATGACTATATTCTCTTAATAGTTTTAGTAAAGTATGATCTCCTTCAATGGAAGTACCAGTTACTTCTTCCAAAATACGATGGAACAATCCGTCCTGCATCGTAATTTCTATAGTGGCCACACCTGTTCCTAGATCCATCAGGCTAAGTTGAACAGTTTCAAAAATCTCCGGTTGTGCTAATTCTTCTAAAGCCAGATCGATATCGCGAAGTTTGCGCACATTTGAGACAGCATTTTTTACGCTATCTTCACATTGACTTCTTAACCAATGGATGGAATCCAGTTCTTCGATCCATAAAGGCAAGTTAATATTGACCTCTGTGACCGGAAACTCATACAGAGATTGTTGCAAAACTTGCATGATATCGTCATGCTCCATAGCATAAGCATTCACGGGAATTACGGAAACATTATACCGCTCACTGAGTGATTCCGCCAACTCGATAGTTTCCGGAGCATATGGATGAATTGAATTGAGGACAATAATAAAGGGTTTGTTTAATTCTTTTAATTCTGAGATTACCCTTTCTTCTGCCTCCATATAGTTTTCCCGGGGAATTTCTGTTACGCTGCCGTCGGTTAAAACGACAATGCCGATAGTGGAATGATCTGTGATAACCTTGCGCGTACCAATTTCTGCTGCTTCCTGAAAAGGAATTTCTTCGTCAAACCAAGGTGTATGTACCATACGGGGGCCCTCTTCTTCTTCAAAACCTACCGCCCCCTGAACAGCATATCCTACACAATCCACTAGTCTTACCCTCATGTCAAGTCCTTCCCGAACGGATATTTCAACTGCCTCCGAAGGTATAAATTTAGGTTCAGTGGTCATGATTGTGCGTCCGGCACCGCTTTGAGGCAATTCATCATGAGCTCGCTCTCGTTCATGGAATTCTACAATATTGGGAAGGACAAGTAATTCCATGAACCTCTTGATAAAAGTAGATTTGCCTGTACGCACAGGTCCAACTACCCCTAAATAAATGTCACCTCCAGTACGTTCTGCAATATCACGCAGAATATCAAACTTCTCCATTAACCTTTTCCCTCCCTTTTAATAACATGTATTACCAGATGAATCATTGTCAAAAATACCAGAAATCCCTCCAAAGAAGGTAGAATGTCCCATGATTCATGACATACTTAATCCTATATATATGATTGCTTCCGGTAATTATGACCGCTAAATAAAACTTGGTTTCCTCCATAACTTTGGCTGCGCAGAGGTCTTATTTACACTTATCCCTTTTATCCAAAATATTTCTACTCTGCAAAAATGTAAAAAAAGTATGGAGGTTTTTCCATACTTTTTATGCTCAGTTTCATAATATTATGTATATTAATTTGTAAAACGATTAAGACAAAATAGCTCCAAAAAAATTTCCTATAGTCCAGTGTCTCTAGAGATTAGCATTTCTTTTTCTCCTTCATGAGTTTTGGAACGCGTCATTAAACTAATAACGGCATTTTTCGGATCTTTTCCTTCAAAGAGCACTTGATACATTTGCTCTGAGATGGGCATAACCACCCCTGATTGACTTGCTAAGTGAAATACTGCCTGCGTGGTATTAACTCCCTCCACCACCATGCCCATGTTTGATAACACCTGCTCCAAAGGTTTGCCTTGACCAATTTGAATTCCTGCGCGACGATTTCTGCTGTGCATACTGGTACAGGTAACAACTAAGTCTCCGAGACCGGCCAATCCGGAAAATGTTTTGGCATCTGCACCAAAAAATACTCCTAAACGTGTCATCTCAGCTAATCCGCGGGTAATCAGTGCTGCTTTAGCATTATCCCCATAACCTAACCCGTCGGAAATTCCCGTGCCTAAAGCAATGACATTTTTAAGTGCCCCTGCCAGTTCCACACCAATTATATCATTATTAATATAGACGCGAAAAAATTGGTTCATAAAAAGGTCCTGAATTTTTTCTGCAATCTTCTGATGGCCGGCAGCAACTACAATGGCTGTGGGGAGATTATTTCCCACCTCCTCAGCATGACTAGGCCCGGACAATATCGTGATTTGATCATGGCAAAAGCAAGACAGCTCCTCCTTTAACACTTGAGTGGGCCTGAGATAGGTTTTGGGTTCGAACCCCTTCGCCGTATTAATTATGATCATATTCTCTCGAAGATAAGGTCTTATTTTTTGGGCTATTTCTCGTACACTATGGGAGGGAACTGCTGAAACAATGAACTCTACCTCAGATACAGCTTCTTTAATTTCATTACACAGTGTCACTAGTGGGGGAATCGTCACTCCCGGCAAGTATTTTTTATTTTCCTTATCCTCAGAAATCCTCAAACATTGCTCCTGATTACGCGACCATAAGTTGACCTCATTTCCGTTCCCGGCCAAAAGTACTGACAATGCGGTGCCCCAGCTTCCAGCACCCAAAACCGCAATACGATTTTTCATAAATAATTCATCCTTATTAGATTATTTCTCACTATTTTCCGATTTTTCGCTCCGTACCTGCTAATAATCTTTGAATATTAGAGTAATGCTTAAAAATGACAAAAGCTGCTCCCAGGATACTAAATAAAATATAAGGCAATTCTTGATCAAATATAAAAGTGGAAATGGGCACAGTTAAGGCCCCAATAATCGTGCCGAGAGACACATATCGTGTCAGAAAAATAACCACCAACCAAACAACCACAGCAATTAGTGCTTCTAAAGGCAGAAGTGCCAGCATAACCCCAAAACCGGCAGCAGCTCCTTTGCCGCCTTTAAAGCCTAAAAAAATCGAATTATTGTGTCCCAATACAACCAATAAACCAGCCAAGGCAGCAATTAACGGTGTTGCCCAGTATTTTGCCAATAAAACAGCCACCAAACCTTTTCCAATATCCCCTGCAAGAACTAAGAACGCCGGTCCTTTTCCCATAAAACGCAAAGCATTGGTAAAGCCAACATTACCACTGCCTACCTGCCTGATATCAATACCTTTTACTGCTTTTGTCACGATATATGCCCAGGGAATTGCGCCCAAAAAATAAGCAAGAATCAAGCACATTATGGATTCCATTATGCCTCTCCCTTCAGCAGTTTCTTTATTCTTTTTCTCTTTTTCGTACCATCAACCAAATAGTCGTTCCTTCAAAACCAAAATTCGTTCTTAACTGGTTTTCTAAATAGCGCAGATAAGAAAAATGCATTAATTCCGGTTCGTTGACAAATAGAACAAACTTAGGTGGCTTGACCCCAACTTGCGTCACATATAACACCTTTAATCTTTTACCCTTGTCTGTAGGAGGTGGGGTCATGGCCAAAGCCTCGGTGATTACCTCATTTAAACGCGCTGTGGGTATTCTCATGTTCTGTTGTTCAGCAACAAAAGCAACAATTTCCAGGATTTTATGCACCCGTTGCCCGGTTAAAGCAGAAATGTAAAGGATCGGAGCATAATGCAGGAAACCCATTTCTTCTCTAATTTTCCGGTCATATTGATGCATGGTTTTATCATCCTTGACCACAAGATCCCATTTGTTCACTACTAAGATGATTCCTTTACCGGCTTCATGGGCATAGCCGACAATTTTTTTATCCTGTTCCGTGACTCCATCAACACCATCAATGATCATTAAAACAACGTCGGAGCGATCAATGGCTCTTAAGGAACGAATTACACTATATCTTTCCGTAGGCTCATTGATCCTGGATTTACGTCTCATGCCGGCCGTATCAATGATCAGATAATGTTTGCCCTCTTCAACCAACAAACTATCAATGGCATCTCTGGTCGTGCCGGCAATATCGGAGACGATGAATCGTTCCTCCTTTAAAAGCTGATTCGCTAAAGAAGATTTCCCCACATTAGGCCGGCCGATTAAAGCCAATTTTATCGTTTCTGGAGGAAAATTTTCTTCAGCTTCGACGGGAAATTTTTCTACCACCGCATCCAATAAATCTCCTGTGTTCATACCATGAATGGCAGATACAGGAATAGGATCCCCTAATCCTAATTGATAAAAATCAAAAACCTCAGCTTGTTTATGAAAATTCTCAATTTTATTCACGGCAAGAACAACCGGTTTTTTGCTTTTTCTCAGTAATTGAGCTACAGCTTCATCATCTGGGGTGATGCCGGTTTTTCCATCCACCACAAAAATAATCACATCAGATTCTTCTATAGCGATTTCCGCTTGTTGCTTCACCTTAGATTCAATGCTGCCATCCTTACCATAAAATTCAATGCCGCCTGTATCAACCACCGTAAACTCTCGATTGACCCATTCCGCATCCCGGTATAGTCGATCCCGGGTTACCCCGGGGAAATCCTCTACAATGGCATCACGACTACCTGTAAAACGATTGAACAAGGTAGACTTTCCTACATTTGCACGTCCCACTATCGCTACGATCGGTTTCATATCTTTATATCCAGCCTTTCTGCAAGCTTAACAATTCTTTATCTTCAGATCAAGAATTGTTTAATTTAGTGAAAATCATTATTCAGCCACGAAACCCATTATTGAGTTAATAGCTGCGACAATACTCTTTCCTAAAGGTTCAACGATATGTAAGCGACAATTTAATTGCTCCTCGACCTGTTGTACAGTCATATCGTCTAAAAATAAATTTTCCTCTTGTTTAAGCATGGCAGAAGAAAGAAAAATATCCGGAATATGATTAATTTCATGGCGCCAGCTTTTAAGTCCAGAGATCAAATCAGAACCTGTCAAAAGACCGGCAACCGTAACCTTATTGCCAAAAAATTTGTTTTCTAGCGCAATGATTTCCACTTTTAAATTCTCAATTTGGTTCAATCTCCGGGTAATTGGTGCCAACCTTTTCTCCTGAGATACCGGTAACAAAATAAATTTTTCGAGATGACCGGATCCTTGGAGGCATTAATGCAGCTTCCCTATCAAAATCGACCACAAGAAGCGTACCAAACCAACACCGTTTTCAATCTGAGCAAAATCCTCATAATGATCATAAGAGGGAATTTCTTGTTCCGCCATTAAATAAAACTCATCAGATAAAAAAACAAAATTGGTATCTATCTCTTGTCTAAACTCTTGCTGAATGGAGGAAATATACCGGACAATTTCTTGTGCTTCTTCTTTTGTATAGGGTCGCAAAAAACCATTCTTTTGGTACTTGGTAATACCAACAGGAACAATTGCAACCGTTTTTACCTGAGGCCAATAATTTTTCAGTCCTGTAGCGGTCTCAGCCAAATGCTTGCCATCATTCACCCCCGGACAAAGTACAACCTGGGTATGCATTTCAATCCCTGCTTCTGCTAAATATGATATTTTGTCCAAAATTTGCCCAGCATTGGGGTTGTTTAACATCCTCTGACGCAAAGCAGGATCTATGGTATGAATGGAAATATAAAGAGGACTAATATGAAGTTGTATAATACGCTGAAGATCCTTTTCTGTAAGATTTGTCATGGTAATAAAATTACCATAAATTAAGGAGAGACGGTAATCATCATCCTTTACGTATAATGAATCCCTCAGATCAGGCGGCATTTGATCAACGAAACAAAAGATGCATTTGTTTTTGCATCTTTTAACTCCATCAAATGTATCCTGGGCAAAAATTAAGCCTAGGTCTTCGTCCTCTTCTTTCTCAATCTCAAAAATCATGCGTGATCCATTAGCCTTTTCAATTTCAACATCGATAAATTCTTCTGCCAACATGAATCGATAATCAATAAAATCCTGAGGTACCCTACCATTCAAGGAAATCAGATAATCCCCTTTTTCCCAACCCAGTTCCGCTCCGATACTCTCCGGCATAACACCGGCTATTTCTGCTTTCATAGGGATTCACCGCTTTCAATAATTTCACAATTATTATCTATCATCCCCTGAATGATGTCAATACCATGGATACCCTTATTTGGGATTACACGCCAGAGAACAAAGTGCCCTTAATGCTTTTCTTTTTAATGTTGGCAATTTTTTAGTTAAAAAAGGGGCTGCATGTGGGGTGGTTAACTTATCACCCCAATATACGGCCCCGGTAATTTATTTATTTTTTCTTTTAAATACATCTTTAAATTCGCTTCCGGTGAATTCTTTTAATTTTTTTACCCCTCCACCGACGGATCCGGTACTGATGATTAAAAACAAACCACCGCCCACAACAATAATACCAAGTATCCACCAAATTGCTGTCCATGACCCGGATCTTTCTCCCGTCCTTCCGGGAGCCGCAGTTTGTTTCCCTTGAGGTTGTTCTCCTTTACTTTGGTAAACACCTAATACCTTGGGTACAGTCTCGGCAAATAAAGCCACTCCTCTTTCAGCATCTTCCCTGCTGTTTTCATGAGAACCGACTTCAATCAGCATCATCCGTGGTCCCAGATCTTGGTTGTAATTTCCTTTTGCTAAGAAAATTCCCTCAAATAAACCTGGATGCATATCATCCATGGCTGCCTTCATTGTTTTTGCAAATTCCAGATTAGCTTGTTTGTTTTGATTTTGACGGCCAACCACCAATTTAATTTTTGTTATCTGTTGGCCGTTAATCTCATTTTGATAAACATCTGCCGGTACAGCATCTCGGTGCACATCAAACATGACCGCAGGTCGATTTTTTAGCAAGCGTACAGCCGTTCTTCTCGATCTTTGGTAGGCACCGGCATCTTGGGGATCATGACTTGTTTTATCATGATACGCTCTTAATCCACCTTTTTCTAATTTATTTGCAAAAACATCTCCTACCTTGAGTATACCCCCGGCCCCAGGATTACTTTCTGTTCCGTCTGTCGGCACATAAGATTCGGAGGCATGTGTATGATATACGCCAACCACATTGTTGGGGTTATTTTTTGTTTGTATGCTGATGTCTGAGGCAACAGGAATATCGTTCCATTCCTCCAACCAAGCGATCTTTTCCGTATCTAGATATTCACAAGTAGCCGTGTACTTGTCTACTTTTGTAACTCGATAATGCTTATTATCTGCGGCCCAAAATTCATCACCTACATGGACGGGAAGAGCAGTACTTGTGATCACTTGTTGATTTTTATCAAGCAATTGAAAATATTTGCCCTCTTCTGCCTCTGTTTCATAACTGATTCCTAAGAAATTTGCCCAACCGGACGCAGCAACAGCAGAATCATGTTGAATATAACGAAAGCTTCCTAGAATCAAAATAGTCATCATAAGAATTATGCTTAAAATTCGTTTATTTTTCATGATTTTCGCCTCCTATTTCCGGCTCATTTTTATCTATTCCTTCCCTTTTACCATCAAGAGAATGAGAAGGATTTTTAAGACCTTCCAACAGTTTTCTAGGTCTTCCTGCTAAAGCCGGTCCACCCTGGAGTCTTTCTCTCAATTCACCGACAAATTCAGCCAGCAAAACAGCAAGAATACCTGAAAGTATAACAGCATCAAGGGCACCTGCTCCCCCAAAAGCCACTCTGCCGGGAGTTCCTGTTCTAACCAGCCAGAGGTAATTAGCCACATCTGCCAAAATTACACTTAAAACCGCTGTAATAAAAGCACCTCTTCTCGAGCGGCTGATTAGATAGGCAGTTCCCCCAGCAATGATCGGGATTACCCATAAGGGGTCAATCACCATTGTTTCCGGATCGGCAGAAATGAATTTATTGACGGTTACCAATAAGAAAGTGGCAACTACTGTTCCGGCCACCGTTCGCCCCCATTCCTGTGCAGTACCGGCGGTGAATAATAGGTAGAGAACAAAAATCAAAGGAATAGGGGCACCACCCAGATTAACACTTATAGCTGCCCTTCCTGAGAAAAGAGGGATTTCAATAAAACTTCCGATAATGATCGCAGCAATGAAAGCTAATGCTCCTCGATCTGTCAATTTCATACGGTCTAATACCCGTTGTGCTAACCCAAAATAAATAATTATTGATAAAATAACAAGAATGATCATTCCTATAGGTACTTGCGGCATTTTTTTAACCCCTTTCCTGATATCAATCTCATGCTCATGTTTTATAATTTGCCAAATGCCGCCGTAATATACAAAAAAGCGCGACCAAAGTCTGCGCTTTTAAAATTTATTAATTTTGTTGATTTTAATTCTATTCCTGATCTTTTATAAAATCCTTACCAATCAGATCACCGATGGTTGCACCAAATCTTTCCTCTGATGCTTCTTGAGGTACATCTGCAACAGGTTCTTCCGGAGTTTCTTCCACAGGAAATGTTTCTTCAACCGGAGGATCCGATGCTTCTTTGATACTTAAACTAATTCTCTTTGCTTCTTTATCAACGTTCAAAACTTTAACCTTAACCTCATCGCCAGGGGAAACTACATCCTCAGTCTTACCTACACGCTGATGAGCCAGCTGGGAAATATGAACCAAACCCTCTACACCAGGTTCAACCTGAACAAAAGCCCCAAAGGGAGCGGTACGTACAACCTTGGCATCAATAATCGTTCCGATGGGGTATTTTATATCCACCTGATCCCAAGGATTAGACAAGAGCTGTTTCAGTCCTAAGGAGATTTTCTCATTTTCCCGGTCTATGCTTAGGATCAGCACATCCAATTCATCATTTTCTTTTAATACATCGGAAGGATGATTAACCCGATACCAAGCCATTTCCGAAACATGAAGCAAGCCGTCAATACCGCCGATATCAATAAAGGCACCAAAACTTGTTAAACGACGTACAATACCACGGACGGTTTGACCTTCGCTTATTTTTTCCCAGGTTTCTGTTCTCTTTTTTGCTGCCTCTTCCTGCAATACTGCTTTAGCAGAAAGAACCAGCTTATTGGTATTACGATCGCACTCTAATACCTTAAGAGTAAGTTCTCTGCCTACATAAGGTTGTAAATCCTCTACATAACCCAATTCAACCAAAGAAGCAGGTATAAATCCTCGTACACCAACGTCAGTTAATAATCCGCCTTTTACCACCTCTGTAATCTTACCGGTAACGTACTCCCCTGATTCTAACGCATCCATTAATTTTTCCCAGTTTTTTTCCTGATCGACCCTACGTTTTGATAATACTGGATGTCCTTCATCATTTTCTCTTTTCAGTACGACAACTTCAATTTGGTCTCCAACTTTCAAAGCGTCATGTATGTTTTCTGCTTCGAAGGCAGACAGCTCCGATCTGGGGATAACACCCTCAGATTTTCCACCCACATCGACCAGCACTTCTGAATCACGTACCTGGACAATCACACCACTGACTCTTTCACCTCTGCGTACTTGCTTGATTCCAGTATCAAAGGAATCGGCAAAAGAGGTGTCGCCGCCTGGTGCCTCCGGAGCAGGGATTTCATCCTCAGCCTGTACCGAAGTATTTTCTTCGGTCTCTTCATTGATGCTTTCAGTAACAATTTCCTCGGCATTTTCTGTTGCATTTTCTTCCGTTCTTTTTTCTTCCTGATCAGTAAATTCCATCATCCTCTGTAATACCTCCTTAATAATCCAATCGGGGGTGGATGCCCCAGCCGTAATACCTACCTTATCTTTACCTTTAAGCCATTCAAAATCAATATCCTGAGCTTTTTCGATAAGAAAGGCGGGTGTTCCGGCATTTCTTACAATGCGTGCTAATTTTTGCGTATTAGCACTATTTAATCCGCCTACTACTATAACAAGATCAACCTTATGGGCTAATTTTTTCGTTGCTTCTTGTCTTTCTGCTGTAGCAAGACAAATTGTATTATATATCACCAGGTGAGGATTTTTGCGTTTTAAAACCTCCACCACCTGTTGAAAATTATTAACTTGTTGAGTAGTTTGTGCAATTACTCCAACTTTATCGCCTAAAAGGATTTTATCGGCTTCTTCAGCGTTTTCTACAACATAGGCCTGATGATTTGACCAGCCGACAATTCCTTCTACTTCAGGATGGTTTTTATCACCAACCACCACCACTGTGTAACCTTTCTCCGATAAGTCTTTCGCATAAAGTTGTGCTCGCTTAACAAAAGGGCAGGTCGCATCAATCAGAGAAATATTCATTTTTTCCGCCAAGGAAAAAATGTCCGGACTTATCCCATGAGATCTGATAATGGCTTTAGACCCTGTTACATGATTTAAGTCATCTACTGCAACAATTCCCCTTTGTTCTAACCGTTCCACCTCTTGGGGATTATGTATTAAAGGCCCTAAGGAAAAAATCGGACCATAGGATTCCACAGCATCTTCCGCAAATTGCATAGCTCTTTTTACACCAAAACAAAATCCGGCATTTTGGGCCAACAACACACGCAATCATTTCCACTCCAATATCTTCAGTATTATTATATCAAATTTTTACAATCATAATTAATTTCGTTAAAAAAACAAATATTCCTGCCTAAATTATTGATTTTTCGAAAGTAAATCATAAACAGACTGCCAAATTTTATTGTTTAAGGCTTCTAATTCTTCTTTGGAGGGTCTTTCCTCCGCTTTAGGAAAAGAGATTGCCTCCCCAATGATGACTCGTACCGGATAACGCCACCCCAAAAGAACTCTTGATGAGTTAATTACAGCTATAGGCAGAATTGGGCTGTTTGCTTTGTAAGCGATCATATTAATACCCGATTTAAAAGGAAGAAGTGTTCCCGATTTACTTCTCGTTCCCTCAGGAAAAATTCCAATGACCTCGTTTTCTTGAAGCAATTTAATGGCCATTCTAAGGGCAGTGCGATCAGACGTGCCTCTTTTGATAGGGAATGCTCTTACTGCATGAAGGATATTCTTTAAAATAGGATAAGAAAATAACTCGGCTTTAGCCATAAAACGTACTTCTCGAGGTAGGGCACAGCCAACCAAAACCGGGTCCCAATAACTGGTATGATTGCTGACAACAACAAGAGGACCTTCTTTTGGTACATGCTCTCTACCCTCAACTTTCCACCGCCCGAAAAGCAATAGCACAATGAGACAAATTCTTTTGAATATTGCGTACAAACTTTCACTCTCCCTTCTTGCATCGCTCAATAACTTTTTCAACGATGGTTTCAATGGAAAGTCCGGTTGAATCAATATAAAAAGCATCAGGTGTTTGTATTAAAGGACTGATTTTGCGTTGTGTGTCCAACATATCTCTTTGATAAATATCCTTTTGTACCTGTTCCCGGGAAACCTTATATCCCTTTTGAGCTAATTCCCGACAACGCCTTTTACCCCGTTCTTCAACGGAAGCAGTTAGGAATATTTTACAATCAGCCTGGGGTAAAACAACTGTGGTAATATCCCGGCCATCCATGACCACACCACCTAGCTCAGCTAAACGCTGTTGCATATTAACCATTTTTCTGCGGACTCCGGGAACTAGTTCCACGCGGGAAACATTTTCAGATACTTTCGGATCTCTGATTTCCTGAGTAATGTCTCTTCCATCACAAAAAACTCTAACTTGATTCCCCTGATTGGTCAAGGTAATCTCTGTATTTTCCGCCAATTCGGTAAGTAAAACTTCGTCCTCTAAAGGAATCTTTTTCATCATCGCTTTATAGGTAAGAGCCCGGTACATGGCACCAGTATCAATATATAGATAGTTTAACCTTTCTGCCACTAAGCGAGCTACCGTGCTTTTTCCCGCACCTGCCGGTCCGTCAATGGCAATTACCTTTTTAGGCATTGTACCCTCCTGTGCCTATTTAATCTTTATCTCGAATGAAATTATATAACTTGCCTTAAGTTGAAGCAAGCTCTCATCTAAATTTTGTCAAAAATCTAACACAACAAAGGTGTCTAGTGAGCAAACGCTCTTAAAAGATGAAAGAATTCAGGAAAAGAAATGTTTACACATTCCCCGTGTTTAATCACGGTCTCTCCCTGTGCCCGCGTGCCGGCTACTGCTAGAGCCATCGCAATGCGATGATCAAAAAAACTGTTAACCATAGCACCTTTTAAAACCCGGTCTCCCTCTCCACGGATAATCATCCCGTCTTTTTGGGGTATAATATCCATCCCCATTAAAGCCAGCTGTGATGTTATAGCGTCAATACGATTGGTTTCTTTGACCTTTAATTCGCCGGCATCTTTGATTACGGTTTCTCCTTCTGCAAAACCGGCTGCCACTGCAAGGATGGGGATTTCATCAATCAGACGGGGAATTTCCTCTCCTCCTATCGTTACACCATGAAGCTGACTATATTGTATTACGATATCGGCTACCGGTTCACCTGCCTCTGTTCTTTGATTTACCAGGTGAATTTTGGCGCCCATTTTTTGAAGCACATCAATGATTCCTTTGCGCGTAGGATTAATGCCCACATGCTCCAGTAAAATTTCCGAACCGGGTGTAATGGCTGCTGCCACCATAAAAAAAGCGGCTGAGGAAATATCACCAGGCACAATAATTTTTTGACCTTCCAGTTCAGGAAATCCGCGCACAGAGGACGTTTTATCCTGTAATGAAATTTCTGCTCCAAAGGATTTTAACATTCTTTCCGTATGATCTCGGGACTTTTCCGGTTCGTGCACCGTGGTGATTCCATCCGTATATAACCCGGCTAACAAAACAGCCGACTTCACTTGTGCGCTGGCCACCGGAGATGAATAAGTGATGGAATGTAAATTTCCTCCGCGAATAGCCAAGGGTGCCTTAGTCGCTTTTTCACGCCCGTCGATTGTGGCTCCCATTAAAGTAAGAGGCTTAACCACACGTTCCATAGGTCGGCTGCTTAAGGAATCATCTCCCTTGATAATGCTATGGAAGGATTGTCCTGCTAATAAACCAAGGAGAAGACGAAAAGTAGTTCCTGAGTTTCCTGCATCCAGCACCTCTAGAGGCTCTTTCCACCCACGAAGGCCTTTTCCGTAGATCGTAAGCTTACCGGATGGATGCACTATTATATCAATGCCCAATTTTTGCACACAATCCACCGTGTTAAGACAATCCTGCCCCATGAGAAAACCCTCTACTTCCGTAGTGCCCTTCGCTATGCTGCCCAAAAGAACAGTACGATGGGATATGGATTTATCTCCCGGTATTTTGATTTTACCTTGAATTTTTTTGTTTGAACCCTTAATCAATTCTTCCATATTCCACTCCCCTTATGCTTCCGGTGTAACACCACTTACATTGTTTATTCTCTTACGCTTACCGAAATACCTTTATCTTTCAGGATGATCAGAGCCTTATCTAAATCAGACTGCTGCTGAAAAGCAAGACGAATGGCTCCCTCATGATTTTCCCGTACCCGCAGCACCTCGATTTCCGCAATATTAACATCTGCCTCTCCTAAACTTCCGGTGATCAAAGATAACATCCCCGGTTGATCCGGTATGGAAATCGATAATTCATATACTTGAGGTAAAACTCCCTGAGATGAAACAGGAATCTTTTCCCGTAGTGCTTTGGATGATAAAAAAAGCTTTTCCAGCTGATCCCCCGAACCCTTGATGAGATATTCTTTCACTTTTTCAAGCTGTTTTTGAAAAGAATCAATCATTTTTATCAGATTTTTTTGATTCGATAAAGAAATATCACGCCACATAACAGCATCCCCCCCGGCGATGCGGGTGGTATCCCGAAAACCTCCTGCCGCAAGTATCGGTGCATCGGGAATTTTCCTTTCCAGTTCTGCCACCGTTTGTACTAGGCTTACTGCAACGAGATAAGGTAAGTGGCTTATTCCTGCCACAGCCTGATCATGAATTTCCGGAGACATGATTTTGGGCTTGGCTCCGATTAATTCAATGACATAAAGTGCTTTTCCCAGGCTTTCCGGTTTTTCCTCTGCCTTTGGAGTAATAACATATATCGCATTTTCAAAAAGATAATCTTTGGCGCCTGATATCCCGGCTCTTTCAGAACCAGCCATGGGATGACCTCCGATAAAAGAGATATGGGGAGGTAAAATTGTACTTATTTCCTTAATCAGGTTTTCCTTAGTGCTGCCGACATCAAAGATGACACAACCTTCTTTGAGAAAGTTCAATATGGAAAGGGAAGTTTTTTTTATTTGACCCACAGGTACAGCCATGATCACCAGATCCGCGTCTTGTACAGCCAATTTCAGACTTGAGGTACCCCAATGAACCGCTCCCATGGCAACTGCTTTTTGAACGGATGCGATATTAAGATCATAACCAACAATGGTCGGAATTTGTCCTTTTTTATTTAAAGCTAAGCCAAAAGATCCTCCAATAAGTCCTAGCCCAATGATTGTAATTTGATTAAGTAATCTTTTTTTATTCATGGTCTTCAATCCCGGCTAAGGGTCTTTTTATCGTGTGAGCAATAGCCGCTACTTCCTCAATGAGTTTTTGAAAATTTTCTTCAGTTAGAGATTGTTGTCCGTCAGATAAGGCTTCGGCAGGGCAGGGATGCACTTCAATCATCAAACCATCGGCCCCGCAAGCAAGGGCTGCTTTTGACATCGGAGTAACCAAGGACCACTTTCCTGTGCCATGACTGGGGTCCACAATAATCGGCAAGTGAGTTAACTGTTTCAGCAAGGGTACAGCACTTAAATCTAATGTATTTCTCGTTCCTGTTTCAAAGGTGCGAATTCCTCGTTCACACAGGATCACCTGATGATTGCCCGCAGCCATAATGTGTTCCGCGGCCAAAAGCCACTCTTCTATTGTCGCGGCCGGTCCCCGTTTCAGGAGAATCGGTTTGTTTGTAAGCGCTGCTTCTCGAAGTAAGAAAAAATTCTGCATGTTCCGAGCGCCGATTTGTAAAATATCCGCATATTGTGCCACCAGATCTAGATTTTTTGTATCCATAACTTCGGTCACAATAGGCATCCCGGTGATTTCCCGAGCTTCCGCTAAAATTTTTAATCCTTCTTCTTCCATGCCATGAAAAGAGTAGGGTGAGGTACGAGGCTTAAAGGCTCCACCCCGTAGCATTACTGCTCCTGCTTTTTTGACAATCCGAGCCGTATTAATCAATTGATCACGGCTCTCCACCGCACAGGGTCCGGCAATGATCACTGTTTTATCTCCACCAATTTCTACATCTCGAACCAAAATCCTCGTTCTTTCCGGTTTATACTCTAAACTGGCTAATTTGTAAGGATGAAGTATAGGAACCACCTTTTCCACCCCCGACATGGCCTCAAGAGAGGGGTAGCTGATCTTTGTCTTATCTCCCACAGCTCCGATAATCGTACGTGCTACACCGTGAGAAATATGAATGTCAAAACCTTCTTTTTTCAATCTTTCGATTATTTTTTCCGTTAGCTCCTTCTCGGCACCATGGTTCATAACAACAATCACATCAATCCCCCCACAGCTTTTCTTTAAAAAGCAGCTAAAAATTCTGCATCTTCCCATTTATTCTTCGTTACATCAAATTGGATCGCAAAAGGTGCATGTTTTAAAATTTCAGCCACCCATTCAACCCTACTGAAAGAACCATCCAGCAAGAGAACTCTATCTCCCAACAACTGAGGAGTAATTTCTGAAACAGGTTTTTGATCCAAAGAGAGCACAATGCCCGAAAGAATGTCCTGCTGACAGTAATCATTCAGCAGCGGCACATTATTTTTATTAAAAGTTTTTAGCACATGCTCCGAATATCTTTCGAGATCGGCAGGTTGTTCATGACCTATAAAATGCAAGGTATCGAGACGGCAAAAAGTCACTAATTCTTGGATAACATGTCTTTTTTCATCGGCAAAAATTCCTGTTCGGGAAACAAATACCGGTAAAGAAAAGAATATTTCTCGTGCTCGTTCCGGATGTACCTCGCCCATATCCTTTTTATAACCGATTCTAATCCCCAAGGCAACTGCCCCTAAATCCACTGCCCTTTTGGCATCTTCCATTGTTTGAATTCCTGTCATATATACTCTCATTTTATCACCTCTCAACTAAATCTGGACGAAGCGCTGTGGCTCTTTTCAGATAAATATGTTTAATCTCATCTTGAGTTAATTCTGTATTCCAAAGGATCATTGCTCGAATAATCCCCTTCATACTACCGGGCACGTCCATTTCCCAGGTACACATCATCGGCACATTTTCCCACCCTATTTCTCGCGCTGTACGCGCCGGAAATTGGGCATCTAAATCACGAGTTACCGAAAAAAATGCACCAGCGATATCTTTGGTATCAATCTGATTTTTTTTGATGATCTCAGATATTAGTTCCCGCGTTGCCTGGCTGATTGTTTCCTGTGAATTATTTTCTACTGATATAGCACCCCTTATTCCTCTAACTGCCATTTAAATGGTCCTCCCTTTCAACTATGTATCGGTGGTCTTATTTGTGCCCTTTAAGACTCCTGAGTTACAGCCCGATGCGCTAAACCGACGGCAATATCATCCAAATGGATCATGCCGATACCAAAAAAAACGGCCACACTGATATGATCTCGATAACGAGCAATACCGATTTTTCCGCCAATATTCAATCCGATGGATTTCGGCATAATTTGGGTTAAGGCATCATGGGTAGCTCCTGCTACTGCCCCTTCACCAGCATGGGTATCCTTGATAACCCCTTCTCTTTTTGCTGCCACAACCGCTCGTTCGATAATTTTTGCCACCGAGGACAAAAATTCTCCTCCGTAATCCACTGCAGCAGTCGCGATGCCCTCCGCCCGATAACTTTTTTTTAGTGCGTATTCCTCATCACGGCTTTCTGACAAAGCTAATTTAATTGCGATGCCGGCAACTTTTTTACTTCCAATCTGATTCATAGAAATTCCCCCTTATAAAATAGGATTAACGGGTATTCTTTAACACTTACCATGTTAAAAACCGGCGTAAAATAAAACAGCACTCCTTGGCAGGAGTGCAACAATTTACTATATCATCTATTCTATTCATCCATCCTTCCATCCTGCAATACTATTATAGAAATTTGCGCTAGAAATAGCAACAGCTATTTAAACTTAACCTGGGGAAAGGACTCTCTAGAGCTATTAGTTATTATTTGTTGATGAAGAGCTGGAACAGAAACATTAGATGAGCTTTCCGTAATGAGAAAAGTTAAGGGGCGATGATAAAAGGATCCGTCTACGGAAATAGCGTCTTGGGGTGCTACCTTTACTGTAATTTTTTTATCACGAAAATCAGCAATTTCTTTCCCATTAATATAAAGTTTTGCCTTGGCTAAGGAAGAAAAATCCTGCAACTCAATGGTCAGATGAGCAAAAAGAGGAGATTCTGTATCTAGCACTCGAGCTGATGGTTCAGACCACTCTGATATAGGCTCACCTTCTAATCTTTCGGCCCAGCTTAAATAAAAGCGCATGGGATCGGAGGTAAGAAGGGATTGGGCTATGACCAATAATACCAAGCTCAGGATAAGAAAACGTACCAGAATTTTTTCTCCTCGGTTAAGCATCTGCCAAATATTATGATCCCAGTTCTTTTTCCACTGCGCCATAACTTTGCACCGCCCATCTTATAAAGATTATTTCATCCGATATCTTTATAAGATATGCAGGTCAAAGATTTTTTATTCGGCAGCAGATCTTCCCGCTGTCCAACCGGTAGAAAACGCGGCTTGGAGATTATAGCCTCCCGTGAATCCGTCAATATCTAATACCTCCCCGGCAAAGTAAAGTCCTGATACAATTTTTGATTCCATGGTTTTGGGATTTATTTCCTTTACGTGAACGCCTCCCGCAGTTACAATAGCTTCTGCCACCGGGCGAGCTCCGGCTATGGTCATTGTAAAATGTTTCAACAAATAAACGATTTCCTCTCGTTCCTCCTTAGTTATCTGGTGAACAAATTTATCCTGAGGCACAGATACCATCAGGAGAAAGACAGGTATTAAAGATTTTGGCAAAAGGTCACCTAGAGCATTGGCAAGAATTTTTCTTGAAAACTTCTGAAAATCCCTTTGGATACGATGATCCAACTGTTCAGATGATAAAGCCGGTTTTAAATCGATGACGAGAGAAAGACGCTGCCCTGATTTTAAAGCAGTGGCTACGGATTTACTTAATGTTAATATAATCGGCCCCGACAAGCCAAAGTGGGTAAAAAGCATTTCGCCAAACTCAGAGGCAAGTGTTTTCTCCGGATACCACAGAAGCCCGCACATTTTTCAAACTTAATCCTTGAAGCTCTTTCACCCATGATTCCCGGTTTCCAAAGGAACCAAGGATGGTTTTAAAGGAATGATTTTGTGACCGCTGTGCTGCCATCCGATAACCGTCTCCCGTAGATCCGGTACCGGGATAAGATGCGCCTCCCGTGGTGACAACAACTCGATCTGCCGGAAGAACCCGCCCTCCTTAACCCTGACCCCCGATATTTTACCTTGTTGAATAACCAACTCTTCTCCTATATGTCCATATTTGATCTCAACACCCAATTTGATAAGATATCCTCTTAAGGCTTCCACCACATCCTGAGCCCGATCGGAAACAGGAAAACCTCCTCCTCTTTCAGTTTTGGTAGGTACACCAATACGGTGAAAAAGATCAATCACATCAAAATTGGAGAGTTGATGTAGGGCACTGTAAAGAAATGTCCCATTCCCCGGAATGTTTGCAATGATATCTTCCATGGTACCTGCATTGGTAATGTTGCAGCGCCCCTTACCGGTAATAAGGATCTTTTTGCCGATTTGCTTATTTTTTCCAGCAAGGTGACATTGGCACCTCTTTCTTTGGCCGCGATTGCGGCCATTATGCCGGCTGCCCCGCCACCGATCACGATAACTTTTTGCACTGACTAATCATGCCTTTCCTACTAAATTAGTTAATGTGCCAATCCCTTCTATGGTAACAGAAACCTCGTCCCCAATTTCCATAGCGCCGACACCGGAAGGAGTTCCTGTAATGATCACATCTCCCGGTAATAAGGTCATAATGTGACTTAAATAATGGATTAAAAATGGTACACCAAAATTAAGTTTTTTGTATTTGATTGCTGTTTGATCTCACCATTCAACCGACAGGAAATGTCTAGTTCGTTCCAGGATAGTTCTGTTTCAATCACCGGACCTAAAGGCATAAAGGTATCAAAGGATTTAGCAACTGTCCACTGCCCGTCTTTTGCTTGTAAATTGCGCGCGGTAACATCGTTGGCACATGTATAGCCTAGAACATAATCCAAAGCTTCCTGCTCCGGAATATTCTTCCCGACTTTTTTAATAACAACAGCCAACTCCCCTTCATAATCTAGTCGTCTAACAAATTGCCCCGGATAAATGATTTCTGCCTCCGGACCGACAACCGTGGTCGAAGGTTTCATAAAAATAACCGGCCATTTAGGGATTACTAAATCCATCTCTTGGGCATGATCGGCATAATTTAAACCCACGCAAATTACCTTACTTGGTACACAGGGAGCCAAAAGCTTTACCTCATTTTGAGGCCATGCTTCCTGCAGAACTTTAAAACCTTTATCACAGCAACCATCTACAAGAAAAACCTGTCCGTCTTGTAAGATTCCTTGGAAAACTCTTGTATCTTTTTGAAATCGTACTAGCTTCACTTTGACTCACCCCGCCTTAATATTCAATTCCTTTTCTGCTTGTAATACCTGTTTTATAAGGATGTTTGATTTCTTTCATCTCAGTTACTAAATGTGCTCTTTTAATCAATTCCGGGGGTGCATGCCGTCCTGTTAATACTATTTCCACATTTTCCGGTTTTTTATCAAGCAAACTCAATACTTCTTCTACAGTAATTAACTCATAGAAAATAGCATTGTTTATTTCATCTAGAATTAACAGATCTGTCTCCGGGTCTAGAAGTGCTTTTTCCGCATGTTGCAAAGCTTCATGAGCTACGTCAATGTCTTCTTTCGCTATTCCTCTACGATGAACAAAACCGTTTCGACCATAAGAATAAAGTTCTACCTCTGGAGCCAGTCTTTTTAGGCCGTTAATTTCTCCATAATAAGTCCCGGTTTTCATAAACTGAATAATGATCACCCTTAAACCATGACCGGATGCCCGCACAGCGAGGCCAAACGAAGCCGTACTTTTACCTTTAGCATTACCGGTGTAAATCTGAATCAAGCCTTTTTCCAATCTCTCCCTTTGCTTCATCTTAGGTTCACTCCTTTTTAGACTCTGGGCATAAAAAAATTCGCCGCGAATCTTTAAATTATTATTTATTCTGAGTATTCGCTGTCAGGCCTGCCGGTTCCTTTTTAATTTATTTAAAGCGTTTATTTCTTGATGAGTCAAATAGCGCCATTCTCCCGGTTTCATCTTATCTAATTTTAAAGGACCGAAAGCGATGCGTTTTAGCCTGAGTACAGGATGGCCGATAGCATCAAACATCCTGCGCACCTGGCGTTTTTTCCCTTCATGGATAGAAATATCCAAAAGTGCATTGCTGTTTTCAATTTTTTTTAGCTTTACTTCTGCCGGTGCTGTTTTTCCGTCTTCCAACATGATCCCTGAAGCTAAATGTCCTAAACTTTTCCCCGGAGGTACACCTTTAACCAAGACGCGGTAAGTCTTCTTCACTTCATGGCTGGGGTGAATTAACTGATGAGTTAAAGTACCGTCATTGGTCAGAATAAGTAAACCCGAGGTGTCGTAGTCTAAGCGACCGACAGGATAGACCCGCTCCGGTACATCTTTGATTAAATCCATAATCGTTCGTCTTTTTTTGGGATCGTGCACTGTACTAAGGTAGCCAATCGGTTTATATAACAAAATATATTTTTTCTTTTCTGCTCCTATAATCTTAACACCGGATACTTCAATCAAACTTTTTTGAGGATCCACTTTTACACCGAGATCTGTAACGATTTTTCCATTTACCTTTACTTTTCCGGCTAAAATCAATTCCTCACACGCTCGGCGGGAAGCAACTCCCGCATGAGCCAAAACCTTTTGTAATCTTTCTTCCATCTTGCACCTCGATTAGTCAATTATGAGAGAATTATAGCAATAATAAAGCCCGCAAGCAAACCATATCCCCGGATTTTTTTAAACCCCAAAATAAAGTTGGCAGATGATTACCGAGGCAATAAAACTTGAAATATCTGCGATTAAGCCGACTTGAAGGGCATAGCGGTATTTCATCACACCCACAGACCCAAAATAAACCGTTAGCACATAAAAGGTGGTGTCTGTACTACCCTGCATGGTGGATGCGAGCCTACCAATAAAAGAATCCGGACCGTACTTATGGATCAATTCTGCCGTAATTCCCAAAGCACCGCTTCCCGATAAAGGTCTCATGACAGCCAAAGGCAGAACCTCTCCCGGGATCCCCAAAAAATTAGTCAGAGGAGACAAAAATTTGATCAGCACTTCCATGGCACCGGACGCGCGAAACACGCTGATTGCCACTAACATGCCTACCAGAAAAGGAAGGATGCGAAAAGCAACCTTAATTCCTTCCTCTGCTCCTTCCACAAAGACCTCATAAACATTAACTTTCTTTAAATAAGCATATAAGGGAATGATAAATAATAAGACTGGAATTGCCCAGCGCGAGATAAGAGTCAATATAACCATCAAAACTGTTCATCCCTTTCATGGATCCTCTTGCACAACTTAAGGAAATCACCGTTCCTTATCTTTGATGCTTATGTCTGCATACTAAATTCACCTTATCCTCTTGATTTTCTCCGATTCCTTTTGCGTAAAACAATATCGGCGCAGATTGCACAAGTCATCCCACAAGCAGTCGCTAAAATGGTTGTGCCCACAATTTCTACAGGATTTGCCGAACCTTCCTGAACCCTAAGACTGATAACCATAGCGGGTATTAAAGTGATGCAAGATGTATTAAGGGCCAAAAAAGTAATCATCGCGTCGGAGGCAACATTCTTATCATGATTTAGCTCTTGTAATTGAGCCATAGCTTTTAAACCAAAAGGGGTAGCGGCATTACCTAGTCCCAGAATATTCGCACTTAAATTCATAATAATTGATCCTAAGGCAGGACTTTCCTTGGGAATACTGGGGAAAAGTAGGACAGCTAAGGGCCGCACCATCCTGGAGATGAGTTGTACTAAACCGGATTTTTCCGCCAGTTTTAATAGCCCCAGCCAGAGGGTCATCACGCCAATAATTTCGAAGGAAATTTTTACTCCTGTCTGGGCAGCCTGAAAAGCGCTCTCCGTTACTATCTCAATATTGCCATTTAATCCCGCCGTCAATATTCCCGACAATAAAAGAATCAACCAAATCAAGTTGACCACACTTGTCATCCTTTCCCATTAAACGATAGTTCGCTCATGAATTCATATGAGGACAAATCATAAAATATGCAATATGGAAACCTATCGATAACGATTCTTTTAAACATTACAATCAATGTAAGCTTAAAATAAAAAAGTGACCTAGCTATTGAAGCTGTGGTCACCTGAAATTCTAAAATGCCTGTTTTATATATATTTTTTATAGGAATCCCCAAATCTATGCAAAATATTGCGTAGATGCTAAATTATGGCGCTGATAAACATATCCCAAAGATAAGCAAAAAAGGAGCTTTTTTCTACCTTCTGGGCGGCAACCAATTCAGTGGTGAAAAAGGTGCTCTCATCAATTTTTATCACTGCCACGCCTAATCTCTGCCCTTTTTTTATTGGAGCTTTAATTTCTTCCGGCAGATAGATATTTTGTTCCATAATGTCTTTCTCTTTTGGCAAAAGAGCAACTGCTAAGGGTTCTTTGGCCACCGCATGCACTGATTTTAAGATACCACCCATTACAGGAATTTCTCCTGCAGATTGATCATCCTTTAAGATCGTTTTCTTTTGATAGTTCGTAAACCCGTAATCTAATAAGGCACTTATCTCCTGATACATACCGTTGCAATTTAAAGTCACGGCAATTAATTGCATGCCATTTCGTGTCGCAGAACCAACCAAACAGCTTCCTGCCTGCCGGGTATAACCAGTTTTGATTCCATCTGCCCCTTCATAAATTTTCAAGAGACGATTGGTATTAAAGGCAACACGGTCATATTCATTTCCTTCCCAGGGAATATCGTATCTACTTGTTGCTACGATCTCTCTGAATTTTTCGTGTTTAAGGCCCTCCCGGGCAATCATGGCCAAATCATAGGCTGAGGTATAATGTCTTTCATCGTATAAACCATGAGGATTAACATAATTGGTATTTTTTAATCCCATTGCTTTGACCCGTTTGTTCATCATTTCAGCAAACTGTTCTATTGAACCGCCAATTTCAATAGCAATAACATCTGCGGCATCATTAGCTGATTTTAAAAGCAACGCGTAAAGAAGCGTTTCCATACTATGTACTTCACCGGGTTCTAAATAAATACTTGACTCACCTGGGTTGACAAAATCCGCCGGCACTTGCACCTGTTTCGAAAAATCTGCATTTTCCAAAGCTAATAAAGCTGTGGTTATTTTAGTAGTACTGGCTTGGGGTAGCCTTTCATGGGCATTCTTTTCAAAGAGAACTCTCCCGGATGCCGCATCAATTAAGATTGCCGCTTTTGCCGTTATCTCCGGGAATGCATAGGCTGTTCCTGAAACAGTTCCAAAAATCATAATTATGGTTATGTAGATGATAAATAAACTTCGTTTCACTATCTTGCCCCCTGAATCATATTGTATCGATTTTATTTATATGTGTTTTTTGATAATTCCACAATCATAATTAATTCAAGTTTGAATGCAAAAATCCTCTTAAATAATAAGAAAAAATTATTAATATAAAAAAACCCTTGCGGGTTTTTACATGGGATAATTTTGATTGAGAGTTGATTGATTTTTATTCTTGTTAATTAAGGACTGCATTTGATTCATTACTTGGGGTGCAAGATCCAGGAGCCTATCCGCCACCAAATTCCCTTCAACAGGTATCAAGCGGATTTGATTTTGTCCCACAACTAAAAAACCCATAGGATGAACGGAAACACCTGCTCCGCTACCCCCTCCAAAGGGATTTTTTCCTGATGGAGATTTTTCTTCCGCAGTAGCTCCGTATTCCCCGCCTCCAGCGGCAAAACCGCAGGATACTCGAGAGATCGGAATTATCACCATACCGTCAGTTGTTTCTACAGGATCGCCGACAACGGTGTTAACATCAACCATTTCTTTGATGCTTTCCATCGCCGTTTTCATTAAAGCCTCGATCGGATGGTCACTCATCTATTTCACCGCCTTTTCCTTTGATCAATAATAAAGGAAGCATTTTTAAGCCACCAATCATAATATGACCTAAACGGATATCAAATATGCAGATTAACCGGAAATAAGCTTTCTCCTGTTGAAAATCAGGAATCACCGAAATTTGAGGATTGCTGCCCACATGTTTTACGTGTTGCTGTAAACATCCATAGAGGAAAGCCTTAAAAGACCAGAAAACTCCCGTTAAAACCCCTGTTTGGGCAGCATCCTTCGTCCCGATTTCCGTACACCAAAAAAAATATCTCAGCGAGATTTTGCTTAGGAACCAAATGCCCAATTCTCTAACCATACTAAAATTTTGTAAAAGTATCTTAATACGCCTGCTAATTTTTTTTAGTTGCACCTTATCCAAAGTTTCTTCTTGTTCTTTTTTTATCCATGGCCTTTCTCCTCCTATTTTAAGCACTGTTTTGATCACCGGCCAGAAAGTCGATGTTGAAAATTTGATAAATGGAATTTCCAGCTTGATATCCCATATGCCCGGGACTACTAGCCATGATATATTAATATAGTCATCCTTTTCTTTTTTGAGAAAATTAAATTTAAACCGCAATGGTAGTAACCCGATCAACAGCATCAAAATTAAGAATAATAACAGTATAACAGCAATTCTCATCGGTTACACCTCAAATCAAATGCAAGAAATACTGAGCATAAAAACACTATTACTATATTCTTCCTAGTATTTAATTTCCTATGCCTCTCTTATTCAATATTTAAAAGCATCAAAAAAACAGGCTTACGCCCGTTTAATAAATAATTCTCCAAAATAGATATGCCGTTTTCTCAGTCCACGCCAGGGAATTCTGATAATCCCATAATCTGTTTTGACTGTTAGTGGTGTGGGCATTGACCAAGGGCTGCCCTGACCCATTAAAACCCACCACCACAGTATTATGCTCCCATACCCCATCTCCATCCCAGTCATAACAGATAACATCACCTGGGCTTAATTCTTCTGCCGCAGCAACCCTTAATGTGCGCCTGCCTTGTTGAGAAGCCAAATACCAGCGTAAACTATGGGCTACAGCCCAACTGTAACTCCATTGATCATTTCTACCTAGGTTACTACTATACCACCATCCGGAATCTATTTTTCCCGTATATTCCATGGGAAGGCCTCCGGCATAGAGAACCTGGGAAACAAAATTGGTACAGTCCACAGGAAAATATCGAAAATCAGGATTATAACTGTTCCACCATCTATGAGCATAGGCTACGGCAGCCTCTCGATCGTATCCTCTGTTACGTATTCTATGATTGGCTCGAGTATTTTCCGGTAACTGTATTCCGTATATTCTCTCATAAGCCTTTTCCTTTTTCATCCTCATCCTCCCCTGATCATGTGCTATCAATATATGATTTCGCAGATGATTCCGTGCAAAGTAATCCTTGATTTGCTGTGAGACTTAGGATTTAGAGGATTGATCGTGAAAAAGCTTGTCCGGATCAGGAAGCTCTTTGAGCGATTTTAACCCGAAAAATCTTAAAAATTCCATGGTGGTTCCGTAAAGAACAGGTCTGCCCGGGCTATTTTTCCGGCCAACATCTTGAATTAATTTTTTTTCCAGCAAGGTACTGACGACTCCGTCTGCCTTGACACCGCGAATAGTCTCAATATCAATCCTGGTAACAGGTTGCTTGTAAGCAATTATTGCTAAGGTTTCCAAAGCGGCCTTGGATAGGGAATGAACCTTAGGCCGATAATATTTTTCGATAACTTCAGCCGACTCATGATTGGTGACAAATTGCCATCCACCGGCAACTTCCATCAATTGAAAACCTCGATCCTGATATTCCTTTTCTAATTCATGGAGCAGAACTAAAACCGTTTCTCTTGTTGCACCGGTAATCTCCATGATTTTTTCCACAGTTAAAGGCTCACAAGCAACAAAAAGTAAACACTCGATGTTATTGCGAATTTCTTTACTGAAGAGCAATCCCACTAGACTCACCACTTCCATCCCGATGCTTATTGACAACGCACCTTTTTATTTCAAGGTATTTTCGTTAATTTTGCCGCAAATCAAGCTTTAAAAATTATAATATTTCCGTGCGGATCAATTTGGCTGACCTTGATATATTGAAGACGCATTAATTCCAACAAAGCCAAAAATTGAACCACTACTTCTCCTCTGCCCACTGCCGGGGAAAACAAAGCAAAAAAAGATATCCCCGCTTCATGCTCAATAACAGCTTGTTGAATTTCCTCAATTTTTTGCTTAATCGTGATTTCTTCCCGAAAAATTTCCTGTACCGGATCTATTACCGGGGTTTGGGATAAAAGACGTTTTAAGGCAATTACTAAATCCTCCAACTTTACTCCTTCCAGAGGATTGGGATCATCAAACAAAGTCAGAAAAAAAGCTTCTTCATTGGGACGCACAAAGGTTCTCCCTTGTTTGTCTTCCCGCTGCTGCAAAAATTCAGCAACCAGTTTATATTTTTTATATTCCAATAATTGTTCCACCAAAAGATCACGTGGGTCCGCCTCTATTTCTTCTTCCATCTTCGGCGGTTTGGGTAAAAGCATCTTTGCTTTAATAGCTAGGAGTGTTGATGCCATAACCAAAAATTCGCTGGCAATATCCAGATCCATCTTTTCCATATTTGCTAAATAGTCTAAATATTGCTGCGTAATTTCAGCAATAGGAATGTCGTAAATATCTACTTCATTTTTGTCGATTAAATGGAATAATAAATCAAAGGGTCCTTGAAATACCTCTAAATTAATTTGATATTTCATTAAATATTCATAGCTTCCTTAACGAGCGTTAATGTTTGGGAAGCTTTCTCCCTGGCTTTATTGGCACCTTCTTCCAGGATTTGATCTACAAGATCAGGCCGGGCGGACAATTCCGCACGTTTTTCCCGAATTGGAGCGATAAATTGATCTAGCTTTTGAATCAAACGTTTCTTGCATGCCACACAGCCAATTTTGCCGGAACGACATTCCATGGCAATCTCTTCGACCTCAGCTTCATTGTAAAAAGAATGATACGTATGCACGGTGCAAATTTCCGGATGACCCAAGTCAGTTTTCCTAATACGGGCCGGGTCTGTCACCATCTGGGAAACCTTTTCCTTAATTTCTTCCGTATTCGCATTAAGGGCGATATCATTTCCATAACTTTTACTCATTTTACGATTGTCAATTCCCGGCAGAAGTTTTAATTTGGCAAGAACAGCTTTAGGCTCTGTCATGACCTCCGTTTTATAAATATTATTGAAGCGGCGGGCAATTTCCCGTGTTAATTCTAGGTGGGGCAACTGGTCTTCACCCACGGGAACGGAAGTAGCACGATAAACTAAAATATCTGCAGCCATTAAGACAGGGTATCCCAAAAAGCCATACGTAGAAATATCCTTGCCGGCTTGACCGAATTGGTGAATTTGTTCTTTGTAGGTGGGTACTCTTTCCAACCAAGATAATGGAGTAGTCATTCCTAAGAGTAAAAATAATTCTCCATGCTCTTTAACATGAGATTGAACAAAAATAGCACTTTCTTTCGGATCAAGACCGACACTTAGCCAATCTAATGCCATCTCCCGAATATTTTCTTGCAAATTATTCGTATCCTCAAAACCGGTAGTTAATGCATGCCAATCAACTATTCCGTAATAACACTCATATTCTTTTTGCAGCTTGACCCAGTTTTCCAATACACTTAAATGGCCTAAATGAAGCTTCCCTGTCGGCCGCATACCGCTAAAAATAATACCCTTTTTCATCTTCTTCTCTCCTTATAACGATAATAAAAGTTTAATACTAATTAAAGCATCTGTTAGAGGGGAATTCCCGTTGCTAGGAAAATAATCTTGTATAAAAGACCCACAAGAGGCAGAAATAGTCTTTGAATGACGCCGGTAACAATTAAAATTAATAAAATTATGGGCCCATATTGCTCCATCTGGTAAAAAAAATCGCCGGTTTGACCAGGCAAAATTCCTGCTAAAATTTTTGAACCATCCAAGGGAGGAACCGGAATTAAATTGAAGGCAGCTAAAATAAGGTTGATTTGCACCAAAGACTGCATGAATAATGCTACGATATTGTTAAAAGGTAAAACTTCTCTCAACATCAATGATAAAATAAGTGCGCTTAAATAGGCGAACAAAATATTGGAAAATGGACCGGCCAGAGCAACAACCATCATACCCCGCTTTTATCTCCTTCAAAATAATAGGGATTCACCTGAACCGGCTTAGCCCAACCAAAGTGAGCCACAATTAACAACAAGGTACCCATAGGATCAAGGTGCTTTAATGGATTTAAAGTCAAACGACCATGCAGCTTAGGCGTAGGGTCACCCAACTTATAAGCAATCAATCCATGGGAAAACTCATGAACACTAAGGGCTAATAATATCGCCGGTATGAAGATAATAAATTCCCATAAATTACCTATATTCATATCATCCCTCTTTCGTAATATTTTTTATATACTTTTTGGGCTAAGGAAATTTCTTCTGTACGGGAACTCACGATGCCGTCAAGCCTGGCGCAACGCAGCTGCTCAAGAATCTTTCGATAAACAGGACCCGGCTTAAACCTAATTGTTTCAGGTCGGCCCCGGTTAAATCAGGCACCCGTTCATGCCGCGCCTGAAGATAGCGAAGTATTCTTTCCTGCTCAGGAACATCGGAAACAATATAAAAATACAAGATTCCTTCATCAGAAAATTCCCCAAACAGAAGGTCAAGTTTACTCAATGGGACGTTCTTTTTTTTCAACCATGTGCAAATTTTATTCTTTTCATCCGCTGTTTTTTGCATAATGTTATTATATTTTTTTGACCACTGATATCTTTCGATAAAAGAGGCCACCTGTTTTTCATCTGCCTGGTGACAAAGCAAGAGCAAAATAAGGAGCTCTCGGTCCACAGCATCAACAAACGATCGCAACTGACAACAATATTTATCTAATTCCTCTAGATATGATATAATCTCACAGGTTAATTCCAATTCAGGTAAAATACGCTGCCAAACACCCATTTCTTTTAACCTTTTAAAAATATCAATCATGTTTTTTCTTTTAAGATGAGTACAAACTCTTCTTTCAAACGAGTTGCAGAAACTCTTTCTAAAAAATTCTGTTCAATGGCTTCCTGAGCAAAGCCCAAGGTATCCCCCTCAATAGTGAAGCCATACCTTTTTTCAAAACGGATGGAGCGAATAATGCGGGTAGGATCTTCCACAAAGCTTAAGTTATATAAAATTCGTATCAGCTTGCGACGTAAATCAGAGCATCCACAAAAAAAATCAATTAATTGTCCCCAATTATGGCGGTTTAACCCAATAGCCATGGCATTAATGGTAAAATCCCGGCGAAATAAATCCTGCTTTAAAGAACCGTTTTCTACCGTAGGCAAAGCAGCCGGAAATTCATAATATTCCGTTCGAGCCGTGGCAATATCAATTTTAAAACCGTTGTTGAGAAACAGATTTGCGGTGCCAAACTTTTCATGAGAATAGATTTTTCCTAACAATTTTTCTGCTAATTTTTGAGCGAAGGCAATACCGTCTCCCTCTACTACCAGATCAAGATCCACATTAGGCAGTCCTAGCAGCAGATCCCGCACCATCCCTCCTACCAAATAAACAGATATTTTTTCTTCATTGGCAATGGCACCAATATCTTCAATTAATTTAAATACATCCTCAGGTAACAATTCCCGCATTCTGGTGGCATAGTTCTCTCCCGTAAAGGAACAGGCAAAGGGATAGTCGGAACCATAAGAAGGAAAAACGTCCCCGCCGTGAAGGACCCGTAAGACATCCGAGCGTGAGATAATGCCCACCACGGCACCATCTTCCAACACCGGCAGTCGACCAATATCTTTTTCGATCATAATTTGTTTAATAACGGAGAGGGAGGTATCACTATTGATGGTAGTAACATGATGGGACATAAAACCTTTCACAGGGGCATGACCTAAGCCATGATATCTGGCCTTTTCGATGTCTCGGCGAGAAATGATGCCGACAATTTTTTCTCCGTTAATGACCGGAAACCCGGTATGGCCATATCGAATCATAACCTTCTCGGTCTCATCGATACTTAAATCCTGGGATACAGTTTTCACTGGAGAGGACATTATATTTTTTGCCGTTACTTCCGGGGTGATACTTTTCTTCAATATCTCATGTAAATCATCTATCACCCTATTAAGATTCATCGTCTTTAAACTTGCGGAAGCCGCCGATTCGTGACCGCCACCACCAAATTGGCGCACAATAGCACCTACATCAACGGCATCTGTTGCGCTCCTAGCTACCATAATAATGCGATCACCCATTTTAACAACGGTAAACACTACTTGAGCAGCAGTGAATTCGACAATCTTATGGATTAACAAATCTAATCCGGAGATATATTCAGAAATTGAAGCCTTGGCGATGATAATGTTGATGCCATGATGCATGATGGACACCATATCATCCATTAACAAATTTAAAAGATCATGTTGTTCCCCCGTTAAGGGTCGTTCCATATAATTTCGTACGATTTTTAAATTGGCACCTTGGTCTAACAACCAGGCCACAACTCTCACATCCCGAGATGTGGTGGTGGAAAAACTCAGTGCACCGGTATCTTCATAAATACCCAAGGCAAATAAGGTCGCTTCAAAGGAAGATATTTTTATATTATCAGTTATGATACGTTCAACTAACAGGGTCGTGGTGGAACCCACTTTCTCAGAGACAAGAACAGGAGCTGTTAAATCCTCTTTTCCGGCAGGATGATGATCAAAAACAACTAATTCTGCCTCTCCTTGATCAATGATTTTACGAAAATTACCAATACGTTTTATATTTTTGGTATCTACTATAATCAATTTTTTTACCTGATTGATATCAATGGTACGGGGATTTTTCACATCGATGGAGTCTTTATAGAGAGCCATAAACTCTTGAACGCTGTCCTGGGGCTTTCCTACAAAGACCATGGAAGCCTCAGGAAACAATTTTTTAGCTGCCACCATAGATGCCAGCCCATCAAAATCAGTATTATTATGAGATATAATTAATTCCATAATCTGATATTCTCCTAAAAACTCAACTTTTCAGTTCTTTGTAAAAAGGTACTAATTGGTAATTTATAGACTAATTAATCCCGAACATTTCTCCCACTTTCAAATAAATCGTATACTGATTTATTATAACAAATGTCAATCATGCAGTCCATGAAAAAGAAAGGGAAGTGCCATGATTGTAGTTTTTCCTCAGCACTTCTCTTAGCATTTTTCTTCTTAGTTTCTATATTTTCGTTTTTTAACTTCATGGAATTTAATCAAGCATGTTTTAAATCGTGATGATATTGCTCTTTAGCACCGGTTAACGGTCTAACATTCAAAGCAGACCATTTTCCACAGCGATCACCCCAACAAGCTAAGATTTGCTTACCATTTACAATGGACACAATTTCACATTGATTGGGGCACCCCATACATTCTTTGCTATGTGCAACCACATCCAAGTCTTGGGCTGCAAAACCTCGGAATTTGGTTGTTCCTTTTTTTCTGGCCTCTTCTTTACCAATAATTGCTGCTCCATAAGCCCCCATAACATGAAAATAATCCGGTACGATGATCTCGGTATTGAGTGCTTTAGAGAAAGCATCTCTCATGCCGGGATTTGCCGCTACCCCACCTTGAAAGACCACCGGACTTAAGATTTTTTTACCTTTGCCTAAATTATTTAAATAATTTCGCACCAAAGCTTCACAAAGACCGGCGACAATATCAGGTAAAGCATATCCCGTTTGCTGCTTGTGGATCATATCTGACTCCGCAAAAACGGCACAACGTCCGGCAATTCGTACCGGTAAAGTGGCTTTTTGGGCCAATTGTCCAAATTCAACAATGGATAATCCTAAGCGTGCTGCCTGCTGATCAAGAAAAGAACCTGTTCCGGCTGCACATACGGTATTCATCGCAAAATCAGTAGGGATACCTTCACGTATAACAATCAGTTTTGAATCCTGACCACCGATTTCCAACACTGTTTGTACTCCTGGTACCAGAGTGGACGCGGCAACCGCATGAGCTGTGATTTCATTTTTTACAGCATCGGCTCCTGTAATAACACCGGCCATCTGCCGAGCACTACCGGTGGCACCTACTCCTTTGATGTTAATATCCGGATGTTTTTTTAATACCATAGCAAGGCACTTTTTTATACTTAAAATCGGCTGACCTTGCGTTCTAATATAGATCGTTTGTAATACTTTATTAGATTGATCTATCAGCACGAGATTGGTACTGACGGAACCCACATCAATCCCTAAATATGCGTTCATCCTTCTATTCTCCTTTTGTTAAAATCATTTTTTCGATATAACATTTCAATAAAAGCTTCTAATCTGGTCACAAGTCCTGCTTCTCCTGAATGTTCATCAAAATAGGCGGTCATAATTGGAATTTCTTCCTGTTCACTGACCACCGGCAGAATCGTTTGAGCGACAATTTCCGGCATACAGGTCAAAGGAGCTAACTGAATGGCACCATGAAAACCTTCTCGAGCATAACGCACGGCACTGCCCACAGTTTCCCGTCCATGGCCGCCCACAAAATGACGTAAATATGGTGCAGCCATGTTTGCGGCCTCTTTAGTGCTCCTGATGCGCATTAACCCCATAAAGAGATGATCATTAATCCACTCACTGAGATAAATGGATCTGCTGACCTCCACGCCTAGACGGCCCAGATGCTTTTCGATGTCAAAGGTAACAAATGGTTCCAAAATCGTATAGATTTCACCAATGAGCGCAATTTTTAACACCGGTTTTGCTCGATTCTGAGGAAGACCATCCAATTCCTCAAGAGCTTTCTTTTGGATTTCCCAAATCTTTTTCACATCTTGCTCATCATCTATTTTTTTTAAGGACCACTGAAATATTTCATCAGTAGCTCCTGTTTCCATTTCTTTAGGCCGAATTTTCTGCACCTTTTGTTCAATCACATCAATGACCCGCGCTTTTGTCCATCCTATGCGCAGCGCCCGGGCAACTTGAAACAATGACTTGCCGTTGGACAAGTAAGAAAGTTTTTGCACCAATTCTGAAAAATGGGTATCGGGAGGCTCCACTACAATGATTTCATAATGATACCCCAAATCCCGCAAAATTTCCCGATGTACCTGGGCATAATAACCAAAGCGGCAGGGACCGACGCCCCCTGACATGACAATGGTATCTGCACCCAGTTCTGCAGCTTCGATAAAATTTCCCAGAATTATTTTCAAAGGCAGGCAAGCAAATTCATGGGTGTGTTCCATACCTAGTTTTAGTGTTTTTTTGGTGATGGGCGGAGGTATTACTACATCTACCCCCAAATGATTAAACAATCCCTTACCTATGATTGATAAATGCCCCATATGAGGAAAAGTCACCTTCATTAACTTGCCCTCCCTTCAATCAGGTCCATAAAAGCTTCCAATCTGGTTATTAAGCCGGCTTCACCACTATGCTCATCAATGGTAAGAAACATAAAGGGCTTTCTATTACTTCTGAAGGAAAATCTCTCCAATAAATCTCCTACCATAGAATCTAGGCCACAGCCAAAGGAGGCAAGAAAAATCATTCCTTTTATCTCCGGATCATTGAGATAATGTAAACCGCTTCCTAACAATTGCTTGCCAAAAGTCCAAAACATTTTTTTGGGGAGAATGGAAATAGATTTCTCGATATCCTCCGGGGTAACCATTTCTTTTGTGCACACCTTGGCGCCTAAATCACTGAGTTTTTGCATAATGTTCATATTAATATAAGAATCATACAGATTATAACCATGACCTAAAAGAGCAATTTTTACCCCGTCTTTATACATAGAAAATCCATATGGCAGATGACCTGATTGCAAATATCTCTCATATTGTTCCTGCTCTTTTAAACCGATCTGCCAAGCTCTTAGCCCCTTATGTGCAGGCACTTGTATGATGGAACATATTTCTTTTACAGCCTTTTCTATTTGGTTGTTTTTAACCCTATAATTGATCGTACAATCAATGATAGGAGGGGAATGTGCCAAGAAAGAACGGATCATATCTGGCAATCCCAATATTTTAGGGCACATATATTCTTTTCTAACCATACTCACAATGCGAGGTATAAATAGATAATCTACCTGAGATGCCAAATCTAAAACATGTCCATAGTATACTTTAACCGGTAAACAGGCTTCATCTACAGCAGACATAATTCCTTCACTGATTATTTTTTTATTGGTATCGGACGATACCTTCACTTCAAAACCTAGGGTCTGAAAGAATCTTTCCCATAAAATATGATAATCATAAAATAGCATCCCTTTGGGTATGCCGATGGTTTGGGGCACTGTTTTGTCAATCGATATTTTACTCATCTTTTTTCCTTTCCAAGGTGCGTGATAATTTTTCTTTTTTGGGCATCGGCTTAAATGACGGCGCCGGTTTCACCTTTTGCCTTGTAATATCCTGGGTTTGTAAAATACTTGGTCTTTGATTCTGAGCAGGCACCGGTGTACGAATCAGCACCGATTTTATGGCCTTTCCATCAAAGGGTATTAACGGCCATAAATAGGGAATACCGAAGGATTTGGTAAATCCGGCAAATATGATCATGGCTATCGTTCCTATGATTATTCCCGGCAGTTTGAAAAAATAAGCAGCGAATAATAATACATAACGTGCCAAACGATGAGCCATGCCCAACTCATAGCTGGGGATAGCATATACGGTAGTAGCTGCTACCGCAGTATACATAACCACCTCCGGAGTAAAAAGACCAACAGATATGGCTAAATCCCCCACCATTAAAGCAGCAATTAATCCTAATGAGGTGGTCAAAGGTGAGGGCGTATGCACTGCGGCAATACGCAAAACATCCACGGCGATTTCCGCCAATACAAATTGAATGATTAAAGGTACCTTACCATGATCTTTAGGCCCGATATATTTCAAGGATTCCGGCAATAAGGAAGGTTCGATAGAGACCAAAAAATATGCCGGCAAAAGAAATATGGATACAAAGACGGCAAAAAATCGAACCCATCTCAAATAGATTCCAATAGTAGGGTTTTGCCGATATTCCTCTGCATGTTGCAGATGATGAAAATAAGTGGCCGGTAAGATTATAATGCTAGGAGAAGTATCTACCATGACCAATATATGTCCTTCAAAAAGATGCTGTGCTGCCACATCCGGCCTTTCAGTATAGCGCACCTTGGGTAGTGGATTCCAATAACTCCCAGGAGTAATCAATTCTTCCACTGATTTTTCCGCCATGGGCAAACCATCAATATCAATGGATCTGAGCATTTTTTTGATTTCCTCCACTAGGTGCAGATTGGCTACATCTGCTAGATAAGAGATACAAATATCAGATCGGGATCTGCGACCTACCTGCATCATTTCCATACGCAAGCTTTTATCTCTGACGCGTCGCCTCACTAAAATCGTGTTAAAAACGATGGTTTCCGTAAAACCGTCCCGGGATCCCCTTACAACTTTTTCCAGATCCGGTTCTTCCGGTCCTCGGGCAGCAAACTTTCGTAAGTCAATGAGAATAGCTTCCGCTTCTCCCTCGATAATAAAAACAACCAGTCCCATTAAAACTCCATCTATTATTTTGCTCATCTTTTCAGATGTGTCTAATTGGTAATGAGCTAAATATTGTTTTTTTAGTTTATCTAAGGTATTAGGAACAATCTCTTCCCTGGTCAAAACCGCTAAATTACTCAGAATACTTGAAAGAACTTCAGTATCAATAAATCCCTGGATAGTAAAGAATGCTCCTTTCTTTCCTCCCACCAAAACTTCATGACAAATCACATCGTAATTGGCTTCCACACCTAATTGTTCTTTCAAATAATCTAGATTTTTTTGATAATTATGGGACATAAACTGTGGAAGATCCTTGTCTGTCTTAACTGTCACCTGATTCACCATCCTTCTTTAAAAGATGCTTTATAGCCTGGGTCGTAATTTTACCTCCCCTTGCCCCATGGTCATGACCATGCATTTTTCCAATATCGCCAATACCGATAATCATCGGAATTTCATTTTTTAATTCATTTAAAACGCCCACAGTATCACCTTCTAAAACGTGATGACCCTTTTTTTCCGGCTTCCCGTCCTTGTTAACCGGACCGTGAATCATTTGCCCGTTCATGGTAATGGCATGTTCAATACTGACTCCCTGCGAGAACATTGTATTAGAAGCAACGGCCAAAACACCGATCAACTTAACTTCTTTACTTTTGGCGATATACTCCAGAGCTTCCTCCCCTTTTCCTTTGGAACAACAGCCCTTATCATCCACCATTACCAGGACAGGATCTGACCTGGCCTCCTTAATTAATGCCACGATCTCTTCCCCCGAAATGGGCGTCGGATTACCTGCTGAAGCTGAAATACAGCAACCACCTACTTTTTTTGCCACCTTTTCGATAGTATCTTTAGCAACTTCATCCCCATCAGTAATAATGATCACCTTTCTTTTTTCTTGATTCATGATTTATCCTTGGGGATTTGCCATTATAGCGACTAAGTATCCAAAAACAATTGCAGCAGCAACCCCGGTTGCCGTCGCCTTAATGCCTCCCCCCAGCACCCCTAAAAGACCACCCAATTTTCCACCTTCAATAGCCCCCTGTGCTAAGGAATGACCAAAGCCGCTTAAAGGAATGGTTGCCCCGGCTCCACCTAAATCAATTAAAGGTTGATAAAACCCTAAAGCACTGAGGATAGCGCCTCCCATCAGAAACCCCACCAGAATATGGGTTGGAGTAACGGAATAAGGCGTTAAATCCATAATCAATTGACCAATGAGACAAATCGTTCCTCCTAACAAAAAGGCCAGCAAAATCTCCTGCACGCAAAACCCCTCCAAATTTAATAATTTTCTATGACCACTGCATGAGCAATGCCCGGGATCGACTCACCCTGAAGCATACTGATGGGACTTAACAAAGCCCCGGTACCCACCAGCATAATCCTTTGATAAACCCCGCTACGCATACTATGTAAAAGATGACCACAGGTCACAACTGCCGAACAGGCACAACCGCTGCCCCCCGCATGGGTATCCTGGGTAGGATCATAAATAAGTAAGCCGCAATCGGCAAAATTATCTTCTATTACATATCCCTTTTTCTCCATTAATTGTTGCGTCAATGCTTTCCCGTTAGCCGCCAAATCTCCCGTAATAATTAAATCATAGTCCGTTGGTTGACGACCGGTATCTAAAAAATGGCGCACCAAAGTGTCGGTTGCCGCAGGTGCCATGGCTGCTCCCAAATCATTTTGATCCTTAATCCCTAAATCAATTACTTTGCCAACTGTGGCATGGGTAATACGTGGCCCTTTTTCTCCTTTACCGATTAAAGCTGCTCCGGCTCCGCTTACAGTCCATTGGGCGGTAAGAGGTCTTTGTACCCCTTGTTCTGTGGGGAAACGATATTGTCTTTCCGCTGTGTCATGGTGGCTGGAAACAGCTGCTACAACCTTTTCAGCATATTCTCCATCTACCAGGACCGACCCTAAAATAAGGCTTTCGGCCATAGTCGAACAAGCTCCATATAAACCAAGAAAAGGGATAGATAATTGTCGTGCAGCAAAATTTGCTGAAATATTTTGGTTTAATAAGTCACCGGCTAAAAGGAAATCAATATCACCTCGCGTTAAATTTTCCTTATCCAAAGCTAAGTTGACCGCCGCCTCAAGCATCTTGGACTCTGCTTTTTCCCAACTATTCTCCCCAAAGAGGGTATCTTGTAAAACTAAATCGAAGGTGTTTTTTAAAGGTCCGGCCCCTTCTTTCGGTCCCACCACCGATGCATAATTTACGATTAAGGGAGGATCTTGAAAAACCAAAGATTGCTTTCCGACTCTTCTCATTAGTGTACCTCCGATCTTAAAATATTAAGAAAATAATGCCGATAATTATGGAAGTCAACGTACCATAAACTAAAATCGGACCGGCTACGGTAAACATCTTTGCCGCAACCCCGAAAATATAGCCTTCTCTTTTCCATTCCATGGCTGAGGCAACAATAGTGTTGGCAAATCCGGTAATAGGGATAATCGAACCTGCTCCTGCAAACTTACCGATATTATCATAAATACCAAAACCCGTTAAAAGAGCCCCAATTAAGATCATTAAAACCAAGGTCACGGTACCGGCATTTTGCTCTCCCATGCCCATTTGAAGTAAGATATTCAAAATTACTTGGGCAAAGGCACAGATGAATCCCCCCACACCAAATGCAGCTAAAGAATTTCTTAAAACCGGGGGATTGGGGTTTAAATTATGAACCATCATTTGATATTCTTTCTCTTGGTTTTTTTTAATCGCCTGTTCAATGCTGTCCAAGATTTTGCTTTTTTTAAGAGGCAATATTCGATCCCCCCTTAATTTATTTATTAATATTATTGCCATCTTCTTCCTACCATATTCTTTAACGGCGGATTTAAAATCAATCAGAAATCAATTTCATAATAAAAAAGCGCTCTAGAGCGCTTCTTTATTATGAAGTTTATCGATTAAATAGAACCTTCATCACTGTAAGCTACCTTAACGTTTGCCTTATATTCAATTAAGCGACCGGAAGAGACCCCTGCCGTCAAATTATAAACCTCCACCCCGGTGATATTGGGGATAGATTTTGACGCTTGTCTGACCGCTTGTTTCACGGCATCATTCCAATTATCATTTGATTCTCCGATCAGCTCGATTACTTTAACCTGCATTTTTTACCTCCTTTTAAAATTGAGTTTTAAATTACTCTATTTATCTTGCCCACCACTTTTTTTGCTTATACATGAGAATCCAGGCATAAAAAATGACAAAAAGGGGCGAAAAAAATGTCCGAACCTGAGCTTGATCAACCTCTTCTCATGCAAAAGTTGATCACTATCAGATTCAGACATCAGCTGATGATCCTAAGATTCAATTCGATTCATTTTTATTCTTTGTCTTCATATTATCTTCTTTGTTTTCATTTAATAATAATCTGATTTCCTTTAAAGCAAGACGTTCAAGACGAGAAACCTGCACCTGAGATATCCCTAGTTTTTTTGCTACCTCGACTTGGGTTTGATCTTGAAAAAAACGCATTAGAATAACTTCCTTCAATCTAATAGGGAGACGTGCCAAAACATCTTTTAACATCAAATTTTCAAACATTTTACTATCGGAACTGCTTTCCGAAGCTAATTGATCCAGAAGATAAATAGGATCTCCCTCATTTTGATAAACAGTTTCATGAATAGATGAGGGCATTTGAATAGCTTCTAATGAAGTTACAATCTCTTCTGAGGAAACTGAAAGCTCTTCTGCCAGTTCTCCAATGGTAGGCTCCCGACCTAATTTTTTTGTTAAACTTTCTTTGCATCGATAGATGCGCACGGCCAATTCTTTATACGAGCGACTGACTTTAACCGGACTGTCATCCCTCATAAAACGACGAATTTCTCCCATAATCATAGGCACGGCATAGGTGGAAAACTTGACTTCAAAAGAAGGGTCAAATTTATCAATCGCCTTCATCAATCCGATAGTGCCGATTTGAAATAAGTCCTCTAATTCATAACCTCTGTTTTGATACCTTTGCACTATATTAAATACAAGTCTTAAATTGCAATTGATCAAGCGCTCCCGGGCTGCTTCGTCTCCTTGTCTGGTTTTCTGCAGTAGTATTTTTGTTTCCGTTTCAGACAACAGAGGAAAGCGCGGGAGATTCATCTCCGACAACCTCTGTATCATTTTACCACCTAACTTTCCTGCCGATGCACCAGATTTTTTACCATTGTTACTGTTGTTCCTTGATTTAATTCTGATTTAACATCTATTTTGTCCATAAACGATTGTATAAAAACAAATCCCAGTCCCATGTGGTCATCCTCTGTTGAATAAGAAGGTTGTAAAGCTAATTGTACGTCGGCGATCCCGACGCCATAATCGGTGACGCGAATAATCAGTTTTTCCTCATAACAAGTTATTTCCATTTCCACTTCTTTATCCGGATCATTCAAATATCCGTGGATCATGGCATTAGATACCGCTTCTGAAACCGCAACCTTTAATTCATCCAAATCATTAATAGTTAAATCAAATTGGGCTCCAATAGATGCAACCAGTACCCTGGCCAAAGAAATATTTTCCGGAACACTTTTAAACTGTATTAGCACATTGTTTTTTGGTTTCTCCATCTTGTTTTCCCCCTCAAAAATCGGTCCCAAGTTTTATTTCAATTCCTTGGGTACTAATTTTCATAATACGATTGAAACCGGATAGCTCTAAGATTTTTTCAATCTGATCATTAACGCCGTATATTTTAACTGTGCCGCCGATTTCCGATAACCGTTTATATCTTCCTAGAATCACACCTAAACCTGAGCTGTCTATAAAACTTACCTTAGTTAAATCTAGAATCAGGTGACGGGCTTGCTTTCTATCCAGATTTTGGTCTAACTCCTGTCTCAGATGTGCTGCTACGGATAAATCAATTTCACCATCAATACTCGCATATAGCCTGTCCTTTTCATATTTAAAATCCAACTTCACAATGAGCCCCTCCATTATCATTTTAACCAATGCATTTAATATTTCTATTTTTTAACATTATTATCCTGCAAAGAAAGAACACTACTCTTGTCGCTATGTGTCTTTTAAAGAAGATATTTAAACCATCACCTGTCTGACGGCTTTTTGCCAACCTTGATAGTATTTTTCTCTCATACTTTCTTCCATCCGGGGTTTGAAGGTACGATCAACTTTGGCTTTTTCTTGTAATTCTTTTTGTTCAACCAAAAACCTGTCGCTAATCCAGCCAGATAAGCGGCTCCCATGGCTGTGGTTTCAATACATTGGGGACGTTCTACTTCTACACCCAAGATATCGGCCTGAAATTGCATCAGCAAACTGTTGGTGACCGCCCCACCGTCCACCTTGAGAATCTGAAGGGGCAATTTTGCATCGGCTTCCATTGCTTCAATGATGTCCCTTGTCTGATATGCCATAGATTCGAGGCCCCACGGATAATATGATTCTTGTTGCTGCCCCTGGTCAGGCCTAAAATGGCTCCTCGCGCCTCCATATCCCAGTAAGGTGCCCCCAGACCTGTAAAGGCAGGTACTACGTAAACACCGCCGTTATCGGGAACCTTGGCAGCAAAATACTCGGAATCGGCAGCTGTTTCAATCAGTTTAAGTTCATCCCGGAGCCATTGAATCACGGCGCCGGCGATAAAAACACTGCCTTCAAGAGCGTAAGTAACCTTTTGATCAGCTCCCCAGGCAATGGTGCTGATGAGACCATGCCGGGATTCATAGACTTCTTCCCCGGTATTTAGTAGCATGAAACAACCGGATCCATAGGTGTTCTTCGCCATGCCCGGGTCAAAACAGGTCTGACCAAATAAAGCAGCTTGCTGATCTCCTGCAATTCCGGCAATAGGAATTTTATATCCGAAGAAAGATTCGGGAGCTGTTTCTCCGTAAATAAAGCTGGAGGGTTTTACCTCAGGTAGCATTGCTCGGGGAATATTTAATACCTGGAGTAATTCCGGATCCCAATCTAGAGTCTTTATGTTATAGAGCAGGGTACGGGAAGCGTTTGAATAATCAGTGACATGAATCCGGCCTTTCGTTAGATTCCAAACCAACCATGAATCCACATTGCCAAAGAGCAAATCTCCCTTTTCCGCTTTTTGTTGCGCCCCTTCTACATGATCTAAAATCCAGCGAATTTTAGTTCCCGAAAAATAAGCGTCCAGGAGCAAACCTGTTTTTTCCTTAAAGAGGGGCTCCAGTCCTCTGCTTTTTAACTCATTACAGAGGGAGGCAGTGCGTCGACACTGCCAGACAATGGCGTTTGTAATCGGTTTTCCCGTATACTTATCCCAAACAACAGTGGTTTCTCGCTGATTGGTAATACCGAGACCGGCGATGTCATCCATATTTACTTGAGAACGCGCCAATAATTCGGCAATAACTCCATATTGGGTGCTCCAGATTTCCCCCGGATCATGTTCCACCCAACCGGGCAGGGGGTATTTTTGTGTGATTTCTTTTTGTGCGCTGGCGATAACTTGGCTTTCCTGATCGAAAAGTATTGCTCGACAGCTGGTGGTTCCCTGATCTAAAGCCAAAATATATTTCTTCATTCTTGGGTTCCTCCCCCTAAAAGACGTGTGTTAGTGTGCAAAACAACCAGAATCACGTCATTTTATCATTTTAAGCTAAGTAATTTTAAAAACATTATAACATTCTCCTCCGATAAATTTTTCATTTTCTTCTTCACAATGGGGATTTCTTATCCCCTGATAAATAGTTCCTAATGAAAAGGATTTCCATCATGGGGATTAACATAAAAAAAGAGGATCCCAACAAGGCTATCCTCTTAAATTACCCTTTATGCTATTGCTTTAACCGCTCAAAAAAGTGCCCTCTCTTTATTCCGGACAATGTTCAGGACATCCTTCCATCTCCCCTCGGTTAAATTCTGCCAAAGGTGACTGAAAACCGGGGGCCCCTGCCATGCCCCCTTCGGGAGAATTCGCAATGAAATCATTTGCCGCATTTATTGCATTTACAACATTTTCACAGGTAGCACCGTTCAAAACGTTTAAATTTGCCGCAAGAAGTTGTTGATAAAGCTGTTGATATTGATTGGCAAAGGGTGGATCCTCAGGTGCCGGCGGAGTAGGTACTCCATTGAGAAATACGCTTTCAACATTACTTGGAGTAACAGTAAAACTTAAACCTTGATTATCAATACCCAGTACAACTACACCTTCTGGTGAAGAAGCAACCAGTACCCGGGCAAGGTCCGGATGCGTTGTAAAGTGACCCTGGGAAAAAGTACAACCGGCTGCAGACTCCGGACAGCGTCCGATGGCAATTGTATCCTCATTGCAGATAATTCCGTTAGGTGTTACACAAGCGGTAGCGGAAAATGTCAGGGGAACTTGTACGCATATGGATTGACTTACCTGAAAGCTGCATTCCGGCATAAGTGTTCCATCACAAGAACCAATCGTTGGAGGGCCGGAACAAAATGTTTCCACTACTCCACATTGAACATCAGGAATAATCCTGACGGTCGCTTCTACACATACTGTTTCATTCACAAAAGTTGGACCACACCCTGTTGTGGGGTTGATACAATCATTACATGGTGCCAAAAGAATCACGCCTTTCATTTCATATATTACAATATATGCCTGATCATCGATAACTGGGACAAGTTGTCATGATTTTCTTTTGATCACGTCCAAAAGTTTTCCTTAAATAATTAGAAAGTTTTTCAGGTTTTTCATACTCTCATGCTTCACTTTTTGTTTTGTCTTTTGTGTCTTCATGCTCATCATCATGGGTATGTTTTTCTGTGTCTAAACATATGCATGGTCCGATATCGGCGATGCCACATCTGGCAATCCCCGAATCCACATCAACATCGGCTCCTATTGTAATAGGTATCTCTACACAAATAACCTGTGTTACAGTAAAAGTACAGAATTGTTTCTCCTTTCCACATCTTTTTCTTGAATCGTAAGATTCATAATAATCTTTTCTTTTCTCTTCATCTGTTGCACAATCTTCCCTTATATAGGAATCAATACAAAAAACCTTGGGCTTTCCCGGTCTCACAAGGGGTAAAACGGTAACCCTAGCTTCAACTTCTACCAACTGGTGCACAATTGTTTCTTTGTCACACCTGGGATAATGGCCGGACATAGTAAAACCTCCTTTAGTCTTTGATATATTTTATGATCGCGGACAACTATTGCCACTTTTCCACACTCATGCATTCTCAGACAATTACTTTCTTCAAAAAAAGGCTTGAATCCCTGTCTATGAGATTCAAGCCTTTATAAGCTAAATAAATTGATTTATTTATTTTTCAAATTTGGATTAGCTTTGCACTTTTCTCCATTTTATTTTTGGGCCAAAACTACCTGACGCATCATTTTCATTATCTGCCTGCCGAGGCTTCCCCGCCCTACATCCTGATTGGCTACCAAATCAATTTTATCAATTTCTTTTCCATCTTTGAATAAGGTTAGCTCACCCAGCTTATCTCCTTTTTTAATTGGCGCTGTAATAAATTTTGTCGCGGTAGCCTTAGTCGTAAGATTCGTTTTCTCTCCTTTCTTCTGCACTGTCCCTACTTTTTGTGAAGTTGCTAATCCAACCTGATCCACTTCTCCCTTACCCACAGGAAGCGAGATTAATTCCATCCCTGCAGGGTAGAGCTAAGAAAATTCAAATTGATTAAAACCATAATTTAGTAATTTCATCGACTCTGTAAAATGGCCATTCTTTTTTCCGACACCTAGTACCACACCGACTAAACGCAGGTTATTTCTTTCCGCGGTACTGACTAAATTTCTTTTTGCCATTTCTGTGGAACCGGTTTTTAACCCGTCACAGCCTTCATACCATTTTAGCAAACGATTGGTGTTCCATAGTTTTAACAGCTTTGGTTCGGGACGAAAATCATATTCATAAATCGAAGTATATTCCAGCATCTTGGGGTCTTTTAAAGCATAGACACTTAGCTTAGCCATATCTTCGGCCGTTGTATAATGATTGTCATCATGAAGACCATGACTGTTGACAAAATTGGTGTTCTTCATGCCTAATTCTTGAGCTTTTTCGTTCATCATCTTTATAAAACCTTCATTGCTGCCACCTAAATATTCTGCCACTGCCACACTGGCATCATTTCCTGAACCTACAGCAATGGCAATTAACATTTCATGAAGCGTTCGAGTTTCACCAGGATACAAATAAACCTGCGATCCTCCCATACTGGATGCGTATTCGCTGGTGGAAACGGGATCTTCCAGAGCAGCTCTCCCCTCTTCAACCGCTTCTAAAGCTAAAACCATGGTCATAATTTTGGTAATACTGGCAGGAAACCATTTTTTATCGGCATTATGGTGATAAAGAACCTGTCCTGAGTTCCCATCCACCAAAATACAGGCTTCTCCCTCAATATTTAATTCATTTGCGTAAACAGAAAGAGTGGGCAACAAGGATAAAACTAAACATATTGTCAGCACATTATAAACTATTTTTTTCCACATGCTAATCCTCCTTTTAGGTTGTCTATCTTATTAAATCTTATGAAAAACAAAGAGCAGTTATACATTAAAAACGTTATTTATAAACATTTTTATCCTGATAATCTCCTTGGGACAACCAAAGTATTAGTATTACTTTTTTTTCCTTATTTGCATTAGTGGAATAAAATAATAAATGCGCAAAAAAAAACTGTCCGGTTAAGACAGCATCAAAATACATAAAAGACATTTAGGTAATCACCACACCATCAATCAAAGATGGTATGATCCTTTTTTCTTGGTGAAATGTAATACATTTTTTTAGCAAGTTCATTCCAGCATCAATTTTGTTTTCATCATTTCCATAAACCATGGCAATGGTTTCTCCTTGTTTAACCCAGTCTCCCGTTTTTTTATTAAAAACAATTCCAGCCGCAGGATCAATATCATCCTCTTTTTTGCTACGTCCTGCGCCCAGCTTCATCGCTGCCAGACCAATGGTTTCCGTATCCATAGAACCTAAATAGCCATCCTGATCCGCAATTAATGAAGAACGCAACTTTCCTTCTGGAAGCAAGTTTTCGTCATAGATTACTTGATAATTCCCATATTGTGCCGTAATCATTTCCCGGAACTTCTCTAATGCCCCGCCTTCCGCCAAATGTTTTTCGGCAAGTCTTTGTCCTTTATTTATGTCAGCAGCCTTTCCCGCCAGCCAAAGGGTGATGCCCGCAAGATAAACACAGATTTCTTTTAAATCTTCGGGACCTTTCCCCTTTAGGACCTCAATGGCTTCTTTGACCTCTAAAGCATTTCCCACAGCATAACCCAAAGGAGTTTCCATACCGGTGAGAACTGCGGCCACCTTTTTGTCCATTTTTTTACCGATATCCACCATGATCCGGGCTAAACTTTCAGCTTGTTCTCTCGTTTTCATAAAGGCGCCGGAACCGAATTTAACATCCAGAACAATGATATCCGCACCTGCCGCTATTTTTTTGGACATAACACTGGCAGCAATTAAGGGGATGGAATCTACCGTAGCCGTTACATCCCTTAAGGCATATATTTTTTTATCCGCCGGCACCAGGTTTCCGGTTTGACCGACGATGGAGAGACCGGTCTGCTGCAGATTATGTATGAATTCTTGGGGTGATAAATCCACCCGAAAACCGGGGATTGATTCTAGCTTATCCAAGGTACCCCCGGTGAAACCCAGTCCCCGACCGGACATTTTCGCTACGATAATGCCCATAGAAGCCAAAAGAGGTGCTAAAACCAGGGTTGTTTTATCGCCCACGCCCCCGGTACTGTGTTTGTCACTCTTAATGCCCGGTACTTGGCTTAAATCAATCGTTTCTCCAGATTTTATCATGGCAGAGGTTAAAAATCTTGTTTCGTCTAAAGATAAGCCCTGAAAATAAATCGCCATTAACAAAGCGGCAACTTGGTAATCGGGAATATTACCTTCCGTAAAACCCCGGACCCAAATTGCGATTTCTTCACGGGAAAGAGCCTGGCCATTTTTCTTTTTGTTGATAATATCATACATACTCATCAGTCACACCTGCTTAATCTTGTTTGCTCCATTCAGGAAACATGCTTTTACCATGCTGTAATTTTCCTGCATCCAGATAATCCACAATTGTGGCCCCCAAATCGGCAAAAGTTTCCCTCGTGCCTAAATTTGTTCCTCTCGGAACGTTTTTTCCGTAAATCAGCAAGGGGACATACTCCCGAGAATGATCAGTACTGCCGGTTGTAGGATCAGTACCGTGATCCGCTGTAATAATCAATAAATCCGCATCACGCAGCCGGTCCAAAAACCGGGGTACTTCACGGTCAAATTCCTCCAATGCCTGAGCATAGCCTTCTGTATCATTGCGATGTCCAAAAAGCATATCAAAGTCCACTAAATTTGTGAAAACCAGTCCCAGGTTCAATTGTTCCATGGCTTCTAAAGTTGCCTCTATACCCTCCTGGTTGTTGGTGGCTTTGATAGTTTTGGTCAATCCCTGACCGGCAAAAATGTCCCTTATTTTTCCGACTCCGATTACTTCCTGACCGGAGTCTTTAATCAGATCAAGCATCGTTTTATCTGAAGGTAAAAGGGAATAATCATGGCGACCGGCGGTACGGTAAAAAGCACCAGAGTGCCCATCAAAGGGTCGGGCAATTACGCGACCTACTGCATGCTCCCCAGTCAGGATTTCCCGGGCTATGGTGCACATTTCATATAAACTTTCCAAAGGAATGATTTTTTCATGGGCAGCGATCTGAAAGACGCTGTCGGCGGAAGTGTAAACGATAGGATATCCGGTCTTTAAATGTTGATCTCCTAGTTCCTTAATAATCTCGGTACCGGAAGCTACCTTATTGCCTAATACCTTCCTCCCAATAGCCTGCTCAAACCGGTTAATGACAGCAGAAGGAAAACCCATGGGATACGTAGGAAAGGCTTGGTCCAAGATGATTCCGGACATTTCCCAATGGCCTGTGGTGGTATCTTTTCCGGGAGATTTTTCCGCCATACGGCCAAAAGCTGCCTCGGGGTTCGATACTGGAGGTACACCTAAAATAGTATGAATGTTACCTAAGCCCAAACGACCCAATTGAGGCAGGTTCAATCCCCCAACCTGTCGCGCTAAATTTCCCAAGGTATCACTACCCTCATCCCCATAAATATGTGCATCTGGTAAAGCACCGATTCCCGCACTGTCCAACACGATCAAAATTACTCTTTTTCCCATGGTGCCTACCTCCTTACTCCAGTTTAGCTCTGGGGTGACAATGGTCATAGACCTCTTTTAAATGTGACTTTGTTAAATGAGTATAGATCTGAGTTGTTGAAATATCGGCATGTCCCAGAATTTCCTGTACAGTTCTAAGATCAGCCCCGTTTTCCAACATGTGCGTGGCAATGGAATGCCTGAAGGTATGGGGTGTAACGGGTGTGCTGATCTGAGCTTCTGAGACATAGCCTTTGAGAATTTTCCAAAACCCCTGACGAGTCAGGCGCCGCCCATGCTGATTGACAAATAATGCCTTCTCTTCGGAACTCTTAGTTAATTTTTCACGTGAACCTTGTAAATATTCTTGTAAAGCATGGATCGCGAAAGAACCTAAAGGTACAATTCTTTCTTTTGCACCTTTCCCTAGACAACGCAGAAAGCCCATCTCCAAGTTAATATCCTGGAGATCTAAATTTATCAGTTCCGAAACCCGCAGCCCTGTAGCGTATATTACTTCCAGCATTGCTTTATCCCTTAATCCAAGTTTCGTTCCGGTCTGAGGTTGATTTAACAAATGTTCAACTTCCTCAATGGATAAAACTTGGGGTAAAATGCCGGCCAGCTTCGGTGTTTCTAAATGACTGGTAGGATCCTGATCGATAATTCTTTCCCGGAGCAAAAAGTGAAAAAACGATTTGAGACACGCGCTATGACGCGCCAAAGTAGCTGGAGATTTATTCTCCTTTTGCAATTTAATTAAATAAGCAATAATATGATGACGCGTTACTCCTTGGATATCTCTCATCGATTTTCCGGTAAGAAAATCAAAAAAAGATTTCAAATCAAGTTGATAACTCTTGACAGTATTATCTGCCAGCCCTTTCTCCACAGATAAGTAATATAAGAAATTGTCCATTAAAATTTTCATGATCACTTTACTCTTTTACAAAATATGAGCATTCGATGAATTATTAACGGACGACAAATACTGAGCAGGGAGCATGGCTAACTACTTTGGAACTGACACTTCCTAACATAAAACGAGTCACTCCGGAATTTCCGCGGGTTCCCATGATAATTAAATCTATTTCCAGGTCCTCTGCTTTTTGACAAATAATATCTGCAGGATTGCCGACTTCAACAATCTCTTCATAAGGAATACTATGATCAATAAAGGTCTGAGCTGTTTTTTGGACAATCTTTTGTGCCTGTTCTCTCATACGCTCAATAAATTTCTCAGAATCTTTTAATTTAATAGCTGTTGCCAATTCCGTATATGCTACTTCTTCGCGCAAATACTGGGCAACGCTAATAATCAAAACCTGGGCTTTGCTTTTTTCAGCCATATTCCGAGCATAGGCAGCCGCTCGCATAGAATATTCCGATCCGTCTGTTGCTACCATAATCTTACGATACATACATGCCACCTCCGTTTGAATTATAGCATTATTTGCTACAATTAATTTAATGCCTTATACGCCTGTATTCATAAGTATTTCTACATATCTTACCGTTATCCTTCTCCGTATGTAAGAAAAGCCGTGATGATTAAGAAATATCTGATAAATTTATTTAAAGCTGTTCACGATATGAGTCCATAAGGACACTTCCTCAACTTCTCTTTCGATGTGCTCGACCCGCATTGGTTCCTGAGGTAGTTTTTCTTCCTCGGCAAAGCGCTCTAAGGATCCAGCATCAGAAAGCACTCCGTACAAATTTGGTACGATTAATCCGAGTAATATAAGCACCAAAGCAATTTTCAGTAGCAAAATACCTTTTTCCCTGGCACGGGTAATAGTTATTAGAATCATCAACATTACCTCCTTTAAATAATATTATGCACAGCTTAATCACATAATAACCCTTCGTATGACATCCGCTCCGCTACTTATGATCCTTAAATCATAACACCAGAAATAGACCGTACCCGGTAGTAAAATAAAAAACGGCTTTTACCAAAGAAGGTGAGATATAACCTTGAACAAATGCGGAAAGCACAACAAACAAGCCGAGAATCATGAAGGAAAAAGTATAACTAAGTAATCTCTTGGATAGATGCAACGTCTTCCCGGCAAATTTACCTCTGATCACAAACAAAGAAAATGAAATAGAGGTAATTGCACCGAGCAATAGCACCGGGACCAAAAGAAGATTTTGCGGCACCACCGTTAACAAAATTACCCAGATTCCTTGTAAGGCCTTTTCTTGCACTAAAAAACCAGTGGTAAAACCTAACACAAAACCACGATAAAAAATTATTGCGATCGTCAAAGGAATTCCTATCACCGTTAAACCTAAAAACCAAATGTAGCACAAGGACTTAAGATTCAAAATCAACGCATACTTGGTTTCAGAGGGAGCATCTATGGTAGCTGTTGGCAAATTATTGATAAAACCGTCTACAAATCCTAATAAATCCTGTATCTGTCTGTCATCTAAATTATTTGCTCCCATAATGCCAATAAAAATCCCGGCGGCAAAAATAACAGGAATAAGTAGATAAATGATTAGATTTTCCTGTAAGCTTTTTATTATTTTATCCTTTAATATCCCTGCCACAATATGCTGCCCTCCTGTCGGTTTTTAAAGATATTTATGTGTTTTTCTAAGATTTATGAATAATAATTTCTTCGAAACAAGTTACGATTATGTTCTAGATATGCGGCAAAATAACGCGCAATAAAATTTGCTGCCAAAAGGTCCTCTAAAGAGTTGGAACTGGCAGCAACAACGCTAATGCCCTTATAATTCCCCGGTGCAATGGATAAAGCTCTGACGACACCGTCATGAACTGTATCTAACCCCTTTTTTTTCAAGCTCCTGGCCACAGTAGCAGTTGTCACGGTGGCACCGGCATTAAATGCCGCATCATAAGCAACGCCTCCGCTGTCGGTTACAGCGATAACCACTTTATTTTTGAAATCAGCTAATTTTACTGTCTCCGCGCCCAAATTGGGTAATACGGTGATGGGATTAATACCTGCTTTTTTTATACCGCTGATTGCACGGGAAGCATGCTTTCTTCTTTCTTTATCGGTACCGACCCGTGGTTCTGTTACTAAAATTAGCTCACTATTATGAGATCGGGCAAATTTGCCGGCATGATATCCGATGGCCTCAGGATTAACAAAAACAGGTGCTCTGGTATCGTCCGGGCTTGCCCCAAACACACCTAAAGCACCTGCATCATACGCCGCTTCCAAGGTCGTGGACATGTTGATCACATCAACAATCACTACAATATTGCCTTTCATAGCCCCCAGAAGAGCCCCACTGGCATCTTGTAAAACTTCTATCCGGTTAATGGTCACAGACAATGACCCTCCTGTTTCAATGTGAGGATCCCGATAATTGTTTTGGCATCCACAATTTCTCCCTGCATAATCATATGCAGGGCATCATCTAAAGAGACCTCCATCTTTTCGATGAGCTCATCCTCATCACATGTTAATGGTGCAATCTTTAAATTTCGCGCAAAAAACAGATACATAATTTCATCGGAAAAACCCGGAGTAGAATAATAAGAGAATTTATATTCCAAATTACCGGAAAACCCAATCTCTTCCTGGAGTTCTCTTTGAGCACAATCTTGAGGAAGTTCTCCTTGATCCAGCTTTCCGGCAGGGATTTCGATGGTCTCCTTTTCAACAGGTTTGCGATATTGTCTGACAAAAATAATTTTTCCTTCCTCTGTGATAGGCACAATGGATACGGCACCCGGATGCTCTACAATTTCCCGCATAGCTGTTTTACCATTAGGAAGCCTCACCTGATCTTTACGTAAGGAAAGAATTTTTCCCTGATAGATATAGGATGATTCTAAGGTTTTTTCATATTTATCCATGCCGCTACTCCTTTATTTAAGTATATTTAGTTTATTTTGCCATATAATCTATAAAAACTCAAAGTTAATTGATAAATTATTAAACCGACATGTTTAGATTTCAGGTAAAGGTGGTATTTTTATGGCTATGATCATCATGCAAAAGCAACTGATTTTCTCTGGACAGGTAAAGGAGCTCCTTAACCAACTGGAACTTTGGCAGCAAAAATATCAAACATTAAAAGAACTACTTCATAGCAACTTGCATTAACAATATTTTATAAATAATGAATTTTTAATTTAATTCTTTTATTTCTGATATTTTGGCACCATAATTAGCTCCGGCGCATGCTCCCAAAAAAAAGGCTTTATCTTCAGTAAGCCCTCGTCCCATGGTATAAAATGAATATGAAGTTTCCTGCAAATAATTCCAACCATCCTCCCCGTGTTCCCAAATTACATAGTGTCTTTCTTCGATTTTATGGTCGGCGATTTGCTTTTTCAGTACACTTGCCTGATTACTAGGCAAGTGAGGCATCACCACCAGAGCCGGAGATAAGGTTACCTTGGAGAGAATGGTTAGAGAGTGATGGCTGATCCCCCGGTGACGCAATCGTAGATCCATAAAACTAATGCGCGGGCAAAAAATCGGTCGTCCACCTAGGATATTAACGGCATTCACTCCTTCTCCCAACTGAATCGCGCTAAAACCCCATTTTGTTCCGGTGCCAACATGACCGGGTCCCATGCCCAATAAAACAGCATCTGCTTGTGCAATTTCCTTGGCCGCAATTAGGGCAGAATAAATATTAACAGCTTCATAATCACCACCATAGGCATGTCCGCTGGAAATCACCGCATTAATCCAACCATCTTTTTTTAATAGGGCTAAAACATAACTGAAGGCCGCGGGCAAAGCACCGCCATCAGTCATAATATATACCAGACGAGCTTGGGGTTTTATTCTTTTAAAAGATAAAGCCAAAGGCGCCAAAGCACTGTGCAGAGAAAAGACCAGCACCGGCAAACCTCTCAAAGATTGGAAATTGTTAAATACTTCCTGATAACCGGCTTCTTGCTCTTCAACGCTGAGTACCCTTATTTGTTGGGGTGTATAACGAAGTTTCATTATATGTCCCCGGCCATGGAGTGACATCAAAGGATGTGAGAGATTGGTCTGCACAAAATGATATCCTCCGCTTCCTAATGCGAGCTTGACACCGGTTGTATTTAGTAATACCCGGTCTCCCAGGCTAACCTTTCCTGTGAGTTCCTCATAATTAATTGCTTTTTCGATCTTACCGTCAACAGTAACATCTATTTCCGCAATGCCTTCTCTTTCCGTCAGGATATTAACGACTTTTCCGATCCTAGATTCAATTTTTCCCATTACATTTAATCTCTCCTTCCTAATCGGTCCAATTGAAAAAGCACTTTGTTGTTTCTGATAATCTGAGAAAAAGAAATTCTTTCGGAAATACCATGCAGAAGCAGCAAAAGAACCAAAATCACCACCCGCAAACTAATATTTCCCGCAGCTATTAGGGGAAGTCCTAAAGCGAAACCGAGTACATTGGATCCTGTATCTCCCATCATGGATTTTCCTTGAAAATCGTAAAAGGCATAGGCACTTACGGCACCTAGCAAGGGAAACAACAAAATGTTTCCCGTATTTGAAGGAAGAAACACCAAAATTAATAACGCTCCCAGGAAAAAAATTTTAATGCTGCGTCCGGGACAAACATCTAAAAGATTAAAGAAATTTGCCATCAGAGCGATAATCAGGGTATTAATGATCAAATCGAACCAGGAAACACTGGGAGCAACAGCAGCTATAGCTGCTGTGATTATCCCTAAGAGGGACTTCCAAATCCCGGTAGTCCATTTTTTGTGGTGTCGTAAATAGGAGAAGTGGCCTGAAAATCCTTTATTCCCCCCGGTTCCTGCTATATCATCCACAAATCCCGCCAATGAAATCAAGGTTATAAACCCTAAGTACATAAAAGCGTCTCTACTATAATCAAAAAACAATGATTGTAGTAAAAAGACCGGTGCCAATACGGCAGAAAAAATAATACCTGCAGCAACAGGTATTATCTCCCCTCGGATATTTTTCTCCATAACTTCCCCGGTGCGTAACATGTCCAGTGTTTTAGGAGTGATATAATATGAAAGGATAAAAGTGATAATGAAAAATAAAATATTTTCCTTGATTGGCATGTCTCCCATCCTTATCTCTTACTCGATTTCTGAATAAGGGTACAGAAAATATCATAAAATTGCCGGCCTCGGTGCAAAAATCCGGCTAAATTACGCCCTGTATAAGCATGTGTAAAATCAATCTCCACTTCTTCAAGACGCCAACCCTTTTTCAGGATATCAATGGTGGCTCCAACTTCTACGCCGTAACCTTTCTGAAAAGGTAAGAGACTTTGAAAAACAGTCCGCGTCATCGCTCGTTGCCCCGATAAGGGACAGGCAACCTTTTTTCCTGTTAAAGAAAAAATTCCGTAATGGGCCAGGCCCTTAACCCAACCAAAGCCGCCTTTGATTGGAGGCGGGGGAAATTTTGCCAGAGTTACATCGGCTTTTTGATGAAGTACCGGTAATAATAACGGTATAAATCGAGCTGCGCTTTTTCCTAGATCCGCATCAAGTAAGACAACAATATCCCCCTGCACTAAAGGAGCTCCTAAATTTAAAGCACCACCCTTGCCTCTGTTTTTTTCCGATCTTAACACCCGGGCACCTACTGCGTGTGCTTTTATTTGGGTATCATCTTGGGATCCATCATCTACAACAATGATTTCCTTAAAATCAGGATACGCACCTTGCACAGCATGTATTGTCTCCTGAATCAGTAAACCTGCATTATATGCAGGTATTAGAAGACTTACCACCATGGTTCCACCTAAATTCCTATATTCTTAATACATTTTCTTATCTTAACAACTAAAGCTTTATAGTGCCTTTTGCTTTTTACCTTATCCCTTTTATATTTGGAACAAAATACGCAATTTCATCGACAACAACCTCAAAAATTGTGAAACCTGGGGAGAAATAGAGCTAACAATCAAAAAAGGAAGCAAAGCGGCAATGACGATTTGCACAATATAACGCGGTTTTAGTTTTTGACGATAAAGTTTACTTACTCCTTTAGCATCAACTAAAATTGAGCCCACCTTTAGGCGCACAAGAAAAGTACTGGCCATCCCCGGGCGGCCTTTTTCCAAGAAATCAATCACATTGGAGTGACTCCCCACAGCTACAATTAATTCTGTACCCAACTGATAAGCCAATAACATCGCCACATCTTCAGAAGTACCCATAGCAGGTATCACCTTTGCATCAAGACCTAAGGCTTCTACTCTGTTCATGCCTGGTGCCCGACCGTCTCCATAGGCATGAACAAGAAGCTTTGCACCGCATTTTAATGTTTCATCAGAAATAGAATCCATATCACCGATAATTAAGTCAGGACGATAACCAATGCTTCTTAAGGCATCCGCACCTCCATCCACACCAATGAGGATTGGTTTCATCTCATTGATATAAGGCTTGATTACATTTAAATCCTCCAGATAATTTTTCCCTCGCACCACGATCAAAGTGTGCCTATTATGAAAATCTATTTCTAATTCCGGCAGATTCAAATCCTGACCAATAAGATCTTGTTCTTTAGAGGCGTACTCTATGGTATTATGAATAAATTTCTTTAATTGATGATTAAAGTGTTTCTCCCCCTGGTGAAATTTTTCATATATTATTTTTCTGGATAATAATTGACCTTGCCCCAGATAATTATCCCCGGCAAAAATTTTTTCTCCCTTAATTTCAATCTCTAAACCATCTTTTACCTGGTCAAAAAAACTATTTCCTACCTGGTCAAGGACAGGAATCCTGGCATCAAGAAGCTTTTCCGGTCCCCGATGAGGATATTTCCCCGAAATGCTGGCCGCAGTATTAATTACTCCTTGAATTTTTGTATCAACCAAAGATTGCGCCGCCAGATCATCAATATCCTCATGAGCGATAACTGCTATTTCATTAGGCTGCAAGTATTTAACAAGTTCTTTTGTTCTTAAACCCCGCCTGATCTTTCCTTTCATAGGATTTTTTCACCAACCGAAGTTTTAATTAGTATGTAACCATAGATTAAAATTTATACAAGATAGGAAAAATTCGGATCCCCAAAAAAATTAAAAACCTCCGTTATTTACCTTAGATAATAAGTAAATAATGGAGGTTTTTAGAAAATTAGTTTTCTTATAAAATTCAAGCCAGCTTCTGAGAAATTCTTAATTTATCCGCCACCATGGCGATAAATTCCGAATTTGTGGGTTTACCTCGGTCTACATTAATGGTATAACCAAAAAATTTATTCATCATATCCACATTACCACGATCCCAAGCCAGTTCAATGGCATGACGGATAGCTCTTTCTACGCGACTTGCCGTTGTATTATATTTTTCAGCAATCATGGGGTAGAGTTCTTTAGTAATAGCTCCTAATAGATTAACTTCGTCAATGACCATTAAAATTGCATCCCTCAGATACTGATATCCCTTAATATGGGCCGGGACACCCATTTGATGGATGATATTGGTTACCTCAGCATCTAAATTTTTTGATTTTACAGGTACAGAAGAAGTCATGGTACTAGAAGCATTTGCTTTTCCTTGAGTTAGTTGGCGTATCCTATTTCCCAGCACATCCAGATCGAAAGGCTTTAGAATGTAATAATCTGCACCTAATTCCACTGCCCTTTGTGTCATTAATTCATGCCCCAAAGCGGTAAGAATGATCACCTTCGGTCTTCGAGAAAGATCAAGCTCACTCAACTTCTCTAATACTCCAATACCATCCAAATGAGGCATTATGATATCCAGAATCAAAACATGAGGTTCTGTATCCGCCGTAAGTTCCAAAGCCTCAAGACCATTATAACCAACTCCGCATAATTGAAAATCATTCTGTTCTGTAAAATAATCCTGCAAAATTTCACAAAAATCCCGATTATCATCAACAATTAAAACTTTAATTTTTTCCTGCATATTTAATTAATACCCCGCCTTCAAAACATTTTCTATGTTTATTTTTTCCATGTTTTATGGTTCGACAGCTTAAGATGGTATTCCTCCCGAACATAGTTTAAAAATTATATTTTTATTCCAACAAATTAAACACAAAAACCGGAGATTTCGTCATAATCTCCGGTAAAGACGCTGTCTCTTTATGAGCAATTCCTACCTCCATAATCATCCATTCAGCCAAGCAGCCATAGCCTCTTTGGGGGTCACCAACGAAAACATGGGTCACGGCACCTACCAGTTTTCCTCCTTGGATAATCGGACTACCGCTCATGCCCTGGATAATTCCTCCCGTTACTTTCAGAAGCTTAGGGTCCGTAATCTTTATTATCAATCCTTTACCTGTAGGTTGATGGTGCGGTAAAACACGTTCAATCTCGATGTCGAATTTTTCCAGTTTATCCCCCTCAATCACGGTAATTATTTCTGCCGGACCTTCAGAAATTTGATTGGATAATGCAATAGAAATGCCATTTTTGAAGAAAGGATTAACCAAAGGTTCTTTTAATTCTCCAAATATACCGAAATTTGAGTTTATTTCTATATTTCCTTCCAGCTCCTTCTCATTAAATAAGCCAATTTTTTCCCCGGGATCTCCTTTTTTGCCCGGTTTAATTCCTTGAACGTCAGCCTTAACAATGCGCCCCTTTTCGGCCTGATCAATAGGATCCAAATCAGCGATCATATGTCCTAAGGCGCCATACTTATTCCCTTTAGGTTCATAAAAAGTGATGGTACCAACTCCGGCGGCATTATCTCTGATATAAAGTCCGATGCGATAGGTGTTGGTATCCTGACAAAACTGGGGTTGCACATGAACTGTTTTTTCCTGACCGTTTCTCTTTACTAATAATTTCAATTTCCCTTTAGATCCCAGTTGATGTATTAATTCTGCCGCATTTTTTTCATTTTTTATTTTTATATTATTAATGGTTAAAATGTTATCTCCTAACTCGATACCGGCTTCTTTCGATGGATAAGCGAAGGTTCCATCTTCCAAGTAAACAGGTGCATGGCCTACCACCATAATTCCTTCCGTTTGCAGCATCACACCCACCGAATGTCCTCCTGGAATCACCAGAATGTCAGGCAGAACATCAACCATCATATTTTTGATGGGTATAAAACCAAATAATCTTAAACTCAAGTTCAGCTGACCCGGTTCTGTTACCACCGCCTGTTCGCCGTTATATTTGTAGATTTTTTGCGTAACCGGATATCCATTAATTTTAAGAACATTCTTTTCATTACTTTCCACATATACACTTATATGGCTGTTAAATCTTGATGTCAAAAATTGGGATGGATTAAGAACATCACCTACCGATATCTTCTGTTCGCTGGGTAATAATAAATAGGAATAAAAGACCGTGGTAAAAGCAGTAGTAAAAATAATGATGAGAAGGAGAATTCTTTGTATGATTCGTGACTGAGGGGGCATTTTGATCACTCCTTAACAAAATTTTATTTTTCAGATTTTATACTAGGCTAAACTTAAGTTAACCTTTTAATTTTTCTTTTATCCTTCCCAAACCCTGATGATAGTGTGGATTTCATTACCAGGGGATGCAAAGTCATCGCCCAATTCGATTTTTGTCCAATAAGTAATTTTTCGCAGTAAATAAAAAAAGTGCCCTAATTGGCACTTAAAATATTTTTTTAAACATAGAATTAGCCCTTTTCCGATTGATTACTTTGATTTCCCATTTGGAGTAGTTCATTAGCCTGTGATAAGGTTATCTCCGAGATTTGATCTCCTGTCAACATTCTACTTAATTCAAAAACTATCTGCTCATTTCTCAATTCTTCAATAATAGTTATTGTTCTTCCATCCTTTTCTTCTTTTGAAATTTTTAAATGATGATGAGCAAAAGCAGCAAGCATCGGGGAATGAGTGACGGAAATTACTTGACAGGACCGGGCAATAGTTTTTAACTTTTCGGCTACATTATATACGGCTTTGCCGCCCAACCCCACTGTCTATTTCATCAAAGATCAAGGTGGGAATTTCGTCCAATTGGCTTAAAATCACCTTCAACCCTAGCATAATCCTAGATAGTTCTCCACCGGAGACAATTTTTATCACCGGTTTCATTTCCTCTCCTGCATTAGGGCTGACCATAAAGGCAGCTTTATCTTTACCTGTAGGTCCATCTACTGCTTCTGAAATAAAGACATTAAATTGAGCAGAATTCATATGCAATTGATGTAGTTCATTTGTCACAGCCTGGGAAAGAGCTTGTCCCGCCCTTTTTCTTATTTGGGATAGATGGCGGCAGATTTGCCGATACTCCTCTTCTGCCTGGTCTAAAGCAGCATCGACTTTCTTATAATCCCTTTCCTCCAAAGCCAAGACTGCTAATTCTTCCTTTGCTTCTTGATAAAAAGTTAGAATTTCCTCAATCGACGCGCCGTATTTTTTTTTCAGCTTGTTGATCAGGATCAGCCTCATTTCAACTTCATCCAAGCGTTCAGGGTTACTTTCAACATTTTCAGCGTAATTAGCAATATCTCTGATCAAGTCCTCTAAGGTGAAATTAAGATCATTTAATTTTTCGGAAATCCCCACTGCCTGATCATCTAAAAGAGCAATTTCCTGAAATAATTTAACACTTTCGTGAATCAGATCAAATGCGCCTTTTCCCCGACTCCCATACAATTTCTCATAAGCCATTTTGCTGTCCAGGGAAATTTTTTCACTGTTCTGTAACATTTTTCTTTCCTTTTCCAGCCGGTCATCTTCACCCGGGCTTAGTTCCGCCTGGGCTATTTCATCAATGTGATACTTTAAATCATCTATTCTTTTGGCCACATCCTCCGTTTTGGCTTGCCATGCTTCTTTTTGTTTGCGCAAGCCCTTTTTTTTGATAAAGGCGGCGCTAACCTTTTCTTTCCATGATAAAATTTCTGCACCACCATAATGATCCAGTAAAACCAATTGGGTTTCTTCTTCTAAAAGGTTCACATGTTCATGTTGTCCATGAATGTTTACCAATCTTTTGCCAACCTCTTTCAAAAAGGAAAGAGGGACTGTTCGAAAATTAATGCGGCAGGTGTTTTTTCCGGACCGAGCTAATTCCCTGGTTAAAATCAGGGAATCACCTTCCCAGGAAAAACCTGCCTCAAACAAGGTGTTTTTTAGATCCTGGGAAAAAGATCCTTCAAATGTAGCCTGTAGCACTAATTTATCGGCGCCGGAGCGAATAAAATCCTGAGAACCTCTGCCACCGATGACCAAACCTAAAGCGTCCACAATTAATGACTTTCCGGCTCCCGTCTCTCCTGTCAAAACATTGAAACCCGGGAGAAAATTAATTGTAGACTGTTCAATGAGTCCAAAATTCTCCACATATAATTCTTTTAACATGCAAAGATCTCCCCATTTTTCTCTCGTCCTCTTAAGTCCCCTGGTATTCTTTCTTCAGTTAATCTTCAGTCCAGTAAAGATTGTAGTTTTTTTAAAATCACACCTACCTGATCCTTGGGTTTAATCACGACAAGCAAAGTATCATCACCAGCCACGGTGCCAATAATTTCCTTCCAATCCAAATGATCGACACAGGAACCAATAGCCTGGGCTGCCCCAGGTAAGGTGTTCAAGACGATAATATTTTCGCTGAAATCCATATTAGTAATACTGTCTCTAAACACTCTTTTTGTTCTTTCCTGAATATAATGAGTATTTGTTTCCCCAGGAATACTATATCTGCCACTATTAAAGCCGGTGGGAACCTTCAAAAGTCCAAGTTCTTTGATATCTCGTGAAACAGTTGCTTGGGTCACGGCGAATCCCTGTTCTTTGAGTTTTTGCGTCAGTTCTCCCTGGGTTTCAATATTTTCCCTTTCAATAATTTCCTGAATTTTACGTTGACGTGCCGCTTTCATCATAGTGCCTCCCCAAACTTCTTTTGCATGATCATCACATACGGAGCCATTTGGCAATTAGGAAATGAAATTTTCATCACATCCCACTCTTTTGGAGACAAAGCTTTTGCCCATTCCTCTACAGCTTCTTTTTCTTCCCGACCTCCCGGATGGCCCCAATAAATCACTAATACTAATAGTCCCTCTTTCTTTAATAAACGAACGGATGCTTGTAAAGCATTTATCGTTGTCACGGCATTGGTCATAATCTTGTGATCTCCGCCAGGCAAATAACCTAAATTAAATAAAACCGCATCAACATTATCCTTGACTTCCTCAGCCATTTTTTCATGGTTCTGCTGAAAAAGCGCGACTTGTTTTTCCAGACCTGCTTCTTCAAGCAGCTTTTCTGTTTTGAGGATGGCTTTTTCTGAATATCAAATGCATAAACTTTGCCCGTTTTGCCCACTAGCTCGGCTAAATAGAGAGTATCTCTGCCATTTCCTGCCGTGGCGTCAATTACACATGAACCTTCCTCCAAAATTTGCGCGATAAACTCATGGGACCACTCTACTGCGGATTTAACAATTCTTTTCTTTATGATAACCACCGCTTTCACGAAGTTTTGTTCTAAGAATATCGGCGAAGGTTTTGCTATTTAAACGTACCAGTTTAGTATGAACAGAGGATTTTTTTACAATAATCTTATCCTCCCGTTCTAATTTATACCCATGTTGACCATCAATAGTAAGCATCACATCTTCGGAATCAGTCTTTAAAATCAGATGAATCTGATTATTTGCTCCAATCACTATGGGACGGGAAAACAAGGTGTGGGGACAAATGGGTGTCATCAGCATTAATTCGATTTCCGGAAACACAATCGGACCTCCTGCCGATAAAGAATAGGCCGTAGAACCTGTCGGTGTGGAAATAATAATGCCATCGGCAGAATAAGTATCCAAATACTGTTCGTTAACATAGGCATCCAATAAGATCATACGGGAAAAGGATCCTTTAGACACCACCATATCGTTTAAGGCCATAAATTCTTGAATGGTTTTATCGGACCTTTTAACTCACAGTGCAGCATCATGCGCTCTTCTATACGATATTCTCCTGTAATTAAACGTTCCAGAGAACTATAAAGATTATCCAAATCAATCTCGGTTAAAAAACCCAGATACCCCATATTAATGCCTAAAATGGGAATTTGGTGAGGCGCTACCAGTCGAGCACTGTGTAACAAAGTACCGTCTCCTCCCAATACAAACAATGCATCCAACCCGGCAAATTTCTGCGATGTCTCAGCTAAAATATCCTTGGAGATACTGCAATATTGGCTTTCGTGTTCAACAACTGTAATATCGTGCTGATCCAGCCAAGCAATGATTTGACGGGCAACATGGGTGGCATTCTTTTTCGTCCTATTAATAACTATGCCAACTGATTTCATTTCCTTCGCTCCACTCTATTCAATTATTCTTCTGCAAAAAGTTTAATCAATTATTATCATTTATGCAACCGAAAAAAGGAAAAAAGCCATCAAGGCTTTATTATCTAGTTGCTTCCTTTCCTTTTAAATGATAAAAGGCATCTTTTACCACGCCCTCGATCAATTTCTCCCTCATGGTTTCTCCCTTATTTTCGTCTATGCTTTCACCCGGGAATGTTTCGGAAGGAATCAGTTTCAATAAAACCAGGTATTCAATATTACCCTCAGGTCCGGTAACAGGTGAAAAAGTCAGGGCCCATGGATATAACTTAGCCGCCTCCCCCATCTTAAGTACATGAGATAGAACTTCCTGATGGGTTTGGGGATCTCGCACCACACCTTTTTTACCCACCTTATCTCGACCTGCTTCAAATTGGGGTTTAATTAAAGCTACAATCATCCCTTCCGTCTTAAGAAAATTTTTAACTGTAGGAAGGATTTTATCTAAAGAAATAAAGGAAGCATCAATGGTCACCATATCTACCGCTTCCGGGATGTGTTCGGTGGTTAAATAACGGGCATTAGTTCGTTCCAATACAATCACCCGACGATCCTGCCGTAACTGCCAATCCAATTGACCATAGCCCACATCTACGGCATAGACCTTTTGTGCCCCATGCTGTAAAGCACAATCTGTAAAACCTCCGGTTGACGCCCCGATATCAATCAGAATCAAATCTTTTAAGTCTAAGGCAAAGGCATCGATGGCTTTTTTCAGTTTTAAACCACCCCGACTGACATAGGGTAAATGGTTTCCCAATATTTTGATCTCGGCTTCTACATCGACCTTCGTTCCCGCTTTATAAATTTTTGCCCCATCGACAAGTACAATACCTGCCATAATTGCCGCCTTCGCTCTTTCCCGGCTGGGAAAATAGCCTTGTTCTGTCAGTATATTGTCCAACCTATCTTTTTTCATGCCTTACTCCTCGTGCCGAATTTCTTGTTCTTATGCGCTACAAAAGACCATTTTTCTAGAGCACATTCCGCAACAGAGGAGGCAGTTAAACCATAAACCTGACGTAAGATATCAGGAGCCCCCTGTTCAACAAAATTATCAGGTAGACCAATGCAGATTACTTCAGCTTCCGTGTTTTCTCGGTTCAGTAATTCCAAACAGGCGGAGCCGAAGCCACCGGCCAATACTTGTTCTTCAAGGGTTATGATGCGTTTTGTTTTTCGTGCATATTTTATAATTAATTCTTGATCCAGGGGCTTAATAAATCTAGGATTCAATACCGCTACACTGATGCCCTGCTCCTTTAACTTTTCCGCAGCTTTAAGTGCCGTATATACCATGGGACCAACGGCGATCATAGTAAGATCATGACCCTCAGATACAACCTCGCCTTGTCCCAAGCGAATCTTTGCATATGCTTCGGTAATTTCCACGCCGATGCCTGCTCCTCTGGGATAACGGAGCACCGTAGGACCCTGGTATTTTACGGCCCAAGATAACATCCCACGCAGTTCATTTTCATCCTTTGGAGCCATCATCACTAGGTTAGGTATATGGCGCAACATGGAAAGATCAAAAACCCCATGATGTGTTTCCCCATCTTCGCCTACTAACCCTGCTCTATCCAAAGCAAAGGTCACCGGTAAATTTTGCATGGCAACATCATGGAGCACCTGATCGTAAGCTCTTTGCAAAAAAGAAGCATATATTGCCACCACAGGATGAAACCCCTGAGACGCAAGACCGGCAGAAAAGGTCACAGCATGTTGTTCGGCAATGCCCACATCAAAAAATCTTTCAGGAAATTCATGGGAAAACTTGTCCAATCCGGTACCACCGGGCATGGCCGCCGTAATAGCCACAATATTTTCTTGTTTCAAGGCTAATTCAATTAAGGTATCGCTGAATATCTTTGTATATGAGGGCGGACCTTCTTTTTTTAATACCTTTCCTGTCGCCGTATCAAAGGAACCAACTCCATGAAAAACATCGGGATTGGCCTCTGCAGGCGCATAACCTTTCCCTTTTTTAGTTGCCACATGAACTAAAACAGGTCCTTTTAAATGATTGGCATTAGAAAAAACTGCTTTCATCGCCCCGATATTATGGCCGTCAATAGGACCGAGATATGTAAAACCCATATCCTCGAACAACATACCGGATACAACAAAGTATTTCAGACTGTCCTTTAAACGCTCCACGGTCTTGGCCACCCTAGGGCCAACCTTTGGTATTCTATTTAATAATTGCTCGATCTCTTCTTTACTCTTACCATAGCGGGGATCTGTTCTCATACGGCTCAGATAGCCGGACAGTGCTCCAACATTATGTGCAATGGACATTTCATTATCATTGAGCACCACGATTAAATCGGTTTGTAAATCTCCCGCATGGTTTAAAGCTTCAAAAGCCATGCCTCCGGTAAGCGCCCCATCCCCGATAACTGCGATCACCTTATGATCTTCACCTTTGAGATCTCTTGCTTTAGCCATGCCCAAAGCAGCAGAAATTGAAGTACTGCTATGACCGGTATTAAAACAATCATGTTCACTTTCAAAGGTTTTGGGAAAGCCACTTAATCCTTTATATTGTCGTAACGTAGCAAACCGGCATTTTCTGCCGGTAATAATTTTATGACAATATGACTGATGTCCAACATCCCAGATAATTTTATCTTGGGGAGAATTATATACTTGGTGCAAAACCAAAGTAAGCTCCACTACCCCAAGACTAGGTGCTAGATGCCCGCCAGTTCGGCTTACTTGATCGATCATAAAAGATCGAATATCTGCTGCTAATTCTTCCAGTTCTCGATTTGATAAATTCTTGATATCTCTAACATCATTGACATTTTCAAAATGCCTCATTTTGTACTTCCCTTTCCACGTTTCACAGCCGTTTGATTTGACCCCTTGGGCTTTTTTTGGAACCAGGACATCACTTGCCCCACAATAAGAATAATTTTATCTGCTTTGCTCACGGCCATATTTTTCCCAAAAGCCTTACCGCCTACAGTCACAGAAGAGACCAGACCGATCATGACCGTGCCTACAATCAAGTCTTCGATCCCTTGAAACAGAGGAACAAGGCTAACTGCTATAATGGCGCCAACGGAACCGCTTACCGTACCACAAATATCCCCCACTACATCGTTGCAAAAATTTGCCACCTTATCAGCATTTCTTACGATCCAAATGGAATTCTTTGCCCCCGGTAATTTACGGGAAGCTCTGGCATGAAAAGGAGCTTCTGTGGCTGCAGTTGCTGCCGTACCCACAATGTCAAATATAATCCCGACTAAAATAATGGCAAACAAAAGAGCAAAAGCAAAGATCATCGAACTAACACGTTCTAGAAAAATTTGCGAATAACTGCTAATAAGGATAGCGATAAAAAAAGTACCTAAAGCAACCACAAGGGCGTGTTTTAAAGTACTTTCTTTTTTATTATTACCTTTATTATTGCCCAAAAATTTCACTCCATACAAAAGAACCACTATATTGAAACCACTATAAAAGAATATTTATTAAACCAGTGTAAACAGGTGATAGTCCTTTAAGTAAACATTATGGCTTAGGTCTGGCAGGCTTTCCCATTGATCGCGCCAAACTGTCACCAATTTGGCGGTTTCCCCTTACGGATCAATCTATAGCGTTACCACTACAGGGCCAGATTACCACTTAGTCCACACTTTAATCCTTAAAGGACCTCACGTGTGTAAACAGTCTAGGAGTTTTCCTCAACAGCTCCAATTAACTTCTAGCCTCTTTTGCAGTGATGGTTTCAATCCTATTTCCCAATACTATATGGTCCTAAATATTGGTTTTGGAATGCAAAATCCACCACCACCACTCAAGGCAGGCTACGCTGCACCCAGATTTCACCGAATGCAGGTTCATCCCAAGCCATAGTGCCTTATCCGACCAAGAATAATTTCCCACGCACTTGGGTCTCCACGGAAGCAGGGTTCGCGCCTACATGCCATTGTAGATCGCCCTACTTCCTTAACTCCCAGCACCGACCCCCGACTGGGCGTCGAAAGCCAACACCAGGAACTTCATCGATATGCCCTTAACGGATTTTTAGGCCCGTTTTCAAAGTCAAATCTCACTGACTAGAATACTGCATCACCCGTAACTGATGCAATTATACCATGTGTTGTTTCTTGAGAACAAGAATCAATTCAGGTTTCCTTAAGGAATTATAGCACATATTAAGATAAATTTCCAAGGTTGAAAGGTTAAATCTTATTCCCACGCTTTCAATCAACAGTTATCTAGTTTTCACGATTAATCACTTTGCGGACTAGGGCACGCAAAGGGTCGGCGCTATCAGAAAATTCATTCAGGCAGTAGAGTGCCTGTTCCACATGCTCCTTTGCTAAGGCTTTGGAACGTTCCAAGCCGAGAAGAGAAGGATAAGTAGTCTTCAATTGTTTCTGATCACTGCCGATCGGCTTACCCATTTTTCCCGCATCACCGATCACATCCAGAATATCATCTGTGATCTGAAAAGCCAGACCGAAGTTTTCTGCATAACCCGTTAATCTCGCCATGGTCTCAGTATTACAGTCTGTCAAAATTGCCGCGGAACGAATAGAGGCGGCAAACAGTGCTCCTGTTTTGTTCGAGTGAATCTTTTGTAATTGATCCAGGTCAAGGTCCTTTTTCTCTGCATCAATGTCTAACACTTGTCCCACAATCATGCCTTTTAAACCGGCACAGTCGGTCACCTCTTCTATGGCTGCTAGCAGTTTACTTGTAGATGCCCCCATTTTTCCAGGCAGCACCATCAGCTTATAAGCGAAGGTAAGCAAGGCATCACCGGCTAAAATGGCCTGGCCCTCGCCAAATTTTTTATGACTGGTCGGTAAGCCGCGTCGTAGATCATCATTATCCATAGCCGGTAAATCATCATGAATTAAAGAGTAGGTATGGATTAATTCCAAAGCGCAGGCAAAAGGCAAATAAATATCCGCAGGTTTTTGCAGTGCATCCAGCGTCGCCAAAAACAAGACGGGACGCAACCTTTTGCCGCCGGCAAAAACACTATAGCGCATAGCCTGATGTAATATCTGAGGCTCAAGGTGTGCCTCCGGTAATAAATGGTCCAGCTCCTGGTTAATAAGCTGTAATTTTTCTTTTAAATATAAATCAATATTCACTTAACCCGTTCCCTTCTTCTTGCTCTTCCGCTTCTTTCTGCCGAATCTCTTTGAGACTACTTGAAAGCACCTCAATTTTTTGCTCGGCTTCATTTAGTTTTTGATAACAGGTATTTACCAGTCCTACCCCGTCTTCAAACAGTTTCAGCACTTCGTTTAAAGGAAGATCACCGGATTCCAGTGACTTTACATTTAATTCCAATTTTTCCAATGCCTCTTCAAATGTCATTTTTTTCGCGGCCATCAAAGATTCCTCCTATTTCCTTGGATTGTACCTGGCAATGGATATTTCCCCGGGCTAAAACTACTTTGACCCAATCCCCCTGATCTACCTCTTCTTGAGAAGTAATGACCTGCTCATCTTTCAAACAAACAGCATACCCCCGAGATAATGTGGTTAGAGGGCTGAGCATATCCATCTTTTCCGCCAGAAATTGATACTTGTTTTTTAAGTCCTTCATGAAATCCTGTGTTTCCCTTTCTAAAGCCAGCCGTAAGGCATCCAGATATTGTTCTTTATCCAAAAGTAGTCTTTCAGGATTATGAAGAACACTTCTTTGCCCAATATAAGCTAAACGTTGCCGACTAAGAGTCAAAGATGAGGTTGCGGCCTTTTCCATTTTACTCTGCCAAAGTGATAAGGTCTTTAATAAATCCCTTTTAACAGGAACAGCCATTTCCGCTGCAGCAGAAGGGGTTGCTGCTCTTCGATCTGCAACAAAATCGGCAATGGTAAAGTCCGTTTGATGGCCCACAGCCGAAATAATCGGCACCCTAGACTGAAAGATTGCTCGAGCCACCTCTTCCATGTTGAAGGCCCATAAATCTTCCAATGACCCGCCACCCCGACCTACAATGATTACATCCAGATTCTTGATTTTATTTAAAATCTCGATGCCATGAACAATTTCCCCGGCGGCACTTTCCCCCTGTACAGCTGCAGGAGCTAGGACAATATGAATATTTGGAAAACGGGCTAAGGCCACCTTTTGAATGTCCTGCCAAACAGCACCGGTCGGAGAGGTTACCACACCGATTTTTCGCGGCAGAAAAGGCACAGGTTTTTAAATTGCTCATCAAAGAGCTCCTTCCTTTTCCAACTTGGCTTTTAATTGCTCAAAAGCCATGTGCGAATGCCCCACTCCTTCCGGTTGCATTTCCTCCACATAAATCTGATAATTTCCGTCCCGTTCATAGACAGACAAATACCCCCGAAGCAAAACACTCATCCCATGTTCAGGTTCAAATTTTAAGGAAGCACCTCGACTGCGAAACATGACACAGCGTACAGAGCTGCTTTGATCTTTTAAAATGAAATAACGATGGCCCGAAGAGTGGGCTTTGTAATTGGAAATTTCCCCCTTAATCCATAGGTTGGCAAGCATTACATCCTGTTCAATTATTTGTTTTACATATGAATTAATCTCACTCACGGTAAGAATTTTCTTATTCAACCAATTCCCGCCTTCATTTTTTATATTCTTTGAATCTAATACTATTACATTGGGTATCCGCTAATATAAGAGCATAATAGCATATTTTTTTCCTAAAATGCAATGTTCCTTATATTTGATCCGTCCACAAAAAAAAGCCTCGGTGTTATGTCAGAAAATTTCCGAGCAACCCGCGGCTTAGTAAAAGAAAATTTTTAAATTTGTTGGGTTTGCCGTGTAAGTAATCATTATTTCCGGCAATTGAACCACCTCATTCTTGACTTAATTCTTGCGCATTTAATGCAATACAACAGTTAATGAAGTTAAAGCGACATATAATACGCTTAACATCGCAAGCAATGATGTATCAACTTTTCTCATGTTTAAATCCCCCTTTCTCTCAAAACCTTTAAGCAAACAATGACCTATTTTTATTATTTGGCTGTTTTATTTGCTTGCCGGTGTATAATTATTCCGCTCTTGAGCTTTATCAGTTTTAACCTTATTTATGAATCGGCAAGGATAATAAGTGATAAAAATTACAAGCTATTACCTATTATTTCATTGCAAATATCATGCCAATATTGCGGATCCAAGAAGATTTATCTGATAATGAACCAATTTTTATAAATATACCTTAAAAGCCGTGTGTCATTACCCTTATTGACTCGAAAATGATTGCCATGTCAAAAATTAATCATTTTAAACATAATACTAAATAAATTTTTGACAGATGCGTGTCAGATATCTGTTATATATTAGTCACTTTTTGACAATTATCTGACACCTAGTTATAGGGATTGAGCACAGGCCATGATCCCCTCTTAGACTTCCCTGCCGCAAAAGTTATCCGACACATCACTTGAATTCGTCAGGTAAGATGTATTATTATGAGTTATCAGCATCAGGGACATGACTATGGGTATACTCTTCATCCGGCTTTTGAAGTACTATTTTTCATAAGGAGTGTGGAATCAATTGTCAGAGCCACAAGAATTCTATCTAAAAAAAATCGACCAATACACGACTCAAAGCAAGAAACTAGAGCAAACCAGCCGAAAAATAAGTAACTCTCGTTTAGTGATCTCTTTAGGAGGACTAAGCCTCATCATTTATCTTTATTTCCAAGGAAAATCCTATGCTGCAACTTCCGTTTTGATGTTTACCGCCGCGATTTTTATTTTTTTCGTCTTAAAACACCAAAGCTTAAAAAGAGAATTAAAGATAATTCAGGCTTTGCTTAGGATCAATAAAAAGTCTCTGGAGCGTTTTTCCGAAGATTGGACCCACTTTCCGATACAGGAAATGAATTTATCGATGAAATCCACCCTTATGTGGTGGATTTAGATATTTTTGGCAAACGCTCGATCTTTCAATTAATAAATACCACCAACACCTACTTAGGCCGACAAAAATTAAAAGATTTTCTTATGTATCCACTTCATGATCAAAAAATTCTCGTAGAAAGACAGGAAGTGATTCGGGAACTGGGAGTTCACATGGAATTTAGACAAATGCTAGAAGGGATGGGGATGCTCTCGCCCTCCATTGATAAAAATCCCCAAGAGCTGTTTCATTGGGCCGGTATCTATCACGAGAGATGGTGTCATCCTTTTTTACGTCCTTTGATTTACCTTAGTCCCACGGCTCTTTTACTGCTTACAGTCTTTTCTTTGCTTAAACCACAAGTAATCTCAGTTTTTCTTCCTCTGTCCCTGTTAATTCTCCATGGTCTTGTGCTCTATTACTTTCGTAAAGATACCGAACCGGCTTTTTCAGTGGCAGAAAAATATCATCAACACATAAAAACGTTTCAGGAAATGCTAAGGCTCTTTGAGCAGGAAGATTTTACCTCCCCCGAGCTTAAAGTAATGCAAGAGAAATTGCAGGTGAAAAACAAACAACCTGCGCACCAGCAAATTGAAAAGTTAGGTCAGGGAGTAAAAAAAACCTACGTGCGACATCATCAATTGTATCTAATTTTTAATCTTTTTACCCTATGGGATTTTCATGCCATGACCGCACTTGAAAGGTGGAAAAAAGAATCGGGACATAGTTTAAAGATCTGGCTGGAGATTTTAGGGGAAATTGAGGCCTTGTCCGGATGTGCTTTGCTGGCCTATGATCATCCGGACTGGTGCACACCGATGATTAAGACCGAGTATTTCGGTCTCAAAGCTCAAAACCTTGGGCACCCTTTACTGTCCTCCTCCACCAGGGTCTCCAACGATGTGGAAATTAACCGTAAAGGTGAAGTGCTATTAATTACCGGGTCTAATATGTCTGGAAAAAGCACTTTCCTGCGCACCATCGGCATTAATTTCGTTTTGGCTTATATGGGTTGTCCCGTTTGTGCACAAACTTTTCAGGGCAGCTTTTTTAAAATTTATACCTCTATGCGCATAAATGACAATCTGGATACGGGAACCTCCTCTTTCTTCGCCGAACTATTACGGATTAAAACGATTTTAAAGGAAACAGAACAAGGTATTCCGGTACTTTTTCTCTTAGATGAAATATTTAAAGGCACCAACTCCCTGGATAGACATACGGGAGCCAAGCATTTAATAAAAAAATTAAGCAGTACCGGATCAATCGGACTTGTCTCCACCCACGATTTAGAACTGGGCAATCTGGCTCAGGAAAGCCCGCAAATAAAAAATTACCATTTTGCGGAATATTATCAAAATGGTAAAATATACTTCGATTATAAAATTAAGCCCGGTGTTTCTACCACCAGAAACGCGATTTTCCTCATGAAAATGGCCGGTATTGATATTATCGACGAATAAATTTTAGATAACCCCCGGGGAAAGACGGGGGTTTAGATTTTACTCCAGGGAATGACTGTCGCTTTATCTCCCTCTTGGTTGCGCTCAATTTTATATAAAACCATCATTCTCTCATTTAAATGATCAGATTTTAAATCTTGTACCGTATCCGCGACCATATCCGCATCAATTTTTAGTGACAATCCACAACTGGCTGTGATGCTTCTGGGAGTTGGGATCAAAGTTACAGGAAATCTTTCTTTAAGCCTTTTTTCTGTCATTATGGCATAATGAGTCGATTCAAATGAAATCACATAAAAATCCTTGTTCATGTACTGTGCTCCCAATTAATATTTTCTACACCGCCATAGCGCTGCAGATTTTTTAGATACGAATCACTTTACCTGCCTGGTTCATTTTTTCCACAATTGTATACATGTTGGTCACATTTCCGACGGCAAGTCGCTCTTTCAGCTCAAAAAAATCAAGACAGGTCCCGCAGGATAAAATCTCCACGCCGGCATCGGCCAGAATTTTTAAATGTTCAAGTACAGGGGATCCTTCCGTTGTTAAGTTGACACCTGAGTTAACGAATAACAGGGTCTCGGGGTACGGTTTGGCCTCCATAAGCGCGTAAACATAGCTTTTCATTAAAGCTTGTCCTAGTTCATCCGAACCGACCCCCATTTTATCCGTAGGAATATATATCACCGTTGAGCCTGCGTTTATTATATCTGTCGGTTTTTCTTCTTTTTTTGCTTCCTTTTTTATTTCAGAAGTATCATCTCTCTCCATGCGAAGATGATATGTCCCCTCTTTTTCTTCAATAGTTACTTGATATCCCATATTCTCAGCTAGTTTTTTAACATTTTCCCGAGCCGCCTCATTATCAACAATGGTAATAATCAATTCCTCCGGATTGCTTTCTATAGCTTGTTTGGTTTGAATTACCGGTACAGGACAGTTTAAGCCCCGACAATCTACTTGAACAGACATTAACTTTACCTCCAGATAAATTTTTCTACTCACATTCTTTAAGTATATTATAGATTTCCCTTTTCCCCCTTACCAATTAAATTTATTTATTCTAAACTTGTTTTGATAGATAATTTTTATTTATAACTTTTTTTATCCATCGGATAAAGTAAAAAATCTGATGCCAAAAAAATATATCCCGTTATTTCTTTCCCTTTCCCTGGGTATTATGTGGTTAAAACTTGCTACCTAGGATATAATAAAAAGGAGAAAGGAGGAAAAGATTTGAAGAAAATTTTTCTAAAAATCACTTTACTCATGGTACTGATCTTGGCCATGATTGTCTCCGGATGCAGCGGAGGTAAAGAACCAAGTCCGGAACCTAATGAACCCCCTGGGCAAGAAGAACCGGGTGATACAGAAAACCCTACTCCCAGTGATCCATTAGCTCTAGCCGACTATCTCCCCCTCACGGTAGGTAACACCTGGCACTATCTGGGCGAGGGCAATGAATACGCCACTTTTACCAGAGAAGCAGTCTTTGCTCAAGGAAACAGAGCTCAAATCAAAGAAGATAATGGCGGAACCGTCAGTGCCATGGTATTTGAAACCACAGAGGATACGATTACCGTAGTATTTTCCCAGGCCGAGTCTTATGAAAATGAAAACTTTTTAGACGCAAAATCCAACGATGATTTGATTATTTTGAAAACTCCTTTAGAAATAGGCACAAAATGGGAAACTAAAGACAGTACTCGGGAAATCATCGATCTCAATGCTGCCCTTGAAACTCCAGCCGGTGCATTTGAGCAACTGGTAAAGGTTGAAATAATTTTCCCTGATTCTACCATGTATGAATATTATAAAGCGGGCGTTGGTCTCATCAAGAGAGAATTTTCCTCAGAAGGCTTTGAGGTTACATCCACTTTGGAAGAATACGAAATCAAAGAACAGTAGCAATAAAACAAGTGGCAGAAATATTCTGCCACTTGTTTTTAATCTTTATGATGGGAAAAATTCTTATGCTGCTTAAATTTCCCCCTTATTTTTTTATGATGGTGATTTCACCTTTTAACCAATCCACCCGATATCCTAAGTTTTCCGTCACCATGCGTACCGGAATCAATGTCCGGCTATTTCTGATAATCGGCGCCGTATCGGCCGGTTGGCTCTTACCATTGACGATGGTGTGTTCTTTATCATTGACCCAAAGATCAATCATATCCTTTGGGAAGAGAATTCTTACTTTTTTCTCATCAGCTATCCAATCAACCTGTCCTCCCAAGGCTTCGATGATGAAACGGGCGGGTATATAACTGCGTCCGTTCTCCACAATAGGCCCCTGATCAATCGATTGTTCCCGATCAATAACCAGCATTCTTTTTTGAGCGACAAACAATTTTAATTTAATATCCTGATTTATCACATCACCAGGAGAGGCTGTTTTGTAGGTGATTTGATCAAAAAGGATCGTCCCCTCTGCCGAATCATGTCCGGTGGAATTTTTTAAATTTACCACATAAACTCTTTTCAACACGGGATTTTCCATCGCTTGAGGAAAATCAAGGTTAATTTCCTTCCATCCGGACCAATTCACTTTGTCAGCCAATGTCAGATAACTAGTTTCTCCATTTTGATTAATAATTTCCGCCCGCAACCAATAATTGTTATCATCACCATAGACCCAAAGGCTCATGCCATTGGCAGTACCGACGAAAGGAAGACCTTGGCCTTGGGCACCAAACTGACCATACGCAGCCTGCACCTCTGCATCTGCTTGGGAAAAATCATAGGTTAATGCCCCGCTGTATTGTCCTGATTTCTTCTCGGTACTATTTAAAACAAAATTCCCCGTAACCTCTGCCGGTGTGCCTGAAAAGCTGATTATGGGTTGATTTTCAAAATCCATAAGCATTTGATTACTTGTTCCGATCTGCACCGGTATCATTTTACTAAAACGGTCATATGTACCAACCAGCCAGCCTCTTCCTGGTATCACTCCTGCCCGCAGTCCACCAGGTCCGTATTTTTCACCTGTCACACCAATCCATTCCCACGATAACAAGGAGGGGTCAACTTCCCTTCTTATGCCGTTTTTCATTGTGATCGTCGGAATTACGCTTACGTTCTGTCCCGGATTGAGTAGCAAAGAATCTACATTAAATCCAATTTCCTGAATTTTGTCCCGTCCGATTATTTCTAGATTAAAATGTTGATTGACTTGGTTAGCTTGAACCTCAATTACCGCAGTACCTACTTTAAGTCCTTCTACCTGATTGCCCTGCATGACGGCCTTGTCATTTTTTGACTGCCAGGTCACCTGAACCTCTTCAGTTTTAAGAGGATTATCGTATTCATCAATTGCTTTCAAACTCAATTCAGCCTTTTCCTTCATTAATAAAAAGGATGGGCGATCAATCACAAAATCCTTTAAAGCTCCCTGAGGCGCAGTGGAATATAGAGCTAATCCGTTGGGGACATTTCTTAAATTGCCCTGTTCCGGGATATTCTTAAGGGATGGGGTAAGATCTCCCGGAGACCTGCTCAACACCGTGGTGGACCCGCCTCCATCAAGATTAACACCCTGATAGACTCCTAATTGCACCATAAAATCCGCCAACTCCTTTAGAGTCATCCCGGCACTGGTGCTGCTTTTCTCGACACCAATCCAAAATACGTATTTCTCATCACGAGAAAACCCAACTGCAGTACGAGCTCGTGAACCGGGGATATCTCTGGTCAATTGAGCACAGGCCCCGTTTGATACCAAAGGCGTATGAGCACCTATGACAAATTGCCAGTTATCCCCCTGGTCAACAGAGAAATCAAACTCCACTTCTCCACCCACATAAAAATTATTAAGGATGAAATTAGCTCCTAAACCATGACCTAAGATTACATAACTATCACGAGCAATTCTTTTTGGTTTTTCATTGAATAAGATATCAACTACTTCATCATCCTGCACAATGACATAGATAAAAGATCCTAAAGATTCCCCCGGTAAGGTAGAAACATCCCAATCAGTGGTGAAAATATTTATTTTATCCGCGCAAGAAAAAGTTTTATTGATGGATGCTACCGGAAATGATGCACCGTTTTCGGCTTTCAAGAAACCTTGAAAAGAAAAAGGATGAATCCTGGGCTGTCCAGCTTCCGTCATCGCAAATCCACTTAAGCCGTCAATAGTAGTGGTTGGCGTAGTAATCCATTTACCTTCTTTAAGAATAGGGCCAAAAAGACTGCCTGTAGCCAAATCAAAAAAGTCACCATTGATAGCGGCAATAGCCTTGTTTTCCTGAGCCATTTTAACAACATTCTGATTTTTTCCCAACTTACCATCAATGCCGTAAACGACATCCATTTTTATGTAAGGATCCTGGATATTAATTTGGGTCACAAATACTTTTGCAGTACCCTGAGCAGTTTTTACCGCATATTCTTGGAGCACAGCACCTCTGGTAATGGTTTCTTCAGAAACAGGGGTAAGTGCGCCTTTTGCTAAAGCAACACTGCTCAGAAAGGTTAAACACAAAAGTAGGATCACAGAGGAAAAAAACTTATTTGGTATGCATTTTTTGCGTTTCAATCTCGGCATCATCATGTCTCCTATTAATATATTGTTTGTCTTACTTATCTAAAGACGAAAAATGAATCGGCTATGTTCCAGAATGTATTATTTTTTAAAAACAGTTTTCCCATATTTTATCCAAAAGCTTTTTTATTAAACAAAAAGCCTTGTAGTAAGGATACTACAAAGGCTTGAATATAAAAATAATCTATTCTTTTGCCTGATCCTCATTTTTAGGATCTTTCTCTTGTTCCGATGCGTTATTACCTGAAGTCAATTCCCGGGAAGCATTTCTAAACTCATTTAGTGCCCTGCCCAAAGATGCACCTACTTCGGGCAATTTGCCCGGTCCAAAAACAATTAAAGCAATTACTAATATTAATATTAATTCCGGAAATCCGATTGATGGCATATTTAGTACCCTCCCTATCATTGCTTAACCTGCGCGATGCTCCTCGCATCATTTGTTCCCTTTATCCATGGGTATTAATCCCATGGGGGAAATATTGCCTACTTATTATACATTATTTTTTAATAATTGGCTACACAGCTTAATAGCAATAAGGGGGGATCATACATTAAACCCTTAACCTTATAGTTTAATTGCTTGAGCATTTGCCATCCCATCCAAACCGTTAATCAGCTTCAGGGATTCCTTAGGTACTTCAGAATCAACGGATAAAAACATCATCGCCCATTCGTTATCTTTCTTTCTGCTTACTTGCATGGTAGCGATATTTATTTTGTTCACCCCTAAGAGAGTGCCGATTTGCCCAATCATGCCCGGTTTATCCAAATTCATGACGGCCAGCATATAAGGACTCGGTGCCAAATCAAATTCATAGCCGTCTACTTCCACCACTCTGATTTCGTCCTTGCCAAATACTGTACCGGAAATGGTAAAGGTTTTTTCTTTAGATGTAATAATTAATTTAATGAGATTAAAATATTTTTCCTGACTGGTTTCTTTGCTTTCCACGACATCCACGCCACGGTTATCTGCAATTACTTTAGCATTTACATAGTTGACCCGTTCTTTCAAAATAGTCTCAAATAATCCTTTCAAAACAGACAAGGTAATGACAGAGGTTTCCAGTTTCGCAATTTCCCCGCTATAGATAATTTCAATCTTTTCCACAGGGTCCTTTTCCAACTGATGATAAATCTTACCCAGGATTTCCCCTAGTTTTAGATATGCACTGATCGCATTAAGTTCACTGGCATGAAGGGTAGGCAGGTTAACAGCATTAGGTACCATTTCTCCGTTTAAGGCTTGAACGACTTCATGAGCTACCATGGTACCCACATTATACTGAGCTTCTTCTGTATCTGCTCCCAGATGCGGTGTCAAAACCACATTTTCCAAATCCAGAAGTGGTGAGGTGGTATTAGGTTCATTCACCAGCACGTCAATCCCGGCACTAGCTACAATCCCTTCATGGATCGCCCGATCCAATGCTTCTTCGTTAATTATCCCGCCTCGAGCACAGTTCACAACTCGTAAGCCTTTTTTTGCCAGTTTAAATTGTTCATCTCCGATCATCCCAAATGTTTCTTCGGTCTTAGGTGTATGAACGGTGATAAAGTCTGATTCTTGCATTAACTCAGCTAATGTTTCTTTGCGCTCCACGCCGAATTTTTCAAATCGAGCATCTGTTATGTATGGGTCATAACCAATTAATTTCATGCCAAAGGCTTGGAGTCGTGTAGCAACCAGGGAACCGATTCTGCCTAAACCGACAATACCTAGAACTTTTCCTTGTAACTCTACTCCTTTTAGACCGTCCCGAGACCAAGCCCGCTCCTTAATACGTTGATTTCCCCGCGTGATATTGCGGATAGAAGCCAAAAGAAGTCCTATAGTATGCTCTGCAGCAGAAACATTATTGGCGGCTGGTGTATTTACGACAATAATCCCTCTTTTAGTGGCGCCATCCATTTCGATATTATCAACGCCGGTACCGGCACGACCCACCACCTTAAGGTTAGTAGCATGCTCATAAAATTCTTCATTAATTTTGGTCACACTTCGAACCACAATCGCATCGTATTCAGGGATGATCTCCAAGAGCTGTTCCCGGGTTAAATTTAATTGTATATCAACACTCAGACCACCCTGTAACAGTACATCGATTCCTTCCTGAGCAATTTTCTCTGCAACTAATACCTTCATAAACAAACCCCTCCTATAATCGCCTTTTAAACAAAAAATCCCGTCCCGGAATATCATATCCATATCCCAAGGACGGGAGTTTTCCCCACGTGGTGCCACCTTGATTTATCATGTTCTTAAAATCAAAATGATTTATAAAACATGATCTCACTGCTGATAACGGTTCAAAACCGGGACAGGTTTACCCTGCCTGCTCCAAAGTGGATTCAACAGTTTCCGGTACCAACTCTCACCAACCGTTGGCTCTCTAAAACTTTCCACTGTTTACTGTTCTTTTTCAATGCATTTAAAAAAATTATATTAGACTGTATTCTAATATAGTTTGTTGGATTTGTCAACGAAAAAATCACTTGAGTTCCCCAAATTAGTCACTGAGCCTTAGAATAGAAATAAAAACTTAAGGCTTAAAAGGAGAAAATTGATTCTGCATCAAATCCGGCAAGAGACTATCGGCTGTCTCCTTCACCCCAAAATCACCTTGAGCACCTAATATGGAGTAAACCAAAGAAATCTGTCCCGTGATTTGATCAATATTGTCCACAGTTGCTGCGGGTTTACCGGGATGATTTTGATAATCAGGAATATATGAATGACAAACGGTGCTTGTCTCTACCCCAATCACCGATATACCTTTCCGGGTCAAAAAATCACTCAGGATCAAATCCAGATTTTTGACCTGTGCGTCCAACTCCCGATCACTGCCGCCTACTAAGATCACGGCATCAATAGAATTTCCTGTCTCCCCGGAAATCGTCATCAACTTTTGCGCTGCCAAATCAGCTAAAACCCCGTTTTCATCCCCCAGGATAATTGCCTCGCCCAATAATTCCATAATCGATTTTTCCTCACCTAGTTTAGACTGTGTATAGGTGCTGCTTACCTGGGTCAGAGCAAAATCATCGGCAAGTGAAATTACTGCATCCACCTGGGCTCCGGCGATTTCCAAAGGGCTAATAATATCACTTAAATTGTTATTTTGCTTACTCTGACTTGTTTGAACCACTACCACTCGGTAGTTTTCTAATTTGTTTTTAATCAAAGCCGGCATCATCTGGCGGCATATTGCCTGGTAAGTTTCTGCCTCTTGATAAGCAGCCGCCAATTCACTTTTAGTCAGTCCATTTTGAATCCGCAGCTGCTGAAAATCCCCTTCCAAACGATTAATTAAAGCTTCTTGCTGGTTCCCGATAAATTCATTGCCTAAAGCAAGACTGCCGATGAGCATGCCAATCCCTAAAGCCAAAAAAACAGCCACCAGCGCCGTTACATGGTATTTAAAATCAATCACGGTTATTCCTCCCATGATGAATCTCTACCATAGCATGTCACCGATGACTAACAATTTATTCATAGCGCCGGCTTGACCCTGTTTCTCTGAACCAAATTTTTTCCTTTTCGAACTGACTCTTTTCACCGTTTAAGGCGAATTTCTTCGTATAAGACATTATCCGCTCTACCTAGCTGAAAATTATCCACCTTCGGGGATACTGCCACGGAAGAACGATAAGAAAATAAATATCGGATCCTGCTCTGCCCCATTAATTCTTTCTCCAATTGGCGATAAATTCTGAACCTGCCTGCCTGATCCTGTTGCATGGCACTGTCCAGCAACTGATCCCAGGCGGGATTAACAAAAGATTTTTGCCACCTGGAATCTATTTCTTCATGAAAAAAATCATCCAATTCGCTGCTATAGGGAGAAAATTTCCTGGTATAAAAAGCAACCTGTCCGTCTTTGATCGCTTGGCGCAGATCTTTCTGGGAAAGATAATGTACCTTTGCTCTCAACCCCACTGCTGATAGATTCTCCACAATTTTTTTGGCCACAATTTGATCTTCTTCCGTGGAACCACAATAAAGGGGAATCTCCGGCACCTCTACCCCGTCCGTAAATCCAGCCTGAGCCAGACTCTGTAAGGCTAAGCTTTTGTTGTAAGAAATCGGTGCTTGATCCTGTCCTTCCTGGTCATACCAATAATCTGTCACCGTGCCCTCAATCACAGCTCCCCCTTTGCTCAAGGCAGCTTGGAGGATTTCCTCAGCATTCAAACTGTAAAGCACTGCATCCCGCACTCCTTTATTATCAAAGGGTTTGATGCGGTCATTTATTCCTACATACCTAAACTGACGCAGGGGTTGATCCACCAAAGCCGGCAATGACTCCGTTTTAGGCAAAAGAGTCAAATCAATTGGAGAGATATCCTGTATGATATGAATATTCCCCGCTAAAAATTCCAAAAGAGTATCCTTCATCTTCCCGGCATAATTAAACTCCAGGCGAAAAATTGAAGGCTTTTCACCAAAATAAGAAGTATTCTTGCCTAAGGTCAGACTGCGCCCATCGAGCCACTCGATCAACTGAAAGGGACCTACTCCGCTGGGAATTAAGGCAGGTTCCTTGATGCTTCCTGCTTTGGCATATTTAACGCCCTGTTCCACCAGTTCATAGCGGTCCAAAACAGCCCCCGCCGGATGGGTTAGGAGATTAATAAAATTATGATGCCTGTGGTTTAATCTGATTTGAAGAGTGTAATCATTTAGGGCTGTAATCCCGGACACTACAGTTTCTTCTCCCGATAAAACTCGATCTGCCCCCAGAATATTGGCAAAAAGATAAGAGGCGGGAGCCCGCAAACGCAAAACTCGCTCCCAGGAAAACTTAAAATCATCAGCCTTAATTTCCTTACCGTTATGAAATAGCACACCTCTGTGTAAATAAAAGGTATAGGTCAAGCCATCGGGAGAAACTTCCCAATCCCGGGCAATACAGGGCACTGTTTCCCCTGTTTGATTTTCCTTGACCAGTCCTTGAAAAATCAGTTTGGCAATCATAATTTCACTGTCATTTTGCACATAAGCCGGATCAATAGTAGTTATCGGGGTTTTTAGGTATTCATAAATCACACCCTTATCCTGATAGACCGTATTCTCCGACGGTTCCGGTGATTTTGCCTCACGCTCTCCGCTGCAGCCTGTGAGGAAAAACAGCGCCATTAAAAACATCAGCAAAAATTTTATTTTAAATTTTATACTTCCTTTATCCATGTTTCTATATTCCTTATATCCAAAATATCAACACACTTAATCCCTAAATTAACTGCCCCTGGTGCCGCTTTTTCCCGAAACAATACTTAAAATTATTTCCGTAATCTTATGGGAGATCACGGCAAGATCGGTGGGTCCGTCATTCCTACGGATCATATCACCATGATACAATCTTTGATAATGACGGTAATACGTAAGAACCTTACTCACGTAGATACGCGTCTCTGGGAAGGGAATTTGATTCAAGTGGCTTAGTTCCCCATTCCAGACCCCTTCTTTTAACCAGCGCCCGACATTACCCTGACCGGCATTATAAGATGCCAAGGCAACAGGCAAATTATCGGGAAAAGTATCTTGCAGCCTACGCAAATACCAGCATCCCATGCGAATGTTATATTCCGGATCAAATAACAAGTCCTGATGGAACTCTATGCCCAATTGTCGGGAAGCCCAGTCTGCCGTATCAGGCATAATCTGCATTAGTCCTCTGGCCCCGGTGGGAGAAACTGCTGTTGGAGAATAACGGCTCTCTTTTCTGATCACAGCTGCCACTAAAAATGGGTCCACTTGATAATTTTCGGCATATTTAAAAACGTATTCCTGATATAATAAGGGATAAAAAATCCTCTGTATTGGCTTACTATAAAATACCGTGCAGGCGATGACGGCCAGAATACCAAAACCGATTAAAAATTTAAATAAACGCCCAATTTTTAAAAACACTCCTGCCCACTCCCAGAATAAATATCGTTCCTATCATAAACCATATCCTTTCCCTTAAACAATTATGCTATTTAATCTTGGCTGATTTTTTCCCAACAATCAACCACCTGTTTTCTCGTCTCCTCTAATAAACCAGATGTATCAATCACCCGATGGGCAAATTTTATTTTTTCCCTCAGGGGTAATTGGGAAGACAGCCTTTTTTCCCCTTCACTCTTGGAAAACCCATCTCGCTCCATTAAACGCTGCAATTGCAGCTCCTCCGGGAGAAAAGTGAGCCAAACCTCATCCACTTTTTCATGCATCCCTGTTTCAATCAATAATGGCACATCCAGAAATACTAATCCTTCCGGTGCCTGAGCTTTATATTCCTCAACTTGCCGCTCTATCTCCCGATAGATTGCCGGATGGGTGATCTGATCTAATTTTTTACGAGCAGCAGGGTTTTTAAAAATAATGCTGCCTAATTTTTGCCGATTCAGAGTTCCGTCAGGTAATAAAATTTCCCTACCAAACTCCCTCACAATATCCCGGTAGGCAGGTTGCTCGGGAAGCACCACTTCCCGGGCAATCTCATCGGCATCAATCACCTGGGCACCTAATTCTCTTAAATATTTAGCAACCGTACTTTTGCCGCTGGCAATGCCTCCGGTTAATCCAATAATCTTCAAAGATACCACCTGTTTTTACTCTTTTATTTTTGGCACCGGGGACAATGATAAGCACTGCGACTGCCGATTTTCATACGTTCTATAACAGCTGCACAGCGAAAACACTGCTGTCCCACTCTTTGATATACCTGCACAAAGTTTTGATGGGTGCCTTTTTCCCCTAAACCATCCACGTAATCGCTAAAGCTGGTGCCTCGATGCACTACTGCTTCCTGCAAGATATCAATGATCGTTTGAAACAAAAGCTTAATTTCTTCATCACTTAAAGAATCTGCTCTTCTTTCCGGATGAATACCACTCCTGAACAAAATCTCATCGGCATAAATATTACCGATACCGGCAACAAACCTTTGATCCAGAAGAAGGGGTTTGATCCGGGTCTTTCTTCCCTGTAATTGAGCGCGAAAAATTTCCGGAGAAAATTCCTTTTCTAAAGGCTCCGGTCCCAGGGTGTTCAGACCGGAAAGCTGAGAAATATCTTCATTTTTTACCAGCCAGATGCGCCCAAACCGTCTAGGGTCAGTAAATCTTAATTCTTTCCCATTATCCAGATCAAAAATCACATGGGTGTGTTTCAAAAGCATCATACCGGCATCGCTATAAACCAAGCGACCGGTCATACGCAAATGAAGCACCATTTTCCAATGGGGGGTCACATCAAAGATTAGATACTTCCCCCGCCGTCCTACATGCAGAAAAGTTTGTTCCAAAAGATTATTCCGAAACGCCGAGATCTCAGGAGTGGCAATCACGCCAGGATGATTGATGGTAATATTTTTTATGCTTAAGCCTACTAAATGCTCTTCCAATGATCTGCGCACAGTTTCTACCTCAGGTAATTCCGGCATTTAATCCTCTCCTTGATGTTCGATGATTTTTTTTTAAATCTATCCCTTTATTTAATCTACCAGATATGGCTCCATCTGATACCAGTTCGGGCCCGCCTTTAAGTCTACTTTTAAAGGTACCGATAGGGATATAGCCTGCTCCATACAGGTTTTGATACCTCGCGCTAAGGGTTCAAGTTCCTCCGGTATCACATCAAAGATCAATTCATCATGGACCTGTAAAATCATCTTTGAGCGAAAACCCTCTGCCTGCATGTATCGTGCTACATTCACCATAGCAACCTTAATTATATCAGCGGCACTTCCCTGAATCGGGGTATTCATAGCTGTGCGTTCCCCAAAGCTGCGCACGTTATAATTGGGGCTTAAGATATCGGGGAGATAACGCCGCCGCTTTAATAATGTCGTCACATAACCCTTTTCCTTAGCAGATGCGACAATCTCTTCCAAATAAGCTGCTACCCCTGGATAACGTTTAAAATACTGTTCGATATAATGCTTGGAATCCTTACGGGGGATACCTAAATCCCGAGATAACCCGTAATCACTGATCCCATAAATAATACCAAAATTAACTGCCTTGGCTTTCCTCCGCATTTCTCTGTCCACCTGATCCATGGGCACACCAAAAACCTCGGCAGCAGTTCTGGTATGAATATCTTGATTGGCGCGAAAAGCTTCCTGCAACACCGAATCTTGAGAAATATGCGCTAGTACTCGTAATTCGATCTGGGAATAATCTCCCGCCAAAAGCACATTATGTGGATTTTCCGGGACAAAGACCTTCCGAATACGTCGCCCCAGTTCAATGCGAATCGGGATATTCTGGAGGTTAGGCTCTGTGGAAGAAAGGCGCCCGGTAGCTGTGACCATTTGATTAAAAGAAGTGTGTAGTTTCCCTGTTTGAGGATTAATTAGCGGCTGTAATCCATCCACATAGGTGGATTTTAATTTAGCTAAAGTGCGATATTCTAAAATCATGGCCACAATTTCGTGGCGCTCCGCCAATTGATCCAAAACTTCGGCACTGGTGGAATAGCCTGTTTTCGTTTTTTTCAGGGGAGGCAATCCTAGCTTTTCAAATAAAATCACCCCTAACTGCTTCGGAGAATTAAGATTAAATTCCTCGCCCGCCTGCCGGTAAACTTCTTCCCGTACCTGAGAAATGGCTGCCTCCAATTCCTGGGACATGATCTCTAATTGAGCTTTCTCCACTTTGATGCCGGCCAATTCCATTTGCGCCAGGATCCGCTCCAGGGGCAGCTCTACCTCGCGGTAAAGCGCTTCCATTTCCTGTTCTTGAAGTTTACTTTCCAAAAGATCCGACAATTGCCAAAGGATTTGAGCCCGCCATCCATAATTCTCTTCCGCCCGGTATCTTGCGACCATCGGAATCTGTAAATATTCCAGAGCCAATGCTTCTAGGCTGTAATGAGATTGGGATCCGGGATCAAGCAAATAAGCTCCCAACATCACATCGGAAAACTCTCCAGAAAAAGATACCCCATTTTGGGCAAGCATGACAAGAAGTTCTTTTCCGTTGTAAACAATTTTTTCCCCTAAAGTTTCGGAAAAAACCGTCTCTAAGATTTGTCTTTTACCTTCATGATCTTTTCCAGTAAGAGGGATCACATAAGACTCATCCCGGGAAAAAGCTAATGCCAGAGAAGTTATCTCCCCTTTAAAATAGTTTCCTGTGTGCACGGCATAAATGGCCCTCTTCTGCTCGGCTCCATGCGCTGAAAGAACTTGAGTAAGAGCAGCCTTATCCTCCAGAAGAGTAACGTGAGGCAAACTTTCTTGTTCCCGTTCATTTTTCATGAGATCAAGCACGCCAGGTACCAAGCTATTAAACTCTAATTCTTGGTATACCTTTAATAATTCCTGATAATGAGGAGCACCATATTGGTAACGGGTTAAGTCAATCTCCAGAGGTAGATCTGTTCTGATGGTGGCCAAATCCTTGGATATATCTGCCAACTGCCGGTTTTCCGCCAGTTTGCTTCTTAATTTAGGGGTAAGTTCTTCTAAATTTTCGTAGATGCCTTCCATGGAATGATACTGATGTAATAATTTTAATGCAGTCTTTTCCCCCACCCCGGGCACACCGGGTATATTGTCTGAAGGATCTCCCATCAATCCTTTTAAATCGATGATCTGATAAGGCTTTAAGGCGTACTTATCATATAGGGCTTGTTCGTCGAAAGGTTCCAGAACGGAAATGCCCTTTCTGATTAATAAGACCTTAGAATGATCGGACACCAATTGCAGAGCATCCTTATCCCCGGTTAACACTAAGTTGGTAAAGCCCGCCTCTTCACCTTTTTTGACCATAGCACCAATGATGTCATCAGCCTCAAACCCCTCCAGTTCTTCATAAGCCACATTGAGGGCATCAATGATTTGCCGTACCAGTGAAAACTGAGAAATAAGTTCCTTAGGCGTTGGTTTGCGCTGACCTTTATACTCCTTAAATAATTCTGTACGAAAGGTTTTTCTATCCTTATCAAAACAAACGACTACATAGTCTGGATTTTCTTCTTCAAGGATTTTGGTAAACATAGTGGTGAAACCATAAGCCCCATTGGTAAACTGACCCTGAGAATTGGAAAGCAAGGGCAGAGCGTAAAAAGCTCGGTGAATCAAACTGTTTCCATCTACAATCAAAAACTTTTTCATCAAAATTTCCTCCATACAGCAAGCTTTCCTGTGTTATTTCACTTTAATTTTGTTCAATTTGATTAAATGGTTCACTCTCCGCCGATGCGCTTCGCTTCAGGCGAGGATACTTCTCGGCCTGCAATGATCCGTTCTTTTAAGTATCTTCTGGCCCGATTTAATCTAGATTTTACTGTACCTAAAGAAATATTTAATTCCTGAGAAATTTCTTCATAACTTAATCCTAGCATCTCCCGTAAAATGATGACCATACGATACTCCGGAGTAAGGGTATTGATCAGTTCCTGGATATATTCTGCCGATTCTCTGCGTTCATAAGCTTCTTCAGGATTAAAAGTATCATCTGCTACTTCCTTATGTACCTCGCCATTATGCAGTGAAACAGGCTCATCAAGATATGAAACTTGTTGACGACTGCGTTTTCTAAGCTCGTCTCGGCAAACATTAGTTACAATATGATAAACCCAGGTACTGAAAGAGGAATCCTGACGGAAACTTCCGATCGATTTATATACTTTTATCAAGGCTTCCTGAGCCAAATCATTCGCATCATGATGATTGCCCATCAAACGATACGCAATATTGTAAGTTTTTTGCTGATGTTGGGATATTAACTCCTCAAAAGCGGCAATATCCCCTTGTTGGCTCAAGCGCACTAAATCCTCATCTGTACGCATTATCATACATTCTCCATTCATTGATTTCCAGAGGCATTGCTCCAGAGGATGATATATATTAAAAACACTAAATTCCTTGCATTTTTCCCTGCTAGTTAATACAATTATCTATATCAATTTCATTATAACAGACTGAATCAAGCATTTGGGAAAAAGGTAAAAAAAATGTCCGGGCAAAAAATAACAAACCAAAGTGAAGAGGGACTTCGACAAATGTTTTATTGAATCTGATGATAAATCGCATAACTGATTATCAGCAATCATATCATATAGGAAAAATGTGGTTCAACTAACTATTTGTAGCGGATGAAAAAACCTATTGATAAATATTTCCCTTAATTAATCTATACGAAGATCATTTATTTTTTGGGGGGTGATCCAGATCGGAATTACTTATCAAGATGTTTTTTTCAGGCTACTTATTGGCACCATTGTAGGAATTATCCTAGGCATTGAACGGAGCAGAAAACATAAGGCAGCAGGTCTTAGAACCCATGCTCTGGTATGCATATCCACCACATCCATTGCCATGATTTCTGCTTATGGATTTGAAGAATTTCGCGGTGTGGCCACAATGGATCCTGCTCGTTTAATCGTAGGTATTATTACCGGAATCGGTTTTTTGGGTGCCGGAATTATTTGGCGAGAACCCATGGGGGAAGTCCAAGGAGTTACAACTGCGGCTAATATCTGGGCTACTGCGGGATTAGGTATTGGAATTGGCCTCGGACACTTCTTTTTAGTTTTTACAACTGTATTTTTCATCCTTATGGCTTTACATATTTCCAACTTATATGATAAGCTTAGTTTTATCAAAAAAAACAATCGTAACAGGGAATTAGAAGCACAATCCGATCCCCCAGCCCAGGAACAAGAGGTAAACAATACCGAATCGTGATTGATGGAATAACAAAACGACCATACAGGAGCACATACTCTTGCCTGGTCGTTTTCGCATCCATGCACTTTATTTGTTTGATGATTATTCTGCTTTGGATACAACTTCTTTTCCTTTATAATAACCACATTCCGGACAAACGCGGTGTGGTGCTTTAAAGGCATGACATTGTGGACATTCAGATAATGAAGGCTTGTTGATCTTTTGCGTTGCTCGACGCATTCTTTTATTCGCCTTTGATGTTCTTCCCTGCTGCACTCCCACTGTTAACACTCCCTTCAGTAGAACTCTGACTTACAAGATTTTTTAATACTGCGAAACGGGGATCTATTGTTTCTTTATGACATTGGCATTTTTTCAAGTTTAAATCAATCCCACATTCCGAGCAAAACCCTTGACAATCTTCCTTACACAACACCTTCATGGGTAATTCTAATATAATTGCCCGCGCAACATGAGGTGTAATATCAAATTCATCACCTTCAAAAAGGAATATTTCATCTTCTTCATCATCTTCAATTTTATGATTTGCGAAGATCTCTCTAAAAGGCGCATGAATCGAAATGGTTGTAGGTTTCATACAACGACTACATAACAGTCCCACAACCGTATGTATATTTCCCTCAATTAGGATTCTGTCACCTAGATTCTCTGCCAGACCGGAAAACTCCAATGGAGCAGTCAATTTAATGGTATCCCCGTCTTCGATCATTAGTTGTGACAGAGACTCCTTAAATTCTAGAGACTCTCTTTTCCCCAAGATACTTTTAATCTTACCGACATTAACTTTCATCTCAACCGCACCTCATTTTGGGCTAAAGGCAAACCCATGGCTTATTATATAAATCTCAAGGCGGAATGTCAAGATATCATGATGGTAAATCGGTCTATCTTACCAGTGCAGCTGTATCCCGAGCGATCATCAATTCTTCATTGGTAGGAATGACAAATACTTTGACCTTTGATCCCGGTGTGCTGATTTCCCTTTCTTCTCCTCGGAATTTATTCTTCTCTTTATCAATAAACAAGCATAGGAATTCCAACTTGGAACAAACTGCTTCCCGCATTTCAGGCGAATTTTCGCCAATTCCGGCAGTAAAGATCAAGACATCAATCCCATTGATCTCTGCCACAAAAGCACCGATAAAACGGACAATTTTTTGATAAAACATATCAATCGCCAATTGCGCACGATAGTTGCCTTCTGAAGCAGCCTCCTCTACATTTCTTAAATCGCTGCTAATCCCGGAAACACCTAGAAAACCGCTTTTTTTGTTTAACAATTCATCTACTTCTTTGATGGTTAAATTTTCTTTTTCCATAATAAAACGGATAATCGCCGGATCCACATTACCAGATCTGGTTCCCATCATCAATCCTTCCAAAGGAGTGAAACCCATGGTGGTATCCAGCACCTTCCCTTTATCAATGGCAGCCAGGCTAGCTCCATTGCCCAAATGACAAGTAACCATTTTCAGATCTTCCAAAGGTTCTCCCATAAGCTCTGCAGCTCTTTGCGAAACATAACGGTGGGAGGTACCGTGGAAACCATATCTTCTGATCCCGTACTTTTCAAAATATTCATAAGGCAGACCATAAATATAAGAAGCTTCCGGCATGCTTTGATGGAAAGCCGTATCAAAAACAGCTACCTGAGGCAAGCCAGGCAAAATCTCGCGACAAGCTTTAATACCGGCAATTCCAGGAGGGTTATGTAAAGGAGCCAAAGGAATTAATTCTTCCATTTTTGCAACCACTTCATCATCAATAATTGTGGATTCTGTAAAGACAGAACCGCCATGAACAGCACGATGACCAATAGCATCAATTTCATCCATTGAAGAAATCACACCATGGCCCGTATCGGTCAAAGCATCTAACATTAATTTAATCGCAGTCGTATGGTCAGGAATATCGGCATTGATCACCTTTTTGTCTTTGTCCGCCGGCCGATGGGTGAGCAATGAACCCTCTAGACCAATCCTCTCAACCAGCCCCTTAGCCAAAACTGATTCGTTTGTCATGTCAAATAATTGGTACTTTAATGAAGAGCTACCTGCATTCAATACTAAAATTTTCATCAAGGAACCTCCTGCAACATAATATTGTTATGATCTTAATAAGATTATTTTCTTATCTGACCCCATTATAAATGATTCTTTTCACAAATTAAACCTAATTCTTTGTTTTTTTATTCTAATATATTTTTATATTTACAGGTATCATTTCTTAACTTGGTCTAAAGTCATCCTCAAGAAGAATATATTTAGGAATACGAGCATTCCTGATCAGGTGATCTATCATGAAAATACTTTTGCCCTTAACCACGGTACTTCTCTGTATCTCCATGCTCATTTTCCCCAAAGAAACTCTGGAAGCTGCAACCATGGGATTGGAAACATGGTGGACCATTGTTTTTCCTGCTCTATTGCCTTTTTTTATCATTGCCGAACTATTCTTAGGGTTAGGGGTTGTGCATTTCATTAGCATCCTCCTAGAGCCTATTATGCGCCCGATTTTTAATCTGCCCGGTTCTGCCGCCTTTGTTGTCGCTTTGGGTTATTCCTCCGGTTTTCCCATTGGCGCGGCATTAACAGCCAAGTTGCGCAATCAACATCTATGTACCCGAATCGAGGGGGAACGATTGATTTCTTTTACCAATAACGCTAGCCCACTTTTTATTTTTGTCGCAGTGTCTGTAGGCATTTTTAACAATCCGGCTTTAGGGCCTCTCCTTGCCATTGCTCATTACCTTTCAAATTTATTTCTGGGCTTTCTCCTCAGATACTACAAGGCAAATGATCCGGAAAAAAACCGTAGAACGATCAATAAACACCATTTAATCAGTAAAAGCTTCCATGCGATGTTTGAAGCGCAAAAAAAGGATGGCCGCTCTTTAGGTAAGCTCCTCTCAGATGCCATCAGCAAATCCATTCAAAGCCTGTTGACCATCGGTGGCTTTATTGTCCTTTTTGCTGTTATTATTGATATTTTGGGAACTTTGGGCATTCGGTACTACTTGGAGCAAATTTTGGCATTGATTTTTTACCCCTTACATTTCCCTGACCCATTAATTAAGGCTTTCTCCGGAGGTCTCTTTGAAATGACCTTAGGAGTAAAAATGGTGGGAGAATGCAGCGCTTCCCTCCCTTTGCAAATCATTGGTGTAAGCATGATTATGGGGTGGGGTGGTCTAAGTATTCAAGCCCAGGTTATGGGTATCATCAGCGACTCCGACCTGCGCTTTCTGCCTTTTTTTTTCACCCGAATTGCACATATGCTGCTTGCAGGACTATTTACTTATTTATTGCTCCAAAGTCAGGTCATGGAAGTGATAAATATGATAGTTATTCCCAGGATTCCCCCTCATCCGCTCTTATATGTTTTTCTTCCTTGGGGACTTTGCCTGGCAACTCCCGTATTGTCCATAATAATTGCTTTCTTTTGGATGCTAATTTCCCATATCAAGGATCAACTCAGAAAGCTTAAGAATTAGGGTTGGCATTAGCATTAATATTAGTGTTAGCACGAGATGGCTGACCCTGAAGCTCTTCACGTCCTTTTTTAACTGTATAAAGAGCTTTCTCAATATTAACCTCTAATTGATGGAGTACATCATTGGCATAAACCTTCGCGCCTTGTTTTATCTCTACTGAGGTTTTTCTCGCTTGCTGCAGCAGTTCTTCCGCTTCCGTCTGAACCTGACGCATCAGTTGATCCTCAGACAAAATTTTCCTGGCTTGATTTTCGGCTTCTTCTATAATCCGTGAGGCTCTACTTTGCGCCTCCTGAATCATTTTTTCTTTCTCCATATTAACATACTTGGCCTGTTTAATTTCCTCCGGTAATGAGGTTCTAATGCGATCCATGCATTCCAAAAGATTTTCAGCATCAATAACTACCTTACCCACAAGGGTATGCGTGACCCCGAATCAATAATGTCTTCCATTTCATCTAAAAGTTTTACTACATCCATGAAAACCCCTCCTAACGAAATTGGTAATATAAAACTGACGTATCGCCATAAACCGACTCTTTCACTAAAGCAATTTCTTCTTCTTGAGGTAATTCTTTCTCCTTCGTGCCCGTTTCGATAATAATTACACCATGCTCCTTTAATAATCCATGTTTAATAATTAAGGAGACAGCTTGCCGCACCAATCCTTGATGATAAGGAGGATCCAGAAAAATAAGATCATACTTTTCCTTTAACTTGCCTAACAAGTAGGTAAAATCCCCCTGGAAAACTTGAGCATGGGCATTTAAACCTGTATGCAATAAATTATGTTTTACAATCAAAGCAGCGTCCCTGTCTTTTTCAATAAAGTGAGCCAGCTTTGCACCTCTGCTCAGGGCTTCGATCCCCAAACCACCTGTCCCTGCAAATACATCAAGGACGGAACTACAGGGAATTTTGGCTGCCAAGACATTAAAAATGGCCTCTTTGACGCGATCCGATGTTGGTCTGGTGTCTAAGCCTTTCGGTGCCTTCAATTTGCGACCCTTTGCATCACCAGAAATTACCCGCAAATCAAATCACCCCTTTACCCACAGATTATAACATATTGTTCGCAAAATCACGATATTTTTACACCAAGTTGTCCTATCTATTTATTTTCGACAATTAAGGATAATTCCTGTCCATATTTTTTGAAATTATCTCGTATATTTTTTCCCGCAAAGGTACAAAATAGGTAGCAGAAACCACTCAAAGGAGAGCTACAGGTTATTAATTATTTGATAACCCTCCCCCATAAGCTCTTCCTTGGTTTCTCCTCTCCCAGGTTGTGAAAGCAACCACTATCCGCAGAGCATAGGAGCTTCTGCGGAATTTTTTTTATAAAATTATAAAAACTCCATACAAATAATAAATTCGGCATAGTTGCATGGTGCAACTATGCCGAATTTTTGAGAATCCCTGTTAAATCTCATAAAGCCCTTTGTCTTAGCAGCAATCATGATGATTATTATTAAATACACATCCGCATAAAAATTGTAATACGATTAAGATTATGATTAAATCAACTATATCGTCAAATCTTCCATCACAGCCATTACCTGTCAAGCCGCTTAAGATACCCATAAGTATTCCTCCTTTCGAATTTTCTTTTAATCATTCACAAAGCTGCAAAAAAACTGCATCACAATCAAAACAACAATCAGGTCTACAATGCCTTCAAAACCATGGCCATTACCATTACACTCTCCTCGCCGACCCATTTTGTATGCTCCTTTCTCTTTGTTGTACAATACATGTTATGCTTGTCTGGAGAGTTTTGTCACAAAAAGCAAAATAAAACGGACCAAATTTTTTTATTTTGGCCCGTTTTACCATAACTTTTCTTCTGCTTAGCCCGGATGTGCCGATACGATGAACTCGGAATCCCCCTGCTCTAACCTGGGAGGGATGAAGGTAATATCTTCGATACGATTTTCTTCCATCAGAACGAGTGGTGACTTGTTCCAAAGGAAGGTGCCGCTCCATGATCTCTGTTAAAGCCTCCGCGACACTGACACCATCTTTTTCCCCCGCTGTCAAATCGATATAACCTCCCTGAGCTAAATACTTGATTCCTTGATTAAAAAGATTCCGACTGCCGTTGATGTGGGTAGGAAAAAACATATCCCAAGGAAAATCGGACACCTACAGAAGCTGAAAAAGAGGGTTTAAAGCTTCTTTTCCATTTCCCACATGAAATGGACCAAGCCTGCTTTTCCGCCCAAAATGCCCCCTCTTTTTGCTTCACCGGCTATTCTGCGCAATGACATCATACTCCAAAGCTCTTGCTTTTGCCAAAAGTTCGGAAATACCTCTGGTAACACTGTCGAAACCCAAAAGGCCTACAACTGTTGTCACCCCGACCTGAATGATATTGCTGAGCATAATTTCCTAATATTTCACAGAAAAAAGTTGTCTATTCCTGAAAAAATATCCCTAATAAAACTAAAAGGCCAGACAATGGAAAATCGTCTGACCCAAAAGCGAATAATTCGCCTTAAATTACATTGGTTTTGGAATATCCTGCGCACATTTGGCTTGATACTTCACGCGCATCGAGCATCGAGAACAAAAGTAAGAGCTATCTTTATTTTTGGCTATTTTACTGTAATCCTTATGTATTTTCGTAATCTCTTCGACCTTCCCACACAAAGAGCATTTTACCTGCATTATCCCGCCCCCTTTTCCCTTCTCCATAATTTATGCTTAGTTTTTACTATTCTTTGAATAATATAATTTTCCTCCTCACTCAAAAGAATAATTTCCCTTATTTAAGTTATCCTAAAAACAAAAGCAGAAAAGGAGAATTGGTTTATGCGCACTTTGAATACTTATAATAAATTAGGCCTGACCCTTGATTTGGCTTTAGAAGCCCATGAATTACTACGGGGAGCAACTAAAGAAGAAATTCCTGGCGTTCAGGAGGACAAAGAAAAATATGATTTTGCTGAAGTTACTACTGTTACCATTTTAAATGACCAGGGAGCACAAATCATGGGTAAACCTATCGGTAACTATATTACGATTGAAGCTCCCCGCATTCGTTTTGAAAGCAAGGAGATCATGGATGATTTAAGTGAAATATTAGGTAAAAAGCTGGAATCTTTGCTGCAGATCTCTCCCGAAGATCCTGTTTTGGTGATCGGTTTGGGGAATTGGAACGCCACTCCCGATGCTTTAGGGCCTAATGTCATCGATGCCACCATGGCAACGCGTCATTTATATCAATATGCTCCAGAAGTTGTCGGAGAAGGGTTACGCCCCGTTTGCGCCTTAGCGCCAGGTGTTTTAGGCATTACAGGCATTGAAACTGCGGAAATCATCAAAGGTGTGGTAGATCGCGTACGACCCAGTCTGATTATTGCTGTCGATTCCCTGGCTGCCGCCAATATTTCTCGTATCAGCACCACAATCCAGCTTGCCGATACCGGCATTAATCCCGGCTCCGGTCTAGGCAATAAAAGAATTGGTATCAATCAAGAATCTATGGGTATCCCTGTAATTGCCATTGGAGTTCCGACCGTAGTCCATGCTTCTATTATTGTTCATGAAGCCATGGCAAGCCTAAACGAAAAATGGTCCGGAAATATCATGACCGCGACCTGTGCCCAAAAAATTAATCCTGAACTTTCACAAGAATTATCGCAAAATATATTTCAGCCCTTTGAAGGAAATCTTGTTGTGACACCAAAAGAAATCGATGATTTAATTCTTAACGTAGGCAAGATAATCGCGGCGGGTATTTCTCAAGGATTACATCCGGGTATTAACCGGGAAAATTATCATCAATACCTGCAATAATAATCGTGTGCAAAAAATATAAACCCATGAGGACCGAGACCCCCATGGGTTTAATCTATGGTTATTTACTGCATTGGTTGCCCAAAAACATCCTGAGGTTTTTCAGTTTGGGCGGAGCTATTAATGGCGCCTGTTTGGCCTTGTTCCAATGCTTGCTCAGCATAGGCAACCATTTTCTTAGTCATATTTCCACCTACATAGCCGTTTTGACGAGAGGTTAAATTACCCTTATCAATATCTTGATAATTGGCAAGTCCCAATTCGGCGGCTACTTCAGCCTTAAATCTATTTAATGCGGAGGCGGCTCCACGTCTTACAGGTTCATTTCTGTTATTATTACTAGGCATTAGATATTTCCTCCTTTTAAATAAGACTTAGATCCGTATTCGCTGGTATCATTCATTAAATTAGGAAATTAGGGTTTCGGTTGTTCTGTATACGCCGAGTTTCCAATTGCGGCGTCTTGACCTTGCTGCAATGCTTGTTCAGCAAAAGCAACCATTTTCTTGGTCATATTTCCGCCAACATAGCCGTTCTGACGAGAGGTTAAGCTGCCTTTATCGATCTGATCATAATTTCCTAATCCTATTTCAGAGGCTACTTCCATTTTGAAGCGATTAAGAGCGGATTCCGCACCACGTTTAACCGGTTCATTTCTATTATTACTTGGCATTCAATGTCACCTCCTTTCTTTTCTCTGTGGTCTTATTCTTTTCTATAACTAATGCTTTTATGCTAACAGTATTTTCCTCAATCCTCTTTTTCTTGATACTTCTTATCAAAGGAAGGCTTTACATGCTCTGCTTCACTTTTTTGAGGCATAATACCAAACTCTTGCATGAATTCATACTTTATTTTTTCCATTTTTTGATTAATGAGATTTTCCCTTTTCAGATCTCTTTCCTTAGTCAAGAGCCTCACCTCCTAAATAATATCTTGCGTTAATTCTTAAAAACCATGCCCGGAAGTTTCCAGAAATAATGGTTTTCATTGGAAATATAAAAACCCTTCCGGTGTAAACCAAAAGGGTATCGATCCTGCAATTTTATTATTCAGCTGAAATTAAATAATAGTATAAGGGCTGTCCGCCAAAATGAATTTCTATCTCCTTTTCAGGCAAAAGCCGAGATATCTTTTCCAGAAGTTGAGTCGCCTCTTCTTCTGCAACCTTTTCACCATAAAATAATGTGATTAGTTCATGATGCGGTTCTACCATTTTCTGAAGCAAATCCAGCACCAACTGATCCAGATCCTGACCAATGACAGAAATATCATCTTCGATCAGACCTAATAAGTCATTTTCCTTGATCTCAAAACCATTAAATGAAGAGTTGCGCACTGCATAGGTCACGGCACCCGTCTTCACAGCAAAAAAGGCCTCGACCATGGCCTCCTGATTTTCAGTGGCATCTTGCTCCGGATCAAAGGTTAGCATTGCCGCTAACCCCTGGACAATGGATTTAGTTGGAATTACCTTAACCGTTTTTTCCGCTAAGGATTGAGCCTGATTAGCAGCCAAGATAATGTTACTGTTATTAGGCAGTACAACAACTTCTCGAGCATGAACACTCTGGATGGCTTTAAGTAAATCTTCCGCACTGGGGTTCATCGTTTGTCCCCCGTTGATAACGGTTTGTACACCTAAGCTTTTAAAAATCTTGGCTAATCCTTCTCCCGATGTAACGGCAACGACACCACTTACCGCTTCAGGTTGATTTATTTCTTCCGGCATTGATGCCGTATCCATGCCTGCCGTTTTGTCCATGACTGTTTCCCGGTGTTGTTCCTGCATATTATCGATTTTGATATCGTGGAGTGTGCCTCGTTGGAGGGCATATTCCAAAATCGACCCGGGATGATTGGTATGAATATGTACCTTAATTAAATCATCAATACCCACCACTAAAAGGGAATCTCCTAGATTTTGAAAATCATGTTTTATTTTCTACAGAAATTTTTTCCCTTTGAGGAGAAATTTGTGCAATATTGAAAAGTCAAATCTTTTGTGATCCAATGAGGTTTAATCGATTTCTTTTTCCGGTTTTTCTTCTACAGCCTCCCAGTATTCCCCCTGAAGCGCCTTTAAGCCACCTTCGATAATCAATAAAAAGCCTTTACCGCCGGCATCTACCACCCCTGCCTCTTTCAAAGCCGGTAATTGATTAGGCGTATTTTCAAGAGCAATATGCCCCTTTTCCACACCATGGGTCAAAATTTCAATGATATCACTAGATTGCTGGCTTTGTTTTACAGCACCTGCCGCTACTGCTTTACTTACGGTTAAGATGGTACCTTCCACCGGCTTCATCACCGATTTGTAAGCCAATTCTACTCCTTTTTGCAAAGCAAATGCCAGATCAATTCCCTTAAGGACAGTCTTATCTCCTACTCCCTGAGCAAAACCTCGAAACAATTGGGAAAGAATGACGCCGGAGTTACCTCGGGCACCCATCAAAGCACCTCGAGAAACCACTTGAGCCACTTGACTTGTCGTGCTTATGCCATCTAAATCTTTTGTGGCCGAATTCATGGTCAGGGACATATTGGTGCCTGTATCTCCATCAGGAACAGGAAAAACATTTAGTGCATTGACATCGTCCTTATATAATTCTAAATAACCACAGCCCCCAATAAAAAATTTTACCAGAGATTCTGCAGTAACTTCTGTCAAATTCAACTCCTTGTACCTCCTTAGTCAACCACCCGCACTCCTTGCACAAAAACTTGCACATGATCTACAACCAAACCCGTGTGGTGTTCGACTGTATATCTAACTTTCTCGATAACATTGTTGGCGATTTCCGATATTTTTGTTCCATAGCTAACAATAATATAAACATTAATACTTATTTGATCATTTTTTATGTTTACAGCAACCCCTTTACTGAGGGCGTCCATACCAAGCAATTCGGCAATCCCATCTTTGATTTTTTGAGAGGACATACCAACGATTCCGTAACACTCCATCGTACCGATTCCTGCCAGTGTGGCAATAACTTCCTTGGAAATAATCAATTTGCCCCGCTCATTGGTGATCACCTTGCCCATCATTTACACCTCCCTGCAATTAATAATACATATGAGCATTCTGCTTCATGAAGAATAAATGTATTGCGTATTACAGATGATTAAGCTTTTATTCGACGCATTTGATAATGATACCTGCAAATAAAAGGCATTCTTAAAAAACTATAATATATTGTACCATTTTATTTAGAAAAATCAATTTGACCTTGCTTGTATCAAGAAGTTTTGCTAAAATGTGATGAGGTACTTTTTTAGACCAGATACTTGAAGGAGGTGGAACCCAATGGCAGTATGTGCAGTATGCGGTAAAGGCGTTAGTTCCGGCATGAAAATCAGCCATTCTCATATTAGAACCAAAAGAATTTGGAAACCGAATCTGCAATCAGTTCGAGCAATCGTTAACGGGTCGCCCAAGAAAATTTCAGTTTGTACCAGATGCTTGCGTTCAGGTAAGGTACAACGGGCCATTTAAAGGGCGGTTACATGAACTTTGTTTATCCGGCAAAGAAGGGAGTATCGTATACTACTGTTTTGAGTAGTTAGCGGTACTCCCTTCTTTCACATAAAAAGCCATAATTATTTTTCTCTTTCCCCCGACATTCCTCACACATTGATCCTCCGAAAAATATTAATATATAAAGACTTTTGGAGGTGATCATTTGAGGACGCAAGAAGAAGTGATGCAAAAAATCAATGATTATAAAGAAAAGCTTGCCCATGCCATGCAGGAGAAGGAAGATTATGCCAGTTCCTCATATCCGGAACTAGACTTAATTATTTTTTCATTAGTTGATAAATTGGAGGCCCTGTTATGGGTTTTAGAAGTAGATTTACCTGACGGAGACATTCTGGTGCGAATTGTGGGAATCAATCATTAAACGACTGGCTATAATTATATAATTCTCCATGGGATAGGAAAAGGACGCTGTTAAGGCATCCTTTTCCTGATGGTTTTTGTCTGATTAGATTGATTTATTTTTGTTCATAACCTGACTTTCGAAGCAAAAGCTTAAAATAATGTCCGCAAGCCATTTAAAATCAATGACTTGCGGTTTTTTTGTTTGTTCAAAAAGTTATAGTGCAGTAGAGGATTTCTTTGGCAACGCTAAAATATTTTTTATTTCTTTCAAGGCAAGAAATTCTTTTGAAAAATCAATGTCCAATATGTCCTTCATCGCCAAAGATATTTCATCAGCATAATCGAAAATGTAGAGGTTTTTATCGACTCTAGTACACTCTATCTTACGTAGACTATCAAGGATTTGGCTTGCGGAATACTTGCCACACAGTTTATGTTGGATAACCCTAATGATGGTTAATGCCATAAAGCAAATGAGAAAATGTGATTCAATGCGGTCTAGCCTGGAAAGATAAACAGGTCTGGTTTTTAAATCGCTTTTTGTGATTTTAAATGATTCTTCGATTCGCCAAAGCCCGCGATAGATATCGATAATCTCCTGGTCAGATTTATCAAGTTCACTTGTGACAATGGCATAATAGCCATCGTACCTTTCTTCTTCACGCAGCTTTTTTTCATCGAATACCGGTTTCTTTTTTGAGGTAATGATCTCGCCGGTTTCCTTATCATATTCAATGTTTTTTACATATTTGGCGGCACCATAAGACGTGGCCCTATTGTATTTAGCAGGATCTTTTACAAGCTCTATGGCTTTAAGTAAAGCAGGTTCTCTATCTGCTTTAGCACGTCGGTCATAATCTTTTGAATAAAAAATGATTTGCTTTTCGTCAACACGTTTTTTCATCGGCTTGTTATTGTTTCCGATGATACTAATTTCTCTTGGAAAGATTCTTGATTTAATTTTGTAGTCGTCCCCGATCCATGTATATCCTTCCTCGTCAAAGACAAACTCTTTAAGTTCTTTATGGGCTCCCCGGACTGTCTGACTATACACATAACCATCACCGCGCATGACATGGTAGTTAATGTTCTTTGCTGTATTGTTCCCCTTGTCAGCAACAACAATGACACGTCCAATGTCATAGTCTCTTTTCAACTCAGCAAGCATGGGACGCATCGTTTCACAGTCGTTAGTGTTGCCCGGAAAAAGCTTGTAGGAGATGGGGATTCCCATTGTGTCCATAAACAACCCCATCTGAATGATTGGATCAGGACGGTGCTCTTTAGAAACCCCTTTTCTCTTCATGTCATCCTGTTCGTCAATCTCAAAGTAGTAGTTCGTCACATCATAATATACAAGTTCCGTTGTTCTGCCGTAAAGAGCCTTAACTTTGTTATGTAGATGGATCTGCAAATCATCTTTGTATTTGGTGAGAATACTCAAAGCCCCGTATACATTATCAAGAGAAAAATTCATTTTCTCAAAATACCGGTCTTTGTTTTCAAAGGCTTTTTTCTTAGAGGCCGGATCTCTTAGACGTTCAAAGACCAATAACTTTACAACATTGTTCAGGATGTATTCAATATTAAGATTTCTCGATTTGTTAACAAAAAAGGTATGCAGCCCAAGGTCGTGATATATCTTGTTTAAAGCAGCATAGCCGAAGTACTTTCTGTTGGTATTACCAATAGATAACGTAGCTTCCCGGTTGATCTTAATTTGATCTGAGGATTTAGACATCTTCTCCTCAGCGTCCATTTTTTCAACAATTGAAGTAAAATGTGCAATCGGATCAGGATATGTATTTTCAAGCACATCAACGTATCCAAAGGATTCAATTGTACGAGTTCGTGATTGTTTTTTAACCGGATCATAATAATTTGTGGCAGCTGACAGATACGTTCTGCCAGTTTTAGAATTAAATGATTTTTTCAGGTACATAATCATCCCTCGCTATTCAAAAGGTATACATATCCTACTATACCACAGATCGCCATAAAACGCCATAATAATATGAATAAATTTGACGGAAATTATATTAAAAAAACCCTGCATTTGCAAGGCTTATCCGGATTCCTTATTAAACTTTTACTTCTGAATTAGGGTAATTATATAATTCTCCATGGGATAGGAAAAGGACGCTGTTAAGGCATCCTTTTCCTGATGGTTTTGTCTGATTAGATTGATTTATTTTTGTTCATAATAATGATATTATCTTTTTTATCAAGGTGGTATATCTCCAATATCTGCTGGTACAGGATAACGAATCGCTGTATAGAAGACAAATATGTTTAGAACAACGATACCTATGATAATGCTCCAACCAATAGGTGCTGGTACAGATGGCAGTAACCATGCTTTAAAGAAACCGTAGGAAGCAAAGATAATCAATCCAGGGGCAACAAATTTCACCAGGACATTCCACCAAGGCCCGAATTCAATGTCTGCCCCATAATTTAATACATTTCTCCTCACACGATCAGCACCCCAAGCCCAGCCAACAAAGATCAGAATAAATAACCCACCAAGTAAAATGGCATAGGTCCCAATAGTCATATCCAGCCAGTCAAGGGCTGTTTTACTGAAGAAAGAAGGCAGCGCCCCTAAATTCCATAAAATAAATACTACAGGGATTACTTGTTTCCTTGTATAACCCCACTCTTCAATAATAGGTGTGAGAATTGCTTCTAAGCATCCAATAGCCGCACCCATACCGGCAATAGTTAGACTACCATAAAACAAGATCATGTAAGTATGTCCAAATGACATCGCATTAAACATCTCCGGTAAAACCAAGAAAGATAGGCTGCTGCCGGAATCTAAAGGTACTCCAAAAACAACACACGCGGGAATAAGTGCCAGACCAACCAACCAGGAAATACCTGCATCCAGCAAACTTGTTTGAGTGATGGTAGAAGTGATATCATCCTTTTTTTTCATGTAACTGCCCATGGCGGTTAGAATGCCCCACCCGAAGCAACCTGACCAAAGTGCCTGCCCAATAGCCTGCATCCATGTCTCATATTGGAAAAGATAACTCCAATCCGGAATCAGGTAATATTCTAAGCCTTTACTAACACTAGGTAAACTTAAGGTTTGAAATACCAAAGCAACAATAACAAAAAACAGAACCGGTCCTATAATTCTGGCCGCCTTTTCTACCCCTTTAACAATGCCAAACCAACAAACTCCAAAAGCTATAGTATTTACGACTATGCCCCAAAAAATTACCTGAGGCGTGTCTATAAAAGAGTCAAAAAAAACCTGAGGAGAAGCAGCTTGCCATACTGCTCCTGAAAAGCTGGTGGCAAAGTAACGGACGACCCAGGAAATAATCACATTATAATAAATCATCACAATAATATTTAAGCCTAAAACCACGAAACCGCAAATTCTCCATATACGACGCCGACCAATTGCTGTGAAAGCGCCGACAATCCCTCTACGAGAAAATTTGCCCATACATACTTCACACTGATTGCCAATGATAACCACGAAAACAATTGCAATTAAATAAACGATAATAAAAGCAGCTCCACCATACTTAGCACAGAGATAAGGGAAGCGCCAAATATTTCCTAACCCCAGACTGGTCATGATAATAACCAGCAATGCACCCATTTTGGAACTAAATGTTTCTCTATTTAAATCATTCTCCATCAAAAATTCCCCTTTCTTACATCTTTGAGACATACAAGAAAGTGATGATCTTAGTCGTTGAACAGTTATTCCTTATCTAGTTGACATAATCAAATTAACATATTAAGACTATTTAACAAACAACCATATTACCCAGCTAAATAAAACACAGATCGTGCCCAAAATAACCATTTCTTTATTCTTCTTAAACTTAAGATTTTCATAAGGAATAGGCTGCCATTCATCCGATCCTACATCTTTTTTATTCGGTTTGTAAAAAAATAGGCCGATAGGTAAAACCCAAGTTAGCAAAACTACCACAATCAACCAAAACCAAGCGCTACCAGACATAAACAATCACTCCTTTTATTCCATGGTAGAGCATCATGATCGCAAAACTGCCCTTGGAAATTGTATTCTTCAGGGCAGTATGCTCCAATATAACTCATAAAACAAGATTTACTGCAGCTGAGAAAGAATTATTTTCTCATTTGATCAGATATTTTGGTTTAATCCTTCATCAGGCACTTCTTGAGAAATTTGATCTGGGACTGTTGAAAATGCTTTCTTCTTAGTTTTCAAAATACCGATAGTTGCCAACAAACCCAAAACTGACATCCCAATCAAAAAAGCAAACATAAAATTATAACCGGCATTACCATAAGAATCCAACCAATGGCCAAACAACGGTCCGTATACCACATCAGGCAGATAGCCAATGACTGAAGCTGTCCCAATAGCTAATCCTGTGTAATAGCGTGGCACTCTGGCTTCTTCAACAGTTGACCACATAATACCTTTCATTGCGGAAGCAAAAAGTGCAAGAATAAGCATTAACAAGACTATAAAACCTAGGGAAGCTTTACTCGGCATAAATAAAAATGCAAATAACATAGCAATGGTCACAACATATCCTATTACTAAAACTTTACATGATGAATTCCATTTGTCTGCAATTGCTCCACCGATTGGACCGGCAACCATTTTTACGCCATAGGTTCTGATGACAGCAATTACGCCTGAAAAGGTAACTGTAATTCCGACTACTGCGGTGAGATAAGGCGTCAAGTATGTTTGACCCACATATAACCCATAAGTAGTCATAATCACGATCGCAACTAACCATACAATAGGTTGTTTAAGTACAAAAATCACATCTTTAAATCCAACTTTGGCAGCTTTCTCATTTGTTTCTACCATATGATCCTCATACAAGATCCAGGTCAGGATACCCGCCAAAATACTCACCATTGAATATGCCAATACTACCATTTTAAAACCGGATACTTGATCCACATATCTGCTAAAAATAGCAAGACCAATGAAACTAATAATTACACTGGCCATACCATAACCTGCTTCAAAAAATCCGTAAAGTTTTCCCTGTTCCCCCTTATCACCAAGCATGCGCACACCTTTTAAAGCAGCAGACCAATATGCAAAACAATTAGTAAAAGCGAAGGCGACCCACACAATCCAACCAACAGTCATATTCATCTGCAGAGCAAACCATGTGGTTAATAATCCTTGGACGATTAAAGAAATCGAAATTGTTTTTCTTGCCGAAAACCTATCAGCTACCCATCCACCGGGAATAAAAGTAAAAATACCAATTAACACATAAACAGAAACCATCAATCCCAATTCAAAGTTTGTGCAATTCAATGCTTTCATCATCGGGTCATAATAGACATATTTGGCGTAAGGAATAACATACATGGAACCATAACCAAAGGAAAGGGTAAATAAAGCAAGCCACTTTTTAATTCCTGTCATAAACAAGTCCCCCCTTAATTATTTTTCGGTAGCAATTCTTTCAAGTTTTCATATGTTTCCTTGTTTTTTAAGTAAGGAATGGCGTTGGATCCAAACACCATTCCTTCATTTTATTATCCTTGTTGTGCTGCAGCAATAATTCGATCAAACTCAGCATCAACTTCTGCACTAACCGGTGTTACAACATGATTTGCTAAGATATCTTTGGCCATCCGACGCGCTTTTTCTTCAACAGTCTCGCCTTTTATTTCCCACTTCTCATATGTGCTTCGATCACTCAGAATTGGCCTCCAGAGTTCACCGGCACGTAAGGCTTTTCTAGTATGTTTGTGTTCTAAGAAGGTTATTCCTTCACTGATCACTTCGCCGATCACCTTTACTGCCAAAGTATCCTCAGAAACAACGGGACCTTGTATCGTTCTCTGGATCACAGATGATAACTCATTATCCAAAACCAACATGGCAAAACAGGACGTTAGGCAATTGTCTAGGGATCCTGCAGCCGCTAAAATATCAGTACCAATCAAAGCCGGGAGCAAGGCATTATATAGATGCTCATAAGAGCTTTGTGCATCAGCAACTTTTCCGGCGCCGGAATACCCTGTGGCGGTGGAAGGAATACCGTAATGTCTGGCCATTTGAATAGAAGCAGCTGCGGCCAGTCCCATTTCCGGCATAGCCCACAGCCCCACGCCGGAGCTCATATCCATAAAGGTAACCCGTGGAGACATAATTACCGGACTACCCGGTTTGATTAATTGACTGGCAATTACACCGGCCATGATTTCCGCATTATGTTGCGCTACACAGCCAACCAGAGTCATGGGGCCGGTAGCACCCATCATAGGGCAAGGAATAACGCCTAAAGGCAGGCCTGATTCGACGATATCAATCAATGCTTCCGCCGGATGGAATCCATATTCCAAAGGACTGATAGGGGATACTTCAATATAAGCCAGAGGTTTTTCCTGCAATTCTTTTTTTCCGCCGGCAGCAGCGGTTAACACATCTAGAATCGATTTCATTTCATGGCTTGATTCAGCACAAATGCGCAATGGCTTGGTGGAATTGCGCAGCATAGTCGCTGTTTCCACCGTCACAATAACCTCTTGAGATACATCACGAGGGAAAACCGGTGAAACAAGATGGATAAATTCTAATCCGTCGGCCAAACGACAAAAGTCAGCCAAATCTTGCACCATGCAATCTCTTTTTTTATTTGTTTCCAAATCCATTATGGAGGGAGTGCCTACACATGTCTGAGCATACGCTTTATTTTTACCAAATTCCACGACATTTTTTTCGTCCCGACCATAAATGTTGAAGCTTCTCGGAGGGGTGCTCATTCCCCTGTCAATCACTTCTTGAGTAAAAAGAATTCTGTCCCCTTTTTCTTGACAGCCATTGCTTAAAAGAAGATTTTTAAATCGTTCGGAAGCTGTGTGAATCCCAATGGTCTTCAATATTTCCAAGGTTGCTTCATGTACTTGATTGAGTTCATTATCAGAAAAATAGTCAAATCTCATATCTTCCCACCCCTTATTTCATAATATATCTTTATCTTCTTATCTTCCTGATGATTATTTACCAATGAATTTCTTGGCTACATCCACTGCAACTGTAGCATCTTCTGCGTATCCATCCGCACCGATCTGATCTGCCCATGCCTGATTGATCGGGGCACCGCCAATCATGACTTTAACACCCTTTCTGAGACCTTCTTCTTGCAATAATTCAATAATTTCTTTGTCTGGCTACCGTAGTGGTCAAAAGTGCTGAAATTCCCACGATTTGAGGTTTTACTTCTTTGACTTTATCAATAAATTTTTGCGATGGAACGTCGATACCTAAGTCAATCACTTCAAAACCAGCGGTTTTTAACATCATAATCACAATGTTCTTCCCGATTTCATGCAAATCACCTTGTACAGTCCCCATAACAACTGTGCCTACGGACTCCCGATTCGCGTCACCCAACAATGGTTCAATTTTTTTAATCCCAGCCTCCATGGATTTTGCTCCAAGGAGCAAGTCAGGAAGATAGTATTTCCCTGCAGAGAAATATTCCCCAACAATTTCGATTCCTTTCGTTAAACCATCATTAATGATCGCTAAGGGCTCGATACCTTCGGCAATAGCTTTATCAGTTAATTCTTCTACCAGTTCTTTCTCTCCTCAGTAACCGCTTCAGCCAATTCTCGTAAAATTTCTTCTTGTGCCATAACAATAACCCTCCCATTTTTTAATTAATACTGAACTTTTTCCTTGATCATTTCTTTGGTACCAAAACAGGCATTTCTCAACCCTGTGAAATATGCCTGTTTTTTCCCTAGAGTGATTCTAATTGTTTTATTTCAAGCCGTATTCAACCTCGGCTTCTGCGACAATTTCCCGCATGGCCTCAGCAGCTCCGGGAGCCAATGGATCCGGTTTGTGATTTTCCAAAATATTTTTAGCTTCTTCATAAGCTCTTTCCGTCATGTCTTTTGCTCCATCTGCAAGCCATGAATCACGCATTTTACGATCAATTAGTTTGTTCTGCGATTGTTCTCTAAAGTGATTGAAGGTATGTTCATTGCTGACGAACTCACCTGCGGCACCTACCTGATGAATTACATTCACAGCCATTTCCTCTTCATTTACTTTAATTCCGCCCACAGCCTTTTTGATCATTCTGGCAATTTCGTTATCAATCACTAATTGAGCAAAATCGAACGTCATCCCCAACTCTAACATCCCCAACCCATAGATCACATTGGCCCCTGCCAATGCGGGTAAAATGGCGGTGATGGTTTTCTCATGAGCAGCTTGTGCATCAGGAACCTTACTGTCAGCCTACCCACCTGCAACCCAACTGGGAAGCAAATAATACTGAGCAAGCTTGGCTACGGCCGCATTGATCATCCCTAATTCCGGACATCCTACCGGAGAAGTGGTATATTTTAGATCCATAATCGTAGTAGAACTACCGTAAATAACCGGAGCACCTTTTTGGGTTAATTGACTGAGAACAATGCCCCCTAACACTTCTGCATTATGTGTAACCAATGTACCGGACAAAGTTACTGGAGAAGTGCCGCCGGCTAAAGCCATGGATAAAATATTCATGGGTACACCTTCCCGGGCACATTCGATAATTACATCAGTGCTTTCCGGCACCAATTGCAAGGGACTGACGGGACAGGTAATGCAGCTATAGATTGGCCGTTCGCGCAATTTATCTTTTCCGCCCACGACAGCAGCTGCCATTTCGATGATCTTGCGCAAATTCTTAACCCCGCCACATCCCTGAAAAAGATGCTTAGAAGTATTGGTTAAATTGATTTCTACTTCATGTAATGGGGCAACTGCTGCGGGAACATCCTGAGCGGCCACAGCCCGTTCATGAACATCAATACTATCCAACGCATCGCATACTAAAGCAATATTACCTGAATCCTGTTTTGTGGTTTTTCTGTATTCCTTTGTGTAAGGGTCTATGATCATAACACCCTCACCGAAGTTTGTAAAACCTACCTTATTCCCTTCCAAGACGATATCATTTTTAGGATTTCTTCCTGCTAATAATACGGTTTTGGGAGCTGTACGGATCGCATCCTCAACAATATACCCGGGGATTTTCACCATGTTGTTTTTACGATCAACAATCGCGCCACCACCATCAAAAATATCCTGTGCTTCTTTACTGATGATTTTTATCCCGGTATGTTCCAGGACGTTTAATGTCGCGCAATGAATCGCATATAGTTCATCATCGGAAAAAATATTTAATCCAAAACCATTTAAGAGATTCTGACCTGCATTTGGGTTATAACCCATTACTTTCACCTCCGCAATTTTTCATAAATGATTATTGATACTGATGTTCATATAATCCATTGTGATAAGCCTTTAAATATTCCATACAATAATAATCTTTGCCTGACAAAGCAGTAGCAGCGATCATAGCACCCATCATTTGTTTATCATCGGGTTTCAGAAAATAACTGTCCAAACCCACTGAGATGGCTTGTGCTAAAAAAAGAACATTTAATAATTTTTCATTAGGCAAACCATAGGACACACTGCTCAAGTCACATATCTTATGAACTTTAGGATATTCACGGCTAATCATATGCAATGTTTCAATGACATCCGAAGCAGCACTGATATTAACACTAATCGGCTGAACCAAGGGATCAAAGTAGATATCTTCTTCTGTGACACCGGCATCTTTCAAACCCTTAAACAATTTTGCCACAATAATCATACGGTCAAATGCCGTACGGGGAATCCCGCAATCATCCACACAAAGGGCAATCACTTTTGGTTTGTACTGTGATATCAAAGGAATCATTTGAGTAAAACGTTCTTTTTCGGCTGTAATAGCATTGATCATTGGCTGCCCGTACTTGACTAGTTTCAATCCGGCTTTGATCACATGAGCGTCCGGGCTGCTAAGACAAAGGGGAATCTGTGCCACTTCTTGTATGGTGTTAACAAGCCATTCCATAACTTCTATTTCATCTTCAACCTGAGTTCCGCAATTCACATCAATATAATGGGCACCGGCATACATTTGTTCCCGGGCAATCTTTTGAAGATATTTTTGATCTCGTTTTAGCACAGCCTGTTTAATATCTTGGTTCCTGATATTAATTAATTCCCCTACAATCAAGATCTCCAGACCCCTTCCCTTTGCGCTTCTCCCTTATCAAAATAACAAAGTATTGTTTTAAATGTTAAATCCTTATGTTTCACCTCCTGATGCCTGTCTTGCATGGAATATTTGCCGAAAAACTTTATAAGGGAACAACTATCTTTCGTAGAATATATAAGAGCAATAATCATGCCAACTTTAATATTAGAAAAAGTCTTGCAATCACTGGATTATAATAAATCAAAAAAATGAACATAATGATTTTTTACTCATCATGTTCATTATTTTGCTTGAAATCCCGAATCAAGTAGACTTTATTGCTAAGTATTTTTTTACTTACTTAAGTATTTTTTTACTTAACACTTTTCTTAATTACTTTTGCCACTGTTGACTGACTAACATCTAAGGCATCCGCAGCTTGTAAGGTGGATTTATAATAATCATAGGCTCTTTTAATTAGCTGTTCTTGCAACTCACTCTTTGCTTCCTTCCAAGGCAATAAACCTGTACAGATCACTTTACCTTGTTTTTGCCCTAAGGTATCAGAAAATATATTCAAATCGGAAGTTTCAATGAAATCTCCTTCACTGTTGACAACAGCCCTCTCCATAACATTTTCAAACTCTCTTACATTCCCGGGCCAATCATATTTCAGTAGTAAATCCATTACATCCGACTCGAACTGTTTATTCAACTTATATTTGTCGTTAAATTTCTTTAAAAAATATTCTGCAAAAGTTTTCACGTCTTCTTTTCGCTCCCGTAAAGGAGGAATTCGAATTGGAAAAACATTTAATCGATAAAAAAGATCTTCTCGAAACTTTCCCTGTTGAACCATACTCTTTAGATCACAATTTGTTGCCGCTACAACACGGGTATTGACAGCATTCTTTTTGATACCTCCCACACGGGTAAATTCCCGATCTTGAAGAAATTCCAGTAATTTTACCTGTAAATTTAAAGGCATCTCCCCGATTTCATCCAAAAAAAGCGTGCCTTGATCAGCCAACTCAACCTTCCCGATCTTTCCATTTTTATTTGCTCCGCTGAAGGCACCGCTTTCATATCCAAACAGCTCCGATTCAATCAGGTTTTCCGGGATTAATCCACAGTTAATTTTAATTAACGAGTGTTTATTTCGGGGTCCCAAACTATGAATTAGTTTCGCAATTACTTCTTTACCAACACCTGATTCTCCCTGGATCAGAACTGTCAAATCTGTAGGGGCAATTTTTACCACCGTCTCTTTTACTTGTGCCAATCCTTGACCAAAGCAGGCAGAATGATGATTGTTAAAAAATGCCTCTTTCATTAAATCAAGTTCTTTTTCCTTAGAGGCTAAAACAAAATTCTGTGTTTCAATTTTTTTGACCAGGTTGTTAATCTCATTTACATCTTTGGAAGTAATAATTACGCGAAAGATATTACCTTGTTCATCAAAAACAGGACTGCCCTGGGCAATTACTGTCTTTCCGGATTGCAACTGTTGTAATATCTCTACTTTTTCTCTGGTTTTTAAAACTGCTAATGTGATACTGGAAGAAATCTTTTTTTGCTTTTCTAATTCAGAGACATGCTTTCCAATAACATCCTCTTTTTTTACACCACAGATTCTTTCAGCTGTCGGATTGAGAAACAAAATGATTCCTTGTCCATCGGTAACAAAAACTTCATCTTGCAAATAATAAATTATTTTTTTGTATTCATCAGGTTCTAATCCATTACGTCCGAATTCGCAAGGTTTCCCAACTTCCATTTTTGTAACAACCCCCATTAATATTGTTTTTCTTATCTCTCTATTAATTCTATCTTCTCTTACTTCACAAATTTTCCTCTTTTATTTCCAAATACATTTTGACACAACAGCTAAGCGATTTGCTCGACTTATTGATAAATTTTTGCCAACATTATTAAAAATTAGGCTATAGGGTTGGATATTTATCTGCAACTGCATAAGTTCTGTAGTGTTATTAAGCTAAGATAAGTATCTGGATTCTCGGCAACTTATGACGATGCCGGAATCTCTACATATTTTTTTGTTTATTTCCTTTAGAGTGTTATATATCTGAAAATCAGGCCCTAAGATCAATGAACTATTATTATCCCATTTTACCGTGCGTTATCACGTTGTTCTTGCTCTTTAGCCAGCTCTTGTCCACAAGGAGTTATGCATAAACCGCCTTCACAAGTGCATCTTAACTCACTAGGAAGCTGGGTGCCAACTCGAAACATCGTCTCTGCTGATTGATCAAGGGGAATAAGCGGGTCATATCCTCCCATGACAATTGTTGCACTAATTACTGCATTGGCAACAGACGAGGCATTCCTGCTGATACATGGAACCTGTACCAAACCTGCCACAGGATCACAGATTGTTCCCAGGATATTTTGTATTGCGCATGAAGCGGCAGCCAATGATTCTTTAACGGTACCTCCCATTAAATATACTAAAGCACCTGCTGCCATAGCTGATGCCGCACCGGGCTCAACCTGACAACCATATAGTTCTGCAGAGTAATTATGATCTTTAGACATTACAATACCAATAGCAGAGGTTGTGAACATCGCCTCAACTTTCTTTTCCAGGGGTAAATTCATATGATTTGCCACACCTAGCACGGCACCGGGGAATACACCGGCAGAACCGCCGGTTGGAGCACATAAGACAACTCCCATAGCACTACTGTATTCCATAGTAGCCATCGACCAAGGAACAGCCGTTGCTAAAACACCGATATCTAATTTGTTGGCTGGACTTTGAAAATATTTATCAATTTTACCTGCTGTTGGGTGAATGATACCATTCATATTGATATCACCTTTCAGTGCTTCTTTTACACCAGATTCCATTGTGTTAACCACGTATTCCATATAATCAACAACTTCGGAGCGCGTCCAGCCACTGCGAGCCATTTCATACTCAACACTAAGTTCCCAAAGCTCTTGGCCTGTTTCTTTACATAATTTCTCCAATTCTTCTGCACTCGTAAATGGAAGTCTGGCATTTCTATTTGATGTTACCACCAATATGGGTTTAAGCACCTTGACCCAGGTAACTCCGCTAAATGCCTTTACCTTATGTAATATATCCTCAGGGAAGTCCTCCCGGGACTTAACATTGATCATAAATTCGTTGTTACTAACTGCCGAATAAAATCCCTCATTAATACTGAAAATATTTTTTAAAAATATTTCTGTCTCCTGCTTTTTGTCAATTGTTCCCCGAACAAGAAGCTCATAACAGTCTCCCACAATTGCAACATCAAAGCCATTGATTTTTAATAGTTTAACCGTGCCCCCTCCAGTGGAGTCGGAAAATATTTCTGCCACCTCATCATCTTCCCCAATTAGTGTTAATTTGGCGATATTAGGGAAAATGGGATCGAAGTCGGAAATTACAAAGTCTACGGTAACACCTTTTTCTTTTGCTATTTTAAAGGAATCCCTTAAAAGTGGGTTTTCAGGCCGATAACCCATAAGCCCGTTAACAAATCCCAAATCGGAACGTTGGCCTTTGTACATATTTGTATAAGCACCCTTTTTAGCAAACTCAATAGTAGCTTTTTTAAGCGTTGAACTCAGTATTTGTTGACTGAGATAGCCTATTCTGGAAGGACCACATGTGTGGGAGCTTGATGGTCCTACCAGAGTAGGACCCACAATATCATTGAAAATACTGGGGCTTTGCCTATTCAATTACAACACTCCTTAAGAATATTTTCTGAATTAATAGAATTATAATATATAAAAATAACTAGTCAATCATGGGTTATCTTGAATTTTCGCATAATTACCCGTAAAGCCTTTGAGCTGTTTTTTTCCAGACTTCGCGTTATCTGAGGAAAGGTGTTCCCTGAGATGCTTTGTTAGTTATCCGCTAAATATTATTAGCGTGAAAATATATGGGCAATAATAGCACAAAATCTGATATACTGGATGCAAATTTTAAACATAAATAAATGGAGGTAATACAACTATGTACCAATCACGAGACACGGGGATAAATTATATTGTTGCCAGAAAACAGCATAAGTGCTACGGGATGGGATTGGGAATAATGATTCTGGATGATGTCTATCCGGGCTTTCCGGGAGATGTGAGAAATGCCAGTGCCTTTCCCTTCCCCATTCAATATGAAATTATACAAGGATTGGATATCCAAGGACTTCTTTACCAAGATGATAAGAGCCCCTTTCTGTCCCCGATTTTAAAAGCAGCAAAGAATCTTGAAGCTATGGGATGCAGAGCTATCGCTGCCGAATGCGGTTATTTTGCCTGGTTTCAGCAGGATGTCGCGGGCAAAGTGGATGTTCCTGTATTTATGTCAAGCCTCCTTCAGATACCAATGATTCAACAGACATTGGGCGTAAACAAATCTGTAGGTATATTATGTGCCAAGAAAGAATGCTTGACTGATGAGCATTTGCGCAGGGTAGGCGTTGATCCGGCAAGCAATTATTTCGTGAACGGTGCACAGGATGACTACCAGTGCAATGGTTTCGACACCTTATGGGACGCAAAGGTTCGCCCGGAAGTTCCATATGCATATTTTGAGGAAACTGAAAAGCAAATGATCGCAATAGCCAAGGATATGAAGCAAAAACATCCGGAAATGGGAGCATTAATGTTGGAATGCACAGGAATGCAACCTTTTGCACGTGCGATCCAAAGAGAGATAGACCTGCCGATTTACAGTTGGGGTACTTTGCTCGATTACGCATACTCGGTGGTGGTACATCGGGATTATTACGGGCATGTTTAATCTTCATGAAATTCTAGATCGTGATACATTTAAATTCTCTTTGCAATCAGAATAAAAATTATTGATAAAGAGAGAATACTTTTTCGAGACAAGAAAATCTATCCTTTTTCGATTTAGCGGTACTTGAAGTAACCTACCAGATCGAAAAGGATAGATTTTTTAAATAAACAAAGCAAAATACAAAATGGCTATTATTCTTTGGCCGCTTTAGCAGCAGCAATAATTTTTTCCGCCATCATGGAGGGCACATCTTCATAGCTGTAAAATTCCATAACAAAGGAGCCTCTGCCTTGAGTAATAGATTTTAAGTCAATGGAATATCGAAACATTTCTGCTAATGGAACTTGTGCTTTAATAACCTGCATGTTTCCGCTCTTTTCCATGCCGAGAATGCGACCACGCTTGCTGTTTAAATCCCCCATAATATCACCCATAAATTGATCGGGAACCTTAATTTCTACACTCATAATGGGTTCTAGAAGAACAGGCTTCGCTTGTTCGCAAGCTTTGCGAAAAGCAATGGAGGCAGCGATTTTAAAGGCCATTTCCGAAGAATCCACGGGATGGAAGGAACCGTCCTGTAAATTCACCTTAATGTTGGTCACAGGGTAGCCGGCCAGGACCCCTTCCGTTAAGGATTCTCGGATCCCTTTTTCTACTCCGGGAATATATTGACGTGGTACGGAACCACCAAATATCGTTTCCGTAAATTCGAATTCTCCGTCCGCATATGGTTCTACATCAATATAAACATGACCATATTGACCATGGCCACCGGATTGTTTTTTATGTTTTCCTTCCACTCTGGTGGCAGTCCCTCTAATGGTTTCCCGATAAGGAACGATTACATCACTTGTAATTACCTCAACGCCAAACTTTCTTTTTAGACGATCGAGGGTAATATCAATATGGGCCTCACCCATCCCCGTTAGGAGAGTCTGATGAGTTTCTACATTTTTCTCTAAACGAAGTGTGGGGTCTTCTTCCAATAAACGACCAATCCCAATGCCTAATTTATCTTCATCACCTTTTGTTTTGGCTTCGATGGCAACAGTCAGGGTCGGTGTGGGGAAATCAATCCCATCAAGGATAGCCCCACTGCCCTTAGTAGTTAATGTATCTCCTGTGCCGGTTTGCGCCAGTTTTGCCACCATCCCGATATCACCGAATTTAAGCTCCGGTACCTGTAATTGATTCTTACCCTGCATTGTAAAGAGCTGGCTGATCTTTTCGTCAGTTTCTTTATTTGGATTATAGGCTGTGGAATCACCTTTAAAAGATCCCTGATAGACCCGGAAAAAGCTAATACGTCCCACATAAGGGTCTGCCATCGTTTTAAATACCAGAGAAGCCATAGGTTTATTGGGCGCATCCTGATCCTCAAGCCGTTCCAGAGGAGAAGGAGCGTATTGCACCAAAACATTCAACAAAAGATCGGCACCAATATTCTTTAAGGCTGAACCACATAAAACGGGAACAACTTTTCCGGAATTCACACCGGCCTTTAATCCGGCGATAATTTCTTCGTTGGTCAATTCTTCCCCTTCCAGATATTTCATCGTTAATTCGTCTTCACCTTCAGCGGCAGCTTCAATCATCATTTCCCGATAAGCTTCCACATCTGACATCAAATCAGCCGGAATGGGAATTTCAGAAGGCTTTCCGTTGCCATTATACTGATATGCCTTCATTGCTATTAAATCGATAATGCCGTTAAAATTCGCTTCCGACCCAATAGGAAACTGGATGGGGACAATTTGCTGCGTCAATTTTTCCTTCATGGAATCAAGGGCCTTTCCAAAATTGGCATTTTCCCGATCCAACTTATTAACAAAAACAATGCGGGGCAGTTTGGACTCATCGGCCAACTCCCAAACAATTTCCGTACTTACTTCAACGCCTGACACAGCATCAACTAGCATCAGCAAAGCATCTGCAACCCTAAGTACGCCTTTTACTTCACCAAAAAAATCTGTAAAACCAGGGGTATCCAGCAAATTAATTTTTGTATCTAGCCACTCACAGGCAACCAAGGAAGTATTAACCGTACTTTTACGTTTAATCTCCTCTGGATGATAATCAGCTACCGTATTGCCTTCATCAACCTTACCTAAACGATTAGTTGCACCGGTATTAAAGAGCATGGACTCAGTCAAAGATGTTTTCCCAGCACCCTGATGAGAGACAACTCCGATGTTTCTAATACTTTCCGACGAGTAAACCTTCATATGTATCCTCCTTCAGTTCCGAAAAATTTAGATTGATTCCACATAAAAAAATTAATTAATTTTTTCTTAAGTTATATATTATCCCTAAATCCCCTAAAACCCTCTTTTAAAGAAAAATTTTTCTCATTCTTTTTTCTTGGCAGGTTTCTCTTATCAGGTTCCCCATTAATTGGTAATATAATACCCTGATTGCGCATAATTCTATCGTAAGAACAAGCTCAAGCTGATCCGTAATCGTGAGCTTTTTTATTGATTTTACTGTGAGGTTAAAATGAAAAAGGACGGTTTCTTATTTGGAGCTATGATTCTCTTGATATCAAACTTTTTAATCAAGGTCTTAGGCTTCCTATATCGGGTCATTCTGGTCAGATTTCTCGGTGCAGAAGGGATTGGTTTAGTAGAGATGGTAAATCCCTTCTATACCTTTATTCTGGTGCTGACAACCTGGGGTATCCCCCTAGCCATGTCAAAAATGATTGCCCAGGAAACTGCCCAGGGAAATCGGGGTAATGTTAACAGAATTTTTCGCTTAACCCTGCTTCTTTTAACGGCCTCGGGTCTTCTCACTACCACGGTGGTTATTTATTTTGCCCCGGTTATTATTAAATATTTTGTTCCGGACAGCCGCATTTATTATTGTTTTGTTACCATGATTCCAGCAATATTCCTCGTTGCTGTCTGCTCCGTTTATCGTGCCTATTTTCAAGGTACCAAACAAATATCCGCTATTGGTTTTAGTCAGACCACGGAACAAGTCATCCGAGTGATTGTAGGTCTGACCTTAACTTTTAAACTGCGCGCATATGGTCTTGAAATCGCCGTAGTCGGTGTCTCTATTGCATCGGTGGCCGGAGAATTAGGCGGCCTTCTTTATATGCTGGGTAAATACCAATGGCAAAAAAGAAGGAGCAAGGTCCCCCTGCCTCCCCCTACAACGAGCTCTCTTTTGGTGCTAAAAGGATTATTTTCTTTTGGAACACCGGTAACACTAACGCGGCTTCTCTCCAGTACTCTCCTGACCTTGCAGGCTTCTTTAATCCCCAGAGGATTGATTATGGCGGGGAATAGCATGCGTACGGCCACAGAAATTTATGGGCGTTTTTCCGGTGTTGCCATAACTTTGCTTCATTTACCCAGTATCATTACCATGTCCCTGGCTGTCTCCGTCATGCCTGCCGTTGCCGAGCTGTCCGGCGGGGGGCAAAAAAAGCTTTTAGAACACCGCATTACGGAATCACTATGGATCACTTCTGCTTTTTCCATCCATAGTATGGTCATCTTGTTTTTTTATGCCGTAGAATTGTGCGGTTTGATCTTTCATGCACCGGAAGCAGGAGAGCCATTGAAAATCCTCGCTTTAGGAGGCCTGTTTTGTTATTTGCAACAAACCTTGAACAGCATTCTGCAAGGATTAGGACGCGTAAAAATACTCCTTTTTAACAATTTCTGTTCCGGAATCTGTTTGATTCTGGGCATTATGCTGCTCACACCTGTTCAAGGTTTAGAAATAAAAGGTGCAGCCATTGCGCTCAGTTTGAGTTATTTTATCGGCTGCACCTTAAACTTGTATTATTTAATTAAAAACATCGGCATTGCTTTGCCCTTAGGTAAAATCATCCTCAAACCCTTCTGTGCCGGGTTCATTTCATTATTAGCACTGGTTTTCATGGATCAATGGCTACGTCTCATCTTCCATGATCTGCTTTTATCTATTACCATCATGATCGGGCTAACTTCTCTAATATATTTCGGGGTTCTCTTATTGATTGGGGGATTGCCTCTTCATACCCTGAAAAGACTACCTTTATTCAATAAATGGTTCTCTTAAATTTTACTGATCAAATTTTCAAAACCCCAAGATTTAACAGTATCAATGACTTGATAATTGGTTAAATCAAAATGAATCGGACTGATAGAGACAAAATTGCTTTTGACGGCTTCCACATCGGAGTTTTCATCACCCTCCTGGTTGATGACGTCCCCTGCCAGCCAAAAGTATTCTCTGCCCCGAGGATCTTTACGGCTTTCGATGGTATTGGTATAACGGCGGTTACCTAATTTGGTCACCTGTACTCCTCGAATCAGGTGAGCTTCCACACCCGGTACATTTACATTTAATAAAGTCGCCGGAGGAAAACCTTTTAATCTTAAAAGCTGGCAAACTCTTGCCGTAAAATCTGCCGCAAAAGAAAAATCAACCAAAGCATCATCATCCAAGGAAACTGCGATAGCAGGTAATTCATTAATCATCCCTTCAATGGCCGCAGAAACAGTCCCGGAATAGAGCACATCTGTCCCCAAATTAGCCCCGTGATTCACACCTGAAACAACTAAATCCGGGGGCTCTTTAAGCAAAGTATCCAAGGCCAATTTCACGCAGTCTGCCGGTGTACCTACAACAGACCAGTGTTCCTCATCGGAATCTTTTAATTTCACCTTTTGGGCACGTATTGGTTTATGCACGGTAATGCCATGGCCGGTAGCACTTCTTTCATAACTGGGGGCTACCATATTGACAGTTGCGATCTGGCTGAGCGCTCTTCTAAGTGTTTGGATCCCCTCTGCCTGTATCCCATCATCATTCGTTAGCAAAATTCTCATTGCCATCCTCCTCAGATCCTAATCTAATATTTCCCATCTGATCATGATCAAACCTCAAAAATGGTGATAGTCATGGTATCTGGGTCTCTCCTTTTCAGCCCAAACATCAGTTTATGCGCTTTTAAGTTTTTATTTAAAAAATCCACCACTTGATACATATCTTCCCAGGCAGCAAAATCTTTTACTGCAATAAGTTCCAATTTACCTTGGGACTTATGATTATTTTCCACATTAACCTCATCCATAATCGCCCCCCCTTAATTTTTAATTAAAGAAAAAGCTTCCGCCCTTGTTGCCTGGCTCGAAGCAAATCTGCCCCGCACCGCTGAGGTAATTGTCGCCGATCCCGGCTTTTTAACCCCTCGCATGGTCATACACATATGCTCTGCTTCAATCACAACCAATACTCCTTGAGGATCCAGCGTCTCCATAATAGCATCGGCAATCTGCGTAGTAAGTCGCTCCTGAACCTGAGGTCGTTTGGCATAACACTCTACTGTACGGGCTAATTTAGATAAGCCGGTAATCTTACCATTCTTTTTGGGAATATAAGCTACATGAGCTTTCCCGTAAAAAGGCATTAAGTGGTGTTCACACATGGAATACAAAGGGATATCCTTTACTAAAATCATTTCCTCATGTTTTTCATCACAAAATTGCACCATTAAATGTTCTTTCGCGTCTTCTTTGAGGCCGCTGAAGATTTCCTCATACATACGTGCAACTCTTTTAGGTGTTTGGGCCAGCCCTTCTCGATCCGGGTCTTCTCCGATAGCTTCAATAATTTCTCTTACGGCTTTTTCGATCCGTTCTTTATCCATTTCATTTGTCCTTTCTATAATAAGTTTAATATTTTGTGTGTTTGCGGAATTACTCTGACATTTTTTAGAACAGTTCCACAATAATCTTGTATTTGGATATATTTTTTGGGGGTAACCCCCCGTACTTCATTTGTAGGAGTGACCGGTTGCAAAATCAAAGGAATCTTGGGATCAACCTTGGCGATAAGCTTGATCATTTGCTCTAATTCTTCTTCGGTGGTGTCTGCAGTCAATACCGTTTTCACATAAAGCTCCTTTTCTAAAGCAATATTTAAAAATTGCTCCTGCTCTTCCCAACATACATAGTTCGTCATACTGGGGAGCTTAATATCCATACTGATAATATCAAGATAGGGCAGCACCTTATGCAGATTTTTCGGCAAGGTGCCGTTGGTTTCAAGAAACACGCGGATACTATCTCTAATCAAAGGTAGAAACTCTACTAAAAATTCTGCTTGCAGTAACGGCTCTCCTCCTGTAAGACTAAGAGAATGATGGATTTCCGGTTTTAACTCAAGGACAATTTTGCGCAGTTCATCCGGTGCAATGGGGTTATTGTAGTATGCAAAACGACCTGCGCCGGGTTCAATTTCTATAGGAAATCTCCCCCTTTGATCATCTAGAGTATCATTGGTATCACAATAGCAGCAGTTTAGGTTGCATCCGGTAAAACGGAGAAAAATTTGGCGGACGCCAACGTAAAAGCCTTCACCTTGAATGGAAGAAAATATTTCATGCAATGTTCCTTTCATGGGACACCTCCTATTCTTCCTTAAAATAAGCCGCTGCCGCACCGGGGGATTCCCATACAGTTACCCGGTATACCTGAACCGGAACATCTTTTAGTGCCTGGGACATCTCTTGAAAAATATAACGACTGATGTTTTCCGCAGTAGGATTGGTCTCACGAAAAATGGCCAGATCATTGATTAAACCATGATCTAAAGGATGTAAAATTTGCTTCAATGCTTTTTTGATCACGGAAAAATCTAAGATCATACCGATTTCATCTAAATTTTCCCCACGAACTTTTATCTCTACCTGCCAGGTATGGCCATGGATCTGGGCACACTTGCCCTGATATCCTTTTAAAAAATGAGCAGCATCAAAATGATCCTGAACAGAAATTTCGAACATATTATTCCTTCCTCTTTATCTATAATCTCGATGGTGTAATTTAATGTTAACGATAAAACACTGCTATTATTTTATGTATTTTATCCATATCAGTCAAGTAAAACTCATTTATTGAAGTAGTTCTTAATGCTTATGAGGATTTCACCCAGTTTTAATTCTTAAATCATATTTTTTTGATTTTTGCATAGATTGTACAAATCAATTAATAAAGGAGGCCTTCCTTTGGCACTTAAAAATAAGCTTTCCTGTAATTTTCCAACCAGACTGAACCCATTACTTCGAGGTCTCGTTATCTCATACTTCTTGATCATTATCCTCTCTTTATTGTCCGGTATCCTTTTCCACTTTTCCCCTTTAAGTGAACAGTGGCTCAAGCCTTTAGGGGTAATTATTACCGTCGTTGCTTTATTTTTCGGTGGTCGAACAGCTGCTCAGGCAGCAGGCAATAAAGGAATTATCCACGGACTTACCATCGGAGTATCATTTGTGATCATTTCCCTGCTCCTGTCCCTCGGTAGTGATATTTCCTGGTCTGCCTTGGGCATGAATAGCGCTTATGCCCTATTATCATCGATGATCGGCGGCATAACTGGGGTAAAATAGACAGATTTAAAGTAAATGCGGAGTATTCCACGGTGTCATAGGGATAATTCTGTGATGCAACTGACGACGGAAGAACGGGGATGGAAACCAATGTCGTTATCCACCCCCGCTTTCTCTGTTCATGTTGATGTTTGATCTGGCTTATTCCATCCCTTCCCGTCTTGTAATCGTCAATCGCTTTATTGTTGATATTCAATGGACACCAGGTTTTCCTCACCTTTATATGTAAAGCTTATCATACTGCTGTCCTTAAAAGCGAGAAATTCCATATGGTTGCTTTCCACATCAGGCTCAATATCAAAGCTAAAGCCGGCTGCAGTTAAATCGCCAATGTAGTTTTTAACCTTTTCAGCACTTTCCACTGATATCTCAAGCCGGATAATACCATCTTCCCGCAGGATTTGGCTGATGTGACCCTTAAGCTGAGGAACGCCAGGTAGGTCTGCAAAGGGCCATGCTTCTCCCTCGGACATCTGTGAAGTGCCCCCGAAAACCCCTTTCAAACCGGTTAGGATAATGTATACGGATATTTTTCCGGTATATTGGGGATTTGATTTCATAGCATCTTTACTCAGCATGATGGTATAACCAACACCGTCCATTTTGGCGGAAATCCGATAACCATCTGGTGTTTTATCTGTACTTAAGTCTGTCGCATCTTTAAGTAAACCCTCATAAAAATCACACAGGGTGTCGATGTCATTGTCACTTACATAGCTGACTTCCAGACCCTTATTGGCAGGATTTTCCCTCACATCAAGTATCTCGGCATCTACTGCAAGAGGCAGCGTTTCCTTGGGATAGCTAGCCGGTAGTGTTTTGGCGCTGGCGGCGGTTGCATTTTGCGGCTTTGGTGAGTCATCGGTGGTCTGACTTTGTTTGGATTCTTCCGTTACGGTTCCGTCGCTTCCTTCGTTTGCCACAGGCTCTTTTGCTCCGCATCCGGAAAGTACCATTATTAATACAGATATAAAAAATAAATATAAAATTTTTTTCATATGAATATCCTCCTAATGTTATATAATTATAAACAATTCTCCGCTAAAAGCGCTGTCTTACCGTAAAATACACCTTCAACAGCTTCCGCAAGAGCAAATTTTTCATTGGTAATGCGATCCAGAAAGCTAACTTTTCCCGTAATCATTTCATCAATGCGCAAATCGGTTTTGTCAATGAGTGTACGGTTTGCTTTGTTTATCACACCCCCTCTCGCGAAAACAGCCGCCGGGCATGGAAAGTGATTAATCACGGACAAATGATCCCTTTCATTTTGCATCAATGATTGAACCTGTATAATAAACTTCGCCTGAACAATAAGCTCATTCTCAATATTCTTTTGCATGGAAACGAGTTCTGCAAAGTGCCGCAGAGTCTTGTTTTTCTGTTCCAAATCAACCACCTCCTTTCTCAGAGATTGGGTTATACCCATTGTATAAAAAGAAAACACCGGATAATATCGGATAAAAACTTAAAATCATTCATTTATGCTCATTGTTATTTGGGCAGCAAAAAGCCCCTGTATGTGTTTATCCAAATACAAGGGCTCTTTCTATTCATCTATCAATCCATAATCTTCCGATACTGGGATGGCGTCATGCCTACTTGCTCCTTAAAAAACCTTGAAAAATTGCCAGGGTATTCAAAACCGCAGGATAAAAACGCTTGAGCTATACTTAAACTATTATCACGAAGTGCTTCCTTGAGCCGGGCTACCTTGATCTCCTGATAATAGCTGTAGGGGGTCATACCGGTGTGTTTTTTGAATAGCCGCACCAGATGGGAAGGGCTTAAACAGGCAGCTTTTGCAATATTGTCAATACAGTATTCTTTTTTCCAATTGTTTTCAAGATACTCTCTGGCCTTTGCTACTTCCGGTTTACCCTGATAGATCCTACTCGTAAAAAAGATGGCCACCATATATGCCATTTGGCCATATCTACCTGCAACAGGAAAGTTGAGGATATCCGTGTAGATTGCTTCAATATCATAAACGGGGCTTCGTGTCTTATACCACTCCCAGAAACTTTCTAATGGGATTCGGACATCCAGAATCAGAACCGTCTCCCCTTTAAATACTTTTCGGATACCATCTTGAAGTTCAGGTTGTCCGTTCGCAAAAGGATCACGAATCAAGTTGTATTTTCCAATAATCAGAGAAGTGTCCTTGATGTTCCACATCCTAAGCATTGCCTCGTTGATAAAAACGATGTCGCCATTCCGCTTGAATATCTGAATGGGGATAGGAAAAAGTTCGGCTGTTTGAAAAAGTCGTTCTTCTGATTCACAAATAGGATTGAAAGAAGTTTCCGTTAAAAGACCGCTCTGTCCAGGCTGTTTCCTGTTATCCCATATGTCATCCTGTAAGGTCTTTCTATACTCGGAGGGTGTCATCCCCATCTTTTTTTTGAAGGCTTCGGCAAAGCCGCCGCTATAATCAGCACCGCAAGAATTAAATGCCTCACTGATACTTAGGGTTAAATCGCCCAGCGCTTCCTTGATCTTTTCAAGCTTGATCTCCTGATAATAGCTATATGGTGTTATGCCGATAATACTCTTAAATAACCGTGTTAAATGATGACGGGACAAACCGGCGTGATGTGAAATCTTGTCTAAATCAAAATCATCCAGCCAGTGGGTGTCAATATATTCCTTAGCTCTAATAGCATCATCTAACCTCAACTGATAAATACGCCTTGTCATGAACACTGTAATAACATAAGCCACTGTTCCGTCCTCACCCAATAGCGGAAAGCTGGAAATGTCTTGATACATTTCATGCTCCTTGGCGTATCCCCGTCGGGAGCGATAACGGTTGTCGATTTCTTCAAAAGGTACCTTTACATCGTAAACCGAGAGAATCTCTCCGGAAAATACACGCTTTAAATAATCTGTCAAGGCTAGCTTATCGTTAATAAAGGGATCTTGCAAGACGTTAAATTCCCCAATAAACTCCAAAGAATTCGTAATGCAAAAAAAATCTATAAATGCCTTGTTCATAAACAAACAGGTGCCATCGGGAGCAAAAACCTCCATTGGAATAGGAAAAAGATCAAGCACGGAGAAAAGGGAATCTCGCTGGTCTAAAAGTGAATGACAGAAAGAGGGTTCTTTCTTTCTACGCCTGTCTTGGGGTTTAAGAGAAGTTGCCGGTATCAGCCACATATGACCTTTTCTAACGGCACCCTCAATACGCCCTGCAACCAAATGATATCTAATCGAGCGAGCGGACACTCCCCATTTCTCTGCCGCTTCGTTGACTGTGATATAGTCCATCAATTAACCCCCTTCCGTAGTGCTTTACTATCTTAATTATACTTCTTTTACGGCAGTGTATAAGATTGTATAAAGAAGGGTAGTGAAATCGATACCGGGCAAATGAATAATATCATTGAGCAGACAAAAGAAAAAGGAGCAAGCACAACGCTATAGATGTAGCCTAAACGGTAAACGGCAGACAGCAAATATTCGCTGTCTGCCGAAACATACCGCCCACTTCACCACGGTTAAGAAAATGTCCATATGACACCGTGGAGTAATCGCATCTTCTTATTGTCTAAGGGTTTTCTTTAAAATTTTTCTCAGGAAATCAGGTAATTTAATGAAATAAACACGCAAAATCATTCACGCTCCTTCATCTGATCCTAAAATATATTATTCAGATGAAATGTTTTGGTGCATATTTAAATTTTTGGTACCCTGATCGTACTAATCATTAAGAAGCCTAAAGCTAAGGTTATCAAAAGATAGACGACCGGCGAAATCAGATGAGGAAAAAAAAGTAAAAATGCCAAAAAACTCCCTGCTGCCGTAATCGGTACCCCCTGATAATATCCGGATGTTGTGATTACATTGAAACGAGCTAAACGCAGGGCTCCGGCCACAGCATACCAGATAATCACTATTAAACCGAGCCATTGATACACTTCTAAGCTTTGAGCATAGACAAGAATAGCCGGCGCTACTCCAAAAGAAACTACATCAGCTAATGAATCCAGTTCCTTCCCGAAATTTGATGAAACATCTAGTTTCCGGGCTACTCTACCGTCTAGTACATCCATTATCATCGCCAGAATAATGAAAACTGCAGCGTAATAAAACTTATCCCCCATGATATTAATAATTGCCAAGATTCCCAGAACTAAATTCGCGACGGTAAATAATGAAGGAACAATTGAAAAACTCATACCGAACACCTTCCAATCACCGAGAGTCCACCTTTTACCTTACTCCCTTTTTCCACTAAGATCTCATACTTCAAAGGCAGATAAATTTCTGTACAAGAACCAAATTTAATTAAACCGAAACGTGCCCCTTGTTTCAGGTAATCACTTTCCTTGGACCAACATACAATCCGGCGGGCAATAAAACCTGTGATTTGGCACACCATAATTCTTGCTTCTCCTGTGTTTAAGATCAGATAATTTCTTTCATTGATCTCAGAAGCATGGCTTTTAAAAGCAGGAATAAACTTACCTGGAACATATTGAATCTTTTCCACTGTACCTTGAACCGGTGCCCGGTTAAAATGTACATTAAAAATACTCAAAAAAATTGAAACCTTCCAGACCTCCTCGTTTAAAAACTCAGTTTCTTTCGTCTTTGTAATCTCCATGACAACACCGTCTGCAGGTGACAAAGCCCCCTGCTCATCTAGGACAATTCTTCGCGGGGGATTACGAAAAAAGAAGAGGCAGAAGAGAAAAAATACCCCGGGAATGATGCCAAGCCACGGCTCTATTAAATAGAAGATCCAAGCTAAAACGCCGCTCAGCAAAAGAAAAGGAAAGGATTCTTTTGCGACGGGTAAATTATTCATTGCCAACCCATCCTTCTCAAAGAATATTACTATTCTATCATTTTTTCTTGATCTGAGGAAGGGAAACTTTGCAGCTCTCCCCCTTTCAGATTTAACCAATCGTGGATCGATTCCGTTACTTCATGGGTAGTCCCCACGACAGTTGTCAGCTCCGGCAGAGACTTTAAAAAGGTCTTGCCGTAATTTTTTTCTACAATCCTTTTATCTAAGATACACAATGCTCCATAATCGGAATGGGTGCGAATGAGTCGGCCAAACCCTTGTTTAAAACGTATAATCGCTTGAGGGAGACTGTAACGACGAAAACCGTTTAAGCGGCGTTCTTTATAGCGATCGAGTCGGGCGGAAACCGTAGGCAAAGTGGGCGGCCAAAAGGGTAATTTCACCATCACCACCAGGGATAAAGCTTCCCCGACCACATCGATACCTTCCCAAAAGCTATTAGCACCCAAAATAACGCTGTGCTCATTATTTTTAAATCCTTCCAGGATGCGGTTTCTATTCCCGGTAACCCCATGGGCAAAAACGGTAATGCCCTCTTGTTTTAAGGGTTGATAGATTTTTTCATATACATTTTTTAATTGATGATGGGAGGTAAAAAGCACCAATGTTCTCCCCTTGGCCGTAGTAATCAATTTTAGTAAAGCCTGAGTCACATGATCCATCCACAATACATCGGGCACTGATCCCGGTTCCGGAATGTCCGAGACGACCCCTAAAAGAACTTGTTCCTGATATAAAAATGGTGACGCTACTTGTAAAGTGTGTACCGGAATCTCCGACGAATCTAGGCCAATGGTATGGAGAAAATAGTCAAAGCTGTTGCCCACGGTTAAGGTAGCAGAGGTCAAGACCACAGCCGTTTTGGTAGCAAAAAGATATGATTGCAGCTGATCTTTTACTTCCACCGGTGCCATGTGAATTAAAGGGAAATTTTGTGGTCCTCTGTATTCCAACCAGCACACAAATGAATCTTCCATGCCTGAAAAGAGAATCTCTAAACCGTGGATCGTTTGCTGTATCTTTTCCATTAGAACTGTTAACTCTTGAATTTCTTTGATCTCCAGGCCAAATTCCGCCTCTATCGATTGCGCCCTTGCCCCCATTTTACCCATCAGATTAATGAGATTTTTTAATTGGAAGGTGAGATTTTCCCCCGCCAAAGCGATCTCGCTCCATTGGTTTTGGCTGCGGTGCCGAGGCAAAATACGCAGGGTTTGTACATAGGACTCACTTAAAGACCAATGGGAGGAAAAACAAGCGTCAATAATTTGAAAAAATACCCGAAGTTGGGCAGAGCATAATTCTCCTCCCTCTTTTGCTTCCTCTAACAGATGGAGAAATTCATCCTTGGTATCCTGATCCACATCAACCCATTTTTTTGTTTTGGTAACCAGCTGCTGTAAAAGCCCACCGGACCTTTTAAATTCTCCCCACTGCAATTTTTGGATCAGGGATGTCACTTCATGATAATTTATTGTCAGAGAAAACTGCTTTTCCGCTACCTGCTCCAGATGATGGGCTTCATCGATAATTAAATATTGATAATCCGGCAAAATATTTTCCCCTACCACGGCATTGGCCAGCAAAAGAGAATGGTTGACAATAATGAGCTGAGCTTGCTCCGCCGTTTTTCTGGCTTGGGTCACAAAACACGATCCCCGGTAAAAGGGACATTTGGTATTGAAACACGTGTCACTGCCCGCGGAGATGGCTTTCCATAGACTCATTTCCCTTTGATTTAATGATAATTCGTCAATGTCACCTGTTTTTGTCTGGCGTAACCAAAGGACCAATCGGCTTAATAAAGGCAGCAGTCCCTCATGGGGATTCTGCATACTTTCCTCCCATTTTCTGAGACACAGATAGTGACTGCGGCCCTTGATAAGAGCCGCGGAAAAATCCTTTCCGCTGATTACCCCTGCCAAGGGAATGTCTTTTTTAATCAGTTGTTCCTGAAGATTCACAGTATGGGTGCTAACTACTACCTTTTGGCCGGAGTTAACGCTCCAGAGCACAGATGGCAACAAATAGGCCAGAGACTTTCCTGTACCTGTTCCTGCCTCCACCACAAAGCAGCCACCCTGATTAAATCGGTCAGCCACCCCCAGAGCCATTTCTTCTTGCTGGGCGCGATACTGAAAGCCGGTGATGGCAGCATCAATCCTGCCGCCGGGTTGGAAGAGATCCCTGATTTCCTGGGTTTCTATGCGGTAAGTATCCTTAATTTCTTTTGATACTTCTCCCTGGGAAAAAAATTCTTTGTTTTTTACCGGCAGATATAACTTACGTGATCTGATCTTTTCCTGAGGGAAAAGGCATAAATGCGCTCCATACTCCTCATTGATTAAATCCTTTAATGGGGTATGATACTTTTTATACAAATTCAGCCATGTTTCTAATACAATCAGATCAATGTTTTTTAATTTGGCCCGCAGGTAAAGGAATAGTTCAGCTGTGGCTTTGGCATCACCTAAGGCCCGATGGGCTGCTTGATGCTGAATCCCTAAGGATAAGGTTAAATCCCCTAAACTATAACCGGCTTCATAAGGAAGGAGCATTTTGGCTATTTCCACGGTATCCAAAGTGGGAAAAGCGTCCGAAATACTCTGGGGCAGAAAACTTAAATCAAAGGCAATATTATGTCCTACCAGTACCGCTCCGGCTAAAAAGCTTTCTAATTGAGGCAGAACTTGAGAAAACTCCGGCATGCCCCGCACCATCTCATCATCAATTCCCGTAAGCCAGGTGATTTTTTCGGGAATGCTCCTCTTGGGCTGAATTAAGGTGGCAAATTCTTCACATAAAATGCCATGAGAAATGCGCACCCCCCCAATTTCTATGATCTCATCTCTTTGGCAGTCCAGACCGGTTGTTTCCAAATCTAAAACGACAAAATCCACCCCATCAAACTCCTTTCTAGACACCTGTTTCTACAATTTGCCGAAGTATTCCTGCACCAATTATAAAAAAGTAGCATACCTTTATTATAATGAAAATGCCTCCCGCAGGAGGCATCAACAATTTATCAAGAAAAAAGGTGTTAAACTGCTCACATTTAGGCTAGGGTAAATAACAAATCCCCAGCTTGAACGCTGTCGCCTTTTTTTACATGAATGCTCTGAATCGTTCCACCGCTGGGAGCCACAATTTCGTTTTCCATTTTCATCGCTTCGACAATCAGAACCAGCTCAGAAGCTTGGACAACCTGCCCTTCCTTGGCCACAACATTCAAAATCGTTCCCGGCAAGGGGCTGGTCACTTCGTTGGTAGCACCGGTTGCGGCGGGCTTTGGTGGAGCAGGTTTTGGTGCTACCGGTGCTGCCGCCGGAGCTGCCGGCACTGTCGGAGCTTTCTCCACAGGTTTTTCCACTACAGAACCTTTATTTTGCCCTTGACTACCGGTGTTTACTTCCTCTATCTCAACCTCATAGGTATCTCCATTTACCACCACATGAAACTTGCGCATTATTAATATCCCCTTCCCAATATTCTTTGACGAGATGAAATAAGATCCGTTGTGCCTGCCTTTGACCAACCATGGTGGCTGTCGTAAACACGCCGAATCGCCTTATATGTAAAATCCGTGGCCGGTTTATTAATCATGGCACATAAGGAAGCCGTAATTGCCACCACCACTGCCGGAGACAATTCCCTCCCTTTATTTTTTACGACATCGCATGCCAAATCATGTCCCTCCTTTGAAGAACTTCTGAAGAACTTTGTCGATATTTTATAAGGGAATATTACCGTGCTTTTTACCCGGACGGCTTTCCCGCTTCGTCAGTAAAGAATCCAATGATTTAATCAAATAATATCTAGTCTTTTCCGGCTCGATTACCATGTCGGCAAAACCTCTGGCTGCAGCGCAGTATGGATTGGAAAACTTCTCCTCATATTCGTTGATCATCTCCTGACGTTTTTCATTGGGGTTTTCTGCCCCTTCGATTTCTTTACGGAAGACGATGTTCGCTGCACCTTGGGCTCCCATGACGGCAATTTGAGCGCTCGGCCAGGCAATAGAAACGTCTGCCCCTAAAGATTTAGCACACATAGCTAAATAAGCGCCTCCATAGGCCTTTCTGGTAATAAGCTGAATTTTAGGCACGGTGGCCTCAGAATATGCATAAAGCAATTTTGCCCCATGGCGAATAATGCCGCCATGCTCTTGTTCTACCCCAGGAAGATAACCGGGAGTATCCACGATGGTTAGAAGAGGAATACCGAAAGAATCGCAAAAACGGATAAAACGGCTGGCTTTGTCGGAGCAGTTAATGTCTAAGCATCCTGCCATCACCTTCGGCTGATTGGCGATAACTCCTACGGTCATCCCATTTAAACGTATAAAACCAATGATAATATTTTGAGCATAGTGAGGCTGAAGTTCAAAGAAATCCCGATCATCGGCTATAGCCGTAATCACATCCAACATATTATAAGCTTTATTAGCATCATCCGGTACTACCGTTTCTAAAATCTCGTCCATCCGTTCCACCGGGTCATCGGTAGGTACCAGAGGAGCAGGATCTAAATTATTCGATGGAAGATAAGATAATAGCTTTTTAATTTGCCGGAAACAATCATCCTCATCCACGGCAAAGAAATGAGCATTACCGCTCTTTTGATTATGAGCCAAAGCTCCGCCTAAGGCTTCGCTGCTGACCTCTTCTCCGGTTACGGATTTAATCACCTGAGGCCCAGTAATAAACATTTGACTGGTTTTATCCGTCATAAAGATAAAGTCTGTTAAGGCCGGTGAATAGACAGCTCCTCCGGCACAGGGGCCCATGATCACAGAGATTTGGGGGACGACACCGGAAGCGATGGTATTTCTTTTAAAGATCTCCCCATACCCGTTTAAGGCATCGATTCCTTCCTGGATTCTCGCTCCTCCGGAATCATTGATGCCGATAAAGGGCGCACCCATTTTTAGGGCTAAATCCATCACCTTACATATTTTTGCAGCATGCATTTCCCCCAGTGATCCGCCTAAAACAGTAAAGTCCTGGGCAAAGAAATAGACCAAGCGCCCGTCGATGGTGCCGTATCCCGTTACCACCCCTTCACCGGGTGCATTCACATCTGCCATACCAAACTCGGTGCCCCGATGTACAACAAACTGATCCAGTTCCACAAAGCTTCCTTCATCCAATAGCTTTTCAATCCGCTCCCGAGCCGTGAGTTTACCGCTTTGGTGCTGTTTTTCTATTCTTTTGGGTCCGCCACCCTTAAGAACCATCTCCCTTTTCTCTGCTAATTTAGCCAATTTTTCTTCTCTTGACATGATTTTCCTCCCTATAGCTTTAATTTTTCCATCCAGCTAAATATTGTTTTTGTTGTGCCGTTAAATAATCAATTTTGATTCCTAAGGTATCTAATTTCATCGCAGCAACTTTTTGATCGATTTCCTGAGGTACTTGATACACATGTGGAGCCAGCTTCTCTCTTTCTTCAAGAATATATTGTAAAGACAAAGCCTGGAGCGCAAAAGTCATATCCATTATCTCTGCCGGGTGACCGTCTCCCGCCGCTAAATTCACTAAACGTCCTTCTGCCAGGAGGTAGATCTTTCTACCGTCCTTTAAAACATATTCCTCGATATTGTTGCGCACGGTGCGCTGAGAGACCGCTAAAGCAGATAAATCATTTTTGGAAATTTCTACATCAAAATGACCGGCATTGGAGAGAATCGCCTGATCTTTGATCACAGCCAAATGCTCTTTCCTGATCACATTGACATTCCCGGTTACGGTAATAAAGAAATCTCCCAAGGGAGCCGCTTCTTCCATGGTCATTACTGAGAATCCGTCCATAATCGCTTCTATGGCCTTAATGGGATCTACTTCGGTCACAATCACCCGGGCACCTAAACCCTTTGCACGCATGGCCACACCTTTGCCGCACCAGCCATATCCTGCTACGACCACGGTCTTTCCTGCTACCACCAAATTGGTCGTGCGATTAATACCGTCCCAGACTGATTGACCGGTTCCGTAGCGATTATCAAAGAGATACTTGCAAAAGGCGTCATTAACGGCAATCATAGGGAAATTAAGCGTACCGTCTTTTTCCATAGCCCTTAACCGCAGTATACCCGTGGTGGTCTCTTCACATCCACCAATAATCTCTTTCACCTGATGAGGCCGTTCAGTATGCAGGGTGGATACCAAATCTCCCCCGTCATCAATCACCAAATCTGGGTGAAAATTCAACCCTTGATCTAAATGAATTTTATATTCTTCATCTGTGGCGTTATGCCAAGCGTGAACACGAATTCCGCTGGCCACCAAAGCTGCCACCACATCGTCCTGGGTTGATAAGGGGTTACTGGCCACCATGCAAACCTCGGCCCCTCCGGCTTGTATCACCTTGCCCAAATAGCCGGTTTTTGCTTCCAAATGAAGACAAATCACCACTTTTTTGCCGGAGAAAGGGTGTTCTTTCTCGTAATTTTCTTTGATTTGATTTAATAAAGGCATATGAGCTGCCACCCAGTCCAGTTTTAATTGCCCCTGGGGAGCTAAATTAATATCTTTGATCGTTGATTCCAAAATATATCTCCCTTTCTAATTTCATCACCGTTTTACTTTTATCACGCACTAACCGTCCATAAGACCCCACTTATGTAGATGGGGGTATAACAGACACTAAGTTCCTGATTGGTTCAACTAACTATCAGTAGGGGATGAAGAAAACCTCTACTGATAAAAGTTTCACTTTATTTGCATTGCTTTAGCTTACCCACTAACATGCTGCAAAGAAAAGCATAATCTTCGGTGGGCAAATAATCACCTGCCGAAGCATCCAAGATAATATTTCCGTTAGCAGGAAACTCCTCGTCACCCGCCCAGAGCACAAAAGTTACAGGAATTTTGGGGAAAGGATAAAAGCAGAAACTAATATCACCGAAAGATTCTTTTATGCCCCCGCATTTTTCCGCTGCCCTTTGAAAAGAGGTTAAATCATCACCGAACATGGCAATGAAGGGCCGCAAACAGCGATTGGAAAATGGTTCGATATAGATACTCCCTCCGGGAAGTTCCTTAAATGTAATTTTCTGATTTAGAATGGGACTGCCTCCGGCAAAGGATAGATAATGGAGGACCAAAATTCTTTCAATCAGGCCCAGTTCTTTTCCTCCCTTTTGCTCACTAAGGATTCCTTCCGGATAGGTCAATTCAACAGGTGCTCCCATAAAATCCATTTTAAATCGATCACCTTGAAAATCTGCTCCTGTTTTCCAGGCCATCTCCAGCGGTTTTTTGCTTTGGTATTCATCCAGTGCTTTTTTTAATGTGACATCCAGATTAAAATTCCCCAAAATCCTTCCCCTCCTTATATGATAATCACATACAATGTAAAATTTTTATTTGACTAAATGGCTGATTTAAGTTAAACTTATTAATTATGAGCAGTATCATGCGCCCGTAGCTCAGTTGGATAGAGTGACGGATTCCGATTCCGGAGGCCGCAGGTTCAAGTCCTGCCGGGCGCGCCATTTTATCTTAATAAACCTTCTAAAAGCCCTAGGGCTTTTTTTATTATTAAAACAGGCTGTTATCAATTTCATCAAGAATATTTCTCCGGTCCTGCAAAACCGGGAGAATTTTTCTAATACGATCAACTTCCTTAAGATCAATGTCCAGCACAATTAATTCTTCTTCCTCTCCTCCCTCCTTAAGAATTTCTCCCCAGGGAGAAACAATTAAGGAGTGCCCCGTGTAACCCGAATCTGCAACTTTACCGGCCGGATTGACCCCGAAGACAAAAACTTGATTATCCAGTGCCCGGGCCCGGCACAAAGTGTGCCAATGTTCAAGTCTTTCTTGGGGCCATTGGGCAGGTACAACGATAAACCGTGCTCCTCTAAATACCAAATTACGAATTAATTCCGGAAACCTGAGATCATAACAGATGGCCACGCCGGCCATACCCCAGGGTGTTTCAATTAGGCCCCATTCTTCACCGGACGTAAAATATTGATCTTCCCCTACTCCTCCGGAAAATAAATGAACTTTTCGATATTTTCCAACAAAATCGCCTTTTTGATCAATTGCGGCGCAGGTATTATAAATCTTTCGATCTTTTTTTTCCGGGATTGTTCCTCCAAAAATAAAAACTTCATATTCCCGGGCTAATTTCTTTAAAGCTGCAATGCTTTTTCCCCGCAGGGATTGAGCTGTTTTGTCGAAATGTTCACAATCGAAGCCCGTATTCCATAACTCCGGTAAGATAACCATGTCTGCTTTTAACTGTGCGGCGCATGCTATATGTTTTCTAACTTTTTTTTCATTTCCTTTTATATCACCTGTCTGGATATTCATTTGACTAAGTGCTACCGTAACCATATAAAAGTCCTCCAGTATTTTTCCTTTTGCACACTTTTACATCAGTTGCTTAGTTTTTTGTGCGTAATCTTTTATCATTTGCGCATGGCAACCCGAATATCAACCTCCACATGCATACGGTAAATCTTACAGATCTCAATGATTCTTGAAACAGTTCGTTCTCCGATCACTTCATTCATTTCATCAATGGTTAAATTGGTGGTAATAACACAAGGCAATCCATGGTTCATACGGTAATTAATTAACGAAAAGATCTTGTTTTGCGTCCATTCGGAATAATTATGGGCACCTAAATCATCTAAAATCAAGATTTCAGCTTGCCGTGCCGCATTCATTAAATCTGCTTCGCTGAATTCTCCTTGTTTTTGATAAGTGCCGCGTAAATCATCTAAAAAGTCAGGTACAACTAAGAAGAGAACCTGTTTATCATGCTCCAAAAGAGCATTTGCGACGGCTCCGGCTAAAAAAGTTTTGCCGCTGCCTACAGCACCTGCAAGCATAATACCTCGCCCTTTTTTTTCTTCCAAATATTGCGCAACAAATTTTTTTGCCCCTTCCACCGCTTTTTCCGCCATAGCCTGATAAGTGGGACCATCCTTGTCCAAACGCAAGTGTGGGGAATAAAAGTCAAAATCAAACTGATCAAAGGTATGCTGAACTAAAAAAGGCGTCATGTTAGCGGAAGTAAACCGTTTCATCACAGATCGCTGTTTAACACAATGACATTGATAGGCCAGATCTCCTTTAATTATAATTCCCTGATCTTGACACTGGGGACATTGGAAATTCTTGTCAGTGTAAGATGTATCCGGCCGTACCTTCAGAGAATGACGATTTAAATACTGAGAAATTTTATTCATTATGATTTAATCCTTTACAATTCATATAAGTCATCAAATTTATTGCTAGTTTTTGGAGGATAGCTCGGCTTTTTAACTGTTTTTCTCGTCTTGTTCATTTTTTGATTCTCGTAAGCTGACACTTCATGGAGGGTACGGATATTTGATTTTTTCCATTGTAACAGAATACGATCGATATAATTAAGATTATACACCCCTCTAAGCACTGTTCTTTTCAGAGCTTCTAAGATCATCTCCGCATCAAATTTGTGCTCGTCCAACCACTCCAGGATTTTATCATTTTCCATCGGCGTTAGAGGTCGTCCGAATTCTTTTTCTATTGAAGAAAAAACAATTTTAAATTTTTGTGTTTGATCGGAGAAAGTGGGGTTCTCATCTTGAGCGTGGCTCTTCTTAGCCGTCTCCACAGCCCAAAGATCAATCATCTTATCATATAAACCATCTAAAAAATAGCGTGGCACAATCTGGCCCGAGACTTGTACATTTTCCACGACAATAATACTTTTTTCCATCAAGGAGGCTAAATTTTTCTTAACCACAGGTTCTTCCAATTTCAGGGTCTGGGCAATCTCTCCTACTGAAAGAGCACCGTAATTTCCGATCATAATCAGCTGAATAATAAAAACCAATTCCTTTTCTGTTAAACCTAATTCATGATAATTTTTTAAGATTAAATTAGGAACATGGGTACTTTCTGCATGAATGCTAAAGAAACATCTTTTTTCCCATTTATTTTCTGTCACATTTCTCACCTAACCATCCTTCATAAATTAATTAAAGTAATCCCCGCCATCCACCTGAAAGTATAAAATCAGGCTTTTTTCCATACCTCAGGCAAAAATAAAACTAATACCGTAAAGATTTCTAACCGTCCTAACAACATCAAAAAACTCAGTACCCATTTACCCACCCCTGGTATATGAGCAAAGCTTCCCGATGGTCCTACATCTCCCAGGCCAAATCCCACATTACTTAATGATGAAATTACCGCTGTTAAAGACTCTACCAAGTCCAGACCCAGAGCACCCATGATTGCTGTTCCGATAAAAAAAATCGTAATATACAAAAAGAAAAACTGTAGCGTGTTCAGCACAATATTTTCCGGAACAATTTTATTATCGATTTTTAAATATTTGATACTTCGGGGATGAATGAGCCGAAATATTTCTACAGAGGTGTGTTTGATCAATATCAGCAGTCGCCCCACTTTAATTGCTCCTCCTGTTGACCCGGAGCACCCTCCGACAAACATAAGCAAAATTATTATAATTTTAGAAAAGATCGGCCATTGATTAAAGTCTACTGAAGCATAGCCGGTGGTAGTGAGTATCGACACCACCTGAAAAGCTGCCATGCGCAGTGTTTCTTCCACACCGCCCGGCTGGTTTTTTATTAAATCAAAAAAAACCAGTATAACCCCTATCAATATAATCAGCACATATAGGCGAAATTCTTCATTTTTGCGGAAAGCACCGCTTCTTTTATAAATACTGTGATAAAACAAGGCTAAATTGGTCCCGGCGCCAAACATAAAAAGGGTTATCACCCACTGAATATAAGGGCTGTTGTAATAGCCGATATTCTGACTTTTTGTGGAGAAGCCTCCTGTAGCCATGGTTCCAAAGGCGTGACATAAAGAATCAAATAAGTTCATGCCGCCTAAGAGCAGACAAAACATCAACCCTAAGGATAAAACACAATAGGTGACCAAAGGATTTTTGCCGAGTCCTGGATTCGAGGTTTGATTTTTTCCGCCAGCCGTCCGCCAGGGGCTTCTGCTTTAAAACATTTGCAGTCCCCTCCACCGATTTGAGAGAGCAAGGCGACAAATAAGAGCATAAACCCCATCCCCCCCAGCCAATGGGTTAAGCAGCGCCAAAAAACAACGCCGTGGGAAATAACCTCAATATTGCTCAAAACACTGGCTCCCGTAGTGGTAAACCCGGACATAGTCTCAAAAAAAGCATCTGTAAATGATGTTAAGGTGCCGGTTAACATATAAGGCAAAGCCCCGAAAAGAGAAGCCATAATCCAACCTAAAGTCACGATCGCAAAGCCTTCCCTTTGTCGAATCGTTTCAGTGGATTTAAAGAAAAAGCTCAGCAAGCCTCCAGCCAAAATGGTAATAATCATGGCTGTGAACAGAGCCGGAGCATCTTTCTCCTGATAATATAAGGACAATAAAAGAGGAAAGATCATGCATCCTCCGATAATTAAGAGAATCTTGCCAATATTACTGAAAACCAGTTGAAAACGCACCCTTATTTCCTCCGCGGTTTAAGAAAAGAATTTTTCAATTTTTTGACTGTAATTAGGCAGCGTAAAGACAACGACCTGATCCCCCGGCAATATTATATCATGCCCGCCGGGAACAATCACCTTCTTATCCCGTACCAAAGCACCGATTATTGCCCCGGTGGGGAAATTAATCTCTTTTAAAGCCTTGCCCCGATGGCGATAGGAATCAGGTACGATGAATTCCGTAATCTCAGCTTCTGTGTCATCAAGTAAAGTAACAGATATCACCTTACCTTTTCTGACAAACCCGAGAATTGCCCCGGCAGTTAATTTGCGCGGACTAACCACCCGATCGATCCCGACTTTTTCTACCAAAGGATTATAATCTGACCGGCGAATTTGCGCAATGGTTTTTTTGGCCCCTAAATGCTTGGCCAACAACGACACTAATAAATTTAACTTGTCGTCTCCGGTTAAAGCCACGAACAAATCTGTCGCACCGATATTTTCATCCTCTAATAATTGGAGATCGGCACCATCCCCATGAATCACAAGGCTATGATTTAACTGTTCCGCAAGAAATCGGCAACGTGTTATGTCCTTCTCAATGATTTTGACGTGAACATGATCGTTTTCTAATTGTTGGGCCAGATAAAAACCGCCTCTCCCTCCTCCCAAAATGGCAACATTTGCCACTTCTTGATGGCGTTGACCAAATATTTTTTCAACTTCCCTCATTTCATGGGTTTGAGCTAAAATATAGATCTTATCTCCTAACTTTAATTTATCTTTACCTCGGGGTATGACCACCCTGCCCCCTCTTAAAATCGCTACAATCAAAAATGAATAGGGACACTTGAGATCTTGTAATATGGTCCCTGCTGCCTTCATCTCAGGTTTTATCTCCAGCTCTAATAACTGAATTTTTCCTTCGGCAAAAAACTCCGCATTCTCTGCCTCCGCATTAGCTGCCAAACGGGCAATGGCCATGGCCGTTACTCTTTCCGGATTAATGATTAAATCAATCCCTAAAGCTTCCTTATGAGTCATACGGTCTAAATCGACATATTCCGGATTGCGCACCCGAGCAATCGTACGTTTCACTCCCAGTGACCGCGCGACGATACAAGAAACAATATTCAATTCATCTATCTCTGTAACCGCTGCCAATAGCTCGGCATTTTCCGCCCCGGCCTCCTTAAGCACCGAGAGGCTGGCTCCGTTGCCGCTTACAACCTGCACATCTAAATGTTCCGCCACCGTATCCAGCCTATCTCCCATCCGATCGATGACAACAACATCATGTTCCTCTTGGGAAAGCATTTGGGCAATACTAAAGCCCACCTTGCCTGCACCGATTATGATCGTTCTCAAAAAAAACACCCTCCTGCATCCCTTGTTAACATCAAGGATTACTTCGACAAAGTAAATTTTATTCCTACTATTATTCGTTCGTATCCAGAAAAAAATTATGTTATGATATTAGGGCAATAAATTTGTTCGTGACATTTGCGTCCGCATAAAATACCTCACTGAAATGATGATAAGGGAGTTGACTTATGCATACCATTGCTTTTGTAGGTCCCAGCGGCACAGGAAAAAGCTATCACGCCGTTGTGATTGCCCAGGAATATAAAACAGATATGATTATTGACGATGGACTCTTAATCCAGGGCAGCAGGATCTTGTCCGGTACCTCGGCAAAACGCGCACCAACTAAAATCGGTGCGATTAAAACCGCACTTTTTACCGAGGATAATCATGCAGAGGAGGTAAAAAATAAGATTAAGGAAATTGAGCCTAAAAGCATCCTGATTCTGGGTACCTCCCTCTCCATGACAGAAAAAATAGCTGCCCGGCTTGAGCTTCCGGAACCTAGCGTTATTATTTACATCGAAGACGTGGTGGCACCGGAAAGCATCTCCAAAGCAAAATATTTCAGAGAACATCATGGCACCCATGTTGTACCTGCTCCCACAGTAGAGGTAAAACAGCGCTTTTCCGGAAGTTTTTTTAACCCTATTCGTTCCCTTTTTCATAAAAATACTTCTGATCATCTACCCTCGACACCCAAGCACATGTGGGTTGAACAAACCCAAGTCCGCCCCACATTTAGTTCCATGGGAAAATTTTATATTGCCAATAACGTCATTGTCGATATTATTAAGCATATATCCTTGGATGTGGTCGGTTTGGATCGGGTATTAAAAGTGACCATTGACAATTCTGACTTAGGAATTCATCTTCATATATACGTTTCTCTTATTTACGGTTACAAAATTATTAATCTTTTGACCCGGCTCCAAGAGATTATTCAGGAAAAGATTGAAGAGATTACCTCTTTGAACGTATTATCGGTAAACATTCATGCCTTTAAATTGGTGATGCCCAAAACACCCGAACAAACTTGATCACATTTAAAAGAGCCTTCCCATTCTTTGATGGGGCAGGCTCTTTTCATCTTAACCGATCTTTTTAATATAATCCCTCACTTGGGCTAATTTTTGTGCTAATTCCTTTTGCAGGATCGGCTGTAGGAGTTCCATAATTTGGTCATAAACATCATTGGCATCTTCAAAAGCGTCCGGTTCCCAAGCGCAAGCTCTGGTCTGAGGTTCTTTTTCAGCCAGATCATATACGTCCCCGATGTGGGGAACAATGGCTTGGATCTGATATTTTTCTGCCAGAATTTTAGCAAAATGCAGTGCTCCGTTTTCTTCTCCATGAATCAAAAACATATGCTCCGGAAATTTTTTAAATCCATCCAACCAACGGAGCATTTCGGTCTGGTCAGCATGTGCCGAATAACCCTCCAGCATCATAATGCGCGCTTTGACTACCACTACTTCCCCGTGAATTCTCACCTTTTTGGCCCCGTCCACAATGCGCCGGCCAAGAGTTCCCTCAGCTTGATAGCCGACAAAAATTACTGTACATTCCCTACGCCAAAGATTGTGTTTAAGATGGTGCTTAATGCGTCCGGCTTCCGCCATACCACTGGCAGAAATGATCACTGCTCCGCTTTTAATCTTATTCAAAGCCATCGATTCTTCTGCTGTGTGGGAGAAATTTAGGTTTTTTATATAAAAAGGACATCCATTTTCCAACAAAAATTCCGTGGCTTCTTCATCAAAATATTGAGGATGTTTACAAAAGATTTCCGTAGCAGCTATAGCTAAGGGACTATCAACATAAACTTGCTCCGGGTTGATTTTCCCCTCGTCCATTAAGCGATTTAGTGTATAGAGCAAATCCTGGGTACGGTCTACAGCAAAAGCAGGAATTATGACATTGCCGCCCCGTTGAAAAGTTTCATTTATAGCTTGGGCTAAACGCGCATCATTATCCACAGGATCATCATGCAGCCGATTGCCATAGGTGGTCTCCATCACCAAATAATCTGCTGATTGTACTGGCTGAGGATCGTTTAAAATCGGTTGATCACTTCTGCCCAAGTCCCCGGTAAAGACTATTTTTCTCTCCTGGCCTTGTTCTTCATAAAACAATTCCAGTATTGATGATCCTAAAATATGTCCCGCATCCTTGAATACTACTTTGATTCCCGGTGTCGGTTCAAATTCGTGGTTGTAGGGTCTTTTCTCAAAGAAGCGGATACAATCTTGGGCATCTGCCGCCGTATAAATAGGCGTCAATTCTTTTCCTCCAGAACGGCGTGCCTTCCTGTTTTTGCGTTCTACTTCCATTTCTTGAATGTATCCGCTGTCCGGGAGCATAATCTTACATAATTCCACCGTCCCTGAAGTTCCGTAGGTAGGACCGGAAAACCCCCCCTTGTAAAGTTTGGGTACCAGTCCGCTATGATCAATATGGGCATGGGTTAAGAGAACAAAATCAATCTCTCCGGGGTTAAAAGGAAATTCCCCATAGTTGTTCTCCTGCAATTTTTTACTGCCTTGAAACAAGCCGCAATCTACTAAGAATTTTGTCTCACCATGTTCCAATAAGCAACAGGACCCCGTGACCACCCGTGCTGCTCCGATAAATGTAATTTTAATTTTTGCCACCCCCTCTTATCTCCGGTAGCCATCCTGGAAGCGCTTCATGTTTCTTAATTGCAACTACCCTGCTACGATTTTATTCGTTTAGAAACAAAGCGTTCCATTCTGTCCATAGCCAGGTTGATTTGTTTAATGGAAGAAGCATAAGAGCAACGTAGAAATCCTTCTCCACAATCTGCAAAAGCACTACCTGGTACGACAGCCACCTTTTCCTCTTTCAGCAATGCACCGGCAAATTCCTCCGAGCTTAAACCGGTGTTCTGAATAGAAGGAAAGATATAGAATGCACCTTTGGGTTCAAAGACTTCCAGACCCATATCCTGCATTCTTTTATAAATAATTCGCCTTCTTTGGTCATATTCCTCCCGCATGCGATCAACTTCATGATGACAAGTTCGAAAAGCTTCAATTGCTGCCTTTTGTCCCATAATAGGTGCGCAAAGCATAGTATATTGATGTATTTTGACCATATTTTCGATGAAAGCTCCATGAGCGGCAACATAACCAATGCGCCAGCCTGTCATGGCAAAGGCTTTGGACATTCCGCTGATCAGAATAGTACGGTTCCGCATCTTTGGCAATGCTGCAATACAGGTGTGTGTCCCCTCATAAGTTAACTCGGCATAAATTTCGTCTGATATTACCAGCAAATTGTGTTTGATTATGACCTCACTGAGGGCTGTTAATTCTTCGCGGGTCAAAACCGCGCCGGTAGGATTATTAGGATAGCTTAAAACTATGGCCTTAGTCTTTGGTGTAATATATGTTTCCAACATCTCGGGTGTGAGCTTAAATTCGTTTTCAACAGAGGTGGGCACTACCACAGGTACGGCCCCGGTTAGAGCCACACATGGTTTATAGGAAACATAACAAGGTTCAGGAATTAAAACCTCATCTCCCGGGGAGCAAATTGTCCTCAAGGCAATGTCTACAGCTTCACTAGCCCCCACCGTAACAATAATTTCTTTTTTTTCATTATAGGAAACATCATATTTTTGATCCAAATAGCGCGCAATTTCATAACGGAGTTCCGGTAGACCAAAATTTGAGGTATACATGGTATAACCTTTTTCCAAAGAGTAGACACAAGCTTCACGCACATGCCAGGGTGAAACAAAATCCGGTTCCCCCACTCCTAATGAAATCACATCTTTCATTTCTGAGACTAGATCAAAAAATTTTCTGATCCCTGAGGGCGGAAGGTCTAGCACTTTGGGGGTGATAAAATTCCGGGGATTAAAACTCATGGACTTACCAACTCCCTTCGATCTTCTTCTTCATCCTCAAAAGCAACCCCTGCCACCTTATATCTTTTTAAAATAAAATGGGTACTGGTACCCAGAACACCATCAATGGTAGAAAGCTTCTGAGAAACGAAGGAAGCCACTTCCTTCATACTTTTACCTTCAATGGATACTGATAGGTCATAATCTCCGGAAATTAAGGACACGGAACGCACCTCGGGAAAGCGGTAAATTCTTTGAGCCACCGCATCAAAACCAACCTCTCTTTGGGGAGCCACCTTCACATCAATAATAGCCACCGTTTCTTCCAATCCTGCCTTTTCCCAGTTGATGACTGCAGAATATTTTAAAATAATTTTTTCCTCTTCCAATTCTTTAATAATCTTTTCCGTTTCAGAAGTGGTTAGACCCACCATTATTGCCAATTGATCAAAAGGAATTCTACCGTTAGACTCCAGAATTCTTAAGATTTTATCTCTCATATTTATTACCTCCATTCATAAAAAAAGACTCTCATCCCGGCAAGGGACGAGAGACTTGTACTCGTGGTACCACCCTAATTCATCATATCAGAAAAAGATCTCACGTGTTTTTTCCGATATGAAGCTTATTGCAAGATAACGGTTTTACCCGAAAAGAACTAATCGGTAATTACCTTTCATTCCTTCCCTCCGGGGTGGCTGTTCAGATGATTTGCCTGCCGGTTTTCCACCAATCTACGGCTCTCTGTCAGTGCATCATCAACGTACTTTTCCCTTTCATTGGGTTTCAATATTAATTTTTAATCTATCTTTATTTTAATCTTATCTTCACAATTTATTTACTTTTATCCTGGGGAGTTTCTTTCAGCCCTAAACGTGCTCCGGAATGGTCTTTCCCGGTATAGAAGTTAATCCAGGAAGATGTTTGATGCAGATCCCAGTTGCAGGGAGCAATCTTATAGGTGTCTAATTGTTCTTCCTCACCATATTCCTTCAAGCGGGCATAAGCGCGCACATAGATACATTTCTTTTCATTAGGATAAACTTCACACCAACCATTATAGCTTCCCCCGCAGGCTCCATTACGCTGGTTTTTCGGGCACTGAGACATAGGACAAACATAAGCAATGTCCATCAGAGCACAGTCACCGCAATCTTTACAATCGTAAAGCATTACTTTGCCCAGATGTTCTACAACATGATAAGGTCTTTCCAATTTCTTTCCTTCCACCTTCTTGGCAACTTTCTTCATTAGTCCGAAGAAATTCTTACCCGGTTCAAACATCATGTTATGAACAAGTCTTGACAAACGATAAGTGTACTCAACTTCCGTATCCAAAGGACGTCCTTTACGCTCGGTGGGAATTTCCGTATTCAAGCCTGTTTTATAGTCCTTTTGATAATAATAGAAGCCGTTATCCATGGGGAAGTCGAATTCATGGACATAGTCCATCCAATTTGCACTTAGTTCTTCCCCTTTTTCGACAATATATTCTACCATCTCGTATTTAATGTTGTTTCCGCCAATATGCACACCGGCATAGCCCATGCCCTTCATAAAAGCATACATCTTGGCCGCTCTAAGGAGACGTTTTTCCTTACCCTTATCCTCTGCTTGTCGTTCTTGATCCAGTTGCGCCAAAAGCTTGTCCGTCACAACACAACCGGGCAGCTGATTTGTGTTCATCAATCGAGCAGCACCATAAGGAAGGATATAGAGATTGCCGATCACAGGAACATTAAGATTATTTAATTTAATAAATTGAATTAACTCATGGAATTTTCTAGCATCAAAGCCTAATTGAGGGATAATATACTGAGCGCCGGATGCTACTTTTTTCTTTAATTTAAAGTATTGTACCATTTGTTCCGCTTCGGTGGCTTTAAAGGGAGATACTGCCGCACCGGCATAGAAATCACTTGGTTGATGTTTTACCATGCCCTTTAATCCCTGATATTCCAAACCGTTGTTCATTTCTCTAATTAATGATAAAGCATGAGTCGGATCAAGGTCAAATACCGGTTTCGGTCTGCCTTCAAAACCGGATACAGGATAATCACCGGTCATAACCAATAGATTGCGTATGCCGGCTCGATCCAAGGCATAAAGTTGGCTCTCCATTTGGTTGCGGTTCTTATCTTTGCAGGTAAAATGCACCATAGGCTCAATGCCTCTTTTTAAGATTTCTTTACCCAGATAATCAGACATCATCGCCGGATTGCCACCAGGATTATCTGTAATAGTTATTGCATGCACCTTACCGCCTTTAGCAGCTTCTTCCGTAGCCTCCAAAACAGCTTCCTGTAATTTTTCACGAGATCCCCTTCCCGGAACCAACTCCCAGGTAATCGTCATGTTATTTGGATCTAATAATGATTCTTTAAAACGATTTTCCACTGTATTTCCTCCTAACCAGATGAGATAAGCGATTTATTATCTATTGTACCATAAACATATCTATAATTAATACGGTAAATATTTTCAAAATCCTTCTTTTTATTTTAAATATTTTAAATATTCGTATATTGATAATGATATGGTTATTATTATCATAAAAAGGGCTACCGTCAGCAGACTTGTCTTCATCCTTTAATGATAATTAGTTGAAACAGACTTGATCAACTTATATTCCAATAGACTCGAATAAAAGCTGAAAATTGGTATGGAAAAGCCCCTCAAAATAGAGGGGCAATTCATCACACATGCTTTAATGGCTTTATCTGGTTCTGTACACCTTAACATAAGAGTCAGCATAAATACTTTGGTTAAGGAGAATTTCTGTCGTAGCAGCAGTTTCCATCAAAGAATCATCATTGGCATCAGCAATGGCTGCATCAAGTCCGCAGGCAGCAGCCATGGCCAGATACACTCTATTGATCAGAGGTCTGTCCGGAGACTTTTGGGAAACATTGCTTAAGCCCAATACAGTTTTGGGAGCCGGATCAGATAGAATTTTAATCTGACGAATTGCTTCCAGTACTTCCGGTACATGATCCTGAGCAACATTGACCGGAAGAATCAAAGGATCGATGAAAAGATCTTCCATTGGCAAACCAAATTCATCAGCGGCAGCTACTAATTCCATCGCCAAAGCCACCCGAGCATCAGCATTTTTGGGAATCCCTTTTTCATTCATGGTCAAACCGATAATTTGTGCATTATGTTCCACAGCCATGGGAAAGACTCTTTCGATTTTGGGACGTTCAGCAGGACAGGAATTGATCATGGCCGGTTTTTTACATAATTTTAACCCGGCTTCGATGGCATCATAGTTGGTGGAGTCCAGTACTAATGGAAGATCGCTTACTTCCTGGACCACTTCCACCATCCATTTCATACCGGCAACTCGGTCTTCACAAGAGGGCCCGGTATTCAAATCCAGATAATGAGCACCGCCTTCTTTTTGCTTAATTGCCCACTCTTGCAATGGTTTGGGGTTTTTTGTTGCTACTGCCTCTCCAATGTCTTTGAACATACCATTAATTCTTTCACCAATGATAATCATTAAGACAAACCTCCTCTTCTTTTTAAAATATTTATTTCGTTTCCATTAACTGATCAATATGTTTTTTGGTCGCTTTAACTGCCTGAGGATGTCTCATACAAAGAATATCGGCTCCTCCTTGAATTAAAGCAGCAGCTGTCATAGCTTCCCATGCCGGACCTCTTTCCGATTGAATACCCCATTGGGGGAAGTCCTCTTCACTAGCCCATGCTTCTTTTGCTCTCCAGGCTTCAAATCCCACAGTGCAAATCATCGGCATTGCCAGCATCTTGTCGCCTTGCAAGGCACCCATGCGACCACGTTCCATAATGGAGTATACATATTCGATACCATAACCTAACCCGGCAATCATGGGGTCGATAACAATGCGTTCCGCAGGCATATTCATTTCCGTGATCAGAATATTCAACTGTTTACATATATTAATATCCAGGGGAGATCTGGCAATAATGGTATGCCCTCCGCCTAAACATGCTGCGACAAGTGATTTATAATCTTCTTGTTCCGCTACACCAAGAAGCAGGTTTTCCCCGGCAGCTTCTTCCGCAACTTTAGCCATAACATCATGGTTTTTTTCTGTGTCGCTGCAACCTACCACTATTAAAGGAACACCCACAGCAGCTAAAATATCTTTTACTGTCTTGGCACATTCCTCAGGAGATTTATTCGCTCCATCGGGATCTGCTCCTTCCAGCACAACATAGATAACGTCCGCGCCCCACTCTTCCACACATTTTTTCGCACAGAGTACCGGGTCTTTCACCACATCACCTAAATCATTCTTTAATGGGGCCGGCCAGTTGGGCTCAACATCGACGACCTCCATGGCAACTATAGGACGATTGGGGATTGATCCTTCATAATGCTGGAAAGGCAAAGCGGATTCTCCACCAACAGTAATACTGACAGAACGAGTTCCTCCTTGTTCTTTGGTGGCACCAAGCACAACAGTTCCTACCTGACTGGCATATCTTTCCTTGAGAAGTTGTACAGCCATTACAATCGCTCCTTTCTACTCTTTCAATATTCAACCATTAAAATCCTGCTTTTTCTAAAATTTCATAGACTGCTTTAACTGCCGGCGAGTCAACCGGAAGATCATACAGGGGTTTTCCTGCGGCATCAAATTGGAGTACATTTTCATCGTAGGGTATCCATCCAATCATATCCAATCCCGTTTCCTCAATCGCCGGTTTCAGCTCCTCCATAATTTCAGGAGTTCCTTTGGTAACAATTAAGTGCATTTTCGCTACTTTAGATTTTAACTTTTCTATTAAATCCCCCAGTCTGCCTGCGGTACGAATACCTCGTACCGAAGCATCGCTGATTAGAAAAAGTTGATCCACATCTTGCAGGATGCCCCGACTGATATGCTCCATACCGGCTTCATTGTCGGTCATCATATAGTCATAATTCTTTTCCAGCCGTTCCATATACTTGCGCAATAAATCATTGGGATAACAATAACATCCCGGGCCCTGAGGTCCTCCCATGGCCAAAAGATCCACCTTCCGGCTTTCGATCAGGGATTCCTGTAATTTATACTCGATAAAGGTCTCTTTTGTCATACCTGTAGGCATTGCTTTCGGATCCTTCGTTTGTTCAATTAATTCTGAAATTGTGGTAGTAACTTCCATTCCCAATGCTTCATCTAAGTTTGCATTAGGATCTGCATCTACTGCTAAAACTGTGCCACGATTCTTTTCAACTAGATACCGGATGGCTAAAGCGGAAAATGTTGTTTTTCCGGTGCCTCCTTTGCCGACTACTGCAATATGTGTTGACATAATTATCACCAACCACCTTTCCTAATTATATTTGAACGGAAGGAAACAAGGAAAAATCTGTATGAGGTAAAAACAATGCTGAAACATATTCATCCATAAAAGCGTTTCCAATGGAAAGTTCCAGATATGTCATACTTTGACCTAATTCTCGAGCGTATCGGAAGGCTTCTTGGGATAACAGTGCCAATTGGGCTCCCTTTAAGGAACTGTTTCCGATAAATTCATATTTTTCCGGCGGAAGTTCCGGCAATAAACCAATGCGCACAGAGTCCGGAACATTTAAGTAATTGCCAAAACCACCAGCTATCAAAATTTTATCAATAGCTTCAATGGGAAGATCCGCCATGCTTAACATAATTCTTACCCCGGCAAAAATTGCCCCTTTGGCACGAATTAAGTTTTTAATATCGCTTTCTGTAATTACGATGTCCTGATTATTACCGGATTCTGAAGCGTAAGCCAGAATAAACTCAGGGCCATCGTTTCCCATTTTGATTCTAGGTGTATCTATATCCTGCATTTTTCCGGAACGGTCAATAATTCCGGCCTCTCTCAGTTTCGCTAAACAATCAATTAATCCGGAACCGCAAATTCCCACCGGGGGAGCATCTTCAATGGTCTTAAAAGCTACGTGATAGGTTTCCTTGTCAATAGCGACCCGTTCAATGGCTCCTGACATGGCCCGCATGCCATAAGCAATACCACCGCCTTCAAAAGCCGGGCCGGCAGAACAAGCACAACACATTAACCAATCTTGGTTGCCTAATACCATTTCACCATTAGTGCCGATATCAATAAAAAGAGTAAGTTCTTCATGTTTGAATATCTCAGCAACTAAAGTACCGGAAACAATGTCTCCACCTACGTAGCTGGCCACGGCAGGAAAGCTTACCACCATTCCTTCGGGATTAATGCCTAGTCCCAGATCTTTTGCTTTAACTACCGGATAATGATTAGCTGCCGGAATATATGGTTCCAGTCGAATATATTTAGGATTAATGCCCAAGAATAACTGACTCATCGTGGTATTACCGGCCACAACAGCCATAGCAATATCTTCCCTGGTGATGCAGTCTTCCTCAATTATCCTCTTTAGCAAATCATTAATCGTTTCCATGACGACTTGCTGCAGCTTTTCCGTTCCATGATTCTCGTCCGCATAAATGATGCGGGAGATTACATCATCACCAAAGTCCGCCTGCCGGTTATATGTTCCTTGTTTGGCCAAAACGGTACCGGAGGTTAAATCCATGAGGGTCACAGCGATGGTGGTTGTGCCCACATCGATGGCAATCCCGTATGCCGGTGTTTCGTCTTGGCCCGGTGTCACTCGAATAATCTCTTTCCTGTCTTCCAGATCGGCAATGGTGATAGTGATTTTCCAGTCACCGGCACGCAAAATATCCGGTAGGGTCTTTAATACTTCATGAGCAACGGTTAAATGCTCCGTTTCCATATGTTTCTTTAATTCTGTGATTAGTCGAGCGTAATCGCTGGCATTCTCCGTCAGAGTGGGTGGGGGTAATTCCAGAACAATTTTTTTTGCTAAAGCATTTAAAGGAAAATCCCCTAAAATATCCAGCTTGCCTTCGGAAACAATCCCCTCCTGCTTATCGTCCAAGAAGACCTGATGTTCACGGAGACGAAATTCCATGGGAACATCCACAATCAAATCACTTTCCACCGTAGCAGTACAGGCTAAAACAAAACCTCGTTCAGCAAGATCTTGGGGAATATTCCCTGTTCCTCCGGATATTTTTCCTTCCATCACTTTCACGGTACATTTTCCGCAGGTACCTTTTCCACCACAGGTACTTTTGACATGAATACCTGCCTGCCGTGCCGCTTCCAGCAGTGATATGCCGGCATCCACTTCAATTTTTATGTCATCCGGTAAAAAAACCACAGAATATTTTTCCATTTAATACTCCTTAGGAGAAATTCGCTCGTGCGAAGGGAGAAATACCGGCAGATTCTCTTGGTCCCACAATTACATTCCAGCCGGAATCTTCCTTTAATTTTGCGGCGATGACAGCTACATATCCGGGAATAACCACATTACGGTGGCTTACCTTATTCTCGATGCCAAATTCCTTCATTACTTCAGCAACACGATCTCCACCAAATTTACCGGCTGCCCAGGCGGTCAAAACAGAGGTTCCGTCCGTGTCCACCGGAATGATATAGGAAGGAATCTTACTGGCTTCGACTTCGCCTTCCACGCTGTAATAGGAAAGGGAGAAGTTGGTTGTGATATAGACCGGTGAATTTTCATTCACAGCACCGATCTCGTAAATCTTAGATTCCACTTGGATCGGCTTTTGCGGATCTGTGTAAAGATTTTGTCTCCAGGAAAGGAGGGGCAAAACCATTTGTTTTTCCGTGGTTCTGAGAACCACCAAACTAGCATATTTGGAAACATAAGCCTGCGCCTGCATCACTTCATCCAAAGGATCTTCTTCGGTGGTAAAGGCCATCACAGGGTAACCAAAAGGACGGAATTTTTTCTTAATAGCCATTCTTCTGATTTGGGTGAGATTTGTAATCACATCAACGGTGTTTCTGCTGCCAGGATCAAGTACTAATTCTTTATGCCCCAGAGCTACAACCTTGTTCACCACATCTTCCAGTTCGTCCAGATTAGCACCTTTGACAGCTAAAGGAGCCTCATATTTTTTAGCTACAGCAGTCATAGCTTCGTAATTATCAATGGTTGCTGCATACACCAAGGGTTTTCTAGCAGAAACAATTTCCAAAGCTTTTTCCATGGCCGCAGCATCATCCGACATTAAAATTAAGGCTAATGGCGTTGTATCGGCTGCCTTTTTTACAGCAGCGGCAAAAGCATCGGCATTGCCGGAGGTATTTTTTACGGCAACAAAATCTACCGTGTAATGCAAACCTACGCGGTCAAATTCTAAACCGTTGATAGCCTCTAATTTTGCCGAGAGATCTGCATCATCTAAGGTGTCTTCTACTTCAAAGGCAATTCCGGTGGGATGATAGAAGGTCTTGTCATGACGAAACATGACGGTTTCATCACCTAGTTCAACCGTCTTACTGTCTCCGGCACCGATTTTAATTAACTTAATGGGTGGAGCGGAAGCAGATCCTAAATTTTCTTTTGCTTCTTCTGTTACGTAAGGGCAAGCATCCAAAGTAGCCTTTCCTGCTGCTAAAGCCATGGCAAATGCCAAACATGTGGGTACGCCACATTCACCACAGTTTTTCTTAGGAAGCTCTTTAAAAATTGCTAAACCTGTCAAGCCCATTCAATACATCTCCTTTCTTTTTTGGCGAAAATACATCGACTTAATTGATATATGTATTCAAAATTTTAATGATCACAGGATCAATTAAGCCATCTATACATTTCAAGATTCTGCTTAATTTTATCATTTCCTGCAAAACCTTGAACATGTATGATCCGGCAAGAGAAAATTTCTCTCGCCGGATTAAAAAACCGTATTTTATTCAAGCATGAAATCCATAGTAAGAGCCGGGTGACCCTTTTCTTCCAGGAAGGGCATGATTTCATCTGATGTAGTACCGACAGTTTCGTCAGCAATCTTATCAATGAAATCTTCACCTAATCCTGCTTCAATGCTTCGTTGAACAAAGTCTTCCCGAATGAATTCTTTTAATTCCTTGGGCATCCAAACGATTCTGGCGATACCGCCATCCGCCGGAATAAACTTTTTACTAACCAAATAGCTTCGTCCAATCCCCATGAAGCCCGGTGTCTGCACGCCACCACCGCAGGAACCGGCTAAGGTGGAGAAGGTCATGCCGCTTGGCGTCATGCCTGTATGCTCACGGGTAGTGATCATAATTCCGTTACATTCAGGCACAATAGCCATAATAGCTTCAAAGCAACCGCAGGAAGTCATCGGTCGATCCATCATTGTATAAAGATTAACTTCTTCCAAGGTGCGGTTGGAATTAATGTAGATATATTCGTTACAGCTTTCATACATGCCCTTAACTTCATCAATGGCAGTACCCTTTAAAATAGGCTGATTTGGTCCTTTGGGATTAATCTCAAAGGAAGCTTTCGCATCCAGCCAGCTCACAGCACCACAGAGCCCGACACGTTCCGGTGTGACAATACAGACATGGTTCGGGGCAAAGGATTGACACAGGAGGCAGGAGTAGAAGGTATCGGTGGAATCGTCAGTCAGTTTACGCATACGATCGTCACGCCTTGTATAAACCTTCCGTGCTTCTTTATGCCATTCGGAAACCTTTTCCGGGTCTGTATAAATAGTAACCTGCACCCGGTCCACAATAGCGGGAAACTCCGCTTTAAACTTGGCAATCAACAGATCACCATCAATGCTTAAACATAAACCCTTTTCTGCAGCTTCTTTACTAATACGCAGCCAGCAAAGGTCTCTTTGGGCAACATGCCATAAACCTTCCCCATAGTTGACAAAGTAGTGTACACGTCGTTCCAAAACGCCTTCAAAGTCTTCCTGCATCTTGCGGCCATAGATATCAATGACTAAACCAAAGGGAACCTTATCTCCTTCTTTAAAGCTGTCCATCTCAGGGCCCACCACGGTAATTTTACCGTCTTCCACATCATCGGCCCCCATCATGCGTACCAATTCAAAGGCCTCGGTTTTACCGCCGCCCATTTCAATATAGGTATCGGCTTTTCTGATGGTTTCTCCTTCAAAAGCAGGACCATGATTAATGGGAATATCAATTTCGATATTGGTCATTTTGATACCGCGGACTTCCATAGCAACCTTCACTATTTTGTCATAGTCAGGCTCGGAAATATACCAATCGGGAATCGTTTCATCTTCCGCCAAGGGTTGGTCGGTAATAATGGGGAAACCTAGATAAATACAACCCAGTTCTGCGGCCGTCTTAACATCATCTCTTTCTCCTAAATGGAGCACAAAAGCCATAATACGCCGTCTTTGATAATCTCTTTGATCATCCGTTAAGCCCGGTTGAATTCCCCCGAACATCATACCGGCACGCAAAGCATAGTTGGCAGCATGAACCACCTGGGTAAAGTTGCCCAAGGGATAAGCAATATAATCAAGACCCAATTTCACATTTACTTCCAATAATTGTTCGATAATCTCATCGCAGAGGAACATCATCATGCCTTTGCTTTGCAGATCCGTGATAATTTTTTTGGCTAATTCCGGAGTTTTGGCCCGACCTAAAATCACAGCCTCCCCGGGAATCGTCCAGTCCACCATTTTAATCCCGTATTTTCGCACTACCGGGTCACCGATAAATCCGGTCCATGGTTCTACGGTGGGATTGCCTTCAATATATCTTAAAGCTTCGATAATTTCGGCGGCATAAACAGTCGCCTCTCCGGCTAATCTGGCGTTTTTAAAGGTTAATTCTTCTTTGATTTGATCTCTTTTCTTATTTAAGATGGCCGGCAATTCACCAAGTTTGGTAACACCTTCTCCACTTAAACAACGGATTACAGGAAGGTAATAAGCAGTATCAGGATACTGAACCAATTGCTCCGGACCATATTTTTGGATGGCCTTGGTTAATAGAATCTCGGCATAACTGGTAGCAATCACAGCCCCGTCATAGGCTTCTTTAAATAACTTCTTTGGTACCTTGCCTTCTTGAATTGCACCGACATAAATCTGATCAAAATTAGACATACTCTTCCTCCTTTCAATCGCAATTGATTAATAGTTTTCACATAACGAGGTTTCGAATTTTTCGGCAGCACTCTTATGAATGCCCAGTTTCCAGGTGCGATTATCAAGGGATGCCAGCAATTTTGTGGCAGCCATCATTGGATCGGTTTCGAAAATAAAGTATCCACCATACACATCACTGGCAATCTGAGTAGCAATGCCGTATACTAAAGAACTTCCTTCAATGGGAGGCATGGTACCAACATGGGTGGGCAGACCCATAGCTACGGCTCCGGCACCGATGGAAACAGCCTTTTCACTCATCGCCTCAGGTGCACTGGCTACAAAAGGTACCTTGGGATTGTCTACCTTTAATTGTTTTGCCATCATCGTGCACAAATCATGGGCTCGGGAATTGTCCACGCAGGACCCCATATGGAACAATAAGGGTAGTCCATCTGTTAATTTATCTTTATTAGCATCTGCCAATCTCTTTAAGAAGTTCTTTAATCCTTCTCCCGCATATTCTTCAATTGCTTCAGGAGCAAGCATCCCTGCCTTGGCCAAGGCCTGGGCAGAACATCCGGTGCCCACTAGAAAAACATTGTTTTTGGCCAATTCTCTGGCGATGGTTATATGATTGTTGTCATGCACGGACTCCAGATTATTGCAGCCGCAAAGAAGAGCAACACCGGCAAGCTCACCGGATTCTATAGCATCGGTGAGAACCTTCATAGGTTCATCCGGATTAATGGCAGCAAAAAGCTCCACCAGGGCTTCCAAACTAAACCCGGCGATAACCTTATTCTTGATTTGAGGAATGTCACATTCCCGACCTTGTCTGTTTTTGAATGCCTCAATGGCCAGGCGGATTACTGCTTTAGCACTATCCACGGCATGCTCCTCATCAAAAGCAAAATGATGAGCGCCTGGAATTTTAGAGATATCCATGGTGGTGACAATTTTCGTTTGGAAACATTCAGCAACAGCCTGAATGCTAGGCATAATACACTGGACGTCAACTACCATCACATCAACAGCACCGGTCATGATGGCCAGTTCCTGGGAGGAGAAGTTGGTGGCAATCGGTACGCCGGATCGCATCAATACCTCGTTACCGGTACAACAAATACCGGAAAGCTGGATGCCCGTTGCCCCGGCCGCTTTTGCTTCGGCTTCCATTTCCTGGGCTACATTCACTACCGTTTGGCTTAAGATTGGGTTATGACCATGAACGATAACATTTACTTTTTCTGGTTTTAAGACACCCAGATTCGCTTCTGATACCACAGGTTTCGGAGTACCAAATAAAACATCTGATAAGTCGGTGGATATATGCATGCCGGTATAGTCGGCTAAACCGCATTTTAAACCGCCGAAAATAATGTTAACCGGATCGGCGTCCGTACCGATATGAGTTTGGTGTAATAAGGACACCACGGCCCGATCAATGGCGGTAGGAGCAATATTACAATCTTCAAATTTCTTGTTTCGGCCCTCTGTAATCGTCGTTCTTAACCAGGTACAAGTTTCATCTGTTTGACGACCGAAATCCTCCAGGGCAGCTTTGGCAACTTCGACGGCAAGTTCGTTATCGGACTTTCCTTCAGCACTAATGCCGATTCTCTCAGCAATGTTCCTTAATTTCTCCACATCAGTAACTTTAAAATCAGCTAGTTTTCCTTCTGCTGAAGCAGAGCATGAGTAATATGTCTGCCATGGTCAATTGAGCAGAGGCAACCCACCATCATGCGCGCAATATTTTACAGCCACAATGGTATAGGCAGTAGCACCGCAAATCCCTTTGCTTCCCCACGGGCAAATCACCAGTTTGATTCGTATAAAGAGCCTTGAAACAGATCCGGCAGCAAATACCCTCATAACCAAAAGCGCACTGGTATTGGGCGGCATGGCGATCAAAGAAGAGATTAGATTTTGATCTTTTGCCTGCTCCAGCATATCTAAAGCTGCTGGATCCCGGTTGCCATAATGTTTTGGGGATCCTTGATCCGTTCCTAGTACGGATGGAGTCGATTGAGAGTCGTTTCTCTAAATCTTGGCATACTTTAAGCCTCCTTCATCAAAATATACATGAGATTTTGTGATATAAAACACCATATTTTAGATAAAACACTTCCCTTAGCTAATCTGCTGAACTAAATTAGTGAATATAAAATCCTATCTTGATCAAATATATCTTGACCGTCCTTGATTGGAAGTCTAAAGCCGCATCCAAAATAGCTTCATTGTAGGAGACGAAACCTAAAAATATCGGAGGGCATTAAATGTTTCTTAGAAATTCCTGTTCATAAACGATCCTTGTTTCCGGTTATTTGACGTTTTTATATCTAGCTCGTGGGCTAATTTAGTTCCGCATGGCAGTTTGCACACTGACCAAAGGTCGGTTCGGTAACAACAATGATCGCGTCTACACCTTTTGAAGTCCCTCTGGTAAGATGTTCAATACCTGCCCCCATGTCAAGAACCACCATCGTTCTTTTTAAAAAACAACGTTCATCAATGAATTTAAAAAAGAATTCTCTCGACTTCTGTAAGCAGAATACACCCTGTTTTACTGCTCCCATTTTAAAAAACTTGATGTTTCCCAGACTAATCGCATATTCATTCAAAACATCATCCACATCAGGGTTTAAAGAATAAAAAGCACCTTCGCCGCTGCTTTTTTCGGCAATAACATCTCTCATATCCACAATAGGTTTGAGATTCTGAATATCCTGACTTTCAATACCTAACACTGTGCCGAGACTCAGGTCTGGATCTGCATCCACCGCATATACCTGATACCCTTTTTCTGCAAATTTCTTTACAAAGTATGCTGAAATCGTTGTTTTTCCTACGCCACCTTTTCCGGAAACTGCAATCTTCAAAATGTTTTCGCCTCGTTTCATTGCGTAAAATTTTATGCTACTTTTTATGTCGATTTATATCTGATACTAATAATCGCCTAAATAATCAAATTGTCTGAATAATATTATAGCACACATTTTATTCGGGCATGAGGGGTTGTTAATTATACCACTCAAAAGAATATGGTTATGGATTTTGCATAAAAAAACTTGCGCCTTTAAATGCACTAAATATCACTTAAGCTTTATCTATTTAATTTATATCCATTATAAGCTATTAGTTCATTTATTCACAAGGCAAAGATGTTGCGATATGTTTGATATCTTGTGCTATATTGTTTTAAATGTTCTTTTTCATTATGGTTTTTTTATTGAATCCAACAATTGATTTAATTGATCCAAGTTTGATCTGATATATTGCCCCCCAATTTCAGCCTGCATTTTGACATTTTCCTTTTGAACTTCAGTTAAAGCAGGAAAAGGATCCTTTGACACCAGATGACACACCTCAACGGCTTTTTCCAGCACTTGCTGCATATCTTCTAATTCGCTGTTATTAATGTTAGGCACAATTTCCCATTTTACGTCCTCTTGTTTTAATGTCAATATAGATAAGACCGGCTGATCCGGATCTTGGGGATGAATGTGGACTGCACCAACCACACCATACTCACCCGTGACAGTTGCAGGAAACAGCTTGACTAATTTGGCCTCGGAAAAACCGCTACCTTCCATATACGCTTGAAATTCTTCCTTCACTCCGTCCCCTCGGGTATCTTCTTCAAAAAGCAAAATCATGGTTTCATAGGCCTTCTGATCCAATAAGCGATAATAAGATTCTATAGTATGGGTCGGATTATCTTGCCGTATAACAATACCGGAAGCGGGATCTTTCCAAATCGCATTCACGGCACCGCCGGCAGGTATCCCTATTGCAACCAATACGATAATTTGCACCAAAAATATTCCTACAATTAACTTTTTCATTGCACCGATTCCCCCTTTATTTTTTTGTAACAAAAAAATCGACTTAATTAATTTGTTCACCTCCTTGAAAGCCATCCTTATTATTTTCTATTATTTATAAATTATTGTCAATCCTAAAAGCCATGCCTTACAATGAAGAAATGAAATTCATGGTTGACTTCTCCATCAGTTTTAGATATAATGAATTCTGCTGCGGGACGTAGCGCAGTTTGGTAGCGTACCTGATTTGGGATCAGGTGGTCGCAGGTTCAAATCCTGTCGTCCCGACCATGTTGATGGGGTGTAGCCAAACGGCAAGGCAGCGGTCTCTGGATCCGCCATGTGTTGGTTCGAATCCAGCCACCCCAGCCATAATAAAAAGGGATCGGATAGTTAAACTATCTGATCCCTTTTTTCGCTTATGTTCATAATTTTTTCACGACTTACTCAAGGTCGATTATTTAAGTAAGCCCATAAAAACACCCTTATTATGCAGGTTCATTGTTTTTTGCTGGGAACGAGTACCTAGAAATAAAGCCACCAAAGTGATCATTCCTAAAACTAAGGGCATCAATGGCGTATACCCCGGAACTCCTTGTAAGGCAATATGCACAGCTGCAAACATAAAGCCATATATATAACAAGAAAAGCGCCAAAAATAAAGCCTCTCAAGTGTACATAACCTTTATCAAGGATTGTTTCGTTCATGGCAAGTTTATCATCATACGATGGTGTCATAATTATACCTCCAGATTTTCTGACTGTTTAGCTACCATTGCACTATAAAGTATAGCATATTTTGGTAAATAATACATCACATTATCTATTATAAATTATTATCATTATGATAATGCATAATGTATTATTTATATTATATACTATTTATACAAAAGCTCATAATATCCGCAGTGCCGACATCGCTTTGTTTGAGGTGACTCGGCCGATAAAAAACACAAACCGTAAGAAAGACTGGAGAAAACTAAAAAACCGATAAATAAGTGAAGATAAGAACTATAATTAGTCCCCTCTTTAAAGGTAAAATGAACTGTCAGGAAGCTAATGATAAAAACGGTTAGAAAAGCTCTCTTGATCAGTTTTTTCGAATAAAAAAGGGTCTCATTGCCATTGTTTGTGATCATTTCATGGCCACAATGTTTGCACCTCATCCCTTACCTCATCGTCCATCCTGCCTGATTTTTGCTTATTGTGACTTATTGTGACCTTAATCTTGTTTTTTATCCTTTACTTTTCTTTTCTTTATTAATCCGCATTTATTAATTTTTTTGGGGCAAAAAATAATAAAATAAACCTGCCTCGGTCATGCAAATTCCTTGATTTTTTGTGATACCTATGTTATATTACTACTTGTGATGCGGCAGTGGCGGAATTGGCAGACGCGCTAGATTCAGGTTCTAGTGGTGAACAGCCGTGGGGGTTCAAGTCCCTTCTGCCGCACCAAACATTACAAGGGTTAGAGGGATTTACAATATTTGTAATCCTTCTTTTTTTTGTTTTACTAACATTTTACTAACTTACATTTTTTTAGGTACGCTTCTTTTGTTGCAAAGAAAAGCAGTCGATGCTTTTAGTATCGACTGCAGCAATAAGGATTAGATGAAATTTACAGGGATGCCTTTAACCCTTTAGGAGTAACAAAACGTTGAATCAGACCAATTAAATAATCAGCTAGAAGAGCCATGAGAGCGGTGGGAACAGCTCCCGCTAGAAGCAGGGAACGATCCACCATCATTATTCCCTGTTGGATTAAATCTCCTAAACCTCCTCCCCCGATGAAAGCCGCCAGTGTTGCCAGGGAAACAGCCTGAACAGTAGCCGTACGTACTCCAGCAATAATTACCGGCACCACCAGCGGTAGCTCTACCTGGAGCAGGATCTGATGATCTTTCATACCCATTCCTTTAGCCGCTTCAATCATGGCATAATCCACACCTTTTATGCCCACATAAGTGTTTAAAAGAATGGGTAATATTGCTCTAAGAAATAAAGCAAAAAGAGAAGGAGTAAAGCCGATACCTAAAAGGGGAATACATAGACCCAGAATAACCAGACTGGGGATAGCCTGACCTAAATTCGCCAAAACCAATATCGGCTTTTCCAAAAAAGAAACTCTTGTGGCCACAATCCCTAGGGGAATGGCGGCAACTATGGCCAGAAGTACCGCAAGGCCTGTTAATTCCACATGTTGCCTGACCAGTTCTAAAAATGCGGCCTGATTATTAAGAATATATTGCAACATAATTACCCCTCCCTTGCCGGATTTACTTTTTTATCCTGGATGTCATCCCTCCACACTTCCAAACGCTGCTGAATTTTTACCAGCAGCCAATCTGCAAGAATTGCCATAATACATAGGGGCAGTGCCCCGGCGATAATCTTGTCTGTATCAACAGTAAACATCCCCAGGAAAATCAAATCTCCCAATCCCCCGGCTCCGATCTAGGAGGCAATGGTAGCGATGCCAATGGCCATAACGGTAATCATACGTATCCCGGCCATAATCACAGGCAGGCCTAAAGGAAGCTCAATTAAGAATAATCGTTCCCGCCCTGTCATCCCCATTCCATTAGCTGCCTCGATAATGCTGGGCGGAATTGTTTCTATTCCGGAAATAGTATTAAGAATAATGGCCAGCTGAGAATAGAGAATCAGAGCAATAATGGTAGGCTTCATGCCCAGACCAAAAACAGGAATCATAAAAGCAAAAAGTGCTAAGCTGGGGATCGTATAAAGTACACCTGCCAGTTTAATGACCGGCGTTTGCAAAAACTTCCAGCGGGTTAATAATATCCCGATTGGAACCCCGATCATCACCGCAGCCAAGACTGCAACAATAGATATACCTAAATGTTCCATTGTTAAACTAAGTACCCGATCCGGGTATTGCAGGATATAGTTCATGCTGTTTTCACCCCTCCGGTACATGGTGAGGTTCCAAATAAGGGACACCCACGATTTTATATAAACAGTTATAGGTTAAGATCCCTATTAATCTGGACTCTTCGTCGGCCACTGCTAAATAACCGGCATCATTACGCACCATTTTTGATAAAGCCTCTTTTAAAGAGTTGTCATGAGCCACAACAGAGATGGGCGTAACCAGTACTTCAGAAACAGATCTTTCATCCCCGATTTGCTCCACGTCCTGCTTGTTAACATAACCGAGTATTGCCCCTCCATGATCAACAACAACAACACTCCGATATCCTTCAGCAAATAAGGCCTTCGCCCTTTCAATCCTATCATCCGCGCGCAGGGTGCTGATAGATGTAATCATGGCATCCTTGACCTTAATCAAGCTTAACTGTTTTAAGGTATGGTCTGCGCCCACAAAGTCCCGGACAAAATTATTGGCCGGATTGCGCAAAATATTTAATGGTGTATCATATTGAATAATCTTTCCTTTATCCATAATCGCAACCCGATCTGCAAATTTCAGTGCTTCATCAATATCATGGGTTACGAATACAATTGTCTTCTTTACTTTTTCTTGTAATTTTATAAACTCATCCTGCATCTGTTCCCGGGTAATAGGATCAAGAGCTCCAAAGGGCTCATCCATCAGCATAATTGGCGGATCAATGGCTAAGGCCCGGGCTCACCCTTTGACGCTGTCCTCCGCTCAACTGAGAAGGGTATTTTTGTGCTGTCCCGGCTGCGTCTAATCCTACCATATCCAGCAATTCTGCGACCCGACTCATCTTTTTTTCTTTAGGCCACTTTTTCAAACGAGGTACTAAGGCTATATTCTCCATGATATTCATATGAGGAAATAAACCGATTTCCTGAATGACGTAACCAATCCTCCTCCTAAGTTCAAAAGGATCTTCTGTGCTGATATCCTTATCTTCAATCAGGATGCGTCCTTCAGTAGGTTCAATTAAGCGGTTAATCATTTTCATCATCGTTGTCTTGCCGCATCCGGAGGAACCAATAACAACAACAAATTCACCCTCGTTGATCTCAATATTTACATGATCCACCGCCACATGACCGTTATCAAATATCTTGGTGACACCTTCTAACTTTATCATTTTGCAACTCTCCTTTAGGATCAGGATGGAGAGCAAAGCCCCCCATCCTCACATGAAAAGCAAAACACTGCTATTTAATCAGGCCGTTATCCTTCAGGAATTGTCTTGCCACATCAATGGGCTCTTTCTTATTTCCGTCAACTTCATAATTAAGGGCACCCATCTCTGCATCATCAAGTTGATTTGCCAATTTGTTTAACACATCAGCAACAGCCGGATCCTCCTCCAACAGAGCACCGTTTACTACGGGGGCCGCAAAATATGGTGGGAAGTAAGATTGATCATCTTCCAGGTTGATAAAACCAAAGGCAGGAATTCGTCCATCTGTGGCAAAGCCGGAGATGGCATCAACCTTTCCTTCTTTTAAAGCCTCATACATGACACCGGATTCCATACCCCTAGCTTCTTTAAACTTAAATCCATATTTATCCTGTAGTCCGGCCAAACCATCAACCCGCGGAATAAACTCCTGGGTAGCTCCAATGGCCATATCCCCCGCTTTGTCCTTCAAATCAGAAATCTTGCTTACACCCAATTCTTCAGCCCTCGCCTTAGACATAGTAATGGTGTAAGTATTATTAAATCCCCAGGGGTCCAACCAAACTAAATTCCATTGTTCCTGGTAACTGGCCTTTACTTTATCGTAAACTGCCTGAGGATCGTACATAGGTTCTTCCTTGAGCAAAGCTGTTAATCCTGTGCCCGTATACTCAACGTAAACATTAACTTCTCCGTTCACTAAAGACTCATGGACTAAGCCGGTTCCGCCGAGACGCATCTTTCTTTCCACAGGATATCCTGCATCCTCACATAACAAAGCAACCATTTCTCCCAGAATTAATTGTTCTGTGAAATTCTTGGAGCCAATGACAATCTTGGGTTTTTCCTTGGCTTCACCTTCCGTTTGTTGTTCCCCCTCATTGCCGGCAGGTGGTGTGCTGCTTCCTCCACATGCGCTAAATAATAGAACCCCCAGGATCAAAACAACAACCAACCATAGTTTCTTTGACATTTTTGAACCTCCCTTTTTTATCCTTTTTATTTTTATTGTTTCTAATATATTGTCAAACTCTAAAGTTTATCTAACTTCACATGTCATCCTGAGTGTCGCGAAGAATCAATGATAAATATAAAAAATTAACCAAGATCATTTTAGACCCATTCCACGGATAAGGTTTTTCCGGATGAAACTGTGTCCCATAAATCAATCTGTCCTTAGCTTTGATCACTTCAATACACTTATGACCTTGGTGATCCTTAGAAGTGGCAAGTACCTCAAACCCTTCAGGCATCACATCTATGGACCAACTATGATACTCCGGTCCAAAAAATGGATTAGTCATACCGCTGAAGATGGGATCAGCTTTTTCAATTTGAACAGGCGGAATATCCTCGTGGAGCAGAGACTCTACAGTATCAGAATAATAGCTTCGTCCCATATTTCGTACAAAAGTAATCTCTTCTTGAAGAGCCAACAACTGATGACCGTTGCATATGCCTAAAACGGGCATATCAGTATTTCTGATAATCTCGAAAACCCCGTTATATTCAAATCTAGGGAGCATCTCTCCCCAGCGGCCTGATCCGGTTAGGCAAATGGCCATAGGCTTTGGATCCATGGAGCTTAATACTTCCCATGACATTTTATATGCCGGCACCTCCATCACCTCTAAATCCCACGGAAGAGCCATATGTCCCTTTAAACCTAGAAGCGCATCCCTCAGTTCCGTGTTTTGGTTCATCTGTTCCGAGCAATAGGTGCCGATCACCAAGACATAATTGTCTTTTTCTCTTTCCAGTGTTTCCGGCATTTCCGGTTGACCCTTCCGATAAAAACTAACTTCATGAATTCGGGGGGCATGACCAATCCATTTTGTGATGTTTATTCTAAAATAACGGGCGCACACCGTTTCCGGCAAAACGAAATCCCTCCGGAAAGCATCGGAACCTATCACCTGGGAATGGGGCACCTCAGTCCAGTGTTTCTCGTCATGGCTATATTCCCATTTGTATGCTGTCAGGCGACCGGTTAGGTCAGTATCTTGATTAAGATAAGCATATTTCCTGTTTTTTTGTCTATACCAGCCGGCTAATCCACAAAGTAACCAGATGCGGGAAATTGCGGTCTTGTATCCTAAGTCAAATTTTACCCAATGACCTTCATCATCTGCCGCCCCTTCCCAATATGTTACGCCGGATTCATCATAATCCTGAATTTTTTCCATCCGGAGCCGGAAGTGGCGGTAACTCTGTCGCAGGAACTCTTACCCCAAAAAATTCTTGATATGCGGAGGAATTCACATAAAAGCGGGCGGTAATGCCCCCGATTTCTTTGCCCCATTGACTTTTTTCCCGTCGCTGTCAACGGCAGCGACTCTCAGTAATAATAGGTTTGATCCTTCAATTCACAACCTGGTTTCGGTCTAAAGGAGTAATCGACTGGGTTTCGGGAATATCCGGCCACTCCATCAAATCTGGACCGGTAAACTCCGGCGTTGTATCTATTTGCAGAATGTACTTCATCCCTCCTCTGCCACCTGTGCTGTTATGCCACGCCAACACAGGCCTGGTTGATGCTGTCGTTTCATCCAAACGGGGTACCACAACTAAGACAGGAGCAGTAATTTGCTTTGCTTCATCAAGCTTCATGAATATGACGAACTCCTTTCCGGGATTGAAAAATCTAATCTACCAAAACTTCCGAATTTCTGCTTTGATTTTTTCGATAATTGTATCCTTGATGGGCAAAGGCTGATGCTTGCTAAGGATCTTTTTCGCGATGGTCCGGGCTTTTTCCCTGCCATCCATTGAACCCTCCAACTCCCAATTCAACCGATTCGTGCGATTGGCTACCCGTGGCATATAGAATTCGCTTTTCATATGGTCGATGGTATGCTGTTCCGCAAGAAAGTGACCTCCGGATCCTACAGACTTAATCACCTCCACAGCCATTGTCTCTTCGCTCACCTCGATGCCCTGAACTGCCCTCATGACCATACCATTTATTTCATCGTCAATCACAAATTGTTCATAAGCTACCGTTATGCCTGATTCAATCAGCCCGGCGGTATCATGGATATAATTTCCCCCAGCTAATGCTGTCATGATGGTGGCAGACATTTTTTCATAACCGCACTGAATATCCGGGAGTTTTGATTCCGTTACTCCTGCCGTAGCATAGACAGGCAGTTGATAAAACCGGGCTAATTGGGCCCCAGCTGCGCTCATAATCCCATTTTCGATCGCTCCGAAAAGAAAAGTCATGGTCCTCATATCTGCTGTGGTTGGTACCAAGCTATATAGAATCGGTGTACCCGGATTAACAATCTGAGCCAGTAAAACACCGCATAAAGCCTCTACATTCAGTTGAACAAGGGTTCCGGCCAAAGTCCCGGGTGAGGTCATGCCGGCAATAGGCGCAGCCGGTGTTGCTAAAGGAATTCCGGCCTGAATTACTTCTAACATCAGCTCCGTATATTTGGCATCCATCTTTAGTGGACTCATAATACAGGTAATCATTGATAAAATGGGCCTTTTTCGGAGTGCTTCCTTGCCACCCATAATCAGTTCACCCATCCTGATCACCTTGCGTACCCCTTCTAGAGTATAGACTCCGCCCATAACGTGTTTCGTAGTGTTGCTTAAACCGGCAAAAAACCTGTTTACATCAACCTTTTCCTGTATCAACTCACTAGGATATACAGGTAACACCAAAAAATGAATATGATCCAGGGCATCTACCAATTTAGCCATATTACGAACATCTGACAGCAGGGTCATCCTTCTCATTCCCGTTTCCAAATCAAGAACGTTCAGGGCAGTGCCTCCTGTACCTAAATAAACATTAGTTCCACCTAAAACCAAATCATTTCTTTCTTCACGACCGCACAGGGTAATTTGGGAGGGCGCTTTCTTTATTCGATCCATGACCCAGCTTTCGGAAGCAAAAAAGCGTTTTCTCTGATAATCAACTTCTGCACCGGCCTCTGCAAAAAACTTCAATGCTAAAGGGTCCGGCACTTCTACCCCTGCTTCCTGAAAAATCCTCATGGATGATTGATGTATTTTTCTAATATCGTCAGGGGCAACAGGCTTGTAAGTGCCCCCTGGCAAACCGCGTAATGCCATTTTTTTCTCCCCTCACCTTTAAAGTAATTGTTGCTTAAGGCAGCTTTCTTCTAAATCCTCCTTTCCGATTTTTTTCTAAGCTAAAAATACTAACTTATGATTTCCTCATGACATTTCTACTTATTAACTACTAATTATTGAATACTTCATAATTGCTAAATATATGCAAGATATATGCCATAAATAAAAACCCGATATTATCGGGTTTTTTATAGCGTGAATTGTTTGATTGTTTTCATTTTGGAAATAATCTTGACAATAACTTACAATCATGAGGATATTTTCATTTTGAGAATAATTTTCATTCTGGAAATTCTTTTAGGTTATACTTTTTACCTTTGCGGTAAAGGGTAGTCAATCCGATTCCCAGAGCTGCGGCGGATTTCTTTTTGCCATCCAGGGAATTGCCATAATACTTTAAGGCGTTGGTAATTAGTTCCCTTTCCACCTCTTCCAATGGCATAATATGGGACGGGCACACGCTCATATTTCCACCGGATAGGGACTGACAGATGCGCTGTGGCAAGTGATGTGCTTCCACAAGATCATTATCTACCATATGGGCACAATATTCCACTGTGTTCTGTAATTCCCTGACGTTCCCCGGCCAGGAGTAACTCAGAAGAATTTTCTTTGCTTCCGAAGAAAAGCCGCTGATAGATTTATGCAAAATCTTATTATAATATTTCAGAAAATGAGCCATGAGGACATGAATATCTTCCCTTCTGCTGCGCAGAGGCGTAACAAAAAAAGGAATGACGTTTAAGCGATAATATAAATCCTCTCTGAACTCTCCTCTTTGGACCATGCTTTCCAGATCACGATTGGTTGCTGTAATCAGACGGGCTTCCATTTTTACCGGACTGATTCCGCCAATCCTTTCAAAACTCTTTACCTCTAAAACTCTAAGGAACTTTACCTGAAGGTGCAAAGGCATATCTCCGATCTCGTCAAGAAAAATTGTTCCCTGCTGTGCTAGTTCAAATTTTCCTAATTTCCCGCCTTTTTTTGCTCCGGTAAAAGAGCCTTCCTCATAACCGAATAATTCGCTTTCCAACAAAGTTTCCGGAATCGCCGCACAGTTAATCCCGATAAAAGGTCCTTGACTTCTTTCGCTTTCCGCATGAATCGCTCGGGCAAAAAGCTCCTTTCCCGTACCGCTTTCCCCTCTGATTAAAATTGTGGAATTACTTGTCGCCACTCTTTGCACCTGTTGCTTCAAAGTATTTATAGAGTCACTGACCCCCAGAATATGATGCAATCCGTAATCCACATGGCCTGTTAATGTATGGATAAATTTCCCCACGCTTTTTAAGTCCTGTATTACAGCAACAACCCCTGTAACTTCTTCCTTAGCCCAAATCGGTTGAGCATTAACAACCAAACGAATTTTACTTTTACGTCTGTTAAACATGATCTCCTTTTCTTCAAATCCCCGCCTATCTTGAACAACTTTGAGCAGATCTGGGCTTTGGGTGATTATTTGAACACTTTTACCAAGAATTTCGTCAGGATCCAACTGCAAAATTTCTTGAGCCAATTTATTAAAATGAATCACAATGCCATTTCTGTCGATAGCGAATATTCCCTGACCGACTGCATTAAGCACGGCTTTGAGCTCGGAAGTAGCGATAATTACCTGGTTCAACAAAACTCTTTCCGCAATTTTACTGGAAATCATATCTGCCATGCGATTCAGAAAGTCCATGTGACTTTCTCCATTGTTTAATAGAGTCATTTCCTGAACCTTATCGAAGGCGATTAAACTGATAGATCCGACACATGAGTTCCCATATATAATAGGATAAATCATTTGGGCATTGTAGTGACAATGTTCATTCAGAGCACAATTAACACAATATTGGTGTTTTCCGGGTTGGGGCACAAGTATTGCCTGCCGACGACGCTGAACCTCCATATTAATGACACCATAATCCATCCGCCGGCCAACCTTCTTATGTGCTGCCCCGGTACCGGCCACACGAATCAGATCCGAACCAACTATTTCCACTTCAACATTCAACACAGCAGCAATCGCCTCAGCCACCTGTTGTACAGTTTCAGAAATGTCTTTTAATAAAACCATTTGTTTCCTCTCATTATTTGTCTTATTATGGGTTGAATAAAAAATATCTTTCCGGTGTCAGAAAGATATTTTTACTGACTATTTAATTTTCGAGAAACTTCTGTTAAAATCCTGCAATTTTCCATTTTTTTATATTGATTCATCACAAGCTTTTATCAATAATTTTAAATTCTCCTGAGCATTAAATTTTAAAGCTAAGCAATTTGGTTAAAACATAGATATCCGGCAGGTGTTCAAAGTGAGAAACGGTTTCAATAATTTTCTCGCGATTTTCTTGATCTAAAAATGGACTGGTCAAATTGGTGAATTTATGAATTATGTCATCCCAAGTTAAAGGAACTTCCGGATCCCCGTGCATCAAATGCACTTCATTAGAAAAAGAAGACCCATCGACCAGCCGAATAGTCACCCGGGCCGGTCTTACCCTGGGAAACAAGGGCTCAAGATCCTCAGCATGTATTAATTTGATTTTTTTCATTAATTTTCTTAGTTCTAAATGGTGCAGATTCTTCTCGCTAACTTCAGCCGGCCCTAAACATCCATTTATCAATACACTGGCAACAGTAAAAGGAATGCTGTACTGAGCAGCTTCAGAGCTTTTCGGGGTTTGATGATCTAAAGTAAGAGCTTTTTTAAATGTCTCAACCCGAACTTCTGCGATATCTTGATAATTTGGGTGGAACTGTTCTTTGATTTTAAGGGCAGCTGTAATAGGGGCATGGGACCACCGACAGGATGGAAATTCCTTAAAATAGATGTTCTTAATTTCATAACTCTTTCCAAGATCAGAAAAGATTTTTGCGCCAGATACAGCATAATCTTCCTCGTCAAGTAGAATTTCTTCCGGCCCGGTAAACCCTTCCCGGGCTAAAAGAGCAGCAAATACTCCCGTAGCCGCACCCCAACCAATACTTTCCTTGGTCATGGCACCATAAGCAATAGATTTTCCGCATTGGGCTGTGGGTCCATAAACCTCCCCCATAGTAATCGCATTTTGAAACTTTTCTCCTTTTAAACCAAGCAGACGAGCTGCCACTGCCGCGGAACCAAATACTGCCCAGCCTCCTGATCCGTAAAATCTTTTTTCATGGTTAGAATTCATCACCATACCACATCTAATAGCCAGTTCATAACCTACTACAACCGCTGAAATAAACTCCTTTCCGGAAACATGACTCAGTTCGCCCACTGCCAATGCTGCAGGAAATACCATCGCTCCGGGATGTCCTACTGCCCCTCGATGCCCATCGTCGATATCCAGGGCGCTGCCTAAGGTTCCGTTAGCAAATGCGGCCCTAGTAGAGACATGGGATAAGGAGAACCGATTACCGTGCATTCTCCTTCCTGACCAAGGTGTTTTGCTGCTTTTATGGCAATTACAGCCGATTTGATATGGTAACCGGCGATAGCCGCACCTAAAAAATCCATTAAGCAACGTTTTGCCATATCTACAATCTCCGGAAAAATGTCAGAATAATTTAATGTTTCACAAATCTTAGAAATTTCTTAAGTGCTCATATGCCACCTCTCTTTGCTTACTTATAATATATAAGCAAAGAGCGTACCAAAATATAAATAGAAAAATCCCATCTTAGCTGGGATTTTTCTATTTTACTTGCATTGAAATTTCCAAAATGAAAATTAAACAGGGTAAACATACCAAATCCACTGTTTTTCATTTTGGAAATTATTTTCAATCTAACAATTACTTAAACACGGCCATCCCATTTATTCCAAATAGGCCTTATGATAAGTTTTCTTTCCTTTACGGATTATAACACCGTTTATTAATTGTTCTATAGATATTTTGTGGTCGATGGAATCGATTTTTTCATCATCAATCGTTAACCCACCCTGCTGAATGAGACGTCTGGCCTCACTCTTGGAAGATGATAAGCCGCATAGCACCATCAAATCTATCACACCAATGGCATCATCACACAAATCATCGGCTTTGATCGCAGTGGCCGGCATATTAGAATCGCCTGTACCTGCTACAAAGAGAGCGTGGGAAGCTTTCTGCGCTTTATCCGCCTCTTCTGTGCCATGAATCATCTTCGTCAGTTCAAAAGCTAAGATTTCCTTGGCTTCATTGAGCTGACTACCTTCCCATTGATCCATTTGATTGATTTGTTCTAGAGGCAAGAAGGTAAGCATACGAATACATCGAGTACGTCAGCATCATCAACATTGCGCCAATATTGGTAGAAGCCGAAGGGAGAAGTTTTGTTAGGATCAAGCCAAACAGCCCCCTTGGCAGTTTTGCCCATCTTATTGCCTTCAGAATTCATCAGCAGAGTAATGGTCATGGCATAGGAGTTCTTACCTAATTTACGCCGAATCAATTCCCTGCCGCCCAGCATATTAGACCACTGGTCGTCACCGCCAAACTGCATGTTGCAACCGTAATTCTTAAAGAGATAATAAAAATCATAGGACTGCATCACCATGTAATTTAATTCCATGAAGGACAAGCCTTTTTCTAATCTCTGCTTATAGCATTCGGCGCGGAGCATATTATTTACCGAAAAATGAGCTCCCACCTCCCGCAAAAATTCTATATAATTCAGCTTTAACAGCCAATCTGCATTATTGACCATCATGGCCTTGCCTTCACCAAATTCAATAAATCGTTCCATCTGTTTCTTGAAGCATTCACAGTTATGCTGAATTGTTTCAGGTGTCATCATCGTGCGCAGGTCTGCTCGACCGGAAGGGTCACCGATATAACCGGTACCGCCGCCGATGAGAACTACCGGTTTGTTTCCTGCCATCTGCAAACGTTTCATCAAGCAAAGAGCCATAAAATGGCCAACATGTAAAGAATCCGCCGTAGGATCAAAGCCAATATAAAAAGTGGCCTGACCATTATTAATAAGTTCTCTAATTTCTGCTTCGTCAGTAACCTGGGCAATCAAACCACGGGCCACTAATTCTTCGTAAATTTTCATGGGCACATCTCCTTCAAATATAGTTCACATTAAAAAACCTCTGCTCCCATAGGAGCAGAGGGCATAAATTGCGGTACCACCTCTGATATGAAAATTCCTCGCAGAATTTTCCTCATTAAAGTGCCAGAACACTCTTTCGCTATAGTGGGCGTACCCATCTTACCCTACTAAAAGTTCAGGCAGCAGCTCCGGAATGTATTCGCATCAGGACGTCAGCAACCTCTCACCAGCCGGATGCTCTCTAAATGACGTAGTACTGATCTACTTCTTTCCTTCATAGCTTTAATCCAATCATTTTTATCAATTAAACTACATTATAATCAAAGTGATAATAAAAGTAAAGCTGCAAAAAGCAAGGTCATATGGTTTTTTGATCATGGATAAGCTGAGATTATCCGTTAGGTTATCAAAAAGTTTCCCTATTGTCAGGAGATGAGTTGGCACTTTCCAGCCCTAGCATATTCAAAATTCGCTCGGATAACTCCCCATAGCGGGGATTACTGCGTGTTCTCGGGCGAGGCAAATCAACATCGATGATTTCCTTAATCTGCCCGGGGCGCGCTGAAACCACCACGATTTTATCGGCCAGATAAATAGCCTCATCGACACTGTGCGTGACAAAAAGCACGGTTTTGATATTCTTTTCCCAAATGCGCAGCAATTCTTTTTGCATCAAGATCCGTGTATACGCATCTAAAGCACCAAAAGGCTCATCCATCAATAACACCTGAGGGTCATTAGCCAGTGCCCGAGCGATCGCTACCCGCTGCTGCATACCACCGGAAAGCTCATAGGGTAAAGAATGACGAAACTGGCTGAGATTCATTAGATCCAAATAGCGCTCAACAGTATCTTTTTTTTCCTGGGCGGATTTTTTTGCAATCTCCAGCCCCAAGATAATATTTTGCTCCACTGTACGCCAAGGCAGCAGGGAATACTGCTGAAACACCATTCCTATTTGCGCATGGGGTTTGTTTTGTACTGTTCCCTTAAACAAAACCTGTCCCGTGGTTGCTTGTTCCAAACCTGCAATAATGCGCAGCAAGGTGCTTTTGCCGCAACCGGAGGGCCCGACAATGCAAATAAAATCGTTCTCCGCAATATCTAACCAGGTTTTGCTCAAAGCATGTACCCGATGTCCCCGTTCGGAAACGAAAATTTTTTCGACATCTTGCACAGAGATAAGCCCCTCGCTTAACTGCACATCCTTTTGAGAAAGATCCTGGTCTTGACCCTTTGATAATTTTCTATCTTGTTCTGTCATTTGTTCTCTCCCATTCCATCAAGGTGGCTCTGCCTTATTTGTCTTATTTAATCTGCTGTTGCCATTTGAATTTTCTCACTTCCACAAACCTGAAGAGAAAATCTAACAAAGCGCCGATAGCGCCAATACTGACCATACCCACAATGACCACATCAACTCGGGCAATCTCGTAAGCATGGATAATCAAATATCCGACCCCGGAGAGGCTGCCCGGCAGCATCTCCGCTGTAACCAGACAGGTCCATGCCGTACCTAAGCCGGTCCGCATCCCGTTCATAATTGTCGGTGCTGCACCGGGTAAGAGGATTTTGCGAAAAATATCCCATTCATTTGCATCAAGAACCCGCGCCGACTCCACCAAGGGCTTGGGAATACTGGATACGGCATGAATAGAGCTGGTGATAATGGGGAAAAAGGCACCGATAAAAATAATAAAGGTCATGGAAAGTTTAAAATTATTCAGATAAACATAGGCATCGCCGTGAGTCAATCCCATCAAAGTTGCCACAGAAGTCACGCCAAACCAGGCCAGCAGCAAGGGCTGCCAGGAAATAGGCGGCACCGGACGGAAAATACTGATCATCGAACCAATCAGACCATGAGCAGTACGGTTATATCCCATCAATATACCTAAGGGCACTGCTACCAAGGCAGCAAGCAAATAACCTAAAAAAACCCGTAACAAGCTGACCATTATATTTTTTGTCAAAGCACCCAATCCGATAATATTAGCAGTAGGTGTCAGGAAATGTTGAAAAACACTGCCCGGTGCAGGCAAGATCAATTTGTTATCAATCGCCTCTGACGCGAAAAACCAGATCACCAGGACCAACAAAGGTCCGGAAATAGTCAAAACACCCTTTTTCAATGATTTAGACATATTCTCTCCCTTTATTTATGAATGGTAAAAATTACCCCGGCAATTTTTGCCGGGATAATTTTGGTCAAAAACTTAATTTGAGCCGGGTTTGACCCCGTTTTTGTTTTACTATGTCAGTTAGTTATTGATAAAGCTGAAATTAAACAGCTCGTCCTCGATATCACTGATTTTCTTGCCTTGCATTTCACCCTCAAAAATGCCTAACTGATTCAGCATATCAACATAGAGAGCTTGGCCTTCCATCCATTTTTCTGTCGGTGTGGTGGTATAGACAATCTGGGCTCTTTCCACTACCTCCACCGGAATCCCGATGATATCAGCTAAAATCGGTGCAGCATCTCCACGATTGTTCTGACACCAATCGGCACTATAGAATAAAAGATCAACCATACCCTGAATTATTTCCGGATATTCTTCGACAATATCGGCTCGCGCAGCATAAACACAGCAAGGGAAGTCATACCACTGACCTTCCGGTGGGAATTCGGACAGCATCAAGGCAATCTCACCAATACCATCATGCTCAGCCACTTCCGGATAATGGGAGGGAGCTACCCAAGCATCAACCAAATTAGAGCTAAAGGCCGGGAGCAGATTTTTGCTGCCGTTAAGGTTGATCAAAATCACATCAACATCTTGGGCATCGGGATCTTCGGAAACGTCGAGTCCGGCATCAACCAAAGCCTTTTGGATCAGCACGCGGGGTGCACTGGTAGGAGCATGATAGCCGATTTTAACCGGTTGCTCCGCAGATTTTATATAAGCCTCCACTTGTTCCCAACCCCTGAGCCCGGTACCAGGCGGGAAAACCAGGCTGATTCCATCAACATGAATCGGCATCAGGATTTGCACATTCGTGCCCTGATCTTTGGCGCCCATCAGGCCGGTGGATGAATTGACACACATATCAATCTGCCCCTGACCCATCATTACTGCCGTCTCTGAACTGCCCTTGGTTACAATGGTATTGATAATAGCAAGCAATTCGTCGCCTTTGTAGAGCTCATACTGTTCTTTATTAATTAATTCCTTAAAATAGTAGCCACTATCGGCAAAATCTTCGCCTTTTTCAACGGCGGCTAATAAGATAGCGGCATGTAAATCAAAGTCCCATGCCATGTTTAAAATCGGCGTTTCGGCGTCGGCATTAGACTGTTCATCTCCACCGGCACCTTCATTATTACCACACCCACCGACAAAAGTAAGCATAAATAGTAGAACTAAAAAGACCGCCAGTCCTTTTTTCCAAGGTGATAACAAAACTCTCATCTCCTCTGTATGTTATATTTTTTGAGATCTCGGCCTTTGAACATTTCTATTATAATGATACAAACCCAACAAAATCAAATTGAAGCTTTTTATCAGCAGCATTCATTGAATTAAGTTTTATTATAAAGCCCGGTGCACCCCCAAAAGGTGACCGTCTTCTTGTCGCCATGCAATAAAATAACATATAATTGCGTTACCTATATATAAGGAGTTGTAAATATGCTTCTATTCGCCTTTGTAATAGATGATCATCCAAATGCCCAAAACAAAAATACCCGAGACATTCATATAGATGAAAAACTTTTACACCGTATCGGAAAAAATGACATGGATGCCCTAGAGGAATTATATTACAGCACAGAGAGGACCCTTTATGCCTTCATCCTATCCATGACCAAGGATCATGATGCTACCCTGGAATTAATGCAGGAAACATACCTCAAGATCATGTCTGCGGCCCATCTTTATCGGCCTATGGGCAAACCATTGGCATGGATATTTACCATCGCCAAAAATCTCTATCTTTCTAAAACAAGAAAGAAAAAAAGAGAAATAATCATGGATGCACAGGAAACAACAAATGATTTAAGGTTTTCCTATGTTACGGATCTTGAAGATAAAGTGGTGTTGGAGGCCGCATTGGATATACTCACGGAGGATGAGAGAAAGATCGTCTTGCTTCATGCTGTCTCCGCCATGAAACACAAAGACATTGCGGAGAGTATCGGTCTGAAACTATCTACTACTCTTTCAAAATATCATCGAGCTTTGAAAAAACTAAGGGATTACTTGACAAAAGGGAGTGAAAGATATGAAGGACAATAAATGCGACTTTAATGAAAAAAATGATCAAGAAATCCTGGGCAGCTTAAAAAGAAGTATCGACCAAGCTCCCATTGATCTATTAGATAAGATAAAAAATCAAAATGTCGTTAAGATGATTAAGGACGATCACATCACCAGGCAAGAAAAACCAGGGACCAAGAAACACTTTAAACCCATCATGTCTTTTGTCTCTGCTGCCGCTCTATTCTTACTGGTACTTTTTAACCTCCAACAACTAAGACTGCCGGACAGTGAGATTTTTTTGGACATTAATCCGGGCATTCATATAACAACCAACAAAAATAATGAAGTTATTAAACTGGAAGGAATAAATCAGGAAGCGATAGAGATTGTTGTAGAAATTGATTATAAAGGCAAGGAAATAAATAATATCACGGAAGAAATAATTAGTGTTCTGATGAAAAAATCCTACATTACAAATAAAGATGAAATTATGCTGCTGTCGGTGTTTAATAAGGATAAAGAAAAAGGCCAAAACCAGGCTGTGCAGTTAAATGATTTAATTCATCAAAAACTGGATCAATTTAACTTAAACCCCATTATTTTAACGCAAACCTTGGAAGAAAGTAATACCATCAATGAATTTGCCGAGAGATACGGCATCTCCGTCGGGAAAATGACTTTTATCCGTAACATGATGATATTAAACCCCCACCTCAAGACGGAAGATTTGGTACATCTATCCTTAAGGGAATTGGTGGAAATCTCTAGACAAACCGGGATCGATATTGAAAGGATTATCGAGGGTAAGGGAGATGATTTGGAAAGAATTATCCCGCCACAGGAGGAACCGATTGTGATTCCACAAGATGATGACGATGATGACGACGACGACGATGATGATAATGATGATGACGACGACAACGACGATGATGACGATTAGAAATATTTTTAATTTTGATGCAATAAATTGCCGAACTTCTGCGTTAACTAAGTGTAAAGACAAAATACAAGGAGGAAATTTTTATGAGTAAAAATAAAAAAATTGGCTTGATCGCACTACTGACCTTGGTGGCAGTTACGGTCTTTGTAGGAGTAAAACTAACAGAACCATCATATTCCTTAACCCTAGATGTGAATCCCAGTATTGAGATCGTATCCAATCGCCTTGACAGAGTTGTCCAGGTCAATCCTTTAAATGATGATGCAAAAGAAATGCTTAGTGATTTCACAATTAAGGGTCGGAACCTGGAAAGTACTATTGAAGATCTGGCAGATCTGATGGTATTAAAAGGATATATTGCAGGGGGCAAGGATAATTTGGTCATGATTACGGTAAATGATGATCAAGTTAGCGGGAAAGTATTAAATAAGCTGAATGCAGCTATCGCAGCTTACTTAGAAAACAAACAAATAGAAGCAATAATAGTAAATCAATCAATACCTGATGATCTGAGCTCAAGAAAAAGCAGCAGGGAAATTGTGTCTGGAAGAATTAATGAATTATTTGATGATTTAGATGATGATGCTCTGGAAAACATGACTTTAATGGAACTTATCGCATTTGCTAAATCCAAAAATGTTAACCCGGAAGATTTATTCACCAATCTCGTTGAAAACATCAACGTGAATCGAATTGCCGTTGTCGAAGCAAAAGATAGTCAGCAAGGTGGAACTACCAAAACCCTCATCAGTGAAGCCCAAGCTAAAGAAATTGCCTTAAATAAAGTTGGTGGTGGAAAAATTGTTGAATTTAAGTTGGATGATGATGATGGCCGACCGGAATACAAAATCGAAATCATTGACGGCGCATATGAGTATGAATTAGAAATTGACGGCTATTCCGGTAGAGTAGTGGAATTTGAGAAAGATGACCGGGATGATGATGACGAAAAGGCAAAAGCAACATCAAAATCTGCACCAAAATCCACGACAAAGACTAATGATCTCATCGGCGAAGCTAAGGCCAAAGAGATTGCCTTAAATAAGGTTGGCGGTGGAATGATCGTTGAATTTAAGTTGGATGATGATGACCAAACGGTATACAAAATCGAAATCATTGCCGGCGCATACGAGTATGAATTAGAAATTGACGGCTATACTGGTAGAGTAGTGGAATTTGAAAAAGATGACCGAGATGATTAATTTAAATTAAGTTCAATGCATGGTAACACGGCTAACACGAGGTGACTGCCCCCTCGTGTTACGCTCCCTCGTGTTCCTGTTACCCCGTGTTACGTGTTATTTATTTTATCTCCCCATCACTTTTTCGCCAAAAGGTTGAAGTTTCTGCCTTTTCCACAATATTGAATCGGATTAATTTCTCAAGTAATGAAAAATTAAAGGGTTTATCCCACGGAATACGTACCAGCTCTTTAGAGTGTTCATATCCGGCCTCTTTAATTTCATCGGAAAAACGAATAATTCCTGCTCTTTCGGGGGCAACAGCCATATGATGCTTTGCGGCGCTAAAACCGATAATGAATGTACCGTGCTCAGTAAACATGGGATGATTCCAAGCAATTCTGGGCTTTAAATTGGGGAATTTTTCACTCACCCAGTTCAAAACCTCTGCCATGCGTTCCCGATTCTGGGCGTTATCTATAAGCGCCAAATATTCTGCAAAGAATTCCAAATCACTACCTCCTCTTTTAATCCGATTATTATATCTCATACTAATATTTCACCCAGGAGGAGAATCTTTTTTGGTTTTTTCATGTAAACTCATCCTAGGACAATTTATTGGGTACTGCCCGCTCGTGTTCGGGTTCTTCATCATTTTTTTCTTTTTTCTTTAATCCCGCTAAAGACAGGATAACCAATCCGGCAAAAACTAAAATCATTCCGACTAGAGAAATGAGTGATAATTCTTCTTTTAACAAAAACAAACCTAAGGCGGCTGCAGTCACCGGTTCCGCAAGGGATAAAGTTACCGCTTTGGGGAAAGGAATTTTTGCCAAACCATGGGAAAATAAAACATAAGCAAGAGCAGTAGCAAACAATCCTAAATGTAAGGCAACGCCCATCCCTTGAATAGACTTCAGCCAACTCAAATCGTAAAAAAAGAGAAAAGGAGATAGGAATAATGCCCCGAGAGAAAACACGACACCGGTCACAGCTTCCGGAGGATGAGACTCTAATAGTTTCTTGCTGACAGCAGCATAGAGCGCATAAGAGATACCAGCCCCCAAGGCCAGAATAATACCGATAAAATTCACCGCTAATTTCTGTCCTCCTGTAATCAACAAAACACAGCCAATTACAGAGAGCAAAGTAGCTCCTGCCCATTTCAGCCCAGGATTCTCTCGCCGGACCATCAGAGATATCAGGCCGGCAAACACCGGCGCGCTGCCAATGGTCACCATTGTTCCCACAGCAACCCCTGTTTTTAAGACCCCGGCAAAAAATAAAAGATTATAGGCAGCCATACAACCTGCAGCGAGGAATGTCTTCGCGTTAAGCCAGAGAGTCTTTCCGCTTAAAGCCCCCTTCTGCCAGGCAAAAATCAGAAGGGCTGCTCCTCCTACCGCTAGACGCACAGATCCTATGGATAATGGCGAAGCACCAGGAGGGGCGAAAGACTGCGCTGTGCCTGTTGTTCCCCAAAGCATCGCTGCAGCCAATATCAGTATCGAGAAAAAGGTCTCGTTTTGTTTCATTTTGTCTCCTTAACATCATCAATAATTCTTGGACGTGTCACAGGGACGGACGTGTCACAGGGACGGGGTTGGCGACAACCTAAAGAATGTTGTTCTGCAATATTTGCGCATTTCCTGCCCCTTACTCCTGATATCCGGAAATAACAGCATGTAAACCTAAAAAAACACGGGGACAGATTCGTTGATTGATTCCCATAAAAATTCAATCACCTTACCTGTCCCTTCGGTTAATAAAAATAAAATGTGCTTCCTAATAAAAACAAGCTTTTATTTAACCAAATAAACATTGGATTTTACTTCCTGTATTACAGCACTACTTACGCTGCCGAGGAATAGTTTTTTAAGTCCTCCTAACCCTCTACTCCCCATGACAACCAAGTCATATCCCTCTTCGTTCGCTATATCAATAATGGTTTGAGCAGGATGTCCTTCCTTAAAGATAGTTTTTGCTTCAATGTTATTTTTTGCAAATACTTCCTTTGCCTCCAACAATATTTTTTGATTTTTATCATAATCACACTGAAATACATAATCATGCATTCGTTTTATATCCTCTTTTGATATCGTAGCGGTGTGATCACTAGGTAGGATTTGCCAGTCGAGTTTGCTTTCACATACATAGATAATCGATACTTCATGGATATCACAGGCTCCGGCAATTTTGGCTGCTTCACCAACAGCTTTCATACTTAGCTCTGAACCATCGACGCAAACTAACATTTTCATGTCATAATACCTCCTATTTTTATTGATATTTGATTCTTCAAAATATTAATAATTCCTTCTTATAACAATAAATTTGGAAACTAATATATGCGTCAAGGATACCTTCGCCCGGTTTGCTTCTAATACTTATCCTTCCTATACTTATCCTTCCTAGTATTAAAAGCACCGCGAATCATTTTATAGACTTCTTTTTTTTCTCCCTTCAAGTTTGCTTTTGTTGCTAATTGCTCATGGCAATTAGGGCAAAGCAGTGTCCCGTGATTTTTAGAAAAATCAACAGAGCTCTCGATCATTCGATCAATGTGCAATCTCAACAGATTGCCTCTACCAATTTTCTGGTATCTGGCGATATCAGTTTTACAGTATCCACAAGAGACAATTAATACATGACTGCCCTTAATTTTTCTATAGTTCGGGTTTTTATATTTCAATTTTGCATCCTCTCTGAGTGTACCAAGAGTCATCCCCTGCGTGCTACCTTTATAGTTCCGCTATAATATTGAAATCGCCATAATATCATAAATACTTACCCGTATAGTGAATTTCTTTTGGTGCTTAGGAATTTCTTTTAGGGCCTACACAGGTTATTTCACAGCTTACTTTGCCCCTGTCCCGGTTTAAGATCGGCCTGTATTGGATCCGATACTACTAATTCGGTCTTAGCACCGGTCACCGCTTTTAAATCTGTGTTTGGTTCATAGACCGCCAGCACCGCGCCGGCAATCACCCCTGCCGCCCCCAACCACTGCACCAGGGTCAGCCGCTCTTGAAATAAAATCATGGCAATCACCACACCAAAAAGAGGTTCCGATGTGCTAAGAATTGATGTTTTTGTGGGGCCAAGTAATTTTAAGCCCTTGAAAAGGGCAAGGATGGTAAAAACGGAAAATAACGCCAAGCCAAATATACTGGGCCAGGCGGTACTTTGAAAGGCGAAGTTAATGCCGCTGTCATAAAATAAGCTCAGAAAAATTGTTCCCAACATGGCAAAAAGAGAAATAAAAGAACCGGTAATGAGGGGCGACATCTTTTTCATGATCCTATTACACAGCACAACGTATCCGGTGTAAAAAAGCTGATGCTAGAGCAAGGATGATCCCGAAAACTTTGATCTCACCTACCGCAGTACCCAGCATCAGGATTAAACCGGCAAAACAGACAAGGAGGGACAAAGCAATTTGCTTTGTAATCGGTTCATGATCCCACAGGCTGGTGACGATTGCGGTAAATGCCGGATACACATAGGCAATCAGAATTGCCAGGGAAGCCGGAATGTAATTTAAGGCAGAAAAAAAGCAGCAGACTGTGCTGTACCCAAAATTGAACCAATCAAAAACAGTCCCAGCAGACTCTTTTTATCTAGGCGTATGTTCTGTTTGGTAATAAATAGAATGCTAAAAAGCACTGCTGCCGTCAAGGAAAATCTAAAAAACAGCACTGTCATAACCGAGACATCATTTGCATACGCCATCTTAACAAATGAGGGCATCGATGCAGAACAAAAGGCAGACAATAAGACAAAGGCCAACCCGTAGTAGTATTTGTTCATTATGGCAATCTCCTACCTTATAATCCATTATACTTATGTATCTTTCCCCATAATTCATGCATCGCAGCCAAATTTCCTGCCTATTCTATAAAAAAATAAAAATATTTATTGTTCCCTGTCCTCCAAAGCATTTTTTGTATTTAGTATATATGCTACTTCTTTAGTTTTCGTAGTTGAGCCTTCATCATAGGACCTTTGAAAAATCAACTTGCCGTCTTTTTCTTTCATAAATGTTAAGCGATCCCCACTGCCAAAGGGGCCGCCATCAGCCAGTGCTTCTTCCTGTTCCTGCTCTGTAAGCAAAACCTTATAAAGGTCAACAGTTTCCGTGTTCGGGGCATCTAAATAAGCTAGTTTGGTGAGCATTAGAAATGCATCCCTTACCAGGATATAATTATCCCCGAAGCCGAGCACCGCATAGGATGTTTCCCGGCCGCCATCGGGCACCGGATCATTTTCCCTACCCTTTTCCCCGGCAAATAGATTTTGTAAATCATATTCATTAAGCAGCTTCTTCGTTTTATCATCATACACGCGGGCTATTTTTCCATTCCCCAAGACAACCTTTTCTCCATCGGAACTGAGCACTTCCTTCCCATGAAATAAGGTATTTACCGCCATTTGATCGATAATTTTATTGTCACCTACGTAAATAGTATGGACCTCAAAGAAGATATGAGGTGCCCCATAATTATTATTAATCACAATGACATCATTTCCGTTTTTGGTCTTTGTCACCTGCATACTAACCAAATCCACACTCATAGGGACCTCTCCCAGAAGAATCTTACCCTTGTCTGATGCATCTCGCTTAGATAATTCCAATGTTTTTTGATTAAAAAGATACTCTGGTGTGGAAATAGTAAAATTATCGATAAGCACGGTGCGCTGCTTATCGTCCCATTTTACCGCCTGATCAAAGTTTTCACTGATAAACCTGAGAGGCACAAAGGTTATTTGATTAAATACTCTGGCCGGTACATCCAACTCTACCCTTTCGTTATTGACCAGAGCTTTTTTACTGTTAAGTGTTAGTGCCACCTTTTTCCCGTAAAAATCTGTCACATCGATTTTCTTAGTCTTATGATCAAATACAACGGTATACCCAAAATTCTCCGCTATTTTTCTTAAGGGAATTAATACTCTGCCATTTTCTATCTTGGGTTGTTCTTTTTTCTCAAATTCTAAATGGTTCTGGAGGATCTCCCCCCATTCCCCAAAGAAATTTATCTTAACTTGGATATCACTTGCCTTAGTATTAATCTTTGCTGTAGCAGTGCTTGACAGAACAAGCAGGACCATTAAAGTAAATGCCACGGTTTTCCATAGATTTTTCATTTAATCCTCCCCTTTTCCAAAGTATGCTCTTGTAATCGTTCTTAACTTAAGAGACGTAGGAGACGTATTTTTTGTTCCAGGGTTGTCGCGGGGACGGAGTTGGTGACAAACGAACACAAGGAGACTGCTCTTCTGTGTTAGGAAGTTATTGCCATCCAAAACAAAAGAACTGCCCCCTTGTGTTTTCCCTGTGTTTAATGTTTTTTGTTTGCCTTTTTCCTTCTCGTTTATCCTAGCTTATATGTAACCGCCCTGGTCACCACGATAATAGAGATAAAAGTTTGCAAATCCAAATTTTTCACTACCGTCTTTCATGGTCACGGTAAATTTTACTTGATATTGGTAATATGTATTATTGGTTAAATTATTTTCCACGACAAACCCTTTTAGATATTTACCGAAATCTTCGCCACTCTCGTAAACTGTGAGCTGCTCATCCTCCGTTAACTCTCTGGGTTTTAAATTATTTCCATGCAGGGTAACATTTAAAATATTAAGTGCCTGAATCTCGGAAGCCTCATCAACAGTGAACAACCAACCTTGACTGTCCTCCCAACATGCAATCATATCAAACTCTATACCAAGCTTTTCACATGAAGTCATATAATTTAGCACTACAGTGTTTGCTTCCCAGCCCACATAATATCTAAAGGCTTCTGCAAGATACCTCATAGGCGCATATATTCGTGAATCCTTAATAATTGCTGCCGTATCCATGGTAATTTCGCCGATGCCGCCTTCAATAGGAAAATTAATATCCGGTAAAGAATCTTTATCGTACCAGGATTCTTCATAAATCGCTTTATTCTCACCGATCTTAAAGACTACTTTTTCCAGTCCGAGATAAGCGTCAATCTCACCGTCATCATCAAGATCTTTATGTAGCGGAGCATTATCCCATGAATATTCTTTTGTAAAAATAGCTCCTTGCTGCGGATCCCAGTCAACAGTGAGTCCCATGGCCTCCCCTGCTGCTCTTAAGGGAATCAATGTACGACTATTCTCGTCAATAAACGGCGCAGCGTCGGTAAATATAACTTCCTCTCCGTCAATGGTAACTCCGATTTGGCTTTGGGCATTAACTGCACCGACGCTTAGTAGCATTAATAACACTATCGTTAATACTACTAAATACTTTTTCACTTCTACCACTCTCCCTTTTATTAAATATAATCATAAATAAGATTATATATTATAAGTTATAAGTATTCAATAATAATCTCGTTAACCCTCAGGATTTCACGGGGAAAACATAAGTTAAGTCCAGATTAGTAGAATCCCATTCCAATTCAAAAATGAAGAATCTATCATTTGTTGCTCAAATTGCCAAAAACAATTCCATCAATAATTTTTTTCACAGTGGTATCAAGAACGGTTGCATCCTTTAAATGGCTGGCCGGTAACCAAAAAGTAAGGATTCTTTTTTTGTATTTCTTTAGATATGAGTATATAATTTGTGCTTCATCAATATCCTCCTGGGTCAATCCGGAGATACTGCCTTTTATCGGCACAAGCTGAGCTACAAAGATGTCCTTCAGGCACCGGATAAATTCTTCCCTCTTCTCGTTATTCACATTATTTGCTGATGGAAGATTAAGCATTTTCCGGTACAAAAGCTTATTACCTGTGATCAAGAATAATTTGGCCTGTGCCTGGTCAATGAATTCAACTGCCACGATATTTCTCTTTTTGCCACATGACTGCACCAATTGCTGCTTTGCAAAGATATGTTTAAGTCCAAAAAAATAATCCCTGTATTGGGATGCCTTTTCAAATTTTAGATCCGCTACTGCTCTATCCAATTTTTGAAGGAGTTTTGAGACAGCATCTTTATTCTTTCCCTTTAAGAGATGACGTATTTTTTCTATCTGCAGATCGTATTCATCAACCTTTACCTTGCCGGTACACACCCCCAAACAAGATCCTAATTGGTAATAGAGGCAGCCATTAGTACGCTTTACTAATCGGGGGCTTGTGCATTTTCGCACGAAATAGAATTCATTGATATATTGGATGAAAGCCTCTACCCGCTGCCGGCTGGTAAAGGGACCAAAATATTCAGCACCGTCATCAATTTTCTCGTTTACCCAGGTAATTTGGGGAAATTTTTCGGCGGGTATTTTTATATAAAGGTATTTCCCTGGATTCTTCAGCAAACGATTATATCTAGGCTGCAATTCCTTGATCAGGCGGCATTCGTTGATTAAGGCATCCAACTCCGTATCGGTAACCAAATAATCTATCGCATCAATGTGCTCTATCATCTCTCGTACTTTCGGCGTCCGATTCTTTTGGTTTTGAAAGTATTGAGAAACCCTCCGGTTTAAGTTCTTTGCCTTCCCCACATAAATAATATTGCCCCGTTTATCCTTCATTCTATAGACACCAGGCTTTGAGGGCAATTTCTTGACTAGATCCTTTAAGCTCATATCATACTCCATTTTTTGGTGCACACGCATGCACACATGCACATGGGGTCAGTCCCCATGTGTCCCCATGTGTCCCCATGTGTCCTGTGTCCCAGTCCCCATGTGTCCCTCATGTGTCCCTTCTGTTGCTCCCATGTGTCCTCTGTGTTCTCCCATAGGTCTGTCTCCCATGTCCTCAAACAGCTCTCTGGCGTTCCCCTTAAAGTTCAATGGATTCCAACTGCTCTTCCAATATTTTAATAAACTCATATTGGATCTTGGATAAATAATCCTTCTCATTAAAAACAATACCCATATACAGGGGGATTTTAAAGTCGATAATGTTTAAGGGCACCAGATTGCCGGATGCGACATAGAGATCATTAACAGAAGTAATCCTGGGGAAAATTGCTAAGGCATTGCCCTTGCTCACCATTTGCTTCATACTCTCCCGATCATTAAAACGCAAAATATTACTATGCTTCAAGTTTAACTCTGCTAAATCCTGATCTAACAAATTATTCTTATAAATTATCAGCGGATAATCATAGGTTTCACTTAAATTAATGTGCTTTTTATTTGACAAAGGATTATTCTTGCTCCCATAGATACACAATTCATCAGTGAATAACTCCTGATAGTATTGGTCATTTTGTTTTAGTAAGTCAAAAAACTCCTCTGTTTCATATGGGAAAAGACCAATTAGCCCTACATCAATCTCCCCGGTTTCTAATTCCTTCATAATATTACTATTATCATCCTCTTTAATTGACAAATTAACTTGGGGATGTTTTTGTTTAAATATGGCAAAAACATTTAATAAAATAGAATTGCCTAAGGCCGGTAAAGTAGATACGGACAAGTTCCCCCTGAGAATGCCCGGTTCCTCTGCACACATATTTGTAAGATTCGTAATTTCATTAACAATCACATTAATTTGGTCTACAACGAGTTTACCTTTATCTGTTAACCTTACCCCATTTGTTGAACGATAGAAAATCTTGGTATTTAACTCTTTTTCTAAATTACTTATGGAAGTGCTAAGTGAAGGCTGGGATATAAAACGCTTTTTGGCTGCCTGAGAGATTGATCCCTGCCTTTCAACCTCCAAAATATAATATAGCTGTTCTATCCGCAATTTTTCTACTCCTCATAAATAATTTTTATCAGAAAAATTTCACCTTATCCTATCACAAGATGATTATCCTGTCCATAGTTTTGGCCTATACCCTTATAGATAGCAGGTATTTTTCATAACCCCCCTTCTCATATAAAATCATTATTAAAAGGATACGGAATCCCTTATGGGTGATTTGAGAGAGCAAAAACTGCACAACACAAAAAAGGAGAGGAAATTCATGAGGCATAATTTAGAAGAGCAAAAACACATCATTACGCTTCAGCATGAAGCTGAAAAAGAGTTCTTAACAACCTTCAAATCAGGAAATTATACTGCAAAAAACCCCTTTGTCGTCGTCAATCCCTATCTGGTTAACTGCCTTGCTGCAGTAATATGTTTTAAAACCAAGGAAGAAACCACAGTAGAGCTAACAGTAAAAGGCAAAGCCGTTGAAGGAGATTTAACTCATACTTTTCCCGCGGCACAGGAACATGTATTACCTATCTACGGCTTATATCACGATTACGAAAATACCGTTGTTCTAAAACTAGGCACCGGGGAAACCTCGGAAGTTAAAATAAAAACTGCTAAGCTGGATATCAATCTACCCCACTACTTTAAGACCACCTACGAGTATTTTGGCAAGGATATTATGATTTTATCCTCAACAACTCCCTTAATCGCCTCTTCAAAAACCGGGGGGTTTGATTATGCCGGTGATTTAAGATGGATGTTAACGGAAAAAGAATGCTGGGATCTAAAAAAATTAAAAAACGGCCGCATCCTCATCACCTCCTTCCGTTTCATGCAAAAGCCCTATTATATGGTCGGCATTATGGAAATGGACCTATGCGGAAAAATTTACAAGGAATATCGCTTGCCCGGCGGTTTTCACCATGATGCCGTAGAACTGGAAAATGGTAATTTGCTGGTGGCATCAAATAATGATTTTAATGATTCGGTAGAAGATTATATTGTCGAAGTAGATCGAAAGACCGGGGAAATTGTGAAATCATGGGATCTGCAGAGGATTTTACCTCGAGAAGAAGGCAAAGCCGGCGATTGGAATATTCACGACTGGTTCCATAACAACTCTGTCTGGTATGACAAAGCGACAAATTCCATTACCTTGTCCGGCAGACATCAAGATGCGGTAGTCAACATCGATTACGATACCGGAAAATTAAACTGGATTATTGGTGACTCTGAAGGTTGGGGAGAAGAATGGCAAAAATATTTCTTCAAAAATGTTACTAAAGGTGATTTTGATTGGCAATACGAGCAACACTCTGCGCGAATTTTACCCAATGGCGATGTGTTTATTTTTGATAACGGGACCTATCGCTCGAAAACTGTTGAAAATAGAGTTCCACCGACAGAAAACTTCTCCAGAGGTGTGATCTACAGAATCGATACGGAAAAAATGGAAATCGAGCAAATTTGGCAGTATGGTAAAGAAAGAGGGGCTGAGTTTTATTCTCCGTATATTTGCAACGTAGATTACTATGGATCAGGACACTATATGATCCACTCCGGCGGGATTGCTACTTACCGGGGAAAACACACCGACCAACTAGGGGCTTCCCTCTTAAATCAGTATAAGGATGAAGCGATCCACCTTACCTTGGAATCAACCACGGTAGAATTACTAAACGACGAGGTTAAATTTGAGCTCAATATTAAAGGCGGCAACTATTACCGGGCAAGAAGAGTTTCATTATATGATGAAAACACCAACCTGGAACTGGGCAAGGCCGAAATGCTGGGAGGATTTGGCCTAACACCGGAGTTTGCCTTCAAGGTAAAATTTAAAGACGTGGATCAAGAAATTCCCGCAAACAAAAATTTATCTTTAGAACTTGAAGAAGACAGAATTGCCCTCCGGGGGACATTTAGCGAAGGTTCTCAAGTTTTCCTTGAGTTTAAAGGCAAAGAAGGATCCAAGTTCTATTTAGTACCGACAGAGGTCCACGACATCACTGCTGCCTGTGTATCCTTTGAGGAACAAGGGGAAAATGACATTCAATTCTATGTGAGCCGAGAAGGAATCAGCGGGGATTATGACATCTATCTCAATGTAGATAACCTAAGATATGATACAAAACTATCGGTCACTCTTTAACCTTTTGGATTTAAAGGGCACCTTGTGCACCTCTAGCACATTAAAGATACGTTTTCGCCATCTAATATTCATGGCAACAAATTGTAAAGGAGAGACAAAATGAAAACAGCGGAACAATATGAACTAGCAGCACCAATAACGAAGTTTTCTGCACTCAGTATCGGAAACCTGGCAAAATGGATCGCCACCTTTTTAGTGCCTTTGCTTGTTTGGCTGATCCCGATGCCATTTGATAATAATATTAAAATGTTTCTTGTTATTACAGCCTGGGGCATTACTTCATGGATGGTCACTGTCATTCCCGTCGCCGTCACCGGAGCTTTATTGCCAAGTTTGTATTTATTCTTTGGCGTCGCAGGAGCCGAAGTTGTCTTTGGTGCATGGACGAATACAGTAATCTGGATGACTGTAGCCGTAATCCTTATCGGTTTGGCTGCAGACAGAAGTAAAATAAGTCTACGCTTGGCCTATAAAATTCTCTTAAAACTGGATTGCAGTTTGCGGGGCTTAATTTGGAGTTTTTCTATCGCCGGTATTTTTTTGGCTTTTGTCATCACCGACAATATGGCCCGTTGTATTGTCTTTCTAACTATCGCCGTTGGTGTGTGTCAAGCACTGGGCATCAAAGCAAAAAGCAAAGAAGCAACCGCTTTATGTCTGGCCGGATTCTTTGCCATGTCCGGTCCCTCCATCGGAACACTTACGGCAGGTAATGGATTGTACTTTAATTCCGTCTTTAGGGAAGTTGCCGGTTATGATATCACTTATTTTCAATGGATGTTGCACAATTTTATTCCCGCCCTTGCTTGGACCTTCTTTGGTATCATTAGTATCATCAAAGTGCTGAAAATCGGCAATGAAAAAACTTATGATGCTAAAAGCGAACTTCAAAAATGCTATGCCGAATTAGGTCCGGTGCAACGCAAAGAAATATTTGTCTTTGTCTATCTGTTGATGGTGGTTGGGACAGTTATTCTCTCCGGTATTTATGGTTTTGATCCCATGTTGGTAGTAGCTCTGTTTTTATTCCTGATGTTTATACCCGGGATAGATATTTTGAGCGTTGATGATTTTGATAAAGCCGATTTTAAAATTCTTTTTGTGATGACAGGCGCCATTAGTATTGGTAGTGTTGCCAGCAGCGTGGGATTGATCGATGTCTTAGTTGAGTACGTGACGCCCTTACTCGCCGGTTCTCCTGTTCGGATGGTTTTTGGGACATATATTTTCTCAGCCTTGGCCAACTTTATATTGACTCCTCTGGCCATCATATTTACTTTTACAGAATTGTTCACCGAGATGGCCATGGCAACCGGAGTGAATCCTTTACCGGTAATTTATGCCTTAAATCTAGGTTCAGACGTGTATGTATTCCCCTATGAATTTGCCGTATTGCTCATCGCTTATAGCTTTGGATACATGAACTACTCCGATACGGTAAAAGTACTTTTGGCACGAACCATATTGAGTGTTCTGGTGATGGCTGTCTTTATGATCCCCTTATGGTTCCTGATGGGACTACTATAAAAATTGTTATATTAAGGGTAATTTACTATCAGCAGGGACTTCTACCTCCCTGCTGATAGTTAGTTAATTAAAGGGAGATAGTATTAATGGAACCTACGAAGGTAATACCCAAACTTTGGAATAAACATTTTGTGATTATTCTTTTCATGACATTTTTTTGTTACTTTGCCGAGTATATTAATATTACAACCATACCACTTTTTACCGTGAGCATCGGAGGCGATGAATCCACGGCCGGTATTTTTTTGACCGTCGTCAGCATCACCGCCCTCTTTTTTCGCCCCTATCTGGGATATGTGATGGATCAGAAAAGCAGAAAACGGATTTTAGTCTTGGGCACGGTTTGTATGTCCATCGCCGCTTTGTCTTTTTCCTTGGTAAATTTGATTCCCCTGATCATGACTCTGGCTATTTTTCAGGGGATTGCCGTCAGTTCCATCACAACAGCGGGCCCAACTGTGGTCACCGATGTCACTGAGCGGGGCAGACTTGCCGAGGGCATCAGCCTCTACAGTAATGCCCTAAATTTATCCATCGCCTTTGGACCGATGGTCGCCTTAGGGGTGATCAATAGATTTGGCTATGTCATTACTTTCCGAACTTCTTTTACCATCAGCTTACTGGCCATAATTTTTGCAATAATGCTGAACTATGAACAAAAACAGACTTTACCTCATGGTTCTTCGTCTCCTGGCTCTGAGAGATTTAATATTAAAACCATTTTTGAGCAGACAGCCATTAAGCCCGCACTGTATCAGTTTTTCATGGCTTTTTGTGCCGCCCTGATCTGGAGCTTTATTCCTTTATTTGGCCTGTCCCGCGGCATTGAAAATATCGGCATGTTTTTCCCTGTGTATGCCGGGGCCACCATTATGGTATCACTTTTTACCGGAAAGCTGGTGCAGCGCTTCGGCGTCGGGAAAGTTTTTATCCCTGGATTAGTTATGCAACTCTGCGCTTTTATCTCTTTGGCTTACGCCCAGTCTCTTCCTCTGATTTTGCTTGTGGGGTTACTATATGGCCTGGGATCGGCCTCAGGATTTGCCATTATCAACTTTATCGGGATGGATTTAGCCCCATCCCATCGCCGCGGTGCCGCGAACGCCACCTTGTTTGCCGCCATGGATGTAGGCGTTGCCTTAGGCTCAATGTTAATGGGGATCATCACTGCCCAGTTCGGGTTTACGATCACTTTCCTCGTTGCGGCAGCCATGATTGGCGTGGATATTTTCCTTTTTCTCCTGACCCAATCTTTAAGTCCGGCCAAAGTATTGCACGATAGCAGCGTCTTAAGTAAAACAGAGGAGCGTTCTAAAAGGTTTCAAGGGGAATCTTTATAAAAAAACTCAACAGTCAGATAAAACTGATTGTTGAGTTATATTTTTGCACTTAGTGTACGCTTATTTATTCTACCGAACAATCCTTCCCATCACGCGTCACTAACTTATCAGCCAAATAAATATTATCAATTAAAGAGTTGAGCTGTAATTCCCCGTTTTTACCGTGCGTCAATTGATCCAAGGTGTAATTTACCGCAGGATGATAATAAGCCCCTGCCGCATGGGCGGCCTCACCATTTTTTATTGCCTGCTCTAAAATCTTCCGATCTGTGAAACGCTTATGGGAGTCAATTCCATTGAGAATTAGAGCTACTCCCCGGTCCGGTATTTTACCGCAAAGTTTCCCATCCAGCTTAACTTCCTCTCCGGTAAAAACAAACCCATCGCACACATCTCTGTCAGTCCCCCATAAGAGAACACCATGATCCCTTAACCATTTAACAGTGCCGGGAAGATCCAACATATCTTTCGGTGCTGTGGCCAAAAGGGTTACCGGCAATGTGGTTAAGGCGATTAAATCATGACAGATTTCATCCCCTTCCCGATTATTTAGTCCCCCCATACCGGCGGTAACGGCTAAAGGAATCCCCCATTTTGCGGCAACTGCCATAGTGCCGGAAGCGGTTAAAGCCCCGCTCATTTTATTTTGGCAAGCTTTTTCAAGCATGCCGCCATCAATACGCAAAAGATCGTGGGCACCCTTACGAAAGGAGAGAAATCGGGGGCAGTCCCCTATGATAATTTCGCCCTGATCAACCCAAACCAACCACGGGTACTCCCGAGGCAAGCGTTTTTCCAGCTCCTCATGACCGATATTGCTTAATCCATGGGTAAGGAGAGCCGTTTCCACTAAAAAAGGTACATTTTTTTGGCCCTGCATCATACTTTTCTCCATCTTCAAAGGATATTTTTTCCCTTCTTATTTCCACCCGTCAAATTCATGGACATTGTCCTTATTTACCACTGTTAAAGGAGCATAGACAGTATCTACCTCTTGTCCCTGAGCTATTTTCATCGCCAGGATTAAAGCAGCTTTGGCATAAACGGAACTGGGATAGGCAACACTACCTCCCATTTTACCGGCCGCAATGGCGCCACGTGATTCATCGGTAAAGTCAACACCATAAATAACTACTCCATCTAATTTACCGTCAGCTTCTAATGCTTCTGCAGCTGCCAGGGCCATCACATCATTACAAGCAAAAATACCGTTTAAATCAGGGTGGGCTTGAATAAGGTCTTTAGCAATATTGTATGCCTTGTTCCGATCCCATTCTCCCGGTTGAATACTGACTAGTTCTACCCCTTCCGTTCCTTCAAACACTTCCTTGGCTCCGGCAGTACGACCCTCACTTTGAGCGGCACCCACAATTCCCTGAATAATTGCTACCTTTTTGCTCCCTTCCATGTATTTTAGCATATCCTCGGCTGCTAAAACACCTTGTTCTTTGAAATCAACTGTAATCCTTCCATCTAAGTGACCCCCATCCTTTTCCAACGTGGCCACATCAACGCCAGGACCTAAATTAATTACCTGGATCTGGTTTTCATTTGCGCGCAGAATGCCCGGGAGTAAGTTAAAAGGTTCAATCGGCGAGAGAATAATCGCGTCATAATCTTTTACCGTCATAGCGTCCAAAGTTTCCAACTGAGAATCCTTATCTCCCTCGGTAGGTGCAGCAAATACTTCCACCGTGATGCCTAAGTCAGCAGCCGCCGTTTCGTAAGCCTCCTTCATCCCCACCCAATATGGATTGGTAAGAGAAATCAATAGGGCACCTATCTTCACCTGTTTGTCCATTTCCGGCAAAGGCTGTAATTGATCCATTAGTATTTTTTCTACTTCCAAGACCTTGTTATTCACCTGCGGTTCGTTTTCATTATTTGAGACAGCTTGATTTGTTTCCTGATCGGCAGGCTCTGTTTCTCCCCCACAACCTGCAATCAGTCCTGCCATTAAGGACAAGATCAGAACCAGTATCAATATTTTCTTACTCACTTAACCAACCTTCTTTCTTAAGTAATTTTTATTTGTTTACGTTGGCGTATCTCTGTAATCACCACAGCAGCCAACAGTAAAGCCCCAATAATAAATTGCTGATAATAAGATGAAATACTTAAAATAGTCAATCCGTTTTTGATAACCCCCAGTAGAAGACAAGCAATAATAGTGCCGCTGATACCTGCCTTGCCACCACTCATCAAGCTTCCTCCCATAATGACGGCAGTAATAGCATCCAGTTCCATCATGGTTCCCGCATTGGCTTCCGCCGTATTGAGCCGGGCAGTCAGAATTAAAGCCACAATCCCCGTCAATATTCCGGAAACAACATAATAAGAAACTTTATAAATGCTGACACGCACACCTACCCGGCGCAAAGCTTCTTCATTTCCGCCAATGGCTAAAGCGTATTGGCCCCACTTCGTTTTATGTAAAAGAAAAACAGCCACCACGATCATCATCCCCGCAATAAGAATCGGCGGATTAAGTTGAGTGGCACCACCTTTACCCCAAAAGGTAAAAGTCTCGGGAAAACCATTAATGGGCATCCCACCTGTAACAATAATCGCTGCACCCCGATAAAGTGAAGCCGTTCCCAAGGTAACAATAAAAGGATGAAGCTTAATTTTGTCAATAATCACTCCGTTAAAGGCGCCCATCAGTCCGGCTGCCAATATCCCCAGCGCAATTGCCGGATATACCGCTAGATCGGCCTTGAGACCAATGGCCATGATAATCCCGCTTAAGGCAATCATTCCTCCCTGGGACAAATCAATCCCACCAGTGGCAATGACAAAATTCATACCTAAAGCCAAGAGAATGTAAATAGATATGGTATCAAAAATATTTCGCCAGTTTTTCCAGGTAAAAAAATAAGGGGATTGAAAGGAAAGGAAGATGATTAATACCAAAAGAACAATTAACAAAAGCAATTGGGGGAAGTATTTTTCCCTGTAGTTTTTATTGAATTGCACTGGATTCCCCTCCTCTCTAACTATTCTGCCGCGCTCATAATAGCTTGATGAATTTCCTGGGGTGTGCTATCCTGAGTAGCAATATTTTCAATGATCTTTCCCTGCCGCACAATGCAAACCCGATGGGCAATATCAAAAACCTGAAATAAATTATGGCTTACAACAATGGCCCATATGCCCCTGGTCACCAAGGATTTAATCAGCTGCAGAGTTTTCGTTGTTTCCCGCACGCCCATTGCTGCCGTGGGCTCATCAAAGATGATCCCTTCCGTACATTGAAACACAGCACGGGCAATTGCAACCCCCTGGCGTTGTCCCCCGGAAAGGTGACCTACCGGCACAGTGGGATCGGGAATATTAATATCCAGTTTTTTAAGTATTTCTGCTGATGCTTGGCGCATTCTTGGATAGTCCAAATAAAACTTGCCTTTAGTGAGCTCTTGCCCCAAAAAAATATTTCCCGCCACGTCTCGATAATTATCTAATGATAAATCTTGATAAACAGTAGTAATCCCTGCCTCAATAGCTTTACGGGGTGTCAAACTTGAATAAGGTTGATCTTTTATATATATTGTGCCTTGATCAGGCTGCAAACTTCCTGATAAAATTTTAATTAAGGTGCTCTTTCCGGAACCATTATCTCCAACAATGGCGACAATCTCATCCGGATAAAGCTCCAGATTCACCCCACGTAAAACATGATTATATCCAAAGGATTTATGGATATTTTCCAGCCTGATAATCGGTTTTTTCCCTGTGTTTATGTCCTTTTTTTCTTGATTTTTCATATCTTTCACCCCAAAAAGCTTAAGTGTGCTAACAATAGTGCAGCACAAATGCCAACACAAGAACACAAGGAACACAAGGGGACTGACCCTTTGCGGAACACAAGGGGACTGGAACACAAGGGGACTGACCCTTTGTGTTCTTGTGTTCTAGGGGACTGACCCTTTGAGGAACACAAGGGGACTGACCCTTTGTGTTCGACCCTTTGTGTTCTTTGTGTTGACTTTGTGCGGTGGGTCTATTGCTGAAGCATTTCGATAAAGGCTGTTAATCTGGTGGAAAGCTGGCCCACATCGGACTGCGAATAATCGGTTTCCACCAAAATATAAGGTAATTTTTTGGTTTCATTAACAAATCTTTTAATACCAAAGCTCTCCACATTATAGGTATGGCAGGCCTGTAAGGTCATTTCCACAACCCCGTCAATTTTATATTCGTCAAGAACACGATCCAATAATTCAAAACGATATTTATCCGGTGCCATTACCGAGCACCCAATTTTAAAATAACGCTCGGCAATCGCTTCATAAACGTCTTCTTTTTCTTCATCAACTAAACGATCATATTTTTTGAAACCTACACAATTCTCATAACCGACAACAACAGCACCATTATCTTCTATGGCTTTAATGACCTTTTCTGTGGCGCCGCCAATCGGGCATCCGGTCAGTAAAATCCGCGGTTTATGAGGGATTTGGGGTTTCTTGCCATATTCTTCTTTGATTCTTTCCGTTATGGCTTTGATCTCGTTAATTACCTTGTCTACATCAAAATTAAAAGTGCTGCCATAGATCAGCTTAAACAAATCATAACCCATAATGGGCACAGGATCATTTTTCATTAACTCAAATAGAGCAGAAACGGCTTTTCTTTCTTCATTCCTTGTTTTGACCGCCCTACGCAGTTTCTCTTCCGTGATTTCGACACCGAATTTTTCTTCCAAAACCTCTTTCATTTTGATAACTTCTTTTTTCCACAGCTTAAAGCCCTCTTCATCCTGGGTATTAGGCAGCTGCAAAACATGAACAGGTTTGATCTCACCTAGATACTCATACATTTTTTTCTTCGCATCACACGTGGTTTCCCCTACCACCAAATCGGAAAAATAGAAGAAAGGGCATTTATCGGTTTTGGCAAAACCATAACTGGATTTAACTAAAGGACAAAGATTGCTGGGTAAATCTCTTTCTGCATCGGGAATTGTTTCATCAGAAGTTGAACATAAACCAACTACAGAAACATTCATGGCTGTTGCCAATTCCACCGGGAAATAGGTGCAGAAGACACCGATTAAAGGAATATTTTTCTCCTTTTGCGCTTTTGCCGTTAAGAAGGCATTTCTGCGGGCTTCAGCAAATTCCTCAAAGATCTCCGGCAATTCTTTTATAATTTCCATTTCTGCCACTCCTTTTATTAGTAACTTGACTGGGAAATTGGCTTCATAACAAACTTGCTCTATTAAACATCAAAAATCATGCACGACACAAAGGCCATTCTCGTTATTGAGCACCGATTACCATTATAGCGGGGTGCTGGTGAATTTTCTAACTGATATTTTTTATCATGTTTCTTTACATATCACATTTTTTTATCAAAAGAAACGCACAAAACAAACGAAACGAGGGGACAATTCTCTTGTTTTAATGCCCAAGAGAATTGTCCCCCCGTTTCATCCTGTTTTACTTTCTTACATCCTTGTTAATCCTGCCATCCTTAATCTCAACGATGCGATCGGTCTTTTCTGCGGTCCTTTGATCATGGGTGATGACAATAAAAGTCGTCTTATATCTTTGGTTAATGTCCCTTAATATCTCATAGACATTTTCTGAAGATTTGGAATCCAAATTTCCTGTGGGTTCATCGGCCAAAACAATTTTAGGTTTATTGATAAGAGCTCTGGCTATTGCTGTCCTCTGCTGCTGACCTCCCGACATATTCGTGCCCAGATTGTTTTTTACCGCCCACAAACCGGTAAGACCCAAAAGCTCATCTGCCCAATCATCAATTTCCTTAGGCACCTTATAGTTCATAATTTTGTAAGGCATCAGCACATTCTCCTTGGCTGTAAATTCCGGCAGAAGATGATGAAACTGGAATATAAAACCAATAGTCTGATTTCTCAAAAAGGCCAGCTCTCGCTTATCCATAGTGACGGTTTTCTTGTTGTCAATATATACCTCACCGGAAGTGGGTTTATCCAAGGTCCCCATAATATTGAGCATGGTGCTTTTCCCGCTGCCGGACTCTCCAATAATGGCGTTAAAGCTTTTTTCTTCAAAGGAAATACTGATATCAAAAAGCACCTGGGTCTTGATTTTGTCACCGTAAACTTTATTAATATTTTTCAGTTCGATAATATTCACCTTAGCCATTATTAATTACCTCGATGGGATCAAGTTTTGAAGTCAATCGGGCCGGGATCAAAGAGGCCGTAATTGACGTAAGTATGGCAAACATACCGGAAAGCGCCACGAAACCATTGCTAAAGTATACCGGTACAATAGGTGTTCCGTCCGGTTTAAGAGCAAATTTACTAAACATCATCAATAATCCGATGCCTAAGAGGATGCCCATGATCGCCCCTAATAACCCCAGCATTGATCCTTGAAAAACAAAGATCAGGCTGGCATCCCGATCTGTGATCCCCATAGCCTTTAGGATCCCGATCTGCTTCGACCTTTGTACCACAGAAATCGCAAGGACACTTGAGATCCCTAACAAAACCGACACCAAAACAAATACCTGAATCATGTAGCTGGAAATATTTTGACCATTTAAGCCGCTGAGCAAGGACTGATTTAAATCCTTCCAGTTATCTACCTTCAAATCCTTATTAGACAAGGTATAAGCAACCTGCCGCGAGATCTCGTCGGCCATAAAAACTTCATTTACTTGCATTTCCACCGAAGTAATACCATCAACGGAAAGAATCCTCTCCGCCGTCTCCAAATCCATTACCACCCAAGAGTCATTCACAGAAGCCACCCCTAAATCAAATAAGCCGGTAACATTGACTCGGTATAGGCCTCCACTGGTGGTAATCAAGGAAATTTCGTCGTTTATCCCAGTTCCTGATTTTAATGCCAGCTCTTTGCCGATGAGCACCTCGCCTCTTTTAGCGGGCAATCTTCCTGCATACAAATTACTCTTGAATTTATAAATCTTGTCGGCATCTTCTAATTCAAAACCTCTGATCACTACAGAAGCACGATCATTTTCATAATCAATGGTGGCAATACCATCTAAGACCGGAGAAATGTTTTTCACATCGGAACTGCTGATTTGCGATTCATAAACCGTTCTTTCCCAGTTCTTAATCTCTTTTCCTTCCTCTTTTGACGCAATCGTGATGTGAGAGGTGCTCCCGATAGTGGTATCAATCAAATCTATTTGCAGCCCCTGAATCAAGGAACCGATAAAGATCTGAACGGCAACACCTACGGAAATCCCCAAAACGATTAACACGGTCTGGTTCCTTCCTGATTTTAAAAATCTCAGAGCAATTTCAAAGGCCAATCTCATGGGCATCCCCCCTTTTTAATGAACTCTCCTACATCATGACCTTAACGATCATTCCATCAGTTAAATTTAAGGGAGGATTGATAATCACCACATCATTTTCACTGATACCCTTTTCAATATTAGTCACATAACCGTCGGTAATTCCTGTTTCCACATAGACTTTTTTGGCAGCTTTCCCATCTAAGACATAAACATACTGCCCGTTGTCGTCATTTTTAACACATTCATTTTTTAGAATCAATCCTGCCTCCTGTTCGGCCAAGATAATATTGGCCTTGCCTTCATAGCCGAATAACATAGCATCGTCAGGATTAGTAATTTTGATTCTTATTTCTACCTTTGGCTCACTTCCGCTGTTATCTGTCACCGCATTCTTAGAAACAGTAGTTACTATGCCTTCATAGCTGTTTTTTAACCCGTCAATTGATACCATGGCCGTCAGGCCTTCCTTAATTAATGTGGCATCCTGCTGGGGCACCAGAGCTTTAAACTCATAGGCATCATTACCATATATGGTTATGGACTCCCCGGCGAGGATCTGATGATCTGCTTCCAAAGGAAACTCCGTGATAAATCCCGCAAGAGATGAGTAAATCTTGGAATCCTCAATTTCGTTATGTAAGCTTTCTATATCAAGCTGGGCAGTCCTGATTTGCCTTTCCAGTGAAGCGATGCTTTGTTGATTTTCCTCATCATTATTGCTAAATCTCACTGTTGCATCATTCAGGCTTAACTCGGCTTTTTTCACATTAGCCATTAATCGATTTACCTCGGAAACATATTTATCATATTCAACCTTGCTAATAGCATTTTCCCCATAAAGAAGCTCGGCCCTTTTTAAATCATCCTGGGCTGTTTGTAAATCCGCTTGGGCCTGGGCATATTCTTCGTTGCTTTTCGTTAAGGCATTGCTTAGCAAAATTGCATTACTTTTATCAGAAGTCAATCTTATTAATTTGGCTTGGAGATCCTCCAGGTTGGTCCTGGCCTTCTTAATAGATAATCCAATATCCGTGGTATCAAGCTCCGCTATGAGCTGGTTTTCTTTTACCAGGTCATTTTTCTGCACATATGTTTTTATCACTTTCCGGTTGGCTTCCAGCGGGATGACCTGAATAGCATTGGAATCGATGACTCCCGAAACCTCAATGGTTTGCGAAATGTTTCCTGTGTAACTTTGCATGGTGCTAACTTCCATGGTTTCTTCCCTATTTAGGAAAAAAAAGCCGGCTGCTGCGATAATCGTAACAGCCAAAAATAACATTAAAAAACGATACTTTTTCATAATAAGTAGACAACTCCTCCACATCAAACGTCAATTAGGCCATATAAATAAATTCGAGCATGACGGGGGTTTTCCTTTTTAACTGCTTTATGTTTTCCATAGGGGATTTACTTTCTTCGTGAATGATTCATGATTCTAGCGTCCTTAAAATCTGAAAAAAATCATCAATGAAGATGTCGCATATTTCCCGCATTTCTGCTCTCTCTTTGCCTTTGTTGGTATCGTCTTGAACGCCAACCACGTAAAACCCGGCCTCTTTTGCCACTTGACAGGCCGACAAGGAATCCTCAAAGACCACACAATCCTTTGGTTCCAGGTTAAATTTTCGGGCACAATGAAGAAAAATTTCCGGGCTGTTCTTAGTCGTTTTTAATTCATCAATGGTAATAATATAGTCTAGGTAGCGATCGATGCCGGTCCTATACACTGTTGCTTCCGCAAATTCCCGTATATTGGCAGTTGCCAGGCAAATTTTCACCTTTTGGGCTGCCAGCATCCTCAATAATTCAACTACATGAGGTTTTAATTGGATGATATCGCGATAAATTACCGCCATCTCATCCAGCATATATTGCACCAGTTCTTCCTCGGCATCAGCCAAATGATATTCCTTTTTCATATAAGAAGCCCCGCCCGCGAAGCCTTTGGGCTTTATCTCACTTAAGGTCTCCTCATTTGGTCTAATGCCCAATTTGGCAAAGAGCCTTTTAAACATTTCATCGATATGTTTCATGGAGGCCACCATGGTGCCATCAAAATCAAAGATCACCAGTCTTTTTTTAGTTATACTCATTATTAATATTACCTCGTTTCCAAATCGGCTCATTTATGCCCAAATATTATCTTTCTTTTCACTTATGGCCTTTATTTATGGCTTTTTTGACCCTTCATTGCTAAAATTAAACTAAAGTTTAAAAATATACCTGTAGATATATTATACTCTTAGATAGCACCGGCGCAAAAGATATCTTTAATTTATAAGAGAGGATGGAGAAACATGCTTAAGATCTTTAAGGGTAATGTTATTTTTACCCCCACACCAAAAAAATTTACCGTCATACCCCATGGATATATCCTGGTTGCTGATGGAAAAGTAAAGGCGGTTTATCAAGAGCTGCCCGAGGAGTATCACAATGGGGAAATAACGGATTATGGTGATAAATTAATCATTCCGGGGATGAATGACCTGCACTGCCACGCTTCCCAGTTTAAGCATGTGGGCATGGCCATGGATAAAGAATTGATTCCCTGGTTGGAGAATTATACCTTCCCCGAAGAAGCTAAATTTCAAAATCTTAAATACGCAGAAAAAGTTTACCAAAACTTTATTAAGGAAATCTGGAAACAGGGCACCACACGCATCGTGGTCTTTGCCACTGTCCATAATGAATCTACCATGAGATTATTAGACATGTTTATTAGTTCCGGATTAGGTGCTTATGTGGGTAAAGTAAATATGGATAATAACTGCCCTGATTATATCTGCGAAAATTCTGCAGAGTCTCTGAAAGACACGGAAGACATTATCATTAAATATCAAAACAAATCTTCCTTAGTAAAACCGATCATCACCCCCCGCTTTGCCCCCAGCTGCAGCAAATGGCTTTTGGCACAATTGGGGAAATTAGGCCAAAAATATGGCGTTCCCGTCCAATCCCACCTCTCGGAGAATAAAAACGAGGTCAAGTGGGTGCAGGAATTGTTTCCTGAGGCCGACAATTACGGCGATGTTTACCGACAGTACGATCTTTTTGGTAGGACACCAACTTTAATGGCCCACTGCAGTTTATCCTCGGAAGAGGAAATGATCTTAATGAAGGAGAACAATGTCCTGGCCGTTCACTGTCCCACGTCCAATTTAAATGTGGGCAGCGGTTTGATGCCCATTAGAAAGTTCTTGGATATGGGTATTAGATTGGGACTAGGCTCGGACTTAAGCGGCGGGCACATACCTTCTTTGATGAAAGTCATGGTCTATGCCATCCAAACCTCAAAGATCTTTTGGGCCAATTCGGAGAAAGAAATAGATTTTCTCACCAATTCCGAGGCCTTCTTTATCGCCACCAAGGGAGGAGGCAGTTTCTTTGGCCAGGTAGGAAGCTTCGAAGCCGGGTATAATTTTGATGCCCTGATTATTGATGATGAAGAATTAAATTTTCTCGATTATACCTTGGAAGAACGGCTGGAAAGATTTATTTATCTGGGAGATGACCGACATATCCTGCACCGCTACGTCGCTGGAAATTTAATCAAAAAGCCTGTCTTTTAAGGCGCCTTTTTGCCCTTTATGTTTCTTCTAAAGGAAATCGTACATAAAAGGTGGTCCCACAAAGCCCGGTCCTGTAATCAATTCTCGCGTTGTGGTGGGCGGCAATGCTGTAGCAGATGGCAAGGCCCAATCCTGTTCCGTCTTCTTTAGTGGTAATAAAAGGCTGTCCCAGTTTATCGAGCACATCTATAGGTAAACCGATGCCTTCATCTTGAACATAAAGCACAACTTCATTCCCTTCTTGGAGAGTGCCAATAGTTATGGTTCCATTTTTGTCCATGGCCTCCTTGCTGTTGCTCACCATATTGAGAATCAGTTGTTTAATTTCCCTGCGGTCGATATTTACTTTCGGCGGTCTGTTTAAGTCCAGACAGACATTTATTTCATGAAGATTGGCATCAGCTAAAACCATCGGGTAAATCATTTCGATCAGATCATCAAGACACTCTAGTTCCAGGCTGATTTTTTTGTCCTTTGCCATACTTAAATATTCCGTAATAATTTGATTTGCCCGATCTAATTCCTCTATCATCAGATCAAAAAAATGACGATCATTTTGATATTCTCTTTTATCCCCCAATAGCTGCAAAAAGCCACGCACACAGGTCATGGGGTTCCTGATTTCATGACCGATACCGGCTGCCATCTCCCCCACCAGATTTAATCGCTCAAGGTGGGCCATGCCTTCTTCCATTTTTATTTGTTCTGTGATATCCATGCTAATCTCCACAACTAAAGGCGTGCCTGCTCTATCGATATAAGGGTAAGCATAAACATCAATGGCCGAACCGTTTTGGGTTGAATAAAACCAACGATTTGGCCTTTTGGTTTTAAACACTTCAAATGTTCGGCAAGATTTACATGGTTTGTCTAAATACCAGATGTTTTCATAACAACGATGACCGTCGTTTTCTCCATATTTCTCCCGGAAGGCCCGATTACTAAAAACAATCCGATAATCGGAGTCCAAGACGCATATATAAAAAGGAAGTGCCTCCAACAAATCGAATAGTCTCTGCTGTTCCTGAAAGAAGCCCAAATTGCCCCATGGTTCTTTATGCCTCTCCATGGCATGGCTCGCCTCCAGGATATTGGGGGAGCTTTCAGTGGTTTTTTCAAACCTCTGCTCCAGTTTTTTTATGGCTCGGATCTCATTGAAAATAAGGGCAATTTTATTGAGTTTAGCATCACCTAGGGGGAGAGCATACACACTGAACCACTTATCCAGAGATTTTTCGTATGTTTCAAACCGGAGGGCTTGTCCCTTTGTAATAACACTATTTAAAACTTTTATTTGGCTTTCATCAATATCCGGCAACACCTGGTCCATGGTTTTTCCTGTGACCTGAGATAACCCTGTTATTTTTTCAAAGGCTGGATTGGTAAGAACGTATTTAAAACTGTTGGGCTCGTCTTGCCCCATATCTAGTTTTTCGATAATACAAATTCCCTTGTCTATTGACTCACATAGTAATTTATAATTATCAGAATATAAATCGGATGCAACACTTTTATTCATGAAAATGCTCCTTGTCTGTTACCTTCTAAAATACGTAATCCCCACTTGCTTTAACGCTTATCAGAATTAAAAAGGAACCATGATTAAATAGACCGTGGTTCCTGGACCAGCAAACCTATTCTATCACAAAGACAATATTATTAATAGTAGAGAAAAATAGATGAAACTGAGGGACAGGAATATTATTCATGCTCCAGGTAATAATAGATCTATTCAAGGTTAATGATGATAAGGGTAGCAAGCCATACCATTATTTTATGTTAATAAGCATACGGGAGGCCAAAAATGGACAGATTTCATCGAGGACTGGTGGCAGGAATATTGGCGGGAATTCCTATGAATATTTGGGACCTATTTTCTTATCACTATTTGAATTTTTCTAATTTGCGCTATCTTGACTGGAGTGGGGTGATGATTTTTGGACAGCTGCCCCACACCAGTGGGGAAACAATATTTGCCTTGATCGCACAATTTTTATGGTAGGGTTTTTTAGGCGTGATATTTGCTTATTTGATTGAACTAAAAATAACCTCCAGGAATTATTGGCTCAAGGGAGCAATTTTTAGTCATATTATCGGATTTTTGATTTTTTCCGTCCCGGTCACCTTTCAGGTGCCTTATATCGCGACCCGCTCTTTAGATACCGTGATCACCCAATTTATCGGAGCATTAATTTGGGGTTTGACCATGGCCTATATCCTCAGTTGGCTGGACAAAAAAGTATCACTTAAGGAAAATATTTGACAAAAACCCTTTTTGGTGTTAATATAAATTTATAATCATTACAATTTTAGAGCCTCTTGAACTACCCTGAGGGCATCCCGGCAAAATTATTGTTACATCAAGAAGGTGATCTTATGCCTCACGCCAACAGCGATCTGGCAGCAAAACTGATTAATAAAAATATCAAACCATCTTATCAAAGAATCAGGATTTTTCGATATTTAATCGAAAACCAAAACCATCCTACAGTTGATCAGATTTTTTCCGCCTTGCAAAAAGAGCTTCTCACATTATCCAAAACAACCGTATATAACACACTTGACCTATTCGTGGATAAAAAATTGGTCCGGCCACTAACCATCGAAGAAAATGAGCTTAGATTCGATATTAATGTGGAAGATCATGGCCATTTTAAATGCGAATCCTGTGGTCAATTATTTGATTTTCATATTAAGCTTGATGACTATATCCCTCAGGAATTAAATAAATTTGTGATCAATGATAAGAACATATATTTTAACGGCATCTGCCCAGATTGCCTTAAAATAAAAAATTAAATTCGGGGAGGTAAAAAAATGGAAGAAGTGAAAGATATTCAAGAAACAAGAATACCCTTAATCGGTGACGACGCACCTAGCTTTAAGGCGGTAACGACCCAAGGGGTCATTAATTTCCCGGAAGATTACAAAGGAAAATGGGTCATTCTCTTTTCCCATCCTGCAGATTTTACACCGGTATGCACGACAGAATTCATCACCTTTGCATCCATGGCCGATGAATTCAAAGCACTTAACACAGAGTTGGTGGGACTTTCTATAGATTCCCTCCATTCACATATTGCATGGCTGCGCAATATCCAAAACTTACAATGGAAAGATAAGAAAAATGTTGAAGTTAAGTTCCCCCTGATTGCCGACCTCACAATGGAAGTAGCTAAAAAATACGGCATGATTCAACCTAAAGCATCGAGCACCGCGGCTGTGCGGGCAGTTTTTGTCGTTGATCCCGAAGGAAAGATTCGTCTGATTCTTTACTATCCTCTTTCCACGGGCAGAAACTTCGATGAAATTAAACGGATCATTATTGCCCTGCAAAAGGCCGACAGCGCTAAATGTGCTACTCCGGCCGACTGGAGACCGGGCGATGATGTGATTGTACCCGCGCCCCTCTCCTGCGAAGGCGCCAAAGAAAGAATGGACAGTCCGGCTGAGGGCAGTTATTGCCTCGATTGGTACCTGTGCTTCAAAAAAGATAAATAATAAGTAACAAAATAGAAACAGCGGTAGATGCAGTAGGACGGTTCTCTTGCAAGAGAACCGTCCTACTGTTTCTATTTTGTTTATTTTCCTTCCATCATCTCTAGGAATAACTGCGCCATTCTGGGATCGAACTTCTTACCGGCACCCTGCTTGATAACCTGCAATGCTCTCTCGATGCTCTCCTTTTCGGTCTTAAAAGCAGCCTCACTACTACACGCCCGTTCATAGGTTTCCGCGATACTAATAATTCGGGAAATTTGGGGAATTTCATCGCCGATGAGTCCTTTGGGATAACCTGTTCCGTCCCAATTTTCGTGATGATAATATACATACTCCGCCAAATCCAAGGTATTGTCAAAAAGGTTGAGAATGCGGTAGCCGATGATGACATGCTGCTGAGCAAGGACTTTTTCCTCCTCATTCAGGATGTCTTTAGACAAAAGCTTGCGGTTCAAAGCGATTTTGCCAATATCATGAAGGTATCCTACCCGCTTGAGCTGGGATACCTCAGTATCCGTCATGTTTAAAACGGCGCCCATTGCGCCGCACAATTGGCTGACCACCTCCGAGTGGCTTTTTTCTCTCGGACTCTCAGAATGCAACGTGTCGATAATGGTATCGAAAATATCTTGATGTACCGCCTTCCATTTGCTAGACTTATCCTTATACATTGCGTTTTCTGCATTGACAATGATTTCATCAAGAGATTGATCTATCCTGGTTTTCGTTTCGGCCCCAATAGAAATACTGCACTTAATCGCCGCAACCTTGGCTTTGGCAAAACAGCTCCGTATCCGTGCCATTATTTTTTTTGCTTCTTCATGATCTGTCTTAGGTAAAAGAATCATAAACTCGTCGCCCCCAACCCGGGCTACGATATCCTCGTTTTGTCTGCAAGAGTGCAGTAGGATCTCGGCGGACTTTTTAATTAGAGCGTCCCCGGCCTCATGTCCGAAGATATCATTGGTCATTTTTAATCCGTTAATATCGGCAAAAATTACAGATAAAGGTAAATTATCTTCTTGATCCATCTTGTTCCGACTCTCTTCGTAATACTGCCGATTATATAAACCGGTTAAAGTATCGTGGTAACTTAAATAGTTGATTCTGGCTTCTTTTTCTCTCCGTTCCGTGATATCGTAGAAGATGATTACCGAGCCGACGATCTCCCCATTTCTAATCTGGGGATTAGAACGGTATTCAACATCAAAAGATGTGCCGTCAGCTCTCCAGAAGACCTCATCATCGGCGTGCAAACCTTTGCCTTCTTTGATGGCATCCAAAATCTTACACTCCTTAGCCGGGTAATGGGTTCCATCCCGCCTGCTGTGATGAATCAGCTCATGCATATGTTTCCCCAGAAGGTCCTCCTCCTTCTCATAGCCCAGCATTTTGACGCAACTAATATTGCAGAAAGTACAAAACCCTTCTGTATCGTTACCGTAAATTCCCTCACCGGCCGAATCAAGGATCAGGCGCAGTTGTTCTTTGTTTTCTTTTAAGGTTTCGGCAGTCTTGGAAAGTTCTTTTGTGCGTTGTTCTACCGTGGCTTCCAGATTATCAATGATATACTGCACTTTATCGGCGACCATATTAAAGCTTGTGGATATGCGGCCGATTTCGTCATTTCTCACAATAGGAACTCTTGAGGTTAGATCCCCTGAAGATATGGCTTCGGAAACATGAAGCAGATGGTACATAGGGCGCATCAGCTTGCGGGCAATAACATAATAAATAGCAAAGGACAAAAACAAGGCTATAATAGCCAAAAGCAAGGCAAAATAGAAATTATCCACCACATCGGATAATAGCAGCTCTTCGGAAATCCCGGTGATGATCACCCAGTCTAAACCGCCCATGTTGATCTCTTTGATATTGATGTATTGATTCGTATTTTGACCCTGATAAAGAAACTGTGGATCCTCACTCGCAATATATTGTTCATAAGCTTGAGGTATTTCAAATTTGCCGAGACCTGCCCCATTGACTATGTTTCCAATATCTCCGATATGATATCGATGAACCGCACCCCTTGAACTATAGAATTATCCATACCCATGGAGTTAGCAATTAAAGCACCTGTATCTTTCTCAATCACAATGGAATAACCTTGATAGTCATGAATGATTTCCTCAAGATAAGTACCGATGGAAGAGAGCAGTATGTGGGTTACAAGAACTCCCTGGAGCTTCCCATCCATGCCTAACACCGGCTTTGTCGCCGAAAGGCTGAGATCGTCTGCAAGAATAAGATTATACACCGCATAAATTGTATCTTCTCCTCTTTCTACCGCAGCTTTGTACCATTCCATGGTCCGGGGATCGTAAGGACCGGCAGAAAAAACCCGTTCACCGGCCGTCCAATCCTCATTCACCTCGTAATACCATAATGCGCCGCCGGTTGCATCATTTTTCCTCATGATTTCGATATCACCGCTTGTGGTGCGGCGCGCCCCGTAATACTCTCCCTTGGCACTGCCAAAGGTGATACTATATATCCTAGAATCATGAGCTTCAATAACACCGATAAAATAGCCGTCCCGCTCCTGATCATCGGTAAAATTAATGATACCATTTTGGATTGGATGATAATTCACATCGATGATATGCCCAGGTTCGTGCAAGAATCCCTCTACTTTATCATAAATTTGTTCATTAATCGTTGCTGCCAGTTTTTCCGTGGTATCTTCGGCAGAGGATAACCAATTTGAAAATACCAAATACCCGATGCCGGTAAGTGTGATCAGCATGGCTAAAAGGAATACAACGGTCATTGTACTCCTGATGGAAAGATTGCCCCGATGTCTCCTTCTTTTCATATCATCCATCGTCCTTTTCTTTATCACAGCCCCTTACAGGAGAGAGACGCCATTCATATCTTCCAGGAGATCCAGCGCCGCCTCTTCATCCAGAGGTCTACTGATTAAATATCCTTGCATCTTATCGCAGCCCTGGTCAATCAAGTATTCCTTTTGCACCTCATGTTCGACACCCTCGGCCACAACATAATGCTCCAGTTTGTGCGCCATGGATATGATATCGCCGGTAATGGCCCCTTTATGATTTAGGGCAATCAATTCGTCAATAAAATATTTGTCGATCTTCAGACAATTAATATTGAGCTCTCGTTCTCGTGCCAAAGATGAATATCCGGTTCCAAAATCATCCACGGCGATTTCAAGGCCCGCTGCTTTAAGCTCTTTAAGCTTCTTGTTAATCTCGCAAAAATTATCGGAAAATACCGATTCCGTGATTTCGATAATCAAATCTGAGGGGGCAAGGTTCATTTCCTCTAAAAGAGCAAAGAGGGTTGAATTAAAATCCTTCGTCAATAACTGGATTAAAGATACATTAACGGAGATTTTTATGAAATCATAACCTTGGGCCTTCAGCTTCTTGAGATAGCTTAAAGCGAGAAAAAGAATCTTTTTGCCAATGGGAACAATGAGCTTTGTTTCTTCGGCAATGGGGATAAACTCCAAAGGTGGTATAATACCTAGCTCCTTACTTTTAATCCGTGCCAGTGCTTCGAAACTGCAGATATGATTGGACTTAAGATCCAGAATCGGTTGAAATTGTAAATATAAATAATTTTCCGCACCGCTAGCTATTTTTTCTAATATTTCCCCAATTTTTCGTTTGCGTAATATTTCCCGTTCCATTTCCTGATCAAAAAATACAAAACAAAAGTGTTGGTCAGTTTTTTTCAAGGCGTTTTCAGAGGCAATTAAGACGTTTTTAAGTATCCCTTTTGCATCCTGATCTTGCTCCTCAATCTCCAGAATACCAACACCTACATTGATTCCTTCTGCCTCTAACAGCGGTTCTAAAAGGTCTGCGATCCCCTGACTGATCTTAATCAAGTCATGCTGATCCTGATAGTTTTTTACATAAAAAGTAAAGCGGTTGTTAAAAGTAGAAAACAACTGACAATTATTAAACCGTAGCGACCCCAGAAGAGCGGCAATTTTTTTGATTAATGCCTGAACATAGTTGAACCCATAAGCGAGAGCCAGAACATTTAAGCGGCTTAGATTCACATTCAATAATGCCCTTTTGCCATCTATTTTTCTTGCCGCATCACCTTCTAAAAGCTCCTCTAAGTACCGGCGATTATATAATCCCGTTAAAGTATCATGTTCAAGTAAAAATTGATTCCTGAGCTCTTGATTTTTACGATCGGAAATATCAATAATAATGCCTTCAAGGGCTTGTACATTTCCCTGTTCATCAAAGATACCCTGAGCCTTTTCTAAGACCCATTTTCGCATACCCGATGCGGTTATGATTTCATACTCGTTTTCGTAAGGCATCTTATGTTGGAGCACTGCCTCCCATTTAAGCCTATTGGTATTCCGATATTCCGGTGCAATAATCTCACTAAAAGACATTTCTTTATTACCAATCAAACTCTCCGCTGTATATCCGGTTAATTTATAAGAGCCTTGGGAAACAAACTGCATCGTCCATTCCCGGTCATATTTGCAGCGATAAGCGATACCCGGCAAATGAGCCAGGAGCACAGATTTGCTTCTTTCACTTTCATGTAGGTCTCTTTCCATCTCTTTACGCTCGGTGATATCCTGAACGATGCAAATATGACTATGCGTGGCATTATCATGGCCAAAGTTAAGCCGCGCGACAACCATCGCTACCCACACAATGGAACCATCCGGCTTTAGATAGCGCTTCTCCATGGAATAGCTGTCGATCTCACCTGATTTTAACCTGGCAAAGTTCTTGCGATCTTGGTCCAGATCATCAGGATGGGTGATTTGAGCCCAACCCATGCGCATCAGTTCTTCTTTTGATCTACCGGTAATTTGCTCAAAAACCGGATTGATGATGCATTTAACTCCACGACCAAAGGGCTCGTCACCAAACAAAATCGTAATCCCCACAGACACCTGATTTAAAATGGTGTCCAGGGTCAGATCCCGTCCCCAAAGCTTCTCTTCATACAACTGACGGATCTTTAAGAGCTCCAGATGGATCTCAACTCGTGATCTTAGACACTCTTTATTAATAGGCCTCCGGATATAATCGGCGGCACCTAGCTGTAAACCATTAATTTCATGCGCCGGATTCTCCTTATCGGTCAAAATAATGGTGCGCAGCTGCTGATAGCGCTCTTCAGTTTTTAATTTTTTGAGCAGTTGGTAGCCCTCCCCATGGGGCAGATTCAGATCAAGGATAATCAGGTCCAGATCAGCATGAGCATCAATTTCCTGCAGCGCTTCCCAACCATTGGATACCGTTAATATTTCATAATCCATTAATAGATTTTGCAACTGTAAACCTTCGGCAGCGGAATCATTAACAATCAATATTTTCGCAGGCATAAATTATCCCCCTTTATAACTCACACCTCACCTAGACACAGTTCCCTCTCTCTTTTTTGAATGTTCCTATTAATATGCTTGTTCTCCATTTCTTTATCTAATTTACTAATTCTACAAAAGTAGACAATTTCCTTTATAATTTGCCCTGGAGCGTCTTCTTTTGTCTGGATCATGCCCCCTTGTCCTTAGCTTGCACCATTTTTCTCAAACATAAGCAATTTGTCGATTTTGCTGACCCGTTATAATTATTTGATTATACATTGGTTTACGAATATGTATTTTACTTCTTCTACCAGTAGAGCTACAATATTGATAACAAGGAACTGCGTGAAACAAACAACCTGAAATTTCACCGAAAAAATTTTTTAGGAGGTTGATGATCTTATGATGTACTCGAAAGAAGAAATGAAATTATTCGTAGACGGAATGAAGGAAGGCAAAACTTATTCTGAAATATTAGATGAACTTTATCCCAAATCTGAATATGACGGCCTGTATGATTGTGTTCTGGAGAATATGAGATCTATCTCATTAGTTGATGTAGTTAAGAGTCTTCTCACCAAAAAAGAGCTACCTGCTTTACGGCCATGTGTAGATTGCATTTCTTAATAACAATACTAGAGAAACAAATAAGGGGACATTTTAGGAAGGCTCAAACACAAATTTTGCTGAATTAAAGGCTCAACAGTCAAAAAAATCGGACTGTTGGCCTTTTTTTGTCTGTTGCTCTAAGTGCTTTACCTTAGGGCAGCTAATCTTTGTGTTAAGATTACCCATAAAAGCTCATCGGTTTGTCACAGTTGTCCCTGAAATTTCATAATTTATTAATATAATAAAAAAAAGGGTGAACTGAATGAGCAAGAGAATATCTAACCGAGATTTTGTTCGTTTATCATTGGAATTGCACCTGTTCTTCCTCCGGATTATGAAAGAACACTCCTTTTTCTTAGCAGCGGGATTTTTGCCCAAGGATGAAGGACTAGCGCTACGTGCCAACAACTTTAATGAACAGTTTAATGACCTGCTGCACCAAGCTGTTACCATGGCCAATTGCCATGTCAGCCGGACAGTACTGCAATCCGGCGAAGTAGTAACCGACAAAACCTTAAGAGCCGAGCAAAAAACAAGTGAACTTTCCGGTGTCGATTTTGATACTAATTTAACCCGTCGAGAATTACAACTAAAGGCCGGTGACCCTGATCCGCGACTGGTGTGTGAAGTTTTTGACTTTAACAACCGTGTTATTGCTAAAACCCGGGATCTTATTCAATTCAAAACATTTGTGCTTAACAACATGTTGCAATGCAGGCTATTTACCTATAATTTTCCCTTGTTAATTGATCATATCAGGCGTGAAGCATTTTTCTATATCGACCATTTACAGCAATTGCAGAGAAGACAACCCATGAACATCACGCGTCAGATTTTTGATGAAAAAGCATTTTGGGATAGAATTATGAAAGAACATGCTCAGTTTATTGCGCACTTATTAGACCCCACCGAAGTTGAACTGATTGAATCCGCCGAAGATTTTGCCGATCTATTCAAAGAATTGCAGAAACAGGTTCAGCATCTGGAGCAAAAAGGCATCTGCCGGAGTGGACGCATCCAAAGAATAGTTAATGAAGAAATAGATGCAACTCGATCCATAAGAGACTTCAAAGCCGAGGCTACCGATTTACTGCTGGCGTGCCAGGTAAAATCCCTAATTATTCCCTTATTAGGCGATCATGTATTAAGAGAAGCGAACCACTTCTTGAGAATATTAAAATTTCCTCTAAGTTTAAAATAAATCCCTTTGTTATCATTCTGGAAAAAAGCAAGAGAGCGTACTGCACGCTCTTTTTTTATTAGAAAAAAATCAAATTCTTGATTTAGGTCAAATTAAATTCTTGGAATCCATGGTATTATATAGTCAACAACTTAGGAGAATAATATAAAAAAGAAAGAGGGAGTTCATATGTGGGAAAAATTCAATCAGGTAAAGGAAAAACATTTGCCTCGACTAGAACAATACGTACCCATTGTCGCACGGGTTCATGGGGATCATCACCCGGAATTTCATCAGGTTAAGGAACTATTTGATCTCATCCATCGGAAAATACAAGGAGCAGGAGCCGAGACACCTGAATTAAATGAAGAATTTATTAAGCTGCGTGAGGTGACATCTTACTACAATGTACCCGGCGACGTCTGCGAAAGCTATGAAGCAGTCTACAAGATGCTCGCTGAATTGGATCAAGCCTATCAGGGGTAAAACAAAATGAAACAAGGGAATGAAACAAGGGGACGGTTCTTTTTTCATCCCCTTGTTTCACAAAGTTAAGGCGTTGATGGGGAGGAGAATAATTATGCAGAGATTTATCTTAGGTAAGAAAAATCACATCACGGTAATTAGTGGAATTTTAATTGTAATAGCCTTTATCAGTCATTTTGCTATTAAAAATATAGATATCGCTGTTTTGTCCTTGGTCATCGCCTCCCTCATAGGAGTGGCCCCCATTGCCATTCAAGCTTTTCAAGCCTTAAGAGTAAAGGTTGTCAGCATTGATGTTTTAGTTACCATCGCAGTACTGGGAGCTTTTTTGATCAGAAACTTTGAAGAATCGGCCATTGTTACCTTCTTATTTTTATTTGGCGCTTATTTGGAAATGCGTACATTGAATAAAACTCGTTCGGCAATTAAAGAATTGACCGAATTGGCTCCGGAGAGTGCTTTGAAACAGATGGAGAATGGTGAATTTGAAGAAGTAGACGTGGATGAGGTTGACGTGGGGGATACTCTACTGGTTAAAACCGGCGCGAAAGTTCCCGTTGACGGGACAGTTCTATCGGGGGAAGGCCATATTAATGAAGCAAGTATTACCGGTGAGGCTATTCCCGTCGGCAAAAAGAAAGGTTCCCCAGTTTTTGCGGGCACAATTTTAGAAAACGGCACCATTCAAATTACCGCCGATCGTGTAGGTGAAGATACTACTTTTGGAAAAATTATTGAACTGGTTGAAGAAGCACAGGATTCCAAATCCGAGGCGGAACGTTTTATCGATAGATTCTCCAAATATTACACCCCGGCCGTTTTGGGGATAGCTTTTCTTGTTTGGCTCATAAGCCGAGATGTGGAACTGGCCAGTACGATTTTGGTCTTGGGATGCCCGGGAGCATTAGTGATCGGGGTGCCGGTGTCCAACGTGGCAGGTATTGGTAACGGAGCACGCCACGGTGTTTTGTTAAAAGGAAGCGAAGTTATTAATGATTTTAGTCGAGTTGATACCGTAGTTTTTGACAAAACCGGGACATTAACCGTGGGCAATCCTAAAGTGGCAGAACAAGAAATTTATATTGATGAAATTAATAGGGATCAGGCAAATGAATTCTTGGCCTACCTGGCCAGTGTGGAAAATGAATCGGACCATCCCTTAGCCAAAGCCATTGTGGAGCATATCGGCAATATCCCCTTATATCCGGTGGACAAAACCGATGTGATCAAGGGAGGCGGCATTGTCGCCGAAGTTAATGGGCACCGCGTCGCCGTTGGTAATGTGGCGCTTATGGAGGCAGAAAATATTCCTTTAAATGAAAAGATGCAGGCCGATATTGCTTCCTTCGAAAACAACGGTAACTCACTGGTGCTTACAGCAGTTGACGGAGCATTAAAAGTACTCATGGGTATCCGTGACCAGATTCGTCCCGGTGTTAAAGAAGATCTGCAGAGGCTGAAAAGATTAGGTGTTAAAAATCTGGTGGTGCTCTCAGGGGATAATCAAGGAACTGTTGATTTAGTGGCCGGGGAGCTGGGGTTAACAGAGGCCCATGGACACATGTTACCGGAAGATAAAGCAGCATATATTGAAGCATTTAAAGCTCAAGGGCGCATTGTGGCCTTTGTAGGTGATGGCGTCAATGACAGTCCTTCCCTGGCTCTGGCTCAGATCGGTATTGCCATGGGCAGCGGTACAGACGTTGCCATTGAAACCTCAGATGTGGTCTTAATGAATTCAGATTTTAGCCGCCTCCCCCATGCCTTAGGATTAACGAAAGCCACCGCGAGAAACATGCGTCAAAATATTGTGAGTGCCGTAGGTGTGGTCTTGATTCTCCTCGCCAGCCTTATTTTCAGCGAATGGATGAACATGTCCATCGGTATGTTAGCCCACGAAGCCAGCATCTTGGTGGTAATCTTAAACGGGATGAGACTGCTCAGTTACAAATTGAAATATTAATAATACAAGGATTTCGGGTCAAGAGGATTTGATGAACATCACTTCCCCGGATATAATAAAAGTGGATGACAAATAAAAATAATAATTTAAGGAGTGATAAATATGCAAAAGGCAACGATTCAATTAGAAGCCTTAACATGTCCCTCATGTATGCAAAAAATCGAAGGCGCGGTAAAAGCTTTAGACGGTATCGATCAAGGGAGTTTGAACGTCTCATTTAACTCCAGCAAGGTAAAGGTCAACTTTGATGATGCCAAGGTATCCATCCAAGATATCGAAAACGCCATCAGCAAAATGGGCTACGAAGTCAAAAAATCTACCGTAAAACCCCTCTAAAGTTGCCAGGGGGAAGTTGCCAGGGGGACGGGGTTGGTGACAACCTATGACAACCTAACGGAACGGTTCAGGAACATAATCGGGTACAGTTTTTGTGAAATGGAAACACGACTCTTTAAAAAAATGAAAGCAGATCCCTAATGCCATGGGCCGCCATCTGCTTTCATTTTTTCTTTTACTTATTTAAATTATGTGCATAATTTATAAAATCTACATAATCTACATGCTTATCACATAATATCCGTCACGAATAAAATTTTTCATACCCGCATGACCGTTCATATCATCCAACATAGTCAAGCCGGTGTTTTGGTTCTGTTCATAAACGCCCATCACCTTGGAGCAGGCAAGGCAAACCCCCGCAATCAATCCCGATTCTTTTGCCCTGACATACAGCGGGTTGTTTTCCGCATCAAAAACCGACACCAACTTCACGGATGCGCCTTCAAAAATAATTTTAACTTCTTTTCCCTCCGCCGCCAGATCCAAAGCATTAAGTAAGATGTGTTGAAAACACATTTTTTCTCCTGTCATACCATAGAACAAAATCTTATGCATTGAAGCTTCTCCCATAAATTACGCCTCCTCCTTTATCTTAATTATATTAGGCGTTTGCGAAACGCCGTAACCCGCATAAATGCAGGCCTTTGTTAACATCTTTTATATATAACTCTTCCAAAATGGCTAAAAATTAAGTTGCTGAAATAAAATAATAAAACTACATCTAAGAAAGGAGTTATAAACTAATGGCCAGACCGAAACAAATATCCTTTGCAGATATTTATTCCGACTGCAATAATGTTTTTGAAAAATGATAAATATCATTTCCTATCACTGAAGATAACATTAATCTTGAGGAACTTATTCTGCTTCTTCTATAATCACTTTTATTCCTATTTTGGTAGAAAGCGTATATACCCTCTTTCCGGTTTCTTGGGCGCTGCTCATTCAGCGGATTTTCCATCCCTACTGACAATCTTCTTATCTTTCAGCATTCAAAAGAACTACGCGATTTCTGTGGCTTTTCAAAGGTTCCAGATGCCTCTAAGATAACACGGTTTAAACAGGATTTTCTAATGGACTTACAATCGTTGATTCACTTGTTGATGTAACTGAACCGATATGCCAAAAGATTTGATGAATCTTGCTTCTATGACTATCTTCGATACTTCCGGTATTGAAGCTCTTGTTACTGAAAATAATCCCAAATATGCAAACCGTATTATCAGTCAGCTAAAAGCTTTCAAGAAAGCAATAGACTCGATGACTTTATGACCTCTATAAAGGCAGCTTGCAATCTATGCCCACATGCAACTCAAACCAGGCCATTAAACAACTTCTACATCAATGGACATTTCGCTATGTTTTCAAATTTGCATCATTACCAACGGTCTTATTGTCCGTGACATCTCTTTCTACAATAAAATTTCATAGACGCTCACTCGACATTGTTGTGAAAAAGAAAACCGATTCTCCCCAAGAAGATAAATCCTTTGAAGATGCCAAAGCTCTCTTATCCTGTTCTTATGACTTTTTGATAAGCATCCTTTAATCAATCCAAAGGTTTTCCTCGGGGACGCTGCTTTTGATACAGTTAACATCTATAACTCGTTTACTGAACTGAATTTTGAAAAAGCATACATCCTCTTAATTCTCGTTCCGGTCTTGAAACCAGACTATACCATTAACGAAGATGGTATTCCCGCGCTCATGATAAAAAATCTTCCTATGAAACCAGAAGGCAGCAAATCTAGGTGTGGATTCCAACTTTAAGTTTGTCTGCCTCAAAATGTCCTGGGACAAGTGCCTTGATGGCAAATATCGCCGCCGTACCCACTGTGATAATCCTTGCATTGATTCTCTGTGCGGACGAATGGTTTACATTTATCTCGAGAAAATCTTCGGTGCCTACCCCGGTACAATCCGTGGTACTGAAGAAATGCGGATGAAACCTACAAATTCGTTCCGTTGAAAAATCTATCAACCATTTTAAAGATAGTTTTTGCCTTGCTGGCCGCAGGACTCAGAATGAAAAGACTTACACGCCGATTTTATTATTAGCTGGTATTACCTAGTTAATCACGGTTGTTCTTGCTGATCGCATTCATAAGACAAAATACATCTTTTCCGCAGCCTGAAGCCGCTCATTGCATAGAAGTATATTGTAATTCCATATATCTATATCCATGGGTTTATCGCGCCCATTTTTTCTACCTACATCTAGAAGTAAACTTTTTTGCCTTTTCGGCCTTTTAAAATTAATTTTTGTTGTTACCAGGACATCTTGAACTTTTGTTTTAGTCCATTTCGCAATTACTTACTTAATTATATTAATTATACCATACAGCGAGAAACTCAATCTAAAATTTAACTAAACCATTTTGCTCGATTAATGAATATAATCCTATATGCCTTTGTGCTGCTCCCATGCCTAGTAAAAAGGTTATGCAGGAGTCAGCAATTAAAAATAGAATTATTACTTTTTCAATACTTATTTCTTAATAACTATTTAATTGAGGTTATTTCAAAAAAGGAGGGTTATCATGGCAAAAAAACTCGTTGTAATTGGTGGAGAAGCGTTAAGCAATGAGTGCTGCCGCTAAAGCCTGAAGGACAGATCCGGATCTTCCTATCACCGTCTATACCGATGACGAATATATTTATGCCGGTTGTGTCCGCCAGTACTTTATCGGCGGCAAGATCAAGCTAAAAGACGACATTGGCCAGAAGCGTCCAGGATTTTGCTGAACAGAAGATTTTTGTCCATACTTTATCCAGGGTGGAATCTATTGATCCGCAAAATAAGAGGATAACTGTCCGGATGTGCAGGGAGAAAAGGATTCTCTTGGTAGATCATTACAGTCAGTTGATCATAGCCACCGGTGCCTGATCTTTGATCCTACCTTTGATGGGATCGAAAAAAGGGCATATTTTCTGAGAACAATTAATGATAGTTTAAAGATCAAAGAATTTTTGTCGCGAGAAAAACCCCAAAAAGTGGCCATCATCGGTGGTGGATACATCGGCCTGGAAATGACGGAGAATTTTCTGCATATGGGATGTCAGGTAACGTTGATTGAAAGGGCACCGCACATTATCCCCAACATGGATGAGGACATGGCGCAGATACTGACTGCATACCTGGTGCAACAGGGAGTGGATGTGCGTATCGGAGAAACGGCAAGGCTTTTCCGGTCATGGCTCGGTAAAGGGGGTAATTACAGACAGGGGGGAAATCCCGGCAGATTTCGTTTTGTTATCCATTGGTGTCCTGCCCAATTCTGAAATCGCGAAGAATTGTGGGATCAAGCTGGGTCCTAGAGGTGGAATTTTAGTGGATGAAAAAATGAACACCAGTATTCCTGATATTCTGGCGGCAGGTGACTGTGCCACAGTACGGCATCTCGTTACAGGAAAAGACGTTTACATACCCCTTGGGACCACCGCCAATAAGCAGGGAAAGGTCGCCGGTGAAAACGCCGCCGGGGGAAGCGCGCATATTGCCATGTCATTTGTATCGGCAAAATACCTGGCCATGGAAATGGAAGTGTCCCGGACCGGCTTAAGCGAAAGGGAGTGTCAGAGCCTGTACCTTCCTTATGAGGCCAGACGGATACAATCCCAGACGGCAGCCCATTACTGTCCTGCCTCCAAGGAGATGCACCTTAAGCTCATTGCGGAAAAACCAGGGGGCCGTCTTTTAGGAGCTCAGATCGTGGGATATAGTGGTGCCGCGATGCGCATTGATATTCTGGCTGCAGCCATTACCATCGGTGCCACCGTACATCAATTGCAAAATATGGATTTGGCCTATTCCCCTCCATTCAGCCCTGTTTGGGACCCGGTGCTGCTAGCACTTAATCAATTCTAGGATGATCAGAGTTGTCAGGGACGGAAGAAGGTCATCAGGGGACGGAGCCAACCTGGGGCAAATTTGTCACCAACTCCGTCCCCCTGACAATACCCTACTTATAGGAGTTTCACAATCTTTTTAAAACCAACAAAACTTCCCCTTTCAAACCATGGGTTTCGTTTAAACCACCCCACGTTTAATGGTGAAGGATGCACCAAAGGTAAATATTGGGGTAGATAGGTTCTAAAATTTCTTACTGTTTCAGTTAAGTTTTTTTCCCTTCTTTTACCAAGATAGTATTTCTGAGCATAATTTCCGATGAGAAGTATCGTTTCTATCTTCGGCATTTCTTTTAGTAACAGTGGATGCCATTTTTTTGCAACTTTGCGCGGTGGCAAATCCCCATGTTTCGCTTTTCCTGGGAAATAGAAACTATGGTAGCTGAGCAATACAGTCAGTCTCATAAAATTCTTCCCGTGAGATTCCCATCCATTCACGTAGACGGTCACCACTTAAATCATTCCAAAACAATTGTGTTTCTTCTGCTTTTCGTCCCGGAGCTTGCCCGACTATAGCAATACGAGCATCTTTTAGATGCTTTGAATAAGGAGATTCCCGCTTAGTAAAGGATTCATTCATAGGATCAGCCATTATTTCTTGTTTAATCTCTTCAACATGGTCATATTACACACGTCCACTTAATTTCATCTCTAAGGGTTGTTAATCGATAAAGCAGGCTGTCACCAACCCTGTCAGACTGTGTGTGAAAAAACTCAAAATCTGCAGGATTTACAAGTAGTGAAAACTGAATAAATAGGGTGAAGAGAGGTGAGTAATGGCTTGGCACAGGCGAAGACCGAAATCAGATCACCCTATTTCCAGAAGCGGTGGATGACTACATTGCAACCGGATAACCCCGTTAGAGTAGTTGAGGCATTCGTAAACTCATTGGATATGCAGAAGTTTGATTCCAAAAGAGCAGAACCCAATAACACCGGTAGACTCCTTCATATGATCTCGGGATTTGTTAAAGTTCTACTTATACGGATACCTAAATCGGATTAGATCCTCCCGAAGGTTAGAGAGTGAGTCTTCCGACGGACTAAGTTGTTATGGCTATTAAAAAAGCTAAAGCCCGATTTTAAAACCATAGCCGATTTTAGAAAGATAATTCCAAAGCTCCAAAAGAAGTCTTCAGACAGTTTGCCTTCTTATGCAAAGAATGGAATCTGTGCGGGCAAAGAAGCTGCGGAAGCCGTGGGGATGGTTCCAAATTCAGGAGCAGTAATCGCAAACGCACAATTTTAACCAAAAGAAGATACAAAGACACTTAAAATATATTGATGAAAAGATCAACGGCTACCTGAATGAATTAGATAATAATGATCATGAGGAAGCCGATATCCACGTACCTAACGCTGAAGAGATCCAAAAGCATCGAAGAGCTAAAGAGCCGTAAAGAAAAATATATATCCATGCAGCAGCAGATGGAAGAAACCGGAGCAACAGAAATATCCGTACTCACCGATCCAGATGCCCGATTAATGTCTGTTAACAACAATGGGAATAGAAGTCAGCTACAATGTGCAAACCGCAGTAGACCAAAAACATAAGCCAGACAGTGAAGTCATAAACAATCCGGCTGATCAAGGTCAGCTTAGCAATATAGCCAAGCAAGCCAAAGAAGTATTAGAAGTAAACGAAATCAAAGTTCTAGCCGACAAAGGCTATTATTCTACCAAAAGATCTAATTGAATGCGAGGTAAATCACCTAGAGACCTATGTACCTGCTTCAAATCTATTGGTAATATTGCCAATCCCGATTTTCAGTCTGACAAATCTAATATGACTAGAGCAAGATGTTTACTGATGTCCTGTAGATAAATTCTTTATCCAGGCAGAATAAGAGAAGTCAACGAGCAACATCAAGACTATAAAAATTATCGATCTTGTATGAAATGCCCCATAAAGGATCAATGCACTAAAGCAAAGAGGGTCGATCTATCGTGTCAATTCAGCTTCAGCCATTACTGGATGAAATAGAGCAACGAACCTGAAACTGGAAACTATATATGCAAAGGCAAATGACTGTAGAGCACCCATTTGAACAGTGAAAAGAATCTGGGGTTGCCATACTACTTTTTGACCAGGATTAGTGTTCGTAACATGAAAACAAATCATTTTACTGGCTTATAACTTACGCAGGTAATAAGTATCCTGGGAGCCGAAGAATGGTATATAAGGTCTCGCATAAAGCCTAAACCAGCCTTATTGCTTATATTTTTTTAACTACCTGATAATCATAAAACATACTGCTTATTGCAGTGCGAAAAAGGTATGTTCACACAGTCTGCCGTCCTGACAATCCCTTCTGTTTATAAGGCAACGGCTCCCCCATCGATGGAAATTACAGCGCCATGAATATAGGAAGATGCATCACTGAGCAAGAAAGTAACGACATCTGCTACTTCATGAGGTTGTCCCACCTACCCATGGGGACTGCTTCGGCCATTTGTTGAATAGCCTCTTTGGGGTATGCTTTTACCATCGGTACCATTAGTGCCTGAGCAATGGCATTAATTCTGATGTTTTCCCTGCCATACTCTCCGGCAATGGTTTTTGTCAGCCCAATAACAGCATGTTTTGTTGCTGAATATGCACCCAAGGTAGGAATTCCAACCAAGCCACCCAGTGAGGCCGTATTAAATTACTTCCGGTTTTAAGCATTTCATCAATAACAAACTTTAAAACCATAGAATGTGCAATCTTTAAGATTTACGTCAATAATAGCATTGAATTCTTCTACAGAACATTCTATCGTACGAACACTGAAAACTGAAATTCCTGCATTGTTAAAAAATAAATCGATTTTTCCAAAGGAGTCAATTGTTTGAGCAACATATTTTTTTACATCCTCAACCTTACTAACATCTGCTTGAATGAAAATCGTTGCATCAGAACTTGTAGCTCTTTACAAAAGCCGCACCGTCTTTCCCGGTTTCTTTGGACAAATCTACTACAGAAATATTGGTTCCTTGCTTAGCCAATTGTAAAGCTACTTTCCTCGTCCAAATCCATCGCCACTACCGGTAATAATCGCTGTTTTCTTGCATCTCAAACACTCCTTCATTACATTATATTGATTAAAATCATATCCGATAGAAACCTTAGCAATAAATAATATGTTTTGTATTATAGTATTTTCTTTTGTTTCCTAAAATATCAGACAATACTTCTCCTCATGGCATGTGAGCAAAGAGAAAATTCTCGTGAAGACTCTCGTGAGGGCTCAAAAATCATCACATTTATTTCAGTAACGGCAGGAAATGGGTAACATTTGTCATCATTGATGTCGTTTAAGGTGGAACAGGTATCTCGCAGAAGATGATGCTGTCCCCTGTTTTATCGTATTTCCCCTCCAGGGTGCCTGAAGTCTTTATGCTGGCGCACCTGATCGATTCTAAACAACCGGGTGCCGCAAAATCAACAATGTTATCGACCGATCTGTTGATGATCTTACCGGTTGGTTTTTAAACTACCGTGTATAAGTATAACGTTCCTCATAGTGTTGACCGTTCGAGTCCTGTTGCGCCGGGTCTTTTTCTCCTTTTTCTTATCTATGACCACCCCATCCCACTGTTTGACCCTCATACGGCTAATGGTCGACAATAAAGCGATGGTCAGAAACATACCCAATACCCAGTCCGATGTAAAGGGCCTGGGGATTATCCATTTTGAACGATTTTCAGCGATAACAGGTGCGCCAGCATATCCTGACCGCAGGGAATTTTGAAAATAAAGGCGACCAGGCGGTGGCTTGACGTCGATAGCTGGCAAAAGCCGGGTCATTGATCCGCTCGGAATAGCCGATGAGGCTCTGATTACCCGCAGGCTTCCTGTCCACCGCTTCAGGTTCAAGTTCTGCCCCTGAGTCTCTGCAGATTGCAGCTGGCCAAGCGCAATGAACACAAATTTGATACTTTTTTCATTCAGCACCGCATTTTGACAACTATTTTTCCACAAGATGTTCTCTTCTATCCATGATGGTTATAAAACGGCTCGTAGACTACCGTCCTGCGCTGCCGCCGCCACCACCGCCCCGGTTGCCAAACGATGAAATCCACCACCAACCAGATAATTTGACTTTATTGATCAGTTTCCGCTGATTGCCCGCCGAACGTTTGCGCGAAGTGCCGATGGAATCGAAGGAATTATTCAAGACATTCATGCCGGAATGATAGCTTCCATACATCAGCCAGCCCGTGCCAAAGTGATAATCTCCGTCCTGCATCTGAGGAAAAACTACTTCCAGCTGCCGGATAACTTTAGCTACTCCCAGGGTAACCGCATAGACCAGATAATGCTCCCAGATGATCAAGCTGGGAATTTCGTGACGCTGCATTTCTGAGAAATGCTCCAGGAATTTTTTAAAAGCCGCCCAGCGCACATAGTCTTCCTGACCAGTCACCGAGCGCCGTTTGAAAAAGCGGGGCACCACGAAAATAATCACGCCGGCAATGATCATAGCCCAGCCAATAGTTCCGATTCTGGCTGCCAAAACGAAACCTGCGACAAAGAGAGCAACGCCGCCTAACACCGTTAGTACTGACATTTTGCCATTGCTGTCAAAAAGTTGTGTTCTTCACATTGGAAGATAATATCGGAAGTCCAGCCGCTCCAGAAGGCATGAAATTCCCGGCCGTTTTTTTTGGCGTACTCTTCTATGTCGGTCAAATAGATATAATCCTTACCACCGCCAATATCGTTTTTCAGATAATCGATTAGTTCTGCTTCGTGAGGCTTGCTTCTTCAGGTTTGCAGTGCCGCCGGTTCCGGCATGAAGCTGAGCCGGAAGGTGGGTGACCTCTTTGCTCCTCAGCAGTTTGCACCTGTACGGTATCTTCCTCAAGAAAAGAAATTGCCGCCGGGCCAGATCCATGATGGTAGCTGTGATATCATTGGCGTTCATGGCTTTAAAATTCCACAGCACACTCAATTCCGCCGGGCTGTAATTGGCGGGCAAATCCCGGTAATAATCACCGTCAAAAAACGTGGGATGTTTGCGTCCGTAACTGCGCCACAGCATCAAGACACTCGCCAACGCCGCGGCTACGATACCTGCTCCGGCACCAATCTCCATTCTGGCCATCGTCCGTTCTTTATTGGCCTGGTCGGCCCAGCTCTCTTCCTCTGCTAAAATTTTGCTCAGAGCCGGCTGATCAGTATAGGCTGCCGCCGGCGCACCCGTGAACAGACCGGTCGGCATTACCACCCGACCTTCCATAAAGGTGTAAGCAGATAGATCGCTGACTTTAAGGATGACTACATTTGAGCCGTCAAATTCCACTTCCTGTTTAAGGGCCATGTCCCCAGATGCGGATATCTTTCCTGGGCTTAAACTGTTCCGCCCCCGGCGGCAGGGTTAGATTAACCTGGACATAGGAGATTTTGTTGCCATTGGCTTCACCTATGAAACGCCAGGCCCTTCACCAATGGGGATCCTTAACCGCATTCACCCGGCGTTGAAGCCGAAGGTGCGTACCTGATTTTAGGGCATCGATGCTCCAGCCGATGAGGAGATCATTGCCTTCTTGTTTGATCAGGAATGTATCCGGCGGTCCGTATTCTGTGCCGCATCAGCGCTGTATGCTGGACGGCCATTTCGCCCACCCACCGGATGATGGGGGCATCCTCTTTGGGGGATCTCCTTTCACATAAACCGTTCCACTGCCCGGAAAAAGTCCACCGTGATTTTTTCCGTCACCTGCATGGATGCATCAGGCAAGACCCGGGCATCAACGATGATCTGTTCCATGGTCAGAGAGCGATTCGCCAAGGCCGGTACCGTCATGTAAGTCAGAATACACAACCCCATTAATAAGCCAACATCAGTTCGAAATGACAGGAAGACATTTTTTTCATCATCGTGATACCTTACGTGGATACCCTTTACGTGGATACTTACTACCCCTTAAAACTCCACCTTCACAGCCTGACGAGCATCAGGTTCCCCTTGCAGGGTGAAATAATCCACCATAGCGAAGCCCAGCAAGCCTGCCACCAGGTTGGTGGGGAATAATTCGATCTTGGTGTTGAACTTTTGCACAGTGTCATTGTAGAACTGGCGGAAAAAGCAATTTTGCTTTCCGTATCACTGAGCTCGGCCTGCAGCTGCAGTACCAGTGCTGGCCTTCAGTTCCGGACATATGCTTCGGCGACGGCAACAAAGAACGCAGCATTGCTCAACATATTCTCAGCCTGCATTTGCTCCTGGAGGTTGCCCGCATTCATCGCCATATTCCGGGCCTGAGTCACGGTTTCAAGCGTCGATTTTTCATGCTGTGCATATCCTTTAACGGCATTAACCAGATTAGGAATCAGATCATAGCGTCGCTTCAGCTGGACATCCACTCCGGGACTAGAATCAGCGTTGTCTGAGCTGCACCGATTGTTGTAGGTTAATGATCATGAATACGGCTAATAAAATTAGAATCATTCCAATAATTATAAATCCCATCATTTTTTACTACCTCCTCATTAAAAAATAACTTATAGGCGTTTGCGAAACGCCGTAACCCGCATAAATGCAGGCCTTTGTTAACATCTTTTATATATAACTCCTCTCCAAAATGAAGTAAAATTAAGTTGTAAGAAATAATAAACTACATTCAAGAAAGGAGTTATAAACTAGTGGCCAGACCGAAACAAATATCCTTGCAGACATTTATTCCGACTGTAATAATGTTTTTTGAAATGATAAATATCATTTCCCTATCACTTTCGGGAAGATAACATTAATCTTGAGTGAACTTATTCCTGCTTCTTTATAATCACTTTTATTCTATTTCAGAAAGCGTATATACCCTCTTTCCGGTTTCCCTTGGCGCCGCCTTCATAGCGATTTTCTCCATCCCTACTGACAATCTTCTTCTTTATCTTTCTTCAGTATTCAAAAGAACTACGCGATTTCGTGGCTTTTCAAAGGTTCCAGATGCCTTCAAGATAACACGGTTTAAACAGGATTTTCTAATGGACTTACAATCGTTTTTCGATTCACTTGTTGATGTAACCGAACCGATATGCCAAAAGATTGATGAATCCTTTGCTTCTATGACCATCTTCGATACTTCCGGTATTGAAGCCTTTGTTACTGAAAATAATCCAAATATGCAAAAACTGCATTATCAGTCAGCTAAAAGCTTTCAAGAAAGCAATAGGACTCGATGACCCCCAGACCCTATAAAGCAGCCTATAAATCTACAAGCCTTCACATGCAACTTCAAACCAGGCCATTAAACAACTCTACATCAATGGACATTTCACATGTTTTCAATTTGGTATCATTACCAACGGTCTTGCAGGCATTGTCCGTGACATCTTCACAATAAAAATTTCATAGACGCCTACCTGACATTATTGTGGAAAAGAAAACCGATTCTCCCCAAGAAGATAACTTTGAGAGCGCAAAGCCCTTATCCCTGTTCTTATGATTTTTGATAAGCATCCTTTTAATCAATCCAAAGGCTTTCGGGACGCTGCTTTTGATACAGTTAACATCTATAAACTCGTTTACTGAACCGTTTTAAAGCATATATCCCTCTTCTTAATTCTGTTCCGGTCTTAGAAAACCAGGACTATACTATTAATGTGATGTACTGCTGCCTTTATGATAAAATCTTCCTATGAAACCAGAAGGCAGCAAATCTAGGTGTGGGATTCCAACTTTAAGTTTGTCTGCTCCTAAAATGTCCTGGGACAAGTGCCTTGATGGCAAATATCGCCGCCGTACCCACTGTGATAATCCTTGTATCGATTCTCTGTGCGGACGAATGGTTTACATTTATCTCGAGAAAGAAATACCGGTACAATCCGTGGTACTGAAGAATGTGATGAAACCTACAAAATTGTTCCGCTGTTGAAAAATCTATCAACCATTTTAAAGATAGTTTTTGCCTTGCTGGCCGCAGGACTCAGAATGAAAAGACTTCTACACGTTGATCGATATTAGCTGGTATTACCAGTTAATCACGGTTGTTCTGCTGATCGCATTCATAAGCATAAATACATTCGCAGCCTTGAAGCCGCTCATTGCATAGAAGCATATTGTAATTCAAATATATCTATATCCATGGGTTTATTTCTGCGCCCATTTTTCTGCCCATCTAGGCAATCCTTGCCTTTTCGCCTTTAAAAATTAATTTTTGTTGTTACCAGGACATTGAACTTTTTGTTTTAGTCCATTTCGCAATTACTTAAAATAACTTAGCAACATGAAAATGTTGCCCGTATTTTTATCCGCGTCTTCTGCGGAGAAAAACTTAGTTAAATTTATGTTTTTACATAAACATGGAAAACCCCTTGATTTCCCGTGGTTCCATATTGAAGGGCACCCCGGCAGCCTTAATAGCTTTTGTTACCCGGTCAAAATTATTGATAATAATTCCACTCCGTTGATCCGAAAACCAGATATAAGTCGGTTTGCCGCCCCTCTGGCCCCGGATCTCCAAACCTCCATAGGAGGCAGCAGCTGTCAAAAGAGCACTACCCGCTGGCTGAGTTGAAGAGGCGCGACCACTGACCAAGGAGAAAAAGGCCATGGCTAGGAACAGTTTTCTGAACCAACCGGGATATCTTAAAGATACTAAATCAACAGCGGCTATTTCATTAAAGCCCCATTCTTTGACACCCCGAAAAGTTATCAGGTACAAGGCTTCCGGCGTCAGTTCGATCCGATAGGAGGCGTGCCAGGCATTGATGTAGAACAGGTACATGCTAATCAAGGCAAGCAGCCATGTGCCCAAGGTGATTGGCCACAAACCCGTGATGGCCTGGACTGTTCCCCCATTAACAAAAAAAGGCAGTCCGTATAAAGGAATAAGGAGAATTGCCCCGACCAGGTCTCCGGCCAGCATACTGCCGGTGGAATAACTGATGTCATCGGCTTGTTTTTTTCTTCGGGGCAAAAATATGTAAAAAACTAAGCCTAATCCCATGACGATAATGCCCACCGTGCGGTAAGGATGGTACAGCCCTCCCGGTGCAATACGGTACGGGCTGGACATCGCACTCACTTCGGTTAAGTAATCATGGTATTTTAAACGCAAATAAATCGTTTCACTACCGATATTAGTGCTGACAAATGCGGTTTGACCGGCGCCTTCCCCCAGGCCCCATTGAGCATAAGGTATTTCCTCCGGTTTAAAGAAAACCTCGACCGGTCCCGTTGGCTTCCAGAAGTCATCCTGATCTTCTTTACTGATCCGGTCACTAAAGCCGGAACCCTCATATTCCCCCATACTGGCCCGTCTTACCCGGCTAAAAAAATTTGACCACTGGGCACTGTTGACGACCGTTATTTTTCCGTTGGTCTTCTCCCGGATATACTCATCCAAAGGCAATGCATGCAGTCGTTTTTCCTCTTCCGTTACATAACCGCTGAAAGATCTCAATTCATTGGCTTGTTCCTGTTTCCAGTCCACCGCGCTTAAACTGACCATAGCCGGTGACACATAGCAAAAAAGTGCCAGACCGATCAGGATCCCCAGGACCAGAGCTACGCGCCGCCACAATTCCATAGCAGCTGCTGCCACCGTCATGTTTCAGTCCTCCCCTCAATTTAAAAACTCTGGGCGCGGTCATCTTTGATCTCTAAATAATTCGGGCACCATTTTTTGATGGTGTTGGCCGCGTCAGCTAAATCGATCTTGGTCATGCCGGTCATTTTAAAGTATTCAGAATTTCCCCCGGGAGCTACGACATAAACACTGCCCCACCCCGGTGCATAATAGGTGATGCTTTGATGTCCCACTGCCTGATTGTCTTCCAAAAGCAGCAGACAGCCTTCAAGTTTTGCAAAACCCAGGTCCAGATCCACACCCATATCCATAACCTCATACTTGATGGATCCGTATTCAGTATCATAACTCCAGGTCTGCCCCACCGTCAGATTATTTTTTAAGACCGGAAAAATTTCATAGGGCGATGCATCCAAGATGTAATAAGTTCCATCGGCTCGTTCTACATAATGAAAACCAAAGCCATATTCCTCGCCCATATCGATGCCCACTTCCACTTCGCTTACGCGCACTGATTCGTTGGGCACTGCCTGCCCACAGTAGCGGTCAACAATCCCTGACATCCCATCCGGATAGTTTACGAAAAAAGTGCACTTCAAGCCCGGTTCGGACAAATAAGTCGCCGCTCTGGATAAATCCGGCTTGGGGTTTGTCTCAGCCGGCAGGCCGGTTTCATTCTGTCCATCAACATTAGCGGTAGGATTGCCGTTTGTGGCTACCGTTTGTCCGGAAGCACCGGTATTTCCTCCCACGCCCGGATCATCCTTGGAAAGCCACCAGTAGATTACCCCACCGGCCACTAAGATTAGGGCCAGGGCTGAAACCATGATCATCAGTGCCTTTTTGTTCCCGCCAGGATTGGTTCCCAGCGTATGAGAGTTTCTGCCCGGCTTGGGCCCAGATGCTCCTTCAGGCGGAACCCTTTGAGCATAAGGCGCAGCCGGAGTTTGAGGTGGTTGGTTGTTGTGCTGCTGCGGTTGATAAGTCTCTGCTGCCGGGGACGAAGGTGCCGGCCGATTTGGTGCGGCAGGCGTCACAGGTTTCTCGGCCATGGTATTGGTGTCGAAGCCGCATTCACCACAAAACCTGTCTTCCGGGGTCAAGGGTGCTCCGCATCCCGGACAGAATTTCAATCCACTCATATCCTTTCACTTCCTTTTATCTGGTTCATGTTTTGGGTACTTAATATGGGTACTTTATGTCGGTTTATTTATATGTACCTTTTATAGTGGTTTTCCACATTTGGTGCAAAATTTCTTGCCGGGTTTCAATTTCGCCCCGCACTGCCCGCAAAATCTCATCGCCGGGGTTTCCCCTTTGGCAGCTTTGGCAGCTTTGGCGGCTTTGGCCGGGCCGGTGCCGCCGATTACTTTTTGCAGAGCCTCAATCCATTTCATCATGGTCTGGATCAGTTCAGGCATGGTGCTGGCCTGATGACGAAACCGCGCATCGCCTCCTGCCCCAATCTCAAAGGAGAACAAGTGATTAGCAAAAGCCGTGGGTGTCAGAAAAATCCGGGAAAGGCTTTTCTCCTGACCGTTGATCAAAGCCGTAGCCTGACAGCCGATAGACCCCAGCCAGCCGGTAATAATCTCCGTACCCATCAGCCGCGCACGTTCTCCCAAGGTCAAGGGGTTTTCATTGTCGGTCAAAAAGCCCAGTTCCTGAACTTTTTTAATATGTTCCGGTTTCAAGGCGATATTGATCTCTTTTAGCCCGGGAGTGATCTCAAACATGGTGGGCAAAAGCCACCGTTTGTCCTGACTGGACAGGGCGCGTTTGAGCAATTGAACAAAATCCTGGGTGCTAATGGCCAGATCCAGGCCGCCCCGGTATTCCAGCATGCTTTCCATGTAGGCACGGCGATAAATGTCGATACAGTGCAGGGCACAAACCAGGACTTCCAGAGACATAGCATCAGGAAACACCGGCTGGTAAGTGCTGGCTGCTTTTGAGGCATAAATGCCCGACCACCATTTTAAAAACGCTTCTTCATTATCAAAAAACAGCAGCAATATATTTCCATCTTGACCTATAAAATGGGCTAGAACGTCATTATCTTCTAGGGAGAGAAGGGCCAGATATGTTTCTTCTGCGGAACCGGCTCCCCCGCGTTTGAATTCGATTTTCAAATCCGGTGCCAGCATTTTTTTTGCAATCGATGCAAAATTAGCACTTTCCGCCAGCGGTTTGAATAATTCTGAAGGACTGCTGGTGGCAGCCTGTTCCGCATGATAGCGGTAAGACGAAAGGGGATTCCCAGTCAATCCGGAGCGTCTGTACAAATGATTAATATCTGCCGGAGCCAGCTTGAATACCTCAACGCTGCCCGGATTTTCTGTGTTCATTTCCACATCAATGCCTCCTGTCTAATATTTTCTTCTTTTATCTCTGAGCGGTTCTGATGGCGCCGATACGACTGCTTACTTTATTCAAAAAGTCTCCAGGGGAAGTATATCCCAATTCCTGCAAACGGACAGCCCGCGCCGCCGGTGAAAGATCATTGTTTCTGATCACTGCGATCGCCTGTTTCATATTATCAGGCATGGCTTCCACCCGGTATCCCATATCCCGATAACTTCTTTCCACCGTTTCTGCCACAGAAGCCGTTTTACGCAATTGTTCCATGGCCTCAGTCTGATTGCGCATCACTTGTGCGGGAGTATCTCCTGCGTTCCAGTAATCGTCGAATTTATGCTGTTCCATCATGGACAGTTGTTCCGGATCCAGCATGGTCCCCTGCCCTCTTTGTGTCAGTTCATAACCGGTGGAAGGCCGCATCGGTCTTCCATCGATGGTTACAAAATCCACCCCGCGGGCGATCTCATCTTCCGTAAGTTCGATCATCGGCCTGCCCGGCAGGTCCCCATCCGGTATACGCCAGGTCCGCTGGTCGCTGAAATCCCTGCCGGCAGAAAGATCAAACTGATCCATAGCAGCTTCTTCGTGATGTTTGGCCCATTGCCGGTATTGGGCTGCTTCATCCATGTTGGCCCAGTCCGTATCAGGAAAACGACGCCCAGCCTCTTCAGCACTGAAACCGGAATTCTCTGCCAAAGCCTTATAGTAGGTATCTTCCCACTCCCCTTTGGGGATCTCCACCCATTCAGGTCCATGGGGGCCATTTACCAGTCTTTCAGCAATCACATCATTATCCGTATTGATATTGAAATCAGTCGGTTCTGTACCTGGTGTGCGTACCGTTCTGACCCTTATCCCCTCCGGATCAACATTCGGATAGCGGTTATGCAGGTGATCCTCTACGCTCCGATAAGATGGTTGATGTACATACTCATCCATGACATTGTTGAACTCTCTTTGGATCCCCTGAGCTTCCTGGGGTGTCAATTGAGATCCTAAGCCATCCATTTCCTCAAGGTTTTTCAGTGTTCTCATGGAAGCCGGATCAGATTTCATTTCCATGATATCCTCAACCGTCAGCGGTTCGCCTCGTTGGACTCTGTCAGCCAGATTCCAGACTCTTTCCTCCGCCTGCATCCGATATTCATCATAAATGGCCTGATCTCTGATCAATTCCTGTTGTTTGGACGGGGGTAATTGATCAAAGTTCTTCATATTCTGCTGTACGCTTCTTTCCGCCCTGTTTAGAGCCGCCGGATCAGCCAAAACTTCATCCGGGGTCCTGCCACCGCGGTTCAATGGCAAATTATCCGGTTCGCCCGGCAGATCGTCTCCGCCGCCAGGTGGTCCACCAGGTCCATCGTCTCCGCCTCTGGGTGGCCCGCCCGGTCCATCGCCTGCGCTACCGGCCGTTCTTCCGCCAGGTGTTCCACCAGGTCCGTCGCCCCCTGATGGAGAAGTCTTGGTGGAGGCTGCTCTGCCGGTCCCTCCGGATATGTCATCACTGCCCGAAGGAGCTCTGCCCCCTCTAGTTCCAGCAGCTTGTTGTGCCCCCTCCATCTACGACATCTGTCCAGCCTTCGGTTGTAGATCTGGTAGCTCTGCTCGTCACATCTCCGGTGGTACCTGCGGCTGTTTTTCCGGCACCTTTAGTCACATCATCGAAGGAATCCGCCACTGATCTCAGTCCAAAATCTGTCCCGGCACTATCGATGATTTCCCTGGCCGCCCGGTCACCGCCTATATCCACTAATCGCTTATTAATCTGATCAAGGGAGGACTTGCTGATTCCTGGGTCACCATACCCAGTGCCTTGCTCCACACCTGATTCTTGGCGCTGGCCTTCAGGAATGCATTCTCGATAAGATCAGCTGCCTGATTGCTGAAGGCGGGGAAGCGCTCAAACAGCTCACCCATGACCCTGCCCCCGGCCTCTCCGGCCAGCCAGCCCATTTCTTCTCCCAGAACAAATAGTCCGACTGCTTTGGAGACGGCTCTGAAATCAGATCCGCCTTTATCGATCTCATCCTTAATGCGGTACATCGCTTCCGCTACATTCATTGCTCCGTCTAGAGTGACGTAAGTGAGACTTGCGCCCCCGGCCAACCCACCGGTAGCCGCCATGATCATGATCCTGGCTCCCATGCCCAGCCAAGAAGTACTGCCATCTGCCTTTTCACCGGTCACTACTTCCCGAGCAGTAGCTGCATTGGCTTCCAAGGCCCAGCCCAGGTTTTTAAACCAATCCTCGTTCCAGCGTTCCCCGGTATCGGCAGTGGTTTGCCCCTGGATGCGATTATCGATGACCCGACGGATCTTATCCATTTTTTCCTGATCCAGTTCTTTGCCGGCCAACATATCATCCTTCAGGTTTTGGATTGCTTTGTCAACGTCTCCCGGTCCACCGGGTGTTCCGATATTATATTTGTCAGCTGCTTTTTGCATTTGCTCCAGCTTGCGCCAATCTTCCAGGTTTTTGTCTATGGCTTTGCTGTTAGCATCCTCCCGTCGAGCCATCTTTTCCAGATCAATTGCAGCCCGCCGCTTGTCTTCGGCTACATCCCTCTGCCAGGACTCAAAGCGACTGGGATCAAATTCATTTCCGGACTCCGTATTTACCCATTTCCCGGTGACCGCATTGAATTCGATTTCATAGGTCTGCCCATCACCCCCACCTGTCAGGATCTGCCGGTCTCCATGCCGGGGTCCCAAATATCCAGGTTCATATTCATAAGTGGAAGTGACACCCGTTTCCGGATCCGTGTAATCAAACGTGTTCGATTGTGTCTCCGGAATTTGATCTCCGGGGAATCGCTCTTCTGGTTCAGATCCCGGCCATTCACCCTGGGGAACATCCTCTTCAGGGATCGGGATATCATGATTCTTCAAAGTATTCATAGGATCTTCCGGTCCGATCACACCGCTATCCTCTGTCGAAGGTATGGATGGTCTTTCCGGTTCCGGCGCCGGGATCTCATCGGTCCATGGTTTGGCTCCGTATTTTTCCACGGTCTGATGATATGGTTCTCCCAGGGGCGGCTTAGTCGGCTTCCATCCTTCTGACAAATCACTACCACCGCTCACACCATCAACTATAACGATTCCTCCATCAAAGGGATTACGTGCTACATCCACATTAAAGGGGCTGTCACCCTCATAGGGATTATCTGTCCAGTGCATCCCCTCCCGGTTGTAGCCATCGGCATTATAGCCGCTCCAGTGATATCCGTCCTTTCCATATCCCTGCCGATCATAGCCCCAGGGATCACGGCCGCTGCGGTTGTATCCTTCAAAATCGAAACCTTCCCGATCATAGCCATCACGATCAAAGCCGTTTTCATTGAACCCATTCTTATCATAGCCGTCAGCGTCATAACCCTCTTTGGACTGGCCTTCCCGGTTATAGCCATCCCGATCGTAACCTTCCTCATCATAACCGAACTTGTCGTAGCCTTCCCGATCCCAGCCCTGATCATCAAAACCGTTACGATCATAGCCTTCCCGGTCCCAACCATCCTTGTTGAACCCTTCCTTATCGTAACCCTGTTTATCAAACCCTTTGGCATCAAAGCCGCTGCGATTGAAGCCCTTGCGGTCGTATCCATTGATATCATAGCCTTGCCGATCAAAGCCTTCCGCGTCAAATCCGGCTTTATTGAAGCCTTCCCGATCCAGTCCCTGCTTGTCGAAGCCCTGACGATCGAAGCCTTCTTTATCAAAGCCCTCCTGATTGAAGCCTTCTTTGTCAAAGCCCGCCTGATCGAAACCTTCCCGGTTGAAGCCTTCTTTGTCAAAACCCTCCTGATCAAAGCCCTGCCGGTCGTAGCCTTCCACATCAAATCCGGCTTTATCGAAGCCTTCCCGATCCAGTCCCTGCTTGTCGAAGCCCTGACGATCGAAGCCCTCTTTATCAAAGCCTGCTTGGTTGAAACCTTCTTTATCAAAACCCGCCTGGTTATAGCCTTCTTTGTTAAAACCCTCCTGATCGAAACCTTCCCGATTGAAGCCTTCGGCATCATAACCATTCCGTCCGAAGCCTTCCCGGTCATAGCCTTTCTGGTCGAACCCTTCCTGATTGTAGCCCTCTTTGTCAAAACCGAGCCGGTCGAAACCATTCTTATCATAACCTTCGACATTGAAACCAGCTTTATTGAAGCCCTCGGCATCAAAACCATTGACATCAAAACCTGCACGGTCATAACCTTGCGCATTGAATCCGGCTTCATTGAAACCATCCTGGTCAAAACCCTCACTGTTATAACCGGCTTTATCGAAGCCCTCTTTGTCAAAGCCGTCTCGATCATAACCCGCTTGATTAAATCCTTCCCGGTCATAACCTTCTGCATCAAACCCGTTCTGGTCAAAGGTTTCTTCAGTTACCACTGTCGTTTCCGGAGCCGCTTCCGTCCCCCCATTGTCCTCCAGAGAACCGGAATCGCGCAGAATTTCTGTTTCTTCAGTATCCATATACAGGTGTTCGGCCTGGTCAGCAATGGGAGTTCCCTGGCTTTCTTCAGCAGCAGCAAAATGTACTCCTCCTGCTTCTCCTTCCCGGGCACTGAAGGCCTGTGGTTCCATCTCTAGATCTGCCATAGCCCCAGTGTCGATCTGGATGCTCGGTTCTCCCCCTGCTTCCCTGATACCACCGGCTTGTTCCTGCATATCAAGGGTATCGATGAAAATCTCCGGTCCCGGATCATTAATCAGGGGTTCCGGCTGGGTAAACAAACCGGCTTCTGCTTCCGTCTCAATAAAGATCTCCTGGTCACCGGATGCACCGATGGCCTGATTTCCTTCAAACATATCTGTGGTGTCGATATGGATGCCCGGTTCTCCCCCTGCTTCCCTGATATCGATGGCCTGCTGATTCATATCAATGGTATCGATGAAAATTTCCGGTCCCGGATCATTAATCAGAGGTTCCGGTTGTACAAACAGGCCGGCTTCCCGTTCGGTCTCGATATAGATACCCTGGTCAGCCGGATTTTCCTGGATCCCACCACCAGGTGACATATCCCTTGTGTCGACCAGGATCTCTTCTCTGCCCCGACGTCCTAACCGACCGGTCGCCTGGGCCATCCCCGGTGCTCCTCCGCCAGTAGGGGGAATAGGTACACCGCCTGCAGGCGGGCTAAACCCTCCGCCGCCCAGGCTACCCAAAGCTCCTAAGGCGATGGCGATCAATCCGGGCGCGACGACGCCTGTGACCGCTTCAGTAGTGTTTGACGGTCCGGGGATACTGCCGACGGAACCAACTCCTGCCGGGCTGTGGCTATCTCCTGTCGGATAGCTTCCCGGTGCATTCCCTGTACCTGTGGGAGCTGCGCCGGTTATTTCAAAATGAGGCGTAGCCTTCACGTATGACATACCTTTGCCGCCCGAATCCCCATTTTGAGACCAGGTGGACGGATCAGAATCAATGATAGTATAGGTCCCGGCCGGAATGACAATTTTGGGATAAACAAACCAGTTAGCATTGGGTACTCCCCCTTGTCCCGGCGTGGCCACCGCCTGCCAGGGGCCATACATTTTCCCGTTCTGGTCCTGTAAACCTATGGTTCCAGGGGCTGCCCCCTGGGCATCATTCCAGTGATAGTTGTGAATCTCGGTAACCAGGTGGGGACTATCGATGCTAAAGGTGGTAGGTACCGTCGGTCCATTGTAAACAGCCATAATATTAGTCGTATCTGCCACGAGTACCGGCTCATCAACTGGTTCTGCAGCGGCAGGCAGAGAGGCTTCCGAGTCAATACCTGCGGCTGGTTTTTCTTCTTCGGAAGTCCCTGATTCGATATCCGGGGCTGCCTGACTTAAAAGCCCTGCCCTTTCCATTCCATCGATCGTCTGCTGAGCAATTTTCTTGGCAAAAGCCATATCAGCATCCTTACTTTGGCCGGTTTCCATTGTTTCCACCGTGATAAAATAATCCGGCAGGATGATCCCGATACCTACGCCGTATTCGGTATCGTATTCTCTCAATTCACATCCCTTTAGCTGGGTAGTTTGCATATAACTGACCTGGGATATGCTATCTATATAGTCGATCATAATTTGGATTTCATCCTGCTGGGCCGGCCCCAAAACGCTGAGCTGACAACCGCCACTACCAAGGTCACCCATACCGGCATGGATGTCAAAACCATAACCGGTAGCTTCTTCCTGCCCGAAATTGAATTCCGCTGAACCCAGATTATCATTGGTTACCTGGGTAACAACATCACCGACACCTGCAGCCAGCGTTTTCTCAGGGAAGGCATTAACCATCAATAAGGTAAAAACCAGGCACAGCGCCAAAAGCGACAGGAAATGTTTATCTATTCTTTTTTTGTTGCACGCAATTGATAAATTCAACAAATCTCTCACCCCTTTCCTAAGGAAGGATGCCGGCCAGCATCATCCATGCCGTCGAAAGCACCATGGCCACCAGGGTTGGAATCATGACGTTTTTCACGCCCTGGGCGCCTCTTTTCATCGCTTCGGACCCTGCCGTTGCTGCTGCCGTAGTAATGGCTGACGAAGCAAAGGGCATCACCGCGTTCCAGCCCAGTAAGGCCAAGGCCAGTACTGCCAAAACTGTAAAGGGGATCATAAACAGCATCCCCGTCCCAACAGCTTCCCGGGCAAATCCTCCCTTTGCCTGCCGCAAAGCTGCATTGCCGCTGTTAAAAGCTATGATCAGCAGATTCACTGCCAGTAAGCCTACGATGATGGCCACAATCAGCGAATATATCAAGGTAGTAAATTTAAATTCCGGTCGGCTGAAGGGCATCAATATCCCGAATATTATGAAGCATAGATAAGCCGGCCATAATTTAACCCCTGCCGGTCTGGCTCCTCCTGCATATCCCATTCTGGTATCCACGTTTTCATCCCCCTATCTCTTCATTGATCTCTCTTAAAGCCATCAACCGCCGAATTTCCCCAGCAAGGCCCAACCGATCAGAAGAATCGCTCCGCAGAGGGTGGTCATGGCAATGCTGAAAGCGGTCCTTTCCCCTGACATTTGTTTTATGGTGTACATAGTGGGCCTTAGTGCCCAGAGAACTCCGGTAACGCCAAAGGCGACCGCGGTCTTCCAACCTAAAGCCAGGGAAAAGATCAAGCCGCTTAAGGCATAGACAAAAGTTGCCGAATACCCCAGTGAAAAGGTGGATATGGCCCAACCCATAGTGAAACCATGCTGCTGCGCCTGGGATAAGGCCCAGACCATCACGGCCAGCAAAGCAATCCCCACTGTTCCGTATAAGAGTCCCAGCATGGTTATCAAAATCACCGTACTTGTTTCAACCTGCCCGTTCCGCTGCAGGTCCAGGCCTGTTTGTAGAAAAAAAAGCGTAAAGGACAACCCGGAAACCATCAGGGAATACGGCCAGGGAATCTTGATCATCTGGTTTTTCACCACTTCACCCGGATTAATGATCATGTTGAGCGCTGTCTTCCAACGAGGTATTGCTGGTGCTGAAACGGTATTCATAAATTTTTCTCCCTCCTGTCAGGTTTACTAAGTCCAGTAGCGATAGCCTTGGCCTTTTGCCGATACCTTTTATGTATCATGTTTGAATGTTTCCATGCTGAAAAATAAATTTAGTGCCAAATTCCCGGGCAAGATTTTTGATTATTTCCTCCAAATCATCAGAAGATGAGATGCTGCCAAAGTAGGTATGGCTAAGGGTCGCGATCTCTAATTCAACAGAGATCATGTTCCGGCTGATAATACTGAAGGACTTGAGTTCTTCCCACTCTATTACCTGACGTTCCATTTCCCCATTGTCCAAGGGAGTCAAAACGATTTGTCTCGATTTGGTGGTCAGACAATAAGCTTGAGTCTTAAAGAAACCAGCTTTTAACTTGATTTCAAGGTTCAATCCGTTCACCTCTGCCTTCAATTTACTGCAACCACTATTACTTTCTATTTTAGCAATTAATCAAGAAAAATGTGTCCTGATGCCGGATTTGGCAATGCCAAATTATTGGCACGATTTGTGTCAAAAGGATAGAAAGTGTGTTGCCTTTATTATATAATGTTTTTTATAAGGAGGAAGGAAGATGCTTTTTGACGAAAAATTGAATTTGCTCATGAATATTACCAGAACATCCAATAGCCTGCTGGCTCGCAATATTGCCCTGGATGCTTCCTTTATCAGCCGTCTGCGTCGGGGAGCCCGTACCCCGGTAAAGAATGCCGAGTACATCCCGGCCATGGCCAGGTATTTTTCCCGTATCTGTAACTCTGATTATCAAAAAGCTGCCCTTTTTGAGGCCATAAAAAACAGTTCCTCCATCAAACCCCATCAATCAGAGAACATGGAAACCCTCCTTCTAAATTGGCTGCTGGAAAAAACGCCTGATCATCAAGGTTCAATCGACGATTTTCTCAAAGAGGTGGCAGGTTTTCATTTTAAAAAACCTGCCCCTGCTGCAAAGGAGGCAGCAGCCCTCAATGTTCCCGAGCTGCTTAAGGATGTAGAAATATTTTACGGCGTGGAAGGAAAGCGTACTGCCGTTTTACATTTCCTTTCGCTGGTATTGCAGAATAAAACCCCGCAAACTCTGTTACTGTGCAGTAACGAGGATATGAGATGGCTGTCGGAAGATCCGGAGTACTTTGCCCGCTGGACCGCACTGATGTTTCAGATCTTGAAAAACGGCAACCGCATCAAAATAATCCACACCATTAACCGCGATTTTAATGAAATGTTGACGGGTATTAAAGGCTGGGTGCCGATTTACATGACCGGTGCGATCGAACCTTATTATTGCCCGAGAACCCGTGACGGCATTTTCCGACGTACACTATTTATCGCGCCTCAAACGGCCGCCGTTACTTCTTCCTCGGTACGGGACGGGATTGAGAACACCGTCAATTTGCTTTTCACCCGCCAGAAAGCACTTCTGGCACTACAGTCCGAATTTCATGATTTCCTGGCTCTCTGCCGCCCCCTGATGCATATCTTCAATCCCCTCAACCAGGGGGATTATCTGGAAATCTTAGCGGAATTCGAAGCTGAAAAAAGTGATACCATTTTAAAGACCAACACCCTCAGCCATATTACTATGCCGACGCAGCTTATGTTGCGCCGGATAGAAGGTCTTCCACATGCAACGGCTGAACCTCTGCTTACCTATCAGCAAAAAAAAACCGACCGTTTACTCGCTTTGCTGGAAAACCACAACTTTACAGAAATGCTTATCTTACCGGAGCTTAAAACCATCCTGCAGGGAAAGGCAGTCATGGAATTTTCCGATATGCCCGGAGGAACCCCGTCCTATTACACGCCCCAGGAATTTAAAGAGCATCTTGAGCATGTGATTAAAATGCTTAAAACCCATAAAAATTATCACATCCATTTAATTAACGACAAGCAGTTGGCCGGGTCTATGGTTTATGTCAAAGAAGGGGTGGGAGTCTTGGTGGGTAAAACCACTCCTCCTTCCGTTTTTTTTGCCATTAATGAAAGTAATATGACGGCTGCCTTTTTGGATTACATAAATATCCATTTTGCGGTGGAACTCGAGAATAAATCTGACCGTCAAGAAACCATCTCCCGTCTGGAGACCATGGCCGCACACCTATAAAACAAAATAGATTGCCAGGGGGACGAGATTGCCAGGGGGACGGGGTTGTTGACAACCTGATAAATCAGGTTGTCAACAACCCCGTCCCCTGGCAATCTCGTCCCCCTGGCAATCTCCCCGGCAATCCTAAATTAGTGCTATATTTAATTTACATCTTAACGGATTGGCTCTGCACCACTTTTGTTGCTTTTTCTTGCTGGGCAAACTCACCGTTCAGGTATTTGAACATGCAATAAATTATCCCGCAAATGATTACCATAAAGGGTAAGGCTGTAAAAATTGAAGCTGCCTTCAATGCATTCATTCCTCCGACGACAACCAATGCTGCGGTTACTCCCCCTTCAATAAGCCCCCAAAATACTTTGATACCGGTGTGCGGTTCAAGTGCACCACCTGAAGAATACATCCCAATAGTGAATGTAGCCGAGTCAGCAGAGGTAATAAAGAAGGTAGCAATTAATGCCGTAGCCACAAAAGCAAAGATTGTCCCCGCAGGCAGATGATGTAAAGTAATAAACAAGGCGCTGGTCTGGTCTGCAGCCACGGCTTCGGCAATTCCGCCAGAGCCGAAAAGGTCAATACTTAGAGCCGTTGAACCGAATATCCCGATCCAGACAAAGCTTAGTAATACCGGAATAATCAAGGTACCTATTATAAACTCTCGAATCGTCCGTCCCTTAGAAATTCTGGCAATAAATCCCCCGACAAATGGTCCCCAAGAGATCCACCAGGCCCAATAAAACACGGTCCATCCCCCGACCCAATTGTAACCGGCTTTTTCTGCATAAACCCCACTGGGGTCCGTATAGAAGCTTAGCCAGAGAATATTTTGTAAATAATCACCAACTGTGGCAATAATCATATTAAAAATATACAAGGTAGGTCCGGTAATTAATAAAAACAACATCAAAATGCCCATTAATGACATATTAATGTTGCTAAGCCAGAGAATTCCTCTTCTAATACCTGTTACTGCAGAAGCAATAAATAACACGGTTACCACGGCAATAACCAAAACGGTATTAGCGTTGTTTACTTCCATATTAAACAGATAGTTTAATCCTCCGTTAATCTGCATGGCACCAAACCCTAAGGATGTGCCCACGCCGGCAACGGTAGCGATAATCGCGAAAACATCAATGGCTTTCGCATATCCGCCATCTAGATTATCTCTGCCTAAAATAGGTTCAAATATGGAACTGATCCTGGCAGGCAGATCTTTTCTAAAGCTAACATATGCAAGTGCCATGCCGGTGATGGCATAAATCGACCAAGGGTGTAAGCCCCAGTGAAAATAAGTTTGTCTTAAACCCCATTGAGCAGCCTCAAGGGATTTTGCTTCTCCTACAGGGGGAGACGCAAAATAGGTCATCGGCTCGGCAATACTCCAAAACACCAGTCCGATACCCATGGCAGCACTGAAAAGCATCGCAAACCAGCTAAAAGTGGAATATTCCGGCACATCGTCATCTTTTCCTAACTTAACCTTCCCATATCTACTAAACGCAAGAATAAAGCAAATCAGCACAAAAATAGACACAATCAGTAAATACAACCAGCCAAGGGTATCATAAATATAGTTCAACGCCGTGTTAATGCCATTCCCGGCCGCTTCCGGCATAACAGCCATCCAGATAATACAAACTAAACAAATAGCGGCAGCCGGATAAAACACTTTCTTGTCTAACCCCTTCAAAAAATCCATAAATAGACCTCCTTTTAATATCGCATTAAAAAGACGCATGGTTATTACTCTAAAACTGTTATCTATATGTAAGAACATACTTACCACAACAGCGGTAGATATCAATGGAAAGCAAGAAATTAAACATAATTAACAAGACTCCGCCTTGCAAAAATTTATTAGAATGAATATAATATTTTCGATATAAAATTAAGGTAGATTTCTTATCGTTGACAATGATGAGAGTGCATTTAAATACCTTTGTTTAAAAGATGTCACCTCCTTTTTGAGGCGTCAAATTAGTATTGTTAACCTGCTAAATGAACGTACTAATTATACACGCCTTGTTTAGGGTTGCGCTTCCTAGGCTAACTTTCCAGGTTTTTACATAGGAAGTGCTCCCGATCCATATAGATATCGTGACCGCTATGTGTTGTGCGCCAAAGATGAAATACACTGGGTTTTTTAGTAACGTGTAGTATGTTTGTTGTTGAAATTTAATAATAATTATTGTGGTTGTTTGATTCTTTTTTATAAGTATTTCTTTAGCATCTATTATTCGTGATAAAATTAAATTATCCTCTATTTATTTAGTAAAAATAGTATTTTAAGTTTTAATCTACCCTAATACAATAGCATAAGTTGTGAAAAATTTAGCCTAGACAGATATTCTGCCTAGGCTATTTTAGGATTTTCTTATAGTAGTACATTTGATCATCTGCTGCTTTGAGCACTTCCTGAAAACCAATCGCATCTCCTCCTTCAAAGATAGAGTAACCATAGGCAACGGTCGGCAAACGGCTTTCCTTCTTGCGTTCATTTATTAGTCTATGCGTCATCGACTTCAACCGAACTTCGATTTTTGCCGGGTCAGTTTCACGGCTGATAACGAAGAATTCATCTCCACCGACACGATAACAGGCATAACCGGTGTCAAATGATTTCTTGATCACCGACGCCACTTTTTTTATCACCGTATCGCCAAAATCATGTCCGTAGGTATCGTTTATCTCTTTAAAATTATTGATATCCATAACGATCACGGAATAAGGCTTGGGATTTCTACCGTCCATCATATGGGCCATTTTATCATAAGCCGCGCGATTCTGAAGTCTCGTTAACGCATCAAAGCTGCCGTCAAATTCAGATAATATGAGGTAATAAAGCAAAAGGGCCAAGGTCACACTATGCCACGAGGAATAGATAGAAGACAGAATAAGCTGCAGGCTTGTACCGGCTATTACAAAGAGCGACAAGGCGGTGATCTTCCTTTTTATTGGATAATGGTGCTTGTGCCCTATCCGCATTGTACTAAATAAGAGAATGATCAAATTTATAAAATAAGAAGCAATAAAAATAAAAAATAAATCTCCTCTGGCATAATGGTTGTTGAGATCAATATAAAACACAAAGCCAAGCCAAGGAGATAAAACAGTGGCGAACAAATTCAAAATTGACGGTAGCAGCAGCAATTTATTGGTTAGCAACATGTGAACATCAGTAATAGCAAGTAAAATGATAGGAATCAAGGGCGCCATGGCAAAACCGAAAACATTACAGAAAATATGCAAAAAGCGCAGATCGGCATTGGCGCCGGCAATGATCGTCCCGGCCTCCGCCAATATAACCAAAACAGTTAACACAATCCCCAAATAAAAAGGCCTTTTCCGATTCTGATGCAGTATACTGTTGCTGTATATTAGATAGCACAAGATGACCAGAGCAGCTACATCTACAAAATTTGTTGCCATGTAATTTTCTTCCATTAAGAGTTTCCTTTCAGTTTGCGCTGCGGTTTAGTAGTTTTCGGCTAATTGTCTTTAAAGGCCGTATACTGTTTTCCATAGGTGTTCTAAGTACATTCTTCATATCCTTAGTATCTAACGTGTGTAGCTTCTTAAAAAATTAAGTACCTCATCTTCATCAAGGGGCTTACTGATGAGATACCCCTGAATTTTATCACAGCCTTGACTATGTAAGTAACTTAGCTGCTTCTCGTGCTCAACGCCTTCGGCGATAACACCATAGCCGAGCTTATGAGCCATAGAAATGATATCGCCGGTTAAGGCTTTTTCCGGATTTTCTTCCATTAATTTATCAATAAAACTTTTATCAATTTTTAGGTGATCAACATTTAATTCCCCGACACGACCAAAAGAGGAATACCCTGTCCCAAAGTCGTCAATGAGCACTTTGATCCCTGCGTCTTTAAGCTCATCAATAACCCTGTTTATTTCTGCTCTCTCTGTGGCAAAAACCGGTTCTGTAAGTTCAATGCCTATACATTCGGGATTTACCTGCATTTGGTTAATCATGCTGAGCAACTTATGGACAAATCCCTCTTCCAGCATCTGAATCACGGAAATATTAATCGTGACCACTAGCTCGTGACCATTCTCGTGCAGTTTGTTTAAAAAGCCAAAGGCCTGAAGAATGATCCTTGCCCCAAGGAGAGCAATCATATTTGTTTTTTCGGCTAACAGGATGAACTCCACAGGCGAAATCAATCCATATTTTTCACTGTAAAGCCTTGCCAAAGCTTCGAATCCACAAATTTTACGGGAAACAAGATCAAAAACCGGCTGATAATGCAAATAAAGTCTTTTGGTCTTGATTCCTTCAGCGATCTCTCTTAATTCGCGGCTGATCTCATTCTCACGCGTGATTTGCAGATCAAATTCTTTATTATAAAACAAAATATTAGTATTGTTTCCATATTTTGTAGCTTCTTCGCTGGTAATCATCAGCCTTTTTGAAAGCTCGTTGCCATCATGGGCAATCGATTTGTCTATAGGTAAAATGCCGATGCCGATCCCTATTCCATGGACATAGAGATAAGAATTCAAGGTTTTTAATACATTTGCGCAAAAGGCCGTCAATTCTTTTTCATCTTGATATGCTTTTACATAAAAAACAAAACGATATTCATAGGTATTATACAATAAGTAATCATCATTACAATAAGCCTTAAGAGCTCCAGCAATATCTTTAAGCATGATTTGGATATAATTATATCCGTAACGGAGACTCAGGGCATGCATGGCAGACAAATTGATATTTATCAACGCCCGCTTATGGGGCAGGGATAAGGAAGCATCCCTTTTCAGGGTTTGTTCCAAGACAGCGCGGTTATAAAGCCCTGTGAGTTGCACATGTTCATTATTATATTTCAGGATGGCAGCCTGGATGTTAATCCTTTTTATATAAGCATAGTTTTTGTCTTTATAAGTTTTTATGAGCGTGATAATCACCAGCACACCCACATTAGATACGATTCCAGGCAGAGATGTCATCGAATCGTATTTAATAACAAACGCAATCCCACTTAAGATACTGCTGATGTTCATTAAAACCGCCACAATATATCCCGGTCTATTTTCTTTAAGGACAAGATATATGGAAAGGAACATTTGGATTTGCACAATAATCCCTCTGATGACCGGTGCGTCATTAAAGGTTGATCCGACACCATAACCGGCATAGGCAGAAAACACTTGGTAGGTAGCAAGAATCATATATATAAGAACGCTTGTGAATAGAATGAGGTAGCTGGTTTTTTTATCCAGTCCCTCCGTTATGCCAAAATTGTCTTTTTGCAAAACATGGTAGATAGCAAGCATGGGTATCAGCATAATAACAGGAGCCATCTGCGGCAGTTCAGAAAACAGACTGCTGATAACAACATCGGTAATTGTCCCCAAAACCAGGGCCGTGATTATGGATAAGCTTATAATGCGTGCTTTCTTTTTTGTGCCGTCGTCCAGTGAATTTTGGCGCCATCGAGATAAAAGGAATAAACCTTGCAATGTAAACCCGATATAATAGGCATAGAACAACCAATCCCAAAGATTATTATGCGCTACATTGATCCAGCCAAATGCAGTTTGCCGGAGGTTGTAGGGGTTAGGGTTTATGCCGTTGGGAACAGCAAAAACAAACAAAAAGAAGAGCGCCGGCACATACAATAATACGTATAACCGCCACTTATTTAATGCAGAAGATTTGCCTGTGATGATTAGGATAAAGTGCAACAAAATCGCGTAACCTGTGCTCCAGCCGATGGCAGAAACCCGCCGATAGATTTCACAAGTGGCGGCATCGGTGGCAACAATTGACAAAGCCATGCCGTAGGACCAAATAGTAACTGCTGTGGCCAGGGCAAAAAAAGCTCTGTTAATCGGTGCCCTGTAATTACTTTACAATGTTAATATTCCACTGGTCAATACAACTGTACCCACAGCAAAGAATAACAGGGAAACGATCAAAATACTAATCATACCGAACTCCTATTGATCCAGCCAATTTCTTTGGCTGCTTGTAGTGCTTTATTGGTTTGTGCATTGCGAACCTTTCTTTAGCCTGCAGCCCCCAATATATTTGAATCTTCGACAAAGATTCATTTTTTCCTTTCTTCAGGACATTTTTTTGCTTTTTCCCCTGCTTCCTATAACTTGATAACTTTGTTGCGGCCGCTTTTCTTAGCCATATACAAGGCTTTATCGGCAGCGCTAATTAACTGATCAGGCTCCATGTCTATTTGGGGGACAATTGATGCCACCCCTAGGCTGACGGTCAAGGTGGTTTTCATATTTTTGTTTTCTATTCCTAATGCTTCCACCCTTCTGCGTACTTCCTCGGCAACATGCGTTGCTCCCTCTGCCGTGGTATTCATCAGCATGATGACAAATTCCTCACCACCGTAACGAGCAGCAAGATCCCCCGGTCGTTTTATGGCCTCATTGATAACCTCGGCAATTCTGATCAAAGCTTGGTCCCCTAACAAATGACCATAGGTATCATTGAAAAGCTTGAAGTGGTCAATGTCGATCATGATAAGAGCCAGCGGCATCCCTTCCCGCAGACACAGTCTCCAGGCTTTGTTATAGGCCATATCAAAGGCTCTGCGGTTTTCAATTGCGGTTAAGCCATCCATCAGTGAAATCCGCTCCAGCAAAAAATTAGCTGCCTGAAGCTTTTCATTGGCCTGGCGGATTTCTTCTATTTTCTCTTTCATGCTGGCCTCAAGCTTTTTACTTAAGTCTCGATATTTTTTCACCGCATAAATGGCCACCATGGCCACCAAAAACAGAAAAAGGAGTGCTGAGCGCATTAAAAAAGCACGATAATAATCTTGGGTTAAGTACATCACCCTCTTGCCCTGCCACTGTTTCATTATTTTATCAAGGGTGCCGTCTGCCTTTATTTCATTAAGCCCGGAATTAATTAAAGACAGGGTTTGCACATCGCCTTTTCGCACGGCAATTCTTGAATACTTGGTTTCAATGGGGTTCCCCACAATCTTGATATTGGAGATCCTGCTTTGGGCAAGTTCGTATTCACCAATCCAGCGATCGACAACAATCGCATCTAAGACCCCCTCACTAAGGTCTTTGAAGGAAGTTTTCCAATCATAAATAATTTCCAGGTTGATTCCTTCATATTGGCGCAACAAAGTGCTTGGATAACCGCCCGCCTCGACGCCGACATGTTTGCCTTTTAAGTCGTCAATACTCCTGATGGTTACATTGATATCTCGGACAAATATGGAGAAATCCGATTTTAAGAGCGGATTTGAAAAATCATAAAATTTATTCCTGTCAGGATTGGGATTGATTTGCAGCAGTCCGTGAGCCTCACCTTGAAGCATTGTCTTTTGTGCTTGTTCCCAGTTCATAGTCATCACTTTAACCTTATAGCCAATCTTCTCCCCCATGGCCTGGGCGATATCTACTACCACACCTTTAGCTGTTCCGTTGTCATTGTAGACAATGGGAGGCAATTTTTCATTGCCCAGTAGAACCAAAGTGTCACGGTCGTCATCAGGAGCGGCAAATCCACAACCAGGTATAAATATCGCTAATATCATTAAAAGAAAAATCCCAGAGAACATAAAAGTCCTCTGCTTTTTTAAACCTCTCTTGGAACGCACCAACACCACCTGCCTACATCTTTACTTGTGCTCACATCTGCTTTACTAATTAATTACCTGTCTTTATTTTTTTGCCGCCGGGCAGAATAAAAGCCTGCTCAAATATAATGTCCATCACTTCTGCGATCGTTTTAAGTTCTTCTAATGTGATGGTCTCACGTTTGAGCTTCTTGCCGAAGTTCTGAGGGGACTGGCCTAACCGTCGAGCCAATTCGGCTTGGCTGATTTTCATTTGTTCACATAGTTGTCGTATCATATCCGAAGTTGATTTCATTAACATTCCTCCAAACAACAATAAGAACATTGTAAACCTTTTGGTTTCGACTTGCAATGTTATCATAAAAAGTAACAATTTTATTGTAACTTTTTATGTATTATATGATTATATTGACAATTTGAAAATTTTGAGTATAATGAAATTAGCACTCACCGATGATGAGCGCTAATAAATAAACAAGTAAAGGAGTTGTTAATCATGGCAGGACTTGTCCCGTTCAATCGCAGGAACAAAGGACTCACACGTGTCGGCGCAGGTTTTGAAGATTTCTACAACATGCTTGACGACTTTTTTAGCGACAACTGGATGACCGGTCGCAACTTGTTGAAAGATACCTTCAAAATCGACATTGAAGAAACTGATCAAGAATATCGTGTTGAAGCTGAGTTACCTGGAGTTAAAAAAGAAGAAATTGAGCTGACCATCGAGGATGATAACCTCTGCATCTCCGTAAACCGCGACGAAGAAGTCAAAGAAGAAGGCAAAAACTACATTCACAGGGAACGTCGTTCCAGCTCCATGAGCCGCAGAGTTCGTTTGGCCAACGCCAAACTGGATGAAACTAAAGCAAAACTCGAAGAAGGTGTCCTAACTCTCGCGATCCCCAAAGAAGAAAAAGGAAGCAGCACACTGAAAATCGATATCGAATAAACCCAAAAATCAAACTAAAAATCAAAGGCCGTCAATTGTGACGGTCTTTTTCGTTCTGGCCTTCCTTATTCTACTTATTTTACTGATTTATTATCATTATAGGACAATGATCTCCTCAACCATAAAATTTAACGGAAGCTAATGTCCGGCGGATGCCTTTTTTATATTCTATTCGGGGATACCCCATGATCAAAAAAATACCTTCCCGGCTTTTATAACTAATACCGTATTTTTCTCTTAGCTTCGAGCCGATTTTCCATATTGGATAAATGGATGAATCGCCCCCAGCATACATGTTCCTAAACCTAATGCCTCGGCAGCAATCATTGCGTATGTTGCAGCTATAATGGGGTCCGCCGGATCACAATATGGTGAACCGTAAAAATACATGGCAAGAGGGGCATCATAATTTACAATATTGATGCCATTTATCAAATTTTCCAAATAAACGTTACAACAGGGACGGACAAAATTGCGGAAGATATCATCATTTTCCTTACCCCAAAAAGGACGCATCAAAGCCAAAAACCATTTGGAAACAAAAAATTTCATCCTTTCCAGATGTGCGCAAAAATCCTCGGCAAATTCCCTGACTTTATTCTTGTTATCTAAAACCAAGACATTTACATCTGATGGGGGCAAGCCCATCGGAGCAGTTTTTACCGCCTCCAGGATCTGATCAATGACTTCTCTTTTCACAGGATCCTCATTAAATTCCCGAATACTACGTCGATGCTGCATTAGTTTAAGCATGGAATCATAATCAGCGAGATCTTCCTTTGAAGATAGGCTAAATAAATCATCCGGACTTAAAGTTCTGCCCCTGATTTTAATCGCTGCTGTGGGACAGATGGCCATGCAGTGGCCACATCCGATACAGCCAAAAATCGGGGTGGCGGATACTTTTGCTTTTCCCTCTTCTAATAAAAGGCCGAAGTCTTTGCATACATCCACACAGTTCCCGCATCCAATACAAAGGTCTTGATTAATGGAGATTATTGCTGCTTCCTTTACACGTGAGGTTGGTATTGCCATGATACTCACCCCTTAATTCTTAAGGTATATCCCGGCAGGGAAAAAGGCAACAGGCTTTCACAAAGGATGTATTTGTTGAAGATATTTTTCAAACCAACCCTTGGGGGGCCAGATCTCGGCCGATGATGACAATTTTGCCAGGGCCAGTGTAGGGAGATGGTTCCGTCTTACCCCTGCCGTATACGTAATCCACTTTGACCATACCCGCCTCTGTTGGTAAAAAACCCTTAGCGCGAAAGACACAGCCGTTGATGCCCTCGGCCAGGTTATGAAAAAGTTCCTTAATCTCCTTGTCCGTCCAAACCTTGTCCATTCTCAGGGAAAAAGATTCATAGTCCTCCTTGCCATGCCGGTGATGGTCTCGATGATGAACATGATGGTGACTGTCAGTCGGGAAGTGACTCATCATACCGGACTCCTCTGCCACCTGTAGCAGTTCTAACCCGTCCATCTCATCCCAGGGTTTAGTAAAGATCGGGGCATGGGGATTTAAGTTACGGATGCCGGAGATGATCTCATCCAAATTATCCTCTTCTTCCAGGTTCTGCACGGCACTCAAAACAATAGTACGGCCTTCGCCGATCTGGTGGCGATAAAACTCACCGCTCACCTCCATAAACATGGGAAACCTGGTGGCATCCACCACCGTAATTATACAGTTTATTGCAATATCCACTGACTTGGCAGCCTCACGGCAGGCAAAAATAATATCCCTGAGGTGGCTCAGACCGGTCGGCTCGATGATGATGCGATCGGGAGCGTTTTTTTGTACTAACTCCACGATGCCGTTAATAAAGTTTCCTTGGAGCGTACAACAGATGCAACCGTTGGCAATCTCCTTGATAGTAATACCGTGGTGATCTAAAATATCGCCGTCGATAGCGATCTCACCAAATTCATTTTCCAAGAGGGCAATCTTCTCACCAAGATACGCTTCCTGGAGCAGCTTACTGATGAGGGTGGTCTTCCCCGCCCCCAAAAAGCCGGAAATAATATCAATTTTTACGGGTTTTACGGGCTCGTACATTTTTTCCTCCTTAATGCCAGCGATTGACAGCACCGGCTATGACGCTAAAATATTCGTAGGGAGATTGTTTGGTCAGACATCCCTGCGCTTCCCTATTTTACTTCATTCAACACCATCTGTAGTTTTTCCAGCGAAACGGGTTTACCTAAGTGCCTGTCAAAGCCGGCTTCTTTTGATCTCTCGATATCTTCAGGCTGTGCATACCCAGACAAAGCAATTATAAATGTGTCTTCTTTCACGAAATCTTTTCGAATCAGTTTTGCAACCTCAAACCCGCTCATATCCGGAAGGCCAATGTCGCATATGATCACATCCGGTTGTAATGCTCGCGCTTTGGTAATGCCCTCCCTTCCATTATGTGCGGATGCAGTAATATAGCCTAAGGAACTGATTAGCTCACAAATAATCTCAGCCAGATCTTTATTGTCATCAATGATCAGGATTTTAAGTGATTTGTTCCGCACAGCATTTGTTCCCGCATCAAATTCTTCTATACTGACATCTTTCTTGGGCAGAGGCAGCTTGATGGTAAACTTAGCCCCTTTGCCTTCTCCTTCACTGAACGCTTCCACGCTGCCTCCATGGAGTTCCACCATCCCTTTTACAATTGCTAAACCTAATCCAAGGCCCCCGTTGCTTCGATCCAGTGTTTTATCAACCTGCGTGAAAGGTTCAAATAAATGCTCAATATTATGAGGATCAATGCCCTGTCCGTTATCCTGAACCGTGAATAAAACTTCGTTGCAGTTCTTTTCATGTGCTACCGTGACAGTAACCGAATCATTGTTTCGTGTAAACTTGGCGGCGTTGTGCAGCAGATTACCAATAACTTGGGTTAACCGTGAAGAATCTGCTTCCATGAATAAGGGTGTGGTTAACTGTACTTCCAACTTGACATTTTTATCAATGAAAAGCGGCTGGTAGTCCTGTACTGCCTTATTGATAAGCTCGTTGATTTCTACAGTTTCTTTTTTTAGGGTAACCTTGTTCTGGGTTATGCGTGTAATATCTAAGAGGTCATCGACCAAATTAGTGAGTTGTTTACCTTGGCGTTTGGCGATTTCCAATGCTTTCGAAAATCCTTCTTCTCCAGGATTAAACTTGGCCATGAGGTCCAGACTTATCATAATCGAAGCAAGTGGGTTTCTCGTGAGAAAGCATATTCAAAAAAGCATTTCTGTTTTTGTCTGCTTGGCGAAGCTCCTCCACTAAGGCATCAGTCTTTTTTTCAAGTTCAACACTCTCTGTGATGTCCTTATGTATCATCACGGCCCCGGTTATTTCTCCATTTTTGCTTTTTATCGGGGCACAACTATGTGATAAATACATAGTTTTGTCGGAACGCATTTTACTCTTAACAATAAAATCCCTGGTGATCTCGCCATTGTTTAATGCAATATAAAGATTAGTCTTCTTAATGTCGATACTATTACCATTTAGGTAGGTGCTTTCAAATTCCTCCATTCTTTTCTCTATACTACGCTTTATCAATTCATCATAGTTGTCAATAATATTTTTAACGGCATCATTCATATATATGATTTCTCCACTTTTTCCATATACAGTTAAACCATCAGGTACTGCGTCAACGATAGCATTCCATTCGGCAGACTTTTGCTCAGCAAGGTGCAGCGCATTAATTAATTCTTCTTGCGCTTGATTCAGTTTATCAACTAATTCTAAGGCGTTATTTTCACTTTTCTTAAGAGCTTTTTCGGCCTCTCTGAGGGATGTTATATCCATTGAAATAGCCACATAATTGATAATATTTCCTTCCTTATCACGGAGGGCTTCGGTTGAAACGACCAGGGTGCCCCTCGTGCCGTCAAACCGTTCAAAATCCAAGACCACCCCATGCAGTGCCTCCTTCGGTACATATGGTTCAAATACTACCGGTTCGTCGGTACCGGGCAGGAATAATTTATATGAGGTGTATTCTTCAGGGCTACCGGACAAGGGAGAACTACCCCGATACATATTTTTCGCTTCCTGATTCACCATCACCACTTTTCCCGAATGATCCGAAATCCAAATACCGGCAGGTATTAAATCAATTATGGCTTGATTCCAATCAGCTCTTTCTTCTACGATTTTCATATAATGATCATTTTCTATCTCGATTTTTTTGCGATCGGTGATGTCGGTGATCATTGCAACCGAACCATCAAATTTGCCATTTTTATCGAATAAGGGCGTTGCGGAGAGGATACACCAAAGGTCACTTCCATCTTTCCTAATGAATCTGTAGTCTAGTACTTGCCTGTTGCCTTCCATGTGATCAGCCAGCCTCTCATTAGCCGCGGCTTGAAATTCCGGGGCCATCAACGCCTGGGGAGACAGACCCATCAATTCATCAAAGGAATAGCCTAACATCTGCTGAAGTCTTTCGTTTACCAGTATAGTTTGATCCTTACCGTTTATTACCCAGATACCTTCTTGTGATGTTTCGAAAATAGTGCGATATTTTGCTTCACTCGCACAAAGAGCCTCTTCCACCCTCTTGCGCTCAGTGATATTGCAGGCAATGCCAACAACACGCTGTTGTGTACCATCGTCGGCAGCCACCAGTGTTGTCGCGTGTGTTTCCATCCAAAGGATTTCTCCGGTATCGGGATTAATTACACGGTTTATTGAATGTAAGTCACCCTCACCTCTCATCGTCCGCAACAGCGCTTCTTGATGCCGGGCGCTGTCTTCGGGAGCAGTATATCGTTCAATGAGAGAAAAGACATCATCAACTGCGGTATACGAAAACCCAATGACGCCTTTAACGTCACCGAAAAACCGTATCTCCCCGGTTGAGACATCAAGTTCCCAGGTATACATCCCCGCTGCCTGTGTGGCTAAACGAAACCGCTGCTCCGAATCACGCAGCGCATCTTCCATTTGCTTACGCTCGGTAATATCAAATGTGGCTCCATAGACTTTGGCCGCTTGCCCCTGTTCGTTATAAACAATCTTGCCCCGGTGCTTCACCCAGATATACCCGCTGTCCACGGTCTTGATGCGGTATTCTAGATCAAACCTGGTGGCTCCGATTTCTATGTAATAAGAAATAGAGTTGCCCCCTGTTGTATCGTCGGGATGGATCAGTGTGTGCGCATATGCCAGACCTTCTTCCTCGGGCACTAGGTCGAGACCGATGCGCTTGGCCCACTTTTCCGAGCATATTATCGTGCCCGCCACAAGGTCTACGATCCAGCTGCTGCCTTCTGTAAAACTGTCAATCAGCTCAAGCGTCTCCTTTTCCTTCCGCTTTAGTTCGTCCGCATAGCACTGAAATTCCTCTTCCGCCTTCTTTTGCACAGTGATGTCACGCGCCACACCGACCCATTCTTTTATCTCCCCTTTTTCGTCAAATATCGGCACCGCACAGGAATGAGTCCATCCAATGCTGCCGTCGTCCTTAAGGACAGGATGTTCAAGGTCAAAGGTCTTTTTTTCATGAATGCATTCATTAATAACACTTGCTATAAAAGCCTGGTCTTCTGGAGGTATGTATTTATCCAGCCATTTAGGGTTTGGCTCCTCCGTATCAGAGAGAAACCCACGCCCATCAAGTTCCTTCATGATTTTCCAGTCGGGGCTCATAATGTAAATGACATCTGAAGTTGCCTTCATCAGCGCCAGGAGCCTTTCACTATTTCGCTTTGATTTCTCATCGAGTTTATCTAAAGATTCTTGTATCTCCATTATGAAACCTCATCTCCGCTTAAAGCTTCATCTCAAAATCACATACTTCGACATATTTTTATTTTTATTCGCCTTTCAATGTCTATCCGTGTTTTTTGTTTTTCATCGGTTCAGCTATCTTCGCCACATAAAACCCATTTCCTTTGGGGAAAAAAATCGCATTGTGTCGAATAAAAAAATAACGGCAGGATGAAACCGGTCTTCGTCGATCATGGAGTGAATAAAGTATAATCGGAGATGCCCCTTAAACTGTTAAGATATCTATATCAGGGCTCAACTCATATATCAAATCTTTTCTCTCTACTATTATCCTAGTTTTATCACGAAGTTTCTGATCATCTTTTATAGACATTAACAGGTTTCTATTGGGATTTACCGCAATGGGATTACCCACCATTTGAAACATAGATAAGTCTCCTGTTGTATCACCATAGGCAAAGCTAGATTCCAATTCCACCTCAAATTTGTTCACAAGCTTATTAAGCACCCTTTGTTTATTCTCAGAATCCCACATCTTAATGATTTCCCCGGTAAAGTTATTGTTTCCATCTACCAAATATTCTGTAGCCTTGTATTCTGTAGCTTCATATTTGAGTGACATTTTTTCCACCAGGAAATCAGGAGCTCCTGATATGAAGAAGATCTTATGACCGTTTTCCTTATGCCACTCAACCCTTGACCTGGTATATTTATAAACTTTATCACCATTTATATTTATAACCTGACTTGCGATAAACTCAATATAGTCCTTGTTCATCCCCTTTAGTTCCTTAACATATATATCAGCAAGTTCCTCCAAATAAACCTTAAAGTCCCCATAACGATTTTCCCATTTAGAATACGAATCCTTAAGATTACCATACCATATGACAGGATCCATCACTTCATGAAAGGAGAGAACATTTCCAAATTGCAAATGCAATGCAAGTGGACTGGAAAACAGTACGGAAGTATGTCGATATGACGGACTTCAATGAACCGGCTCCCCAAACCAGCTTCGGAACAGCATTTATGCCCAAAGTTGGATCCCTACAAGCCAACTATAGACAAATGGCTTGAAGAGGATAAACAGGCACCGCGTAAACAAAGACATACTGCCAAGAGGGTATTTCAGCGTCTTAAAAAAAGAGTTTGCGGATTTTAATTGTTCCTATAGGACAGTCGCTACTTACTATGCCGTAAAACATAAGGAGATATTTAATGGTGCCAGGGGTGGGTTCCCTCCTCTGGAACATCGCCCGGGAGAAGCCCAGGTTGATTGTGGCACAGCCGATTTTTATGAAAACGGTAAGCGCCTAACTGGAAAATACCTCGAAGTGTCATTCCCTTACAGCAATAAAGGCTACTTGCAACTATTCTACGGCGAAAACATGGAATGCCTACTGGAAGGACTGGACACAATCTTCCGACACATTGGTGTTGTGCCCGGCGAGGTATGGTTTGACAACACTAAAACAATTGTTACTAAAGTAATCCGAGGCGGCGGCCGTGAGACCACAGAAAGGTTTGACCGGTTCAGGGAGCACTACCGTTTCCAAGCCGTGTTCATGAATCCCGGTGAAGGCCATGAAAAAGGCAACGTTGAAAACAAAGACGGTTACCATAGACGTAACTTACTTGTCCCCCATACCGCGTTTTCTTAATCTTCCCGATTTTAACCGGCAACTTCTCAATATGTGAGGAAGATGCCAAAAGAGCAGCATTACCGCTACAACAAAACAATAGAGGAACTGTTTGAGGAAGATTTAAAACATTGTCATCCCCTTCCTGAAATTGAATTCGACCTGAGCGGTAAAAAGGCTGTTACTACTAACAACTGGGGCAAATTTTATTTGAATAAAGGGAATGTATGAATATTCGGTATCACCGAAACATGCAAATACAACGGTTAACCTGGAACTGACATCATCGCTTGTTATCGTGATGGATGAAACTATCGCGAAATCGTAAGACACCGCCGTCTTTACGGCGATACTAAACAGCAGAGCATGGACTGGCTTCCATACCTTAGGCAGCTTTCCATACGACCGCGCGCATTGAAATATTCGGGTATCTATGACATAATGCCGTCTGCAATGAAACAGTTCCTTGAGGGCTGTTCCAATACGGAAACAGGAAAGATCCTTAAAGTTCTGGCAGAACTCACGGACAGAACCGGCTTTGAAAGTGCTCTTAACACTGTCAATCAGGCGCTATGTTATGGGGCATCCGATGCCGATAGTCTGAGAAACCTTACCGGCGTCTTTACGCCGATGTGCCGGAACTTCCGCCTATGCCGTTTGGTCCGGAAATACCAAAAGTCGGTCAGATGACAACCAACCTTATTGCTTACGACGTCTTCCTGAAAAAGGGAGGTGCCGCAAATGCTTGAAGATAAAATTATAGACTGTTGCAAAAAACTAAAGTTGTCGCAATCTGGCCGATATACAGACAATGGAGGGCGAATCCCATCAGGAGTATTTATATAAATTATTATCTGCAGAACTAAAAAACCGTGAACAAGGCCGTGTAGCTAAACCGATTAATAATGCAGGCTTCTATAGCATCAAAACATTTGAAGGATTCCGTTTTGATGAAATTACCCTTCCTTCAGACCTAACGCCGGAAAGCCTGAAATCCCTTAATTTTGTGAGGGAAAAGAAAATATTATCATGTACGGCAGAACAGGAACCGGTAAAACCATGCTTTCAATTGCACTGGGCGTGACTGCCTGTCAAAAGGCATTCCTGTTAAGTTTTACCGTACCGCAGCATTGGTCAATCAACTTTCGGAAGCAAAGAAGGCTGGAACACTTCCGGAATGTTACTAAAAAACTGAATAAAGCGTCTATCATTATCCTTGATGAGTGGGGCTACGTACCATACGACCGTACTGGCGCCCCAATTGCTCTTTGACTTTCTTTCCGAGATACATGAGCAGAAATCGGTCATTCTTAACACAAACTTGGAATTTTCCCGGTGGGTTAATGCACGCCTTCTATGATGAGCAGATGACTGCCGCCCTTGTAGGCAGGCTTATGCACCACTGCTATCTTCTCTTGTTTCCGGGAGAAAACAACCGTCTAAGGGAATCCAGCATCAACGACATTTACCGCTCGATAACCTCAACAGACAACAAGGAGGGCCGATGACATAACCAAACACCAATGATTAAAGAACTCGAACACAGGTATAGTAATATTTCTAGCTTTTCGATCTTATAAAAGTACATACCTGGCGGGCTGTCAAGGGCGAAGCGTAGCGGAGTTCATCGAAGGCGCTAGCCGAAGACCCTGACGGCCAGTCAATACCAAAAACCCTTAATTCAAGGGCCATTCTAATGGCCCCCTCTGCCCCCCGGCGAGGGCGGGGCTTCAGGCAGAGCCCCTGAGAAAATCCTCATTTTTCAAAGATCAAAATTGTGATAAATGTCTGCAAAACTCTATTTTTCTGCTGAAAAGTAGAAATGGAGCTTGCAACATTATGGAAAATGGAGTTGCAATACTATGGAAAAATTATTTGCAACTTTCGGTAAAAAACTCTTGCAAAAAACACCACTCAACCCTTGACCTGGTACATTTATAAACTTTATCACCATTTATATTTATAACCTGACTTGCGATAAACTCAATATAGTCCTTGTTCATCCCCTTTAGTTCCTTAACATATATATCAGCAAGTTCCTCCAAATAAACCTTAAAGTCCCCATAACGATTTTCCCATTTAGAATACGAATCCTTAAGATTACCATACCATATGACAGGATCCATCACTTCATATTTAATCATCTTTAAAATGTTCTATCATCAGCGAATTCCCTAAAAAGAGTACCGTCTATATCAAAAAAAGCTCCTATATTACCCACAACTTCACCTCCAAATGTTTTTTCTCATCCTTGCACACTTCATATATTTATTATACTATTACTATTAGAAATTATAATTTAATTTTTTCAATGTTTATGATCATCATAGAATCGAGTAGGAGGTAGGTGGAATAATCACCTACCTCCTATGTGGTTTATCTCGTAATATCAATAGAAACGCTGTATTAAAAAGAATCATCCATGATCTCCGGATAAGTTAACGTCATCCCTGTGACCTTATTATCTGGTTTGATTTCTCTCGGATATTGAGCTGGGTCTGTGTCAAAGTTAAAGGCTAAAGCAGCTGCCCCTTCCACTTTAAATATCCCATAAAGGGTTCCGCCATGAATGCTTTCCGGTTCAATATATTTGCCCCGATAGGCTTCAAATACTTTTTCCCCACTATCTCCCATCTTGATCCCTAAATTGGTCTCAGCCTGAGATGAGGTGGTATAGATCTCTAATACTTTTCCTGAATCAGCTCCAATAAACACCTTGGTTCCATCATAATCCAAGCTGTAGACTTGCTCGGGAAAATGTCCTGCTTCTCCACTGGGTGCAGTTTCAACGTAATCCTTACCCATAGCTGCGATTACCTGTTCTCGGGTATCTCCCAAGTGGACTCCGGAGATGCTGGGTCTGATATTCAGGGTACTTTTTTTAGATTCCTGTCCCTGGTCATCGATTTCGGTATAATGGATATTCCCCTCTTGGTCCCAGGATTCTACTTTATAGAGATAATTCTTGGTTTTCCAGAGATAATCATTTTCTTCTTCCCCGATTTGATAGATTTCTAAGAAACCCCAGCTTTCACCATACTCATGGAATTCATTCCCGTAGGCGATAGCAGTACTATCCGGACTCCATACTGGGATGTGCATGCTTTGGGGCTTAAATGTGCCCTCCTGCATTGTTTCAACGTTGACAATGCTATTCTTGGCCCCTTCACCCAATTTTTCATTGATTATAAAATACTTGCTGTCAGGAGACCAGGCGAATCCACGGGTTGTGGGTTGAACATCTCTGACGAATTTGGCCTCTTCCTCCCCGACCCGCCAATAATAGGCTTCATCCATCCCCTGCTTCTCTTCGCTGCCGTTTTGGATGTAAAGAACCATTTCTTCGTCGGGAGACCAGGTTATCTGGAAAACTTCCTCGCTGGCCTCAAGAGTTGCGTCAATCTTTTCTTTGGTGAAATCGTTTTGCGCCCCATTATTATTTGAATTGGTTGCACAGCCGGTCACTAAGAGCAACGTGATCAGGATCAACAAGCTTACATTTTTTAATAATTTACTCATCATGTCCTCCTTGCATCTTCATTTTGAAATAGTTTAATACCATTTAGATCTAAATTATATTAATATAGACGAATTAAAGAGTTGTTAGTTCCCAATTGAAGATTGTCACGGGGTTGGAATTGTCACGGGGACGGAGTTGGTGACAACCTTCGGTTCTTGGCTTCACTTTGCTCTTTGCTCTTCATAGTATATATTACTTCATCCTTCGTTATTATCCATTAGATCAAGCCAAGCCATTAAATAAGCATCAAAAAACATCTCTTTGCTTCACTATACTTCGTAACACAAAAAAAGCATGCCCACCATTGGTATTTTTGAGTCACCTCAACAAATTATACCGGAGGGATGCTTTTGATATTGTTTTTATATTAGTTGAAATCACATTTAAGCAAAGTATTTTTGTAAATATTGTACATCAAGATACCGAAAATCATCATGTTGTCAACAACTCCGTCCCCGTGGCAACTCCGTGACAACTATTACTGGGCCATGAAGTGAGCGATGTCTTCGTCAACGGAGCCGATGCCGGCGATGCCGAAGTTTTCTACCAGTACCTTGGCCACATTAGGTGATAAGAAGGCCGGAAGGGTCGGTCCCAGGTGAATATTTTTCACACCCAGATATAAGAGAGCCAGCAGAACGATAACAGCCTTCTGTTCATACCAAGCGATATTATATGCGATGGGGAGATCGTTTACATCATTAAGACCGAATACCTCTTTCAGCTTCAGCGCGATCAGGGCCAGGGAGTAAGAGTCATTGCACTGTCCCGCATCCAGTACTCTGGGAATACCGCCAATGTCACCCAAATTCAGCTTATTGTATTTGTATTTGGCGCAACCTGCAGTCAAAATAACAGTATCCTGGGGCAATTTTTGAGCAAACTCAGTGTAGTAGTTGCGGCTCTTCATTCTGCCGTCGCAGCCTGCCATCACAAAGAACTTTTTGATGGCACCGGATTTCACTGCGTCCACCACTTTATCTGCCAAAGCAAAAACTTGTTCATGGGCAAAACCACCGACGATGGTTCCCGTTTCGATTTCTTTAGGTGCCTCTAAAGTTTTGGCCAGCTTGATGATTTCGGAAAAATCCTTTTTGCCCTGGGCATCTGCTTCTATATGGCGACAGCCGGGGAAACCGGAAGCACCGGTGGTGAAGATTCGGGCTTTTAATTCCTCGCTTTTCGGTGGAACAATGCAGTTGGTGGTAAAGAGAATCGGCCCCTGGAAGGACTCAAACTCCGTTGCCTGTTTCCACCAAGCGTTGCCGTAGTTCCCTACCAGATGGTCGTACTTTTTAAAGGCCGGATAGTAGTGCGCAGGGAGCATCTCGCTATGGGTATAAACATCCACCCCGGTACCTTTAGTCTGCTCCAAAAGCTGTTCCAGATCCGTAAGATCATGGCCGGAAACCAAAATGGCCGGATTCTTTCTTACCCCAATATTTACCTTGGTGATTTCCGGATTACCGTATTTGGAAGTATTGGCTTCATCCAGCAAAGCCATCACGCTCACACCGTGTTCACCGGTTTTTAGGGTCAGAGCCACCAGATCATCAACTGAGAGGCTGTCATCGAGGGTGGCAGCCAAGGCCTGATAGGTAAAGGCATAGAGTTCATCCTTTTCTTTGCCCAGGTTTATGGCATGATGGGCATAAGCGGCCAAACCTTTCAAACCGTATGTAATCAGTTCTCTCAAAGAGCGACTATCTTCGTTTTCGGTGGCAAGTACGCCGACCGTGCCTGATTTTTTCAGCATATCCTCTCTGGACTCCACCTCAAAGGTGGCAGCATCATGAAGTTGATACACCACAGCCGGATCAGGAGCTTCGCTTTTGCCGCCGAAAATTCTTTGGAAAAATCCCCCTTTGGGAGTCTCCACAAAGAGTTTGCTTCGCAAATCATTTCTCATGGCAATCATTTTCTTTATTTCTTTTTCAATGGCATCTTCATCAAAATTGGCATTGGTTATCGTCATAAACAAGCTGTTAAAGACCTGCTGATTAATTTGTCTGAAATCCTTTACATCCAAATTCCCTTTAACAACGATTTCCGCAACACCTTTTAAGGTGTAAATCAAAACATCCTGAAGATTGGCCACCTGGTCGTTTTTTCCGCAAACACCCTTCACCTTGCAACCGCTTCCCTTAGCAGCCTCCTGGCATTGGTAACAAAACATACTCATTGATCTTTCCTCCCCTAATTTTTAATTTCATATAATCGCAGCTTAATTTTTGCTGCGCACAAGTTCTCTCGGACACTTTGGATTATAGCCGATTTCGGGGAGAAGGTACGTTGCCTAGGCAACGCATTGGTCACAAATGAGAAAAAAGAGATTTCTCCTCCAAAGAACTAGTGCATTCTTAGGGTTACTCGCTCAAGAGTCGGAAGGTATTTTTATCGTAATCGATCAGGCCGTCCTTCTTCATCCGTGATAATTCCCGGGACAAAGCGCTTCGTTCCGCACCCAGGTATTCCGCCATTTCCAGTCTACTCATCGGAATGGTAAAATAAAGCCTGTTGTTGCGCTGTGCCTGCAGGGAAAGAAATTGCAGGATCTTTTCTCTCAGGGTTTTCATCGAAGTTAATTCAATCTTTTCCATCAGTTGAATATTCTTCTGGGCAATCATGATCACAACATTGTCAATCAAACGGTGATGAAAGGTACAGGCTTTGGAGCAGGAATGGAGGATCCGGTCAAAAGAAAGAAAAAGAATTGTGCTCTCGGCAGCTGCCTGAAAGGAAACGGTGCTATTATAGAAACCGCTGCAGACAAAGGTTTCTCCAAAAATACTCTTTTCCGGCATCACCGTCAAAATGGACCTATTGCCCCAAACATCTTCCTTGAGCATTTGCACCATGCCCTGCAAAACAACACCGATGGCATGGATATTTTCGCCGGAGCGAGTAATATAATCGCCTTTAGCATAGGTTTTTGTCTTGGGGGTAAGACAGATAAGAAGATTCTTCGCATCATCGGGGCTAATATTTTGAAATAACGGTGTCTCAAACAGTAGTTCCAGGTAAGCTTTCATCCTTCACCTTCCTTTCTCCCCAGCTTATTCACATTACAAAAAACCCAAAAATAGTACCATAAAAGACAGAATATATGGATTTATTCTCTCAAATATTAAATTTTCCTCTTTTTTTTGCCACCACCGGAAGCACGGATATTTACTCTTTTTCCTAAATGCGGCAATCGAAACGTCCCCGCGCCACACGTCCCCGCGCCACACCCTGGAAACGTCCCCGCGCCACATGCCCTCACCACAGGATTAGAAAAATCGGATTAATATAACGCCGATAGCCAGCAGCACAACTCCAAGTATTCTACTCGCGTTAATAGGTTTCTTTTCAAATCCAATTAGTCCGAAATGATCAATAATCACTGCAGTGCTAAGCTGTCCCATGAGTATTAATCCGACTAACATACCCGCACCAACTATCGGAGCTAGAAAAGTTGCAGTAAAAACCACATAGGCACCCAATAGCCCACCAATCCAGTGCCACCATTTTGTGCCGGTACCTTTAATTTTTCTAGGAATAGGAATTTTGAGTAACAATACGATTACCCAGAGAGCAATAGTGCCTATTGTGAAGGATACAGCTGCAGCCAATATTGGACTTTGGGTCCAGGCATTATTAAGCTGTGCGTTAACTCCGCCCTGAATGGCAAGACACATCCCCCCTATAACACCCATTAATACATAGATAATATTCATATTCTCCTCCTGAGCTTATGATCTGTGAATAAGAGTTGCGCCGATACCTAATAATGCAATCCCTACCAAACGAACCCCGGTTATGGAACGAACCTCATAGCCCACAAGTCCAAAATGATCCAAAATAACGGCAGCTAATATTTGACCAACCAAAATTAATGACACTACCATACAGGCACCCACACAAGGTGAGAGGTAGATTAGCGAGTAGACAAAGTACGCACCAAGTAATCCCCCCGTCCAGTGCCACCAAAGTATTTTATCTGTAAGCCCAGGAACAGGAATATCCAATACCAGACAAACTCCCCATAGTGCTATTGTTCCCACAAGAAACGAAATTGCCGCTGCTAACACAGCGTTTTTTGCCCAATGTTTGGTTAGCTGTGCATTTACTCCACCCTGGATTCCTGCACAAGCACCGGCAAGTATACCCATCAACATTCCGATTATATTCATTCATCTGTCTCCTAATTTGCAAAATGATATTAGATGTACTTAAGCAGCGGAATCTCACATCACTTATAATCCTGCAGTACGCCTACAAGGGGATGATCGCGGCTCACCCTTTATAGTTGTTCTTATTTAGCAATGTGATTAAGCAAAAGTTTTGCGTAAACTTCTTTAGCTTGTTCATCAAAAAGATCAACATTCAACATTTTTTTGATAGAATTTCCCATTAAATATGGCATCGAAAGCCCGCTCAATAAATTTAATGCCTTTAGTGAAATAGAAAGATTATCTAATTCCGGCACAATTTTTTTAATCATATTGCTGATAAGAACAATTCCCTCTGATTGAAGGAAAACGCTATATTCAGCATGTCCTTGTAGGGGTTTATCCTGCACCGCATAAGTAATGAGACTTTTTATCATATCTGGGTAATTGGCGATCACGTTCATATAGTTGATAATAAATTTTAATAGCGCCGCTTCAGGATCGTCATTGTCGTTTTTTAAAACATCAAATGTACTCCTAAGTTGAACAGTCAAAGAAGCTAATACCTCTGAAATTAAATTTTCTTTGCTTCCAAAGTGATAATTTATCGCAGCAACATTAACTTCAGCCCTGGCCGCAATTTTTCGCACCGTGATTCCTTGAAAACCATCAGAAGCAATAATATCCATGGCTACCTGAATGATTTTACTTTTTGTTTTATTCTGTGTTGGCAGATTATTCAATATGAATCTCCCTTTCTCAAATTAAAACATTGTTTTAAACAATTGTATTTATATGTTTGAAATAAGTCAACAGTATATTTTTACTTGACAATAAATATAAAGTAAAATAAGATTAATAAATCAAACGCTGTTTTAATCAGCGTTTAAATTATTATAAGGAGTGGCCAGACTTGAGTATTAAACAACAAATAATAAAAAATGTTCCCATGGTTTTATTAGTTTCAGCGCTGGCAATTGGAGGCGCTTTGCTTATGTCCCAAGGGAACGATGCTGTTACCTTGGCTGCAAATCAAAAAAGCAGTATATTGACGTCAGACACCGTAAACGCGTCATTTCAAGGAGTTGGAGGCAAAGTAGTATCTGTTGAGGTTATCGAGCAACAGGATGTTAAGAAGGGCGATATTATTATGAAGCTGGATACGACAGATATTGATCTGCAGATTGCTCAACTTGAATCAAATATAGATCAACAGAATGTCAAGATCAAACAAGCAGCAATCCAACAAGTAAGGCCGGAAGAATTAGAAAAACAAAACCTGGCAGTAGCATCTGCTATGGAAATGCTCGTCCAGGCAAAGAACAATTATGAAAGAAGCAAGGTTCTTTATGAAGAGGGCGGCATTTCGGAGATGCAATATGAAAATGCTGTTAGTCAATATGAAATTGCTGAAAATACATACGCACAACAGGAAGCCCAGGTAAAAAATCTTGCTGCGCAAAATAGCACAAACAGTCAAAACTATGAATACAACAAAGATCTCATGGAGCATCAGAAAGACATTCTAGAATCACAACTGGCAGCACTAAAATTGCAAAAAGAAAGAATGGTTTTAAAAGCGCCCATGGACGGGAAAGTCGCAAAGCTTGTTCCAAAAGCAGGTGAGAATATAACAGCAAACGTAACAGCCGCTATCATCCAGTCAAACAATTTATATTACAGCATATACATCGATGAGACACAGGTTTCTAAGTTCGCAAAAGGAAATGTGGTTGCCGGGAAGGCTCCTGCATTAAACGAAGAAATAGAAGGCACCGTTAGAAGTATCGCTTCTGCACCTCAATATGCCAACCTGAGAATGAGCCGGGATAAGGGGCTATCTGATACAAGCTCTTATATTGTTATTGTAGATGTGCAGGCATCTTCAAATCTTCTTCCAGGAATGACAGTGGAGGTTGACATCGATGAATGTAATTCGTGATGAGTGGAAACATATTACTTCGGGAAAATTCATATTATTAATGCTGATCGTGCCAATTATTGTCGCTGCGGCTTTTGGATATGTATTTTAGAATGGTATTATGCAAGATGCGCCGCTCGCGGTCGTTGATCTTGACCACAGCACTTATAGCCGGCAATTAATTGATAAACTAAATTCATCACAATATGTAAAGGTTGTTGATGTTTTCGATAATTATATTGAATCAGACATGTTGCTATATAATGAAAAATACTCTGGGGTACTATATATGCCTCCGGGTACAGAAGCAGCATATGTGCAAGGAAAACCAATTAATCTGGGGTTATATGTAGGTATGACCATGGCAGCCGGAGCGAGCACGGTCAGGTCCGGGGTTAGTGAAGTGATCGGAACGGAGAACGCTGGTAAGGGAAGTATCTCTGTCCTCAACTTAGAACAACGTCGCTTTATAACCCGACAAGTCAAACAATTATGAGTTCGATCATATTTTTATTAACGTAATTATGTTAGCATTTTTAGCCTTAAACACGTTATCAATCGTGCCGCGCTTAAGGCAGGAAGAAGCTAACGAAGGACCTTAAAAACCCAGTGAACATCTTACTTCGTGCAATCCCATACACCATTATTTCATGTGTTTCATTCTACATGGTAATAGGTATTATTAAGCAAGTAGGTGGTCTGCGTTTTGAGTCAGACATTATTGAATTGTTTGTTCCATTGTTCTTATATGGATTCAGCTCAAGTCTGATGGCGATAGCTATCGGATGGACATCATCATCAACGATACATGCGGCGGGAAGAATTGTGTTTATCATGCTCCCATCATTTTTGTTAAGTGGTGTTCAGGTGCCATATTCCCTTCTCCCCAGGCCACTACAATACGTCAACGTTTTGTTACCCCTTTCCCTACACTTTAAATTTTTACGTGGCATGGGATATAAAGGCGGAAGTTTAAATTACTTTGCACCAGAGTTGGGACATTATTTCTTGATTATTGCGTTGTTATCGTTAATAATTTTCTTCTTATCTTTTGGAGAAGGAAGGCCCCAAAAAGCAAAAACTAAAGAGGTTGCGTGTTAAAAAAAATAAAGCTCACAGGATTGTCAGGGGGACGGGGGTGGTGACAACATTTTTATGTCACTATACCCCGTCCCCCTGACAATCCCGTCCCCCTGACAATGTTAATTAATCTTTTGATAGTACCACCAGGAATATACCGTTGTGAAGATAGCGGAGCCGATAATCAATACCAGCGTAGTTATACTGCCCCAAACTGGAAAGAAAATTTGGGCAATAAGACCAATGAGACCGGAGAATACCCAAAGCTTTCCGCCAATGCGGTGAGTCCTGATCCATACTTTCTCATTCGCTAAAGTCCAGGGAGTTTTGAACCCCACAAAATAGTTATGACGCACGGTGGAGATATAATTCCCTAAAATAATGAATAGGATCGCCAAACTCATAGGTACCAACCGGTTAATATTAATTGGGTACCCTAGGCTGAAACCAATCGTGGCAATATAAAGCAGGAAAAAGAAAATAATCAGCGTGTATTTCAAAATAGAATAAGAGCGCGTAAATTTTTCATAGTTTTTCCTTTTCGGATCAATCATCGGCAAAACATAAAATAGAATATTAAAACCTAAAATCATTAACGGTATGCCGAACGCTCCCCAAAAGGGTGAGGAATATCCATCAACTTCACCGCTAAAGTTCCAGTGACTGGGTACCTGATCTGGCAGCATTGGATATACGTACAGACCCAGGGCAAAAGACAAGGCAATCAATAAAAACAGCGGCCAGTCCGTTTTGAAGTATTTTTTCAAAATATTCATATCAATTATTCATCTCCTTTCTCTTTTTGGGATCCTATGATGTTAAGAAACCAGCTCATTAATTCTTCAAAAACCGTGGCATTCAAAGAATAGATTATGTTTTGTCCCTGCCTTTCATCCATCACCAGATGAGACTGTTTAAGTACATTTAGATGATGAGATATGGAGGGCTTTGAAATCTGGAAATGTTCCGCGATTTCACCGGCTGTTAAATCCTTTTCCTTCAACAGGTTAATAATCTGTCGGCGGGTTTTATCTGACAGAGCCTTAAATGTGTCATTCATAGTCATGGCCCTACCACCACCTTTTTATTAGATTCATGAATCAGACTTTTAAATATTTATACATTTATGTATTTAGATATTTAGATAATCATCTAAATATCTAAATATATAATACAGCAGGGTAATCAATTTATCAACCACCAAAATATTCCATTGAACCTGTTGCACTTTAATCCAACCATAAAGCTAGTTTAAATAGCGCCCGCTTCTTTGCATTTCATAGGCCAAGTTCCCTGAAAACTAAAAGAATAATTACCGTGGCCAAAATAGATACCATTCCATATACCATATTCCACCGGAAACTAATGTCGAAGGTTTTGATCCCCAGCAGTCCGGCAGCAGAAATATTATTCGTAGATAAAGGAGAGACCACCGATCCCAACACCCATCCGCTTATCAGGACTAAAGAAAATAATTCTTTTGAAAACCCAAATTCCACCGGGTTGACACTTCCCGCTATAGCTATGGCGGGGATCATAGGATGTGCTCCGACCAAGCAAGTCAAAGAAATTAAAACTATCATGCTGATGAGAAGCAGAAAGGGATTACCTCCGGATATCTTTTCCAGCAATTCTACAATTACGTTGCCAAACCCAGCGTAATCTAGGGAGACTCCAAAAAAACCAACTACCCAAAACAAAAAAATCTCATTTCTGGAAAAGGAAAAGATTTGACTAATGTACTCCTTGCTTTTCGCCAAAAACTGGTCAATACTCCTGAGATATGCAGACCATAATAATGAAATAAGCATCGATATCATCGCTACAACAGCAAAAACATCTATTTCCGTAAAATATTGCGTGAAAAAAATAGTTGCAATAAACAGGATAATAATTAACCCAAATTCTATTAATTTTCTCCAAAAGTAATTGTCTTCACTATTTGAAAATTTATTTTCTTGGTGATTTTCTTGATACTTGCCTCCCCTATTAACTAATTCCATGCAAAATCCTAATAACCATAGACAGGCGGCAATGAAAAAAGCGCCGGGAAATAAACTTTTCCAAGACGCTCCGGTATAATTCATCACCACGATCATAGGAATCATGCTTGGAGCCCAGCACATGGCACAAATATAACCTCTGGTCATTCCAGTGGCGATAACCTTGATATGTCTTTTCATTGGGGTAACTAGAGTATTGACAATGTGCTGGGCGCCGATACTGGCCACGATGGCAAGTATCGATGTCAACAATGATGTTACGATATAAAGCCGGTTTTTATTATAGATATATTTTGTAAACAACTGATTAAATGCGGGAATATACTCTCCATAGTACAGAGGGAAACTTAAAAACGGCACGAGCACATATAATACGATTAGGCTGACATTCTTTTTGAGAGCTACCATCCAGACTTCCCATGGCGCATGAAAGGTTATTAGCAGTATCAAAGACATAAAAAATAATACATATGAAACAATCCCATTAATTCCCCTGGCAAAGATCAAGCACAAAACTAATCCGCCGGCAACGGTCACTGTTAATAAGGTCTCTAAAAGTTCCACGGCTATCAATGATTTTAATAAATAGATCATGGCTATACCCAAAATAATTAAATTAGGAATTCTTTTTATCATCATCGTGTTCTTCCTTTTAAAAGGTTTCGACGCCTTTTATTTTAAACACCCGGCAGCAAGTTCTACGAGATGCTTTACGGGCACATTATTATTGGAATTTTTTAAAGCATGGGACAACTGCATCATACAGGAGGGGCAAGCTGAAGTTACCATTTCTGCTCCGCTTTCCAGAATCGACACTACTTTTTTGTCAGCAACCTTCTGAGAAATACTATAATGGCTAATATTAAAAGACCCTGCCGATCCACAACACCGATCTGCCAAGCCCATTTCCACATATTCATAAGCAGGGCTTAATCGTTTAATAAGTTCCCGTGGCGCTGACTTTCCATTCTCTGTGCGTTTTAAATGACAAGGATCATGGTATGTTACCTTTACTCCCATCTCTTGAGGTGCTAATTTAATATCCAAAACTTCAACTAGGAAACGATTAACGTCCATCAATTTTCCGGAAAGTTTCTCGGCGTCTTTACTCTCTAAATATTCCGGATAATCCAGCCACGTAGAAAGACAACTAGCACAATCAAAGATAATATAATCGACATCTTCCTGCATAAACACTTTTATATTCTGCGTACCAAGAACTTTTCCTGTTGCAAAATCACCGCTGGCAAAAGCCGGTACTCCACAGCAGCATTGATTAGGAATAATCGTCTCAACTCCATTGGCCTTCATTAACTTTAAAATACTGTAACCTACATTATGATTAATTAGATTGGTAACACATCCTGTAAAATATGCTACTTTCAAACGGGGCTTATCCACGGTATTTCTGTATGGAACCTTTTTGCGGAAGGGCTCACCGGCAAAAGGAGGCAGTATCGTCTCAATTTTAGCTAAATCCAGAGGCATGAGATTTAAGATTTTACTCGCCCGTACCAGCTTCTGCATCCCGGTCTTTTGATAGAGATACATAAATTTTCCTAAAGCATTTAACCGACCGTTATGTTTTAACAGATGCTGAAAGATATTTTTCTTAATAATATGCAATTTCCCGGCAGCAACCAGCTCCTGTCTTGCTGCCATCACCAGCTTGTCGCCTTGTACTCCGTTAGGACAGTTATCAGCACATGCACCGCACAACAAGCACATCGAGAATATATCTGCTAATTTATCATTCCATTTGAGCTCATCTAACTGTAAATTTTCCAGTAGCTCTACTTTGCCACGAGCTACATATGGTTCCATTCCTGTTGCGGCAAATATAGGGCAATGTGCCTGACAGCCGCCACATCGGCTGCATTTATTTAAACCTTCATAATCGTTTTTATTCATATCTTTCACCTAAATAATCTTTCCCGGGTTGAGAATATTATTAGGATCTACGGCCTGCTTGATGGCCTTTAAATAGTTAATTCCGACTTCTCCAAGTTCCCACTCCAAGTAAGGCTTTTTCATCATGCCAATACCATGTTCTCCTGATAAAGTCCCCCGTAATTCCAATGCGACGCGGAATATTTCAGCCACTGCCTTTTCCACCCGTTCCATTTCTTCTTTATCATTTTTATCTGCAATAATGTTGGGATGCAAATTTCCATCCCCCGCATGCCCGAATACAGGTAGATACAAATTATATTCAGCAGCAATTTCCCGTAACCTTTTGATCATTTCCGGAATTTTGCTTCTGGGCACCGTGGCATCTTCAGAAATCTTGGTAGGCTTTAATTGTACAATAGCCGAAGAAACAGCCCGTCTGGCCTTCCAAAGTTTTTCCCTTTCTTCAGCTAATGAAGCCACCTGGATATTTCGGCAGTTATTCTGACGGCAAATCCCCTCAACCCTCTTGATATCATCATCTACTTGGTTTTTACCACCATCCACTTCGATTAACAAAATTGCCTCCGCATCCAAAGGCAACCCTAAATGATTATATTTTTCTACACAACTGATCGTGAGCTGATCCATTAACTCCAAAGTTGCGGGAATCACTCCTTGGCAGATAATGGATGTTACCGTCGAGGCCGCATCGTCCAATTTATCAAATACCACTAAGGCAGTCCTTTTCTCTTTCGGCTTTGGCAAAAGACGAACTGTTATTTCCGTGATGACACCAAGGGTTCCTTCGCTTCCGGTTAGTAATCTCATTAAATCATAACCGGTAACGTTTTTTACCGTGCGCCCTCCGGTATGCATAATTTCTCCCTGGGGCGTGACCACTTCCAATCCCAGGACAAAATCCTTCGTTACCCCATATTTAAAAGCTCTTGGTCCCCCAGCGTTTTCCGCTACATTGCCGCCCATAGTACAAGTTTTGAGACTGCCTGGATCCGGCGGATAAAATAAGCCCACCTTCTCCGCTGCTTGATGCAGATACTCTGTAATAACCCCCGCCTCGACCACAGCCAACATATCTTCCGGGTTGATCTCTTTAATCCTGTTCATACGTGTTAAAACTAAAGCTATGCCTGAGTTCACAGGAACGGATCCTCCACTGAGTCCTGTGCCCGCCCCTCTGGGATAAACAGGGATTTTTTCTTGGTTCGCAAGCTTTAATATTTCGGCTATTTCTTCTGCATTGGCAGGAAATACTACCAGTTCAGGAATCCCCCTTTGAAAGGTACCGTCATATGAGTAGCAGATGCGTTCCTCCATACTGGTTAAAACATGTTCTTTGCCGACAATTTTTTTTATCTTTTTTAAGGTATCAGATGTCAAATCCTCATCCCCCGTGGTTCAATATTTATCAACGCCAAAATTTATTTTGATGTCGGTTCGCTCTTAACAGTCATAACTTGTACGCTTTGGGGTAAAACAATTATTTTTGCATCACTTCCATACCGTGCAAAACCATACTTTAAAGCATCTTCCAGTCGAGGCATAGCTTTCATAAACATATTTTCTACTGCTGCAGGTGCTTTGGTATTGGTTATTACTAATTCGGCGTGTTTTAAGGTTAGGGCCAGTAAATATGCTCTTTGCCCTCCTGCCGGGTAACCGTTAATTTTTATATCCTCAATTAAAGAATCTAAATCCTGGGCTTTTTTCATGATTTCGTAAAATCTTTGTTCCCCCAGACCTTCTCCTGGGCCCTCTTCCGCGGGTATCGGAGTGATAACAAGTCCTCCCTTTTTAACGACAGGATAAGGACTAAATGCAATACAACTGGCACCTCGTGTTCCCTGATATAAATTAGTGCTTTTGGGATAACCGACTCCGGCAATGGCAATATCTGCTTGTTCTTCAATCTCTACTTGGTATATTTCCCGAGCAATTTCTACACCTTGATGAAATGCTGACTCTGGCTCACCGGCCACCACCCCGCCTATTTCTCCATCACCATTAAGAACTACATTTACAATAAAGTTCAGACCTGCAATTTTCGCAATTTCCATAGCATTTATGTGAAATATATTACCGTCCAGGTTCCCAATACGTGTTTTGGGGTGGTCGAATACTTTAGGATCATGTTCAAATTTAATTGTTTCCTCACCTGCAACACCTATGGATACACCTTTGCGCCCTCCACTAAATCCAGCAAAGAAGTGCGGTTCGATAATACCGGTACAAATAGTAAAATCGGCTTTAACGACAAGTTTATTCACCCATATCGGACAGCCCAAACTTGTTACGCCTAAATTTATTAAATTTGATTTATCAGATGCAACATGATTTACCACCTTTATCTGATTAAAGATATCTCGACCCAGCTTTGTCATCAATTCATCATCTGTATTAGGCCGGTGGAGACCGGTGGCAACTAAAATCGTGATATTTTCTTTGTTAATACCACCTTTCTCTAATTCTTTTACAATCAATGGTAAAAGAAGATCATCAGGACAAGGCAGTGTCATATCAGTAACAACAATACAAATTTTTGTTTTACCCCGCACAGCCTCGGATAATGGTTTGCTATTAACCGGTTTATTTAAGAGTTCCGTAATTTTTCCCTGGATATTAGGTATCGCTGCTCTCGCTTTGGGCTCTAATATGCCCAGTAGATTGTTCTGGTCAATTCCTATTTCAATTTCTTTTTTGTCAAAAGGAATTTTTATCATAGGCGTTATTCTCCTTTTGGTTAACTATCAGCCCAGGCATTGGGAGCCTGGGCTGATGGTTAAAACATTATTTTACAATAACCTTAGAAAAAACTTCTTTTTGTTCATCGTAAAACTTCATCATATCTTCTCCGTTATCAGACAAATAGCCCGCACCCTTAGATGTGCAGTATTCCTTATACTCATCGCTTGATGATGCCTTCGAAAAAGCCTGATATAGAACTTCTAATCTTTCTTGAGGAACTCCTTTAGGAGCTAAAATTGATCTAGTTGTTGTAATTGATACATCATAGCCATTTTCCTTTAATGTCTCTGCATCAGGATAAGTGTCTAACCGCTCATCTGACATAATTCCTAGAACCTTCAATGTTCCAGCCTCTACTTGATTATATACTTCGAGTGTTCCGGCAGTAACTGCCTCTATTTGTCCACCTGCGGCTTGTACAATTGGTTGTGCGCCACCGCCGCCAGCAGGAATAACATTCCACTCAACACCTATTGCACTCTGGGCAGCTAAGGTACCTATGTTCCAAATACCACCAACAGCAGATGTCCCCATTGAAACGTCTCCTGGATGTTGTTTGCAGTATTCTATAAAGTCAGCAAAGGTATTCCACCCTTTTTCTTCTGCAATTTTTGCGTTAACAGCAATAGCAGCAGGTTCATAGTTAAATCCTGAAACAATGTCAAAAGCCTCGTGATTAAAATCTAATACACCCAGCAGTTTCATTGTTTCAATAGTAGAAGTACATGAAAGGATTGTATAACCGTCAGCTTCTCTGTTTCTTAGTTCAGCATATCCGGTTGCTCCGGATCCACCTGGCATGTTTACTATTGTTACAGGAACCCCTAGTTCTTTTTCAGCAATAGAAGCCACCATTCTCGATGTTAAATCTGATCCGCCACCTGCATCATAAGGTACGATTAAAGTAACAGGCTTGTTGGGAAATTTATCTGTTTTATTTTCCGCCCCTTCTTGAGATCCAGTATTTTGTCCGCATCCGGAAAATAAGAGTACAGAAATAAGTAAGCTGACAAGAATAGAATTAAGGATGCATTTTCTTTTGTTTTTTAGCATTTTGATATCCTCCTTTAAATTGTTAAAATTTCTTCACCACATTCACTCGATCACTGTATCGAGAGTTGCCACCCCCTTCAATGTTGGTCCATATTTAACGGCTTAGTCTTCAACGGGTCTTTCCGCATTATTTTTGCGTAATAGATTTTTACTGATTAATGGCCAAGCCGCCAGAATCACAGAAATAATTAATAACGATAAACTAATTGGTTTTTGTAGAAATATGAGCCAACTACCTTTAGCTATTAATAAGGCACCTCTTAAATTAGCCTCAGCAATGGGACCTAGAACGACTCCCAATACCATGGGCATTACCGGTAGTTTTATAACAGACATCACGTAACCTAATACTCCCAACGCCAACATAATTACCACATCAGTAGTGGTATTCCTAATGGAAAAAGATCCTACAATTGTTAAAATCGAAATAAATGGTAGTAATATCGTCATGGGTATATCCAAAACTTTTGCAAACAGTTTTGCACCAGCCAAACCAAAGATAAGCATTAAAATATTGGCTATGACAAATCCGCCATAAATCGAAAAGACTAGACTTTGATTATTGGCAAACAGCATTGGCCCCGGGTTAATGTTATGTACCATAAATGCTCCCAGCATAATGGCAGTTACTCCGTCACCAGGAATGCCCAGTGTCAACATAGGTATTAACGCTCCTCCGGTCACACCGTTATTAGCTGATTCAGATGCACTTAAGCCTTCCGGAATTCCCGTACCGAATTTCTCCGGATGTTTTGAGGAACGGCGGGTTGTATCATATGACAGGAAGGAGGCAATTGGCCCACCGGCGCCAGGTAGAATCCCTACAAAAGTCCCTATTAACCCCCCTCTTAAGCTAATTACTAACTGTTTCTTAATTTCACTCAATTTAGGTAATATTCTACCCACATTCTGTTCTACCTGAAATTTATATGTTCCTGAACCAATTTGCTGCAAAAATTCTCTCATGCCAAATAAGCCAATCATAACAGGAATAAATGTTAAACCAGCAAGCAACTGAGTAGTACCGAATGTAAATCTGGGTGTACTGGTGATGTAGTCCATACCGACAACCGTCAACATCATTCCCATAATTCCTGAAATACAACCTTTTATAAACGAATCACCTGAAACAGATGAAATAATGCTAAGACCAAACACAGCAACAGCAAAATATTCTGCAGGACCGAACTTGAAAGCCACCTTAGCAAGAACAGGGGCAAAAAAGATTAAAATCAGCGAGCTAAGTATACCACCAATAAATGAAGCAACAGTGGCATAGCCAATTGCCTTCCCCGCTTCCCCCCTCTGACCCATCGGATAACCATCAAGAGTAGTTACCATGGATGATGGAGTACCAGGTATATTGACTAAACAGGCTGAAATACTGCCTCCATATATTCCTCCGACATATACTCCGCAAAGCATGACGAGTCCTGTAGCAGGGGATAAATAATATGTCATTGGGATTAGAAGAGCAACTGCCATGGTTGCCGTTAAACCAGGGATTGCGCCAAAAATAATTCCTAATGCTACACCCCCGGCTAATAGCAAAAAGGAAGATGGATCAAAAAGCATTTGAAGAGCTTGTATCAATGCCTCATTCATTCTGTTTACGCCTCCAAACAAGGTTTATTCTGTCAGTTTTCTTTTCTATACGGTCACTATATCCACTAAGGAAGCGGTATATTAAACAGGTTTCCAAAAACAAAATATACAGCCAGTGTCATTACAACCGAAATAGAAACTAATTTAAGTAGCTTACCGGCTTTAAGCAAAGCCATTACGCTTGTTAGATAAATAATTGTTATCGGAATAAAGCCAACAATGTTCAGCAAGATAACATAGACAAATAGCATACCTAACAAAATAAGTACTGTTTTGTGATCCTGCCTCATTTCAACAGCAGCAGCCTTGTTCCGTAATACATCCTTAACCCCTTTTAGGAAAAGGTATACACTGCATACTCCTAAACAAACAGCTAAGAATGTCGGGAAGAAACCAGGGGGCATCCCAGTAACACTTCCATCTGGAATTGCTCGGGATGTAAAATAAAACCAGGTGCTAAAAAGAATTAAGATTCCACCGGCCACAACATCCTTATTACTTAACCACTTACTCAAAGATTACACCTCCAAAAATTTACCACCCGAGTAATATTGAAAATGAGTATCAACCCCATCAAATTCCAGCCTCGAAAGAGACGAGCTAATTAAATCCCTTGATGTTCAGTACGGTTTATGATCTCATTTTGCAGTTGTGGACTTAAATCTGTAAAGTACGCACTGTAACCTGCGACACGAACAATCAAATTGCGGTATTTGTCAGGATTGTTTTTGGCTTTTATTAAAGTCTCTTTATTAATAATGTTAAACTGGAGATGCCATAATTTTAAATCTATAAAACTTCTAATAAATGCCATCAAATCCTGGGTGCCTTTTTCTCCGACGACCACCTGGGGATTTACCTTGATGTTTAATAAACGGGCCAAATCATTATTATACTTGCGATTTCTGACTTTATCAATCGATATTAAGGTCGCCAAGGGCCCTTCTGAGTCACGTCCCTGGGAGGGTGAAATACCTTCAGATAATGACTCTCCTGCCTTTCGCCCATTTGGCGTAGCGCCCATGCGCTTACCCATCGCGACATGTGTCGTAACCGGCACAAACTTAAAATTCTGTGGACCATTTGGTGTTCTGTGTCTTTGCATCACTTCACATAACATTTCATCTACCTGCCGTGCAACTTCATCGGCATAGTCATCGTTATTTCCGTATTGTGGTGCATGCAAAAGCATTTGCCTGAGGGGTTCATATCCTTCAAAATTTTCTTCCAATGCTTCTTTTAATTCTTCAAAGGTAAATCGTTTATCCTCAAATAATAGTTTTTTTATGGCTGCTAATGATTCCACTACGGTACCAAAACCAATAACACTTAAGGTACCTGAATCTTTAGAGATCCCATGACTATGGATTGTTTGATGTATATCGGTTGCAGCTGCCACACAGGCATCATTAAGCATCGACATAAACGGAGCTGCCAAACATGCTGCATTTGATATTTCCAAAGCAGATTGCCGGATAAAGAAGTGGTGAATAAAAAAGTCCCATGCTTCGGTAAAATTATTCATCAGGTCATCATAAGTTTTAATTTGTGAAGACTCTACCGACGGGGTCATTAATTTTTTCTTTTTACCGTCAATAGTTACAACGCCGTTGTTCATGGCCATCTCTAATGCTGCAGGAAGATTCAGATTGCCACCAACTGCCATATAAGTATCTTTATCCAATAAACGGACCTCAGTGCATGCACAGGTTGCATAATCTCTGGCTTCCTGAATAGTAGCACCATTAGATATGCACATAGGGATTATTTCTTCGTCATTTAAGAGTTTGGGAAAACCTGTACCTTCTTTAATTAATTCTACAACAGCACGCAGCAGTTGGTCCGGTGTACCCGAGTGCACTCTAACAGACAAATCCGGATAGTGCAAGGGAAATTCCTTTTTGGATCTAAGTACCAAATATGTTAACTCATTTGTAGCGTCTTTGCCATCAATCGTCTGCCCACCAAGAACGGTTTGTTCAAAATGGCAATACCCCTCAAAATAATTATTAGTGGCGGTTACATTATACGGCACATAGCTGGCTATTTTAAACCACAAGCATTCCATTAATTCTAAAGCTTTTTCTTCATCAATTATCCCGGCATTAATATCTTTAATAAATGTGGGATACATATATTGATCAAAACGGCCGAGAGAAATAACTCCAACAGTGGGCTGTTCTAATTTATAGGCTGTTTGCACAAACCATTGTGCTTGTAATGCCTCCCAAAAATTACGCGCCGGATGTGCCGGTACCCATTCACAATTTTCCGCAATTTTTTCTAATTCGGCTTTGCGTTTAGGATCCTCTTCCACCGAAGCCAGTTCCCAGGCTTTTGCGGCATAACGTTTGGCATAATCCATAAGACCGTCACAAACCATAATTGCTGCTTGAAAAAAGGCCATTTTAGTATAATCATTATTAGGTACTTGACTTAGCCTTTCTTCCATTTCTGCCTTAATATCCAATAGGCCCCGATCTAGTATTTTTTTGTAATTGCCGGCCCAGTTTAAGGTTGCATTGATATTAGCATTATCCTGTAATAACCCGGCAGAACCCCAATCACTATCCCCATAAATTAGTTCTTTGGTATCCTGCGGCAGCATGGCTAAATATCTTTCATGGGCACTTTTACCCTTCCAATAAGGTATAACCTTTTCGATAACTGTCTGTAAGTCTTCATCGTTGATCCGATAAGCATTACCTTTTTGCACTGCCCTTAATGCTTTTTCAAACCACGGTCCGCGCAGCTCCGGAAACAAAATTGAATGTCTGCCCGCGCCCCCACAGGTCCCCACAATTAATTCATTATCCTGGATAACGATATCAATATTGTTGAAGATATGTTGAAGGGCTTTTGCTTTTCTAATGTTGTTAGGATATTGTTCAGTTTGCTGCATCGATTCAGTAAACAAAACCGCCCTCTGAATATCAATTCGGGGCACCTCATCCCTAAAATTCTTTAAAAAACCATTAATCCTCGACCTCGGGCTCAATTGACCCAGGCCTTTTTCAATTCTTTTTTCCTGCTCAGTTAAAAACTCCTGACAACATGATATTTCCGACATGGCTTTCTCCTTTCATAGATGTTCTCATCTCTAATTAAAGAATCCCTGAAGAAATAATAAAAGCCCAAGAAAGATATGAGTATTCTGAAAACCTCATAAACTTTCTTGGGCTTTAGTTTATTTGATGATACCGATTTCTCAGATCGGCACCAGTAAACCATCCCTATAAATATTTATTAACTTATCCAGCAGAAACAGTCTTATATGACTATGACTATTATAATATTTTATTTATATATTGTAAATAGCAATTTTTCTTTAGATCCAAAAAACAATTTTTCTTTACAACAAGAGTTTCTACAACTTCATCAGCTTGTCTCCAATGTACATCATTGCTTTTTTAGCGGATTATTCTTGATATAGTCCACCGTTTCATAAAAATCGGTGCCTAAGAAATATTTTTTCGGTTTTAATTCTTCGCCCCGTTTTTTGGTTTCCAAAGCCCTTTTAATTTTATCCGGTGTCGCCGGTAACTCATAGATTCTCACGCCGATAGCATCATAAATAGCGTTAATAATCGCCACATGACCGACACTCTGATAACCCTCGGCGCAACCGATGGAGCCATGAGGACCACTCTTGCGGGGTGTTTCATGGAAAATAAATTCCATATCATCAGGAATGTCCTCAATCGTAGGAATGCCCGCACCCAGCATGGTCGCATGACGTTTAAAATCGTGATAATTCTCACTTAAAGCAAAACCTATAGAATGAGAAATACCACTATATGCTTGCCCTTCCACTGCTAGGATACTGCCTACTTTACCCACATCAGAAACGGCCTTTACCGATAGTACCTTAGTTTTACAAGTTTCCATATCCACTTCTACTTCTACAAGCAACAGCAGATAGTTAGCGCCCGGAGAAGCATTACCGTGCCCGGTATCGGGGTCAATGGGAACCGTACTATCTTTTGAAGAGGAAAAACCTTTATATTTGGTGGGAATCCCTGAGGCCACCATTTCCTCATAGGTGCGATAACTACCGTCCTCCTTGCGCATTGCCGCCATGAGCTTATTGGCCGCGTCTATGGTGGCGTTACCAACCATATAGTGGGAACGGCTGCCGGCAGCGGGACCTGTATCTGGGGTCATCCCTGTGTCATTCTGTACCAACTTAATCTGCTCCGGACTAATACCTAAGGGTCTTAGAGCTTCGTGGGTATGAACCAAGGTCCCGATATCACTTCCCTGACCGGGGTTTTCCCAGGAATTATAATGGGTTACACTGCCATCAGCATTGAGTTCTAAGGAAACTTCACATTGATCATGAAGAAGCCCTGAATGATAGCCACCCCACACGATGCCGATACCACGCTTTTTGCGGTCCGTGCTTTCGGCTTTGGCGCAAGCCTTGGCTTCTTGATAATAAGGACGCATGATATCCATCATTTCCTGCATGGGATATTCCCAGTAAGGATAACTGTTCACCGTTAAATCGCCCGGTCGGGCTACATTCAGATACCTAAATTCAAAAGGGTCCATGCCAATTTTATTAGCCATCATGTCCATCAGCGCTTCAGAGGTGGTGTAACATTGAGGGGATGCATAGCCCCGATATTGAATGCCATAAGAATTATTACTAAAAACGGCTTTGACGATCCCGTTAATATTGGGCACTTGATAAGGGTTACCGATAAATCGGACAGCCTTATCTACCAAACCTGTTGAGATCTCAGGATAAGCACCGGTTTCCAGTGCCATATCATATTCAAGAGCAATAATTTTTCCGTCTTTATCGCAGGCTAACCGGCCATTGGTATAAGACGGGGCCCGTTTCCCACTGAAGGCCTGATGTTCAGGATAAGACATGGTTAAAGTTACCGGAGTATTTAAGGCTAAAGCACATACTGCCATCATGGCAGGAGCAGCAGGGGTCATGGCATAACCAAAGCTTCCCCCGGTGGGGTTCGCGATAATACGGATTTTCTCCGGCGGCAAACCGATGCCTTCCGCAATCTGATTCTTATTGGCATGAATAGTTTGGCTTTTACACTGCACCGTAATCCTGCCTTCTTCATCCACGTAGGCCTGCATGGTATCCGGCTCAATCACCAAATGGGGTTGACGGGAAGAAGAAAAACTCCCTTCCACTACATGTGCCGCTTCGGAAAAAATTTCCCGAGTATCCTCGCCCTTGACTACCCGGTTGATACAGAAAATATTAGACGTTCCCGGATGGATTTCGGGCGCTCCCGGTGCTAAAGATTCCAAGGCGCTCAGATGTGCAGGTAACTCTTTTATATCCACTACCACTTTTTTTGCTGCCGCTCGAGCTTCTGCTCTACTGGTTGCGGCAACTACTGCCACGACATCTCCATACCGGAAAATCTTATCCTCACAAATGATCGGTCGCAGTTTAAGATCACAGGTTGCTCGCGGGTGGTTTTTACCGGCGGTAACTCTGTTTGTGCCTTTAACATCCTTGGCAGTAATTACCTTAACCACACCAGGCATGGCCTCTGCAGTAGAAAAATCGATATTTACAATTTCCCCATGAGAGACTTGGGGCTGCACGATCGCCAGATGCAAGGTATTAGCGGGCATTTTCAAACTAATGTCATCACCGTAATCACAAAGACCGGTAACCTTTTCCAGCGCCGTAGGTTGAGGATAGCGCGTGCCGTATATCTGACTATCTAAACTGGATTTATAAGTGATATCCTCCATGGTTTTTTCGCCGCGTATGACCGCCGCCGCCGCCATTACCGCATCCACTAACGGCTTATATCCGGTACAACGGCAGAGATTACGATGCTTTTGGAACCAGGCGCGCACTTCTTCCCTTGTGGGAGAGGGATTCTCATCCAGCAAACCCTTGGCAGAAACGATGAAGCCTGGGGAACAAAAGCCGCATTGAACGCCACCGTAAGTAATCCATGCCTGCTGCAAGGGATGCAGGTTAAAGGGGCTGCCGATACCTTCGATAGTAATAATCCGGGAATATTCGGGAATATTCTTTATCTTTTTGACACAGCTTCTGACGGGCTTTCCCTCCAAAAGTACGGTACAAGCACCACACTGACCAGAATTACACCCGATTTTAGTTCCCGTAAGACCAATCTTTCTCAGCACATCAGTTAGTGAGTCTTTCTCCGGGTCGCAAACGATAATTCTGTTCGCTCCATTAATATTGAGCCACATTTTTCTTAACACCATCTGCAGTCTGTCCTTCCCTTCTTTATTTTGCTTATTATATGATTAGGCTTGTCTGACTATAAGACCTTGTTAAATTCAATTACAGACGAAAATGTGCTTTATAAAGCCAGACCTATTACAAAAAATCCCAATATTACCCTGAGTATTTTTTAGGGTAATATTGGGCTTCCGTCCATTTAAATAATTGAACATCACCTGCTCAATCGCGTAGACAGTCCCATTTTATTTGTATACTTTTTCTTTATATCTATCAACAGCGTTCTTTATTGCTTGTATTAATGAACCTGTAGTAGATAGGAAAATTTTAGATTTTATCTCCTTAAATAACGGTTCCAACGAATCATCTACGCAGTACCCATTAACTAACTCCTCCAAACAGGCCCGCGTTAAAGGAGATATAATATTAAAATTAGATTCAACTATTTGATTTGTTTTTACATCAATTAGAAGTTGAACAGCCATAATATTATATACCGTAATCTCTTTTGGCGGCTGGGCAGTACCGCCGACCAAAACCCGGCTCTCCATCTTCCCCATGTGTTCACCCCCTTAGACATATAAATAAGTATTATTATAACATATAACACCTGCCCATTGGTGTTCTCTATTCTTTAATACTTATTACTCATTGGTATGGGTGGATATATTTAGCAGCTTGCGCACATGCTGATTTAATTTCTGGATCGGGGGTCTTTCCAGCGATCCAACATCCTTTAATTGATAAAGCATACCTAACTGGTCATATTTTGCACTTCCATATGCATGATAAGGCATTAATTCATAATCAGAAAGATGGGGTAAGGTTTTTAAGAATGCTACTATGTCCATAATATCAGATTCATGATTATTAATACCTGGAATAACGGGGGTGCGCACAATCAACTCTACTTCCGGGAAACCTTCACTTAACTTTTTCAGGTTTTCTAAAATCAACCCGTTATCTACACCGATATATTTTTTATGCTTTGCGGCATCCATTATTTTTACATCATAAAAGATAAGGTTACACCATTCAGCTACTTGTTTTAACTTTTCCCAGGGAGCAAAGCCGGTAGTTTCTATGGCTGTATGAACCCCCACACTCCTATATTTTTTTAGCAAAGCTACAACATAATCTGCCTGGAAAAGTGGTTCTCCACCACTTATGGTAATACCACCATTAGCACGCCATGCTTTTACCTGATTTTGCGTTTTTCGGAACACCTCATCAACCGTCATATCTTCCCCAAAAATATGCATTGCCTTGGAGCAACAGACTTCAACACATTTATGACAATTAACGCATTTTTGCCTATCAACAATAATTTTGTCATTATGAACAGATAAGGCATCATAATAACACGCATTAACACAATAACCACATAATTTTGCTCCGATACATTTTGTGGTATTATAAGCTAATTGAAAATCGGGAGACTGTGACTCCGGGTTGGCGCACCAGATACATTTCAGTGGACAGCCTTTCATAAATACTACATCTCTAATACCCGGACCATCATGAACACTATACTTTTGGATATTAAATATACGTCCCGTAATTCCATGCAAAATCATCACTTCCTTTTAATAATTTTTTAACTTAAAGCATATTGTAAACCGTGTTAAAAATAAAAAGCTCAAATATGTGCTGCAACACATATTTGAGCTTTAACTTATTTTATAGTAAAAGTGTCTGCCACTAATACCAGTAAGTCTCTCAAATTAGCAAAATAAAGTTTTATCTTTTCCATAATAATAATATTATTTATTTTTATTGTCAATATGTATTAAAGAAGCTTTTCAAATATTAGTTGTCAGGGGGACGTAGTTGTCGGGGGGACGTTGTCAGGGGGACGGGGTTGGTGACAACCTGAACCAGGTTCTCACCAACCCCGTCCCCTGACAATCCTTTGAGACATGCGATAAGGAAAAGCAAAAAATTTCGCAAAACTTCTCAAGGTATAAAAAAGTCGGGAAGGGAGTGTAATATTTACAGTCGGTATTTAGGTGCAACCTGCAACCAGCCCTTTAATTTGCCAAACTTAATGAACTTATCCAGCAGACGAATTTCCTCCAGCAATAAATCTTCAAAAATACCCCGCAGGCGATCATTGGTAGTGGATTGCTTTAAAGCTTGGGAATGCATAATTGCTGCGCCATGCATGCCTGCATAGAGAGCTTTAAACATAAACTCATCTTTTAAAATCTCTGTGTTATCCGGCGGCGCGATTACCTTGGGCGAGTGCTTGGGCATAGGGATGCCAAAATACTCCAGCTCCTTTTCCAGCATGGCTGCCTGTTTTTTTAGCACTCTCTGTAACCCCACTTTTATCAGCACTTTAAAATCACCATCGTAAACATAATCATGAAAAATTTCCGTTTTTTCGATGCCGTCATAACGGTACGTTAAATGATCCCAGAGATGAAAAGCTTCGCCGGTATCTACCCTTTCTTTTACCTCTTCAGGAACAAAAGAATAAAGTGGCGGTGTTTCCAGCCATCCCTTCATTTTCAGATACTTCTCCATGAGATTTTGCCGTTCAATAGCACGGGTTAGCAGTTTACTAAATAATTCTCTTATACTATCGTTGGTGGTTGACGTGACAAAGGATTTTAAAAACATTTCCACTTGCTCCTGGAGTACAAGAAAAAAATCATGGGCCAAAAACTCATCAAGTAGCACTTCTGAATTTACAGATGATTTAATTTTTGATCTATTTGGTCTCGGACCTTGAATCGCATATTTTTCGAGTTCTTTTTCTAAAAGCTTAATTTCTTTCATTAAATCATTTAGAATTTTCTTCGCTAGTAATTTAAACTCCGGATCATGAGCAAAGTTACTCCAAATATTCACCCGTTCCACAATACTGTACTTGGATTTAAGAATATCCCATAAATGGAATGCTTCCTCCACGTCAATTAACTCCTGCAGCTTTAACGCCTTACTCCGCGGTACGGTAAACACCATCATCATCACACCTGCCTTAAATTTATTTTGCCTTTTTTATAAAATAAAATACAGGTGATGATAGGTGCTGATTCGACATATCATGATCAGAAAACCTATAATACGATTTTTAACCTTGAAAAGGGACAGCTATTTATTAAAAATTTTATATACTTCAATGGCAATTGCAATATCTAACACGCAGGAACCGACACTTTCGTAAAGCGTGATTTCTTCATCGTTTGCGCGACCGGCAATTCTTTTCGTTAAAACATCGCCGACCGACCCTTGCACCTTATCCTTGGTAATGAGCCCTTTGTTGAAAGGTATCAGGATGTCCCCAGCTGCCGCCCATAGCCCGTCCACATGCTCGGTAATTATTTTGCCGGCCTTAATCACCGTCTCTTCGTCAATTTCCTGCATAAAGGGCGTATAAGAGCCAATGGCATTGATGTGGGTGCCCGGCCGAAGGGCATGTGCGCTGAAAACAGGCGTGAGGGATGTGGTACAAGTGCAGACAATGTCCGCTGCAGACACGCAGTCGTCCGCCGATTGGGCCGCAATGAGCTGATATGGTCGGTTTTGCTTCTCCTTGATCTTCTCAATAAAAGCCTCGATACGCTCGGGTGAAGTATCATAAACATGTAGCTCTGTCAACGCGCGCACTTCCTGTATGGCCATAACCTGGGAAACAGCCTGGAGACCGGTGCCGATTATCCCCAGGCGGTCGGCGTCTTTTTTTGCCATCAGGTCCGTAGCAATGGCTGCGCTCCCTCCGGTTTTTACGGCAGTCAAATAGTTGGCGTCAATAATAGCAAGCATCTCCCCTGTTTCCGCCGAATACAAACTGATCTTAGAGAGGACGCTGGGCATCCCTTTCGAAACATTACCGGGGAAAACGGCGGAAAACTTGGAGCCAAAAAAAGGAAGGTGCTTACAATTTGCGACCAGCCACTGGCCGCAGTTTGCTTCGCCGCGAATAGGCATCACAATCCTGTCGCCGGCGTAGATCAGCCCATTTGCACTGTCTTCATAGGCCTGTCTAAATACCGGCAGAGCTATTTCCATGGTTATAGCTTCTTCAATTTCTTTTTCACTAATACAAAGCATTTCCGCACACCTCTTTCCTATTTACACTTCTTATTATCCGCTTAAATATTTCACCTTCAAATGGTTTTAATCCTGCTTGCACCTTTTTTCTCAATCATAAGCATTTTGGCTACATTGTTGTTTTGTTATAATCTATTACTTATGTATAAGCGCGTAAACTCGTATTTTACTTACACTTCTAGTAGAGCTACAATATATATAACAAAGTATTTCGAAACAACTCGCGATGTTTTTATATATAAATTTCATTAGGAAGGGGATTAAAATATGATATACACAAGAGAAGAAATTCAAAAATTTGTTGACGGAATGAACGAAGGAAAATCATATTCTGAAATAGTTGATGAACTTTATCCAACATCAGAATATGAATGTATGTATCAATGTGCCCTGGAAAATATGCGATCTTTCTCTTTGATTAAAACTATATATAATTATCTAACCAAAAAAGCGCAACCTGCCTTACGTTCATGTGAAGAGTGTTTAACATGTGTAGATTGCATTTCTTAATAACAACATCTCCGAAACAGCAATCACAGGAACAACAATTGCAGGAACATTATAGGAAGGTTCAAGCGCTGGTTTTATTAAAATGAACGCCCAACAGTCAAAAAATTCGTACTGTTGGGCTTTTTTTCTAATCCAGAGAGTTGCCAGGGGGACGGGGTTGGTGACAACTTAAGTTGTCACCAACCCCGTCTACCAACTACCCTGGCAATACTGGCAATACCAGTTATTTTGGTATCACAGTGGCCAAGTTGTCTTCCGTAGATTTTCTGCAGGATAGGTATAGATATACTGATAATCCAAGAGCGCCAACAAGCCCGATAAGGTCCGTGGTGGCTCCAGGGTAGATCATTAGCAACCCACACACAACGAAAACACACCTATAAACAAAGCTAAGGTTCTTAAACCAATACCCTGCGACCCCACAGGAGACAAATGTTATGCCACACAGGGCAGTTATTACTGCTATAACAATCTGTAAAGGCTCCCCTATCAAGAGTAGTGCCGGTTGATAAACAAAGACAAAGGGCACAATATAAGCCGCAATGGCCAGGCGCATTGCTATAAATCCTGTCTTCATAGGTGGAGAGCCGGCCAATGAGGCCCCTACATAGGCGGCAAAGGCAACTGGAGGCGTAATATGTGAGGTGGTTGCCATATACATAATAAAGAAGTGGGCAGCCAGCACCGGAACACCCATCTCAATAAGTGAGGGTATTACAATGGCACTTGCAATAATATAAACAACGATGATCGGAACACCCATTCCTAATATTATGCACATTATTGCTGCAATCACCAGAGCCAAGCCCAGTGAAGTTCCGGCGATGCCCATTAAGATGGAACCAATTTTACCGGCCAACCCACTCATGAACAAAGCTCCGCTGAGTATTCCTGCTGCAGCCGAACAAGCGCTTAACATCCGAGTCTGCGTAGTTGTATGAGCCAGGGCGTCAACAAAAGTGTTTCCACGGCTGCGGCTATCGCCACTGATACCGTTGATTTGAGTCGGAAGAAACAAAAGGAATAACATTGTTATGGCTGCTGCTAAACTTGCCGCTCTGGTCGTACTAAAGCCAAGTACTAATACAATAACAAGTATGATTAGCGGAGATAAATAGAGCATGCCGCGCAACAAAGAAGGTTTAAAAGGAGGAAGCTGGTCTTTTGGCAAGCCCTTGATGCCCATTCTAACCGCTTCCAAATGGACTTGCACCCCAATCCCTACATAATACATAATAGCAGGGATTGCCGCAGCAGCAATAATTTTGGCGTATGAGATACCGGTAACCTCTGCCATTAGGAGCGCAACAGCCCCCATGACCGGTGGCATAATTGCTCCACCGGTAGAAGCAGCTGCCTCTACTGCCCCAGCAGTAGCCGGCTTATATCCCGTCCGCATCATGGCAGGGATCGTAAATACACCTGTAGTAGCAACGTTCGCAGGTGGGCTGCCCGAAATGGAACCAAATAATCCACTACTGATAACCGACACTTTTGCCGGGCCCCCTCTGGCAGAACCGGCCAACGCATTACTTAATTTGAGAAAAGCCTCTCCACCCCCTGATTTGTCAAGAAAACCGCCAAATAACAGGAAGATAAATAGATAGGTAGCCGTAACCCCAATCGGTGCACCAAAAATCCCATTTGTACTGATTACCATCTCTTCAATTATCGCTTTAATCGAAGGTGCCCGTGCATAAAGTACCCCTGAACAATATTGTGACAAGAAAGCGGCATATGCAAAGAACAAAAAGCTAAGCATAGATATTGCCGGCCCTGCCAGTCTTCGAGCACCCTCCCAAATCAATACCATAAGAAGTATACCAAAGAAAATATCTGCGGTAGTAATCAGATCTATCCCTTTTATATGATATACATACCGTGAGCTGCTTACGAGTAGATAGATGCTGGTAGCAGCTGCAGCGAGCAAAAATACACCATCAATTACCTTTGTGATTGTGTTCTCTTTCTCCAAAAATGATGTAGTCAAAAAAGTAAAGATCATGAATGTTGCAACGTGTACTATTCGATGGGTAATAGGCTCAACTTGATAGAAAACAACCGCATAGACATGATAAAGGCAAATCAACAATGCAAATAACTTTACCATAAGGTAAGTGTTTCCTTTAAATTCCTTGGTGCCACCTTTAGATAGAAATATAAACTTTAGTGCCTGTTTAATCACTTTAACACACCTCCTCAGTCTATGGAATCCTGTATTAACCAGCATTTTTCTTATTTAATACACTTATTTAATACATCTATTTAAGTACACCTATTTCGGTAAAGTATTTATGTACTCCGGGATGAAGCAATTCCGGTTCTAAAGGTGCAATAAGTAATTCAGGTGTTAATCCTGATAAAGCCTGGTAAGACGCTGTTAAGGTATCCAAATTATCAACTATTGATTTTGCCATCTCATAACCGATTTCTTCCGGAAGCTTAGTACTGGTAGCTAGAATTACTGCTTGGCCAATACCTGGAGCATCCACATCCATGCCTTCATAAACTCCGCCAGGTAAGGTAATTGGTAGATAGCCCTTATATTTATTCATGATGCTCTCTACTACATTATCGTCGATAGGCAAAGGTTTGATATCTCTAACACTAAATAAGTCTATTAAATTCGCTTCCGGGAAGCCGCATACAAAAAACACAGCATCCACAACACCATCTTTAAACATTTCTACACTTTCCGGGACAGCTTGAAAAGAAACTGTGCCACCCCAGGATTCAATATCTTCATAAGTAATCCCATACTCATTCAAAACTCGTTTTGCTAAGACTTCCGCCCCGGAACCACGGTACTGAACCGCAATCCTTAGAGGAATCTTTTTCTCCTTGATATCTGAAATGGAATCTACCCCTAATTTCTTATCAATTAAAAAGTGGGAAGCATCCTCATCCAAGGCAACCAGAAAGCGCAAATCCGGTATTTTTTCATTGAAATCCCCAATTCCGTCAATTCCTTCATAGACCGTAGGTGAAAAACTAAGTCCCAGATCTGCTTCGTCGTTTTGTATATTAACAAGGTTACCCATAGTTGATCCTGGAACAACACTAAGATTCCAATCACGGTGGTCCTTTCTGATTACCTCGGCAACACCTTCCGTAATAATGTGAGTCCCGCCACCGGGTTTCACACCGGCCATTGTAATCACAGCTTTTTCTGAACCAGAACCGTTATCAGCAGATGTCCCAGTTTGCCCCTGTGGATCCTGGCCACATCCCGAAAGACTAACCATCAACATCAGCATAAAAATCAACATTACTCCCATCTGTGCTTTGCCAAAAATCTTACCTTTCATCATACCGACACCTCCATCTTCTTATGTTTTGTGAACGTACTTCTTACTATCACTTTATCATTTACTGCTCTAGTATTTACTCAAAGCGGAAATTATCCATATAGCTAGGAACAGGGGGTTGGAACTTATACTTATGGAAAGGTACAGGTTCAGTGTCTAAGTGGATTTCTCCATCTTTCTTACTAATCATTACCCATTTTAACCAGTTTTGATCATCACGTTTGGGATAATCTTCCCTGTAGTGACCTGCCCGTGACTCTTTTCTAAACAAGGAAGCCCTCAGATATAGTTCGGTAACAAAGGCGATACCCTGTACTTCCCTCAGTTTTAATAGATAGTGGGCATCTGGAGCAGTCATTTGCGGCAACAGGTCCTCTTTTATCTCTTCAAGCTTGCTTAATGCGTTTTGCAAGCTTTTCTCACTCTTGAGCTTGCACACATCTATTGGATATACAACTTCCTGAATTGCCCGCAGAATCTCTTTGGGAGGAATTCCGGGTTTTCCTAAGGGATGATACAACTGCTTTTTGATCTCTTTAACTTCATCGGCTTCTAATGGAAATGATGATGTTTCACTGGATCCAATATAATCTGCCACAGTTTCTCCCACCATGCTTCCCATAACAGACGTGGTAAATAAAGCAAAACCGCCGTTATAGCACCCTGGGACTAAAGGACGTGCGCAACCTGCTGCAAACAACCCTTCAACTGAGGTTCTACCTTCAATATCGGTATCCACGCCCCCGAAGGATCTTTGCAGCTGAGGCATCCATTCTGTATTTTCCTTCATGTAATCTATGCCCAATTCCACCAGTTTATCGTAGTTTATCACTTGCCAGCCGGTTTGTGGTTTTACTAACTCCAGATCTTCCGCTTTGACCTGACTGATATCCAGATAGAAAGGAGCCCTGCCGGCCCTTGCCTCATAGGCCATAGCCAAGGTCATATAATGGGGGTCGGTATTATTGCCTAATACAGGGGAATATCTATCCATAAAAGGCTCACCTTCAGCGTTAATGAATCTTGCCCCTAAGGGGAATAGGGCCGTTTGTCCTTCATATGAATACAGTCTAGGAACATTCCACACCCTGGCAAATTCAAAGTTTTTCAGTTTAACCCCGGCTTTAAAGACCATGCCCATACCTTCACCGGTCGCTGAATTCTGCATATAAGATGACTTCCACCCGCCAACACCAGTAGTAATCAGCACCGCCTTTGCCTTAAAGATATAGAATTCGCCGCTGCGATAATTAAAACCGACCACCCCTACTACTTTGTTCCCGTTTTTAATTAACTCGGTAACAAGAGTTCTGCCCATACGTTTAACGCCCAGGCGTTCCGCTTCCTTGATGACCACTTGGGCCATATCCTTGCCGCCGGTTCCCTTTAATTTGGAAGGATACATTTTTACGTGTTTCAATCCCCGCTGCGGCACACCTTTATAACTGCCATCCGGTTTTTTTAAAAACTCACATCCGAGTCTTTCATAATCCTTGAATCTTTCATAAGAGTGTGTGAGCAATTTTTCCATGAGATCTTGTTCACAAAGACCATCCCAATAATACACAAATTCCTGAACCCAATCATCAACGCTTTCCCCAGGGAAAACAACATCAAAATCCCCACCGGACATAGACATGAGACCGCCCCAATCACGAGCACCCTTGTCTACAACTAAAACATCCAGATTACTATCTAAACTCTTTATCTTATTAGCTGCCCATAAACCCGAAGAACCACCACCAATAATTAGTGCATCTGTCTCAACAATCTTGCCTAATTTACTTAAATTATTCATACCTACCACCCTCGCCTTTTTTTAATTGAGTCTGAAAATTTAGCGTATTGCCCGAGGCAATAGTTCTTTGAAAGGATGAACATAGATAGCTTCATCCGGACACTGTAACTCACACTGGTAACAAGTCATACAGTCGTCAGGATAGGCAATATAAGCTTTACTCCCGCACGTCATACATCTTTGGACTTCCCTTTCCGCTGTCTCTTCGTCAAAACCAATGATAAACTCCAAAAAGTTTTTGGTCCTTTCCACGACGGGCAGCACCGAAGCCTCATTTCTTGCAATATGTAGAATCTTATCATGCGGTGGTTTCTGCACAACATTGGCCGACTCCGTATCCTCGCTGGGGATTGTTATTTGGTCGTTAGTAAGACCTCTCACGTCATGACTATAGTAATAGTTGTCAATCGCTTTTGCTGCCCGCCTTCCAGAAGCAATCGCCTCCACCACAGACGCGGGGCCTGATACGGCATCTCCTCCGGCAAAAACACCGGCAAGGGGGTCTCAAGGGTAGCTTTATTTGCCACAATGCCTTTACCCTGGTTATTAATCTCGTCCGGGATCCCGGCTAAATTACACTCTTGTCCTATAGCTAGCACCACAATATCTGCTTTAATGGATTTTGTTTGCGTAGCGTCAAAGGTGGGATTAAATTCACCTGCACCGTCAATAACCTTTGTGCAGCATACAAACTCTACTTCCCTAACCTTACCATTGTCTCCTACGATTCGTTTTGGTCCCCAAGATGGGTTGATCTTAATGCCTTCATCAATAACGTCTTTGATATTATGCTTATGAGCCGGCATTTCGTCCTCCGTCTCTAAGCAAGCGATCTCAACCGAATCCGCCCCCAAGCGCAGCGCCGCCATCGCCACATCCATCGCCACATTACCACCGCCGATTACCAATACCTTGCCGGCGATTTTACCTGCTTTTTGGGCATTAACGTCTTTTAAGAAATCTAATCCCCAAAAGACCCCTTTGAGGCTACTGCCTTCAATATCAATTTTTTTGCTTAATTGGGCGCCAATTGCCAGGAACATTGATTTATAACCTTGATTTTTAAGATCTTCCAGAGTAAAGTCGGTTCCCAGCACGGTATTGACCTCAAACTCTACTCCTATTTTTTCCAGAACATTAATTTGAGCATCCAAAATCTCATTGGGCAATCTATATTCAGGTATACCATATCGCAACATACCGCCTAATTCATCCTGAGCCTCAAAGACTTTAACCGGATAACCCATACCGACTAGATAATACGCACAAGCGAGACCTGCAGGACCGGAACCAATTATGGCATTTTTTCGATTGTGGAGTCGTGGTATACGTGTAACTTCTTCATTATTTAACCCATAGTCTCCAATAAAACGCTCAAGGCCATTAATGTTAACGGCTGCATCAACTTCATTTCGGCTGCATTTTGTTTCGCAGGGATGAAAACAAACACGTCCGGTAATTGCCGGGAAGGGCATTTTTTCTTGCATTAACTTTAAGGCTTCATCGAGCATTCCAAATTTTCTTAGATAATTCACGCCCCGAATATCTATACCTGCGGGACAAGCTTCACTGCATAAAGGTACTTCGTTTGACTTAGTATCTAACCTAATAGTATCCAAAGGACAACGATCAACACATGTGCCACAGCCTCGACATTTGGTATGGTCAATGCTGATTATCATAATTCCGTCACTCCAATCCAATTAGTAAAGTATTTAGTAAAATTTTGGTGAGCTTTCTTACACCTTAGTCCCAATATTCACCTCCGAATAGTATTTTGTTTTTTTGATTTACCTCAAAATTCTTGTGCACAAAGAATTCTCTAACCCAAATTGATATTTTATGATCAGTATAATGTTTGTCTAATACTTCGTCTGTAACTGCTGTTACAGATGTTGTTATTAATTTTTTATTAACCGGCTCGTCATCCGACGAAGCCTAATTACTTTCAGGAAATAAAAAACCCATAGCCTTCGATTCCCAATGGCTACGGGCAATTTTTGTGGAGTTTGGAGCAGTAAATTATCTTTTTAAAATTAATTTATAAATCACTAAATGATATCGCACTTAAATCCGCACATATAATTACTGTGGACTTATTTGTTTCTTTGATAACATCAATTTCCTTTAATCTTTTAAAAGCCCTTGCAACGACAACCCGATGCAAACCACATAAGTTTGCCAATTCTCTTTGGGTTATTTTGATGGTTATAAGGTCATTATTTTTCTATTCGGATTCTTTTGCCATACAAACGAGCATTTTAAATATGATTTGTGTGGGATTTAGGTCCCATACATCTACTAATTGGTTAGAAATTGCATAACGTCTTCTTGCCGTATATTTTAAATATACTTCCAGATAATATTTGTTAGAATAAAGCACGTCCAACCACTTGTTTAAAGTAATAATCACAATCTCGCAATCTGTTAAAGCCCTAACTTCCAACCTGGTATCTAGATTGAGAAGTAAAGGGGCATCATTAAAAATCCAAGGTGGTTGCAAATAGATATTACTTTTTCAAAACCATTTTGGCCAATAACTGTAGTTATCGTCATCCCCTTGTTCAATAAATAGATACATGAGACATATTCACCAATGGCGGTTATGATCTCCCCCTTTCTAAAGGTTCTTTTGACGCCGATCTTGTTGCACTCTTTGACGAAAGAAAGATCATTTTCTTCTATTTTGCCGGACATTAATGGCCAATAGTTGAATAAGTTATCTATATCACGAGGATTTAAAATCATTATCCTTATCCCCCCCTAAAACTAATGAGAGACAGATACTACGTGTCTTCTAAGTATCTGCGGTCTTAACCCTTACCTAGTTGCATATATCTTATTTCGACATTCACCGACAGTTACCTGCACAACATAAGATTAATAGATTGCCAGGGGGACGGGGTTGGTGACAACTTAAGTTGTCACCAACCCCGCCTAACCTCGTCCCTCAGATAACTTACATAATCTTTTTGCAAAGATTACATAATAATATCAGGACAACACTCAAATTTTTAGGAGGTTCTGATAATTTGTTTACACAAAACCCAAAGAAAAAATGAAATAAAAAAATTGGTTGTATGCAGACATATACACTTTGGAGATGCTTATTTGATCGATATATTCTGGTTGATACCTTCAATGAATTAAAAAATTTCATTCATGATAAAGATTTTTTGGTACTTGTAACTAAAACTCTTGACGACTATCAAGATGAATGTCGAAAACTGGAAAAAATTGTTGGAGAAATATGGTGTCACCGGACCGGAACCAGGTCTCAGAGATATCAATGTAAGCGGCAACTCGGAAATGTACAAAGACAAGGGAACAGCACAAAAATTATATTTATCCATGAGTGTTGATACCATGCGCTTAATGCATGCGTTAAAAGATCAATTTATCAGTGACGATATCAGAGAATTCACCACTAAATTGGCAAAAACCGCATTAAAGCGAGTCGATAGTTTCATCCATTTTTTAAAGCATAAAAATTGGCCTTCCTTACCGCCTATATCCCAATACCTCTGCCCATACCAAAGAGGTTATTGCCGCTAATGAAGTCTATCTACTTTTTGAACACCTGGCCTACAGGTATCAAAACAGCCGCCAAACCTTAATATATAGTGCCACAACCCGTCATGAAGAGTTTACCGCCCTGTTAAAAAGCGGTATAAAAATACTTGAAAAAAGAAATCAAAGCCATAGAAGATAGTTATTGGAATTCGGCATATCCCTACCTAAAAGATACTCCGTTATTGAACCATTATTTGAAAATAAAGATTTATTAGAAGACAGATATATGTATAATAGCATCCTTCGTGGTATGAAGGACGCTTTATCGTTGTAGTTCTTTGATAAGTGAAATTACTGCTAATGATGACTTAAGAAAATTCTTTATAAAACTCACATTTGATGAAATGAGTTTTATTGATGGGAACAAGATTGGTAAGTTAAGAGGATGGATTATGGAAGAACCTGTCTATATCTCTTAAACTTTAGTGGATTGTCAAGGGGACGGGGTTGGTGACAACTTCTGTTGACAAAAAGGCGCTGCCGTAGGCGGTTTTGTGATATTTTATAAGCTGTGAACTGGCGGAAACCTTTGGTTGCCCTCGGAGTTGATAACCCCCTCCCCGAGACAATCGGATTGTCAACAACCCCGTCCCCCTGACAATCCAACCCGTCCCCCTGACAATCCTGACAATATTGCCTTATAAAACGCCCCATTTGCGGGTATATTCAACCTTTAAGATAAACTCGTCATCATGAAAACCATTTTCTTTTAAAACCTGCAGCGCCTTGTTGAAGTCAAAGGTTTCCGTTTCCGGTAAAACCTGGTTTTTTTGCCTGTAATAGCCCAATCATCATGAGCTTCCATTAAAAGCTCCATCATTTTTGCGATCCTGTCTAATCTAGTATGCAGAAATTTATTTAGATTGCGAATTGCTTCCGGGCGCAAATTTTTCGCTTTAACAATGTCGGCTAGTGGCGGCCTCTCACCAGGTAACCAATCTTTTTTCTCAAAGAAATGAAAAAAGAATCGAGCCCTTTGGACACAGGTTTCATTATCTGGATGCATATCTTTTCTCCCCTCTGTAAAAATTTAACTTGATAAATTATCTATATTTCACTAATTTCCATTTAATTTTTATATAATTTTCAAATAATCTTCATTAAAACTTCATTTAATCTTCATTTAATCTTATAGAATCCCTAACTTATTTACGTTACTTATTTGCGTTACTTAATTCCGTTACAGAATTACCTTACTTAATAGCAGCCCAATAACTGCCCATAATTACTACCGATAGCAGATATGCTATGGGAATATTGACCAGAACACCCATGCCGATAGCTGCAAAAGGTTTCCATCCCTCAAAGGTAAGTTCCTTGAGCCGGCTGGTCAAGCCAATGGAGAGAAAGGCAAAGATAAAGGCCCAATTTCTCAGTTCCCCGATCGGACTAATAATATTATTGTTAATAACTTTATAGCTATTAATATCTGAAGTAGCAGTTAAAATTGTGATTAAAATAGAGGCCACAAAGAATCCTAAGATAAATTTAGGAAAACGGATCCAAATATCGGCGGTATTAGGCTTTGTTCCATCATACCTTTTATTCCATCTGGTAATAGAAAAAAGGGCCATAATAAAGCACCAAATACCGATAAACATATCCCGGCCGATTACCTTCAACAACGTAAAAGTCTTAATTGCTTGTTCATTAATAGCGGCCGCCGCAACCATGCCCGGTGCATCGGCAAATTGTGTTGTGCCGATCCATGCACCTGCCGGACCCGGCGGGACATCCAGTACATTAATGGCAATAGGTAAGATAAAAATCATTAAAATTGACCAGATAATAAGCACAGAAATCGCAATCGACACATGATGTTTTTCAGCTTTTATGGCACCGCCGATGGCAATGGCCGCAGAAACACCGCAGATAGATCCCCCAGCGGCCAAAGTTGCCGCGAATCGCTTATCTAAAGAAAAAATTCGGGTGCCCACCCAGTAAATCGTGAGGAAGGTAGCTGTGGTGACAATTGAAGCCTGAGCAAAGGCTGTTGCCCCTGCCATCAGAATAAGGGTAAAGGGTAAAGTTGCTCCGGTTAGGACAATACCTGTCTTCACAAAAAAACCGGTCTGAAGTACATTGTCCATCCCTTTCGGGACCCGAAAAATATTACCGATCAAGAGACCAATAATCAAAGCCAGGAGAGGGGTTTCTAAACCGTAGTTTTCCATGATACTCCACGAGCCCCAGACAATGATCACAGTACTCAGGATAAAAAGCACCGTAAAACCGACAAGAAAAGAACTCACTTTGTGGCCCAATGCCTTTATCGCAATAGCAAATAAAAGCATAAAGAACAGATAAAGACCAAAAAGCGCCGCAATGTGATTTTGCACATACCCTAGGGCTACAGCGGGCTCACTATAATCAGGTACAGAAAAAACAAGAAAGTTTAAAAAACTATAGCCTGTGTTCCTAAATAGAATAGCCGCCAAAACGATAACCAAGCCAATCCATACCGCCCAATAATCTTCCTGTTTCCAAAGATCCGACCATCCGCCGGTAGAAACATTTTGTTTTACCATCTTATTCTACCCCATAACTCTGGATTTTTCGGTAAAGGTTACGTACACTAATGCCCAGAATTTTTGCAGCCTGGGTCCGGTTCCCCTCTGTTTTCTCTAGTACAGATAAAATATAATTTTTTTCTACATCCGCTAATGTTGGATATTGGCGCGTATTAGATGCATCAGGATTATCCTGACCGGCAGATATTAATTGAGGAATCTCCGATTTCACTTTTGGCCTCTCCGGCCAGATGTCACCAGGTTCAATAACTCCGTCACCGGTTAATATTTGCCCGCGCTGCATCAGATGAGCTAGTTCCCGCACGTTGCCGGGAAAATCGTACTTAAGTAATTGTTCTATGGTCAGGGGCGATAAGTGATAACTTCCTTCGCCAGTGTTACCTTTGTTCTTGCTCTCCAAAAAATATTCGGCCAGAGGAATAATATCTTCCCGGCGCTCCCTTAATGGGGGAACATCTAAAATCAAGCTGTTGAGCCGATAATACAAATCCTGGCGGAAGTTTCCCTGACTCACTTCTTCTTTAAGATCCCGGTTGGTGGCTGCCACGATGCGAACATCTACCCGTCTCAGCCTGGTGTCCCCCACGCGGCGAAATTCCCCTGTTTCTAAAAAGCGCAAAAGCTTTACCTGTAATAATAGGGGCATTTCACCTATTTCGTCTAAAAATAGTGTGCCATTATCAGCCATTTCCACTAAGCCAATTTTTTGTCCCCCGGCACCGGTAAAAGCACCTTTCTCATAACCAAAAAGTTCACTCTCGATCAAAGCCTCGGGAATGGCCCCGGCATTTAACGGGATATAGGAACGGTTCGCCCGCGGGCTGCCCAAGTGAATTGCCCGGGCAAATAATTCCTTACCCACCCCGCTTTCACCCTGAATCAGTACCGGCGCATCAGTTTGGGCAAATTTCCCGGTCATTTCCAAAAGGCGTAACATTTGCGGGCTTTTGGCAATAATCTTCAGTTCAGAATTCTGTCGGCTGACAACCTGCCTTAGCCCCTTGTTTTCTACTAAGAGCTGCCGCTGTTCTGCAGCCTTTTGTAAGGTTATTTCCAGTTCAGAGAAATTACAGGGTTTGGTCAGATAATCATAAGCACCCAGCTTCATGGCCTCAATAGCCGATTCTATAGTACCATGGCCCGTTAACATCACAACCTGGACATCCGGCTGCATCTCTTTTATTTTAGGGAGCAGGGAGAGTCCATCCCCATCGGGTAGCTTTAAATCCAACAGGACAATATCAAGTAAATTTTCCCTGACATAGGCCACGCCCTCCTTGGCCGTCCCGGCCTGCATTGTGTCATAACCTTTTCGGTTTAAGCGTTGGACAAGTATGGAGCGCAAGGCCTCTTCATCATCGATAATGAGGATTTTTAGATTGTGTTTCATAAAATTAGGCACCTACCTTATAAGAAGGCAAGGTAATCTCCACCATAGTCCCTTTTCCTTCTGTACTGTGTATCAACAATTTTCCCTGCATCTTCTGCACGATACTGTAACTGATAAATAAACCAAGGCCTGTTCCTTGCCCCACAGGTTTGGTGGTAAAAAAAGGGACAAAGAGTTTCTTTAAATATTTTTCCGGAATACCCTGGCCATAATCCTGAACTGCAAAATGGATTTCTCCCTTATTATTGTCGCGCCATGCTTTAACGTCCAGTGTGCCTCCCTCGTGTGATGCATCTAAAGCGTTGGTAACAATATTTAACACCACCTGCTGCCATTCACTTTCATTGCCAAAAACAAAGAGGCCGGAATCAATTTGGCTGTTTATTTTAATATTTTTTTGTTTGCCACGATGTTTTAATAGTTCCAGCACTTGAGTTCCTGTCACACCAACATCGACATAATCATTACCGGAGCCTTTGCGGGCCAGCCCCAGGAGACGGGCTGTAATCTGTTTACAACGCTCAACTTGTTCTAACACAATATTCAAACCCGCCTTTATTTCCCCTTGTTCCAGGCTCTGATCGTCTTCTTGCAAGCGGTCCAACAAATCCTCACTATGCGCGGCAACAATAGCCAGGGGATTATTAATCTCATGGGCAACCCCTGAAGCCAATAGACCGATAGCCGCCATTTTGTCCGACTCTATCATCCTTGCTTCCATTTCCGTTTGTTGGGTAACATCCTCCAAAAGCAAGAGGTAAGCGGCATTATTGGATTTATTAGGTGTTAATGGATAAAATATCTGACGTATATGACGGTGCTCCCCATTGACATTAACAGAAAATACCCGGTCATTTTCCAGGGAAAGACTCCAGGGAACATTCGTTAATTCTTCGCCAAACCAATTGGCAAATATGGAATTCCACCATACGATATTTCTTTCGGCATTAAGGAGGATCATTCCTGCCCCAATCCCGTCAACAACGGTTCTCAATAATTCTTTTTCATTTTTTAAATTTTCATTGGTCTCATCCAAACGCACCAATAATTGATTAAAGGATTGGACTAACCTGCCGATTTCATCCCAGCTCTCGATAGGGATTTCCTCCTGCAAGTTGCCGGTAGTGATAATTTTCTTAACCTGGCCTTCCAGCTTCTCCACAGGCTCAACAAGTTTCAAGCCAAAGATAATGCTAAAAACAGTAGCCAAGAGCATCACCATCAGGGCAATCAGGATTAGCTTCAGAGTAAAGCTGTAAATAGGCCGATAAGCATCATCGGTGGTTTGTTCAATAAATACACCCCAATTCGGGCTGCCTACTTTGGCAAACCAGCCAATGACATTAACCCCCTCCAAATTGCGATACTCCGTACCCCGGGAGTATGCATTTCCTTCTAAAAAGCTTTGTACAGCAGGATTTTCACGAAAATCCTCTCTATTTAAAACCCGGCTGTATTCAGTGTGCCCAATTAAATTACCTATTTCATCAACAAAATATACTTTTCCCCCTGCACCTAACCGATGTCCGACAAAATTATCGATGATTTTCCTTAAATCGATTTTTACTTGAAAATAACCGCTTCTCTCATTGGTAGCAGTATCCAAAATAACTGCTGTGATATACATCTCAGGATCCCCAGCCTCAGTAAATAAGACTGGGCCCAAAGCGCTGGACTGATGGGGAGGAACGGGATTTTCCAGCCTACTGCCTGTAAAATCTTTTCCGATAGTTTCCCCACGGGATAATTTATCCAGCACCACGAGATTATTGTTCGCGACCTTGATTTCCTCAATAAAGGGTTTTTGACCTAATAAGGTTTTAAAAATTACGGCCCTTTTGTTTTCCTCAGCACCCAAAAGAGCAGCACCGTTAGCTACCGCAATATAACTGACATTGTTTTCGAGATTCTTAAATACCTCTTGTACTTCATCCGCCAGAACAGAGACTCCTTCAAAATTTTGTTCCAGGATACTGTTTTGCATATATTGCTCCACTGTATTAAAGCTTAAATTGCTCAGGATAAATAAGGGAAAATAGACATGGCCACGCCAAATAGGAGTACATGCGTCCTAATGCGCATCCACCAAGAATTGTATTATTTTCCACAGCGCACCCCCATTTCCATAATTTTTGCAGTTTACCAATTAGTTTAACACCATACTAATCACGATAATATCAAAATGTTGCCCCAATGAAAAGTTTTAAAAATAAAGATGTTGACTGTTTTATTTAGCCAACATCCTCATCTAAAAGCTTTTTTGATTATGATCCTAATTAACTAAGGCCCAATAACCTCCCATAATAATTACCGATAACAAATACCCCAGGGGGACATTTACTAAAACCCCGGTGGTAAAAGCTGCAAAGGGCTTCCACCCTACAGAGGTTAAGTCCCGGAAGCGCGTTGTTAAACCGATAGAAAGGAAGGTAAAGATAAAGGCCCAACTCCTTAATTCTTTGATCGGATTAATAACACCCGTATTAACCGTCGTAGCAGCAGTAGCATCAAGACCGGAAATCAAGAAGGTAACAATAATCGAAGCAACAAAGAATCCTAAAACGAATTTGGGGAAACGAGCCCAGATCTCACCGGCATTAGGCTTTGTTCCATCGTTTCTTTTTTCCCATTTGGTAACAGAAATCAAAGCCATGATGAAACACCAAATACCGACAAACATATCTCTGCCTACTACTTTCATTAAGGTGAAAGTTTTTATCGCTTGCTCATCAATTGCTGCCGCAGCTGCAATACCCGCTGCATCGGCAAATTCCGAGGTACCAATCCAGGCGCCCGCCGGACCGGAGGGAATACCTAAGGCTTTAATCAAAATGGGCAAAGAGAAAATCATCACTGTGGCCCACACGACAACCAGGGAAATTGCTACGGAAACATGATGTTTCTCGGCTTTTACTGCGCCGCCGATAGCAATGGAGGCGGATACTCCACAAATAGAACCACCTGCTGCCAAGCAAGAGGAAAAGCGCCGGTCCAAACCAAAGAGCCTGGTTCCGGCCCAGTAAATAGCAAGAAATGTTGTCACGGCAATGATCGTAGCCTGCAAAAAGGCAACGGGGCCCGATTGCATGATTAAAGTAAAAGGAAGGGTCGCCCCCATTAATACGATACCGGTTTTGACATAAAATTCGGTTTTTAATGCCGCATCCAACCATTTAGGAATAGTTACAAAGTTACCTAAAATAAGCCCTAGAGCGAGTGCTAAAAGAGGTGCTTCTAAATTCAAATTTTTCAATAATGTCCAGGATCCGAAAACCGTTACAATGATACTAAGTACATAAAGCACCGTAAAACCTAAGACAAACTGTTTTACATTATATCCCAAAACCTTAATTGCTACAGAAAAAATCCCTAAAAAACAAAGAAAAAGCAAAAATATATTGCCCATGTTCTGACCAAGAAAACCGGTAGTTTCTCCGAACTCACTCCAACTAGGTACAGAAACGGCAATAGTGTTCATAATATTACTTCCGAAAGACCATAGAAGAATAGCAATAAGAACTACTCCCAGGCCCAACCACACTGCCCAATAGTCTTCTTTTTTCCAAAGATCGGACCATCCTCCGGTAGGAGATGTTTTATTTACCTTAACTTGTGCCATATTATTTTCCTCCACTTATTTTGCTAGCATCTAATTCGGGATTGTTTTTTGTGTCCACCTCCCTAATCCCAAATCTTTTGCTTAACATCTTGATAATGATTAGTTTCTGCTCTTTACTATAGCAAGATCCATGCCAAAGAGAGAATTGCAAAATAAGTGGTTAAATAACTGTTCTACAGCCTATATTCCTAGAATATAATGAGCTGACTATGACATACTGTCACTGACATATTGTCACAGGTGACAATATGTCATGGTCGTCGAGGATTGTCAGGGGGACGGGGTTGGTGACAACTTTTTAAGTTGTCACCAACTGTCCCCTACATATTTCAAAATACACACCTTTGGACAACCCCCTTCATAGAATATATTAGAATCAAGGACAAGCCATGAAAGGGGGAAATATTATGCGTTACGATAGATGCAACGACGATGATAGAAGAAGAAGAGACAACGATTGCGATTGCTGCTTAAATATTGAAAACAGTATTGTCATCATTATTTGCGGCGACATCGACGAAGACAGGCTAAGAAGAAGTGTTGCAGGAGTTAGAGAAGCTCGCTCGGCGGAATAAAATGTTTCAATCCAAAAAAAACCACGGAATATCCGTGGTTTTTATGGTATTGGAATTCTTTAGCTTTTTTCCTAAATATCTTTTGCATGATTTTCTTCATATTTGAGGAACTACGTTCCATTTTTAAAAAATATCTTCAACAAACTATATTCTCAATAGGAACCCATTAGAAATAGTCCTAAACTGCCGGTTAGCTTGATATAAAGTTGATAGTTAATCCCATTTAATCTTTAATATAAATGGCTTTCGTCAAAACCCTGGTTGCTATAGGTTGTCACCAACCCCGTCCCCGTGGCAACCCAGTTTGCCCTCCCCTTGACTTGGTTTGGAATTTAGATATAGAATTGAATCAAATAATTCGAAACTACTGAAAAATCCCAGTTTAATGACTGATTTTATCAAAATAAAAGAAGCGAGATACCGCTTTACTGGCGAGGTATTAAATGAAAGAAACTGATAAGATAGTGGAATATATTGAAAGTTATTATGATAGCTATTACCGCATTGATTATTTGTATTATGAATGGGCAGCCGACCATGGAATTCAAGATACAACGATGTTTGTTTTACATGAAATCTATATGGAAAAGGATGAATGTACCCAAAAGCAGGTTACGGAAAACCTTGGTTACCCCAAGCAAACCGTTTCTTTTATTATGAACAAGCTGGAGCAGCAGGGATTTATTACCCGGGAAAAATCACCCCATGATCAAAGAAACAATATTGTCAAGTTGACGGAAAGCGGAAAAAAATATACCGATAAACTGATCAAAGAGATGAAACAGGCTGAAATTGAAGCTTATCAAAGTATGACGGAAGATGAAAGAATTATGGTTACCGAAGGACTGAAAACATTAGCAGATGCTTTGGAAAAGAGCTTCCGAAAAAAGAAGAAAAGAATCATCAGATGATAAAAAAAATTGGGACGGTAACAAAACAGGTGCGCATTGTTACCGTCCCTTTATATTTATCCTACCGTTATTTTTTCCTCTTACCAAAACTTTGTGAAATAAACCATTGACAAAAGGTACAAGATGGGACTAATATAATAACAATATATTAGTACAATGTTGTACTAAATGCGGGTTGTTAAAAAAAGCTCCAATAATAACAAAAATTTAAAAGGAGAAAGGGGAAGTAATTAAATGTCGGAAACTAAACTAACTATCGATCAATCTCAGGCACAGGTGGAATACAAGGACTATGACATTGACGAATATGTACCTATGGAAGGAAGACATTTTTCCTTTAAGGACATGATGTCAACCTGGATCTGTGCCAATGCCAATCCTACATCTTGGTACGTGGGAAATGTGATCGGCGCATTGGGCTTTACAGGAGCTGTTTTTGCCGCTGCATTTGGAAACCCCGCAGTCTATTTAATACTTGCTTTAGTTGGTTACATGGGATATAAGGTCGGGACATCGACCATGGGCTTGGCCCGAGTTTCTTTTGGTATTGTGGGAAGTAGGGTGCCTTCGGTAATTAATTCCATGCAATTCTTTGGCTGGTGCAGTGTTAATACCTATATTGCTGCCATTTCCATGACCTATTTGTTAAATTATCTTTTCCAGATACCCGCTTATGGTGCACCGGGCGGTTCCGCTGCCATGGCAATTTCTATTTTGGCCATTATGCTTATCACAGGAGCTATTGCTATGTATGGCGGCTCCAGGGCGATTAAAATATCGGAAAACTTAGCGGTAATCGGTTTGGTTATACTTAGCCTTTGGATTACCTATGTGGCTTTGACCACATTCTCCATCAAGGATATTATGGTCTGGAGGCCGGATGAAAGTATCAAAATTTCTTTTGGCTCAGCTATCGATGCTATTGCAGCACTTGGTATTGCCTGGATTATGGCGGTAGCAGACTATACCAGATATACTAAAACTACCCGTGCAGCCACCGTTGCCCCCATGCTGGGCGCTACCTTCGGCATGTTCTGGTTTTGTCTCGTGGGCAGCTTAAGTGTTATTGCTGTTGCTGTTAGCACCGGTTCCTTTGACCCCTACACAGCTGATCCGGCAACGATCTGTTCCATGCTTGGTTTAGGGCAAATTGCCAATGTCTTAATCATTGTTTCTACTATTGCCGTAAACTTAATAAATGTTTATTCTTCCGGGTACTCTACTTCAAACTTTACCGACAAATTAAAACCCAAGACAGCGATGGCTATTGTTGTGGTTTTAGCAATTGTCCTTGCTTTAATTCCCTTGTTTGTTGGGAGCTTTTTGGATCTCTTCCAAGTATTTTTAGGCTACCTGGGGGCAGTATTCCCTCCCTGTATTGCCATTATGATCGTAGATTATTATTTCCTGCGGAAACAAAAATATGATATGAGTCAGCTGTCTAAAAAGATGGGGGCATATTGGTACTCGAACGGGATCAATTGGTATGCAATGCTTTGTTTTGCGGCAGGAGTGACTTCTTACTTTGTCTCGACGAAAATTACTTTGGTCGAAAGTTCTTTTGGTTCCGTGTTCTTCTGCTTCTTTTTCACGGCGATCTTGTATTACATCGTTGGGTCTGCTGTCAAAGATAAAATGATTGTGAACTAAATTAAGCAAAGTTAAGATTTTTTTGGAGGAGGAGACTTGAATGTGTTATTCATTAATAGTTGGTAAGAATGCTACTACAGACGGTTCGGTTATTCTGGGGGCTAATAACGATTGGCCGGGTTACCCGGGGCATATCCTTTATACCCCGAGAAAACAGCATGGCAAAGATGATAAATTTGCCCTGGCCAGCGGAGTAGAAATCCCCCAAGTCGCCGAAACTTATGCTTATACCCATACTACAACCGCTTATACTACCGGGACACGGGATGAATCCTGGATGGAGGGAGTTAACGAAAATCAGGTAGCTGTTTCCATTATGGGGGTATATGCATTTAAACAGATCCCATCAAAAAACGGGATTGAAGCAGATGACCTGACAATCTTAGTTATGGAACGAGGCAAAACCGCGCGCCAAAGCGTGGAGATGTTGGGAGCATTGATTAAGGAATACGGTTTCAGCGTTTCATCCATCGAGGGGGCTGCCGGTTCTGTGGTGATGGGCATTGCCGATCCACAAGAAGGTTTTTGGTTTGAAGTTGCTCCCGGAGGGCATTGGGTGGCAAAAAGAGTCCCTGACGATATGATCTCCGTCCGGCCCAATTGTTTTGGCATCCAGGAAGTCGATTTTGAAGACCCGGTTAACTTCATCTGGTCGGAAGGCCTGGAAGAGTTTGCTGTGGAACAAGGCTGGCATAACCCTGGTCAGGGAGCTTTTAACTTTTCCTCTAGCTATTCTGATGATGTGGCCATTTGTGCTTATGGCAAGGCAGATGATCCGGTCAATGCCGTTAGAAGATGGCGGGCGATAAATATTGCTACCGGGATTGATTATCCCCTTGAGGAATTAATATATGAAGCAGTGCCCAAGGAAAAGTTATCTGTTCAAGATGTGATGAATATCCTCCGCGATTCCCTGGAAGGCACTAAGTATGATTTAACAACGGCACCGGAAGCCGGTAGGCATAAGAATCCCTTTTGGATGGAGGTAAGCAGCAGTATTGGGCAAGCCGGAACGGTTTCCAGCATGGTTGCCCATTTAAGGAGCTGGCTTCCTAATGAAATCGGGGGCTTAATGTGGTTTTCCATGGCCAACGGGCACCTTAGTACCTTTGTGCCCTGCTATCTCGGAAGTAAAGGAATGCCTGCCGAGTATCATCGGGGAGAAATATTGGACTTTGATGAAAATTCGGCGTGGTGGATTTTTCAGGATGTCGGGCAGCTATGCTACCGCAACTATGAGAAGATTGCCAAAAACGAAGTGATTCCTGTATTTAGAGCGATGGAGGAGCAAACTTTCAATGAATTGGCCGTAATCGAAGATACTTTACTATCCCTCTATCAGAAAAATCCGGAGCTGGCTTTAGGTGCAATGAAAGCCTACACTACCAGTAAAGCCATAATGGCGATGGATACTGCAAAGAAATTATCCCGAAAGATCAAGGGAAAATATTTAGCCAATGTTACTGTAAATTAGCAGGATTGTCAGGGGACGGGGTTGTCAGGGGACGGGGTTGTTGACAACTTTTTAAGTTGTCAACAACCCCGTCCCTGACAATCTCCCTGACATATGCTTCCCCTCACGGCTCATAAATCATTTTCCGAGTCATTCCGCCATCAATTACCATATTGGTACCATTGATAAAATCGTTTCCTTCACCGGTTAAATATAAACAAGCCCTGGCAATATCATCTGGGGTGCCAACCCTTCGGGATAAATGCTGCTTATGATCAATTTCTCTAAGGCGGCTGTAGTCCCCTGTCTCAATCCAGCCTGGGCTAATGCAATTAACCTGAATATGATCTGCTGCAAAAGATGATGCCATTGCATGAGTTAAAGCTATTATGCCACCTTTGGTAGCAGCATAGGCTTCAGAATCGGGTTCCGACATAAGTGCCCTGGTAGATGATATATTAACGATTGAGCCTCCGCCAAATTCCCGCATAACTTTAGCCACTTCTCTTGAGCAAAGAAAGACACTTCTCAAGTTGGTATTAATTATCCCATCCCATTCCTCAATGGACAGCTCGTACGGTGACTTCCATTTAGAAACCCCAGCATTATTAATCAGAATATCAATTGTACCATACAGTTCTACTGTCTTTCTTACTAATTCCTCAATATCCTTTGGATTACTTACGTCAGTTTGAATAAAGGCAGCTGTACCCTCGGCAGATAATATTGATTTTTGCGTCTCCAGGCCCCAATCTGGATTCGTCTCTGCTATTACAACCTTGGCACCTTCCGATGCATAACTTTGTGCAATGCATCTACCGATACCCCTTCCGGCACCTGTAACTATGGCAACTTTATCTTTAAAACTCATGGTTATCTCCTTCGGATTAAACTTCCCAGGGAAACAAAATGAACGTTCCTCCCCTCCCTATGCTTCCGCGCATCGGATTTTGCCGGTGACACATGCCCCCAGCCATGACAAGGCACCGTGGCAGGTTACCGCAAAAAGAGACAGCAAGGCAAGCTATCTGGAATGGTTTATAAATGACACAATGCATGGAGTTTTTCTCTATCTGCGATAGAGATACCTTTGCTGTATACTTTGATGATACCGTCTTTTTTAAGATCGCTATAGATACGGGAAATCTGTACGCGAGATGAATTTATGGCTGAGGCCATGCTCTCCTGGGTCAGATTTATTTTTCCATCCTCTCTATATCCGGGACTTTCCATAAAGAGATAAAGAAAATTGGCCAGTCGGGTTGTGACGTCAGGGATGCTCTGATTTTCCACGTCAAAGGCTAGCTGCCGTGTAACTTTACTGTAATATACCACCAGATCATAGGCAAAGGATGCATCCTTTGCCATCATTTTTTTTAGGGTTTCCCCGGTAAAAGGCAGCACCTGTATATCAGTCAGGCAGTCCATGTTCACGATGGAGGTATTTTGCGGTTCAATACAATCTAAGCCAAACAAGGTGTTTTTCTTCATATAACCAATAATCCTGTCATAACCAAAATAATTGGTGGTGTAGACCTTAACCACACCGTCTAATAAATAGTACATCCAGCCACTGGTGTGACCTCTTCTGCAAATAGTGACATGCTTCGGAAAATAAAGTGCCGGCGAACAGAAACGTTCAAATAAATCACGATAGTTCACAAGCTCATTTTCGAATATATAGCTGATTTGTGACATATAATTCCCTCCCAAAAAATATTTTCACATGTCAGCATATGTTGGCTAAGAATAACTGTATCGAATGATACATTATTCCTAGCACTTAATGTATCTCAATAAGCTAAAATATTGGCGAAAATGGCATCTTGCTATACAGATATCCAAATAATTATTTGATATTATGAATTTACATAAATTGCCTGATATCAGAATATCACAGTTTTCTACTTCTGGCAATTAGTGAAACAAATTATTTAACGAAAGGGGGATTCTTTGATGAGCGAACAGATTGTTTTGCATGTTAATGGTGAAAGTTACGAATTTAGTCTCGGACGCAAGCTTGGACAGATTCCGGAGGCGGAGACCCTGCTGCAAACCCTCAGAGAAAGAATTGCACTAACCGGTACTAAACTTGCCTGCGGTCATGGTGCCTGCGGTTGCTGCGCTGTTCTGCTTGACGGCAAGGCAGTTGCTTCTTGCATGACACTGACTGTAGAATGCAATGGCAAAAAGATTACCACCATTGAGGGCTTGACCGATCCGGCAACCGGCAAACTCGACCCGATCCAGGAAGCTTTCTTAACCTTTTCGGCTTTTCAGTGCGGTTTTTGTACCCCCGGTATCATTATTGCCGCTAAATCATTACTGAGCAAAAACCCACATCCCACAGAAGAAGAAATTAAGGAAGGACTGTCCGGTAATTACTGCCGCTGCATCAGCCATTATCAGGTAATCAAAGCCATTAAATCTATTGTGTAAGGAGGAGAATATAATGGTTGAATACCGTCATTTGGGGAAACCCACTCGCCGTAAGGATGCCAAAAGTATCGTCACCGGCTCTGCGTTATATTGCGATGATCTGAAGATACCCCATGTACTTCATGCCAGAGTCAAAAGAAGCCCTCATCCCCATGCGGAAATCATTGGCTTTGACCTTTCAAAAGCCCTGGCCTTAAAGGGAGTTCGGGCAATCTTGACTCATGAGAATGCACCAAAGTGGATGAGCGGATGTCCTGCACATCGTTTACTGCTGGATAAAAAAGTGCGCTTTATTGGGGATGCAGTAGCTATTCTTGCTGCGGATACCCCTGAGATCGCTGAAGAAGCGTTGGAATTAATTGATGTGGAATATAATGTTTTGCCTGCTGTCATTGATCCGGAGGAAGCTTTGCAGGATGGTGCGCCCCAGCTTTACGACCAATTCCCTAACAACACCTTCCCGCCCGGTAGCCCTTTTGAACACGGAGGCCCTCCTTTCTATCAAATGATCATGGGCGATACCGAGAAAGCCTTTGCCGAAAGCGCTGTGGTGGCAGAGGCTAAGGTAGCTTACGATATCCTTACCTGCCCCGGTGCACCGGAAACTCCTTTTGTCATGGCCCGTTGGGAAAGCGACGAGGATATGACCCTTTGGGGCACCACCCAGCAGCCCAATATGATGAAGGTCGGTGCCCAATTCAACATAGGTGCCAGAGTCAACGCCATCGTGCCCAATGTAGGCGGTGCATACGGCAACAAAGGCTCCATGGGCTATAATATCCTGATTGTGGCTGCACTGGCCAAGGTTACAGGTAGGGCAGTTAAATACCCGATGAGCAAGACGGAACAGCTCATTTCCTATGATCAGCGTTTAGCCAATACATTCTCGGGGCGCATCGGGATGACTGCTGACGGCATCGTCAATGCCGTGGACGGCCTATGGATTGTAGATACGGGGATCTCCTCCGACCTGGCTCAGGGGCAGATGTCTGAGGGCTTTGGGGAATTAAATCTGGTGTTGTCCAAAACCTTCAACTGGAATATCGATTCAAAGTTAGTAGCCACCAACCGCGTTCAATCCGGTATTGTTAAGGGCTTTGGCGGTCAGGAACTCAAATCATGTGTCATGCATATTTGGGCCAGAGCCATGAAAAAGCTGGGCATCGACCCCTATGAATGCTTTAAAAAGAACTTTAACGAACCAGGGGAATCCTATTATTGGCGTGATGGCAAACAATACACCAATAGGCTGATGGATTATAATAAGTGCTTCGATGAAGCTGCCGCACAGTTCGATTGGAAGAATAAATGGAAGGGTTGGGGGGTTCCCACATCTGTCAATGGCAATAAGGTGCGCGGCGTAGGTGTGGGCATCCATATGAGCGCCGAACCGGGCGCAGATGAAGCATCGGCTTATGTACGGCTGGAATTTGACGGTACTGCGACAGTCCATTGCTGCGTTCCGGAAAACGGTAACGGACAGCGTCTGGGTGGCGTTAAAATGGCAGCTGAGGCCTTGAATATCGCTGTAGAAAAAGTGACCCTGGTTCTCAGCGAGTCACTTCTCAGTCCCAGCGAATTTGGTCTGGCCGGCTCTCGGGGTACGCGCACCACCGGCACTGCCATTAGTAAAGCTGCGCTTGATGCCAAACGAATTCTGCTGGATCGTGCTTCCCGAGTAATGCAGTTGCCTGCAGAAAAATTGGATACCAAAGACGGCATCATCTTTAACAAAGACAATCCGGAGCAGGCTATCCCCTGGATCGCGGTGGCACATCCCTATGATGCGGTCACCGGTATTGGCGAATTTAGAGAAGACTTCAACGCGCCCAATTGCTTCATCACCTTTGTCGAAGTTGAAGTAGATACCGATACCGGCAGAGCAGAAATTGTTCATACACTAGGCGCCTCCGATGTAGGACAGATTATCGATCCGGTGCAGCTTACCATGCAATTCCATGGTGGCATGGGTGCAGCAGGTACGAACACTGCCCAGTTGGAAGAACACATCATGGATCCGCATACCGGACGCCTGTTGACACATAATCTGATCGACTATAAATGGCGCCCTTTCAATCAGATTCAGCCATATGATGCATTGATCCTGGAATCGCAATGGGATATTGCTCCCTTCAAAGCCATCGGCATGGGTGAGATCACCGGCGGCGGTGCTCCCGCGGCAGTGCTGATGGCCATCGAAAATGCTTTAGGCGGGGTCGAAATCAATAGATACCCTGCAACACCCGATGTAATCTTGAAATCCATAGGGAAAGCGTAAGGGGGGAAAACAGATGAAAAACTTCAATCATCTCAATGCCCGTAGTTTTGCCGAGGCCGTTGAAGGTTTAAAATCCACTCCGCAGGCTGTGGCAAATGCCGGCGGTACGGATTTGATGAACATACTTAAAGAACGTATCCTGCCTGATCACCCGGAACTAGTGGTCAATCTCAAAAGCATCACAGACAGCTCCTATATTTCGGCAGAAGATGAAACTATACGCATCGGCGCTTTGACTAAACTCTCTGATATTGTAGATTCTGCTATTGTGCAGTCAGAATTGCCCGCATTGGAACAGGCAGCAAAGAGTGTCGCCACGCCTATCATCCGCAATGCTGCAACGATCGGCGGCAATATCTGCCAGGATACCCGCTGTTGGTATTATCGCTACCCTCATGATATTGGCGGTCGTGTCATCTGCGCCCGCAAGGGAGGCCATGTATGCTTTGCTATTCAAGGACGTAACAAATATCATTCCGTGTTCGGCGGCATGAAGGTCTGTGCCACTGCTTGCAGCCATGATTGTCCCGCCGGGACCGACATCCCGGGATATATGGAACAATTGCGCTTGGGCCATAAGGAAAATGCCGCCCGGATCATTATGCAGGCTAATCCCATGCCGGCCATTACCAGTCGCTTTTGGCCCATACCTGCCAGGATAATTGCAGTCGTGGTACCGTGGATGAAAGTGTCGCTATTGCCCATGTGGAGCGGACACTAGGCGATTATATATTTGCAAACGCGGATATCTTCTATGCGCCTCCTGCTGCGGAAAGTGGTAAAAAGGTGGCCATTGTCGGCTCCGGCCCGGCAGGCCTCTCCGCTGCCTTCTATCTGCGCAAACTAGGCAATGCGGTTACCGTTTATGAAAAGATGCCGGAAGCCGGGGGTTTCCTGACTTACGCCATCCCTGCCTACCGGCTGCCCAAGAATTATGTGCAAACTTTGGTGGCCGCGTTGGAAAAGATGGGCATCAAATTTGTTCTTAACACAACAGTGGGCGAAACAATCACAGCAGAAAAACTGGAGGAGGATTTCGACAAGGTGTTCTTCGCCACCGGCGCATGGAAACGCCCGGTGTTGGGCTTTGACGGCGAGGAATTCACCGAATTTGGGCTACAATTTCTGATTGAGGTCAAACAGTGGATTGATAAGAAAGTACGTAAAACCGTGTTAGTAACCGGTGGCGGTAATGTAGCGATGGACGTGGCCGTCACTGCAAAACGCATGGGTGCGGAGAAAGTGATCTTGGCTTGTCTGGAATCTGAGCCGGAAATGCCGGCCAGTAAGGAAGAGATTGCCCGAGCCCGGGAAGAAGGCGTGGTCATCATGCCCTCCTATGGTATTTCACGCGCCTTATTCCAGGGAAATCAGGTTATTGGCATGGAACTGAAACGCTGCGTATCCGTATTCAACGAGCAGAAACGTTTTGATCCCCAATATGATGAGAACGAAAAGACCATCGTCAACGCGGATGCCATTCTCATGGCAGTTGGCCAGAAAATTGATCTGGACTTTCTTGGTGATAAATATGAACTAGCTGTTAAGAGCGGACTAATCGATGTGGCGGAGGACACCCAGCTCACCAGTAGACCTGATGTCTATGCTGCCGGTGATGCGACAACCGGTCCGTCCACCGTGATCATGGCGATTCGGGGGGGCCGCAATGCCGCCAAACACATCAACAAAGAATTCGGGCTCAGAGACTTCGTCAAACCCAGAGAGCAATTCCTCAGCTACGACGTAGAAGGTGCAGAAAAATCCGCTGCGGCCAAGCTAGCTGAGCGACCGGCAGCAGAGCGTTGTCTGGATAAAGAGGACAGTTACTCCTTAGATTGGGATGCAGCACTAGAGGAAGCAAAACGCTGCCTCAACTGTGGCTGCTACTCGGTAAATGCCTCGGATATCAGCCCTGTATTGATCGCCCTGGAAGCTGTAATCAAAACCACCGAACGAAAAATCAGAGCAATCGATTTTTTCACAACCTCACCTGCGATCCAAGATGTATTGCATAAAGGCGAACTGGTGACGGAAGTCGAGATTCCCAAATGTGATGATTATAAAAGCGGTTATCTGAAAATGCGTCTCAGGGATTCCCATGATTTTGCCGTGACAAGCCTGGCTTTTGCTTACAAAATTAAGGATGCTGTAATTAAAGATGCCCGTCTGGTCTTGGGTGGCGTGGCACCGGTACCTATCCGCCTCTTTGAAGTGGAAAAGTTCTTGAAGGGCAAAGAAGTTGTCGCATCTTTAGCAGAGGCTGCGGCAGAATTAGCCTGTAAAGGTGCTGAACCCATGAAGGAAAATAATTTCAAGTTACAAGAAATTAAGGTTCAGGTCAGAAACTCGCTGCTTAATGCCAAATAAGTGCTGTATGCATCACGAACCGGAGGGCAAGGGAAATTTTGGCCTACATATCTGCCCTCCGGTCACAGATGCACAGGAAAACTGCAAAGCAGTCAGTGTTGTCAGAATAGCCCGGACTATAATTTATGAGTAATTAGGAGGTGCATCATGAACTATCTTATCGCAAAAAGCGTGGCAGAAGCAGTAAATTATTTGGACCAGGCGCAAGGTGCCGCGCTGGTGCTGGCCGGCGGAACAGATTTGATGATTGACCTGGAGGAACACAAAAAACAAGCTGATACCCTGGTCGATGTGATGCGTATTTCCGAATTGAAAGATATTCGGGAGGAAGATGGCTGCCTGGTGATTGGCGCGGCCGTGCCTTTAAGCGAGATCGCCGCCTCCCCACTTGTCAGGCAATATTTTCCTTCCCTGGCCAAAGGGGCCGGCTCTGTGGGCTCCAAACAGATACGCAATGCCGGCACACTGGTAGGTAATGTGGTCACAGCCCAGCCCGCTGCTGACGCCGCCATGGCGCTGGCGCCCCTGGATCCGGAATTCACAGTTGTATCTGCTGGCGGTTCCAAGGTCATGAAGATGGGCGACATGTATGCGGGCTTTGGTAAAAGCCATCTGAACAGCAGCAAGGAGCTCGTCACCGAAGTGCGCATTCCTTTACCCAAAGCAAATGAAGCGGCGGCTTTTATCCGTTTGGAGCTCCGCTCCAATTTGGCACTGCCCATGCTGAACGCTGCTGTGATGGCCAGCGTAGATCAGGGCCTACTCAACTGGACCAGAATCACCATGGGCCCGGTAGGCATTGGCCCGCAAAGAGCCTCCCAGGCAGAAGCATGGTTTGCCGGGAAGACATTTGATCTGGCAAATATTGAGACTGCGGCCGAGATGGCCTTACTGGACGCACAACCGCGCAGCAATCCATTGCGCGGCAGCCGTAAGTATCGTGAACAGACCCTGCCTGTACTGATTAAACGGGCGTTTCTCGATATTGCCGAGCAATTGTCGATTCAACCTTAGCAAAAGGAGGGGGAAAAATGAGCGAATTATTGAGAGTGACGATTAATGGCGAATATATGGAGATAGAGGTTGACCCCAACCTCCGGTTGGCTAATTTCCTGCGCGATAAGCTTTATTTGACCGGCACCAAGATCGGTTGCGGGAAGGGCGAATGCGGTGCCTGTACCGTGATCCTTAACGGCAAAGCAGTCAATTCCTGTCTGGTGCCTGTGATGCGGGCCATGGACGCTGAGGTTGAGACCATTGAAGGATTGGCCCCAGGAAAAGAACTGCATCCCCTGCAACAGGCATTTATCGACAAAGGCGCGGTGCAGTGCGGTTTTTGTACCCCCGGCATGATAATGAGCGCCAAAGCTCTCCTGGATGAGAACTCTGCACCCACAAAAGCTGAGGTAAAGGAAGCCATTGGTGGCAATATCTGCCGTTGTACCGGCTATGTTAAGATTGAGGAAGCGATTTTGAGCGCTGCAGAAAAAATACGGGAGGGAGAATAACCATGGCTGACTACAAGTATATTGGAAAAAACATTCCCCGGGTTGATGCCTGGGATAAGGTGACAGGCCGCGGTCTGTTCACCCATGATGTGACATTGCCGCGTATGCTCTATGCCAAAGTGTTACGGAGCCCTCATGCCCACGCGCGTATCGTCTCTATCGACACTTCGCAAGCGGAGGCTTTGCCCGGTGTCATTGCAGTTGGCACTTACCTCAACACCACCAATAAGCTTTTCAATCCCAGCAATGATCAGGCGCTAACGATGCCGCCCCACGAGCCTATCATGGATATGAAGGTGTTCACGGATGAGCCCCGCTATATCGGTGATGAAGTCGCCGGCGTAGCTGCTGTCAGCGAGAAGATTGCAGAACAGGCCCTTTCTCTCATCAAAGTGGAATACGAGCTGCTGCCCGCAGTTTTCGACCCGCTGGAAGCGCTGAAGGATGACGCGCCGGTGGTGCAACCAACCTTTGTGCGTAAAAATGTGTTGGGCGCACCCATGGTATTTAATATGGGTGATATGGAAAAAGGCTGGGCTGAGGCTGATGTAGTGTCTGAGCAAAAGGTATTTATCGGCCGCTTGAAGCATGCCCAGTTGGAGACCCAAGCTGCTCTCGCCGATTACAGGGATGACGGTACGCTTGCCGTCTGCTCGGCCACTCAATCTCCCCATGCTGTTTTGATGATCCTTTCACATCTGTTCGAGATACCGGAAAGTAAGATACAGGTTTATAATCCGCCTTATGTCGGTGGTGGCTTCGGTACGCGCTGTGGTTGCTGCGGCAAGGCTGAGATCATTACTACTGCTTTGTCCGCGCTGGCCCACCGTCCGGTGAAAATGGTTTACAGCCGGCAGGAGGATTTTACCGCCAGCGACAGTCGCCACGGCGGTTATATCACGGCCAGGCTGGGCGCCAAAAAGGACGGCACCTTTACCGCCCTGGAAGTCAAAGCCTATCTTAATATCGGTGCTTACGCCACTTACAGCATGGACGTAATTGGTGTCTTGGGTTCTTGCGGATCTTGTGCTACCTATTACGTGCCGAATTTTTTCTATGAAGGAAACGGGGTATATACCAACCAGATGACAGCCGGCGCCTTCCGGGGTTTTGGCACGCCTCAGGGCACCTTTGCAGTAGAAACCGTGGTGGATGATCTGGCGAAACGATTGGGCATCGACCCGGTGGAACTGCGTAAAAAGAACTCCACCAAGGTGGGCGATCCCTGGTTCTTCCCCTATCCTGTGGGCTCCACCGGCCTGAACGAATGTCTTGACAAGGCGGCAGCGGCCATCGGTTGGACGGAAAAACGCGGCAAAGAAAAAAATGGTAATATGCGCCATGGCGTGGGCATCGCCGCAGGGTGCCACGTTAGTAACGCCTGGCCTTTCTGTGTGGATTATAGCTCTGTTAATGCCCGCATCGAAGGTGATGGTTCCTTATATATCGCGGTCGGCGTTCCTGAGATTGGCCCCGGTTCCACCACAGGCCTGACCCAAATTGCGGCAGAGGTGGTGGGCGTAGACATCAATCAGGTCACGATTAAATTCGGTGACACCGACGCCGCACCTTTTGATGCCGGCACCCATGCTACCCGCACCCTTTACACAGTGGGTAAAGTCATCTCTATCGCCGGAAACGACCTCAAGGAGCAGATGCTGACATATGCAGCAGAACTGCTGAAAGTTGCCAAGGATAAACTTAGTATTGAAATGGGGGTAATTAAAGGCGGCGGCAAGGAGATCACGCTCCGGGAACTAGCCTACGGCGCCCACCGGAACAACAAACGTTTCTTGTCTACTGTCAGTCAATTTATTCCCAACTCACCGCCCTGGATCGCCCATGCAGCTGAAGTCGAAGTGGATATGGAGACGGGGATGGTCCAGGTAGTGAAAATGGCTTGTGCCCATGATGTCGGCCGGGCTGTCAATCCGCTGCTGGTCGTCGGCCAGATCCAAGGCGGTGTGGCCATGGGCATCGGGGGCACTACTAGAGAAGAAATGACTTATGTAGACGGTGCAGGCTTTTATAACGACGGTTATCACAAATACATGCTGCTCACCGCAGGAGATATGCCGGAAATCATACCGATCATTGTTGAAAGCACCGATCCGGTAGGTCCTTTTAACGCCAAAGGTGTGGGTGAATGTGCCGCGATCCCCACTGCTGCCGCTATCGTTTCGGCCGTGGAGGACGCCATCGGTATCCGTTATCTGGAGCTGCCCCTGACTCCTGAACGTGTGCTGGCTAAAATCAAGGAGATCTACTGATTTAATGAGGGAGGGATATCCATGGGAGCTATTGTGTTGATTTTGGCGTCGTTAATTTTTATCGTTAATGCAGCATTTTTGCTAGGAAAAATAAAACAAACGCAAACTGTTGGTACCGCAAATGCAGTTGTCGGGGTTTTAATCATGACCGTATCCATTTTGAACGGTGTTGCTGCGACAAATGCCGGCGGGCTGATAAATGCGGGGCTTGGGATGTCGTTCAGTTTGTTTTACTTAATGTTGGCATGGGATCTATTGAAAGATTATGAACTCACAGGGCTGGGATGGTATTGTCTTGGAGCGGGTTTGTATTCGTGTTTGGCAACTTATTTTTATTTTAGTGTTGGCGATATGTGGTTTACTATCTTTGGAATTTCATGGGCGATCCTCTTTTTTGTCTCCTTTGGAAGTATGGGACTTGGCAAGGCTTGGAGTAAAGTTGTTGGGTGGTTACTAGCTGTGGAGAGTATTACTACACTTCTAATACCAGGTTTCTTATTAGTTATAGGTAAATGGTAGGTTAGGATTGTCAGGGGGACGGGAGGCTGATTAAGAACCCGTGTAAATGGCAATAATCTCCATATAAAACAAAATGGAGGTTATAAAAATGAAACAGTCAAAAAACATTCTTACAGACAAGGAAATGGAACTGGTGAGCCTATTAATGCAGGATTGCCAAAGCACGGGTGATATTCAGTCAAAGCTTAAACGTCTTTTTGCAGGAACAATTGAGCAGATGCTGGAAGCCGAAATGGAAGAACATTTAGGATACGAAAAACATAGCAACAGAGGAAACAATACCGGGAATTCCCGCAACGGGTATAACCATAAGACCATCATCAGCGATTACGGCGAGAGTGAAATTGCTGTACCTCGTGACCGCAACGGAGAGTTTGAACCGAAAGTCCTCGAAAAAAGGCAGACCAGGACGGATGAAATTGAGAATAAAATCATGGCGATGTATTCAAAGGGAATGAGTCAACGTGATATTGAGGATAATCTGCGGGAGATTTACGGGGCAGAGATATCGCAGTCGCTAATTTCCAAGATAACGGATAAAATCCTCCCGGAAGTGAACGAGTGGCAGAACAGGCCACTAGAGTCTATTTACCCAATCATCTACCTTGACGGGATCACGTTCAAAAGCCGAAAAGATAGCCAAATTATCAATAAATGTGTCTATTCGGTTCTGGGTATTGATATGAATGGGCAGAAGGATATTCTGGGCATTTGGATCAGTGAGAATGAAAGCGCAAGCTTTTACGCATCAATTTGTTCCGACCTGAAAAAGCGTGGTGTGCAAGACATTTTCATCGCCTGCCATGACAATCTAAAAGGACTTGGTGAAGCCATAAATGCGGTTTTCCCGAAGACAAAGCAACAGCTATGCATAGTTCATCAGATCCGCAATTCCACTAAATTCGTGCAGTACAAGGACAGAAAAGCAATCTGTGCTGATCTTAAAAAAATATATGGTGCAGTAAATTTAGATGATGCAGAGTATGCTAAGGAAGAATTCAGGGAAAAATGGGATAGAAAGTACCCATCCATTCTACGATCCTGGGATGCTAACTGGGCAGAACTCACCACGTTTTTCAGCTATCCCGAACAAATCCGGCATCTAATTTATACGACAAATATAGTTGAAGCATACCACAGAATGGTGCGGAAATTTACGAAGACGAAATCCATTTTCCCAACCGATGACTCCATCAGGAAAGTGGTATTCCTTTCGGCTAGGGAAATTACGAAGAAGTGGACACAGCCATCAAGGGACTGGGCAATGGCGTACAGCCAGATTATGATATTCTTTGCAGACAGGTTTGTTGCATAAGCCTTGAGGGCTCTGCCCTCAAACTCCCGAGGTTTATCCGCTTAGGGCTTACCGGTGAAATGGAAAACGGCAGACTCAAGCCCGCCGTTTCACCGTATAAGCCACAGCATGCGTTGGGTCGCTCCTCAGCGTTGCCCGATTTATGCTGCAATATTATTATTAACAAATTTTAGGATGATTATTCCATTTACACTAAAGAATGTTCACTCCCAAAAAGTTGTCACCAACCCCGTCCCCCTGACAATCTAGTTATCTACTATTTCATTCTAAGTATCGCACGCTGGAGCATGGTTTTCATTTCCGCAATCTTGTAGCCGTTCTTTTCCATAGGAACTACTTGTTTAACAGCTAGCTCAGCAGCTGCTCCCGCGTTTTCCGCATTAATTTCCTTGCCAATCAAAAATCCTTCCACTTCTTTCGCCCGAATCGGTACAGGAGCTACACCGCCAAACACAATACGTGCTCCGGTCATTTTACCGTTATCAGCACTGAACATGGTGGACAGACTGACAATGGTAAAATCCACGGCATCCCTGATGCGGAATTTATCATAGTGCATGGTAGCGCCTTTGACGAGAGGAATTTCTATCTTGGTAACCAATTCGCCCGGCTGTAGAACTTCGGATACTTTGAGCTTGGTACAGCAGAATTCTTCTGCAGGAATCCTGCGCTGATTAGTAACGATGACTGCCCCTAATGTTACCAGTGTCGGCGTAATATCAGAGGGATTAACCGCATAGCAGCCACAATTTAAGCAGCGGCTTGCTTCCTCCAGGACCTGTTCAGGCTCCAGAGAGAAAGAATCTTCTTTTTCGATACTTCTTTCTTCGGCCGGCAACTCTCTAAGTTTTACGGCTTCCTTTTTGTCAGGGGCTGAGGGATCAAAGGTAATGAAGAGGTCATCACGTTTTTCCATGCCGTTACATTCTGATTGGCTGGGTACCCCCAGATATCTGCAAATACCACGGGCTGCATTGTGCCCGTTGGCAATTGCCTCGATTACCGTAGCCGGACCGTTGGTCATATCACCACCGGCAAAAATACCGGGACGGGAGGTCATCTGCGAATCTTCTGAAACGTCAATCAGACCACGTTTATCAAGCTCTATCTGGTATTTTTCATCTATGAAGGAGAGATCAACTAACTGTCCTATCGCCATGAGGATGGAATCGGCATTAACAGTAATCAGCTCATTTTCATCATATTGAGGATCAAAACGCCCCTCCTCATCAAAGGCACTGACGCAGCGCTTAAGCTCCATGCCTTTGACACTGCCGTTTTCTTCAATAACCTTACTGAGACCCCAGGAGGGCATAATGATAATGCCTTCCTCCTCGGCACGAGCAATCTCTTCTTTGCTGGCCGGCATCCGGTCCCGAGGTTCCACGCAGGCCATGGTAACCTTCTTGGCGCCGAGACGTTTGGCCGTAATTGCTACGTCCATCGCTACATTACCACCGCCTGTTACTAATACCTCGGTACCAACCTTGCCCTTCATCCATTGGTTTACCTCAATTAAGAAATCTAAGCCGAATGTAGTGAGATCTTCTCCGGAAAGACCGATAACTCTACGTTTCCATGCACCTGTAGCATAGAAAACGCTGTCAAAATTCTTTTCCAGATCGGCGGCCTGGATATCTTTGCCGATCTCCGTATTGCATTTAATGATAATCCCCATGGATTCAAGATTTTGCACAAACTTGCGCACGATATCCTTGGGTAATCTGTAATTAGGAATGGCATACATTAACATACCACCGGCTTCAGCTTTGCTGTCATAGACAGTGACTTTATTACCGGCTTTGCGTAGGTAATAAGCCGCGGACAGACCGGCAGGACCGGCACCTACAATGGCGATCGATTTTCCATTTTCTTTTTCCGGTGCTTTAAAAAACCGTGCGCTGTTATCCATAATATAATCGCCGACGCCACGCTCTACATTACCAATTGCTACGTGTTCATCATTAGCACAGCGGTTACACTCTTCCTGACAAAAATGAGCGCACACACGGGCTGTGATCATGGGCATAGGATTAACCTTCATGATGATGGCGGCGGCTCCTGCCATATTGCCTTTGCGTATTTCTTCCATATAAACGGGTATATCTGTTTTCGCCGGGCATTCCTTTTGACATGGAGTAGCGTGCACTTTCATGCCGCCAAATATGGAATGGAAGCGGTTATCCCCCTGCAGGGCATAACACTGATCTCCGCCTTTACGCGCACAGTCTAGTCTGCCGCCGATTTGGTGGGGATAGCGGTAGAACCAGCAGCGCACATCCTGACAGATATTGCCGCCGATGGTTCCCATGTTACGAATCAAAGGGGTAGCCACAGACTTGGCTGCTTCTGCCAGCACGGGAGCATGCTCCTTGACAAGAGGAGACTCGGAGATCTCACTGAGTTTGGCATTAGTGCCCACGTTGAGATTTCCTGCTGTTACCTCAATTGTTCCGGTACCGGGGATGCGCTTGATATCCACGAGCTGTTCGGGATAGTCTTTTAGTATATTTTCTTTGAGCACGCCAAGTAGATCCGTGCCGCCAGCTATAATCCGATTATCTTTTCCGCCGGCAATCAATTCTGAAGCTTCTTCAAAACTATTCGCCCGGGCATATTCAAAATGTTTCATCTTCTCTCCTCCTTTTAAAGTTTACCAAGAGTCTTTAGAATTACATCAGGTGTTGCCGGATATTCCGTAACGTGTTTTCCAATGGCATTAGATATGGCCTGAATTACTGCCGGAGCTGATGCACCACCCGAAATTTCAGCGATCCCGGTTGCTTTAAACTGGAATGTATCAAACTGAGACTCTAAAACTGTAGTGGTAAACTCAGGGAAGTTATTGAAAGTACGCCATTTATAGTCGATCATGTTACCATTCATGATCCGCCCGGTAGCCTCGTCAGTGATGTTTTGTTCAAAGGTGGCACTGTCCATACATGAGGCACCAATAGCTCCATGTAACTGCAGTTCCAAAGCTGCCGGATCTATTATCTGACCTACATCAGTACCGTTAGTCATTTTTACAACCTCAGCTTTTCCGGTTTCCAGATCTACTTCAACCTCAACACAAGTAACCATGACACTTGGAGACCCAAAAGATTCAATATGCCTTCCGTAACCGGTTACGGTTAGTGCCTGAGGGATGAGTTGCTTCCATTTTACATATTTTTCAGGTCGATGTTTTGAACGTACGCCAAAATCATCAAGGATCATAACTTCCTTCGGTACATGCAGAATCGGTTCTGCTAGTGTAAACAATTTATTACGGAGATCTTCACAAGCATTGACAATAGCTCTGCCATATGTAATCGTTCCTCTTGAACCGCATAAACCAAAGGCGTTGGGGTTGTGCACACCTGTACCGGGCGACGTCATATCCACTACTTCATAAGGCACATTCAATACTTCAGCTGCCATTTTTATCAGGTTGCTGCGCTGTCCCATCCCTGATTCTGTAACATCCATATTGATCATGACCGTTGCCCCATCATCATTAACATTGGGATTTATTCTGATGTAACATTCATTATTATCTTCGCCGGCATCGGCATTGCCGATGATCCCGATACCTATTCCACGTGCCTTTTTCCCATCTTCAGAAACCCAGGTAGGTTTGCCCCAGCCTTTCCATTTATCTTTCCAACCGAATTTTTCAGCTGTGGCTCTTATTGCTTTTTTGTAATCCACTGAATGAGCTTTCCAGAGACAGCCATCACGCCAGACAAAGCGATCTCCATGGCTGATATAGTTCTTTTCATAAACATCAACGGGATCAAAGTTTCCAGCTTCCATAGCACGACATAACAGAAGGTTCAGGCATGAATTCAGCTCCATGCCGCCATATCCTCGTGCAATCCCTGCCGGTGTCCGGTTTGTCGCGGTAAGTTTAGAATCAAAATCCCAGTCGGTACATTTGCCCATAATCAATTGTGCTTCACCTAACCCAACACCAACTTGACCTTGGGTGCAGTTGCTATAAGCGCCGGTATCAACAAACCATTTTCCTTTAACAGCACGGACAATACCTTCTTTGTCAATGCCTATTTTGGCTTCAATCTGACTGCCCAGACGGTTTTCAAAACATAAAAGTTGTTCGGGTTTTGTCTGCATTACTTTAACCGGTCGATCTGTTGCCATGGATAACAAAGCACCACACATCACCTGTGCTGTCATAGACTGCTTATTACCATAGCTGCCGCCGACATTAAATGTCTCCACATCAAAATTGGCATCAGGCATGGCAAAACTATTAAACAGTTTGCATATGTAAGCTCCTTGAGATGTAGCCCAAACATGAAAATTATTGTCACCTTTATATTTGACGATAGCCCCTGGTGTTTCAGGCGCCATCGGATTAGGCATCTTGTTGAATTCCGCTCTGTCTTCAACTATATATTCACATTTCTTAAATCCTTCTTCCACATCACCTCTTTGTAGATGCCAGTAAAGACCTTCAGGCTGGAAAAATTCCCATCCGGGTCTAATTTCGTTATTTTCAAAAACTCCTGGGTATAGCTGGGGAGCATCTTCCTTTGCTGCATCCACCCCATTAAAAACTGCGGGCAAAACTTCATATTCAACCTCGATTAATTCCATTGCTTCATCTGCAATTTGTTCCGTATCTGCTGCGATAAAAGCCACAAAATCACCAACATAACGCAGGTGCGGATCTAATATTAGTTTTTGAGGCGGGTAGCCCATTTTCCATTCTGGCTTCATATCTTTGTGAGTAAGAACGGCATGAACCCCTTTAACCTTCATGGCTTTTTCAATATCAATGCTCTTGATCATGGCATGTGCATATGGACTTCTGAGCACTCGCCCGTAGATCATGTTAGGAACTTCGAAATCATCCAAAAAAGTAGCCTTGCCTGTGACAATATCACGCGCATCCTTACGCGGGGTATTTTTCCCAATGTATGTATAATCAGAATAGGTTATTGTGAAATTAGACATTCTCAGTAACCCCCTTTTTCCGGTTCTTCGCGATCACATCTTCAACAGCCTCAAAAACATGGTATTGGCTGATACATCTGCAATAATTGCCACTCAATGCTTCTTTGACCTCATCCATGGTCGGTGTGGGATTTTTGTCCATCAAGGCTTTTGTCGCCATGATTATGCCAGGGGTACAATAGCCACATTGAAATGCATAGCGGTCAATGAAAGCTTGTTGGATCGGGTCCAATGCACCGGTGACTGGATCTGTCAGTCCTTCGATGGTAGTAATTGATTTTCCGTCACAGTCTGCAGTCAGCATCATACAACTGGTTACGGCATTGCCATCCATAATCACCGTGCAGCATCCGCAGGTACCTTCGCCGCAGGAAATTTTCGATCCTGTAAGACCGAGACGTTCCCGCAGTGTTTCGACCAGCGTTTCTTGAGGGGGGATTTGGCCAAACATGGTTCCCACCGAGAACTCATATTCACGGCCGTTGACTGTTAGGGTCAATTTTGAGAGTTGCATAAAATACCTCCTTTTTTGGTGTGAAGCTATTTGTGAAACCTCGCACTACTAAACGTTAAAATTTGTGTGAAGCTATTATGAAACCTCACACTAATTAAACGTTTGTTTAATTATATTGTAACTAAATGGAATAATCTGTCAATATATTTCTTTAAGTATAACGCAATGCTTTTACCTACCATAACCCAATAATTGTGTAAATATATGCAGAAATAAAAATGGCAGACGTAGTAATACTTTGGTTTTAGCATTGAGATGTAGTATAATTATTATTAATTAATTAATTAATAATAATTTATATAAAAATTTTATTATCATTGACTTAATGGCACATGTTTTAGAGCTAATCTATCTTTAAGCATGTTGTCAAGATTTTGCCCTTTCTTGTTTCGGATTTTATTCCGTGATATAATTTAACGAATTACAGTTCAGTATTTATTGGAGGTGTCGATGTGAGACACAAAGCAATCATACATCATAAAAGAAAGGAGAGCCTGGTAGAAATAGGTATTGAACATGTAAAAAACAGGCAGGCAATCATACCTACCGACACCAAGGAGAAACTGATACAGACAGGGATCCGCCTTTTTTCTAAATATGGATTTGAGGCAACCACCATGCGTATGATTGCAAAGGAAGCCGATGTTAATATTGCCACAATTTCATTTCATTTTGAGAATAAAAAGAATTTTTATAGAGCAGTACTTGAATACGCAGCAGAGAATTGTGACGCTTACTATGATGAAGTATATGAAAATATTGCACTAGCTAAGGAAAGCGGCATTCTGGATCAGGACAAAGCATGGGATTTAATTGATCAGTTACTGAGTTTGCAGTTATATATGGCCATTAACCAGCCATGGCCGGAATATATATCTTTGCTGTACTGGGAACAGATTCAGCCGCCCGAAGATTGCAGTCCCCTTACGGAAACGGTCAATAAAAAAATGGAGGGTGCCCTGGCCTTTCTACTGACCCAATATGAGCCTTCCCTCGAATACAGCAAAGCCATACTCATCAGTCGTTTCATTAGTGGTGGTATTATTACTTTCGGTGAGCATCCTGCGTTTACTAATTATATTAAAGAAAAAATAGAATACCGACCCATAGAAGATTTTATCAAGGAGACACTGAAACCATATATTCTGTCCAGTATTGCACAATACTGCCGCCCTTGAACAGGGGACGGGACTGTCAGGGTATTGTCAGGGGGACGGGTTGGTGACAACTTTTAAAAAAGTTGTCACCAACCCTGTCCCCCTGACAATCCGTCCCCCGACAATCTCAAGAAACCTTCTTTATTCCGTTATATCCCGAGAACATAGTACGATAATTTTATAGGGAGTTGTTTGAGCAGGGATGCTTCTAGTCGTAGGACCGTAAAGTACAATTAAAGTATGGTTAGCCGGATTTGCCGTAAACAGCTGATCGTTTTCCAGTATTACCGGAGTATATGGTCCGATATTTAATTTTAATGTACCGTCGCTGCTTACCAACTCACTATTGAAGTAGTCTACTTTTACATTAACGTTGGAATATAATCTTGCCATCACAATTGCTACATATTGAGGTGGATAAATTAAGGGAACAATAGCATCTCCATCATAAAACCCGGTGACCCAATCTCCTACGGCCATCATCGCATGGTTTACAAAATAGGTTGACGGTGTCACTACGAAGTTTACGATGCCTCCCTCCGTATTTTCCACAGTCATTAGTTTGTAACATCCTAAAGGTTCCTGATCTCCTCTCTGGATTTCATTAATCCCGGTAATGATTCCGCAGAAAGAAAGATAATTTGCCATCCCCATCCTCCCTTTCTTTTAAGGAATTATGTAATAGTCCCTATAACATATGCAGCTCAGAATAATTGCGTTATAATATCGGAAAAATGAAATAGCATATAGGTAACACGAGGGGTCTGTCCCCTCGTGTTACCGTCCCCTCGTGTTACCTGCAGTAAGAGAAGGGGCCAAAACGGCCCCTTCTCTTTTATGAGAAAGACTATAGAGTTTGCTCCCCAGGGAGTTTACTCACTGTAGGGTTGGTTGAAGTCCAGGGTTATTGTGTCGCTGGCCGCATCGTAGTCCGGCAGAAAATCCAGCATAATGCACAGGTCGCGCAGGCGGAAATAGTTGTACCCGTTGACATTATAGGAGGCCATATCGATGAACTGCCCGTTGAAGCGCAGTTGCTGCAACGAAGATTTGGCTGTTATCGACTCTGTGAGCGCATCCATCAACTCATCGCCCAAAGGAGTGTAAGCGCCACCTGTTGTGATATTGATGATATTCGTGGCCGGATCGTAATTAATTGAGAACTGCTTACTCGTGCCGTTCAGCAGCATGGCGAAATCGCGCAGCTTGATCCAGTTATAATCATCGATCTTGATAGCCGGGAACACCGTTTCTTTACCATTCAGCCATAGCGGGTTATTGGTCTTAGTAGTCACTACCTGAGTTCCGGCGGGCCGGGTGGGCTCCATCGGCTTATAAGACGGCTCAGGGGTAGGGGTAGGGTCAGGTGTGGTGTCGGTTGCCGGCTTGGAACCTGTGCCGCCTCCTCCTGAAGAGGACCTGCGGGCATTGACCGTAACGGCAGTCGTTTGAGTTTCCCAGGTGGCACCGCCGTCCATAGAGAATCTGACGGTGTAAACTTTTTTGGTGCTCGTATTGTTGGCCGGGAAGTTGAAGTATAAGGATTGGCTGGCGCCATCAACGCCGCTGGTTCTGCCGCTTAAGGTAGTATTGCCGTCAGAGGCTTCCACCAGTATGCCAGGCATAAGGTTGCTGCCGGTTATTGTGATGGTACTCTTGCCGCCGGATAAAGGAAGTGCCGTCTCGCTAGCTTCAATGTTGGTGGCGGTTGACGTGATAAGATCAAACTCGGCAACCTTGAAAATGGGGACGGAATAGGTTTTCTCATCACCAGTGTAGTCAGCGCGGCCGCTCACGGGTGTAAAGGTGGCGAAGTACTCGGGATTGCTGCGCACCGTTCCAGCCGCAGTAGGATTATCCATCGGCCCGTCAAAGAAGTTCCAGGAGACAAAGCCGTCCACGCTGGTCGGTTCCATCATCAATGCGGCGAAGGTGCCCAGAGGCTGGGCGGTTGTCACCACATAGGTGCCCACAGGGAATACTATATCCTCGGCCGTTTGCCAGGACCCGTCCAGCACAGCGCTGGTGCTGGCTCGTAAGCCGCCTTCATACCAGCCTGCGTTGCTATATCTTGATGTGGGCTTGAACCATTGAGCATTGATAGTCAATTCCTCAGTCAATCGGGATACCTGGACGCCATGCCTCTGCAGGAGATCAACGGCCTCATCACAGTCTTTGTCCAGCAAATAATAGGCGCCCATGGGTATGGTGGCGGTGGGTGCGAAACGACCCATATATGGGATTCGATAGGTCGTGGGTTCACCTACGAGAGTGCCACTGCGGTCACCATTCACATTATGCGTGGTTATATCATCACGCACCTGATAATTAATCGGGGAATTGCCCGTACCAACCGAATAAGACATAATATCCAGATAGCCATTATTGCCGTCTTCACGATCCAGCAGCACCCTCGAGGATTTCGTGATTATTTCCTCATCGCCAACGCCATTTTGGGCGCGGCTCCAGGCATTGTTATCCGTTGCGGCAATCAGGTCTTTTATATGATCTAAATCTTCCTGTACAGCCAGCATGGTGCCGTAGAGGCAGGCATACATCGTATCTACGCGCACGGTGTATGCGTCATGGGAATAGACCTCATAAATCAAGGCCAGGCGGTTACGCAATCCGGCATAATTGGTGGTGTAGCGCGGTAAATCCTCAAAAGTGTTCCAAGTGCCGGTAGTACTGGGGTTACCGCTGAAATTACCGTAGGGTACGGCCACCTTATTCTGTTCATTGTACAGATAGGACTGGCTGCCCAGGGCCAAGTCGGAGAAATCGTCGCGGTTATAGATAAAGAGATCCCAGTCGGTGTTCTCGTGCATACCCCAGTTATAAGTGATGGCATGCTGCATTAATGAGCCGTTGGTGGCGTGGGCATCCATAAAGATCACAGAGTTCCACTCCGTCATCAAGCGCGCCAAGGCCTCCGCTTCCGGAGAGCACAGTGTGGTCATGGCGCGGTTAAGGTTATACCAGTTATGGCTTTCACTGTTGGCGTTGTAGGTCCCTTCTGACGCTGCTTGCAGTCCTACAGGGGAGACAACGCCGCCGGTAAAGCGCGTGCCCACCAGCTTGGGGGTATATTGGTTATTGATACGGTTCTTGGCCAGGATATCATTGCCGGTGGCGCTCAGATTGGGAATAAGCAGGATGACCAGATCCTCCAGTAGATCGTCATGCATGCCCAAGGCCACCTCGCGGGCGAAGATGAGCATGGATTCCTTGCCCTCTACCTCGCCGGAGTGTATATTATTGTTCACCAAAATCACGGCCTTGTCGTCCGATACTTCATCCGGGTTTTTCGGGGCCGGATTGCCGATAACCAGCATATATACCGGTTGCGGTTCCGGAGCGAGGAAATCGCCTTCAAATCCTTCCGGTTTCACCCTCCCTGCAGTTGTCGCTATCTGCTCCATGCGAATGCGGCCGCCGCTATTATCAGCCACAAGCTGGCACCAAGCGTTAACCTCTGCGCTACTGGTGGTACGCCTCCAGCCTGATGCTTCCGCCGGGGTCAGCGCTGTGGATAAGGGGTTGGAGGTTGCCACTTTGGCGTTCACTGTTACCATTGCGACATCGCTGGAGGTAATTTCCGGAACCCCGCCGTTGGGCGTGTAGGTCATCTCGGCATAGTAGTAGGTAGTGCCGGGTGCTGCGGTGTTAGGCATAAAGGTATTGCCCTGTCCCAGATCCTCCGCGCTTATCGCATCCCAGGGGCCGTCAGGGTTTTCGCTCTTGTACCACTGAAACTTATAGGTATCACCGGATGGTACCGCTGCTTCCAGATAGTACTCCGCCAAGATGGCCAAGCGCCCGCCCGTTTCCACTTCCAGTGCGCCATCTTCTTCATAATTATAATAGAGACCATCCCAATCATCCGCATCATGCCATCTGCCATTTATATGTATAACTAAAGGCAGAGTAGTAGCCTGCGCAGCATCGAATGTTTCGAATGTGGGAATAAACTCTTCTTCCAATATCGACACAAATACGATATCGCTCTTAACGGATACCGTTCCGCCGGTTCTACTGCTTCCTCTGCTTCCTCAGATTCATCTGCTTCCTCACCTTCTACTGCTTCCTCTGCTTCCTCACCTTCCACTCCTTCATCTGCTTCCTCACCTTCTACTGCTTCCTCTGCTTCCTCACCTTCCACTGCTTCCGCTGCTTCCCCAGGTTCCGCCGGGTCCGCCAAAGTATTTGTCACCACTACATAATAGCAGATGGTTCCTGTCTCATCCGTGGGCGGAGAGTATGTATTCTCCGTCGCGCCTTCTATGGCTACGCCACCCTCGTAGGAGAAAGCAAGATTACTGAACCATTGGTAGCTGAGCTCGCCTTCATCCGTTACGATGGCGCTGACGGAAAGAATTGCCTCGCTATCCACATACCCCGTTATATCCGCAGGTTGCTCGACAATGACCGGTGTCGCAGCCTCTTTCGGCACCATATCTTCGGCGTAAGATAAGTTGATGGCAAAAACGGAGACCATTATAGCAAACAGTGTAACAATCAACTTTTTCATAATTTCTATGTCCCCCCTTTAAATAACCACAAAATTCCATCAGTAAATTCAAACAAAGCAGGCAACAAAAAGAAACATTATCAAGTAGCGTTTTCTGGAGAAAGAAGTATACATAAACTTATTAGCCACCTCCTCCCGCTTGAGTGAATATATATCATGCCGAAGCTTACAGCTTCAATCAAATGGAAAAGACACTCCCCAAAAGCTATGGGCCACCGTAAAAAAGTAATAAAATATCACTAATAAATCGGAGACTTATTCTCCCAAAATGAACGGATAGAATGTCTTTCATGCTCATATTAAGTAAATATCAAGATAGCGTAAATGCATTATTTAAGCCAAGAGAATATTTTGTATGCCGATTTCAGTCAGCACACTCAAAAAGTGACAACGGAGATTAAACGAGATGCAAAGAAGATGGGGAAGAAATGAATCGTCCATATATCTATCTGAACTCACCGAAAATAGGTAAGAAGAAACCGCAAAGATTTGTTTTTGGTAGAAAGTCCGATTAAAGAAGAGACAAATGTTCCGTGGGGTTTATGTAGTCCCGACAGGGATTAAAATATGAGAAAATTACTGGCTATTCCTCCTTTTCCTGGCGCAAATGCAGGATCCCTTCTGATGCAGCAGAGTTAAGTTGTTCATTCTTTCCAGTTGGAACAGCTCTTTCGCAGCCATGACGGCTCCGGGTTGCTCCCGGTTGCCGCAGAAATAAAGATAGTATTGCTTTTTTGCTAAAAAAAGAGTACCAGGAATTATAGGCCTTCTGCCAAGCCTCACGGAAGCCTTCGTTGCATATAATATTCATGGAAATAGTGTCGGCCAGCACGCTTTTCCGCCCTAATCTGCTTTTTCAGCTCGGCGACTTCGCTTGCTTCTACTAGCCAATAGTTGTGCTCTGCCCAGGATTCCAAATCCGGTGGCGCGTTCATCCAGCATGATTAACACTGTATCCCGATAGATATTTGTTTTGCGCTCCTCACCCTCATTTTCATAAAACACTGTTACCGGCATCAAGCTGCACTTTTAACACTGCCGCAAAATTTTCATAATAATTCCGCCAAGCTGTTTGCGCCTCCTGTAAATAAAGCCGTTGATCCTTCGTTAAAGTGGAGGACAGCTTATCGTATGCCACAGCTATGCGCAGTTCCAAGGCGGCCTATATTGCTCGAAAATTCTTCTTTTGTCATAGTAAAGCTGGCGCTTTTCGGAAAGGATTCATCAGAATTAATGTCGTCAGGAGACAATGGCTGCGAACTTGTGTCGGCAGATTGGGATATAAAAACCATAAGTATCGCAAAATAATTACAGGTAGGACGGCTCGTAGTGGCTTTTTAACCATCATTAAATTGATCCCCCTTCGATGCTGTTTTGTGAAATTGGCGTGTTTAATGGAGTAAGTTACAACCCCGCAGTCTCTGCTATAGGGTTGTCCATTCTCTTTGGTGACATACGAAAATAATCGCGTGAAGCAAAAAGCTGGTCAAAAAGTTATCATACAATGGATATAAAAAGACTATTTGCACAATTCGTATTATACGCCGATAGTTTGCTTTTGTCAATGAGTGGCAAGAATACGAGGGGACAGTCCTTTTGTGTTCTACTTTGTGCTCTCCGTCCCCGCGTGTTCTCCTTGTGTTCTTTGGGCGCACCACCATAAAAACCCCACAATCGGCAGATTGTGAGGTTTAGATATTTACAATATTTCTTATTCTTCGTTTTAATTCTCATGCCATAGAAGGACCGTTTTTACCCTTCTCTACTTCAACTTGAAAACCGCCATAAGCCATTTTTTTTATGTCAAAAGGCGCCGACATGTCTTTTATTTCTTCCATCTGCTTACTCATTTCTTCCATTACTTTAGCATTGACCTCATCTCGATGTTCTTTGGATTTAAAGACGATATATAAGAAAACCAAACTGTTTCACTACTTGTTGCTCCAGTCATTTCAGTAAATGCACGCGCTTTTTCATCACCCATTTCCGGTGGGATAAGGTCATCGCCACGACATTCAAAGTATTGAAGCGCACCACACTTCAACCACGTATCACGGCCACTTTCTGCCATCTTCTTGTATTCCTCAACTTTGTTTTTGGGCACTACAAGCACAAATCCGTCTACATATTTTGCCATAATTTATTCACCTCCTTTTTTCTATCTATTTTAAAAGTCAGCTTTCCCTCTTGATACCTGATTTCTATATTACAGTTAAATCTCTCGTTATCTTGAAGCAGGTAAGCACCATAGCAGGGGACTGATGTTGCCATAAGACAAATTAAAATGATATATTAAATATAAAAGTCTTTCATAACTATCATAATGCTATATCTATTATATCATTAAACGACTTTATCATTTACTAAATGATCACATCACAAAAAAGGAGGTATTTTAATGGTCACCCTAAGATTCACCCAACGGGAGTCACGATTTAGCATCCCCAAAAAAGTTTTGGAGTGGCTATATGATTATGCCTATCCATGGGATTGGAGCTATCTTAATTGACATGAATGGCAACGTGGTAAAACACTGGAAGGATTCTGTGGTTTCCCAAACAAATTGCTGCCGGGTGTCAGGTCACCTTGGTACACGTGATGTTAAACACGCTTACCAAGACCAAACTGACCTCGTGCAAGTAGATTGGGAAGGAAAAGCAGTATGGAAATTCGATAAAAAAGAATATATTGAGGATCCGGAAATGAACCACAATGGATGGCTCGTCAACACCATGATTATCAAAGAGAAGGTAATCCTGTAGGTTACTACGTTCCAGGAATGGAATGCAAAACAGATAGTGGTAATACTTTGATTCTTTGTCATGAAAATGTATATAATAAAAAAATCTCTGATAAGCTTTTACTTGACGATTGCTTTATTGAAGTAGATTGGGAAGGCAATATTGTTTGGGAATGGCGTGCTAATGAGCATTTCAATGAGTTTGGCTTCTCAGAAATAGCTAAAAATGCCTTATTCAGAAATCCTAACATGCACCGAAACGGTGGTGGCAGGTGACTGGGTTCATATTAACTCTATGAGTGAGCTGGGACCAAATAAATGGTACGATCAAGGGATGAGAGATTCCACCCCAAAACATCATCTGGGATGCTCGTGAAGCTAATATCTCCGCTATTATCTCTAAGGAAACAGGTAAAGTTGTTTGGAGAATGGGTCCTGACTTTACAGAGACGGAAGAATTAAAAAAGATTGGTCAAATTATCGGCCAACACCATGTCCATATGATCCCCAAAGGTCTTCCCGAGAAGGAAACATTTTAGTCTTTGATAATGGTGGCTGGGCAGGATACGGATCACCCGGCAGAACTTCAAAGGATGGCAATATTGCTGACCGCTCTCGTATTCTTGAAATCAATCCGATTACAATGAATGTAGTCTGGCAGGTTACCGGTAAAGATTTATACCCTCATGCCGGTGTAATTGGCAATTACCGTTTCTATAGCTCCCCTCGTTTCTTCTGCTCAACGTCTGCCCAACGGTAATACATTAATTACTGAAGGTATCGGATCGCGGGTTAATTGAGGTTACCTTTGGATGAAAGAAATTGTGTGGGAATTTATTGCACCATTTGACGCTACCAGTGATTTTATTTACCGAGCATATCGCTACCCATACAGCTATGTTCCTCAAATCCCTCAACCTGTAGAAACCCTATCGAAAGATTGGATATCAAGAAATTCCGTGTTCCCGTGTGGTGCAGCAGCAGGAACACTGGTAATACTGAAATCGTTCAAGGCGTTAAAGGCTGGCCGGAAGAAATAGAGCAGTGTGTAACTGCCGATGAAGATTATGAGTATTCTCCATTTTAACGGTGGCAATGAGAACACGAGGGGACTGACCCTCGTGTTCCTGGAGGGGACTGACCCCCTCGTGGCTCCTGACCCCTCGTGTTCCTTAGGTAATGGAATATGAAGATCCGTCTCTCCATTACACTCGATATGGCAAACAAAGCGTCCCTCTCTTTTTCACCTTATTGCATTTTAACCTATATTGCGAAGAAGCATCTACATCAACAATTTCACCTTTATAAATTATCTCCTCAGAATTTAAATTCTTCGCTAATGATACAATCATGAGAAACATAACAATTGAAAAAGGCAGTGCAGGAGCATGATTGAGGCAGTTTGTAAAGCCGCCATGCCACCTGTAACTAATAAGATCACTGAAATAATGCCTATGCAAAAGCCCCAAAGTCCTCTCATGGGAATTGTAGGTTGCGGGTTTCCTTTGCCATCAACATCGCCACATAGAAAGATGCTGAATCTGCAGATGTTACCATAAAAATAAAGAGATTTATCAATACCACATAACTAATCAAAATCGTCAAAGGTAACCCATCAGCCATGACAAAAAATCCGGATCCAGAATTGGCCTGAATCGATTGCCACATCGGAACAACTCCATTTATTTGGAAATTCATCGCTGTCCCTCCGATCACAGAAACCAAATCCAGGTAAAAATAAATGGTATTAACAGGACGCCTACCACAAACTGGCGAATTGTTCTACCTTTTGATATTCTGCTACAAAACCACCTACAAAAGGAGCCCATGCAATCCACCAACCCCAATAGAAGATTGTCCAATTACCTATCCAACCGCTTTGATCGGATGTGCCGGAATAAAAAGTCATGAAAACAAAATTTTGCAGATAATTGCCTATAGATTCTGTAAATAAATTTAAACATATCTCGTCGGACCGGCAAATAAAACAAAGACCAGTATGCATAATACCATAAAAACGTTGAGATCGCTTAAATGCTTTATACCCTTTGGAAATACCGGAAGTGGCTGAGATAATATAAGCTATGATTATTGCTAAATCAAGTAATACGAGAAGAGCCGTATTAATCTCAAGCCCAAATAATTTATTTATCGCAAAACTCATGGATAATAGTGCCATTCCCAAAGATGTACTAATTCCACATATCGTTGCAAAGGCAGCTAGAAAATCTATTAACTTACCCCATTTTCCATTAACGCGGTTTCCCAACAATCCATAAAGGGAATTAGCAACTGTCATCGGCCTATTATTTCTGTAAGCAAAATAACTAATCGCTAGTCCTACAGTAGTGTATGGTATCCAGCCATGAATTCCCCAGTGCAGAAGTGAAACTTGCATAGCAAAAGCAGCAGCTTTGGGATCTCCTGCAGCATATGGGGAATAAGGTGGCGGACTCATAAAATGATTCATGGGCTCGGCAACACCCCAAAAAATAAATCCTACGCCTATTCCACAGCTGAATAACATGGCAAACCAGGAGAAATAACTATATTCCGGACGATCGTTTTCTCCACCTAATTTTAAGTTACCATACTGTGAAAGAGCACACCATAGCATAAAAATGATACATATTGCGATACACAACATATACCACCAGCCGAAATTTGTAGTAGCAAATGCATTAATTGCATTCAATCCATTCTCAAACTGTTCCGGCATGCTGATCCCAATAGTGATAGTAACTGCCATCACTATTAAAGTTATCCAGAATAAAGGCTTATCAAAATTGCCAAACAATTTCCCCATTTTTCTCCCCCCTATTATTATTCAAAGATAGAATAATTATTTTTCAAACAATTCCAGATCACTTTTCTAAATTTATATTTCAAAACGAAATCCTTTAATATATACTTCCACATCAAAAGCCGCATCAAGGACGAACTAATCTTGCTCAAGTTTCAGCGGCAAATCTTGGGGAATAGAATAGGTCTTCAATTTTAATATATCTTACCATTGAAAATAGGAGGGTGGCGAAATCACTTCTATTTCAACCATCCTCCATGGATTTTTTCATAACTATATCCTTAAATAATTTATTCCCTACTTATTGCTACGTTATAATGTTTTTCTGCTTCGTTGACAATATTACGCAGCTTATTCTTTATCTCAGTGGGTAATGGTTCTGGAGTATAATTTTCTAATAAATCCTTCGCAACC